>CAWDPT010000001.1:0-14296 GCA_963804325.1 uncultured Acidimicrobiaceae bacterium
TCGGCGTGTCGCGCCGTTTCGAACGTCGAAGTGTTCTTCAGTTCGCCTTTCGCGGAGGACGCAACGACTCCAGAGGTTCGCCGGATTCGAGGAGCGTCTTCAGGCTGGAGAGGAAAATCGACCAACCGCCGTTCACCCTCGTCACCGCGATACTGCCCGTTTCGAAGTCGTCGTGTACCACCGTCAATTTGACCATCTCTTTCACGGGCTCGATTTCGAAGGTGACTCGCGAACGGCGTTCGCTCGACAACTTGGCGAACGCCTCGTCATCAAGTCCCATCCGTCCTTGAATCGCCGGTACGTAGGTGTGCCAGGAGTACGAGAGGCGGCGAAACGGATCGGACTCCAGCACGACCTGTTCGGGGTCGTCGATGATCACGCCGTCGTTGTCCAGATCATGCGCACCCCACCTTCCAGTCGGTGTCGAAGGTCATCTGCCACCATCGACTCGTGAAGGTGGGATCGGTCAAGGCCCGCCACAGGCGTTCGGGCGTCGTCTTGATGTAGGTCGTGTAGACGAAGTGCGGCTGTTCCATCGGTGTTTCCTCCAGTGCTCGTTTCAAGTCCGAGAGGGCTCGGACCCGTTGTTGGTCGTAGCGGTTGATCCAGCGTTCGGCGATCTCGTTAATCGGAACGGCGTTGAGGTAGTGCAACTTCTCTCGACCGTGTCGAACCGTGGTCACGAGATTCGCCGTCTCCAGGATCGCCAGGTGTTTGCTGACGGACTGGCGAGCCATGTTCAATCCCTGCGAGAGGTCACGAAGGTTTTGTCCGTTGCGAGCGTTCAACCGATCGAGCAGGCGGCGGCGACTGGGGTCGGCGAGCGCCTTGAAGACCTCGGGGTTGATCGATTCTTCGTCGCTCAGAACTTGAGGTCCTCGGGAAATGGGGTTCCCTTGCCGGACTCCACAAGGCTCTTCAGGCTGAGAAGGAAGTAGGCCCAGCGCGCACTGCAGTGCGCCATGAACTCACTTGGGTCGCGCCAGTCGGCGTGGGTGAACAGCACGACGGTGTCGTCCCCTTGTCGAGCGAGGTCAAAGGACTGTGTGGTCCCGATCCACTCCTCGGCGCCATCGATGCAGTTCCACTTCACGGAACCCTCAGGACTGAGTCGCGTCACTTCCATGATCGCCGAAGGGTCCGGTCCGCCGAAGTAGAACTCGAGCTTGGATCCTTCAATGGACTCGCCCTTGACGCCGCCTCGGGTCCACCACTCGGAGATCCCTCGGAGGTCGATACGGCTTGATACACGTTTTCCAGTGGGGCTGAGATGACCACACGGTGACGGATGTCTGGCATGAGTCTCCTTTCACGTCGTATTGAGGAGAAATCGCACGGTTCTAAGCGGTTTCGACATCGATTATATGCAGCCAAATGGCTGCCTGTCAAGTGGTGACATAGATCCGGCCAAGAAGCCGAGAACTGTGCGATTCGAGCCCCGTCTGGGCGCCGATCCCGCCGATACCATTGGCCCTATGGACGCCCTCAGGCGAAGACGCCGCAATGTTGACGGCTCGTGCGACGAACGAGGGGTGGCGATGCTCGGCATCTTGCTCACCGTCATCATCTTGGGCGTGATGGTCGTGATCATGCTCAAGACCTTGGGCGCCTCGCCCTCAAGCACGGGTCCGACCACCACGATTGCCGGCGTGACCCCGACGACGGCGCCGGCGACACCCGCGAATGGCGCTCAAGAGGCCGCCGTCTCGGCCTGTCAAGCGAACTACCAGGCCCTCGCGACGGCACTCGCCGACTACGAATCCCTCAACGGTTCGAAACCCGCGGCCGGGGAGGCGTGGGCGACGGCGTCGGCCAACGGCGGGCCCTTCCTGCAGGCGTGGCCTGAGACCGCGACGTACTACAGGATCACGTGGAACGGAACGTTGTTCAGCGTCATCCCGGTGAGAGGCGCTCCCTCGCACGGATCGGACGGCTCAAGCTCTCCCAAGTCCGGCTGCTTCGCGGCATAGGAGGCTCAGCCAGCCTCGAAGAGTTCAACGAACTTCGGCGCTGTTTGTGGGAGTGGGCGCTCATCGCTCGCTTGCGTCGCCAATCGTTCGAGGTTGTCCAAACTCGTCACCATCGCTGGTCGCCAGAACTCGCCGTCCTCGATGAACCGCCGAAGATTCTCCGACAGTCGGCTCCCATCGAAGAACGCTGTCACTCGAGTGCTCTCCTCGCCAAGCGTCTCGAGTTCCCATCCCCACGACCGTGGTTCGCGAGGTCCGGGACCGCGTGCTACCCATCGGGGATCCTCACTGGTCTGCGCGACGGGTTCCCAAGCGATGCGACGGTCGTGTTCGAACTCGACAACGTGGTTCTCCATGACATAGTCACCCATGTCCCAGTGGGTCATGGACATGTAGAACACGTCTCCCACTTCGGTCATGACTTGATTGGCGTCGGCCGATCGCAACATCCCCGTTCCATCGATAGCCGGGTGCTGTGCCGGATCGGACACGATTGAGAAGATTCGTGCCGCGGACGCGTTGATGTCGCGAGACTCGGTGATTGAGGCTTCCGTCATGATTTCAACTCCCTGGTCGTAGGTCAGTAGGCGCCACGGCTCGTTCTCGCCGTCTCTACTTCTTCTTGGCGGCGCGTTCGGCGAGCGCGGTCTTGTTGGCCGCGACCGCGGCCTTGATCAGTTGCTTGAAGGCAGCTTCATTGATCTTCTCGCCTTCGTGAAAGTCAATGGCGCGCCGCACATTCCCTTCGAGACTGGAATTGAAGAGCTCTTTCGGATCCTCCACGATCGCGCCACGAAAGAACGTGAGTTTCACCACCGCCTTGTAGACCTCGCCGGTGCAGACGCCGCCGTCGTGGCTCCAAACGGGGACGCCCGGACTGGTGGGCTTCACCCATTTCCACTCCTCTTCCATGTCGGGGTCGGCGTCGAGGATGAGTTGACGAAGGCGCGCGAGCGTCGCCCCGCGCCAATCGCCGAACTCCTGCGTTCGCTTGGTGATCTTGCTCGCGGCCGTCTCTTCTTTTGGGGCACTCTTTGGCACCGTGATTCCCTCCATTACTTTGCTCGTCACTGTATATGTCACGGGAGCGTTGGTGAATGTGACTAGGCACAGTTGCGTATCGAGTTACGTGTCGTCACCTGGCAAGGCGACGCTCAGCCACTCGGGCTTGCCCGCGGAGTCGACGAGGAGTCGATCGAGGTCTTCGACGGCGAGCGGGCGCGCGAACAGGAATCCCTGACCCGTGTCGACGCGCTCGGTTTCGAGTCGAGTTCGCTGATCACTCGTCTCGACGCCTTCGGCGATCGTCTCGATGCCGAGGACCTTGCCGAGTTGCACGAGCGTGTGCACGAGTGCGGCCGATTCCCTCGAGTCGGCGATGCCGGAGACGAACGATCGATCGATCTTCAAGATGTCGATGGGGAACTGGCGCAGGTAGGCCAGGGACGAGTAGCCCGTGCCGAAATCGTCGATGGCGACGCGTACACCGAGCGCCTTCAGCAACATGAGTCGCGACAGGGTCGAACCGGAGTCGTGCATCAGCGCCGTCTCGGTGAGTTCCAGGATCAGTTCGTCGGCGTCGAAGCCGCTGATCGTGATCGCCTCTCGGACGTCCGTGACCAGTTGGTCGCGTTCGAGCTGCTTGGCCGAGATGTTGACCGAGACAGTGAATCGGTGGCCGCGTCCTTGCCATAGTGCGCCCTGTCGACAGGCCTCGTGCAGGACCCACGCGCCGACCGGGATGATGAGCCCCGACGATTCGAGCGCGGGGATGAAGTCGTTGGGCTGGACGATGCCGCGCTCGGGATGGTTCCACCGAATGAGCGCCTCGACGCCGGTGAAGCCGCCGGTCGCGAGGTCCACCGTCGGCTGGTACATCAAGAAGAATTGGCCCTTTTCGAGTGCACCCTGCAGGTCCACCTCCAGGCGCCGATGGTGATCGACCGATTCCTGCATCGATGGGATGAACTTCACGGCCCGTTGTTTGCCGGCCGCCTTGGCTTGGTAGAGCGCGATGTCGGCGTCCTGGAGGAGCGCCTCAGGGGTCAAACGATCGCCTTCGGCGATACCGATACTCGCCGAGACGTTCAACGGCACACGGCTGGCTGAAATGATGAACGGCGTCGCCATGACGTCGAGCAGCCGATCGGCCACGACGTCCACGCCGGCGTCCAACGAGACGCCGTCGGCGAGGACGACGAATTCGTCGCCCCCCAGTCGTCCGACGGTGTCGTTCTCGCGCACCGCGCTTTGCAGTCGAACACCGACGCTGACGAGCAACTCGTCGCCCGCTCGGTGTCCCAAGGTGTCGTTGATGTCCTTGAAGTTGTCGAGGTCGAGGAAGAGCGCGGCGACGTCCGTGTGCTCGCGTCTCGAACGAGAGAGCATCCGATCGATGCGGTCGAGGATCAGCGCGCGGTTGGGGAGACCCGTGAGTGAGTCGTGGAGCGCCTGATGCTGCAACTGGTCGGTTCGTTCCTTGACGAGCTGCATGGCGCTCGATCGACTCGTGCCGAGTACGTAGATGAGCAGTCCCAGTAAGAGGCTGAGGAGCGCACCGCCGAGGAAGAGCAGTATCGAATCGCCCTGGCCGAAGACGCCGCCGGCGACCGCGGCGGCGAAGACCTGGACGTGCCAACCGTTATGAAGGCCGACGGACGCCGAAATCGCATTCGCGGGTCGAGGCCCCGCCTTGAAGGAGGCGTCCGATCCGCTCCGCTTATATTCGAACGCCACGGCATCACCAGGGTGGCCAAGTAGTGCCGTCGTCAGGATCGTCTTCGGGAGGATCTCGGTGCCGGTGAAGCCGATGAGATCGGCTCGTCGCGCGGCCAGTGTGCTCGGGTGACTGCCGTTGCGATAGAGCGGTGTGCCCACGGCGAATGCAGCCGGACCGCCCAAGGAGTCGGGAGCATACGTCGGCTGGCCTGAGTCGCGTGCTTGGAGCAACTGCGGCCCGAGGGACGAATCACACATGTCGAGACCGATGGGGATCTCCGGGAGTCCGGTGCGCGCGTGCTCGACGTCGACCAGACAGTAGAAGGGTCGCTTGCCCGGTGGCGTGAGTGTGAAGGTTTGACTCGGAGCCCTGGACTCTATTTCGTTGATGGCGGCACGCGCGGCGAACGCCTTCAGTTGGGAGGGGTGAACGATCTCGACCTCCGCGACGGCAAGAATCTCGGGATAGCGCTGAAACGCGTCAACGTCATTGACCCATCGAAGGAAGCTCGATTCCGACGCGTTGGGGTTCTCGACGATATACGCGCCAGCGCTGATCGCGAGGTCTTGCTCGTGTTGAATGGCGAGGTTCAGCGCGGACGCGATCTCCGCCGTCGAGGTCTGAAGATTTGCGTGAGCCTGTTGCACATCGGAGTTCGAAAGATTGCCGGCTCCTAAGAAGGCACCCAGGGATCCGAGTGCGACGACGACGACCGCGATGGCGATCCAGAAACCTCGCCGCAGTCTCTTGCGGTCAGGTCCGCGAAACAGGGGTTCACTCATGTGGGGCGCCGAATGGGGAAGTGGCCGCAAAGCGTATTTTCGACAAACGAAGTTCTTGACTCGTGTCACCACTACAACGACATGAGAATTCCACGGCGGACAACGACGGCCAAAGATGAGGCACGGACACATTTTACTTCCGTTGCTTCAAAACAGTGGCTCAACATCGTGATAATTCAACGTCGATTGAGCCGTTCACCGAGCTATCAAGTGACTTTCGCCCCTGGGCCTACGTCGCACAAACCAATCGCATTTCTTGACGACGATTTCGCTCCACGAAGTGCACTATTACGAATTCCGTAGTAGAGTCACTTTCGCGGGGAGGTGGTGCGAGTGGAATCGAAACGATTGGGCCGCACGCAGGACCCGACGATTCTCGTGTTGACGAGTCTGACCGGTGGGCCGAAGCACGGCTACGCGATCATCAAGGACATTGAAGAGATGACCGGCACCGTCTTTGGACCGGGCACCCTGTACGGCGTGCTCGTACGCCTCGAAGAAGAGGGACTCATCGCGGCGTTGCCGTCGAAGGATCGCCGTCGGCCGTATCGCATCACCGGCGCCGGTTCGGCGGTGTTGACCGAACGACTGCGGAGCGCCATGAAGGTCGCGACGATCGGTCTCCGACGTCTCGGCGAGATCGGCTGAGCGTGGGAAGGTCACTCGTCGAACTCGCGCTGCGTTGTTATCCGACGTGGTGGAATGAGCGCTACGGCGAAGAGATGCGCGCCGTCATTGACGATCTCCAACACGAAGGTCGTTCAGAATCAAGAATCGCGATTGGCTTACTTCGAGATGCCTTGCGTTCTCGTTTCCAAGCTCGAGGCATGCCGCACAACTTTGGACTGCTCGCGGCGCGAACACGAACGTCGGTCGCGACAGGGACCTTGCCATGGTTGGCGATCGTGCCGTTCCTGTCGTACGTCATCGGCAGATTCACACTCTCTTCGAGTTCCGGTGCGGTCGAGAGCGGCTACCCATTCCAATTGACTCTCTTTCGGACCCGAGTTGTCTCCGAGCCCGGCGTTCACTGGGTCCTCCCGTCGATCTCCACTTCCACGTGGATCGTCGGGGGTGCCACCATGTTCATGGACGCTCTCTTCGCATTGACGCTGCTCGTCTTGATTGTGGGATTGGGAGTCCTGCGTTACGGCATCGTTCGTGAGAAGGGTCAGAATCGTCGCTCGTTGTACGTTCTTACTTGGGTGCCGGTCGTCGTCGTCGTTGTGCTCGTGGCCATGCGCATCGCCCAGCAATACCTCACTGACGGTTCGCGCCCGGAGGGGCCGGGCGGGCAGTTCGTTGGCGGTCACTCCGCACTCGCCGCGCTCATGGGCAACTTCATGTGGGTCGTGGCAATCGGCGGATGGCTGCTCACCATTGTTGGCGTCGCCGTCGTCGCTCGCCGAGCAAACCTACCGCCCGAGACACTTCGATTTGGGCGAACAGTGAGTGTGATGACGTCGGTGTCGCTGACGCTCACGTTCTTCGCGTACCTCGTGGGGGGCGTGGCCGTCGCAATACAAAATCGCGAGTCGCACGTTGCCGGGGCCATCGTGGCCACGTATTCACTCCACGACGTGTGGCTCCCTATGGCCTTTGCCTTGGGCGTATCGTGCGTTACGTCGATTTGGGGCGCGACCGTCGCGCGTCGATCATGGCGAATCATCTACTCGCAGCGCCTTTGGGACAGTTAGCCGCTAGACGCGGTGGACGTCGGCGCTCATCGTTGCCGGGGCTGTTCTGGTGAGGGCGACGATGCCCGCGCACATCACGGCGAACGCGATGACCCCGATCGTGAGGTGGAGTGCGTCGTGGTGCAGACGATCGCGGTAGAGCCAGACTCCGAGCGCGACGCTCACGATCGGGTCGACGATGACGATGAAGGTCTGAGAGACGCTCAGCGGTCCGACGTGGAGCGCGGCCTGTTCACACAACAGTCCGATGATGCCGCCGACGATCAGCGCGTACACCGGCCATCGCGTGAACATGCCACCGAAGCCCAGGGCGCTGATCGTGTCGGTCGTCGCCTTGATGAACGTCGCCTCGAGCGCCCACATGACCGCCGTCGCGCTCGCGAACAGTGCCGCGCGACGAGCCGGCGATCCCCGTTGCGCCAGTGCGGCGAGTAGTGCCACTCCGGCGACGCAAACGATTGACGGCGCCGTCCACGCCGACGATGTCGGCAGAAACGAACCACCTCGCGGCGCGGTCACGGCGAGGAAGATCACCAGTCCCGCTGCCGTGACGATCGCCGCCAACCACGTGATGCCACGGATCGATTGGTGCAGCCACAACCGTCGAAGCACCAACGCGAGAATCAATTCGGTCACGAGAATCGGTTGTACGAGTGAGAGGGGGCCGAAGTGCAGTGCCAACGCTTGGAAGATGAGTGAACCGCAAAGGGCCAGCCATCCCAACAGCCAAAGTGGATGACGTAGCAGGTACTTGACGAATGTCCAACCCTTTGACTTTTCTACGTCGCTCGTGCTCGCGATGTGTTGCAGCGTGACGGCGAGTGCGTTCGTGAGTGACGTGAGCAGTGCGAAAAGGATTGTCATCGACGTCGCGAGAGCTTCGAACGTATCGATGGGCGGCCGCTCGACGAGCGAATCGTGACGTGTTTGGCGCGCGCTTCGGGCATAGGTCGGAGGTTAAGGCACGGGGTCGGGAGCTTCGATTTATAGGTCACCGCCGCGACCTCCTCCTGACCTCGATATTTGGTGAGGAAATGGCCCGTCCGCGTCGAGAACGCGGGGGAGCCGGACCCTCGGGCTGTGGAAAACATGCGTCTAAATGGTGGGAAGTTGTGCCCTGTGTGAACAAACCGGTGGATAACGTGACAACTTTTGGGCAAAAGTTCCTGATATCAGCATTTGAGGCGACGCCGGCTCGCAGGGTCTGGCACAGTATCACTCGTAGTTCACGTAGCACCTGTCGAATGAAACGGAGAACCGAAAGGGGATTCGGATCAGGAGGGGAGAGGGGCCTCGCAAGAGGAACAGAACTCCTCCAACGGGCAGCGGAGTTCGGTCCGCGGTCAGTAACGACAAATGACGTGAAGTGCCAGCCGTCAAGCGGTGGCCTGTCCGACACGGGTCAGCGAGTGATGTGCCTTCGGGAACCCCGAGGGGCGGGTGAGCTTCGGCTCACTGGTCACTCGGGGTTTTCGGCTTTTCAAAATCAAAACAGCGTGGACTCCACCGACTCGATCAACGTCGGACCGTCGTTCTTCACCGATCCGACCGCCGAACCGACACCGTGGTGCACGAGCGTGCCGCTCGCGGCCGGTACGAGCAGTTGTAATCGTTCTTCGGGCTCGTGTTCGCGCACGTTGATCCACGTCTCGACGTCGTCGAGTTCGAGGACCACGGGCATGCGGTCATGGATCGCGTCCATGTCTTCGTTCGGCGTCGTTGTGATGATCGTGCAGGTCCGGGTCAACTCGGCGTCGGCCGGTTCCTCGGGACTGCGCCAGTGCTCGTAGAGGCCGGCGAAGACCATCGGCTCACCGTCGGCGCGCGTGAAGAAGTGGGGCTGTTTCGCGCGGCCGGGACGGTGGTCCCACTCGTAGAAACCGTCGACGGGAATGGCGCACGGTCGCTTGGCGAAGGCGCTTCGAAAGGACGGCTTCTCGACGATGGTCTCGCCGCGCGCGTTGAAGAGTCGATTGCCGATCTTCGGATCCTTGGACCAACTCGGGATCAGGCCCCAGCGATAGACGTCCATGAGGCGCTCCTCGTGGCGCTCGGCCACGGCGAAGAGCTGTCGCTGCGGCCCGATGTTCCAACTGGGCTGGTCGTCCGGGTCGAGGCCCACCGCCAAGGCGGCGTCGAGCAGCCGGGCCAGTCGAACCGGCGGGGTGAAGAGGGCGACGCGTCCACACATGGCTCCATTCTGCCGGGAATTCCCACCATTGGCGCCCGTCACGGCAACCGGCTATCTTACGAACATATGTTCGCTTTTTCCTCCAATCGTCCTACGCTGCCCGAAGATCTCGTGGCGAGCCTTCGCCCGGTCGCCCTCGCCAAGAGCCGGATGTTGCCCCTCGGCGAGCCGTGGGGATCGCTCGTGCCCAATGGGGGACTGCGCCGCGGTTCGTGCGTCGTCGTGCAGGCGCCACCGGGACTGGGCGGGCTGAGCCTCGCGCTCAGTCTCCTCACCGAGTCGAGTGCGCGCGGTCACTGGAGCGCGGTCGTGGGGGTCGACGATCCCGGCGTCGTCGCGATCGCCGACCTCGGCGTGGACCTTCGCCGCGTGCTCTTCGTGCCGCGTCCGCGCGGCGCGTGGGCCGAGTCTGCGGCCGACCTGCTCGACGGGGTGGACCTCTTGATCGTGCGACCGCCGTCGCGCGCGTCCCACGGTGCGGCGCGTCGACTCGTCGATCGGGTGCGCGAGCGAGGGACGGTGCTGATCGTGCTCGCCGAGCCGGCGTCACTGTGGCCGTTGCCGGCCGACCTGTCCTTCGACATCACCAACGCGCAGTGGGCGACGTCGTCGCGACTCGACGCGCGTTATCTCACCGTGCGCATCGGCGGACGCGGCGAAGCCATTCGCGCGGGTGAGCACGTGGTGGTCCTCCCGAATCGACGAGGGCGCTGCGAGGCCAACTAGTGGAGCGCCTCCTCGCGATATGGATCGAGGCCCTGTGCGACGAGGCGCCCGACGGCTCGACGCTGCGTGAGCACCTCGCGCTACTCGACGCGTTGACGGTGCTCTGTCCCTTCACCGAGTCGGTGCGCCTCGGTCTGTTCGTGCTGCCCATTCGCGGACCGAGTCGGTTCTTCGGCGGCGAGGTCGCGGTGATGGAGAACGTGCGCGCGACCGTTCGGGAGCTCACGGGACACGTTGCGTCGCTCGGCATCGCCGACGGACTGTTCTGCGCCGAGATGTGCGCGCGACGCGCCCTCGTGCTCGAGCCCGGCGCGACCGAGTCGTTCCGGCGATCGCTCCCGCTCTCGGTGCTCGGTCGAAAGGACGTCGCGACGACCTGTCAGCGACTCGGCCTGCACACGGTCGGTTCCTTCGCCGACCTCGACACCGCGCGCGTCGCGGAACGTTTCAACAAGCACGCGCTGGTCTTGCACTGCGTCGCGCGCGGCGAACTGTTCGAACTCGACGGCCAGCGCGATCGCAAACTGGACGCGCGCCTTCGCCAACTGCGCGGTGAGGAGGACACGCACGACGAGCAGTTGGGCTTCTTCGGCCAGCGCGGCGCCGGCGATGACCGCGCCGAGGCGGCCGCGCACCGCGTACGACGTCGACTCGGGGCGGACGCCGTGGTCGTGGCGTCGCTGCGCGGCGGTCGGGTCCCCGAGGACCGCGCCACGCTCGTGCCGTGGGGGTCGCCGAAGAGTGTCGTCCGTGACGTCGCGCCGTGGCCCGGTCAGATGCGCGCCCCGTCGCCGGCCACGACGCTGAACCGTCCGGTCGCGGTGCAGCTCCGTGATTCCACTGACCGCGCGGTCGTCATGGGCGCGCGGGGATTTCTCAGTGAGGCGCCCACGACGCTGTTGTTCTCGCACCAACTGCGCCGCGAGATCATCTGGTTCGCGGGGCCGTGGCCGCTGGTCGAGCGCTGGTGGTCGCTCAATCGACGCCGCGCGCACCTGCAGATCCTGCTCGTGTCGGGCGAGGCGTTACTGCTCACCGCCGAGTCGAGTCGTTGGTGGCTCGCGGGGATCTACGACTGATGCTCTACGGTGAGCTCCACGCGCACTCGGGCTTCAGCTTCCTCGACGGGGCGAGTGACCCCGAGGAGCTCGCCGCCGAGGGGGCGCGCCTCGGCCTCTCGGGACTGGCGCTCACCGACCACCACGGTTTCTACGGCGTCGTGCGCTTCGCCGAGGCGGCGCGGGCCTTCGGTCTGCCCACGGTCTTCGGCGCCGAGATCTCGATCGACGCCGACGACGACCGCGTCGGGGTCCACGACCCTTCGGGCGCGCATTTGGTATTGCTCGCGCGCTCGCCCGAGGGATACCGCGCGCTCTCGACGATGCTCGGCGAGGCCCACCTGCGACGCGGAGAGAAAGGCGCGCCGCGCTTCCGCCTCGACGAGGTCGCGGGCTGCGCGCGCGAGTGGCTCGTGTTGAGCGGCTGTCGCAAGGGCGCGATGACGCGCGCCCTCATGGAGAGGGGCCCTCGCGCCGCCGAGCGTGAACTCGATCGTCTTTGCGCCGCCTTCGGTCGCGAGAACGTCGCGGTCGAGATCTGGGACCACGGCGCGCCCGACGACGTCGCGCGCAACGACGTCCTGGCCGAGCTGGCCGTTCGACACGACGTACTGCTCGTGGCGACGAACAACGTGCACTACGCCACGCCCGACGCCTTCGCGCGCGCCAACGTGCTCTCGGCCCTGCGCGCACGCCAGAGCCTGGAGGAGATGGAGGGGTGGCTCAACGCGAGCCCGCTGGCGCACCTGCGCAGCGACGCCGAGCAGCGCCGACGCTTCGCGCGCTGGCCCGGGGTCGTCGACCAGGCCGGTGAACTCGCCACCGCGCTGGCCTTCGACCTTCGCCTGGTCGCGCCGAACCTGCCGCCCTTCTCGACGCCCGCGGGGATGGACGAGCAGTCCTACCTGGAAGTGATCGTGGAAGAGGGCGCGACGAAGCGTTACGGCACGCGCGAGAGCGAGCGCGTTGTGGGCGCGTGGCACCAGATCGATCACGAACTCGGTGTCATCAAGACCCTCGGCTTCGCCGGTTACTTCCTCACGGTCTGGGACATCACCGAGTTCTGTCGTCGCAACGACATCTACTGTCAGGGCCGCGGTTCGGCCGCGAACTCGGCGGTCTGTTTCTCGTTGGGTATCACGAACGCCGACGCGGTGAAGTTGAACCTGTTCTTCGAGCGATTCCTGTCCCCGGCGCGTGACGGCCCCCCGGACATCGACGTCGACATCGAGTCCGGTCGGCGCGAAGAGGTGATCCAGTACGTCTACGAGCGCTACGACCGGCGCCACGCGGCCCAGGTGGCCGCGGTCATCACGTACCGACCGCGCTCGGCGCTGCGCGACGTGGCGCGCGCCTTCGGTTACAACGAGGAACAGGCCAACGCGCTTCGTGACAGCGTCGATCGCCACACCATGACCGCGAGTCCCGACGTGCCCGAGCTCGTCACGACCATGGCGAGCCAGATGCTCAATCGTCCGCGACACCTGGGCATCCATTCGGCCGGGATGGTGCTGTGCGATCGACCGGTGATCGAGGTCTGCCCGGTCGAGTGGGGTCGCATGCCCGGGCGCACGGTCCTGCAGTGGGACAAGGACGACTGCGCGGCGATCGGTCTCGTGAAGTTCGACCTGCTGGGCCTCGGCATGCTCGACGCGCTGCACCGCTGCGTCAAGCAGGTGGAGTCCTTCTACGACGTGACGATCGACCTCGGGGCGCTGCCCCAAGAGGACGCGGTCTACGACCTCTTGTGCGAGGCCGACACCGTCGGCGTCTTCCAGGTGGAGTCGCGCGCGCAGATGGCGACGCTGCCGCGCATCCAGCCGCGCACGTTCTACGACATCGTGATCGAGGTGGCGATCATTCGTCCCGGCCCGATCCAGGGCAACGCCGTCAACCCCTACATCCGTCGTCGTCGCGGTGACGAGCCGGTCGTGTACCTGCACCCGCGACTCGAGCCGATCCTTCGGCGCACGCTCGGCGTCCCACTCTTCCAGGAGCAACTGATGGAGATGGCCGTCGCGGTCGCCGGCTTCTCGCCGGCCGAGGCCGACGAACTGCGCCAGGCGATGGCCGCCAAGCGCTCGGAGTTGCGCATGATGAAACTCAAGAGCCGCTTCTATTCGGGCATGGCCGAGAACGGCATCACCGGTTCGGCGGCCGATCAACTCTTCGACGCGTTGGCCGCGTTTTCCAACTTCGGATTCCCCGAGTCGCACGCGGTCTCGTTCGCCCACCTCGTCTACTGCTCGGCGTGGCTGAAGGTGCACTACCCGGCGGCGTTCCTCGTGTCGATGCTGAACGCCCAGCCGCTCGGTTTCTGGTCCTCCCAGAGTTTGGTCGCCGACGCGCAGCGCCACGGCGTGCGCGTGCGACGACCCGACGTGAACCGCTCGGGCGTCGGGGCCTCGCTCGAGGGCGACCCCGACGACCCCGACGTGCGACTCGGTCTGGGGGACCTACGCACTATCGGCGAAGAGTTGGCGACGCGCGTTGTCGAGGGCGCTCCGTGGTGCGACTCTTCAGACCTCGTGCGTCGCGCTGGCCTGCAGCAACACCACCTCGAGGTGTTCGCCGCGGCCGGTGCGCTCGACTCGTTTGGCGCGACTCGCCGTGCGCTCGCGTGGTCGGCCGGTGCGGCCGCGCAGGGTACCCTCGATCGATTGCCCGGCGTGGTGACCGGTCTCAAAGCGCCGGCACTTCCGGCGACGAGCGAGATGGAACGGGTGGCCGATGACATGTGGTCGATGGGCCTGACGCCCGAGGCCACGGCGATTGCGTTGGTGCGTGATTATCTGAACGAACGCGGCGTGACGCGCGCTGACGCATTGATTGGCGCTGAGGGTTCGCGGGTGCTCGTCGCCGGGGTAGTGACGCACCGCCAACATCCGGAAACCGCGAACGGCGCGGTCTTCATCAACCTGGAGGACGAAACGGGCCACGTCAACGTGATCTTCTCCAAGGGTGCGTGGGCTCGCTGGTCTGTCGTCGCTCGAAAGTCACCGGCGTTGATGATTCGCGGCACGCTGCAGCGCGGACAGGGGACCTTGGCGCTCACGGCCGAATCCGTCGAGTCACTGCGACTCGGCGCTACCACTCCGTCACGCGACTGGCACTAAAGGTACGTTCTGAAGCCTGCGTGCGGGTTCACGTCGG
>CAWDPT010000002.1:0-8028 GCA_963804325.1 uncultured Acidimicrobiaceae bacterium
CCAAAGACGAGCTGATCGCCTTTTTCTCATCGGCGATTCGACCCTGCAAAACGGTCCAAACCTCAGTAATTTCCTAGAGATCCGTCACCCACAGCCACTATGATTTCCCTCATCTGATCCCCGCGAAAACATCGGGTTTTCGCTCCTCGATTTGAAGGGCAGTTGATGGCACAAGTCAGCTTGGAAAAGATCACCAAGGTCTATCCGAACGGGTTCGAAGCGGTCCATTCGCTCAACCTCGACGTGGCCGAAGGCGAGTTCATGGTGCTCGTTGGCCCGTCCGGTTGCGGCAAGACGACGGCACTGCGGATGGTCGCCGGACTCGAGGAGATCAGCCGCGGGACGTTGCGATTTGGCGAGCGCGTCGTGAACAACGTCTCGGCGAAGAACCGTGACATCGCCATGGTCTTTCAGAACTACGCCCTGTACCCGCACATGACGGTGGGCGAGAACATTGGCTTCGCGCTGCGAACGAAGAAGTTACCCAAGGCACAGATCAAGGAGAAGGTGACGACGGCCGCGGGGATCCTCGGACTCTCTGAATTGATCGACTCCAAGCCGGGACAACTCTCCGGGGGACAGCGCCAGCGCGTCGCGATGGGTCGCGCGATCGTGCGCGAGCCGAGTGTCTTCTTGATGGACGAACCGTTGTCGAACCTCGACGCGAAACTGCGCGTTCAGATGCGCGCCGAAGTCACGCGCATCCAGCGCAAACTCGGCGTCGCGACCCTCTACGTCACTCACGACCAAGTGGAGGCGATGACGATGGGCGACCGGGTCGCCGTTTTGCGTGCCGGCGTCCTCCAGCAGTGCGACAAACCCCAAGCCCTGTATGACAATCCGAACAATCTTTTCGTCGCGGCGTTCATCGGATCACCGGCCATGAACCTCTTCGAGGCGCAGATCACCGAGGGCGCCACTGCGGTGGTCGTTGGTTCACAGCGAATCGAACTCCCCGAGGCGGTGCACGCTCATCGTCCGGGCGTTCGCTCGTACGCGAACAAACGCGTCGTACTCGGCATCCGCCCCGAGGACTTGCCCATGGCGAGCGGCCAAGAGTCATCCACGCTCGTGGGCGACGTCGAACTGGTCGAGGCGCTCGGTTCCGACGTACTGATCCACTTCGCGATCGACGCCAAGCGGATCGAAGTCGAAGGTGCCATGGAGGACGAGGACAGTTCACTCGCGCCGGTGATGCTCCAGCGCGCCCAGGGCGTCGCGCGCATCGAACCGCGTTCCACCGTCGTCAACGGCGACCGGGTTCGGCTCTCGGTCAATCCGATCCGACTCCACTTCTTCGACCCCGAGACCGGCGAGGCCATCGTCGACTCGGCGTAATTCCGGTATCGGTCACGGCGAGTAAAGGCCTGTTAGAATAAGGGTTGTAGTGGAGTTTCCGCAACTTTACGGGTGAGAGGACGTCCACCATATGGCACGTCATTCGAGGGTTCGACTCGCCGACGTAGCCCAACTCGTCGGCGTCTCCACGACGACGGCGTCGCGGGCGCTCAACGGTCGCGGCGAAATCTCTGACGCGACGCGCGCCGCCGTCCTCGAGGCCGCCGATCGGCTGGGTTTTCGCCCGTCGCCCTTCGCCCAGTCGTTGCAGTCACGTCGTTCCAACACGGTGGGACTCATCGTCCCGAACGTCGCGCACCACTTCTACGCGACCATCGTCCAGGGCGCGCAGTCCTATCTCAAAGAGGCTGGCTACCAGCTCGTCCTGATCGACTCGGGCGAAGACGCCGAGGGCGTCGCCGACGCGATCGACACACTCATTGGTCACTGGGTCGACGGCATCATGATCACGACCACGCCCTTCACGGCCGTCGGGTTCTCCGACCTGCTCAACGGGACGCCCTGCGTCTTCATCGACGAGACGGTCGAGGGCGTGGGCGCCGGCAGTATCACCTTGGAGAACAGCGAAGGCGTCGCGTTGCTCGTCGATCACCTCGCCGAGACGCACGGCCACAAGCGAATCGCCTTTCTCGGCGGCCGCCCGGACCGCACCGACGGACGCGAACGGCGCGAGGGATTCCTCAACGCGATGGCTCGTCGAGGACTGCTCGTCGCACCGGAGCACGTGAGTGAAGGCGAGTGGAGCGTGCGAAGCGGCGTCGAACAGACGCTGCATCAAATCGATCTCGCCACGCCGCCTACCGCACTCATCGCCGCGAGCGCCGAACTCGCACTCGGCGCGCTCGCGGCGGCACGGAGCCGCGGTCTTCGTCTGCCCGACGACATGGCCATCGTCTCCTTCGACGACCCGGAGGTCGGCGCGTTGCTGGAGCCGGCCTTGACCGCCATCACCTACGACACGCTGGAGATGGGCGAGCGCAGCGCGCGTCTCCTCGTCGCGGCCTTCGACAACGAGAACGCGCCCTTCAACGACGTTCGACTTCCGGTCTCGCTCGTGACGCGACGATCGTGTGGCTGTGAGTTCGACACGCTCCAGGCGCTGAAGCACGCGGGCTTCGATGATCCGCGCGGACGGGTCACTTCCCCATCCCCATCGTGATCCCACGAACCAGGTATTTCTGGAAGAGGATGTAGACCACGATCGGCGGGATGACACTCATCACCGCACCGGCCATCAACACGGGAACGCTCGCGACACGACCCGATGACAGCAAGGCCAAGCCGACGGTGACGGTTCGGTCGTCGGTGTTCTCCAAGAAGAGCAGACCGACGAGTAGGTCATTCCAGATCTGGATGAACTGCAACACCGCGACCGTGAAGATCGCCGGACGCGCGAGCGGAATCCCGAGGCTCCACCACATCTTGGTGAAGGGGACACCATCAACCGAGGCCGCTTCGATGAGTTCATCGGGGATGCCGCGAAAGTACGTCGTCATGAGAAAGATCGAGAAGGGCAGACCGAGCGCGGCGTACACGATGATCGCACCCCAGTAGGTCTGGAGTAGTCCGAGCTTCGCGACGTTGATGAACTCGGGGATGATGATCGACGGCAGCGGCACGAACATGCACGACACGATCGCCAAGAAGACGACGGTCCGGAAGCGAAAGCGGATCTTGGCGAGAGCGAATCCGGCGGCGGTGCTGATGATGACGACACAGAAGACCGCACCCGCCGACACGATGAGCGAGTTCAGTAACTCACGAAGGATCGGCTCGGAACTGAACAGGAGATGCCAACTCGACAGTGAGAAACCGCTCTTGGCGCCTTCATACTGCGCCTGGGTCTTGAAGGAGTTGTCGATCATGTAGAAGAACGGGTAGAGCATGACGACGGCGACGCCGGCCATGATCAAGAACAGGACGATTCGCGCGGGACGGACGCGACGTTGGCGAACGTCGACGAGGTCCTCATCCCCGTGACTCGAGTCCGGTCCTCCACTGAGAATCGCGGTCACGTCTTGACTCGCAGCAGTCGGATCTGAATGACGCTCACCGTGGCGACCAGCACGAAGAGCAGCACGCCGAGCAGCGCCCCGGTGCCGAAGTCCCCTTGGTTGAAGGCCTGTTGGTAGACGTAGAACTCCAACGTCGTCGAGCCGTAGTTCGGTCCGCCACCCGTCATGACGAAGATGAGGCTGAAGATCGCGGTGAACGCGGTGAGCACGGTGATGACGAATGCGAACTGGATGAAGCGCATCATCTGGGGAATGATGATCTTGCGGTAGATGCGAAACGAGCTCGCGCCGTCGACGCGACCGGCCTCGGCCAGGGTCGGATCAAGCGCGGCCAGCCCCGTGATGAAGATGATCGTGTTGGTGCCGAGCTGGCTCCAGATCAACGTGATCGCGATGGCGAAGATGGCTTGATGGGTATTGCCCAACATGTCGGTCTTGATGAACCCGAGTCCGACCGACGAGAGCATGCCGTTCAAGATTCCCTTGACCGCGTAGAACTGCGCCGCCACGAGTCCGATGATCACCCAAGAGATCGCCGTCGGAATGAAGACCACCGATCGAAAGAACTTCCAGCCCCAGATCTCCTCGTGGAGCAGGAACGCGATCGCGAGCGGCACGATGATTGCGAAAGGCATGGCGAGCAGGAGCAGTCCGTTGTTCTCCAGCACGCGCAAGAACGTCGGATCCTGGAAGAGATTGAGATAGGCGCGTGGTCCGATCCACGTCGCCGTCTGGCCGTTCCAGTTGGTCATGCTGTAGTACACGGCCTGTCCGATGGGGAGAATCAAGAGACCGGCCACCGCTAACAACGCGGGTAGCGAGAGGACCCACCCGGCGCCACCACTGCCGAGTGGACCTCTCTTGGAAGGACGACGGGCTACGTCGATGAGAGCCACGGCGTCCTTCCTAGTTCAACTGCGAACGACTATTTGAAATACGCTCCGTACGCGCCGCGCTGGTTCTTCGGAAGTTGATTGTGCTGCGCCGCCAACTCACCGGTCGCCTGCTTCACCGACGCCTGGCCGACGAGTACGGCCGGAAGCGCTTGGTAGCCGACGTTCACGATGTTCGGTTGGGTGACGTTGTCCAACATCGGGTAGACGGTGTAGTGATCCTTGTTGACGAAGGCGAGCATCTCGTCGTTCAGGGCATTCGTTGACGTGTAACCCTTGATGTCCGGGATGAGACCGGCCTTGGCGATCTGCACCGCGCCGGCCGGGGAGTCCATGAAGGCCAAGAACGCGGCCGCGGCGGGAACGTTCTTCGATCCCTTCAAGACTGAGATCGCGTCGCCGGGGAAGTAGACGACGCCGGTCTGCGGCTTGGTCGAGAACGGTGGCACCATTGCGGCGACGTTCGTTCCCATCTGCTGGGTGTACTGCGCCACGTCCCAGCTTCCGTCGTCGGGGGCCATGGCGGCCTTACCGTCGACGAACTGTCCGACGTTGTTGCGGTCGGTGAGAGCGTCGGAGTTGACGCAGCCCTTCGTGTACATCTCGTGCCACATCTTCAACTGCGTGGCGACGACCGATGACGTCCACGGGATCGATCCGCTGTAGAGGCTGTGCCACTGGGACGGGGCGAGGGCGCCGATCATCATGTAGCTGAAGGAGTACCACGGGTTGAACTCACCCGAGTACGACGCGCTACCGGTGCCGTAGGCCATCGGGGTGATGCCGACCTTCTTCAACGCCGTGCAGGCGTTGAGGAGTTGGCTCCAGTCGCGCGGGACCTGCGTGATGCCGGCCTTGACGAAGTCCTTCTTGTTGTAAAAGCCCATATAGAACTGGGCGTCCACCGGGGCGGCGAGGATGGCGGAGTTCGCGTTGAAGTCATTGGCGCCCCACTTGAGACCCTCGATGTTGGCGACCTCGGACTTGGGGAAGTACGGTCGCAGGTTCGCCAGCAGGTTCGCGTACGGCGGCAAGTACAGTCCGGTCCACATCACGGCCAGGTCCGGCCCGCTCCCGGCGATCGCCGCGGTCTGGAGTTGCGCGAAGTAGTTGTCCGCGGGCTGGCTGACCATCTTGATCGTGACGTTGGGGTGCAGCGCCTCGTAGGCCTTGATGAGATTCTTCGCCGTACCGAGCAACGTCTGTTGCGTGCCGTAGTTCTCCCAGAACGTGAGTGTGACTTTCGAGGAGGCACCGGCCGATCCGGCGGTGACTGCGGCGAGTCCGGTGGTCAACATGAGACCGGCCGCGGCGAAGACCCCCACCTTCCTTTTGATTCCAAGAGTGTGAGTCGTTCGCATGGTGCCCCCCATTAGTTAACCGCGACGCACCGGCCGGAACAGTTAATAGATCGGCCGATAACGATAGCGCAATCGTTTCCGTTGAAGGACCGTACCACCCACTCCCCACGCTGTCAAGGCACGCAACGGTTATACTTCCCATACAAACGTTGACAATTGTCGTCACCGATGCCATACTGCCGTGGCACTGGAAACGATTGCGGAAACGATGGCGAGGCTGGAATCTCCGGCCGAAAGGATCTGACTATGACGGAACGGCTCCGGGTTGGTGTCGTCGGCTGTGGCGTGATCGCCCAGGTGATGCATCTCCCTCACCTCGCTGAACTTCGGGACCGCTACGAGATAGCGGCCCTGTGCGACATCTCTGAGCCGACGGCGCGCGCCTGCGCCGACATGTACGGCGTCGAAAAGGTCTTCACCTCCTGGCAGGACCTCGTCGACGAACACCTGGACGTCGTCATGGTCCTGACCTCGGGGAGCCATGCTCCGATCGCCGTGGCGGCCGCCAACGCCGGCTCCAACGTCTTCGTGGAAAAGCCCCTCTGTCTCTCCTTGGCCGAAGGCGAGGAGCTGTTCGCGGCCGTTCGCAAGGCCGGCGTGCGTTTCATGGTCGGCACGATGAAGCGCTACGACCCCGCCTACGAGCGGCTCTTGGAGTTTCTGCCCCTCGACGACCTGCGACTGGTCTCGGTCACGACGCTCGAGTCACCGTTCCAGCCCTACGTCCAGGCCTACCCCCTCACCCCGATGACACCGCCTGCGCCGGAGGTACTCGCGGCGTTGAAGGCCGACGACGCCGAGCGGCTCCTCGCGGCGCTTCCCGAGGGTGACGACGAGGCACGTTACTGCTACCGGTGGATGTTGCTCGATAACCTGGTCCACGAACTCAATATGTTGCGCGGCGCCCTCGGCGAACCGGACGTCGTCCATGTCGCACGCCTGGGACGCACGGTCTGTGAGATCAGCCTGGGCTTCGGGCCGACTGAGGTCCACATGTCGTGGGTCGACCTCCCGGGCATGGCGCACTACAAGCAGCAGCTCGCGTTCTACGCGCTCGACAAGCGCGTCACGCTGACGCTCCCCTCGCCCTACCTGCGAGCCATGCCGAGCCTGCTGACGATCGAAGGCGGCGAAGACGGTTCACCGCATTCATGGCGCACCAACGAGACCCTCTCCTACGAGGAGGCCTTCAAGCGCGAGCTGATCGAGTTCGAGTCGGCGATCCGTGACGGCCGTGACCCACGAACCAACATCATCGACGGCCTGCACGACATTGCGCTGTGCCACGCCATCGCGAAGTCCCACATCACCGGACAACCCGTCACGATGCCGAGTGCCCTGCCCGCCTGGGCGAATTGAGGTTGACATGGAGATAGGACTACTGACCGACAGCGTCGAAGACCTCACGTTCGACGAGACGCTCGATCTCGCCAATGAAGTCGGGCTCTCCTGCGTCGAGTTCGCGGCCGGCAACTGGTCGACGTCGCCGCACATCGACGTGCCAGCACTTCTCGAGGATCGTCGCGGACGTGCAGCGTTCCTCGCGGCCGTCGAGTCGCGCGGCCTGCGAATCTCCGCGCTCAACGCGAGTGGCAATCAACTGCACCCGCGCGATGGCAAGCGCAACGACAAGATGGTGCGTGACGTCATCCGTCTCGCCGAGGAGTTCGGCGTCACGACGATCGTCCTCATGTCTGGTCTCCCAGGTGGAACACCCACGGATCAGATGCCGAACTGGATCACGACGTCGTGGCCACCGGAGACGACCGAGATGCTCAACTACCAGTGGAACGACGTGGCGATCCCGTATTGGCACGACCTGGCCGCCTTCGCGACCGCCCACGGCGTGACGCGCATGGCCATCGAGATGCACGGTAACCAGATCGTCTTCAGTGTGCCTGGCGTGCTTCGTCTGCGATCCGAGATCGGCGACATCGTCGGGGCGAATCTCGATCCCAGTCACCTCATCTGGATGGGCGCCGATCCCTTGAGGGCCGTCACCGCGCTGGGCTCCGCGCTCTACTACGTGCACGCGAAGGACACCCGCGTGGAGGACGCCTCGGCCGTTCGTTCACGCCTGGAACCACTGACGCTGCCCTTCGTCGCCGAGCGGGCGTGGAACTTCGTCACGGTCGGGCGCGGTCATGACATCGAGTGGTGGACGACCTTCGTCGACACGCTCGCGAGCGTCGGCTACGACGGCCCGTTGAGTATCGAACACGAAGACGCGAGCGTTTCGGGTGTTGACGGTGTGCGAGAAGCCGCGGCGCTGTTGCACCAAGTATTGGCGCAACGGACGTCGGTCAGCGCCTAGTCGAGTCCATCGTTTTAGACGACCCCCGTCACGTTTCGACGTAGGGCGACGCGTAGCTGTCTCACTATCGTTATGACATGAAGACA
>CAWDPT010000003.1:0-221851 GCA_963804325.1 uncultured Acidimicrobiaceae bacterium
GGTCCCAGCGCCGAGAGACGACGCTTGTGCGTAAGTCCCGACAGCGGGTTGTTCTGGTCCATGAACTGACTGAGCTGGGAGGTCGCGAAGAACTCCTTGATCGCCGACATCACGGGACGGATGTTGATCAACGTCTGGGGAGCGATCGCCTCGACGTCTTGGGTGTTCATGCGTTCGCGCACGACACGCTCCATACGTGAGAGACCGGTACGCAGTGCGTTCTGGATCAGTTCGCCGACGCTGCGGATGCGGCGGTTGGCGAAGTGGTCCTGGTCGTCGATGTGGTACGTGGTCTCCTTGGCGGTGCGGTCGCGCGCCAGGTTCAACAGGTACGTCGCGGTCGCGAGGACCTCGGCCTTGGAGAGCACGTGCATCGTGACGTCGGGACGCTCGAGCAGATCGCCGAACAGTTCGACGTTCTTCGCGACTTCGTCGCCGAGCTTGCGGTCGAGCTTGTAGCGCCCGACGCGGCTGAGGTCGTAACGCTTCTCGGAGAAGAACGCGCCTTCGAAGTACTGACGGGCCGCTTCGATGGTCTGCACTTCACCGGGACGCGCACGGCGGTAGATCTCGAGCCACGCGGTCTCTTGACTCGCGCGCAGGAAGTTCTCGGGTGAGTCCTCGAGGTTGTACTTGTCCATGTGCTTGGCGATCTCGAGGTGCGCCTTCTTCCAGTCCGCGTGGAACTGGTCCTCGAGGAAGTCGAAGTGCGCGACGAACTTCTCGAAGAAGGCCTCGTCCATGACGGTGTCGAGTGCGCGCAGCAACGTGAAGATCGAGATGCGGCGCTTGCGGGCGATGCGAGCGCCGGCGTTGGCTGCCTTGTTCTTCTTCTCTTCCAGGTCGACCTGCAGCCACTCACCACGACTCGGGTGGATGGTGCCTTCGAAGGCGACCTTCTCGTCCTTGCCGGGCTGGAACAACACGCCCGGTGAACGAACGAGCTGGCTGACCACGACGCGCTCGGTGCCGTTGATGATGAACGTTCCCTGCTCGGTCATGATCGGGAAGTCGCCCATGAAGACGGTCTGCTCTTTGATCTCGCCGGTCTCAGAGTTCAAGAAACGTGCGCGAACGAAGATGGGTTGTGAGTAGGTGGTGGCGCGCTGACGGCACTCTTCCACGGTGAACTTCGGCGGGGATTTGAGGTCCGCGTCGTCGGGGTCGAACTCGAGTTCGAGCGAGAGCCGTCCGGTGAAGTCCGTGATCGGCGAGATGGCCTCGAAGGCCTCACGCAGACCCTGCTTCATGAACAGGTCAAAACTGTCTCGCTGAATTTCGAGGAGGTTGGGCAAGGGGTGAGCTTCACCGAGTGCCGAGAAGTTAAATCGCTCTGGGCTAGTGGACCGAGACGTCAACGGTCTATCCTCCGTGTTGGTGGGTGGTTACTACTGGCATATGCCGGGAACACGTACAAAACGGCGTCAGGGGATGACAAAGTTAGGTGCAAGGACACGGTCTAGCAACTCTAGCGGTAAATTCAGGCAATGCGCAACTGGCGCTCCTCCTACTGGAGTGGCGCGGCCGCTAGAGCGGTTGCGGTAACCCTAGGCAGGTTCTCGACCAAGGTCAAGTACACCCGGCAAAGAAATTGCCCCGGCCGATTGCTCAGCCGGGGCAACTCCTCGAAAAGCCTTAAATTACTTGACTTCTACCGTCGCACCGGCGGCTTCGAGCGAAGCCTTCGCCTTGTCGGCGTCGGCCTTGGAGACCTTCTCGAGCACGGGCTTGGGCGCTCCGTCGACGAGGTCCTTCGCTTCCTTGAGTCCCAGGCTGGTGAGCGCGCGCACTTCCTTGATCACCTGGATCTTCTTGTCGCCACCCGCGGTCAAGATGACGTCGTAGTCACTCTTCTCGTCGGCAGCCGGCGCGTCAGCCGCAGCGCCGCCAGCGGCGGCGGGGGCCGCAACCGCGGCCGGGGCCGCGGCGGTGACGCCGAACTTCTCTTCGAACTCCTTCAACAGCTCGCTCAGCTCGATAACGGAAAGCTCTGCGATGCCGTCAAGGATTTGCTCCTTGGTCAATGTTGCAGCCATGGTGATTCCTCTCTCTTTCGTACTTCGTTGACTTGGTTATTCGGCCGGTTCGGCCGCGGCGTCCTCATCGGGCGCCTCGGTAGCGTCCACCTCGGGCTCGGCCGCGGGGGCCTCCTCCTCGGTGGGTGCTTCAGCCTCGGGCTCGGCCGCGGGGGCCTCCTCCTCGACTGCGACCTCCGCGACGGGTGTCGCGTCGTCGTCGCTCGCTGCCGGAGCAGCTTCCTCGACCCCGGCCGGAGTCTCGGCGACCTCTTCGACCTTGTCCTCGGCCGGGGCGGGAGTGCCGCCCTTGGCCTCGATCAAGGCCGACAGGCCGTAGGCGAAGTTTTGCGGGACGGCCTTCAAGAGACCGGCCATCGTGCGAAGCGGCGAGGCCAGGAGGCCCGCGATCTGGGCCAGCAAGACGTCGCGGCTCGGCAGGTCGGCCAGCGCGTTGAGGTCCTTCATCGAGAGCAGCTTGCCGTCGACGACACCGCCCTTGACGATCAATTTGGGTGTCTCACGGGCGAAGTCGCGCAGGGCCTTGGCGACCGCCGAGACGTCACCGTCGACGAAGGCGATCGCGGTCGGGCCGACGAGGAACTCGGCCAGTGACTCCACGTCGCTGCCGGCGATGGCGCGGCGAACGAGCGTGTTCTTGAAGACCTTGTAGTCGGCGCCCAACGTGCGCAGCTGACGGCGAAGCGTCGAGATCTGGGCGACCGTGAGGCCGCGGTACTCGGTGACGACGGCGGTCGAGGACGCCGAGATACGCGTCTTCACCTCGTCGATGGTCGCGACCTTGGCCGGCTGAACCTTGCTCATACTGCTCCTTCGCCGGATACCGCCCGGTTCGGGCCGGGACATCCAAGCGAACGAGTCTCAGCAGAGACTCGAACTCCTCGTCAGGCGGACCAACGGCCCTTATGGGTTTCCCCACCGGATGTCTTCGGCGTTCTTTCTAAATCTGTGGCACAGGTTTCGTGCGGAAATACAGCCTACATGCGAGGCCTCACGTCGTCAAAACGTCCTAGGCCGAAACGGCGACCTCTTCGACGGCCTTGACCTGCGCCGGGTCGACCTTGACACCGGGGCCCATGGTCGATGAGACCGTGATGCTCATGATGTAGCGACCCTTGGCACTGGCGGGCTTCACGCGGATGACCTCGTCGACGACGGCGCGCACGTTCTTGATGAGGTCGTCACGGCTGAAGCTGACTTTGCCGACGCGCAACTGCACGTTGCCGATCTTGTCGGTGCGGTACTCGACGCGGCCACCCTTGAACTCGGTGACGGCCTTGGCGACGTCCATCGTGACGGTCCCGGTCTTGGGGTTCGGCATGAGGCCACGGGGTCCCAGCACTCGACCGAGTCCACCGACCTGACCCATCAGGTCCGGGGTCGCGATCGCGACGTCGAAGTCGAGGAATCCCCCGGCGACCTTGGCGACGAGGTCCTCGGCACCGACTTCGTCGGCGCCGGCGTCTCGGGCGGCCTGGGCCGCTTCGCCGGCCGCGAAGACCGCGACCCGGTTCGTCTTGCCCGTGCCGGCGGGCAGTGACAGCGTGCCGCGCACGATCTGCTCGGCGCGTCGGGGGTCAACGCCCAGTCGGATGGCCAGTTCGACGGTCTCGTCGAACTTGGCGGTGGATAGGGACTTCACCTTCTCGATGGCGTCGGTCACGCTGAGGAGTTCCTCCCGGTCGACCTGGGCCAATGAGTTGCGGTAGTTCTTGCCGTGCTTCATGTCTCTCCTAGCTCGCGACCGAGATGCCCATCGAACGCGCGGTGCCAGCTACCTGGAGCTTCGCCATCTCGATGTCATCGGTGTTGAGGTCCTTCAGTTTGGTCTTGGCGATCTCTTCGATCTGGTCCATCGTCACCGAGGCGACGACTTCACGGCCGGCCAGGTGCGCGCCCTTGGCGACGCCGGCGGCCTGGCGCAACAGCACCGGGGTCGGCGGGGTCTTCAAGATGAACGAGAAGGAGCGGTCGTCGTAGATCGTGATGTCGACCGGGATGACCGTGCCCTTCATCGACTCGGTCGCCGCGTTGTACTGCTTGCAGAACTCCATCGTCTGGATGCCGTGCGGTCCAAGGGCCGTGCCGACCGGCGGGGCCGGCGTGGCGCCGCCCGCTTCGAGCTGGATCTTGACGACTGCGACAATCTTCTTGGCCATGGTTCTCTCCTTAGGCGATCTAGAGCTTCGTGACCTGGGTGAAGTCGAGCTCCACCGGGGTCTCTCGTCCGAAGATGTCCACGAGCACCTTGACCTTGAGCTGGTCCTCGTTGATCTCGGCCACGTGGCCCGAGAACGTCGCGAAGGGACCGGTCTTGATCTGCACCGTGTCATTGACTTCGAATTCGTGCGTCGGCATGCGGCGCTTGGTCGGGGCGAGCTCGACGCCTTCGACGTGGGGTCGGATGATGTTGTCGACCTCGCGGCGCGTGAGGGCCGTCGGGCGGGTCTTCTCGGCGCCGACGAAGCCGGTGACGCCCGGCGTCGAGCCGATCACGTAGAAGATCTCGGGGTCCGGCTCACAGCGGATCAAGAGGTAGCTCGGGAACATCCGCTTGGAGACGGTGACCTTCTTGCCGGACTTGAACTCGGTGACGTCCTCTTCGGGCAGGTAGATCTCGTAGATCTGGTCCTCGAGCTCACGGCTCTTGATGATGTTGTGCAGGGCGCCGATGACCTTTTGCTCGTGGCCGGCGAAGGTGTGCACGATGTACCAGCGACCGGGTCGGTCGAAGGCCGACTCGGCGATGGGCTCTTCGAAGTCCTCCTCGAGGATCTCGATCTCGAGGATCTCGGTGTCGAGCACGGTGTCCTCTTCGGTGGTGGGGGTTTCGATATCGCTCATGGTCGCCTTACTTCTGGAAGAGGAACGTGACGAACTTGGAGAAGCCGTAGCCGAGTCCGAAGATGAGTGAGGTCATGAAGACGAGGACGAAGAAGACGATCAGGGTGTAGTTGATGACCTCGGGGCGAGTCGGCCACGAGACCTGGCGCATCTCTTCACGGATCTCGCGGAAGAACTGGCGCGGACCGGTGCGCGGACCGCGACGGCGCGCGACGTCCTGCGACGAGGCGCGACGTGGCGCGGGGGCGCCGTCGGCACCCACCTGACCCTGTCGCTGCATCTGTCGCTTCTGTTCGCGGTTCATCTCACGTCTCTCGTTCGCACATCATTTCCACCGAAGAAACTCTTCGCGCAGGGCAGGAGGGACTCGAACCCCCAACCACCGGTTTTGGAGACCGGTGCTCTACCAATTGAGCCACTGCCCTTCGTGACGCCAGTCACAACGTGACTGAGGCCGTAGGGAAGATGAATCTTACCACCCTCGTCGAAGAGGCCCTCAGCGGGTCTCCTTGTGCGTGGTGTGCTTGCGCTCCCACTGGCAGTACTTCTTCATCTCGATGCGCTCGCGGTCGTTGACCTTGTTCTTCATCGTGATGTAATTACGGCGTTTGCAGTCCTCGCACGCGAGGGTGACCTGTATTCGCTTTTCGTTCTTCGCCATCGTTCTCTCCTCGTATCACTTCGTCGGACTCGCGTCCTGCCTGGTAGCGGCGGCGGGAGTCGAACCCGCGACACCACGATTATGAGCCGTGTGCTCTAACCACCTGAGCTACGCCGCCTGGCGAGCCCTCTGTCGGGATTGAACCGACGACCCCTTCCTTACCATGGAAGTGCTCTACCACTGAGCTAAGAGGGCGACCGCGTCCACTTTGGCGCGGAACGAATTGTAGTGGAGACAAGCCTACGGCTTCCAACCAGCCTTTACTACCCTTGACTGTCATGAGAACGCGCCTGGTGGAGGTCGACGACGCCCCGGCCGTCATGAACATCTACAACCCCGAGGTCACCGAGGGCTGGATCAGCTTCGATCTCGTGCCGCGCACCCTGGAGGATCAAGAGGCCTGGATCCGTCGCCACCTCGATACCCACCCCTGCATCGTCGCGGTGAATGACGACGACGAGATCGGTGAACTCGGCGCCCGGGGTGAGCGAATACTCGGATTCGCGCTCGTCTCGCCCTTTCGCGACCGCCCGGCCTACGCCACGACCGTCGAGAACTCGGTCTACGTCGCGCGAGCCGCGCGAGGACGCGGCGTCGGCGAGGTCTTGCTGCGCCAACTCATGACCGTGGCCGGTGAGTCCGGGTTCCACTCGTTGATCGCGCGCATCGTGGGTGAGAACGCCAGCTCGATTCGACTCCACGAGAAATGCGGCTTCACCCTGGTCGGGACGGAGATTGAAGTCGGTCGCAAGCAGGGCGTCTGGCTCGACGTCGTCGAGTATCAGTACGTCATGCCAGTTCGTTCAAGGTAGGCATCGACCACGCTGACTCGGACTCTTTGGCTGGCCAGGACCACTGGGTCCAGCGGCCCATCGGGATGATCAAGACCCCACCGAGTATCGCCACCGCGACAGCGATCAACAACGGATTCGAGTGGATGAGGTCGGCCAACAACGCACGGCCACCGGGCAGACCGATGAACGGACCGGTGATCGACAGGGCCAACAGCCAGAAATGCTCACGGCCCTGGTAGCTCGCGGCGAGCAGGACCAGTCCCCACGCGAGATACCACGGCTGCACGACGGGTCCGAGTTCGACGAACAGGATCAGCGACAGCGCCAACGACCGCACCCAACCACGACTCTCAGCGTGAAGGAGCAGCCAGATCGAGAAGCCAGCGGCGGCGAGCAGCCCAAAGAGACGCGTGACCGAGATCACCGAACTGACTTGGACGCCATGAAAACCCACGGCGTGCAGCGTGTTCGTCAGGGCCAAGCCAACGGCCGTCGCCGGGGCGGCCCACGACCTGACCGTTCCGTTGGATAACAGGTTGTCGACCCAACCGAAGCCGAAACCGGCGAGGAAGGTCCACACACACATTGTCGCGGCCGCGACGATGGCCGCGATGCCGATCGGTCGCAGACGCTCTCGAATCGAGGCCTTCGGTCCCAGCCACGTCCACGCGACGAAGGCGAGTCCAATGGCCGCCGGGGCTTTTATCGCCGCGGCGCACGAGACGAACACCAGGGCCCAGATGGGATGTCGCTTCACCGCGAGCGCGATGCCGACGACCAGGAAGCCCGCCATGATCGCGTCGTTGTGCGCCCCGCCGATCAGCGTCAACAGGACCAGCGGGTTCAACGCCGCCAGCACGAACGCCTCACCGGGATCACGGTTCATACCGCGCGCGAGCATCACGACGCCGTAACCGATCATCGCGACGGCGAAGGTCTCGAGGAGGCGCAGGCCCACGACCGTCCAGAGGGCGTTGTGCTGGGTGATCCAGTCGATCTTGCCGTCGAGGAAGAGGAAGAAAGGCCCATAGGGCGCGGGCGTATTGCTCCACAGAGGGTCAACGGGAGGTACGTAGGCCCCACCCCCGAGCGTGCCCGGGCCATATAAATACGGACTGATGTGGTGAAAGGTCATCTCACCCTGGGCCGCGTAACTGAAGACGTCACGGCTGAAGAGCGGCGGCGCGACGATCATGGGTGTCGCCCAGAGCAGCAGCATCCACCAGAGCGACGTGATCTTCGCGCCGGGATGCAGCTTCATGATCTCGGCCAGACGAAGCCAGACCCGCATCAGCAGCAACAGTCCGCCGTAGACCAGGACGACCGAGAGGATGAACTTCGTCGCGTTCGGCGTGACGGCGTACTTGGCCGACGGCTCGCCGAAGAACCACGTGTTGGGTAGGTTGAGCTTGAACGGTGAGTTGTTGAACGAACAGCCCGCGAGGATGAAGGACATCGCGACGAAGCCGAGCAACGCGGGCTGCCACAGGAACCTCCAGCCTTCGAAGGGACCAGGGTTGAACCGGCCGAGCGGCGTGTAGCGGCGTTCGAGCATCGAAACACCGGTTTCGAAGCGTTCGGCCACTCGCTCGTAGTTGCGGCGCACCAAGCTCGCCGTCGACCTAAGCCGGTTCACACCACTCCTCCCCTGCCCATCGCTACCTTATTTCTTTCGGGCCGTTTCGGGCATGGTCAATCCAGTCGCGCTGGATTGACCTTGGTGGGCCAGGAGGGATTTGAACCCCCGTAGGCTAAGCCGTCTGGTTTACAGCCAGATCCCATTGGCCACTCGGGCACTGACCCGTCGAGCATCATAGTTGAGCCGCCGCAACGCTTTCCCGGCGCCCCCGTCTACCATTTGCCCATGCCTAGTTTCGACATCGTCTCTGAACTCGATCTTCAAGAAGTGCGCAACGCCGTCGACCAAGCCAACCGCGAGGCCGGCACCCGCTTCGACTTCAAGAACACGAACCCCGTCATCGAATTCTCCGAGAAGGAGTTGCGACTGTCGGCCTCGACCGAGGACCGCCTGCGCGCGCTGTACCAACTCCTCGAAGAGAAGCTCGTGAAGCGATCGGTCTCACTGAAATCGCTCGACCCCGGCAAGATCGAAGAGGCCAGTGCGGGCAGCGCCCGCCAGAAGGTGTCGCTCAAGGCCGGCATCACCCAAGACGTCGGCAAGCAGATCAACAAGATGGTCAAGGAGATGGGCGTCAAGAGCCTGAGTTCCTCGATCCAGGGCGATCAGGTGCGCGTCACCGGTAAGCAGCGTGACGACCTGCAAAAGGCCATCGCCTTCTTCAAGGAGTCCGATCTCGCGGTCCCCTTGCAGTTCACGAACTTCCGCGACTAGCCGGGCGTCGCCTCTTCGGCGCTGAGGTGCTCGTCGATCTCATCGATGGTGTCGACCTTGAAGATGCGGTTGAAGACCATGAGCTTCAGCACCCAGAAGATCGCGAAGCTCACGAGGTTGGCGAAGACGACCAGACCGGTGTTCACGAGATGACTCCAGTGGTGTGCGCGCACTTCGTGGCGCGCCCACAGCGCGCCGAGTTGCGAGAAGGCGATCCCGAGGAACGTCAGCGACCAGAACGGCACGACCTCTTTTCGAAAACCACTCTTGCCGCGCTTGCCCCAGGTCCAACGACGGTTGAGTTGGTAGGCCGGTACCGAGGCGACGAGGTTTCCCACCAACGTCGCCCAGATGACGCTCGGGATGATCTTGAGACCGTAGAACACCGCGATGGCCGCGAACGAGACGATGGTCGAACTGCCCGAGACCAGGGTGTAGCGGATGAGCTTTCGGCCCTGATGGCTCTTGGACCAGGCCCGCAGCGAGTGAAGACGAGTGAGCACTAGGAGAACCTTACCGGCGACGTTCGCGAGCGACGGGTTGGGAAGGCAGGCGCGTCGCGCGCATCAACGCCGTGGATCAGTCGGTCCAGATGGGATCGGGCGAAGGGTCGATTGTCGAGAGCTCTTCGGCGACGAGCTCCTCGTCGATCACCTTGAGTTTGTCGAAGCGGAAGATCTTGTTGAAGACGATCAACTTCAGGACCCAGAAGATCGCGAAGCAGATCAGGTTGGTGAAGGCGACCAGTCCGGTGTTGAGGAGGTGGCTCCAGTGATGCGAGCGCACGATGTCGCGCGCCGTGAAGGCCCCGATCTGACTGAAGGCGATGCCGGCGAAGGCCAGCGTCCAGTACGGGACGATCTCTTTGCGAAAGGCACTCGGGCCGCGCTTACCCCACGCCCAGAGTCGATTGAGGTGGTACGACGGGAGCGTCGCGATGACGTTGCCGGCGAGCGTCGACCAGATGACGCCGGGGATGATCTTCAGTCCGTAGAAGATCACGATGCACGTGAACGAGACGCCGGTCGTGATGACCGAGCTAGCGGTGTAACGAATGAGCTTCTTACCTTGGTGGGTCTTCGACCACGCCAAGAACCAGTCAATTCGTTTGCGCATTGAGCACAGTCTAATTGCCCGCCGGTGTCGAGGGCCTAGAGCCCAAGGGCCGAGATGCAACAATGGAGCATGTCCGAAGCCCTTGCATTACTTGTCGATTTGCTCGACCTCGAACGAATCGAGGTCAATACTTTTCGCGGCCAACACCCGGCCGAAGAGCGCCAACGCACCTTCGGCGGGCAGGTCGCGGCCCAGGCCCTGATGGCCGCGGGTCGCACGGTCGAGGTCGGCGCCGTGCACTCCCTGCACTCGTACTTCCTTCGCCCGGGCGACCCGAGTATCCCCATTCTCTATGAAGTCGACCGGATCCGCGACGGGCGCAGCTTCACGACGCGACGCGTCGTGGCGATTCAACACGGAAGGGCGATCTACAACATGCAGGCCAGTTTTCACGTCGATGAGACGAGCATCGAGCACCAATCCGAGATGCCGAGCGTGCCGGGTCCCGAGACGATCGGTCGACTCGACGAGCGGATTCAAGACGCGGGCGGCAAGATCGACGACTGGTTCAAACGACAACATCCGATCGATCAACGATTCGTCGGCGAGCTCCCGTGGAGTCCGAAGCGAAGCAAGGAACCGCGTCAACGACTTTGGATCAAAGCCGACGGCGAGTTGCCCGAGGACCCTCTGCTGCACGCCTGCGTCATCACCTACGCCAGCGACATGAGCCTGATCGATTCGATCCTCCGGCCACACTCCATTGAATGGGATAGCGGCATGTACATGATCGCGAGCTTGGACCACTGCATGTGGTTCCACCGAGAGGCCCACGCCGATCAGTGGTTGCTCTACGACACCGACTCGCCCATCGCCCGCGGCGGACGCGGTCTCGCGCGCGGGTTCCTCTGGAACCAAGCCGGCGAACTGATGACCTCCATGGTCCAAGAAGGTCTCACTCGAACGGTCAATTCGAACAAAGCAAAGGAGAAGTCATGACTCTCAGTGATGACGTAGCGGCCTACAGCATGGCCACCTCGCAGTTCTTGCACGACGCGACGGTCGTCAACGAGGACAATCTCGATCGCCACGTCGAAGGTGGATGGAGCGCGCGACAGGTGATCCACCACGTCGCCGACTCCGAGGCACAGTCCTACGCCCGTCTTCGCCGACTGCTCGCCGAGCCCGCCGGCTCGGTCATCCAGGGCTACGACGAAGCGGCGTGGGCCGAGTGCCCGCAACTCGGTTACCACGACCTGCCGATCGTGCACTCGTTGGAAGTCTTCAAGGCCGTGCGACTCGCGTCACTCGACGTGCTCGGACGACTGCGCGAGACCGACCTCGAGAGTTACGGCGAACACTCCGAGTCGGGGCGCTACACGCTCGCGAACTGGCTTGATGTCTATACGCGCCACCCGCACGCGCACGCGCAGCAACTCCTCGAAGCGGTGAACGCCTAGATCAGGTGCGCGCCGACATGGGCACGTACTTGCGCTCGTCGTCGCCGATGTAGAGCTGGCGCGGTCGCGCGATCTTCACGTCCTGGGCGAGCAACTCCTGGTAGTGCGCGAGCCACCCCGACGTACGCGGAATCGCGAACAGTACCGTGAGCATCTCCAGTGGGAAGCCCATGGCTTGGTAGATCAGACCGGAGTAGAAGTCGACGTTCGGATAGAGGCGACGCGAGATGAAGTAGTCGTCGGCGAGGGCGATCTCCTCGAGTTTCAGCGCGATGTCCAACAGCGGATTCTTGCCGGTGACTTGGAAGACGTCGTCGGCCGTCTTCTTGATGATCGTGGCGCGCGGATCGAAGTTCTTGTAGACGCGGTGGCCGAAGCCCTCGAGGAGCGCCTTACCCTGCTTCACCGTCTCGATGTAGGCGGGGATGTTGTCGATGCTGCCGATCTTGGTGAGCATCTTGAGGACCGCTTCGTTCGCGCCACCGTGACGCGGACCATAGAGCGCGGCCGTGGCGGCGGCGGTCGCCGAGTAGGGGTCACCGTGTGAGGAGCCGACGATGCGCATCGCCGTCGTGCCGCAGTTCTGCTCGTGGTCGGCGTGCAAGATGAACAGGACGTCGAGCGCGTGCGCCAGCACCGGGTCCGGCTCGTAGCGGGGCTCGGCGACCTTCCACATCATCGACAGGAAGTTCTCCGTGTAGCCCAGGTTGTTGTCGGGGTAGACGAAGGGCATGCCGACCGAGAATCGGTGGGCCGCCGCCGCCAAGGTCGGCATCTTCGCGATCAGACGGACGACCTGGCGGTGCAGGATCTCCGGGTCGTCCAGGATCTTCGCGTCCTTGTAGTACGTCGAGAGCGCGGCGATCGCCGAGACCAGCATGCCCATCGGGTGCGCGTCGTAGTTGAAACCCTCGAGGAAGCGCTTGCGGACGTTCTCGTGGATGTAGGTGTGGAGCGTGACCTCTTGTTCCCACTCGGCGGCCTGGGCCTCGTTGGGCAGTTCGCCGTAGTTGAGCAGGTAGGCGACTTCGAGGTACGTCGAGTGCTCCGCCAGTTGTTCGATGGGATAGCCGCGATAACGAAGGATGCCCAGGTCACCGTCGACGAACGTGATCGCCGACTCCGCGGCGGCGGTGTAGAGGAACCCCGGATCGTAGAACCAGATGCCGGGCACGGCCTTGGAGAACTCCGCGGCGGCGACGCCACCCTTGTCAATGGGAATCTCTCGAGTTTCACCAGTGCGATTGTCGGTCACGGTAATGGACTCAGACACAGTTCCTCGATTCATCTTGGGGGCGAGTCCATCGTATGCCAACTCGCCGGTAAGCCTGTCGGTTCACGCGTGACCGGCGGGTGACAACTCCACTCGATATCGCTTGGACCGCGAGAGGTTGAGTGTCCCCTGCGCCCCCGTGATTCGAATGTCGAGGATGGCCCGCTCGCTGGGGACGACCGCGATGTCTCGGGGCTCGAACGCGTACGACTGCAAGGGTGCCAACTTCATATGGAACGTCTGGCGCTGCGCCGGGAGCGGCCCGTTGCTGGGCGACATCGTGATCTCCAAAGTGACCTTCTGTTCGACGAATTCGGCGTTCACGACGGAGACACCGAGTTTGATCTCCGTCACCGGCGGCAACAGGAGGACGCCGTGTTGCGCGGGCAACGGCGCGGGCACGACCGAGACCGCGGCGATACCGATCCCGCGAACGACCATGAGCGACGGCGACGACGTAAGGGTCGTGACGCCATTCGACATGAACAACTTCGCGCTCGAGAACGTCAACGCGTCGAGTCGGACGGTGCCCGGCTCGTGTCGCAAACCAAATCGCTCCTTGTTCCAGGAGAGCGCCGTGTCGTAGAGCGAACTGGCCGGGTCCGGTATGGGCGTACCGCTGAATACCGGTAACGGCGTCGGCAACGAGAGAGCACCCGTGATCTTGGCGAATATTTCCGCGTAGTCGCCGACGCGCGTGTCGGTCAGGTCAGCGATCTTGTCGTTCATGTCGTGCGCGAGACTCGGTCGACGCAAGAGTTGGGCGCTCGTCGACCAGGACACCAACTGTTGGTCGAGTTGGTCGAGGCGGGCGTAAAAAATGGGACGCGACAGCGTTGCGCCGTTTTGGAGAAGTCGTGCCGTTCGCAGATCGAAGTTATTCTCCTGAGTGATCAGCGCGTTGGCGAGGCCGGCGAAGCTCCGATTCTCACTTCGCTGATTCGTCGTCGCAGAGTGCGCCGAGCGCGCGATATCGCGCGCGAAGACCAGTACGACCAGGGTCACGACCAGCGCAATCGTCAGAAGGAACGAATGTCGGCGACGCTGCGCGCGTGTACGGGCCACGAAGCAAGAACTTACTCGCCTCGATTTTTCTACTCGTCGTCGAAGATGTCCAGTTCGAGGATCTCCACCGATCCTTCGGGCAGCGCGTTGTCGTCATCGATCCCCCACTTGGCTTCGTTGAGCGGCGTCGTGAGTCGATCGACCGAAGCGAGCTCGGGCAAGTCCTTCGCACGCTGGGCGCCGCCGAACGAGCGCAGGTTCCTCGCTACGGGGATCAGTCGACCCTCGATGGAGGCCACCATCGTGTTGTACTCGCGAACCGACGCGTCGAGTGATCGGCCCATTTTCTGCACCGGATCGGCGACCTTGCGAATCCGGTCGAACAACTTGTTCGCGGTGTCGGCGATCTGCTCAGCGTTGACCGCGATCTGTTGCTGCTGGACGATGAAGCCGACCGACCACAACAAGGAAAGAAGATTGGTCGGCCCCACGATGACGACTCGCTCGTTCGCGGCGTAGGCCAGTAGTTCTGAGTCGGCGTCGAGGGCGGCCGACAGCGCGAAGTCGCTGGGGATGAAGCAGACGACGAACTCCGGTGCCGGTGATACCGCCTCCCAGTAACTCTTCTCGCGAAGCGTCTTCACGTGACTGCGCAGGTCGCGGGCGTGCTTCGACTGCAACTCACGTCGTGCGTCGCTGTCTTCTTCATCCAACGAACGTTCGAACGCGTCGTACGGGAACTTCGCGTCGACCGCCAGCTTGATGCCGTTGGGCAGATTGACGACGCAGTCCGGTCGAAGCGAACGACCATCATCATTCGTCGCCGTCACTTGCAGTTCGTAGTCGATGCCTTGACGAAGCCGTGACGCGTTCATCACGTTCGCGAGTTGGATCTCACCCCACGCGCCGCGCTGTGAACTTCGTCCGAGCAGTTGATTCAACCGTCGTGTCTCGTACTGCGTCTGTTGTTGGGCCTCGAGGAGTTCGGCGGCCTTGGTCTTGACGTCCGAGAGGGCGCCGGCGTTCAGCATGTTGAAGTCGACAAGGTTCTGTTTGTACTCGTCCAACAGATCCTCGAGTGGCTTGAGCGTCGAGTCGAGTCTCGTCTCTCGAAGATTCTGCGTCACCTCTTGGGATTGACTGAAGCGCCGCACGGTTTCATCCAGGGCCTCGGCCGAGATGACTTTGAAGGTCTGACCCATCTGGGTCATTGCGTTCTCGTGTTCCAGGTGCTGACGCTCGAGTCGAGCGTTGGACTCGGCGAGTTGTGAGTCGCGCACTTTGAGTTCGGATTGGGAGTGCAAAACATCTTCGCGAAGCGACTGCGCGCGCTTCACCATGAGGGCCGATGTGATGGCCACGCCTAATGCGAGGCCGACGACGGCGCTGATCACTGCAACCATTCGATCCCTTTCGTCCGGATACTTCCACCATAGGTATGCGATGTGACGCGGAACTAACCTTTGAGGATGAATCGGCTATTCGGAAACCGCTCGGAGCCTGACGATGAGGCCCCGCTGGTGGCCACGGCCGACGAGGAGATGCGCCCCCAAATCGTCCAGATCTTCGCTCTCGTGGGTGAGGCCATGGCCGGCGCCACCCACGCGCTTCTCTCGGGCGACCGCGAACTGGCGAAGAGTGTTGTCGACAAGGACATGGCGATCGACGCGCTCGTGAACTCGCTCGTCAATGCCGCCGAACTCCAATTGGTTGAGAACGAGTCGCTCAACATCGCCGACCGCCGTCGACTGTTGACGTTGCTGCGCATTCTTCCCGAAGTCGAACGAAGTGGTGACCTGGCCGAACACATCGCGCGGCGCGCGGCGCGCGGCCTCGGCGTCGAGATGTCGCCGCGAAGCCGTGGTCTCGTCGAACGTATGGGTGAGGTCGCCTCGACGATCTGGCGCGAAGCGACCGACGTCATCATCGACGGAAAGCTCGAAGCCGCCGGCGCCATCGAAGAGATCGACGACGAGCTCGACGACCTGCACGTCTCGTTGACCGCGGAGTTGACGTCGGGTTCGATGACGCTTCCGGTCGCCGTGGAGTTGGCGCTGCTCGCGCGCTTCTACGAACGATTCGGCGATCACTGCGTGAACCTCGCGCGACGTCAGGTCGGGCGCAACGGACCCGACTAAAGGATCTCGAGCAACTCTTCGGCGATCTGCACCGCGTTGAGTGCCGCGCCCTTTCGGAGGTTGTCGTTGCTGATGAACATCGAGAGCCCATTGGTGACCGACTCGGCGCGGCGGATGCGACCGACGTAACTGGGGTCTTTACCGGCCGCGAGTCGCGGCATCGGCAGTTCACAGACCTCGACGCCGACGGCTACTTCGAGTAGATCGGTGGCCTCTTCGGGCGACAGTGGCCGATCGAAACTCGCGGTGATGGCCAGTGAGTGACCGGTGAAGACCGGCACGCGTACGCAGGTCACGTCGACGAGGAGCCTGGGGATCTCGAGGATCTTTCGGCTCTCGTCGCGAAACTTCTTCTCTTCATTCGTTTCCAGTAAGCCGTCATCGACGATCGCGCCCGCGATCGGGATCACGTTGTGGGCGATAGTGGCCGGGAACTTGACGCCGGAGTCCAGCGGGAAGGCAGACCCGTCGAAGGTGAGGACGCGCACGTCGTGACCCTGAGACTTCTCCAACTGGTTCCAGAGCTCGTCGACGCCTTCGCGACCCGAGCCGCTCACGGCCTGATAGGTCGACGCGACGAGCGAGCGCAGCCCCGCCGCGACGTGCAAGGGCTTCAAGACGGGCATCGCGGCCATCGTGGTGCAGTTGGGATTCGCCACGATCCCCTTGGGAATCGTGCGCAGCGTGTGGGGGTTCACCTCAGCGACCACGAGCGGGACGTGCGGATCCATGCGCCACGCCGACGAGTTGTCAATGACGATCACGCCGGCCGAGGCCATCTTCGGCGCCAGCACCTTGGATGACGTGGCACCCGAGGAGGTCAGCGCGATGTCGAGTCCGGAGAAGTCAGCGGTCGCGGCATCTTCGACCACGATGGGCGTGCCGTTCCAGTCGAGGGTCGTACCGGCGGACCTCGAGGAGGCGAAGAAGCGGATCTCGTCGACCGGGAACGAGCGCTCGCGCAGAATGTCTCGTATAACGGTGCCTACCTGGCCCGTGGCTCCGACGACGGCGACTCGCATGCGTCAAAGTCTACGTGACGCCCTTTTGGGTTACGCAGCGTCCAGCCCGAAGGCCGTGTGAAGGTGGCGCACCGCTTCGGCGACCTTCTCGGCGCGCATCACGCACGAGATGCGAATCGAACTGGTCGAGATCATCTCGATGTTGATCCCGTTCTCCGACAGGGTCTCGAACATCAACGCGGTGACCCCGGGATTCGACTTCATGCCGGCTCCGATGATCGACACGCGACCGATGTTGTCGTCGCTCGTCACTTCGGTCGCTCCGATTTCGTCCTTCACCCGGTCGCAGGTTTCGCTCGCGGAAGCGAGATCGGTCTTGGCGACGGTGAACGAGATGTCGGTGATCCCCTTCGCGCTGATGTTCTGCACGATCATGTCGATGTTGATGCCCCGGTCAGCGAGTTCGCGAAAGAGCTTCGCCGCCACACCCGGTCGGTCGGGCACTCCCCCGACGGTGATCTTCGCTTCAGACGTGTCATCGGTCACTGCCGATACGACGGCTTCTTCCATGGTGGGGTCCTCCTCCACAATCCAGGTGCCTGGCTCCCAGGTAAAACTCGAACGGACATGCAGGGGCACGCCGTGTCGACGTGCAAACTCCACCGAACGCAGCATCAAGACACGACCGCCCGTCGCCGAGATCTCCATCATCTCGTCGAAGGAGACCTTCGGGATCCGACGGGCCTTGACGACGACGCGGGGGTCGGCGGAAAAGACGCCGGTCACGTCGGTGTAGATCTCACAGACGTCCGCTTTCAGCGCCGCGGCCAGCGCGACGGCCGTGACGTCGGATCCTCCGCGACCCAGCGTGGTGATGTCGCGGTCGGTGGAAACACCCTGAAATCCGGCGACGACCGGCACGAGACCGGCGTCCAGCGCTTCGCGGATCCGATCGGGCCGTATCTCAAGGATCTTGGCGCGCGTGTGATCGGTGTCGGTGATGATGCCGGCCTGGCTGCCGGTGAAAGACGCCGACTCCACCCCGCGAGCGCCCAGCGCCATGCTGACGAGTGCCATGGAGATCCGCTCCCCAGCGGTGAGCAACATGTCGAGTTCACGGGGCAGTCGCGTGGGTGAGACGTCATCGGCCAGACGAATCAAGTCATCGGTGAACTTGCCCATGGCCGAGACCACGACGACGACGTCATTGCCTGCGTCCTTCGTTCTCGCCACGTGATCGGCCACGGCCCTGATGCGATCGGCGTCACCGACGGACGTGCCGCCGAACTTTTGAACGACCAGTGCCATGGTTTCAACGTTACTTGAGCCATTCCGAGGCCTTTAGATGGCCGAGTAAAGTCGCTCCCATGGCAACTACCAAACGAGAACGTCAGAAGGCCGCGCGCCGAATCAAGATGGAAGCGATGCAAAAGCGCGCGAAGCGCCGACAGAACACCCGTCGCGGCATCATCGTCGCCGTCGTCGCGGTGATCGTCCTCGGTACCGGCGCACTGCTCTTCTCGAGCAAGTCACCGCCGACCACGACGACGACCTCGACGTCGACGGTTCCGGTCACGACGACGACCGTCGCCGCGAAGCCGATCGCCTTCTCGCCATTGACCGACCCGTCGCCCGCCGGTGTCTGGGGCAAGGCCCCGACGATCGTCGTGCCACCCGGGGCTCCTCCGACCAAGGCCGAGCGCGCCGACCTGATCACCGGAACGGGAGCGACATTGGCCGATGGCGACTCCTTCACGGCGCAGTACGTCCTGGCCGACTACGCGACACGCAAGGTCCTGCAGACGTCGTGGACTGCCAAGCCCTTCGACGCCACCCTGGCACAAGGAGACCTGATCGCCGGCTGGGTGTCCGGGCTCGTGGGCATGAAGGCCGGTGGCCGTCGAGAGTTGATCCTGCCGCCGGTCGACGCCTACGGTTCCGGTGGCAACGGCATCCCCGCCAACGACACACTCGTCTTCATCGTCGACCTCATTAGTGTGACGAAATGAGCGACCACATCCCTAACCCCGACGGATCGAGCGAAAAGCGTCAGAAGTTCAACGCCGCGCCCCCGATGATCATCGACACGACGAAGAACTACACCGCCACGATGGTGACGTCCAAGGGCACGTTGGAGATCGTCTTGGACGCGCTCGGCGCACCAACGACCGTCAACAGCTTCGTGTACCTGGCGCGCTGGCACTACTACGACGGCATCGTCTTTCACCGAGTCATCCCCGGCTTCGTCCTCCAGGGCGGTGACCCGACGGGGACCGGCGCCGGTGGTCCGGGTTACAAGTTCAACGACGAGTTGCCCAAGCCCGGTCGCTACGAACTTGGCTCGCTCGCCATGGCGAACGCCGGACCGCATACGAACGGCTCACAGTTCTTCGTCATCTCCGGCCCGGACGGCATGCGTCTCCCGCCGCTCTACGCGCTCTTCGGCAAGGTCGTCAAGGGCCTCGACGTCGTCGAAGCGATCAACGGCATCGGCACCTCGTCGGGCAAGCCGAGAGAAGACGTCGTCATCGAGTCAGTGACGATCACCGAGTCCTAGAGATCGACCACGTCGTGACCCCGGGTCGCGACCACGTCACCGGCAACCAGGCTCCACTCCGTACCGTCGTGGCGCACGATGCCGGAGGGCCCGATCACCACAAGTGTGACGTCGCGCAACAGGTCGCGCGTTCGCGTCATCTGCTCGTCACTCGCCGGTAGGCACAGTGCGGCGCCACCGCGAAAGCCCAATCCCGTCGTCGGCGCGCCGCCACGCGGATCGATCATCACGTCACCGAGCACCGACGCCACGGCGCCGACCGCGACGAGCGTCGACGCCGCGTTGATCGCGTCACCGAAACCGTTCGAGCGCCAGACGGAGCGAGCGTGCAGCGCCGATCCATCACACAGCACGACGACATCGGCGTTCGTGAGTCGTTCGATGAGATACGTGTCGGTCGTCGCGGCGCGATCGGCGACCATCAAGGCTTCGACGCGAACGTCGAACTCATCGAACGCCGCGCCCGTGAGAACCGCCGCTTCAGTGAATCCAACGAACGCGGCCGCCGTCGGAACGATGACGACGTCAGCCTCCTCAGTGAGTACCAACTGCGGAGAGTGAAGGAGAGTTCGCAGTGCGTCGAGTGATCCAACGGCGAACGTCGAGGTGCCCATTCGATAAGTTTCGCATCCGGAGGCATCAAGAACGACAAGTAAAGTCAACGGATGGGCTTCCAAAAAGTCGGCGTACTCGGATCGGGAATCATGGGCAGCGGCATCGCCGAGGTCGCGGCGGCCACCGGCGCCACGGTGATCGTTCGCTCGCGAAGTCACACGACGACCGACGCGATGCTGGCCGCGGTGGCGAAGTCACTCGCCAGGCAGGTCGAGAAGGGCAAGCGCTCCGCCGAGGACGCCGAGGCGATCACGTCGCGAGTCTCAGCGACCACGCACCTGAGCGACCTCGCCGACTGCGACTTCGTCATCGAGTCGGTGATCGAGGACCTCGACGTGAAGCGCGCGGTCTTTCGCGAGCTGAGCGCGGTGGTGAATCCCGAGGCGATCATCGCGACGAATACGTCGACACTGTCGGTCATCGAATTGGCGATGGAGACGTCGCGACCGGACCGGGTCTGCGGTCTGCACTTCTTCAATCCCGCTCCGGCGATGTCCCTCGTCGAGGTGGTGCGACCGATCTGCGCCAGTGACGAGACGATGGCGGCCGTCACCGAGTTCGTGCTCGCGTGCGGCAAGGAGCCGGTGAACGTCAAGGACCAGGCCGGCTTCGTCGTCAACGCGCTCCTCTTCCCGTATCTCAACAACGCTGTACGCCTGCTGGAACAGGGCGTCGCGACGAAGGAAGGCATCGACATCGCGATGAAGGGTGGCTGCGGTTTCCCGATGGGCCCGTTCGCGCTGTTGGACCTCGTCGGACTTGACACGTCGCTCGCGATCCTCGATGCCCTATTCGCCGAGTTCGCGGAGCCGAACTTCTCGCCGCGACCGCTCCTGCGACGGATGGTCTCGGCCGGTCAACTGGGACGAAAGTCCGGTTCCGGGTTCTACGAGTACGGTCGCTAAAGAGATAGGAGGCACATGACCCAGCGCTCCAAACCGTGGGTGATGCGCACCTACTCGGGTCACTCCAGCGCCGTCGCCTCCAACGAGCTCTACCGCTCGAACCTCGCCAAGGGGCAGACCGGCCTCTCCATCGCCTTCGACCTCCCGACCCAGACCGGCTACGACCCCGACGACCCGGCGGCCGCCGGCGAGGTCGGCAAGGTCGGCGTCCCGATCGCGCACCTCGGCCACATGCGCCAACTCTTCGACGGTCTGCCGCTGGCCGAGATGAACACGTCGATGACCATCAACGCGACGGCCGCGTGGCTCTGGGGCCTGTACCTGGCCCTCGCGGAAGAAGAGGGTGTCGATCCCAATCGACTCCAGGGCACGACGCAGAACGACATCGTGAAGGAGTACCTCTCAAGAGGCACGTACATCTTCGCGCCCGAGCCGTCCAAGCGGCTCATCGTCGACATGATCGCCTACGGACACGACCACGTCGCCAAGTGGAACCCGATCAACGTCTGCAGCTACCACCTCCAAGAGGCCGGGGCCACGCCGGTCCAAGAGATCGCGTACTCCCTCGCCACGGCGATCGACGTCCTCGACGCGGTACGCGACTCCGGCAAGATCGAACCGAAGCAGATGCCCCACGTCGTGGGCCAGATCTCGTTCTTCGTGAACGCCGGCGTGCGCTTCATCGAAGAGATCGCCAAGATGCGCACCTTCACCGCCATGTGGGATGAGATCTGTCGGACCCGTTACGGCGTCGAAGACGCGTCCTTGCGCCGTTTCCGCTACGGCGTGCAGGTCAACTCGCTCGGCCTCACCGAGCAACAGCCCGAGAACAACGTGCAGCGCATCGTCCTCGAGATGCTCGGCGTGACGCTCTCGGCCGACGCCCGGGCGCGTGCCTTGCAACTGCCGGCGTGGAACGAAGCGCTGGGGCTCCCGCGACCATCGGATCAGCAGTGGAGCCTGCGCATGCAACAGGTGCTCGCCTTCGAGAGCGACCTGCTCGAGTATCCCGACATCTTCGCCGGCTCCTCCGTGATGGAGGCCAAGGTCCATGAACTCACGACCGGCGCCGAGAACGAACTCGACGATGTCCTGGCTCTGGGCGGAGCCTTCGCCGCCATCGACGAGCTGAAGAGTCGCCTCGTCGCGAGCCAGTCCGCGCGCGTCGCGCGCATCGAATCGGGCGAACAGGTGGTCGTAGGCGTCAATCGATTCACCGAGACCGCCGAGTCACCGTTGACCAGTGACAGCGCAATCGAGACCATCATGACCGTGGATCCGGCCGTCGAGCGTCAGCTGATCGACGACGTCGTGCAGTGGCGTTCTGCGCGCGACGTCGCGGCGGTGCGCTCGGCAATCGAAGAACTCACTCGGGTCGCCAGGAGCGACGATCCGGCGGACAACATCATGGTGCCGACGATCGCACTGGCGAAGGCCGGCGGGACCACCGGCGAATGGGCGAATGCCCTACGCGACGTCTTCGGGGTCTACCGCGCACCGACCGGTGTGCGAGGCGGCGTCGGTGAACGCGGCGAGCTCTTCGCCGCACTCGTCGCACGCTCGAAGGCGGTCCAGGATGAGCGCGGTCGCCCGCCCAAGTTGCTCGTGGCCAAGCCGGGGCTCGACGGTCACTCCAACGGCGCCGAACAGATCGCCGTCGCGGCGCGCGACGCCGGCTTCGAAGTCGTCTATCAGGGAATCCGACTCTCCCCCGAAGAGATCGTGGCGGCCGCGCGCGACGAGGACGTCGACGTCATCGGGCTGTCGATTCTCTCGGGCTCGCACTTGGCCCTCGTGCCACGCATCCTCGAGTGCCTTCGCGAGAGCGACCTCGACATCAAGGTCGTGGTGGGCGGCATCGTGCCCAATGATGACGCGACGTCACTACTGGAGCAAGGGGTCGTGGCCGTCTACACGCCCAAGGACTTCTCCCTCGGGGCCATCATGGATGACCTCTTGGGAATCGTCGAATCGCTCAGCCCAGTCGGGGTCGACGGTTAGCGAACGGCGCCGCGTTGAACCAACGTCCCGAGAATCGCCAGTTCGGCACCTGATCGTGCACCGCGACGACTTTCTCCTCGCGCAGAACCTCTTCGAGCGCCGACACCAGCGCCGCCAATTCGTCGGGTGGCAGCTCCGGGCGCGGCGTCAGGCCGTAGCTCACAGAGGGACGTTCCCGTGCTTGCGCTTCGGCAGGTCCTCGCGCTTGCCGCGCAGTAGTTCGAGGGAGCGACAGAGGACCCGTCGCGTCTCGGCCGGGTCGATGACGTCGTCGATGAAACCTCGCTCGGCCGCAATGTACGGCGAGGCGTACTGCTCCTCGTACTCCTCGATCAGCTGCTTGCGCAGGGTCTGAGGGTCGTCGGCGTTCATCAGGTCGCGCCGGTGGACGATCTCGACCGCACCGGCCGAACCCATGACCGCCAACTCCGCGGTCGGCCAGGCGTAGGCGAGGTCGGCGCCGATGGACTTGGAGTTCATCACGACGTAGGCACCGCCGTAGGCCTTTCGCGTGACGACCGAGATGCGCGGCACGGTCGCCTCACAGAACGCGTAGAGCAACTTCGCGCCGTGGCGGATGATGCCGCCGTACTCCTGGTCGGTCCCGGGCATGAACCCGGGCACGTCGACGAACGTGACGATCGGGATGTTGAAGGCGTCACAGGTGCGCACGAAGCGCGCCGCCTTCTCGCTCGAGTCGATGTCGAGGACGCCGGCCAGCACGTTGGGCTGATTCGACACGATGCCGACGCTGTGGCCGTCGATGCGCGCGAAGCCGCACGTGATCTGTTGGGCGAAGGTGGCGTGGACCTCCATGTAGTCGCCGCCGTCGACGACCGACGTGATGACCTTCTTCATGTCGTAGGGAAGGTTCGGCGACGCCGGCAGGATGTCGCGCAGGTCCTCGCACAGTCGGTTCGGGTCGTCACCGGTGAGGATGCGCGGCGCCTCTTCCATGTTGTTCGACGGCATGAACGACAAGAGGTAGCGGACCTCGTCCAACACGCTCTTCTCGTCGGGCATCACGAAGTTGGCGACGCCCGATTTCGTCGCGTGGGTCAGTGCGCCCCCGAGCTCTTCGAGGGTGACGTCCTCGCCGGTGACCGTCTTGACGACGTCCGGACCGGTGATGAACATATGGCTCGTGTCCTTCACCATGAAGATGAAGTCCGTCAACGCCGGGGAGTAGACGCCGCCGCCCGCGCACGGACCGAGGATGACCGAGATCTGAGGCACGACGCCCGACGCGCGCGCGTTGCGGATGAAGATCCCGCCGTAGGCGTGGAGCGCGGCGACGCCTTCTTGAATACGTGCGCCGGCACCATCGTTCAGTCCGATGATCGGCAGACCCATGGTGGTCGCCATGTCCATGATCTTGTGGATCTTCTCGCCGTGGGTCTCGCCGACCGCGCCACCGAAGACCGTGAAGTCCTGGGAGAAGACGCAGACCTTTCGCCCGTCGATCTTGCCGTAGCCCGTGATCACGCCGTCGGTGTAGGGGCGATTCTCCTCGAGTCCCATGCCGGAGGCGACGTGGCGATTCAGCATGTCGAGTTCTTGGAACGTGTCCTCGTCGAGCAGGTACTCGATGCGCTGGCGCGCGGTCATCTTGCCCTTGGCCTGGTGTCGCTCGATCGCTTTCTCGCCCCCGGCGACGCGAGCCTCGGCCTTTCGAGCGTCGAGTTCAGCCAGACGATCAGCCATTGAATGCTCCATGAAGAGCAAGGCTATCCAAACGAGACCGAGACCGTTCCGTTGAGCAAAGCGCGATTTGCCTCGCACGACAGTGGCGGGCACCGACTCGTGCGGGACATTGGTCGCACAACTCCATCACAAGAGACACGAAGCGGCGTCTACCGGTGCAACAATCGAAGGATGGTTGCTACCCTCGCGGTCCTCTTGGCGATCGCCGTCATCGCCGGCGTCTGGTACGGAACGGCGTCACGTCGCCGCAGAATCGCCGTCGAGGGCATGATCCAGACCGCCAAGCTGTTGGATTCCTCGAGCGACACCACGGGGCAGGTAACGGCTGCGAGTCCCGCGACCAATCCTTTGATCGACACCTTGACGAACCTGGGCACTCGACAGTTGCTGGAGCGAGACCTCTCCGTCTACGGCGGTCAGGTCGCCCGATACGGACTCCACGTCTGCATCGCGTTGATCGATATCAATGATTTCAAGCGATTCAACGACCACTACGGACAGGCGCGCGGGAACGAGATCCTCGTCGCCGTCGCCGAACGAATAAACAGTCGCTCCCGCTCCGGCGACTCCATCTACCGCATGGGTGGCGACGAGTTCATCTGTGTCTTGCCGGAGCAGACGCTCGAGACCGGAGCGCGCGTCGTGGAACGGATGAAACGGAGCATCGAGGAACTGGCGATTCCCTTCGAAGGTGCACCCGACGGGATCGTCTCGGTGAGCACCGGACTCGCAATCCTCGACGCCGAGCACATGAAGGCGTCGGACGAACTCTTGAAAGAGGCCGAGGCCGCGCTCCTCCAGTCCCGCTAGTAGCGCAACCTTCGACGGGTTGAGGACGCTACTTCGCCTCTTCAACCAGTTCGATGAGCGTGCCGAAGGAACCCTTCGGGTGGATGAAGGCGACGGTCGTGCCGCGCGAACCCGGTCGCGGCGTCTCATCGATCACGCGCGCGCCACTCGACTTGACCGCTTCCAGTGTCGCGGCACAGTCGTCGACGCGATAGGCGATGTGGTGGAGTCCCTCACCGTTCTTCGCGAGGTACTTCGCGACCGGCGAGTCGACGCGCGTCGGCGTGAGGAGTTGGATGTAGGAGTCGGCGACCCGCACGAGCGCTTCGTCGACCCCGTCGGACTCGACGACCTCGCGGTGGACGACGACGGCCCCGAACACCGACTCGTACCAGGCGATCGCCGCGTCGATGTCGTTCACCGCGATGGCGACGTGGTCGATCTCGGTCAGCTGGGACGTCACGACGCCTCGAGGTCGTGTCGTCGAAAGATCGTCAGACGTTCCTCGCCCACGCGTGCGCGCAGTTCGGGGTTGGTGATACCGAGACCTTCCTCGGACGCCACGCAGAGGATCCCGATCTTGCCTTCGTGGCGATTGTGGTGCAGTTCGTAGGCGGCTTCGCCGGTCTCCTCGAGTGGGAAGACCGCCGACAGCGGTGGCACGACCTTGCCGTCGATGATGGTCTGGTTGGCCGCCCAGGCCTCGCGGTAGTTGGAGAAGTGCGATCCCTTGATGGTCTTCAACTTCATCCAGAGGTGCCGGTTGTCGTACTCGATCATGTAGCCGCTGGTCGCCGCGCAGGTCACGATCGTGCCGCCTCGTTTGGCCACGAAGACACTCGCTCCCATGGTCGAACGACCGGGGTGCTCGAAGACGATGTCGGGATCGTCACCGACCAGCGCCCGGATGTCCTTACCCAGGCGGCGCCACTCGCTCTCGTCCTGGGTGTGCTCGTCCTTCCAGAACCGGTAGTCGTTCGCTCTGCGGTCGATCACGTACGCACATCCCAACTCGTGCAGGGTCTCGACCTTGGCCTCGTTGGACACGACGCCGATCGGCGTGCCGCCGGAGTTCAACACGTGTTGCACCGCGAAGGATCCGAGACCGCCCGAAGCGCCCCAGACGAGCACGAGGTCGCCCTGGGTCACCGGCGCACCGTTGTGCGAGACCAGCATCCGGTACGCCGTCGAATTGCACAGCGCGTTGACCGCCGACTCCTCCCAGGTGAGATGCGTCGGCTTGGGCATTAATTGGTTCGCCTTGACGACCGCGATATCGGCCAGACCCCCGAAGTTGGTCTCGAATCCCCAGATCCGTTGGCTGCTCGAGAGCATCGAGTCGTCGTGACTCGACGGGTCCTGATCGTCCACGTAGTTGCAGTGCACGGTGACCTCGTCGCCGACCTTCCAATTGCGCACCGCCGAGCCGGCGCGGATGATGACGCCGGCGGCGTCGGAGCCGATGACGTGATAGTCGAGCGCGTGGCGCTGGCCCCAGAACGACTCCTTGCCCAGCCGGTCCAAGAACCCGAAGGTGGACAGGGGTTCGAAGATGCTCGTCCAGACGGAGTTGAAGTTGATCGAGGACGCCATCACCGCGATGAAGACCTCGTCGGGCGCGAGTTCCGGCACGGGCACCTCGTCGACGTGCAGGCTCCGTCGGGGATCCTTGTCGATGCTGGCCATGCCGTCGAACATCGTCTGCTCGTCTCGGCGCACGAAGACCGCGCGGGTCACTTCCGGCATCGCGGTCGAGGCCAACTCCTCGGCCGAGGCGCCGCAGCGCACCGCGTCGAGAATCTCACTCATCCCGGCGAGGTTAGTTGGCGCCGTGACGAGGTCCGTTCGATTACTGAGCATGACGGACGCGGCGCCGTCAGTCGCGCCGCCCAGTGGGAGTCGCGCGAACGACGTCTAAAGTCAGTTTGCACACATTTCGCAAAGGAGTCGCCATGTCACGAAGCGTCATCGTCGCCGGTACACGAACGGCCATCGGGAAGTTGGCGGGCGCCTTCGCGTCCCTGAGCGCTCAGGACCTCGGCGGCGCCGCCATCAAGGGCGTGCTCGATCGCACCGGCGTCGATCCGGCCAGTGTCGACCTCGTGTTGATGGGACAGGTCCTCCAGGCCGGCCAAGGTCAGATCACCGCGCGACAGGCCGCCGTGAAGGGCGGCATTCCGATGACCGTGAACGCCACCACGATCAATAAGGTCTGTCTTTCGGGCCTCCAGACGATCTACCTGGCCGACCTGATGATCCGGGCCGGTGAGGCGGACGTGATCATCGCGGGCGGTATGGAGTCGATGACCAACGCGCCGTACCTGTTGCCGGGCGCGCGTTCCGGCTACCGGATCGGTGACCAGAAGGTCGTCGACGCGATGATGTTCGACGGCCTCACGTGCGCCTTCGACCAGTGCGCCATGGGACTCGCGACGGAGCGCTACAACCACGGCCAGATCAGTCGCGAGCGCCAGGACGAGTTCTCGGCCCGCAGTCACCAACTGGCCGCCGCGGCGATCGCCGCGGGAAAGTTCGCCGACGAGATCGTCGCCGTCGCGGTCCCCCAGCGAAAGGGCGATCCGGTCATGGTCACGCTCGACGAGGGCGTTCGTGGTGAGACGACGGCCGAGTCACTCGCCCAACTTCGCGGCGCCTTCGAAAAGGACGGCACGATCACGGCCGGGAACGCCTCGCAGATCTCCGACGGCGGCGCGGCCGTGCTGGTCATGTCCGCCGAGCGCTGCGAACAGCTCGGCCTCACGCCCCTGGGCGAAGTGGTCAGCTACGGCCAGGTCGCCGGCCCCGACACCTCGCTCCTCACCCAGCCGTCGCACGCCATCCTCCAAGCGGCGAAGAAGGCCGACCTCGACGTGAAGGGTCTGGACCTCTTCGAGATCAACGAGGCGTTCGCCGCGGTCGGACTGGCCTCGGTGGACGACCTCGGCGTCGACGAGAGCAAGGTCAACGTGAACGGCGGTGCCGTCGCCCTCGGGCACCCGATCGGCATGTCGGGCACGCGCCTCGCGCTCTCGGCGCTCACCGAACTACGCCGGCGCGGCGGCGGCGTGGCCGCGGTCGCGCTGTGTGGCGGCGGCGGTCAGGGTGACGCCGCGATCCTGCGCAGCCTCTAGATGGGGATATAACTCGCGACGACGTCGTATCGTTCGAGGCCGACTGGTCGATCATCGGGCAACGCCAGCACGTACGCCCCACCGAGGGGATAGTGGTCGCCGCGCAGGGACTTCGGCAACTCCTTCGCCAGCGCGATCATCACCTCGTGCACCGTGGGATTGTGCGCCACGACCAGCAGCGACGTCGTCACCGGGTCGATCGCCGCGAGATCGATCAAGAGGTCCTCGGCGCTGACGTCACGGCGCCCGTTGTAGATCAGCTCACTGAACTCACAGCGTTCGACGAACGCCGTACCGTGAAAGGCCCGCCGGAACGTCTCGCGGGTGCGCGCGGCCGAACTGACGAGCGCGGTCGTCGGTCCGTACTGGCCGAGTTCATTGACGTCACTGGCCCACGCACGCAACCGTTCACACTCGTCGCGTCCGCGTTTGTTGAGCGTGCGCACGAAGTCCGCCTCGCCGGGCTTGGCCGGCGAGGACTTCGCGTGTCGCACCACAGTCAGATACCGCACTTGGGAATTCTGACCGATATCCGTCACCGACACCACCGGTGCGGTCGTTTAGCGTTGAGGGGTGCACGCCTCCCTGACGTACTTCCAGGCCATCGTCATGGGACTCACGCAGGGCATTACCGAACTCTTCCCGGTCTCGAGCCTCGGCCACGGTGTCTTGCTCCCGGGACTGCTGGGGTGGCACAATCTCGTCAACTCCCAGTCGAAGTCCGAGTCGTTCTTCCTGGCCTTCATCGTCGGGCTCCACGTGGGCACGGCGCTCGGTCTGCTCATCTACTACCGAAAGACCTGGATGAAACTCTTCGGCGGACTCGGCCATCAGTTGGCCGGCGTTCCCACGGCCGGGGTCTCGTCGCTCTGGCACCTCAACGATCCCGACACCGATCCGAGCTACCGACTCTTGTTCATGCTCGCCGTCGCCACGGTGCCGGTCGGGATCGCGGGACTCTTGTTGGAGCACAAACTGCGCGTGCTCTTCGCCAAGCCACTGGCCGCGGCGATCTTCCTCACGATCAACGGCGTCATCTTGTTGATTGGTGAACGGCTGCGTCGCAACAGCGGACGCCACGTGAAGTTCAAGGAACTCGGTCGACTCTCGGCGACGAATGCCTTCACCATCGGGTGTTCGCAGATCTTCGCGCTCTTCGCCGGGATCTCGCGAAGTGGGATCTCCATGGTGAGCGGGCTGATGGAAGGACTCGATCACGAAGACGCGGCGAACTTCGCCTTTTTGCTGGCGACGCCGGTCATCTTGCTCGCCGGTGTCTTGAAACTGCCTGACTTGATGGGACCACTGGGCGACGGGGTCCGCTATCAGACCCTGGTCGGCGCGGTGTGCGCCATGGTGACGGCGTTGATCTCGGTCAAGTTCCTCACGAAGTGGTTCACCACCAAGACGCTGACGCCCTTCGGGTTCTACAGCCTCGTCGTCGGAGCGCTCTGCATCATCCGGTTCGCTTAGTCCGAGAGGACGCGACGACCATCGATCGCGCGACCGAGGGTGAGGTCATCGGCGAACTCGAGGTCCCCGCCGACCGGGAGACCACTCGCTGGCTGGGAGACGACCAGTCCCGGTACCTGCAGTAACCGGCTGAGGTACATCGCGGTCGCGTCGCCCTCGACGTTGGAGTTGAAACAGAGGATGACCTCTTTCACCGGACCGCGAAGTCGCAGGATCAGCTCTTGGATGCGCAATCGGTCCGGCGTCACGCCCTCGAGGGGATTCAAGACACCGTGCAACACGTGATAGGTCCCGTGGAACGCGCCGGAGCGCTCGACCGCGACGACGTCGGGAGGATTCTCCACGACACAGATCGTCGTCTGGTCACGGCGATCGTCGGCGCAGATGGGACAGAGTCCCCCGGTCTCGGCGATGTTGCAGCACCGTTCGCAGAACGAGAGTTTGGTCTTCATCTCCTCGATGGACACCGCGAGTCGAGCGACGTCCTCGCTGGGCTGGCGCATCAGCCAGAAGGCAATGCGCTGGGCCGACTTCGGCCCGACGCCGGGAAAACGTCCCAGTTCATCGACGACGGCTTGCAGCGGCGGTGGGTAGCTCACGAGATCTCCGTCGCGCCAGGGAACATCTCTGTGATCAGGTGATCGCCGGCGGAATCAACGACGATGACGGTCTCGTCTTGGGGGTAGCTCTCCTCGACCTCGACGTCTCGAGTCCCGATCGGACGAGCACTCTTCGTCGGGATGTTCGCACTGACGCTCAATGTCGGGTCGACCGCCCACGTGATCTGCAACGGCGACTTGAACTCGTGTTCCATGGCACTGCGCAGTCCTTGGGAGAACAGTTCGGTGTTCTGTCGCATCTCTTCACTGGGTAGAGCGATCGTGAGGTTCTGGCCGTCCAGTGAGCGCACGTGGGCCGACTTGAGCAACAGCTGGGCACCCCGCGACGTCCTCGGAATCACTCGCTCCACGAACCGCGAACGAACGTCGTCGATGTCCAGTCCGCCTTCGGCGAAGCGCGTTGGTACCTCGGGCTCGACGACGTCGGCGGTCGGCGGCGGCGCCGGCTCTTTCGTCGGTCGACTCGGCGAGGCCGGGGCCGACGATCCAATGGGCCGAAGGACCGCGGGCGGAGCCGGAGCGGCCGGTTCGACGCGAATACCCTCACGCTCCAACCTGGTCAGTCGCTCGTCCAGGGCGTCGATCGAGCTGTCCAACTCGGGCCGAATCAAACGGACCATGGCCACTTCGAGGATGACGATCTTCTCGGGCGCACTCTTCATCTCACGCATCGCCCGCCCAACGGTCTCCAGTACACGAACGGTGCGCGGAAGTCCGAGTTGACTCCCCCACTCGATGAGGCGATCGCGGTCGCTGTCGACGGCGTCGGCCACCTCGGGCGCGACCTGGAGCAAGAAGACCTGTCGGACCTCGGCGGCGAAGTTCTCGGCGAGTTGTTCGGGGTCCCATCCCTCTCTCGTCAACTCCGCGAGCGACTTGAGTGCGGCCACCGCGTCGGCGTCGACCAGGGCACGAAAGAGTCCGTCGAACTCGGGCTGGGATTCGATGATCGAACCCGTGGCGATGAGTTGGTCGAGAGCGCTCAAGGCGTCGCGCGCGGATCCGCGGCCGAGTCGAACGGCCGCCTCGATCGTCGCTTCGTCGGCGCTGAGCCCCGCGGCGTGCTCGACCTCGTGCAACAGCGAACTCAGCGTCTCGCCGTTGAAGAGGCGGAACTCCAAGTGTTGCGTGCGCGAGCGGATCGTCGGCATGACCTTATGCGGATCGGTCGTGGCGAGCACGAAGACGACGTGTGACGGTGGCTCCTCCAACGTCTTCAAGAGCGCGGCCGAGGCGGCCTTGGAGAGTTGGTGGACCTCGTCGAAGATGTAGACCTTCCAACTTCCCGGTGTCCCGTGCCAGGCCCCGGCGGTGATGTCGCGAATGTCGTCGACGCCGTTGTTGGAGGCCGCGTCGAGTTCGGTGACGTCCAACGACGTTCCCTTGGTGATCGCCACACAGCTGGCACAGACGTTGCAGGCGTCGCCGTCCTTGGGATTCTCACAGTTCAGCGCCTTGGCGAGGATCCGCGCGGTCGTCGTCTTCCCCGTACCGCGCGGTCCCGAGAAGAGGTACGCGTGCGAGACGCGGTCGTTCTTGACGGCGCCTTGGAGGGCGCGAACGACGTGGTCCTGACCGCGTAGTTCGACGAATCGACCCGGTCGGAATCGGCGATAGAGCGACGTGACGCCGTCGATGGACGTAGGGGTTGTCGATGCGTCAGCCATCCACGCATGCTAACGGTGTGGTGTCAAATGCCGAGGTCCAAAGCAGTGGTCAGGCGATCCGTGGCACCCAACACGATTTGCTGAGAGCTGCTGGCTTCCACCCCTGACTCGGTTCACAAACGGTCGTCGCACGGGACCCGACCACTGCTTTGAACCTCGGCGTTGAAAAGGCTACCGGACGAGTGCTTTCGTCGGCTCGGGTAACCTTGCCAGCCGGTATTCATTTCAAAAGGTGACGACCGGATTTGAGGAGGAGTGCGAGAGCGGCCGAATCGGCACGATTGGAAATCGTGTGAAGGGAAACCTTCCGTGGGTTCAAATCCCACCTCCTCCGCCATTGCCATCCAATTAGCCACGGCCGTCAACGACGTCTCGCTCCGTCCGATGAACTCGTGAAACTACGGGCGATCGCCGCGAAGCGCCCGAAGAGCCAGAATGTTCAACGTTGCCCTGTCAAGTGGGGTCGGCGCTACGTCGTCGTCGAAACTCGGCTGCTCCATGAAAAGTACGACGACGGCGCCAGCGGTGACCACGTGAGCCTCGTCGGAGTTAAAGCTGGCACGAAAGTCGCTCGCTTCGGCGACTGTCATCATCTCGGCGACGGACACGTCCAGCGTCTTATCGGGCATCATCGAAGTGAAGTGCAGGCAACCACGATTGCGAACCATGCCGGTCGCGCCATCGGCAAGCTGCACGAAGTCAAGACACGACGTCCTTGTGTCGTGCATCGTGTCGAAGGCGTCAGCCACGTCAACCGCGATTTGGGCAAGGTTGATGGTCGGTGCGTACAGTGCGTCGTCATGCTGGATCGGGTTGGTCCAACTTCTACCCGCAAGGTCTTCGGGCGTAGGCAACTCGATCATCCCCACGCCGTAGCTGGTGTCCACGCGCGCGAGGTGACAGTGCGCGAGCGATCCCCCGTTTTTCAACGACTTCTGAATTGAGGCGCATCGTTCGCCTCCGGCCGTGAACGGTCCTTCGAACAACGAAACGATATCGGGGTCGTTCGCGTAGGCACCGAGCAAGACCGCACCCACAAACCACGTCCGCCAGGGAATGTCATCCACTGTTGGTAGGAGCGAGAACGCCGAGAGCGCTTGGTGAAAGTAACTGACGTTTGACGTTCGCTCCCCCAACACGACTCGTCTACTTCCGAGGCGCAGGAGCCTCCATTTCGCATCGTCGGTGATGAGCGTTCGTAGTTCCCGCCGCGACGCTTCCTCAAAGAGTTCCGTCGATTGCACGATGTCCGCGACTCGATCGTCGCCCACATCAGGCATGAATCGTACGAATTCACCGTCACCGAACGGCAGGTTTTCGAGTGAATCCACGATGTCAGCGAGTCGTGGATCGACAGTCATTCAAGAAAGAGTAGGCAGTTTCGAATGAGGGAGTGGGCCGATTCATTGGCGAGCGACATGGCGCGTGGTGAAGATCCCCCGACTTCGTGTGGAACGGAACAGTCCGATGAGTACGAATCATCGCGGCATCGGGGCCGTTGGAGTTTCGTAAATGGCTCGCCATGCCAGCCAGCGAGTGCAGAGATCTCGCTCAGACTTAGTTCGCGGAGCAGTCGCCAACGAATTCAAGATAGAAGGGTTTGACCGCGAGCTCCAGCGTGTGATGAAAGCCCCAAAACTGCATTACTACCGGAAGGTTGGTGACGTAGTTCGTTTGGTCCGCATGCGAGTTTGGGTTCCCCTTGGGCCAAGGTCGACAGGTGAAGGTGGTGCTGAAAACAATCTCTCGGTACCAATCACCCTCGACTTGAGCAGATGTGAAGGGGCTCTGCTTCGTCGACGACCGGTCGGACTCAAGGTGCCAGGCCTGAGGAAGGGGCCACCCGTTGGCAAACTGCGGCGGAGTAATCGTCACTCCCAAGGAATTGGTATCGGCCGCAGCGTACGTAACCGAAACCCTGTAGTGCCCATCGCTGAGCTTCCACGTCACGGGCTCATAGGGGTTGCCGATCACCTCCGCCGGTGCCCGGCCGCTGAGGGCGATCACCGTGTCACGGTAGCTACCGTTCATTTGAAGGCTCAATGGTTGATACGTGCTCGCCCAAACCATCAGAGACACCACGACGGCAGCGAACACCATCGCCACGACTCCAACCCACCAACGCCGCACCCATAGAAGAACTCGTTGTCCAACGCTCAGCTTGGTCCGTTCTGCCGTATAGAACTCCTTGGCCAACGCCGACGGTTGACCGATGCGGCCTAACAGGTCGTCGAGCGCCTTTGAATCATCGGGGCCGAAGAGGGTCCGACTTTCACGGATGTGATCAGCGATCTGGGCGATGTAGTCGTCCTTGTCGGTCTTTCGTGCGTGGCGCAACTCGTAGCGAAGTCGTTCGAGGAATCGCTCAGCGGCGTCGAGGTCTGGACGTTGAGTCTTCATTGATCCCCTCTGGTGAGAATGTCGTCAACCGATTCACGGAAACGAGTCCACTGCTGACGAAAGGCTACGAGGGCCTCTCGCCCTTCCTGTGTGAGGTGGTAGTACCGGCGTGGTGGGCCCTCCTTCGACTCCCTCCAATACGTCTCGACGAATCCGTCGTTGCGCAAGCGAGTGAGCAGCGGGTAGACGGTCCCTTCACTGGTGACAAGCCCATCGGCCTCGGTAAGAACCTTGGTGATCTCGAATCCGTATTGATCATGGCTGGCCAGCAGAGCCAGAACGCAGTATTCGATCGAACCGCGACGCATCTGCGCGAGCAATTTGCCGCCATCGTCCGTTACCATGTACTACATAGTACCCGGTGGTGCGGGTAACGCAAGTTCGTGTGGTCGACCTCACCAGAATCGTGTGGACGGCGGTCGCCTAGTTCTTACAACACCGAGCATCTACGCGGGCTTCAGAGTTTCGTCAATACCGCCACAGGCAGCCAGCACGGCCGAGCAGGCGAAGTCGCCGACCCGACCAAGCGAGGCACGCACTGACTACCCACCGAACCACACCGATCCTTCGTCAGCCGATAGGGAGGCGAGTGTCCATTCGTCGTGTGCGAAAATGGCTCCGTGGACGGCGATGGACCGCAATCCGACGACGTTCGAAGCCGGACCGAGAAGTTACGCGCGCTACGCATTCATCTCTCGTTGTCGCGGCGAGCGCAGCTCGTTTCCCTGTGTTTTCTCATCGGTGCCGGGGCACTTATCCCCTGGACATTTTTCCTTGGACTCACGCTCCCTCCGAGATACGACGCCGATCACTGGCGGCTGCTGTGGACCGGGTTCGACGCGGCGCTGATCGCGGTGCTCCTTCTCGCGGCGTGGGCGGCGTGGTACCGACGCCAAGTACTCGCCGCGCTCGCCATGGTCGCCGGGACCCTGCTCTTTTGCGACGCGTGGTTCGACATGGTCACGTCTTTCGGCCACCGCGACCAATGGCTGACCATGGTCACGGGGTTCGGTGTCGAACTGCCGCTCGGCGTCTTTTTCTTCTGGCTCTACCGACGCATGGCTATGGCCGCCATGTCAGTGCTGCATCAGGGCACGGTCGTCGATCATCCGAGGCTTCGCGATTACAAGATCGTCCAAGTGGAGCTTGAAACGCTTGGCCTCGAGCCCGACGAAGGCTCCGATTCATCGACGTAGCTCGAAAGACGGAACGCAGGCCGTCGAGCACCCATGCTCGTGAATAACTGGTCAAGCACCAACCGATTGTTGTGACGTGATTGCGCACTTCACACAATTCTCTCCTTACGCTGGACGTAGAAGTAATTAGAAGGCTTGCCATTTTTTGTCACTCCCAATGATGAAGCATGACGATCTTGGGAAGGGCGACTATGTCCACCACCTCACGTCTTACAAAACGCCTCCCCTCACGAAAGACGCTGCGATCGACGCGTCGCGTCCCTGGTCACCGGCCAATTCATAGGAGCCTCCGCCTCTCCATCAACGCCATGACGGTGACCGGTATCGCGTTCATCACGCTGGCGGCGTTCGGCACCCAGGCCGCGATGGCCGCGACGGCGACCGTGAATCTGGGAACGTCCTCGTCGTACGCCGTGTTGGCCGGAAGCGCCATCACCAACACCGGCCCCACGTCGATCGGCGGCGATATCGGCCTCTCGCCAGGCACGGCGATCACCGGGTTCCCGCCGGGAGGCCAAACCTCGGGCACGATGAACATTGCGAACGGCGCGGCCCTCGGCGCCGAGAACGACCTCATCACGGCCTCAGTTGACGCGGCCGGCCGCACCCCGTTCAACACGGTCACCGGTGACTTGGGCGGAACGACCCTGGTCGGCGGCGTCTATCAGTCGGCGAGTTCGATGGCGCTCACGGGCAACGTCACGCTCAATGGCGCCGGCAACCCGAGCACCGTCTGGATCTTTCAGGCGGGGTCCACGTTGACCACCGCGTCAGCGAGCGACGTCACACTCGAGAACGGTGCGCAGGCGTGCAACGTGTTCTGGCAGGTCGGCAGTTCCGCCACGTTGGGGACCACGACCGACTTCGCGGGCACGATCATCGCGACCCGAGTCGATCACACTGGACACCAACGCCACCATCACCGGTCGGGCCCTGGCCCTCAACGGTGCCGTCACCATGGACTCCAACACGATCGACGTATCCACCTGCAGCGTCGCGTCGCCGACGACCACCAGCACGGTCACCACGACCACGACCACGACCGCGACCACGACCACGACCACGACCGCAGCACTAGGCACGACGACGACGTCCCGCACCAGGTTCCACGGGAACCCCAACGACCATTGCCGTCCTCACTGGGGCGAGTACCGGATCAACATCGACGTTCCCACTTCCCATCGGAGCCCCGGAAACCGGCGCGGGCGGGACAGCTCGTGACGTGGCCTCCCTCTTCTGGCCGTTCGGGCTCGCCGCGTTGGGTCTCGCCGGCGTCACCCGAGCGGTGATGATCCGATCTCGTCGGCCTCACTAGTGCCCAGGTAGGCTCAGCGTCAGGTTTCTCGGGTCCCGCGACCTCGGAGCTGGGCGTCGAGAAAGGCTCGCTCGGCGTCGTTGCGGACCAATCCGAGAGCCCGCTGACCTTCGGCGAGCGCCTCATCTTCGCGGCCGAGTCGTCGCAGTAGATCGGCCTTGATCGCCGGCAGGTAGTGGTAGTCGGCCAGTCGGGGTTCACCTTCGAGCTCTTCGACCAGAATCAACGCGACGTCAGGTCCGTCTAACTGTGCCACGGCCACCGCGCGGTTCAGGGCGACGATCGGTGAGGGCCACGACTCGAGCAACAGGTCATAGAGGCGAACGATCTCCACCCAGTCCGTGTCATCGAACGATGGCGCGCTCGCGTGAACGAGGGCAATGGCGGCTTGCAGCATGTAGCGCCCGGGCCGAGCGGAGCGAAGTCCCTCGGCGACCAAATCGTTCGCCCGTGCGATGGCGAGCACGTCCCACCGCGATCGATCTTGGTCTTCGAGGCTCACCGGTGCGCCGTCGGCGTCGACCCTCGTGGTGCGTCGAGCGTCCGTCACCAACAACAGTGCCAGCAGGCCGCGAACCTCGCGTTCGTCAGGCATCAAGTCTCGCAAGACCGTGGTCAGATGCATCGCTTCGTCGACCAATTCCGGACGCATGAGCGACGAACCGGACGCGGCGGTGTGTCCCATGGTGAACAGCAGGTAGATGACACCGAGTACCGCCCGCAGCCGATCGGGCATCTCGGACTCGGTCGGCATCCGCAGCGGTATGCGGGCCGTCGATATCTTCTGTTTCGCCCTGGTGAGTCGGGCACCCATCGTGGTGTCGGACACCAGGAAGAGTCGCGCAATGTCTTGGGTTGACATCCCGCACACGAGGCGCAGCGTGAGCGCCATCTGGGCCTCGGGCGCGAGCGCCGGATGACAGCACAAGAAGATCAGACGTAGACGCTCGTCTTGTACGACGTCTCTTGAATCAGTTTGAATGAGCTCTCCTCGAACGATCTCGTCGTCGTCGCTTTGCACTGGCTCGATCAGCAACGGCAACTTGGTGCGAAATGTCACCTCTCGGCGAATCATGTCAACGGCCCGACGCTTGGCGACGGTGGTCAGCCAGGCGCCGGGACTCTTCGGTATTCCGTCGCGGCACCAGGCCTCGAAGGCGACGACGAAGGCCTCTTGGGCACACTCTTCGGCCACGTCAAGGTCTCGAACCGTGCACACCGTCGCGGCGAGTACGGCGGCCCACTCGCGACGGTGCGCTTCAACAACCGCCCGTTCCACGTCCAACTGCGCACGAGATCGCACTCAGCCGATCCTTGTCATCGTCTCAGTGCTGCTTCGCGTCACGCGTCGGAATGACCCAACCCTCGATCGGTCGCACTTCGACGCCACCGCCCTGGTGACAGATGGGGTTGGTTCCGGCGATCTTGAGCGCCTCATCCAGGTCGTTCGCCTCGATGATGCAAAAGCCGAGGATCACTTCTTTCGTCTCGAGGAACGGCCCGTCGGTGATGACCTCACCGCGAATCGAGGTGGACATCGTGTGGGGCTCGAGCGCGAACGCCGCGATCATGGAACCGTCGTTCTGCAGGTCCTTGGAATGCTGATCGTGCTCGGCCCGGGCGGCTCCCCCGTCGTCGTGCTCGTCGTCAGAAACTGGCGCGTAGAGCAATATTGCATATTCAGCCATGGTGGCTCTCCTCTCGAGCGACTCTCTGCCGCCTTCATCCTTACGTCGAACCAGTTCGCCACATTCAACAGGGAAATTTGCGGCGGTGTCAAAAACCTTCTCACAACCAAACTGCGAGCCGGAGTCGTCGACTGGCGCCGCCGTCACCCGATTTGTGACGGCGTTGTGAGTGCGCCGCCTCTCTGCTCGGGCAAAGTAGGTTCGTTACTGAGTGAGCGAGTCACTCCGTGGACGCCAAACGCCGAAACGACGACAGTTCCCAACTCTTGGGCGTCGGCCTGCGGCAGGGGGTAGTAGTTCGTGAAGGACGACCAGACGACGATCCCAAATATTGGTGACTTCTTCTACAGTTCTCCCGATCTTCTGTCGGTGTTCGGCAAAGACGGCGAACTCATCCAGGTGAATCCGGCGTGGCACGACATGCTCGGATGGGACTTCGACGAACTGCGCGGCGTGCCGTTTGCGGACTTCGTCCACCCCGATGACGTGAAGGCCACCGAAGAAGAGTTTCGAGCCGTGATGCGCGGGCCCGACGAGACCCGGCGAGGCTTCATCAATCGTCAACGCTGTCGCGATGGCACGTACCGGACGATCTCGTGGAGCTCGTTGCGCAAGGACGGGTGGATCTGTGCGACCGGCCAGGACGTCACCGACCGCCAGGAGATGGAAAGCAAGCTGAGCGAGAGTACGGCAGTCGCCGAAGCGATGTTCGAGGCTGCCGCCGACTCGATCGTCATCATCGACCGCGACCTCAACATCGTGGGATCCAGCCCCGAGAGCGAGCGGATCTACGGCTATCCCGAAACCGGTCGACGAGGACACACCGGACTCAACATCATCGACGAAGAAGATCGGCCCGTCGTCGAAGCGGCCCTGCGCAGGACCTTCGAGATCGGCGAAGTGGTGACGGTGAGCTTTCGCGCTCGCCACGCCGACGGACACGAGATCACGCTCGAGACACGTGGGCGCGCATTGCGAAGCTTCGATGGTCCGCCGACGCGAGCCGTCTTCATCACCCGCGACGTCACGGCTGCGGCGCAGACGCAGGCCGCGCTCGCGGAGAACCTCGCGAAGATGCGTGCGATCATCGACACCGCCGTCGACGCGATCACCATCATCGATCGTGAGGGCACGATCCTCGAAGTCAGTCCGGCGAGCGAGGCGATGTACGGCATCCCCGAAGAGAATCGACGTGGCCACTCCGTGCTCGAGTTCGTGCACTACAACGACCAGGCCGTCGTCATGACCGCCATCCGGAGCATCTTCGATGAAGGCGAGTCCTCAACGGCGCGCTTTCGCGTGCGTCACGACGACGGGCATTGGGTCACCGTCGAGTCCCGGGGCCGCGCACTCGACAACGACGGTGAGCCACCGATCGCCGCCGTCGTGATCACGCGCGACATCTCAGAATCCGTGGCGCTCGAACACGCGCTCGAGATCGCGAGGTCCGAGGCCGAGCGACACGACGCCGCCAAGAGCGAGTTCATGTCGCGCATGAGCCACGAGCTACGGACGCCACTCAACTCGGTGATCGGATTCTCGCAGTTACTGCAGATGGAGTCGAGCGATCCCGACGTCTTGCGGATGCTCGGTCATATCAACAACTCGGGACAGCATCTCTTGAACCTTATCGACGAGATCCTCGATATCTCACGAATCGAGTCCGGTCGCGTCATCGTGACCCTGCGGGCGGTGCCGTTAGATGAACTCGTGCGCGATTGCGTGGGGATCATCACGCTGCAGGCCAGCGAACGCGGTATCGAAATAGAGGTCGATGACATCACTCAAGCGCTGGTGCGCGCCGACAAGCAGCGCCTACGTCAGGTCTTGTTGAACCTTCTCTCCAATGCCATCAAGTACAACCGGCCCAAGGGCCGCGTGCACGTCAGTGCGGACGTCACCGAGAACATGGTGCGCATCTCGGTCGCCGATACGGGTCTCGGGATCAGCCCGGAGATGGTGGAGCGACTCTTCATCCCCTTCGACCGACTCAACGTCGAGGCAACGGGCATCGAAGGGACCGGTCTCGGACTCGCCCTTTCCAAGAACCTGACCGAAGCGATGGGTGGTTCATTGACCTTCGACAGCACTCCCGGCAAGGGCTCGATCTTCACAATTCAGCTGCCGATATTCCAAGGCTCGTAGTGAGGTTCGAGTAGTCGACCCCGCACTCAGTGCGAGAGTTCGGACACCAACTCTTTGACACGTTCACGAATCTCGTCACGAATCACACGAACGGCGTTCAGATCCCTGCCGTGCGGATCGTCCAACTCCCAGTCCTCGTATCGTTTGCCGAGATAGACGGGGCAAGCGTCGCCACATCCCATCGTCACGATCACGTCGGCGCGACGTCCCATCTCTTCGGTCAGTCTCCTCGGCGACTCTTTCGATATGTCGAGACCCACTTCCTTCATCGCTTCGACGACTGCCGGGTTTAAGTTCTCGCCGGGGTCGGATCCCGCCGAGTGGACAACGATTTGGTCACCGCCCATTTGACGAGCGAAGGCCGCGGCGATCTGTGATCGTCCCGCGTTGTGAACGCAGAGGAAAAGTATCTCCGGTCGCCCACCGAGCTCCGTCATCAGACCTCGCGGCTCTCGACTACCCCGTGTGCCACCGTCACGTTCCCGGCATCTCGAGACGTGATGTCGACGTAGAGCGCTCGCACGAGGAGATAACCCAGGAGTCCGCCTATCACTTCGGCGGCCACGAAGAGCGGCGCCGACGTCGGCGCGATGCCGGCGAAGGTGTTCGTGAACATCCGACCAACGACGATCGCGGGATTCGCGAAACTCGTCGAGCTCGTGAAGAAATACGCGCAGGCGATATAGGCACCCACCGCGGCGGGCGCCAAGGAACTTCGTCCCGTCTTGGCCAGTGCGAAGATCACCAATACGAGTCCGGCCGTGGCCACGATTTCGGACACCCCGTGCGCCAGTGTTGCTCGATGATTGGTCGAGAGAGCGATTGCAGATCTCGAGAACATCACGTTGGCGAGAACGGCGCCACTGGTGCAGCCCACGAACTGAGCCGCGAGGTAACACCAAGCGTCGCTCCACGAGATCCCACCAAACATGGCGTCGACGAACGAAATGATCGGATTGAAGTGCGCTCCCGAAACCGCACCGAACGTCAAGATGATCACGTAGAGTCCGACGCCGGTTGCGGCCGCGTTCTCGAACAGTTCGAGTCCCACCGCATGGGGAGACAGCGTCTGGGCGGCGATCCCCGATCCGATGACGATTGCCGCGAGGAGGAGACTCCCCAGGTACTCAGCGAACAGTCGTCGCCACAGTTGCGGCTGAACTAGCAGCACGCCGTCGTCGCCGGGGAATCGGTTGACGCTCCGACGTGCTCAGCCGCGCAACAGGTATCGTCTCCACCGATGCCGTTCGGGCTCGCCGAGTCTTCGAGGACGGTGTAGACCTCCCACGGCGATCCGTCGACTCCATCGACCCAGACCTTGTCCTGGACGGCGAAGCAACACGTTGTTTGCTCCTCTACGCGAGTTTCAAAGCCGACATTGGACAAATACTCGGTGGCGCGAGCCACTTCATCGGTGGAGAAGACCTCGACGCCGAGATGATTCAGCGAACCCGGCACGCCCTCGCTCTCGATGAGGACGAGCTTCAGCGGCGGATCGTCGATAGCGAAATTCGCGTAGCCGGCTCGAACCTTCGCCGGCGCTGACTTGAAGAACTTGGAGTAGAAGTCAACTGCCTCTTCCAGGTTTGAGACGTTGACGGCGAGTTGGATTCTTGACACGTGTTCTCCTTCACATTCACGGTTGTCGATGTAACGGTAGCAGTCATATTGACAACTGTCAATGTTATAATTGGGCCATGGACCGTCGCCCGTCATTACAGGTCTCCGACGACTCCGTCGTGAGTTGTTGCAGTCCCCTCGGCGAGAGCGAACTGAGTGAATCAGAGGCTCTGAGCGCGGCAGCGATATTTGGGGCGCTCGGCGATCCCGTTCGTCTGCGGATGCTCTCCTTGATCGCCGCCGAGTCCGAAGTGTGCAGTTGCGCCCTCGAAGGACCGCTCGCCAAGAGTCAGCCGACGATCTCACACCACACCAGAATTCTTGCCGAAGCTGGTCTCATCGAAGGTGAAAGACGTGGACGTTGGATGTGGTGGCATGTCGTCCCGGAGCAACTCAACCAAGTCGCGCGAATCTTGACGCTCGGGGTTGCCACGCAGTAGATCGAAGCCGGTGAAGATCGCACGATTGGGACGAGTACTCTTTGCGGACACGCACGAATCTGGGATGGCTGACGTGATCGATCGACGACGTGCTCGACTGGAAACTCGAGCCATCACAGCGTTGTGCCTTCTCGTGAGCCTCGTCGCAGTTGCCCTGTCGCTCAATAGTTCGCCCGCTGCAGCGAACGTCGACGTCCGAGTTTGTTCCTCCGGACAAATGGCCGTCGCGGTGGCGTCATCAACCGGCGGCTACGCCGCCGCCGGCAATCAGGGCATCCCGTTCATCATCGTCAACATCAGCAAGCGCGAATGCATGCTCGAGGGTTACCCCAAACTCAAGGCGTACCCCGCTTCGTACAGACATCAGAAAGTCAGATTCACCGACGGCGGTGCCATGATCTTCGTCGCGGTGAAACCGAGGCCCGTGATCATCGCTCCCGGTTCGACGGCGTCATTTGGCGTTGACTACGGCGACGCCTACGACCAAGGCGATCCCAACGCCGGCCCGTGCCTGCTGAGACAGATGACTGTCTCTCTGCCGGTCCAGCCGCATCCGTACTCGGTGCCGTTCTCCACGAACATCGACGTGAACTTCTGTTACGCCGGCTTCCACTTCGAAGTCACGGCGATTCAGAGCAGTCCCATCGCGAAACAGGGCTAGGCCGGATCCCGCTCGTGACACTCGCGTGACGGCCTCGCCGGCCTCGCCCAACTCGTCGCTCACGTTGGCGTAACCCTCCCCTCCTACGATGATGGCAGTGAACGACCCCATGACCGTCGACGACCTGTTCGAACTGTACGAATCGCGCGGGGATCAGTCGTACGGCGAGTCGATCACTCAAATCGAGCACGCTCTGCAGTGTGCCGCGCTCGCGCGCGACGCGGGTGCGCCCGACGCGTTGATCGTCGCGGCACTCTTTCACGACGTCGGTCACCTCGCGCTCGACGTCCAAGGGGAACCGGACTTCGAACTCACCCGTGACGACGACGACCACGAGGCCTTCGGTGCACGCCTACTGGCGCCCCTCTTCGGACCACGCGTCGCTCAACCGGTCGCGCTGCACGTCACGGCCAAGCGCTGGCGCTGTACGCGTGAACCCGCCTACCATGACCAACTGTCACGAGCGTCACGGGCGACGTTGATCGCCCAGGGCGGACTCCTGAGCGAGGAGGAGTGTCTGCGCTTCGAGCAACATCCCGGCTTCGAAGACGCCGTGGCGCTTCGAACCTGGGACGACGTCGGCAAGGTCGAAGGACTCGAGGTCGGATCGCTCCGGACGTGGGAGCCGCTGGTCAGGGCGCTGGCCGAGACGCGGTAACGAGTACGTCACGGGCGTTCGCGACGAGGTCAACGCGCGTTCCCAGTTCAAAGACGTCGGCTGCGCTGCTCAAAATGTCGGCCTTCACTGACGCCCCGGCGATGCCGACTTCGAGCCGCGTGGTCGCGCCCAGGAAACTCTTGTGCGTGATGATGCCGAGTCCCGTCGGAGCGACGACGACGTCGACGTCCTCGGGGCGCAACAGTGCGTCGAGCGATTCGGTGCTTGTCGGCGCCGCACCGCGGATCGGCACGTCGCGACCAAAGAGCGCCACCGCGTCACCCGTGCGCTCGACCGCGACTCGACTCGAGATACCGACGAACTGCGCCACGAACTCCGTCGAGGGCTTCGAGTAGAGCTCGGCCGGTGTCGCGATCTGTTCGGCTCGTCCACGCGACATGACGCACACACGGTCGGCCATCGAAAGCGCTTCTTCTTGGTCGTGCGTGACGAAGACCGTCGTGATCGCCAGGCGCTGCTGCAGTGCCCGTATCTGATCGCGCAGTTCGGCTCGAACCTTGGCGTCAAGGGCGGAGAGTGGCTCATCCAACAACAAGACGCGCGGCTCGATGGCGAGCGCTCGGGCGAGGGCGACGCGCTGTTGTTGACCGCCGGAGAGTTGATGCGGGTACTTCGCCGTGTGCTCCGATAGGCCGACGAGGTCCAGCAGCTCGTCGGCGCGCGCTCGACGCGGCGTACTGCGCTGATGTCGCAGCTGGAGACCAAACGCCACGTTGTCGCGGGCGCTCATGTTGGGAAAGAGTGAGTAGCTCTGGAAGACCATTCCCATATCTCGTTTTTGTGCGGGAACGTGGACGACGTCCTGTCCGTCGACGAGCACCTTGCCGATGTCCGGACGCTCGAATCCGGCGAGCACGCGAAGTGCGGTGGTCTTACCGCAACCTGATGGTCCGAGCAGCGCGACGAACTCACCGGGCTCGATGTGGAGCGTGAAGCCGTCGAGCGCCGTCGTGGTGCCGAAGCGCCGCGTGAGGTTCTCGAGCACGACCGGCGCACCGGTCTTGGGTGACGACACGTCGGTCATCGTAGACGGCGGGGTCTGGGTATCCATTGACATCAGCTCCTCCGGGAGTGAGATTTGCGGTCCAACGAGACGATCGCCATGAGCACCACGGCCGTGCCGAGGAGCGCGAGCATCGCCACGAGGGTGTTGACGCGGGGATCGTTGGTCGGGGCCGAATAGATCCACACCGGTATCGTTTGCCACCCGTCGAGATTCGCAATGGTGAACTCACCGAACACCAACGCGAGCGTGAGTACCGACGCCGACAAGAGAGCGCTTCGCATATTGGGCACGAGGACGCGCCAAATGATCGAGACCCATCCAGAGCCGAGCGAGCGCGCCGCCTCAACCAATGTCTTGAGATCAAGCGCGCCAAGACCCGCGTCCAGGGAGCGGTAGACGTAGGGCATCGCAAGGACGACGTAAATCAGCGCGAGGAGCCACTGGGAGGACTTCAGCCAGAACGGCGTCACGCCGTCAACGCCGACGATGAGCACGATGGGCGGGATGACGATCGGGAGGATGGTGATGACCTCCATCACTCGTCGGAACCGGGGCAATCGCAGGTGCACGTAGATCATCGTCGGCACCATGAGGAGCAAGACGATGATCATGGTCACGACCGCCAACTCGGTCGAGAGCCAGAGTGCCGACCCGAACTCGGGTTGCTGCGCGATCTGCGTGAGCGGCTGGAGCGAGAAGTGGCCATTGACGTCCTGGAGGGAGAACTGCATGGCCGCGTAGAAGGGAACGAGGAAGTACGCCGCGGCGAGAAAGAGCGCCAGTCCACGTCCCCAATGGACTCGGAAGATCCACGGTCGCGACGGCTTGCCGCGCGAATAAGGCGCCATTGAGTCTTCGCTCACCTTCAATGGCGTAGCCGAGTTCTATCGAAGCCATCGCGACGTCCTTCGACGCAAGAGCGCGTACCCGATGATCGAGATCAACAAGATGACGATCATCGAGAAGCCCAGGGCGTAGGCGAGGTTGACGTTCGTCGCGAGCACGTTGCCCTGCAAGATGGCACCGATCTGGATGGGGGTGATCGCGATCGTGCCGCCGGTGAGTGCTTCGGCCGTGGCGTAGGCCGAGAACCCGCTCCCGAACAGCAAGAACATCCCACCGAGCACGGCCGGCGCCAGTACCGGCAACCCGACGTGGCGCCAGTACCGCCACGACGACGCGCCGAGATTCGACGCCGCTTCACGCCAGGATTCATTGAGTCCAGCGAAGGCCGGCGTGATGATCAAGATCATCAGGGGAACCTGAAAGTACATGTAGACGAAGGCGACGCCCCAGAACTTGTAGAGGCTGAAGCCGTGGTCCCAGGGATTGAATCCGACGTCGGCGAGCCAGTGCGTCGCGACGCCGGTAATCGCGCCAAAGCTGGCGATGAACATGAAGGCGAGGTTGACCCCACCGAACTGCGCGAGCACGCCCGAACAGGCCGCGGTCAGGCGCTTGAACAGTTCGTGCTTCGACGTGGCAATCGCGTACGCGACGAAGGTGCCGAGGATTCCGGGGATGATCGACGTGACGAGCGCCAATTTCAGACTGTTCTCGAAGCCCGCTCGGTACTGCGTACACGTCGGGCTGTTCGACACGCACAAGATCACCTTCATGTTGTTGAAGGTGAATTTCCCGGCGTTCGAGCGAAAGGCCAGGTTGATGATCGCTACCGTCGGCAAGAGCAAGCCCAGGCTGACATAGATCAGGAACGGCACGACGGGTGCACCGGTTCGAAGTTTCCGAAACAGTGCACCCGTCAGCGAACTCTTGTCGCTGAGCTTCATCACTGACACCAGAAGGGGAAGGACTGGTGTCAGCGATGAGCTCAGACATCATTGCGAGTTACGACGACTCAGCTACCGCTGATTGCCGCGGCCCAGTTGGAGTCAACTGTTTTTCCGGCGGCGGTGACCTGCGCCGGGGTCGGGAACGTGAGAGCGCCCTTCGGAGCCGCGGGCAGCTTCGCTAGGAACCCTTGGTTCACCGTCTTGTTGGCAATCATGCCGGGCAACTCGATTGGTCGGGCGTAGCCCTGAAGGAACAGGTTCTGACCGAGTGACGAGTACAAGAACTCTTCCCAGAGGCGAGCTGCTGCCGGGTCCGGAGCGTCCTTGGTGATCGCCTGCGTGTAGTACGCCGCAATCGTTCCATCCGAGGGGATCACGGACTTCCAGCCCGGGACGCTTGTCGCGACACCGTTCTGCAGGTAGTCCCACCAGATGAGGATCGGGGTGTTTCCGGAAGCCGCGGTCGCCGCCGTGCCACCGGGCACGAAGTTGCCGATCTTGTTCAGGTTGGCAAAGAACGTGATTCCCGGCTGGATGTTGCTGTACGAGCCGCCGTTGGCGATCGCCGCCGCCCACACCGCGTAGAACGCCGCCGAGGCAGAGGTCGGGTCGTTGTTGATGGCGACCTCGTTCTTGTACTCCGGGTTGGTCAGGTCCGCGAACGACGTCGGGCAGGTCGTGACGATCTTGGTGTCACAGCCGATCGCGACGTAGCCGCCGTAGTCATCGAACCAACGTCCGTTCGGATCCTTCGACGCCGCTGGGATCAGGCTCCAGGTCGCGACCTTGTAGGGAGCCCATAGTCCGAGGTTCGACGTGGCGTAACTCGTACCGACGTCGACGACGTCCGGCGCGTCCGCGCGTCCCTTGTCCTGTTGGATCGCCGTGATCTCTTGCGCACTCGATCCATTGGGATTGGCGTCGTTGATCTTGATGCCGTACTTCTTCGTGAAGTCCTTCATGATCAGGCCGTAGTTCGCCCAGCCCGCGAGCGGAATGGTGATGACGTTGACGTGACCCTCTTTCTTCGCGGCCTTGACCAATGCGGTCATTCCACCGGCGGCCTGGGCCGACGTGACCGTCGCCCAATCCACCTTCTTGGTGGCTGCGTTCGCGCCACCGCTCACTAACGAAACACCACCTGCCAGCATGGTGCTCACCAGTCCAGCGGCGACCGCCACCTTCATTTTCTTTGTCGACACTCGTCGTCCTCCTAAAGGTGAGTGCACCGGGTTGGTGACTCGCGACGAGAGTAAGTTGCGAGGGTTAGCCGAGTGTGACGCTACGGAGCAACGAGTGTGACGACTTCACGGACTCTTTGCGAACGTTTCGGCGTGAGAGGAACCCAATGAGTGATCCATCCACCATGAAGTGCCTGCGCTGTCAAGGCGCTCTCCAGCCCCTGGGCCAGGAATCGATTGTCACCGGCGGGTCCGGGGCGACGGCGAAGTTCTTCCTCGGTCAACTCGCCGAGATGCAGGAGAAGAATTGGATCGTCAGTGCCTACAGCTGCGCCAACTGTCATCACGTGGAACTGTTCGACGCCGGACAATAAACCACATTGGCCGCGAAGAGGTTCTGAACACCGCGGACCTTCGCGAGTACGACCATCCCGAATTCCAGTGGTCGTTGACCCGCTTGGCCTGTGCGCGCCAGCGAGTGCGAACGGGCCTAATGGGGCGACACCAAGAGGTCGAAGGCGAGTAGGTCCACGACCGAGTCAATCACGTCGTCGGCGCCGTTCGCGATCAATCGGTCTTGGTCGTCATTGCCCGACAGCACCCCGACGCAGTACCCGGCACCCACGCGCAGCCCCGCCATCATGTCCGACGCGGTATCGCCCACGACCATCATGGAACTGGCCGCGGTGATCTGGGACTTCAGCGCGCAGTGCCACAGCATGTCCGGAGCGGGGCGACCGCGACCGGCGTCGGCCGGTGACACCCGCAACTCGAAGAGGTCGCCCCATCCCAGGACCTCGATCAGCACTTCACGTGTAGTCGGCGAGAAGCCCGTCGTCAGGGCCACTTGGAGGCCCGCGTCGCGTAACGTTTCGACGGTCGAACGAGCGCCCGGGATCTCACTCACGCCGAGCTCTTGGGCCGATTCGACGAAGTTGCGTTCGAAGGTCTCATTGGCGCTCGACGCGCGCTCGCCGAACAACGCGGTGAAGACCTCGATCTTGGACTGACCCATGGTCTCGATCACGTACGCCTCGGCCGAGTCGGCCTCGTCGGGACCGACCTCGAGGTCCTCAATCGTCCGGCGGAAGGCCTCGAGCACGAGTCCGTTGTCCAGCACGGTCGTGCCGGCCATGTCAAAGCAGATCAACTCCACGTCGTTCATTGAAAACTCTCCTCCGCAATGGCCGGGGCGAGGGTCATCCCTCGACCGCCGGCGCCGGTGACTGCGCTGACTCCGCCAGCGATCTGCTTGCGGAAATAGATCTGATTCGGCGTCGGGTCGACCAACTGGTGATAGACGCCGCTCCAACGTCGTTCGATGCGCGGCAACGCCGCGCCGATCACCCGGCGAGCTGCGCCTTCGATGATGTCCATCGGCCGGTCCAGCGTCTCGAAGAGACCGGGCACTTCGGGTTCGTGCGTGTCACCGATCGTGAGACCACCGTGCAGGCGCTGCTGACAGAGCAGTTGGATCGCGTAGTCCGCGGCCGGCGAAGGCTGTTCCTCCAAGACCTCGCGGGCGATCTCGGAGAAGCCCGGGTAGTAGCGAAAGGAGTCACCGTTGGCGACCGACGTCGTCAAGGTTCCCTCCAGGGGCTCGGTCTCGGCCATGTAGAGGCGGACCTTGCGCAGCGGCTCGTCCTCGAACAGTTCAGCGGCGAAGCCACTCAACGTCGCGCCGAGACAGAGCACGACGTGATCACCGCCGTAGTGCACGCCGCGATGATCGATCACCGCGTGATCGGTGACGCCCACCAGTTCGTGTCCCGGGAGGTACTCATAGCGACGGCTGTTCTCCATGTAGGTTCGCAAGGCGCCGAGCGCCACTCGTGATTCGACGGCCGCGTCGCGACCGCAGTACAGACCGGCGCTGAAGCGACCCTGCAACGCCGGGTTGCGCACGGTGACCTCTTGTGCCGAGAGCATCTCGAACTGGCGATCGTCGGCGTCACCTCGTGCCATGGCGCGATGGGCGACTTCGAGTGCGCGCTCGTCGTCGATGAGCGTGATCGAGCCGTTGGCGCGAAAGCCGATGTCGGGTACGTCACACGCGACGTCCTCCCAGAGTGCTCTCGCCCGAAGCGCCAACGCGAGTTCACGACCGACGGCGCGGCCGCTCACCCAAATGAGACCGAAGTTGCGCACCGTAGCGCCGCTCGGCACGAGGTCGCGTTCGAGATGCACCACGCTCGCACCGCGGGCCAACGCAAAGAGTGCGTGCATCGTTCCAAAGACCCCGCCACCAACGACCACGACGCGCTGACCTTCCAGCGTCGCCTCGATGTCGTTCAACACGGTCGCGAAGTTAGGTCGAATATGTTTCGCAACGGTGACGAGTACGTGTCGTCGACACAACTCTTTGCGAGCACTAGTCCGAACGACGCTCTTGGAAGAACGAGCGCAGCAGCTCGGCCGACTCCTCGCCCAACACGCCGTAGGTGAGCGACGCCTCATGCAAGAGTCGCGGGTCGCTCAGTACGTTGTAGCGTGATCCGACGGCGCCGGCCTTTTCATCCAGCGCGCCGATGACCACCCGACGCACCCGCGCATTGAGGAGTGCCCCGGCGCACATGACGCACGGCTCCAGCGTGACGTACGCGGTAACGCCGTCCATTCGCCACGAGGGTCGCGACAACGTGGCGTCACGCAGGGCCACGATCTCGGCGTGGGCGGTGGGATCCTGTTCGAGTTCGCGACGGTTCTCCCCGACACCGATCACGACGTCGTTCTCGACCAAGACACAGCCGACGGGGACGTCCTCGTGTCCGGCGGCCACCATTGCGATATCGAGTGCCGCGCGCATGAACAGTTGATCGTTGGCCGCGTCATCCATGTCCACGAACTTACGAGAACTCACTCCGCCAAAAGTGATCATCAAGACCCGTTGTAGACTTCTCGACGGAGGGGTGCGAGAGCGGCCGAATCGGGCAGTCTCGAAAACTGCTGTGTCTCCGGGCACCGTGGGTTCAAATCCCACCTCCTCCGCCAGCGGGCAACGGGTGACTTCGGTCACCCGTTTTCTGCACTGGGAACGCTGCTCAGTGGTGCAGGTACGCTTGTTTCGTGCGGCGTTCGCCGACGAATCTCAGGAGAACATCATGGTCTCATCAGTCGATACATCAGTGGGCACTGAGCGCAAGGTCATCACCGAGTTGCCCGGTCCGAAGTCGCGCGCCCTGCACGAGCGCCGCCGCGCCGTGGTCAGCGCCGGACTGACCCAGGGATTCCCTATCTACATCGACCGTGCCGAAGGCGCCATCCTCGTCGACGTCGACGGTAACCAGATACTCGACCTCGGCTCGGGCATCGCCGTCACGGGCATCGGCCACGCCGTGCCCGAACTCGTCGGCGCCGTGAGCGCCCAGGTGGCGGCCTTCACCCACACCTGTTTCATGGTGAACCCGTACGAGAGTTACGTCGAAGTCTGTGAGGAGCTCGCCGCTCTGACGCCCGGCTCCTTCGCCAAGACCTCGGCGCTCTTCAACTCCGGCGCCGAAGCGATCGAGAACGCCGTCAAGATCGCTCGCCTCGCGACCGGCCGCCAGGCGATCATCGTCTTCGACCACGCCTATCACGGTCGCACCAACTTGACGATGGCGCTGACGGCGAAGAACATGCCCTACAAGGACCGATTCGGTCCTTTCGCGCCCGAGATCTATCGGGTGCCGATGAGCTATCCCTTCCGCGACGGGCTGAGCGGCCCCGACGCGGCCGCGCGTGCGATCAAGATGATCGAGACCGAGGTCGGGGCGAAGAACGTCGCCGCACTCCTGATCGAGCCGATCCAAGGCGAGGGCGGCTTCGTCGTGCCGGCCGACGGGTTCCTGCCGGCGTTGTCGGAGTGGACGACGGCCAACGGTGTCGTCTTCATCGCCGATGAGATCCAGAGCGGCTTCTGTCGCACCGGCGACTGGTTCGCCGTCAACCACGAAGGCGTCATCCCCGACATCGTGACGACCGCGAAGGGTCTCGCCGGTGGAATGCCGCTGGCGGGCGTGACGGGCCGCGCGGAGCTGATGAACGCGGTCCACGAAGGCGGACTCGGTGGCACCTACGGCGGCAATCCGGTCGCTTGTGTCGCGTCGCTCGCGACGATCAAGACATTGCGCGACCGCAACCTGGTCGAGCGCGCTCGCGAGATCGGTGACATCCTCTTCGCGAACCTGCGATCACTGGCCCAGGACGTCGCCATCATCGGGGACGTGCGCGGACGAGGCGCGATGGTCGCCATGGAGTTCGTCCAGCCCGGCACCAAGGAGCCGAACGCCGCCGCGGTCAAGGCCATCGTCAACTACTGCAACCAGCACGGCGTGATCGCGATCTCGTGTGGGACGTACGGCAACGTCGTGCGCCTGTTGCCGCCATTGGTGATCACCGACGAGCAGCTCGCCGACGGACTAGACGTCCTGGGCGCCGCGGTGCGATCAGCGAGTTAGTTCAAACAACCCTGCGTCGACTGCGTTCCGCTCGTCGGTGTCTTGGCGACGTCCTTTGCGACGGTCGCCGCCGGAATGGCGTAGGCCGTCTCGTCCTGACTGAGTGATTTCGAGAACACCACGCCCGTCACGTCGCCGTGAACCAACACCGGGCTCCCAGAGTTGCCCGGCTCGATGTTGGAAAAGACGACCAGTACCGTTCGCGCAAACGTCGCCTTGTCGTAGATGTCCCTCGACTCTGCGGTGATCTCGCCGTTGATGACCGATGGACTTACCGTTCGCTGTCCGTCAAGCGGAAAACCGATCACCTCGGCGTGCGCGCCCGAAGTGGGAGCGGTCGACTGGAACGTCATCGGTGCTGCGTTCGTGAGCGCCGATACTCGAAGAACCGCGACGTCGTTGACCGGATCGAACAGTGCCACGTGGGCATCGACGCCCGCCACCGTGACGCTGGTCGCGCCCGCCACCACGTGCGCGTTCGTCACCACTAAGTGCGGCGCAATGAAGAAGCCCGTTCCCTGATGGGTGTCGGGACACCCCATCGCGAGGACCTTGACGATCTGGCTCGGCGAACGCGGCGACAACGTGTTCGCGCCGAGCTTCGGCGCCGACTTCGACGCGGGGATCGTCGGCGACACGATGCTCGCCCAGACACTCGGAAAGTCGGCGTTGCGCAAGAGCGTCTGGACTCGGGCCTCAGCCGAAGGAATCGTCGGCAGTGCTTTGTCGAGGTCGCCGACGATGCGCGATCCCTGAATCCCGTTGGCGGCCGTTGTCCACGAGGTGGCAACGAGCAACGCCGCCACGAGCCAGATGGTGATGAGGGCTCCGGCGACACCGACGACGACTCCGGCACCGGAATCGATCACGCCCAACTTGACCATCATCGCGGTGCGTCGAATGGAGGCGCCGAAGACGTGACCGAGGAAGTGTCCGGCGTACGCGGCCACCAGGACGATGAGGAGGGCGACGACCGGACGCCAGGACCCGTGCGTGATCTTCGTCGACAGAGTCGGAGCGATCGCGATGCCCAAGTAGAACCCCGCGATCAGGCCAATCCAACCGAGGATCTGTCGTAGGGCGCCCTGGAACCAGCCGCGGATCGCCGCCACGATGACGATCGCGACGATCAGGACATCGACCCAGTTCATGGACTCCAAGTTAGACCGCTCCCTCGCCGAATCAGAACGGACGCTGACCGCCCACTCAGTAACATCAACTGAGCGACAACGGTCGTCACGATCTCAAGGAAACAATGATTCGAGTGCCAGCCCACGCGCGTTCACTGGTACGGATCACGGCTCTCTGCTCGGTCGCAGGTCTGGTATTGGCATCGTGCGCGACGTCGACGTCAACGTCAACGGTGACGCCGCACGTCGCCGGCCTTCCCGCGATAAGTATCTCGGTGCCGCTTTCGAACGTCGCGTGCACGACCGACAACTCCTGTGTGGCGATTGGCACGTCCAACCTCGACGTGACTCCGACCTCGGTCGGCGAGTATCGATCGACGAGCGGTCGCTGGACGACCATCACGGTACCGAGCGCCGACACCTCGACGTACATCCAATCCTCGTCGTGTTGGAACGACGGTTGTCTCTTCGTCGGGTCACAGTCGGGTGGCGACTTGGTGTGGCTGTACGACGCCACGTCGCACACGATCACTCCGGAGACGGCACCGACCGGTGCTACCGGTATCAACGCGATCAGTTGCTACGCGTCGATGAGCTGTACCATTCTCGACTCGTCGAGGGCCGGCTCGAGAGTCCTCGTCACCGTCGACGGCGGCGTGTCGTGGTCGGCTCCGCTCCTCATCGGTGTTCCGACACTCGATGCGGCGTCATCGCTCTCGTGCAAGAACGCGAGCCGATGCATCGCGAGCTTCGTGAATTCCTCAAATGGAATACTTGTCGCCGCGTCCCTCAACGGCGATACGCCGTGGGAAACGCTGGCGAGTCCTTCGACGCTCACCTGGGCTGCACTCACGTCACTGACCTGCGCGGGCCGAACGTGTCTTGGTTTGGCCAAGCTCTCGACGGGGTGGAAGATCGTGCGGTCCCACAACTTCGGCACCTCATGGTCCAAGGTCTCGTCGTTGTCGAGTTCAATCCTCTCGTTCGCCTGCACTTCGCTCGATCGATGCGTCGTCGGTGGCGAGAAAGACTCGTCGCCCTGGTTGGCGACCGTCGCGTCGAAGTCGATTACCGCGGTGAAGCTGAAGTACGTTCCTTCGCCAATCGTTGACGTGGCCTGCGGATCGAAGATCTGTGCCGCGATCGGCGTCACGACCGTCTTGGCGCTGAAGCCCTAGCCCTTCATCGACGACGCGACGAGTCCGGGCATCTTCGACCACGATGGTGCGCCTTCAAAGGCGAGGAGTTTTCTCATGACGACGCCGGCATTTCGATTCGTGGCGAACCACACCGGTGCCGGCTTCGCGACGAACGGTCCGCGAACCACGGACTTCTGTGGTCGAGCGAAGAGGTAGCCGTTCCCCACGACACCGCTACCCGACTGGATATCGGTGATCGGATGGCCCGGGTACGCGCCCCACGTCGTCGAAGCCATCGCGTAACTGAGGGCGTGCCAGAGGTTGACGCCAATCGAGCCGTAGCGAAGATCGGCGACCGCTTGCTCGACCGCGGTGCCGATCTCGGGGTCCTTCATCGTGCGCGGGTCACAGATCAGCGTCATCGACAGGGTCCCCCACACCACGTCATTGCAGAAGTCGACGGCTCGGCGAATGAAATCGACCGTCGAATCGGCCGCGAGCGCGGTCTCACTCGTGAGCGCGCAAAAGGCTTCGACGTTGAGGCAGATGTCATCGACGTTCGTCGCATCGACGTCGCGAATGATCGTCCACGGCAATGTTCCTTCCCTCGCCGTTCCGACTTCGTGGGCGTCCGGGTGCGCATCGAGGAACGCCGCCCGTCGATCCTTCGCCCCGGGGTAATAGGGCTCGCGAGTGGGAAGCGACTCGAAGACCGATTCGAGCGCCGTGAAGAACTCCTCACGCTGCGCCCATCCGGCGTGCGTGACGATGACGCGCGGCGTGAGACAGTTGAAACCGGCGTTGTTGGCGACCATCGTCGCAACGTGACGAGCTTGGTACTCGATCTCGGCACTCGTCCACTGGCCCGGCACGATCACGACGGGCGAGACATTGCCGAGTTCAGCGCTCAACGGCTTCGAGACGACGGGTTCGTTGGCCGCCTTGCGGCGAGCGCCATCGGGTCCGACGCCGAAGACGATCGCGTCGTGCGTCTTGTCCGATCCGGTCACGTGGATATCAGTGACCAGTTCATGCCCCACGAGATACGCACCAATTTGCGCGCCGCCACTCACGATGCGCAGGTACCCCGCGTCAATGAGTGACGCGAGGGCACGTTCCCAATACGGCACCAGGTAGTCATTGACCGGGTTGGCCTTCAGGACGACGACCTTGTTTTCGGCGAACAGTTTCGTGAGCGCGTCGCGCGGACCGAGCGACCCGACGTTGCCGGCACCCAACACGAGCGAGACGCCCGCGTAGTCACTGGGCGACCGATAAGCGAGCGCCTGCGTCGACTGCACCTCGTCTTCGGTGACGCCGGGCTCCATCCAGACCTCGGCCGTGATCCCGGCGTAGAGCAGTCGATCAAAGAGCGTCGACGGCACGACTTGGACCGCGATGCGTTCGCCCGGCTTGTGTCGTACCGGTCCCGGGTAACGAGGTCGGCCGCGACGAGCGATGTCCATCAAGGAGCGGCGAAACAGTTGGGCCATATGCACGAACGTGCCGATACCCGCGAAGAGCTCTTCTCCCCCTTCGGGACTCAATGTATTCAGGCCCTTCGCAGTACATGCCGCGGCGTTCCACTCCTCGGCGACCGCGAGAGTGTCGGCGACGATCCGTTCGAGCAGTGCCGCGCGCTGGCGCGGCGTGGTCGCTGACCACTCCTGTGCCCTATCGGCGACCTCGTTCAGTACTCGGTCCAGCGCCGATTCATCAAAAGAGACGTGATCTTGGTCACCGGATGTTGGTGCCGCCGCCCCGCGTGTTTGGCTCACGTTGACCCTCCCCTACATTTCTATGCGAGGCTAGTCCCGTGAGTATGACCAGCACTCCCGTCCCCTCGGGCTGGTATCCCGATCCCTCGGGCGCGCGCCAATGGCGTGTCTGGACCGGTTCGCAGTGGTCGGAGTTGACGCGCCCGTACGGCGAGGCGGCGCCCGAACCGAGCATCGCGACCGACCTGTCGCTGATTCAGGCGCTCCACCGATTGGTGCGCTACGGCATCGCCGGGAACTTCGCGGGCATCGGCATTCTCGTGAGCGTCCTGGCGCACTGGCCCGGCACCGCGCACCCGGTCTCGGAGTGGTTCGCCGTCTCGGCGAGCAACGTCGCGGTCGCACTCTTGTTGATCGGATCGGCCTGTTTTGCCTTTGCCGCCCGAGAACTCGAGGGCCACTGGACACCATGGGCCTTCGTCCCGGGGGTCAACCTCTTCATGGTCAATGTCGTCGTCACGCAGCGACTCGGGGGCAGACCGCTCCGACGCGTTGGCGCGGAAGTCGTCTTGATGGCGCTCTTCATCGCCCAGTTCCACGCCGATACGTGGCTGTGCGTCGCGCCGGTGATCGTGGCGGCGGGCCAGTCCCAGTGGGTGACCACACTGATCGACCACCTCTTGACCTCGTCACCATCGTCACCGATCGCTTCTTGACCACGGCGTGATCGTCACCGATACCCCACACTGAAACCGGTTCGTCAAAGGAGATAGCGGATGTACGAATGGACCGAGGAACAACAGGCCATCATCGACGTGGTGCGTCGCTTCGTCGACGAGGAGATCCGCCCGCAACTCGATGATCTCGAGCACAACGGGATGCCGCCCTACGCGATCCTGCGCAAGATGTACGACGTCTTCGGACTCAAGGAGATGGCGAAGGAGGGTTTCGCGCGTCAACTCGAACGCAAGATCTCGGGCGAGGAGCCGGCCCGAGAGAGTCGCGGCTCGGACCCGGCCGCCCAACTGATCTCGACGATCGAACTCTGTCGGGTGAGCCCGGGGCTGCTCACGTCACTGGGCGTCTCGAGCGGACTCGCGGCCGGGACGATCAACAAGCTCGGCACCCCGGCGCAGATGGAGCGCTGGGCACTCGATCTCATGACCTTGGAGAAGATCGGCGCTTGGGCGATCACCGAGCCCGACTCTGGTTCGGACGCCCTCGGCGGCATGCGCACCAGCGCGCGCCGCGATGGCGAGGACTACATACTCAACGGTCAGAAGACCTGGATCACGAACGGTCCCTACGCCGACACGATCGTGATGTACGCGAAGCTCGACGACGGCAGCGGCGAAGAGATGCGCAATCGCAAGGTCCTAACGTTCGTGCTCGACAAGGGAATGGACGGACTCGTGCAGGCCGCGCCGATGCGCAAGATGGGTCAGCACGGTTCCCCGACCGGTGAAGTCTTCATGAGTGACGTTCGCGTCGGTCGCGACCGCCTCCTCGGTGAGAGTGAGGATCCCGTTGGTGGTGGCCGACAGAGCGCCAGGGACAACTTCGTCGCCGAGCGCGCGGGCGTGGCCGCCATGTCGCTCGGCATCATCGAGGAGTGTCTGAAACTCTCGGTCGACTACGCGAAGCAGCGCCGGCTCTGGGGAACGGCGATCGCGGACTACCAGCTGATCCAACTCAAACTGGCCCATATGGAAGTGGCGCGCGTCAACGTACGCAACATGGTGTTCGCCCATATCGAGCGTTCGTCGCACGGCGCGGTGCCGACGTTCGCCGAAGCTTCCGCGATGAAGCTCTACTCGGCACAGGCGGCCTGCCAAGTCGCCGACGACGCGATTCAGATCTTCGGCGGCAACGGCTACATCGCCGAGTACCGCGTCGAACAACTCAGCCGCGACGCGCGCGTTCTTCGCATCTACGCCGGCACCGACGAGATGCAGGTCATCGCAATCGCCAAGGACCTCGTTCGCGACTAGTACGTTGAACCACCGAGCGAAGCGCGGAGTCGATCGGCCACGCCGTTCCACCCCTTGTAGGACTGCATCGCTGCTGGCGCCGTGTCGAGATTCAGTAGCAACGTCGCGCCGAACTCCTCGTGCGTGTCGTAGAGCTCCTTCGCCGACGCCACGTAGTTGCGAATCGTGAAGACGATGGCGTCGCTCACCGGCAGACGGCGAAGCGTCTGGCGCTCGACCCGAAAGAACCAGTCGGCCAGGTCACCATGGGGGCTCCGTCGAGCGCTAACTGGCTGATGCAAGGTCGGAGAGTCGATCAGCGTCCAGTTGAGACGCCAAAACGATCGTTGCGGTTTGAGCCGTTCGAAGAAGGCGTTCGTCGGTCGGCTGAGTTCGACGTCGTAGGTCGGCACCGGTCGGTGGATGTCGTCGAGCGTCGTGCCCAGTTTGGACGCGAGGTTCCATCGCGACGGGAAGCAGACACAGGCCGCCTGCAGTCGCCAAACGTCGGAACGAACCAGCACACAGAGGTCCTCCTGCACGAGTCGAGCCGCCGCGACCACGGGATGGTCGTCACCTCGAACGCTCAACGCAATCCGTGGTTGGTGGACTTCGAGGAAGCCCGTTACTTCGGCGAGCAGTTCTCGACTCCCCTCGTCTCCTTCGGGATTCGTCGCCACGACGACGTCGTAGGACGTGTCGAGGAGCTGTCGCTTCTGTTCGAGTTCGTCGTCGCGGCGTGCGTCCACCTCGAGCCAGTGATCCATGTCGAGTGGGCGCAGTCCCATGGCCATGCGCCAGCCCTTGGCCTCGAGCGGGACGTACGGGAAGTCGCTCACGGCCGGGGACGCTTGCGCAGTACGAACCAGTAGATGCAAAAGACCGTGACGGGCACGACGATGATGATGACGCGCGCCTCGGGGAGCACTACCCCGCGATGGACGCTCACGATGGTCGTCGTCGTCGTGAAGGCGTCGATCACTCCACTCAACGCGACACTCCTACGAGTCCGGGCCCACTACGAACGCACCGTTTCGTCACGGCGCCTTCTTCTCTTGATGGGCCATCAACGTCTCGAGACGCTCGAGGATGCTCGAGATCGCGAGATCCTGGGCGAGCAGGTGCTTTTGAATCTCCTCGGACTCCTTCAGCACCGCCTCGGCATCTTTGTACGTGTCTTCGGCGCGTTTGTCGGCGGCACGCGCTTGGATGTTCTGTCCGACGATGATGATCGGCAGTAGGACGAGTTGGAGGAACGAACTCGAGAGCCACACGATGATGAAGTACGTGCCCTGTTTGATCGCGTCGGGCAGGGCGAACAGCGCGATGATCGTGAAGATGTACGCCATCCACATGGTGCCCACAACCAGGGTGATGCGAAGTCCGAACCGCGCGTTGAAGCGCACGAACGGGTTCGGATGATCGAGGTGACGCAGGTCACGGGACTTCGTCGGGGTCGCCAGTTTGCGCTCCTCGACCCAAGGATGTCGAACGTAGTTGTAGATGTTGGGCATACCGGAATTCTCACACGAATCTCGGCCAGTGAGTACCTGTGCGACGATGGCGTCATGGACTTCTCACTCGAACGCGGCAGTGCGGTTCTCATTCGGACACCGGAAACCTTGCGAACCCTGTTACTGGACATCCCCGACGAGTGGACCACGTCCGACGAGGGACCGGGCACCTGGTCGCCGTATCAAGTACTCGGACACATGGCCCACATCGAAGAGTCCGATTGGATGGACCGCACGATAAAGATGCTCGCCGAGAGCGAACCGCGCACGTTCGAACCGGTCGACCGCGAGGCCGGCTTCGCGCGGTTCGAAGGGTGGTCGGTGGCGCAACTGCTGGAACACTTTGGTGAGCTCCGTGCGGCGAACCTCGAACAACTCGCCGCGCTGGTGTCGATCAATGACCTCGAGCGAATCGGCATCCATCCCACCTTCGGCGAGGTGACGCTGCGCCAACTTCTGGCGTCATGGGTCGTGCACGACCTGAATCACCTCGATCAGATTGTGAAGACCATGGCGAAGCAGTATCGAGACGCCGTCGGTCCCTGGCGCGAATTCCTTCCGATCATCGACGCGCCGTGAGTCGGCCGTCGACGGGTCCTACACACTGACGATTAGCGAACCAGGTCGGGCGAGGTCTCCATACCTTGGTTCCACACGGAACGCGCGATGATCTTCGTCGTGTCGGCGCGGTAGCTGTACTTGTTGGCGATGTCGCGGATCTCCTCGAGGAGGCCTTCGTTCAACGTCGTCGAGTCAAGTCCGAGCGCGATGAATCGATCGCGGCTGACGTTGAGTTCGTTCTCCACCGCCTCTTTACGAGGGTTCGGCAGGTTCGCGATGGCGACGCCGGTCTCCTTGGCGATGAGTTCGGCCAACTCGATCACGCGGTAGGTCTCGGTCACTTGGTTGAACACGCTGACCTGCTCCCCGCGAGCGGGTGGATTCTCCAAGGCGATCTGGATACAACGCACCGTGTCGCGGATGTGGATGAACGCGCGGGTCTGTCCGCCCGTGCCGTGGACCGTCAACGGGTGGCCGATCGCCGCCTGCATCAAGAAGCGGTTGAGCACGGTGCCGTAGTCGCCGTCGTAGTCGAAGCGATTGATCAGACGTTCATCGAGAATCGTCTGCGGTGTTTGGGTTCCCCACACGATTCCCTGGTGAAGGTCGGTGATGCGCAGTCGGTCGTTCTTCGCGTAGAACGCGAAGAGCAGCTGATCGAGCGTCTTGGTCATGTGATACACCGAGCCGGGGTTGGCGGGGTGCAGGATCTCGCGTTCGATCTCGCCGTCCGGGGTAGGTACCTTCACCGTGAGGTAGCCCTCGGGGATCGGGGCCGAGCCGGACCATCCGTAGCCGTAGACGCCCATCGTGCCGAGGTGCACGAGTGCGATGTCGAGACCACTTTCCACGATCGCGACCAGCACGTTGTGCGTACCGCGCACGTTGTTGTCGACGGTGTAGCGCTTCGCGGTGGCGTTGCGCATGGAGTACGGAGCCGCGCGCTGCTCGCCGAAGTGCACGATGGCGTCGGGACGTTCGTCGCGCAACAACTCGAGGAACCGTTCGTACTCTTCTGCGAGGTCGAGGTGAACGAAGCCGATGTCCTTTCCGGTCAATTCCTTCCACGTGCGAATTCGCTCGCCCATCGGACGGATCGGGGTCAGGGACTCGACTTCGAGTTCAAGGTCGATCTCTCGGCGGCTGAGGTTGTCGACGACGATGACGTCGTGTCCACTGTCGGAGAGGTGCAACGTCGTGGGCCAGCCACAGAATCCGTCACCGCCGAGTACCAGTACCTTCATACAATCTCCTCATTCGAAGCCGACACTACGACTTCAACCACGTATCGAAGCCCGTCTGAAGGGAATCTTTACCCTACGACCTTACCAGCGACTGAAATCTCGTTCGGTTCCCAAGAGCCGAACGCACCACGTCAAACGCCGTTGTCAATCGTCGGCGACACTCGAATCGGTCGTCGATTCGACGTAATTCTGCAACCGCCGATCAGGGATGAACCACGTCGCCGCGACACCGATGAATATGGCGATGGACAGCCACCGGAAGACGAAGGCCAGGGGAATCGCGGCCAGGTACGCGCCGAAGGACAGTTTTGCCTTCAGATCTCGCCCCAACGCTTCCTTCAGTCGGGTGTCCGTCCCGTGGGAGCGAACGATCACGATCTGCAGCGACGTGAAAGACATCGCCGCCAGGGTTAAGACGATGGCGTAGCTCGCGACGGTATCGGTCGCGAAACCGTTCTCCGACATCCACGCGGTGGCGAAAGGGAAGAGTGACAGACAAAAGAGAAGCGCGAGGTTCGCCCACAACATGGCGCCAGTGACTTTTCGCACCGTCATCAAGAGGTGGTGGTGATTATTCCAGTAGATGCCGAGGAAGACAAAACTCAGGATGTACGCGAGCAGTGACGGATAGGTCGCACGTAGATCGCTGAAGTGCGGACCAGACGGTTTGTGCAGCTCCAGCACCATGATGGTGATCAGAATCGCGATGACTCCGTCGCTGAAGGCCTCCATCCGACGACCGGTCATTGGACGCCTTTCAGCGCGACGATCCGAGCATCGCCGGAATGATCGTCTCGCCGTAGGCCTCGAGGGTCTCGGTGTTCGCGTCGTGCTGCAGATAGAGCGCGAACTGGTCGACGCCGAGACCGCGCAGCTCCTCGAGGCGATCGATGTGGCGATCGACCGGTCCGAGCAGGCAGAAGCGATCGATGACCTCGTCGGGCACGAACTCGGTATGCGTGTTACCGGCGCGACCGTGTTCGGAGTAGTCGTAACCTTCGCGGCCCTTGATGTACTCCGTCAACGTCGTGGGCACTCCGGCATCGGGGTCGTTGCCGTAGCGCTCGACGATGTCGGCGACGTGATTGCCGACCATGCCCCCGAACCATCGGCACTGGTCGCGTTGGTGCGCGACGTCATCGCCGACGTAGGCCGGCGCCGCGACACAGAACGTCAACGACGCCGGGTCGCGACCGGCGTTGGCCGCGGCTTCGCGCACCGCGGTGATCATCCAGCGTGCGATGTCGGGATCGGCCAACTGCAAGATGAATCCGTCGCCGACTTCACCGGCGAGCGTCAACGCCTTGGGACCGTACGCCGCGACCCAGACTTCGAGTTCGCTCGCCACGACCCACGGGAAGTGCAGCGTCGAGCCGTGATAGTCGACCGATCGACCGTTGGCCAGTTCACGGATGACTTCGATCGATTCGCGCAGGGTCGCGAGCGACGTCGGCTTGCCGTTGGTCACCCGAACGGCCGAGTCGCCACGACCGATGCCGCAGACCGTGCGATTGCCGTACATCTCGTTCAATGTCGCGAAGAGGCTCGCGGTCACGGTCCAGTCTCGAGTCGCCGGATTGGTGACCATCGGGCCTACCTTGATCGTGCGCGTGGTCGCCAGTATCTGGCTGTAGATCACGAACGGCTCCTCCCACAAGATGTGGGAGTCAAAGGTCCAGGCGTAGTGGAATCCGAGTTCTTCGGCGCGTGCGGCGAGTTCGATGACGCGAGATGCGGGAGGATTCGTCTGTAGCACCACACCGAACTCCATGATCACTCCCTTCGCATGACGGTCGCCGTTGGTTCGCGGCGACGATTAGATCAGATACTGGCTGAGGCCCCGTCGCAGAAATTTTCCGTGACCAACGGATCCGGTGAACGTGTTGTTCTCCACCACGACGCGTCCGCGCGAGAGCACCGTCACGACGCGACCGTCGATGTGCGTGCCTTCGTAGGCCGAGTGGTCCATGTTCATGTGGTGGGTCTTGACGCTGATGTCCGTCGTGCCTTTGGGGTCGTAGATCACGATGTCGGCGTCGGACCCGGGGGCGATGACCCCTTTTTTCGGATACAGCCCGAACATTCGCGCCGGGGTCGTCGACGCCAACTCGATCCAGCGCGATAGCGTGATCTCGCCCGTCACGACGCCCTGGTACAACAGGTCCATACGATGCTCGACGGAGCCGATGCCGTTGGGGATCTTGGAGAAGTTCCCCAGTCCGAGTTCCTTCTGATCCTTCATGCAGAACGGACAGTGATCGGTACTCACGACCGACACGTCATTCGTGCGCAGGGCGCGCCACAGTGAGTCCTGGTGGCCTTCGGCGCGCGAACGTAGCGGCGTCGAACAGACGTAGGCCGCTCCTTCGAATCCCGGCTTCGAGAGATGCTCCTCGAGACTGAGATACAGGTACTGCGGACAGGTCTCGGCGAAGACATTGGCGCCGAGACCTCGCGCGTGAGCGATCGTCTCAACGGCGTCGCGCGAACTGACGTGCACGATGTAGAGCGGTGCCTTGGCGACCTTGGCCAGCATGATCGCTCGATGCGTTGCCTCTTCTTCTAACTCGACCGGCCGCGTCAGCGAGTGATAACGCGGATCGGTCTCGCCACGTTCCAGCGCCTGTGCGACGAGGACGTCGATCGCCGGTCCGTTCTCGGCGTGCATCATGATCGTGGCGCCGAGGTCCGACGCGGTCTGCATCGCGCGAAGTATCTGACCGTCGTCGGAGTAGAAGACACCGGGATAGGCCATGAAGAGTTTGAAACTCGTGACGCCTTCATTGTTCGTCAGGTCCGACATCGCCTTCAGCGCCGCGTCATCGACGCCACCGATGATCTGGTGGAAGCCGTAGTCGATCGCGCAGTTGCCGTCAGCCTTCTCGTGCCACGCGGCCAGGCCGTCGTGCACGTCCTCGCCGGTGCGCTGCACCGCGAAGTCCACGATCGACGTCGTGCCACCGAAGGCCGCGGCGATCGTGCCGGTCTCGAACGTGTCCGAGGCGTTCGTGCCGCCGAAGGGCAACTCCATGTGCGTGTGGACGTCGACACCCCCGGGGATGACGTACATGCCCGTCGCATCGAGCACCCGGTCGCAGGTGGGTTTGACACTGTCGAAGTAGCCCGGCGTCCCCAGGGCGGCGATCTCGTCGCCGTCAATCAAGACGTCGTAGTCCTGGGCGCCGGTTGCTGAGAGCACCTGACCACCGGTGATGAGTACGCGCGCCATCGTCTACCAGTCCGTGAGGGGCTCATACATATCGGGACGGCGGTCACGGTAGAAGGCCCACTGCTCGCGGACCTCCTTCAAGAGATCCATGTCCAGATCGCGTACGACCAGTTCATCGTCCGACGTGCTCGCGACGTCGCCCACGAACTGACCCCGAGGACTGACGAAGTAGCTCTGACCGTAGAAATCGTTCGTGCCGAGTTCTTCGACGCCGACGCGGTTGATCGCACCGACGTAGTACTCATTCGCGACGGCCGAAGCGGGTTGCTCCAGCTGCCAGAGATACGCCGAGAGCCCGCGACTGGTCGCCGACGGGTTGAAGACGATCTTGGCGCCGGCGAGACCTAAAGCGCGCCACCCCTCGGGGAAGTGTCGGTCATAACAGATGTAGACACCGATTCGACCGACCGCGGTGTCGAAGATCGGATAGCCCAAGTTGCCGGGGCGAAAGTAGAACTTCTCCCAAAATCCGCTCACCTGCGGGATGTGCGTCTTGCGGTACTTGCCGAGGTACGTGCCGTCGGCGTCGATGACGGCGGCGGTGTTGTAGAGAACGCCCTCTTGTTCCATCTCATAGACCGGCAAGATCATCACCATGTTGAGTTCGGCCGCCAGCGCCATGAAGCGCTGCGTCGTCGGTCCTTCGGGAACGGCTTCGGCGTAGTCGTAATACTGCGCGTCTTGCACCTGACAGAAGTATGGGCCGTAGAACAGCTCTTGAAAACAGATGACCTGCGCGCCCTGGGAGGCGGCCTCACGAGCGTGGTGCTCGTGGAGGTCGATCATCGACTCCTTGTCGCCGGTCCAGGCGGTCTGCACCAGCGCTGCTCTCACCACGTCGGACATGGCGCCTCCTCTCGGTCGGACGGTCGTCCGCGAATAGAAAGAACCCTAGACAAAGTTCACTCACGCCGTCCTCGCCCGTGCGGGCACCACCGCCTCGGCGTGGTTACGGAATCTCGCTTTTGATCGACGAACGTCGCTCATCAGTCGATCTCAGCTCGGACGCAATCTTCAGCGAATGTTGGAGATCCGAAGCCTCGCGCGACGCCGCACCGTGTGGACAATGAGGAAGACCGTCATAACGACCCCCGTAATCGCGTGCCACCGGATTTTCGTATGGTGCGGGGCCCAGAGGTCCCAGAACCCGGAGATCAACATTGCCGACGTGACTATGAATAGGAACCCATCGGCGAGGGCCAACCTGCTCCCCGGCAAGAGCAGACCTCTGACCTTGAGTAAGCGAACGGCGAGGCGTTTGGAGATCCGTCGACGCTGAGCAAGATGGCATGCGACGAGAAAAACGAACAGGACGCCAAAGATGACGTGCAAGACGAGGATCGGCTCCAACACGAGCGACACGATCGCAGATCCAATCAAACCGATGTGCACCAGCCAGCGCACAGCCCTACGACGAGTTTGAGAACTCCGCTCCGACGTCACTTTGGGGACTCATGACGTTCTCGAGTGCGTGGGTCCGCATAGAGCGTTGGTCGCAACAGATGCAGCTCGACCACGCGAGATAAGGACGATCGAATCGAATGGCGGTCGTGAGCGAACACGTCCATCATTTTCAGCCTTGTCAACGTTGAAGGGAATCAGGGAAAACCCTTGACGGACCCTGAGGAGCTGGCCCAGCGATCATGAAACGTTGAGAACGACAGCTCCGGTGCTCTTCGTTCGGTGGTGCGGCTGGAGGGATTTGAACCCCCGACACTCGGTTCCGAAGACTGTTCCGACGCGTTCGCACGTGTGTCCCGATGTCCAAATATGCAGGTCAAGAGAGGTGTTTTGTCCTCTGATGTTCTTCGCCGTTCGCCGATGTTTGAAAGTTTCATTCCCAATTCATTCCCAATTCGTGACCATTGCGATGCCGGGTGACAACCGCGATGCAGAAGCGATTGAGTGAATAGTGCTCCGACTTGATGGGCACAAATCTCAATTACTTTCGTGTCTCGCGCCACCGCAATTCACGAAGTTCTCAATGTCGCTCATCCGAACTCGTCGGGAGCGTCCGATGTGTACCGACGGAAGATATCCCGAGTTCAACAGGTCGTACATCTTCGATCGACTGATGGCAAGGGCGCGACCGGCTTCGGGCACCGTAAGAAGGAGCTTTTGAACGGGAGCGTCTTGCTGGCGTACCACGTTCTCGTTGATGATCATTGAGTAGTTCGCGTTGGAGTGGTCTGTCGAGTTCATTGACACTTCACGCATACTTTTGAGACGGTCAAAGTGGACTGACGCTCATCATGGGCTCGCGCGGTGACGTGATGCCCATCACCCGGGTCAAGTTGCCGCAGCGCTCGACGAATGGCAAAGGTGGCAGCGACCATTACTTGTCACCTTCCGCCACTTGAGGTTCCCCTTTGGCTGCAGTGCGCGCTTCGACGGAGAGTTGGTGAAGGAACTCCGCAATCGCAGTGGCGCGCGGATCGTCGTAGCCGCGACCGTCGTAGCTGAACGAACCATTGACAGGGTCGTCGGAGTGAGGCGTTTTCATATGCTCGGCCCGTGCGTCACGGAGGTCCCGAAACCTAGTGGAGTAGTGGCGCGACTTGGTGATCAGTTGCCCTCGAAATCTGAAAGCGTGCGCGTGCCCACGAGTATTCAACGACACGAGCGCAGGATCTTGCGCGAGGTCCCAGGCGGTCAGTGCTAACTGTCGAAGGTTCGAAGAAGTGCTGATGTTGAGGATCTCGCTTCGAGAGTTGAAACGCCGAGCGAAGTCCAGCGAGCCGTCCGCCGACTTCGTGGCGTATTTGGCGACGTAGGCCGCGATACGCAGATCGTCACGATCGAGCGTTGACGCGTCGGTCACCTGAAGTTGCCGGCCCCACGAGATGCTCCCGCGAGGGCCCACGACAGAGAACTCCTTCGCCACGCTGTGAATGATGTTGGCGAGGAGTTCCGTGGTGAGCTCCGGCGGTGGAGGACTGAATGGTTCGCCCGGTCCGTCGAGGCGAAGGACAACGTGAAAATGGACAAGTCCACGACGCTGGAATTCGGCGACCTTGAGGTAGTTCAGACGGGCGTGCTGTGCGAGCTCCTCAAAGCGGACACCGAGGTGAGTGGCCAGTCGACGGCGAATTTGCTCGAAGGTTCTATTCCACAGGCGTGATGACTCGGCGTTCCAGAGCACCGCGTCCGCGAAGCGGTAGCAGAAGTCACAGAGGGGGCTGCCAATCTCCGGATCGGCGACGTCGTGGCGACGCGAACAGGCCTGGACGCGGCCGTGTTTGCAGAAGCGGAGTCGACCGGGTTGACACGAGCCGTCGCCCTTGCGGGCGTGGACAGTGCCGAACGAGGGTGCCGTGAGGGTGAGGAACAGTCGCGGGTGATCGCTGATCGACGCTGGCACGCCCTTGCCGCCGATGAGACCGGTCGAGACCACGATCCAGGCGTCGGCCTTGTAGAGGTAGGAACACGAGGGACAGAGCACCGCACGGCGGTCTTTGCAGGCGACGAGGAGGGGGCGCTCGTTGACTTCGCCGGTGGCGACGTTGACGAACTCACCGCGCAGTCGGATCTGGTGCGAACACCCTCCGGCTTCATTGATGTCCTTCACTAGTTCATGGGTCGACCTTCGTTGGGTCATGGTGGCTCCTCTCGGAGAGGAAATAAATTGCTCCTCTACTTACTAAGCCACTTCTAAAACGCGAAAAGGAACAGAAACTTTGTGACAACTTCGATTTCGGTACACCGTGGACACCAGCGGACAGCCGCGGACACATATAGGTGGCGCCGAAGCGATCCCGCCTACCATCCGTGCGTAACTTTTACGCCGTGTGAGCATCCCCACAACGTTCGTGAATTTTCTCGATTGGACGCCAATGATGTCGTCGATCGCGAGAGTCTTCGACACCGACTGCACTCAGTTTGACGATTCTCCGAGTGTGCTGTTCGGTGCAAAAGCTTCCCAGTGATGTCGCACCACTGACAACGAGTCGAAATGGTGATTATGGCGGTCTTCAGGTTGGGCCTCTTGGCGCTGCGCGCCAACGGCCCAAAGGATGCGAGGTCCTTGGCTGATCAGAACTTGTACAACGTGCCTATGCGTAACTTGCCTTTACGTCAAGTCGCGGTGTTTGTCACCCATGTCGTGAACACTCTCCCAGGGCGCTATGAATCGATACCAGAATCGAAGTCAGTCCAATGTTTTGCGATCCCGCATCGGCGGAGGAACCAACACCGTCGGACTCCCAAAAAATTGAATAGTGAGGGACGTTACAAAAAAACCACCGCTAATCAACCAGAACGGCCACTGCGCCAGATCTAGAAATCCTCTTGCAGAAGCGGCTCGCTCAACTTCAGAATAGTGAGTAAGAATCGCAGCGGGAATCAGCGCCCAGAAAGCAACTGCAATCGAAGGAACGGACGATTGATATCGCTTTATTGTTTGAAAGAATGAAGTCCCCTGTATTACGTGCGGATCAGTGAACAGCGAAACCTTGCCGTTCCATAAAAGAACCGCTCTCCAGGTAATTAGAGCAGCGATTGGCGAAAATAGCGCCAGGAACTTGGTCACATCCAAATATCGCAACTTGCTGAGATCCCTTCCGTCAACGATTGTCGAAAGAATAACTGAATGCGGCCCCTGCGACATGTGCTGCCAGTAATCCAACCAAGAACCCAGCCACACCACAGCCGATAGCGACTGGCCCCCCTTCCGCACAAGCTGCCGCGGCGGAGCCTCCAGCGGCGAATCCTGCGCCCCACTGAACCCCCGCGTCAGCCGTGCTGTACAGAAGCGAATGACCTGCAGATAGGTCGGACGAAATAGTCAAGAATGCGCCAGCGGCTCCAGCATATTCAGACATTCCCTTTCCTAAGCCAGCCAGACCGTCGAGGTCTGCCGCAGCACTTTGGGAAATTGTTCGGCCACCATTCTTGTACATGTCATTCGACAATTTCGTCGCGAGTCCCTCCAACGCGGTCCCAGACAGATCAAGACCCTGAATGACAGGATTCGATTTGAGCGCCTTCACTATGTCCTTAATGGTTTTGGACTTGCTGACATTCTTCGGTGCAGGAGTCGGAATGAAGAAAATGCCAGTCATCCCAAGTGCATCCTCCGAATTCAAAGGATCGTCATTCGTGAACACGTATGGCTGGTTTGTCTTTGCGACGTCTGGATCAATGCTTAGGAACTGATCTGTCGTCGGGTCGTAGAAGCGATTGATGAGATACACGAGCCCCGTCGAATCGGAGTACGAACCTTGGAACCCGAATGGTGTGACCTTTGATCCCAATACAATTGTCTGAATCCCATAGTTAGAGTACAGGGCCATTTCAACATTGGCGCCAGCAGATGAGTAGACACCTTGAACGCCGGTCTGATTAGTCACCAAAAACAGTGCAGTGGAACCTGACGTCGTCGTCGTAATTTGCTCAATTGGCGCAGTATCGCCAGTTAGCAGATCCCCGTACAAGTATGAAGTATTGGAAGTGCCGCTTGACGTCGTTGTCGCGTCATTCACGTTAAGCGGCACCGCCGCGGTCACTGTGTCCCACGAAGAATCCACGGTTGACGTCGTTGTACCCGATGTCGCCGCAACTGTGCTCATCCGCAATCCGTTGCCGTTGTACGTGTAGCTATCGCCCGTCGATGGTGTCGCACCTGGAACCTCACGGATGACGATAACGGCTAGTGCGGCTGGAGGGATTTGAACCCCCGACACTCGGTTCCGAAGACCGATGCTCTATCCGCTGAGCTACAGCCGCTTCAATTCAATGCAATTCCTATCGAATGCTAATCCGAGTTGACCATCCGACGGACTGCCAGCACTTCGCCTTCGCGCGACCGTTAGCAGTAGTGACCGAGACCGCTCAGTTTCAACATGGTCAACAAGAGCACGTCTTCGCTTCTGTTCGCCTCGAGGGAGTAGGCCGTCGCTGGAGCACGTGCGATGTCAAAATGATTGCTCGTTGCTGGAGCGTATCCACCACCGAGGAGACCCTCGAGGGCCTGCGTATATGCCGAGGACACGACACCGTGGAAGCAACCTAAAGAAGAACGAGCACCCTTCACGTTCTCGAGCACGTAGTGATAGACGCCGTGGGGATAGCCGGGCACCGGCGAGAAGGTCCCGTTGCAGGAATCGAGTGACGACACGGGGATCGTCTTTCCGTCCATCGCAACGTTGTCGTAGATACCAAATCCATCGAAGGCAAAACCGACAATCACGGGCCTCTTCGAAGCGGCATTGTCCTCGCGTACCGCGCTCGTCGTCGAGCCCGTCAGGGACGTGACCGACGTCACCGTCGGACTTCCACCCGTGGCGTACGAAACCAAACAGGCCGGCAAACCATGGTAGTGGTACTGACCTCCGGGGCCCGGGTGGCCGTCGCACGAGTCGAGGAACGAAGCGGTGACCCCGTTCGCACTGGCGATGAAGTTGTCGCTGGTGGCAACGGTCGAGTGATTGGCCTCGTACGGGTTGTACAGAGCAGCACCATCCAGGAGGACACCGATCGGTCCCTGGTTCGCCGTCGTCACCTTCTTCGTATAGACCGGCGTCAGCGGGAGTGTGTAGTCGTAGTTCTGATCGCTCAGAACGTTCGCCGAGGCGACGACGCTCGCGCCGGTGGCGCTCACGTCCAAGGGATTGGACGGTACCGCGTAGTTCGTCGCGACAAAGTTTGACGCCGGAAGGCCATCGGACTTGAACGTCCACGATCCCTTGCCGATCGTCCGGACGACATTCGACGTCCACTTGACACTTCTCTCAGCGACGGCTTCGCTCTGACGTGTGTTCGCACCGAAGGAGTGCGAAACACTCGCGCCCGCCGGGTTCGAGGCGAGGCTTCCAGCGAGGAGTATGACGACATACGTGGCCAGCGAAACTGCGAAACGAGTTTTCATTGTCCCTTTTGACGTACGAATGGTCCCGTCATGTTAAGTCGCAATTGGGTTACGTAGGGCCTTGCAATCGGGTCGAAACGACACTACAGTTAACCATTATGTTAAATGTTTTGCCAGAACGCACCAGCGACGAACTCGACCTGCTCTTCGGTGCCCTCGCCGACGCCACCCGTCGAGGCATCGTCCGACAGCTCGCCGTCGGAGAGGCGACCGTTACGGAGCTCGGCGGCTCCCTATTCCATCAGTCTCCCGGCGATCTCCCGGCACCTGAAGGTTCTCGAGCGTGCGTCGATCATCACACGGAGCAAGCAAGGTAAGTGGCGAAGTGCGCGACTCACCGCGACGTCGCTCGCCGGTGCGGCGGCGTGGCTCGAACTGAACGAACGGCTCTGGGCCGAACGGATCGATCGACTCGACGACCACCTCGCTCAGCGGACGACGGAGTTCCAGTCGAGCGCACTGAACGAGACCCAATCCCAAAACCAAGAGAGGTAGATCATGACCACCACAGCCCCGCAACTCGCCCTGACGCGCATCGTCAACGCGCCACGTCCGCGCGTGTACCGAGCGTTCACCGACCCTGATGACTTCGCGGCGTGGTGGGGTCCCTTCGGCAACGCGCTGCCTCGAGACGAGATCGAATTCGACGTGCGTTCCGGAGGGTACTTAGAGTGGTCGGAGTTCTTTCCGGACCGGCCCGAAACCTGGACGAAGGGTCGCGTCGAACTCACCGAGGTCGTCGAGGATGAGGTGCTCGACGGCGTCATGCGCATCACGGGACACTTGCCCGGCGGTTTCGAGCCGTTCGAGACGAGGATGCGCATCGAGTTCTACGACGAAGCCGACGAGCGGACGCGACTGGAGATCCGTCAATGGCTCCGCGAGGACTACGTTGCTCCCAGCGAGAACGGCTGGGGCGAGGCACTCACCAAGCTCGATACGGTGCTCGCCGCTTAAGCGCCCTTGCCTCGCAAGAGCAATGGCGGCCGATGACCGAAGCCACCGACCGCCATTGTTGAAAAGTCGTTAATGCTCTAAGACGTGACTCCTACGAGCCGGTGTATCCACCCGTGGCGAGACCGATGATGCTCGCGTCATAGGCGGCGTATGACAGGTCAATGTTCGCGTCGAGAATCCGGTGATTCTGGGCGGCGAAGACCTTCGTGTTCCCCGGGTAGCCCTGCGGCGTCTGGGCGAGCACGATGCTCTCCACGTTCACGATCTTGGTTGACCAGTTCGTAATGCGCATCACGTAGTTGTTGTAGTGATTGAGAGCGTTCTTGTAACCCGGCAGACCGACGATCGACGTGACTTCCGATTGGAGCGTCGATTCGTTGCCCTGCATCACGGTGACTTGACCCGCCACCACCGATGCTTCGATCATCTCGAAGACCTGAGGAGACATCACCGCGTACACGCGGTTGTCCTTCAACATCGCGGACCGGTCGGCGTTGAGTTCTGCTCTGGTAGTGTCGTTCGGAACCTTGGCAATCAAGGCATTAATACTCGCCTGCTCGGTCAAAAGGCGCGCCTGCAATGTCGCGGAGACAGTTGCGCTCAGCGTCGTCGCCGCCGTCACGTCTGAGACGAGGTGTCCGAGTTGCGTCGCCCGATTGGCCAACTGGAGCTCGAGCGCCTTTTGCGCCGCAATGAAACTGGCACTTGGGGCAATCGTGGTCGTGGTGGTCGTATCGGCATATGCAATCGTTGGAATTCCGATACCCATGGCCACGACGAGCGCGAATGCCACAAAGGATCGGGTAGTTACGTTTTTCATAATCTCCCCTTTCAAAGGAACAGTTCTCACTGTAAGAAACGCATTTGTGAAGGTCATGTGAAGGCGCTGTCAGATGGTTGAGAGATTGTTCCGAAATTGATGAGAGATGCAGACGATCCCGTCGAACGTCATCGACGCCCCGACAACTTAAAGTGCAGGAGAACCGGCGTCCCTACTCCAACATCACAGGGAGCCATAATCCGCGTGAAGTCACGCTTGGACACTTTTCTTCGGTTCAGTCGACATCGAATTCAGGGGTTCGTTCCCGGCGAAGGATGGTACGGTAACTCCTAGGACGTCAAGACCCCGCATCCTTCTCGCCTGACATTTCGTCAGGACGTCGAGAAGAGAGTGTGTTGTGGGATTGCCAGGAATTGTCTTAGTCGGGATTTCGAGTTCGCTAAGCGCGATGACGTATTGGGCGGTCACCTTGCAGAGCAGTGGCTTCAGTCGCCTCACGGTGGGACTGATCATGATGCTGGTCGGTGCGGCTGACACTTTCGTGTTGGTTTACGTCTTCAGTATGTCTCGTAGTTCCGAATACACACACCACACTCTTGACCGTCAGGTCTCGGAACTCAATGGAGGATCCCGTTCGATCCACCAAGGGATGGGACAACTGACGCTGAGGGTGCTGTCGTCCACGACCACTCGTCCCCCACGCCAAATACTCCCGGCGCGGGGGGCGAGTAATCGTCGCGCTACGACGGACACAAGGTAATTGATCAAGTTATTGACGGCTCGTTCATCAGAGAGCCACGGCGTAGACGGAGGAGGAGTGAATGCGAGGTTTGAGAAAAAAGGGCGACGGCAGGTGGCACGACACGAAGCAGCGCGTCCGCTTCATCGAGCACAAGATCCAGCGCCAGGCAAGTGAGCCGATCAGTGGGTTGATGCTTCTCGGGGAGCAGGTGGACAATGCGACTACGAGCTAAGCGCAAGCTGAACCAGCCAGAACCATCGCAACCTATCGTCGTGGCGCTCGACGACGTTGTCGTGACGCCACCCGTCCTATGGAGTGTGGAGCAGTTGAACGCGTTGAGTCCAGTGACGGGACCCAGCCATCGCACGTTCGTGCCGATTGTTCGCAGCACCCTGGCTGACAACCCCCTCGGCGACATAGCGAGTTCGTAGACCCGACAAGGGCCTCGCGACGATGCGCCTCGAGGGCGTCATCCGAGGAATTCAACGGTCAAAGCGCGATAACTTTCCAATGTGGTGAAACACAAGTCATTGAAAGACGCGGATTCGGTCACTCTGACGACCACCATTTTCGGGGCGTCGGATGGACTCGTCGCCAGTATCGCCTTGATACTTGCGACGATGACCCATGGAAGAAGGGTCGTCCTCGCCGCGGTGATCGGCCTGCTCATCGCCGAAGGGCTCGGGATGGCGGCGAGCCAGTTCCTCTCCGATCCGAATCGCAATCTCAAACAGGCGACGATCATGGGTGTGGCAACCTCCATCACGATCGTCGTGCCTGCCGTGCCGTGGCTCTTCTCGTCAGGCAACGCCGCCGCGATCATCTCTTGTGCCATCGCGTTGGCCTTCGCTGGACTGATCTCTCGCGCACGGCCCGGTGGTTGGTCCACGTGGATACAGACCTACGGTGTCCTCATTGGAGTCGGCGCCGTAGCGACCATTGCGGGACGTTTCACTTAACGTGAAACTCGCAGCACGTCGCACGGAGTTGCGAATCTCTGCTGGAAATTCGCAAGCGAGCGTTACACTTCGAAGTAGGACGTTCGGACCCCGCATCCTTCTCACCTGACAATTCGTCAAGGCTTTACATGGAGGCATTGTGGTTATCTTCGGTTTGATTATTCTCCTCATCGGTTTCGTCACGGGCATTCCGATTGTGTGGACCATAGGAATGGTTGTGCTTGTAGTGGGATTGGTTCTCTGGCTGCTCGGAACGATGGGGCACGCTGTTGGCGGTCGACGGCACTGCTACTAATCACCGACCTCGGAACTCTTGCGGGGCTCTCAAGTCCTTCAGTTGCCTGCGGGTGTCGAGCGCGTCAATCGCGGACGCCCCACGTCGATGAGCACCTGACGCTTCCATCGAGAGCGCGTTTGGATAAGGCAGCAGACCGGAAGTCGGGATTGTACGCTCTGTAACCCTAGGGACCGACGCAGTAGCCCTACGGTGAGGAGAGTTCCAATGCACGTGATCAGAAAGCTTGCGCTTTGCGTGGCATCGCTGATGTTGACTTCCAGCGCCCTGTCGATCGGTGCGGGAGCCTCGTCAATCCACATCGTGGCGACGGGTCACGCTACGGGGCAATACGCCGTCGCCAATGCGAGCGGACAGATTCTCAAGCCATCCAACATCTATGTGGCTGTATCGTCCAAACCCGAGTCAAGTGGTTTGGTGCAGTGGACAGTGGGCTGCGAAAAGAACAACGCAGTCATCCCGTCCAAGAGCTACAAGAAGACCGTGAAGTTTCCGGCGATCGTGAAAGTCAAGTTCCCGAAGTCGTCGTCCACTTGCAGCGTCGCGGCCAACGTTCAACTTGACGGTTCCGGCAAGGTCACAATCTCCCTTGAATCCTCTGGTTGACAAGCATCGATTATCGGAAATGGCCAGTTTGGTGCGGCTCGAAGGATTCGAATTGCCGAACCTCGGTTCCGACGCCGCGTACCGCATGACTGTGGTGCCTTAGCTCGTCAGTTGGACCAATCCCCATGACTGGGCAGCCAACGTGAACGAGCGAACTCGCGCTTCGAGTGAATGGGTGCGTGTCGAGAGCATGAGTTCGTCCGCTTTGGTTCGCCGTTGAAGGAGGGTGAGTCCTTCGTGAACCGTCTGGGGATCTCCGATTACGTGGGTGGCCATAGCTTCGTCGACGAACTTTCTCTCCGCCGACGTAAAGGGGTACGCCTCGGCCTCTTCTGGAGACGGCAGCAGGCCGACGTCGCCCGATCGGCGCTGCAGGATGCTCAGCGCCGTTGAGCCGGCGAGCCACCGAGCTTCATCATCAGAAGGTGCGCAAAGCACGGAAGCGGCGACCATTACCCGAGGCTTTTCGAGCAAGAGCGAGGGTTGAAACGATGCTCGGTAGATGCTGAGCGCGGGATCGAGGAGGTTGGGGGCGAAGTGATATGCGAAGGCGAAGGGCAGGCCCAGCATCCCTGCCAATTGGGCGCTGAAGGTGGACGACCCGAGCCACCACACTTCGGGGAGGTAACCACTGCCCGGGGTAGCGAACGCGCGCGAAGTGCCAACATCGTGAGGCAGAAAGTAGTTGATCAGCTCGACCACATCATCAGGGAACGAATCGGCTCCTCGGTCGGGGGCGCCTTGATTGGCGCGTCGTAGGGCTCGTGACGTTTGAGGATCAATGCCGGGCGTTCGGCCCAGTCCCAAATCGATCCGGCCCGGATGCAGCGCTTCGAGGGTGCCGAACTGTTCGGCCACGGCGAGAGGTGAATGATTGGGCAATATCACGCCGCCCGCGCCAACTCTCATGGTCGACGTGGCGTTCGCAAGGTGGGCGATGAGTACAGCGGGTGCGGAACTGGCGATCGCTGACACGCAGTGATACTCGGCGACCCAGAGTCGGTGATAGCCGAGTCGTTCTACGACCCCCGATAGTTCAGTCGTCTCACCAAGCGCCTGCGCCGGCGTTGAACCGGTGGCGACCGTGGCGTGGTCGAGTATTGAGAGGGGAATCATGCGTCGCTCACCGTAGGCCCTTCGCCGAGATTTTTGTCGTTCGTAACCGCGTGGATCAAACTCCAAAAGTGAGAGTATTTTGGGAAGCCACGGGGTTCTAGGGCCAAAAGTCACTTAGATTTGCGCCACCTGGACGAATCCCGACGTCTTGACCTGGCGCTACATGCCCACCTCGTGCGAAGAAGGTATCTCGCCGAGTGGGGATGTCGTTGAGAGTCGCTCCACAGTTCCCGTTGCGCTGACCCGTCCCGCGTCGACCGCGTTGATTCGCCGAGAGATGACCACCCAGAGGCCCGGCACGGTGCAGGCGATGGAGAAAACGATGAAGTAAGTTCGCACGCCCCACTCGTTGGCGACCAGACCGGCAACAACCAGCCCCACCGGAGAGAGTCCGAGCGAGAGGAACCAGTCGACGGAGGTCGCGCGCCCGAGCATCTCCTTGGGAATCTCTGTTTGCATCATCGACTCCCAGATCACGTTCCCGAGCAGCATCATCGGAGAGGCCACGAGGGGAAAGATGAGTACTTCCCACCAATCGGTCGCGAATGCGAACACGAGGGCGGAAAGAGACGCAATCATCCAGTACGTGAACGCCACTCGAACGCGGCGCTTCGGTGTTTTCAAATTGGCAGCGACCAGTGCCCCTACGGCGCCCGACAGACCCATCACCGCGAAGGTGTAGCCAACGAGAATCTTGCTGGTGTGCAGGTCGTGCAGCAAGAAGTAGGGAATCAAGACGCCCATCGGCACGAAGACGAGCGCGTTCATGAGTGAGACCACGCTCAGCCCTGACAAGAACCACCTGATACTTCGCATGTAGCGAACGCCCGCACGGATTTCGGAGAGCATCGACGTACCGAGCGTGCGCACGGGGGCGGGTGTTGGATTCATTGCAAAGAGTGATGCGCTACTGACGACGAACGTGGCACAGTCGATACCAATCGCCCACGTCGTGCTCACCGCCGCGATTGCGCCACCCACGGCCGGACCAATCATCTGTCCCATCAGATTGTTCGCGAGTGGACGCACGGCGTTCATCGCCGGCAGGAGATCCTCCGACACAATCTCCGGTGTGAGCGCTGAGATGGCGGGCATGAAGACGGCATCGAATGCGCCGAAGAGGACGCCGAAGATGAGCAGCTCCCAAAATCGAAGCACGCCGGTCCCGAGCATCACCACCAAGATTCCGGTCAACAAGGCACGCGCAGTGTCCGAAATCAACAACAAAGTACGTCGCGAGAATCGGTCGACAATCGCACCGCCGAGCAGCAGGAAGACGACGAGGGGAATCATTCGCGCGGCAACGAACCAGGAGAGCTCCGAAGCGCTGTGCGTCGTGGTGAGGATGAGCAAGGTGAGCGCCACCACCGATACACCGTCGCCGAAGGACGACACGGCCTGACCGAAGACGAGGAGCCTCGGTTCGCGGTGACGCGCCAACTCCACCAGCGCCAGCTTCTTTTTCATAGGTCATGACCTTAGAGTGACTCGCGCACAAGGATTTGTTGGGGACGTCCATCCGAGGACGGGCAACCGCGCTGGCAGTTCCCTAAGGTTCCATCAGTACGTCACGACTGTCGGCGTTGCACCTCAACGGATCATTGCACCGGCAACGTCGACGTCGATGTGGATGTCGACGTCGAGGGCACCGGTGCCGACACGATCGCGACGGTGTGGCCACCTGTCAGATTGATCCCCGCGTCAAATGCCAGAGCGACGAAGGCCGAGTACTGCGGTGTCACGTGCGAGCCGTCTGCAGTAGGGATGATGCCATCGATCACGCTTGGACATCGACGCTCGTCACAAAGCAGCGGCGTGATGTCGAGGTACTGCACGTGCATCACCGTGGCGATCGCGTGCGTCTTCACTTGCACCGCGATGCGTCGCGGTGACTCGTGGCGCAGACACGTGCCTTGCGTCGCGTTCAAGTACAGAAGACATTGCGCCGGTGCCGGGATCCACGGTGAGTCACTCAGCAGCACGAAGCGCTTCGTGAGGGGTCGCAACTGGGATATGACGAGACGCTCGCCGAGGGCCCAATACGTGGTGAAGGTATAGCTACCCATCACGATCACGTTGGGATGAAGTCCTGCGATAATCGTCTTCGCCCAGCCGTACCACGAAGTACACGCATTCGCGGCGTTGAGGTGCGGCACCACGTCGGTGTAGGTGTCGTATCCGCACGACTCTTTCACGACCGGATACAACTTCCAGTGATCGGCCTTGGCCGCCACGGCGAGGGCCGGAACCCACATCGCGGAATGCGAGTTACCGAAGACGACGACGGTCTTGGTGCCGTTCGGATCGCCGTAGTTGCAGATGGCGCTGCGCAGTCGACGAAACGCGCTACAACGTCCCAGGTTGACGTGATCATAGAGTGCGTCAACGGCGGTGGGCGTCGTCGTTGCCGGCAACGGATCATTCTGCTCTCCATCGGCGACCGCTTGAGCGAGCACCGCGAGTGGATTTGCGGCCACGGCTCCCGACGCGTATGAGGACATGACGACCGGCGCCAGCGTCACGATCGCCAGCACCGCCAGCGCCGCGCGCGCAACGTGACGTGGTTGATGCATGTACTTACGATCTCTCAGCAAGGGAAACTCCTTATGCCGCTGGCTTGAGCAGAGTACTTGGTGTTTTCCTCGAATGGCCGTGAAGCCGAAGGATTCTCTCTGGCGTGTCAGTCACTGTCAAGGGCCGCCACTGCTCTTCGTCGTGCTCGCCACACTCAGTGATCCAATGGGCACCACCTCGGTCCCGAGCACGTTGAGCGCCGATTCCAGCGCAGGGGCCAAGAACGTCGAGTACTGCGGGGTCAAATGTTTCCCGTCCCACGTCGGGATGAGACCGTTGATGACCGCGGGACACACTGCGTCATCACAGAAGAGATTGGTCATGTCAATGGACTGCACGCCGGTACTCGACGCAATATCTTTGACTTTCGCCTCGACCTTGGTGCTCAGCACCGATTGGCTCGAAAGACACGATCCCTGCGTGGCCCCGGACTGCAGCAGACACTGTGCCGGCGCCTTGGTGTAGGGAGTGTCGCCCAGCAAGATGAGACGCGGTGTGAGCACTTTCAGCGTGTTGATGACGGACGTTTCGCCCGCCACCCAGTGGGGCGTCTTGGAGAACGTACCGATGACGATGACGTCAGGGTGCAGTCTCTTGATCGTCGCCTTCGCCCAGTCGTAGAACGTGGTGCATGAGTTGGCGATGTTCCATTCGTGGTTGAGGTCGGGAAAGGCCTCGTACGCGCAGGCCTCTTTGACGACGGGATAGAGCTTGAAATGCTCCTGCTTGGCCAGCACGATGAGTCCCGGCACCCACATCACCGAGTGTGAGTTACCGAAGACGACCATCGTCTTGGTGCCGTTGGGGTCACCGAGGTTGCAGACTTTTCCCGTGAAGACTGGGTACTGGCTGCACGAACCGAGGTCCACGTGGTCGGTACTCGCGCTGAGCAGGCCCGGGTCGGTGAGCGCAGGTACGGCGTCGGCAGCTTGGCCCGCCACGACGGCTGCTCGCACGGCGTTCAGCGGGGACATCGTCGAATTGGCGGACCCGGCTGCTGCGGCGAAGGGCACACTCGGCGCGCCGAAAACGGCGATGGCGATGACGAGTCCCGTCGCGACCGGCCAGAGCACCAAACCTCGCCACGCGCGCTGGGACAACAACTTGACGTGGCGCAGTGGGTTCTCCAGTCCGTAGTACGACAGCGTGGCGACGAGTCCTGATATGAGGACGAGAGCCACGCGAACGCCGAGAGTGTCACGCGCACCCCCATAGGCCGCAGCGATAATCAATATTGGCCAGTGCCAGAGGTAGAGCGAGTACGAGATGTCGCCAAGGAAACGCATCGGTCGAATCGAGAGCAGCGAGTGCGCTCCGTAGCGCGGCTTCCCGATACCACCAACCAGCAGCGCCGCACAGCCGAGGACCGGCAGTAGGGCGCTGTAGCCCGGGATTGCGGTCGCGGCCGTGAAAACCAACGCCGCCGTGATAATGGCGACCAGTCCGCTCCACGAAAGGGCGCAGCGCAGCACAGTTGGAATCTTGCCCAACCATGGCAGCGCCACGGCGAGTAGTGCACCGACGGCCAATTCCCACGTGCGATCAATCGTTGAAAAGTACGCCGCCGTTGGGTTTGACGCGGTCTGGACCACGGAGAGGTAGAGCGAGATACCACCAATGACTGCCAAGGTCACCGCGATCGGCACGCGCGGCACGTGGCCGACGACACCTTTCTTACGAAAGACCAAGGCGACGACGCCCAACACGGCGGGCCACACAAGGTAGAACTGCTCCTCAACGGCAAGTGACCAGTAGTGCTGGAGTGGCGACGTGCTCGTCGACGCGGCGAAATAGTTTGTGCCGACCGAGGCAAAGTGCATATTGGCACCGAAGAACACGGCCCATACACCGTCGACCAACACCGAGCGGGCCTGAATGATGCCGAGCAGCGCGATCGACGCCACACAGGTCACCACAATGACCACCGTGGCCGCCGGCAAGATGCGTTGCGCTCGGCGCGCATAGAAGTTGAGGAAGCGTACTCGAGCGTGCTTGGCGATGTCGCCGAGCAGGAGGCCCGTAATAAGGAAACCCGAAATGACGAAGAAGACGTCGACCCCGATGAACCCGCCGCTGAACCCGGGGATGTGTGCGTGATCCAAGACGACGACGCCGACCGCGAGGGCGCGCAGGCCCTGAATGTCCTGACGGAACTTGGACGGAGCGGTCGCGGTACGTGTGCCGCGTGTGCCAAAGCGCAAGAAGTGCGACACGCCGTCGAGGACGCGAATGATCATCGACCTGTCGCTTCGGTCAGAGCGACGATCGAGCACGGTCGACGAACGACGGTTCAACGTCGGCTCCGGGTCAACGCGGACGCCCCGCTCGGGACGGTTGTCGTGGTCGTCGTGGTCGTCGTCGCACCCGGCCAGATCACCTTGATCGGTGGTACGGCGACCGGAACGATCTTGATGGTGTCACGACCTCCCAGGTTGAGCGCCAGAGCAAGCGCAGGCGCCAAGAACGCCGAAAACTGCGGGGTCAAGTGTGCGCTGTCTTTGGTGGGGATGAAGCCACCAATCACGGCGGGGCATGTCTTGTCCTCGCACATCAAGGGCCGTATGTCGAGGAAGTTAACTCTCGTCGTCGCCGCGATTTTTTCCGCCTGGATCACGTGAGCGTTCGACCCCTCAGGTCTGGTACAGGTACCCTGGGTCGCGTCGGCTTGGGCCAAACACGCCTCCGGCGCAACGCCGTGGACATCGTCGCCGAGGAGGATGAACCGCTTCGTCATCGGTTTCAGTTGGCGAATGACCTGCTCTTCACCGGCGATCCACCCCGGAGATTCGTCGTAACTTCCCATCACGATGACGTCGGGATGGATTCTCGCAATCGCCGTCTTGGCCCAGACATAAAAAGTGCTGCACGGATTTTTGGGATTCCAAAATTGGGCCATGTTCACGAAGACCTCGTAGGCGCACGCTTCTCGCACGATCGGGTAGAGCTTCCAGCCCTCGGCCTTGGCGATCAGGGAGAGCGCCGGCACCCACATCACAGAATGCGAGTTACCGAATATCACGAGGGTCTTGGTACCCGTTGGGTCTCCCAGGTTGCAGACTTTGCGAGTCAGCCTCGGGTACTGCGAACATGCGCCGAGGTTCACGCCGTCATGACTGGCGGTGGCGAGGGAAGGAACGAGCACACTCGGCAGTGCGGTCCAACTCTTGACCGCCACCACTGCATTTGCCACGGCCTCGAGCGGCACGGAGGCCGAGACGCCGTCGAGCGAAGTGTGCGGCCCGATACCGCTGGCGGTGGCGTCGGTTGGCATGGAGAGCGAGAGCCCCGACGCCAAGAGGACGGAGGCCCAGCCGGCAAGAAGGACTGCACGACGACGTGGGTATCGGTGAGTATTCGTTGGCGCTCCATCTATCGACTGCACAAAAGACCTCCACGAAGATGACCCCAGCGTCGAGATAGTGCAATAAACATAGGTCGGAGCGTACAATGAGAAGTAGGGCCAAAGGTCAGTAATATGTCGTCTATCAGGGTATTCAAGAGAAAATTGTCAAAATCTATTGTGAGCATTGTTGCAGTGTTGTGATGAGAGCATCAAAAACATGGGCGCTCCAAGGAAGTTCGTGCGGCCGAGGAATGCACCCGCCGTTCAGATGAGACGACAAGGGTGAGTTCCGCAAGACCGTGGAAGATCACGCCGCCATCGGCGTCGACCTCATCGAAGTCACACGACGAGCAGACGACCCAGCTTCGTCGATGGCTAACTTCGCGTCTCAGGTGGTGCCGACGAAGTTGGAATTCGGTCACTAACGTCTTTGGCCGCTAAATGGGCTCTACCTCAAGTGGTGCGGCTGGAGAGATTCGAACTCCCGACCCTCGGTTCCGTAGACCGATGCTCTAATCCGCTGAGCTACAGCCGCGTTGTTGCTGACCTTCAATCGTAGTCGAATGACTCTCGCCACTGTCTCGGACACCTGGATACCATGCCTCTATGCCCAGTGGATTTTCCAACGATCTCCCCCAACTCCTCGATGACGTCAACGAGTCGATGGTTGATCTTCGACACGACTTACACGCTCACCCCGAACTCGCGTTCCAAGAACGGCGAACGACCCAAGTCGTACGCGATCGACTCGTCGAACTGGGCTGGGAGCTCGCGTCATGTCCGACCGAGACCGGTGCCGTGGCGGTCCTGCGTGGTGCAAAACGCGGACGTCGCGTCATGATCCGCGCCGACATCGACGCTCTGCCCGTCACCGAAGAGAACCAGATCTCCTTCGCTTCGGTCAACGACGGCGTCATGCACGCGTGCGGGCACGACGTCCACACGGCCGGACTGCTCGGCATCGCGGACCTCTTGTCGCGTCGCCAAGACGATCTCGCCGGCGAGTTCACGTTGTTGTTCCAGCCGGCCGAAGAGGCATTGGGCGGAGCCGTCGCGATGATCGAGGGCGGAGTGTTGATCGCCAATCCGGTCGATGTCGTCATCGGCGCCCACGTGTCATCGCTCGCACCGCTCGGGTTCGTCGGGACCAAGCCCGGCGTCATGATGAGTGAAGCGGCGTCACTTTCGGTGCACATCAGGGGCAAAGGTGGCCACGGAGCCATGGCGAACGTCGAGGGAAACGTCATTCTCGCCGTGAGCCACCTAGCACCCCGACTGGGCGAGGTCGTCGACGGGCTCTCCTTCGAGGGGACAAACTGCGCCTGTTCGGCCGGCGTCATCAATGCTGGCACCGCGATGAACGTCGTTCCGCGCCACGCCGTGATGCGAGGGACGCTGCGCACGTTCACACCGGAACAACATGTCGAGGCGCTCGATCGAATGGACTCTCTACTGCGAGAACTGGAGGCGATGTTCGTCGTCGAGTGCTCGCTGGAGCTTACGGACCTCGCGCCTGCCGTCGTGAACAACGCGGACATCTACGAGCAGGTCATGAAATCGGCCACGAAGGTCGTCGGCGCCAGTGGCGTCATGACGATTCCGCCGTTCACGCCCAGCGACGACGTCTCGGAGTTCTTGAACCGTGTCCCGGGCTGTTACATGTTCATAGGCGGTGCCAATGACGACGGATCGAGTGGCATGCACCACAGTCCGGACTTTCAAGTGCAAGACGGCGCCTGTCGGATCCTCGCGGGCGTGCTCGCGCAGAGCGCGGTCGACCTAGCTCAACTGTAAAAAAGCTTGGCTGCCCCGCGAATGGAGGCCTGGTTGCCGTTGATCACCACGCGATAGGCCGCGTCATCGAACAGCGTCGGCGTCACCCGTCGCGCGTTGCCGCCAGCCAAGTGGACGGTCGTCGCACCGAACTCGCGAACGAACCCGTCGACGGCCATGACCAGCAACTCGCCCCAATGTTCCTCGTCCATCGATCGCGAGTGCTCGCCGATCGTCTGGTCGTAGGTCTTGCCGCGCACGAAGACTTCGGCGCCGACGTCGCGGATCTTGCGCAGCGTGCCGTCAATCGCGAGGGCGATCCCGAGACCGGTGCCCAGCGTGAGTACCAGTTCGACGCCGTGGCCGTCGATTGAACCGAGGGCGGCCAAGGTGGCGTCGTTGACGATGCGCACGTCTCGACCGGTCGCCTTGCAGAGTTCGTCTTGGAGCGCGAAGCCTTGCCACTGGGCCTCGAGATCGGGATCGACCTCGGTCGTGACCCCACCGGGTCGCGAGAGATTGCCCGGACGCACGACGTGACCGTCGATGAACTCACCGGGAAAGCCGATGCCGACGCGTGGGCACGCACTGCCTTCGATCCTCTCGTCCAGCGCCTCGATGAGACGTTCCGGTGAGCACGGGTACGGCGTGGGACGTCGCCGTACGCCTTCAAGGAGTTCGCCGTGGATGTCGACGTGACAGAACTTGACGTTCGTGGCGCCAATATCGACCGCCAAAATCTGATCTTGCACGGGGGTTCGCGGTGGCGCCATCAGGAAATGCTAGTTAGTGCTCGCGCACGCCCCGGACGCGAAGACGTCGATCGCTCCACCACGGTTGCAAACGAACCGGGTAGGCGGGTCGGTGACCGGCGATGACGGTACCTGTTCCGGGTGGCCGCTGGCGAAGTGGCACCGGCGGAGGCGCGTCCTTCACAGTCTCGAACAGCTCGGGGAGAAACTGCGACGCCGTCGGGTCGGCCAGGCCGCCCAAGACCAATCGAGTGGTGTGATTGTTCACGATGGTCGAGGCCCGCGGACCCCACCGCGCCTTCAGTTGGGAGAAGTCCTGCAAAACCGTCACCAGCGTGACGTCCAGACCGCTGACCGTTGAGGCCATCTGATCGAGCTCGTCGAGCGAGGCGACGGTGGCGGCCTCGTCGAGGACCAGGAGCAGTCGTCGCTGGCTTCGCAGCTCGACCAGGCGCTGTTGCTCTTCCAACACCATTCGCAACGCGCCTCGGAAGAGGGGCTCGTAGTGGCGCTGTTCCCCGCGTGGGCTGCAGAGATACAGCGTGTTCGGTCCGTCGACGACCGATCGAACATTCGCCAGCGGCTGACGAAATCGCCACGGCATCAACATCGTCTCGGCCGTCGTGAGCACGCCGTCAATGGTTCGGTGTTCGTGCGTCAAGAATGCCTCGAGGACATCGCCGGCCTCGCTGTGTCCGGGGGCGTCGAGCCACGGATCGAAGTTGCGAGTCTCGATTGCGCGCGCCACGTCGAAAACGTCGCGCGAACGTTGGAACGCCAACATGAGCAGGGCGCCCACGACCTTGGTCGCGAGTGAGTTCCAGAATTCGGTCTCACCGCGCTCGGCCGGTCCGCTCGTCAAGTCGCGCGCGACGCGAAGGGCGTGACGAAGTGTCCGTACGCCCTCGAGCGGGTTCCACGTCAACCCACCGTCACGGCCCGGCTCGAGGACCTGGACCTCACCCACCGTCGCGCGCCAGTCCCTGGTGGTCGCGATGACGTCGTTCTTGACACTCGTCACGACCAGCGCGTCGCCCCAGCGGAGCAATGCCGGTATGACGAGTGACGAGGTCTTGCCGACTTGGGTCGGGCCGACGATGAGCAGCGAACTGCGCGCCGCGAGTCGAACGCGCGGTCCGTACGCGACGCCATGAAAACTCCGACGTCCGAGCGTCGGGCGATCATTCGTCGACATCGGCAATCCGCATCGCGCGGTCCGTGTCGATGAAGGCGCTGTCGCGTCCATCCGGACGTACCCGGACGATCGAGCGATATGCGCCGTAGCGCACGAGCGCGGCGCCCTTCGGCAGCGCCGAGAGATAGCGTTCTTCGCGGCGGTGCAGTCCCAGGGCGACGGCCATCTCTCGGGCCTCGTCGGGCGGTTGGCGAAAGAGCCACGCGGTCTCGCACTCTCGGAGCAGGCCCTGCGCGCGCTCGCGATCGGCCGAACCGGCGTCACCGACGGCCGCGATGTCGCTCCAGCGATGCAAGACCAACACGTGACTGAGGCCCTTGGCGCGCGCCAACTTCCACGAGCCGCGCAACCAACGCAGCGCGTGCGGATCGGCCAGTAAGGACCACGCCTCGTCGACGACGAGGTAACCCAGTTCGCTCTCGAGTGCGACGACCTGTTGGGCCGCCGCCACCGCGCTCAACGCGGCGACCGGGAACGAGTTCGACGACCACTGAGCGGAGAGATCCAGCACGACGAGTTGACCACCGAACTCCATCGGATCGTCGTCACCGTCGAACAGACCCGCGAGGTCACCGTGGATGAATCGATACAACGTCAACGCGAGGCTGCGCTCCGGTGTCGCCGACACGGACGCCAGATGCTCACGAACGAGCTCAAAGAGTGCCCGCAGCACACGCCGGGGCCGCGGACTGTCCAGCTGTTGCCACACTTCATCGATGACGTAGTGCTGATCGCTCTTCAGCGCGACACCCTGCGCACTGGCGACGAGCGCGCGCAACAGATCGCGACTCTCGCGGTCGTTCGTCGGAAATGGGCTGCACCAACCGTCGCGACCGAGCGCGACCACGTCGACGCCGTAGGAGTGCGCCAACGGTGCGTACTCACCTTTCGGATCGAGGATGACCGCCCGGCGACCACGTTCGAGCGCGCGATCGAGCATCATCTTCACGACGGTGCTCTTGCCCGCCCCAATGGAACCGGCCACTATCACGTTGGGGTTCGACAACAGACCCGATGAATAGGCGTCGAAGGGATCGAGGACGAACGGCCCGCCGCGCTGTGTCTCGCCCAGGTTGCGTCCGGCCAGTCCGGTCCCCGCATCGTGGGCCGGCACCATCAGTCCGGTGAGATCTCGTGACGTCGCCCAGTGGGTCCAAGAACGACTCACCATCCCGGGGCGCCGGGCAGTTGGGCGCAGTACCACGCGCTCTGTCGACCGAGTCCCGCCTCACAGCGCAGCCCGGACTCGAGGGCGCTGCGGGTCACCGCCTTGACGTCGCGTTGGAGTTCCTGCAACGACACCGATCGGATGACGACGAATACCGCGATCCGCAGCAACGCGGCTCCTTCGACGATCAAGGACTCTCGTTGGCGAAGACGTTCGAGCATATGCGTCGACTGCGCCGTGCGACGAAATCCGGCCGCGCGCGACGTGACGTCATCACTTCCGACGCGATGGACCGCTCGAGCCGCGAGACGATGCGCGCGGACGCCGCCCACGACATCGACATGGACGACGACGTCCAGCGTTGGAGACGCGAACTGCAAACGCTCGAGCAACGCGTGCCCATCCGGCACGGCACTGAAGTCGCGAACCCGCAGCACACGCGCCACCCCGGTCGCGTTGCGCACGTACGACCAACGCTCCAACAGCCACGCGACGCTATTGCTTCCGCCCGCCGCGTCGGCGGCCAGATCGGTGTTCTCGGTCCATCCCGACGGTGGCGTCACATCCGTGGGGACGACCAACAACGTCGCGACGGCCTTCGGTGACGAGCGCACGTGCAGCGAGAAGTGGCGCGTCTCGTCCGCAGTGGCCATGGCGTCGGCGAAGTCCGCCAGCGCCAGCGCGTTCTGTTGATCCCGCCCCGAGAGATCGAGCCGACCTCGATGCTGCAGTTCGAAAGCTCGCGTCGTCGCATCGCCGTGGGCTACCACTGTCAGCGCTCCCCGACGAATCGACGTTCGAGTTGACGTCCAGCGCGAGCGAACTCCGAAGTTAATGCCAATGCGCACGCGCTCTCCAACGGTGAGACCGTCGCTCGTCGGAGCCGCGCAACCCAACAGCGTGACACCCATCACCACTTCGATCACCGCACCGTGCGATTGCGTGATCCACTCGCCGATGAGCCCGACACCGGCGATCGCGAGAGCGGCCTGATGACGCCGAACACCGATCCAACGACTCTCGCCGTCGGCGACGCCCAGTCCGAGGAGATCACTCATCGAAGTGCCAGCCGACGACCGGACCTTTGTCGTCCGTGCGGTACGCCACGTGGCCGCCGCGTGGTGTCGGTGTACCGATCGGTGGCGGCAACTTCACGCCGGTCGATTCGGGCATCGGTGTCTCGGGTCCCCCTTCCCACATCCCGAGTCCGAGGTCCTCGGGCCGTTCCTCGGGACCGGTGAAGGGAACATCGGGCTTCATCGCACGCACCGCTTGGGCGACCGGCGACGAGGGGATATTCGTCACCGTTTTCGTGAGTCGCGACCGAACACCTTCGAGATTGTGCAGTGCGGCCGTCTCCACGAACGGGATCACCTTCAGGAGCAAGAACGGTGAGGAACTCGCCAGAATCAAGGTGAGGGCGCCGGTAATAACTTGCGTCGCCGAGTCGCCGAGTAGTTCATCGAATCCGAGCGCGAGCGTTATCACGATGAGGAGCTTGCTAATAGCGACGGCGAGGAACGTCTCGGCCAAACGCCAGCCCAAGCGACGGCCCGCGGGGAACGTCGCGAGTGGCACGATCACCGGCACCAGCACCAGCAATAGTGTCAAGATGACGCCACGAACGATGAGTTCACACCATAAGAGCCACGACCCAATCACGACGGCGACGGCCAATACGAAAAGGGCGAATGCCGGTGCCGCCGCCGCGACGTTTCCCAACTCACCAACGAGTTGGGCCTGGCGATCGAGGACGCTGGAGGAGGCGCTCGATGAGAGTTGGTTCACCGACTCGAGGATGAGCTGGGCGAACGGTCGCGCGACGAAGATCGCCAGGACGCACGCCGGAGCGACGCCGAGATAGACGCGCCAGAGCGACGCGGCGTCGCCGTGACGAACGGCCTGCAGCGTCGCCACCAGTAGCCCGATCATCAATAGGCCGGGCGAAAGATTCACGAGCACGTTGAACTCCGTCGTCGCCGAACGGATGATGGTGGTCGGCTCGGACGCTGACGTGAGCACGGCACCCGCCGCCGTAAGGAACCACCCCACGCTATTGAGCACCCAACTGGTCAAGGTGTTGAAGAAACCGCCGACCACCGTGTTCGTCACCGAGTGCGTCACACAACTGAGCGGATGAAGAAAGCAGCCGAAGTGCACTAGCGGACGCTGAGACCGGTGTTGAAGAAGAAGTTGATCAGCGTCGGAGCCGCGCCGATGAGGACCGCCGCGACGAGTGAAGTGAGCACCGCTCGACGTCCCTGTGAGGATTGGTGCATGTTCTGCGTGTGACTGCCCACGGCCCACAACGCCGCACCGAGCAGTAGAGCGACCAGGGCGCCGATCAGGGCCCAGGCGGCAATTCCGTTGGCCAACTGCTGCAGCGCGGCGCTGCCGGGCAACGCGCTCGTTGAAGGGGTGAGGGTCACATTGGCCAACTGCATGGTGTTCTCGCTTTCGAAGGGTGAGCCCAACGGTCGCTGGCGCGACCCTCGAGGCTTTGTCTGCGAGAATGGGATCGTGCTCGTCGCGGTTGCCCACAATGTGATTTCCAAGTGGCCACCGGCTGCCCTCTACGGCGCCGGCGCGGGCGTCCTCATCGTCGGGCTCCTCATCGGCGTGGTGATCAACCGTCAGCGCGGACATCGCGCCATCGCCCAGCGACTGATGGCGTTGGCCTCTCGGCTCGGCGTCGAGCCCCACGACGACAACGGCAAGGTCGAAACGGCACTCAGTTTCCTGGAGGAGGCGACCGGGGTCGCTGGCACGGCGGTCTCGGAGTCGAGCGCCGACGCGGCGCGACTTCGCCAGTCCATGGACTCGCTCCCCCTCGGGCTCGTCCTGTGCGACGAGAGTGGCGGTGTCATCTTTCGAAACTCCCAGGCCGAGGCGTTAATGACGAGTCGCTACGGCGACGCCATCGCCGCCCAGGCGGTCACTGACGTCCTGGCCGAAGGGTGGTCCAACGGCGTCGCGGAACGTACGGTCGACATCTACGGACCGCCGCGTCGGACCCTCACCATTCGCGCCGCCGTCATCGACGACGGTCGACGACCACTGGGTGTCCTCGCCATCATTGAAGACGTCTCGGAACGTCGCCGTCTCGAAGACATCCGTCGTGACTTCATCGCCAACGTGTCGCACGAGTTGAAGACACCGATGGGCGCCCTCGGCCTGCTCGCCGAGACGCTGTTGTTCGAGAACGACCCGTCGGTCGCCCATCGATTGGCCGAGCGCATCAACAACGAGGCCTTCCGCGTCAATCGCATCATCGAGGACCTCCTCGACCTTTCACGCATCGAGGGCGAAGGGTCCCCGACGCGCGAACCGATTCCCGTCGTGCTGATCGTCGCGGACGCCATCGAACGCATCCGCGTCGCCGCCGAGCAACACGACGTCAAGCTCGACTTCGTGGAGCCGGAGGCCAATCTCGTCGTCGTCGGCGATCGTCGGCAGTTGATCTCCGCCATCCACGCGCTGCTGGAGAACGCGGTCGTGTACTCATCACGGGGCGGCCTCGTAAGCATCACCATCGATCGCATCGAAGCCACGGTCACCGACGACGGTGAAAGCGTCGGTCCCCTCGCGTTGATCGCGATCAAGGACCAGGGCGTGGGTATCCCGGCGAAGGACCTTGAGCGGATCTTCGAACGTTTCTATCGCGTCGATCCCGGCCGGGCCCGCGAGACCGGTGGTACGGGCCTCGGACTAAGCATCGTTCGTCACGTCGCACAGAATCACGGCGGCAACGTCCTGGTCGAGTCTCGTGAGGGCGAAGGTTCGACGTTCACCCTCGAACTTCCGATGCCCCACTGATGGCCAAGAAGCACGCGAACGACAAACGAGTCAACATCTTGCTCGTCGAGGATGAGGAGTCATTCGTCGACGCGTTGACGATCGGACTCGACCGCGAGGGATTCGACGTCGCCATTGCTCGTGACGGTCAACAGGCGATGGCCCTCTTCGGGGCAGAGACCTTTGACCTCGTTCTGCTCGATCTCATGTTGCCCAAGATGTCGGGGCTCGACGTCTGTCGCCAGATGCGTGCGATCAGCGAGGTGCCCATCATCATCGTGAGCGCCAAGGGTGAAGAGGTCGACATGGTGCTCATGCTCGAAATCGGCGCCGACGACTATGTCACGAAGCCCTACCGACTCCGCGAACTCGTCGCGCGCATCCGCGCGGTGTTGCGGCGTCGAGAGACCCACGAGAACGTGCCGGCGTCGGACGACGAGATCCAACTCGGACCGATTCGCATGGATATCGACGCACGCCGGTGCTACGTCAACGGCGAAGAGATCAAGCTCCGAAAGAAGGAGTTCGCCCTGTTGCGACTCCTGCTCGAGAATCCCGGTCGGGTCTTGACCCGCGAAGTACTGATCGATCGGATCTGGGGCAGTGACTACGTCGGAGACACCAAGACCCTCGACGTGCACATCAAGCGCCTGCGCACCTTGATCGAGGACAATCCGAAGAACCCCGAACACATCACGACGGTGCGCGGCGTCGGCTATCGCTACGAGGCTACGAAGTCTTCGGCCTGATCGTTCGCAGATCGCCCATGTAGGGCGCGAGCACGTCGGGCAACACCACCGAGCCGTCTTCTTGGCGATACGTCTCGATCAGCGCGGCCCATATTCGAGCCCACCCGAGCGCCGAGCCGTTCACCGTGTGCACCAACGCGGTCGTCCCCTCGCTCGTGCGATAGCGCACGTGCGCGCGCCGTGCCTGGTAGTCACGGAACCAACTCACCGAGGAGACCTCGAGCCAGCGGTCGACACCGGGGCTGAAGACTTCGAGGTCGATCGTGCGCGCCGACGAGGTGCCGAGGTCGCCGGTGCAGAGGTTCAAGAGTCGGTACGTCAGGCCCAGTTCCTGCAAGAGACTCTCGGCGCGCGCGAGGATGTCGTCGAAGGCGGCCGGGCCTTGCTCCGGCGTGCAGTAGGCGAAGAGTTCGACCTTGTCGAATTCGTGCACGCGCAAAACGCCGCGAGTATCGCGACCGGCCGCACCCGACTCGCGACGAAAGCACGCCGTTTCGGCACAGAGTCGAATTGGCAGACTCGCCTCGTCCAGAATCTCGTTCGCGTGCATCGAGGTCAGCGGCACCTCTGCCGTCGGAATCGCCCAGAGCCCGTCGCGCTCGATGCTGTACATATCGTCGACGGATTTGGGCAGGTGACCGGTCGACATCATGGTCGCCGTCAAGGCGAACGTCGGCGGGTGGATCTCCTCGTAGTCACGGGCGTTGCGGTCGAGCGAGAGGGCACTCAGCGAGCGGATCAAACGTGAACCCGCGCCCCGGTAGAGCGGGAACATCGAACCCGCGATTCGCGCACCGGACTCGAGGTCCAGGATGCCGAGTTCCAGCGCCGCGTCCCAGTGCGGGACTTTCTGATGATCGGCGAACTCGGGGAACGGCCGGCCGGCATCCATCCCCGGCCACCAGCGACGCAGTTCAACGTTGTCGTTTTCGTCAACGCCGTCCGGGACCACAGGGTCCGGGACGTTGGGGATCATCAGGAGTTCGTCGTTCAACTTGGTTCCCACACGCTCCATGGCCTCGGTCGCCGCGCGCTCCTCTTCGCCCAGCGCCCGGCTCTTCTCGGTCAGCGTGGCGGCCGTGTCGGTGTCCTTGTCGCGGCGGGCCTCGCCCACGAGTCGGGAGAGGAATTTCACCTCGGCGCGCAGCCGTTCGGCCTCTTGCAACAGCTCGCGGTGCTCGACGTCGAGGGCGATGACCTCGTCCATCGTCGACGACGAGACACCGCGACGGGCCAACGCGGCCTTCACGAACTCTGGTTCACGACGTAGTTGGACGAGGTCAATCATGACGGCAATCCTAACGAGCACACGAAAGGCGCCCGTCGGAACCGTCTATGTTCAGAGGTCGTGAGCAACGCGGTCGAGGTCAATGATCTGACGGTCACCTTCGGCGCGCTGACGGCCGTCGACGCGGTGTCACTGCACGTCGCCTACGGCGAGGTCGTCACGCTGCTGGGTCCCAACGGCGCCGGCAAGACCACCGTCGTCGAGACCCTGTTGGGTTTTCGCGCGCCGACGTCGGGGGCCGTCCGGCTGCACGGGCTCAATCCCGTGCGCGACCACAAAGAGGTCGTCGTGCGCACCGGGGCACTGCTGCAACGCGGCGGCGTGTGGTTTCCGATGACGCCGCGCCAGGTGCTCGAACTGACCGCCACGTACTACGACGCACCGAGGGACACTTGAGGAGTTGCTGGTCCTGCTCGATCTCGTTCGATGCGCGCGCACGCCGTGGCGTCGACTCAGCGGCGGCGAACAGCAACGTACACTGCTCGCGCTGGCGCTGCTCGGACGTCCGCGCGTGCTCGTCCTGGACGAGCCGACGGCGGCGGTCGATCCGGAAGGCCGTCAGGTGATCCGCAATCTCATCGCCGCCGAGCGCGATCGCGGATGTGCCCTCTTGGTGACCACGCACGAATTGACCGAGGCCGAGCGCACGTCCAATCGCGTCGTGATCATGAACCGCGGTCACGTCGTCATCCACGGAACGCTCGACGAACTCTCGGGTACCCCCGAGATGATCGTCGAGCTCTCGGGCTACGTCGATCCGGCGCCACTCGCGAGTCGACTCGGTTGTGTCGTCTCGGGCGACGGGACGAATCGACTCCGGTGCGAAACCGAATCGACACCGCAACGTATCGCCATGTTGAACGACTACTTGACCAGTGTCGGCGTCACGCTGCTTTCGCTGCGCACCCGTGCGTCACTGGAAGAGCGCTACTTGGACCTCATCGAGCAAGAACGTCGTGAGGTGCGCTCGTGAACGCCTGGTGGGCGCAGAGTCGGGCCGAAGTTCGAATGACGTTGCGACGTGGCGAGACCTTGCTCTTGACCGTCGGCATACCGGTCTTGCTCCTCGTGTTCTTCTCGTTGACCAAGGTCGTGTCCACGCCGACGACGAGTCGGGTCGACTTCATCGCGCCCGGCGTACTGGCGCTCTGTGTTCTGTCGACATCGCTCGTCGCCCTCTCGATCGCGACCGGCTTCGAGCGCAGCTACGGTGTCCTTCGCCGGCTCCACGTGACGCCCATCGGCACGCGACGACTCATTGGCGCGAAGATCGCCGGCGTCTTGGTGACCGAGGCGCTGCAGGTCATCATCCTTGCAGCCGTCGCGTTCACGTTGACCTGGCGACCTCGCGGCGGCGTGAGCGGTGGCCTCGAAGTCGCGGCGCTGTTGATCCTCGGCTCCGCCGGTTGCGCGGGCATCGGTCTCGCCCTCGCCGGTCGCCTTCGCGCCGAGGTCAATCTCGCGGCCAGCAACGGGCTCTATCTCGTCTTGCTACTGCTCTCGGGCATCGTCGTTCCGTTGACGTCACTGCCGGGAGCCATCCGCCGCGTCGCGGTCGCGCTGCCACCCGGCGCCATGGCCGAAGGTCTCCATCGCGTGCTCGGTCAAGGACTCATGCCCACGGGCACCGACTGGCTCGTTCTGGGGATCTGGGCGCTTGTGGCACCCCTCGTCGCGGCGCGAACCTTCCGCTTCGATTAGGCGCGAAGCGCCGCAATCCCTTTCACCAAGACGTCCTTGGGAATGGCACCGAAGTAGATCTGGGTGACGACTCCCTTGGCACTCACGAACGCCGTTTCGGGCACGGCGCCGAACTTGAAGATTCCCGTCGTCACCGTGGAGTTGGGGTCGAAGGCAACGGGAAACCCGACGCCACTCTTTTTCACGAAGCTCTGGGCCGCGCCTCGTTCGTCGGCCGCATCGATGCCGATGACGCGAATCGATCCCTCATTGTGGTGGCGCAGGTAGGTCGCGATCTTGGGCATCTCTGCGTGACACGGTCCGCAGTAGCTCGCGAAGAAGATCAGCACCGCGGCGTGGTGACTCTTCCACGGCGCCTCGATGGTGCCGCTCTGGAGACCCCCCAACGAGAACGACGCGACGGAGGTACCGACGAGGTTGCTGGAGGGTTCGTCGCCGCTCCCCGTCACCGGACTACCCGTCAAAATCGACACGACCACGATCGCGATGATCGCGACCGCGATGCCGGCACCGATGTACAACGTCTTCGGCGACAGGCGTCGTCGCGGCGGACTAGTGGTGTCGGACAAGGACATCAACCGCCATCAAGACGAACAGTGCCGTCAAGTAGGTAATGGAGAAGTGAAAGAGTCGCATCGCTTCACCCACGTCCGCCTTGTCGGTGAGCGCGTGTCGGTACAGTCGCGCGGCGTAGAACGTGAACAGTCCCCCGAGCACGGTCGCCGACACGGCGTAGACGACGCCGAGGTGCGCGGTCGGGCCGATCAATATGGTCAGCGCCCACATCAGCACCGAGTAGATGAGGATCTCGAGGGTCGTGTGACGAAGCGACGCCACGACGGGCATCATCGGCACGTTGGCCGCTTCGTAGTCGTCGCGGTAGCGAACCGCGAGCGCCCAGAAGTGCGGCGGGGTCCAGATGAAGATCACCAGGAACAACAGCACCGGCGTCCACGTGAGCGAATTGGTGACCGCGGCCCAGCCGATCAGAACGGGCACCGCCCCGGCCGCCCCACCGATCACGATGTTCTGTCTGCTGCGTCGCTTCAGCCATAGCGTGTAGATGAAGACATAGAACGCGGTCGCCGACATGGCGAGCCACGCTGAGAGTTGATTGACCCACACCGCGAGTACGACGAAGGCGATGACCTCGAGGCCGACCGCGAACAACGTGGCGTCGCGTGCCGACATCACGCCGGTCACGAGCGGTCGCCGCTTCGTGCGTTCCATGATCGCGTCGATGTCGCGGTCGATCACCATATTGAACGTGTTGGCGCCGCCGGCCGCCAGCGTCCCCCCGCAGAGCGTCGCCACCATCAACCACAGTCCGGGGATTCCGTTCGCCGCCACGACCATCGTCGGAATCGTCGTGACCAACAACAGTTCGATGATCCGCGGTTTGGTCAATGCGAGATAGCCCCGTAAGACTTCACCCAGAGAGTGGCGGGCCGGGGCCGTGATCGTCATGGCGAAATCCTACGGGACCTTCAATTACCTAGTCTGAAGTCGTGACTACATCGATACGCCGCGTCGTTCCGGGGCCGACCTTTCGATGGTTCGCCCTGGCCTCGTTCATTTCGATGATCGTCATCGTTCTCTCCGGCGCGGCCGTTCGATTGACCGGCTCCGGCTTGGGCTGTCCGGACTGGCCCACGTGTTTCAAGGGCCGAATCACTGGTTCGTGGAGCATTCATCCGCTCATTGAATACGGAAATCGCGTCGTCACCGTCACCTTGATCTTCGTCACCGTGGCGACGTTGATCGCGGCGCTTCTACGCGAGGTTCGACGCCAGGACCTGATAATCCTCTCAGGAATGTTGATCGCCGGCGTCGTGGCCGACGCAGTCTTGGGCGCCTTCGTCGTTTACAGCAAACTGAACCCCTGGCTGGTCTCGACGCACATGCTGCTGTCGCTCTCGATGGTCGTCATCGCCGCGGTGCTCTATCACCGCTCCAAATACGTCTACGGACCAGGGGCCCGCAGCGATGTCCGCGACCGGCATTTCCTGGCAATCGCCCGATTGTTGTGGATCCCCTTCGTCGTGCTGCTCATCACGGGCACGATGACGACGGGTTCGGGACCCCACGCCGGAGCCTCCCAGGGGCAACTGGTCGCGCGTCGGCTGCCCTTCGCGTTCTCTTCGGCGGCGTGGGTCCACTCACTCGCGGCGGTGCTGTTCATCGGACTCATCACGGGACTGCTGTTCGCGATCTGGACGAAGGATGCACCGAGTGCCCTCCGCTTCGGCGTTCGCCGACTGGTCATCATTTCGCTGGTGCAAGCGGCTATTGGCGTGACGCAGTACTTGACGCACGTGCCGCCCCTGTTGGTGGAGCTGCACATTGTGGGCGCGGTGTCGCTCACGATCGGCGTCACCCAGTTCCACCTGAAACAGACCGCCCATGACCGCGAGCCGGGCACCAAACGCGTCGAACGCGCCGACGAACCCGTCAGCGCCGCCTGATCAACCTGATCAGGTGGCCGCTAGGTCGACGAGGTGACGTCGCGCAGCTGTTCGAGTGAGTCACGCATCACCTGAGCCAGGTCGCTCGGCTCCGACGACGAGATCCAGCGTTCGAAGGAGTTCTTGAAGATCGCGATGGCGACCTCGCCGATCAGTCCGGCCGTCGGGTCCTCAACACCTCGCTGGCGCAACGCGTTGGCCATGGCCACGGCGAGCGAGGCGAGTTTGATCAGCTCGCGCTCCTGCAGTTCGGCGCTGCCGTCGATGATCCTCTGTCGCTGAACGGAGAAACCGCGGTGTTCGTTGAAACGTTCGCCAGCGGCCTCCAGGGCGAGGGTCACCGCGTCGATGGGCGTCGTCGAGACGGGAGCGCCCACGATGGTGGTGACGAGCAGGTCTTGGAGTGCCTGTGCCCCGGAAAAAAGGACCTCGCGTTTATCGCTGAAGTGACGAAAGAACGTGCGCTCGGTCAGCCCGGCACTTTCCGCGATGTCCGCGACCGTGGTCTGATCGAATCCGCGCTCGCCGTAGAGCTCCATCGCCGCCTGGGCGAGCCGCCCTCGACTGTCGGGTTCCCATCGCACCATTCGACAATCCTATTCGGTGTTGACAGTCGCTGACATCACCGCTATAGTGATGACAGCCCCTGACATCAACGGAGCAGTATTCCGTGGAAGTCAATAAAACAAAGGAGAATCAGATGCGTGTCTTCGTAACGGGAGCGTCCGGCTGGATCGGCTCGGCGGTCGTTCCGGATCTGCTCAGCGCCGGCCACGAGGTCCTCGGCCTGGCCCGAACCGACGCTGCTGCTGCGGCCATCGTCGCCGCCGGCGCCGAGGCGTTTCGTGGGTCGCTCGATGACCCGGCGGGTCTTCGTGACGGCGTCGCACGCTGTGACGGCGTCGTCCACCTCGGCTACAACCACGACTTCACTCGAATGGATGACGCCGCCAAGACCGACCGGAGCGTCGTCGAGACCATCGGCTCGGTGCTGAAGGGCAGCGATCGACCCTTCGTGGTCGCATCGGGCGTGCTCGGGCTGGCCCCGGGTCGGGTCGCGACCGAGGACGATCGGCCCGATCCGGCGGTGCACCCGAGAATCGCCAACGTCGCCTACGCGCTCTCGCTGGCCGACGAAGGCGTCCGGTCGTCGTCCGTTCGATTTGCGCCGACCGTCCACGGCGACGGTGATCACGGATTCATCGCCACGTTGGTCGCGATCGCGCGCGAGAAGGGATCGTCGGGCTACGTAGGGAGCGGCGACAACTGCTGGTCGGCGGTGCATCGATTCGACGCCGCGCGACTCGTACGACTCGCACTCGAAGGCGCACCCGCTGGATTCTCGGCCCACGCGGTCGCCGAACAGGGAATTGCCACGAGAGCAATTGCCGAGGCCATCGGGAAAGGTCTTGGCGTTCCGGTCATCTCGATTCCCGAGAGCGACGCCGGTGACCATTTCGGGTGGATGGGTCGGTTCTTCGGAGCCGACGCCACGTCGTCGAACACAATCACCCGCGAACTACTGAACTGGACCCCGACGCACCAGGGATTGCTCGAGGATCTGGGCGAGGGTTTCTACTTCCGCGAGACGCGGGACTGACGTCGCAAAATTTTCGCTGGCATCGAGTGAAGTGGGGACGATGGGGATCGAACCCACGACCTCAGGCTTGCAAAGGCGAGGTCTCGTGCAATCGAGAAGTCGAGATTGGACGAAACGCCAGGGGATGACGTTGGTGCCTCAGGTACAAGACGCGATCGGGCGAACAGGCGTCGGCATTCTTTACCAACGGCCCGGTCCCGCCGGCGTCAGTGTCGACTCAGAAGAGTTCATCTTCGATCCAACCACGTACGCCTTCCTGGGCATGAACGTTCTGCGCGACGGTATCGCGCCTTACTCGTGGGCCGCACTTCCTTTGACGGGATCGAATTCACTTCCCGAAGGTTGACTGAATCCCCGGTTCGCCGATCTCGAATTCGCCATTGTGAATCAACTTCTAGTTGGCGGTGGAGTGAAGTGCAATGGAGCTGATCCGGTGCTCAAAGCAAACGCTGGACCGACCCTCCCCGAGGTGGTATCCGATGCTGTCGGGACGACGTAAAGGGCCCGGTCATATTTCACATGGTCGCCAGGCGGAACATCGGGAGCAAACGCACCTGCTACGTAACACACCGTCATATGACTAGAACGAGGGTACTGGTTCAACGGGAACGGACCGAGAACCTCTGAATCTGTGATCCACCACGTTCGAAGTAGTCCGTCCGTCGACGGATACGCGTGAATCACTCTGATGCCCGTGCCGGGCCCGGCAAGGGCTCCCTTGCAAACTTTTTCAGCCACGTTCTTCGGAGTCAGTTGAGTGGGGGCGCCCGAAGTCTGGACGCGAACTGGTGCGGAAGGGCCACTCGTTGATCGCGTGTATAGCCATACACCAGCAGATAAGGAAGCAACTATGACGGCCATCGATGCGAATTTCAGTCGGCGTCGTCTCGCAAAATGCCTCGCCTCTGGGAAGAGCATTTCGACGTCGAGATGCTGCTCGACGTTCTCATATGAAGGTTGAACCGTTGTCACCATGAAACTAGTATCATTGTTTTTATTAGTTCTGTCAAGAGATGAGGTCAAATTTTGGAGGACTCACAAATCACCCTTCGAGAGGTTGATCGGGGCGAATTGACTCTGCTTCATGAGCAAGTTGCATCCGAAATACGACGCGCAATCGCTGATGGGGAGGCGATGCCGGGACAACGCATTCCACAGGCGAAGGACTTGGCAAAGGTTCTCAACGTAAACACCAATACAGTGCTGCGGGCTCTTCGTCTTCTTCGAGACGAAGGCCTTGTCGAAATGGGTCGGGGTCGAGCGATAATCGTTGCGGGAAGCCCGGGGCGAACCATTGTCGTCGAAAAGCTTCGAGAACTCATCGCGTTCGCTCGAACACAGGGATATCGACCCGACGAACTCGTCACGATGATGCAGCAATTAAGTCTGCACAATCCAAGTGCCGAAAGTCGATTGAAATCCTCTTGACAACCACAGAGCCAACCTTTTACATGCCCTACACGTTCAATTGGCTCCCTTCGTGGCTCCCTCGCGCCAATAGAGGCGAGCGGCTGCGGACTTCGGAGCAACCGAAGTGCAACGAAACGTTTCGAATTAAGGCTCTATTTTGTGGAGACGAAGGGGATCGAACCCTCGACCTCAGGCTTGCAAAGCCCGCGCTCTACCAACTGAGCTACGTCCCCGGGGACCTCATCCTACCAACCCGGACTATTCGCTCTGATGCCGACGGATCGACCTTTCACGTTGACGATCGACGCGCAACAGATGTCGTTCGACGTCCGCCCAATGCAGCGGCGTCTCTTCGACACGCGTGCCGTCATCCTCGGCGTGCACAAAGATCGTGAAGGCGACCGCCCACATGGGTGCGTAGCAGCAGATCTTCGCGACGAACCCGGCGAGCTGTTGATCCAAGAGCGGCGTCATATGGAGCAGCGCGTCCTGATTGTGGAGCGCCGGGTAGAGCGAGTGATGCGAGAAGATCCACACGAATGACAGACTCGTCACGACGAGCGACGAGGCGAAAACGTATCCTGCCCGCGCCACCGGTGAGATGTGCTTGGCGCCGGGTATCACGCCGAGCGCCGGCACCCAAAGGACGAGTCCGACCATTACTACCGCCGCCAACACCAGGTCGCGCCCGAAGGACGAATGCGCACCCCAGTCGACGATTGGCGAGGAGAGGGTCAAGGTCCCCACGACCGTGACGACCACGACCGCAACGCCGGGATGTGAGAGGAGCCGCGTGACCGCGTCGATCAGACGCGGTCGGGTCAAGCGAGCGAGCACGTTCGTCGGTGTAGCCATCAACAACAGCGGCGCGACCAAGAGCATGATCACGAGTCGTTGGACCGTCGCGACCGTGAGCGACACCGACGCGGCGAGGTCACCGATCGGCCAGATGGTGACCACCAGCAGCGCGAAGAGCGCCCACGCCGCGAGACGACGTTCACGTTTGGAGGTGACGAAGACGTGGTGGGTGACGCCGAGCGCGACGATGATCACAACTTCAGCGATGTGCCAGCGGAATGGCAACAGCGAGGTCACGTCGCTAACGTAATCCGGCCTTCCTTCACCGCGCTCTGGAGTGCTTTGAAGTCACTCAACGTGCGATCACGGTAGGCCAACGCGAACGCGGCGAAGGCTTCGTCGGCCACGTCAGACTTGCCGAGGTACGCGGCGATCTCGGCGCCGCCGCCGCCTCGGGCGTGGGCGCGCGCCAACGTCCAGGCGCAGATTCGTCCGTAGGAGACGAGCAGAGACTCATCGAGCTTGTCGACGGCGATCGAGGCCTTGTTGTCGTAGAGCTGGCGAACGTAATAGTGCCGCGTCGATGCGCCCTTCTTCACCGCGTGCCAACCCAAGAACACGTCAGGGGTCGCCTGCATCAGGCGCTGACCCTGCACGACACGCTCCCCCGGCGGCACCGTCGACTCGCGCGACGTCGCCGTGGCGATGACCGACGCGCCGGCCTGTTTCACCTGCAAGAAGAACGGATCGAACTCGTCGCGTCCGAGGAGCAGGACGATGTAGCACTCCGTGCCGACCGAGCCAACGCCGACGACCTTGCGCGCCGCGTCCACCGGCGTGAACTGCGAGAGCAGTTCCTGTCGGTCGTAGCTCAACGTCTTGGCGTAGCCCGCAATGAGACGTTCCAAATCGTTAGTGGTCAGGTAGCCACTCTCCTTGAGTTCCGAAAGCGGAACGAGGAGCGGCGGCTTCGCGACGATGCGCGGACCATCCTTGTCGTCGACGATCAGTCGAGCGTACGCCCGTCGCGTGTCGCGCCCACTGGCGTAGGTGACGACGTGATCGATCTTGTGGATCGCGTTCTCGGTGAAGAATCCTCCGAGGTCCTCCATGACGGCGTCGATGTCCAATGTCGCGTACCACGTCGCCAGCCGGTCCTCCCCGGCGAATCGACGAATCGAGATGCGATACTCCTGCGCTGCGGCCAATGCGATTCGTTCTTGCTGGGCCTCACTGTGACCGAGGTGCGACGACGCGATGGCGAGGGACGCCACGAGTCGCTTGAGGTCCCATTCGAACGGGCCCCGGTCGGTCTCGTCAAAGTCATTCACGTCGAAGACCAGATGACGCTCGGGCGATGAGAACAGGTTGAAGTTCGCGAGGTGGGCGTCACCACATATCTGCACTTCGAGCGTCGTGCTGGTCCCTCGCGCCAGATCCTCGGCCATCAAGAGCGCGTTGCCGCGATAGAACGACAACGGATTGGCGAGCATGCGCGAGTAGCGCAGCCCCAAGAGGTCGCTCTGGCGAGACTCACCCTGCCACATCAGTCGCGCGACCGGGTCGTAGTCGGCGGGGCGCTCGCTCAATTTGGCCATCGCGCCGCGGGGCGCGGCATCACGCTCACCCTGGCCTCGTGTCTTGCACTGTTCGGGAGTCAGTCGTGTCGTCGTTGCCATGGTCACGCCATCTTTGGTTTCGTTACGCCGTAGGATTCGCCGCGCACTCGCGGCCCGACATTGCTCACGATGAGCAGGCCCACAATCAGGTCCGCCACCAAGATACAGCCGGGAAAGAGAACCCCGGCCGTCGTCAACTTCGTCAGCGTGAGCAACGTGATGGCACAGTTCGTCGATCCCAAGAAGAAGAGTCGCGGCGATTCCGTGCGTGGCGCGAGCCACGACTTTCGAATCGTGGGTAGCGCCGCCATCTGATCGGCGAGGACGAACGAGACGAGTGCCACGGTCGGTTCATTGATGAACGCCCAAAAGACCAGCCCACCAATCGAGACCGCTCCGCACGCCAAGTCGAAAGTGCCGAGTTTCCACGACCCGTGCGGATTTCGGAACGAGGCGACGACGACCGCGCACGGCACGAGTCCGAGCATCAAGGTCATCAACGCCGCGAGGCCCACGTGTTGTTGCACCTCGACGCAGAACGCCAGCACGCCCTCGACACCCCAGAGCGACCACGTCACGCGATTCGGTGACGTGTCGCCGCGCAACGTGTCGCGGATATAGCCGTAGGCGCCGACGAGCGAGAGCGCCGCGGCGAGGTAGACAAATCGCGGATCGATCACCAAACAAGTCTGCCCGGTGCCACCAAGACGACGTACCGCGCTCGGTTAACCTCGGCGTTCGTGGACGCGCGGACTTTTCTCGGCATGGAACGAACCGGAGATGACTCGTGGTCCTTCGACGTCACCGAACGCGTGATAACGCCGGGCAACTTTCTCTTCGGTGGATGCGGACTGGCTTCGGCGCTCGTCGCACTCGAAGAGGCGAGCGCGAGGCCGACGATCTGGGCGACCGCGCAGTACCTCTCGTACGCGCCGCTCGGTTCGACCGTCACGGTGAAGACCGATCTCGCGGTCGTCGGCGGTCACGTGACCCAGGCGCGGGCGACAACGTATGCCGAGGACCGAGAGATACTGACCGTGAATGGTGCATTCGGGACGGGAGAGCTGTCGGCGGAAGGTCCGTGGGTCACGATGCCTGACGTCAAGTCACCCGAAGAGTGCCCGGAGCGCGTCATGCCAGAACGCTTCAACCGTTCGATCTTCAATCACCTCGAAGCGCGGATCGCGCTCGGTCGACCGTTCGAACAGATCGATGGCACGCCGGGGTCGCCAGTCTCCGCACTCTGGTCGCGCGTGCCGGGTCACTTCGATATCTCGGCGGCGACGCTCGCCATCTTCGGGGACTACGTCGCTGGTGGACTTTCACAGCCGCTCGGATTCTCCACCATGGGCCGCAGCCTCGATAACACGATCCGCATAGTGAAACTCGAACCGACGAACTGGGTGCTTACCGAGATCCATATGCACGCGCTTTCGGGAGGATTCGCCCAAGGTACGGCGTACATGTGGAGTCAATCGGGAACACTCCTCGCAACGGCCAGCCAGTCCATCGCCGCTCGGGCGTGGGACCCTTCGATCCTTTAGGTGCATTTCGACGGTCGGCTAGATTAGAACCCCTGCGGGGCTATAGCTCAGTCGGTTAGAGCGCGTCACTGATAATGACGAGGTCGTAAGTTCGATTCTTACTAGCCCCACCAACAAAATTGCCCGGCCCATCGAACTAGCGAGCTGCGTAGGCCATTAGGAACGCGTCAGCCGCCATCCTGGCCACCGGAACGAGGTCATGAGTTGCCGCGTAGTCGTCATCACCAGTGAACATGGCCTTGTTGACGGGAATCCAGAACAACATGCCGACAAAATGCTCCGCTGCCGCGGTCGCGTCGTCAATGGCGAGCAATTCGCGATCTCCAAGGGCTCGAAAACTAGTTGCGAGAGCAGCGAGCACCCGCTCGAATCCCTTCTCGTACCATGCGCTCGAGATCTCTGGGAATCGATCCGCAGAAGTAATGACCAGGCGCCGGAGTCGCAGCACGCGCGGCTGCATCAACGCCACGAGGAACGTCTCGGCGAGGAATGTCAGGTCTCTGGCGAGGTCAGTGGTGGACGGCAACCTGTCGGCGACAATGCCGATGAGGGCGCTCATGTCCTCCGTCGTTGACAGCACGATGTCGGCGAAGAGGTGCTGCTTGTCGGTGAAGTGCTTGTAGACGGTCTGCTTGGACACCCCGGCCCGACCGCAATCTACCTCCATCGTCGTGCCGTCGTACCCACTAGCGAGGAACGCTCCGATTGCCGCCTCACGAATCTCGCGATGGCGCCTGTCCAAATTTCGCTCGCTCTGTTCAGGTGGGTCCGTCACCGCCATGTTTGTAAGAGTACTTGACGGACTAGTTCTCATAGGGTACTATACGGTCTAGTTCCACCCCAACGACCAAGGAGGTCAACCGTGAATCTCGAGGCATACCTTTTCTTCCCCGGCAATACCGAGGAGGCCATGAACTTCTACCAGAACGTCCTCGGTGGCGAACTGTCGATCACCCATCGCGGAGACGTGGACCCGACGACGCCACAAGACCAAGCACACCTCGTTATCAACGCGGCGTTAGACACCGGGTCCTTCATCGTGCGAGCAAGCGACCGCTCCGACGCCACCAACGAGGTCCAGACCAGAATTGAACTGACCGTTATCGGAACGACGAGAGCGCCCTTCGTGGTCTTCGATGGATTGGGCATCGGCGGAATCGTGAAGGCTCCGATGGAGAAGATGTTCTGGGTGACACTTCGGAGCACTCATCGACAAGTTCGGCATCGGCTGGCAGGTGAACGTCACATCGCACTGACGATGTCCGACAAAATGACCACAGCGAATGTCGCCCCACATCAAGGAGGGATTTTTCGTGACTGATCAAAGTGCACCATGGCCGAAACAGGGACCTACGTCGTACTTCCCGTCCATCGAGAAGAGATACGGCCGATCGATCGCCGAATGGCAGAAGAATCGCCCAACGCGGTCTCGAAAGACATAGAGCGATCGTCGGTCACCTCACCGAATACCAGATGGGTCACGGACACGCCAACGCGCTTGTCGGCTGGACTCTCGCGGGTAACACAACTGGCCCATGATCCCACTGAACCGGGATCGGCGGCGTAAGGCGTGGCGAGGTGCGTGCCACTGTGGCTCGATCGCGTTTGCAACCCACGCGTGGGGTCTGACCGATTGACGCTCGGTTTGAAACCTCATAGCCTTCGATGATGACTTCGCCGGTCGATTCGCCATTTCTGAACACTGAGGTTCACTTCCTTGATTCCGACGCAGGGGATTCAAAGTATTGATCGGCAAATCTGGGATGAAGAAGGCGTTCCACCTGAGTTCTCTTCCTCACCGACGCCGATCTGGCCTTCGGGGGAACAATGAACACTCTCTGGGGGCTTCAATTCGCCGGATGGCTCCCACCAATCTTTGTCGTGGGAATCGGCTATCCAATCAACGATGAAGCCGAAAGTTTTCCGCTCCGTTCCCGCGACCTCACTCCAAGCGTTGACGACTACGTCGCGCAACAATCGGGTTGGCCGTCAGGCGGCGCAGACCGATTTCAGAGATTCATTAAGGATGAACTCAAGCCTTGGCTCGGCACGAATTTCGGCGTTGATCCCGACGACAATTTGTACTTCGGTGATTCGTACGGCGGACTCTTTGGCGCACACGTGCTCCTCAGCGCACCAGAGACGTTCAAGCGATACGGACTCGGCAGCAGCTCCTTTTGGTACAACCACGGCGAAATTTTCGAGTCAGAAGCGAGGTACGCCCAGACGAACCGCGATTTGTCAGCCAAGGTGTTCTGTTCGGCGCCTACGAGGGTCCAGAGGGCGATCAACTCCTTCTCGCGTGGCTTCCGGAGGACAAACGGGCCGAGGCTGAAGAAGCGGCCGCGAGTGAACTCGCCGACTACGGCGAGACCAACATGGTCGCCGACCAGGAACGGTTCGTCTCTGCATTGCGAAGCCGCAACTATCCAAGTCTCCTTATCGACTCAGAAGTCTTGCCCGGAGAGTTCCACATGACGTCAGCCCCGATGAACTTTTCGCGCGCCATGCGCTACCTCTTTGATGCTCCGCGCTGAAGTAGGAACGGTCTAGAACGGGAACGCAAGAGACGATCAGGGAGTCGACGCTGCGTTGCTCGATCTGACCGTGGCGGCGACCAAAACCAGAAGATGCCGAGGCTGGCCACAGCGCCATCGCCCACCGGCAATCCGCCAACGGGCCCGCCGACTTTGACAAACCGTCGTCGTCGTCCCTTTCGGCGTTTGATTCGACTGCGTCAGTCATCGTTTGCGTGCCTCTAAGTGCCGGTGTGCCACTGACGAATGCTTTGCCGATATCGTTCGGCTGGGGACAACAGTACGGCGATATCACTGTCCACTGATGAGGATTCGTCGATGAAGCGCACTCGAAGGCTAGTGACGTGGAGCGCTCGCGGCAAGCCTCGTCCTGGCTCTCTTGGATTAACAGCTGCCTCGGCGAGCACTCCGGTCTATCAAGAACCCAGGAGCGATCGCACTCGACCACCAAGGTCACCTATGGGTCGGCGAACTCGGACTACTTCGGCATAACGGAGATTCAGGCCAGTACCGGCAAAGTGATTCGCGTCATCAACGCAAAAGCCGATGGCTTCATCGATCCCTCGGGCATCGCGATCGCCGGCAACGACGTGTGGATCGTGAACGGCGGCGTCACGTATCGCAACGGAACGAGCCACGTCGGAACAGTGACCGAACTCAACGCCACGACGGGTGCCTTGGTGCGGACAGTGAGTCTCAAGAACCACGGGATCACGGGGCTATCGGCCGTCAGCGCTGACGCACATGACGTGTGGGTCGTCGCCGACGGCGGATCACGAGTCGCAGAGCTGTCGGTCACGACCGGCAAGGTCGTGCGCATACGTCGAGGCCGTCAGCGAGACGACATGTCGAGCGGAATCGCCGTCCGTGCCAACCGCGTTTGGATCGCGAGCCCGGAAGTAAGCAATGGCGTGATCGAGCGCAACGCCCTTTCCGGACTCAAAGTGCGCACGATCTCACCGACGGTCCTCAGGCGCAACCGGGCGGTGGTCCCAAAGTGACCACCTTCCTCGGACCCCAATACGTCGCCGTCGATTCACACTCTGTATGGACAGCGAACCAAGGAAGCGTGAAGGTCAAATTGATCGGGGGCTCGGTCACTCAAATCAATGCGACGACTGGCAAGATCGTTCGAACGGTCGATAGCGCCGCCGACCGTTTTTGGGGCAACATCCGTTGCATCGTCTCGGACGGCACTCATGTCTGGATCGTCAACGGCGCAGATGAGTACAGGGGTCGTACGCACGGTGACTCGGTGACGGAGCTCAACGCTTCGAACGGCTCGCTGGTGCGGGTCATCCTCTTGCACCACGGCATCTATTCCGATCCGTACGGGCTGGTGTCCAATGGCACCGATCTGTGGGTGACCGATGTTGGCGGCGGCAAGGACGGGTACAGCAGCGTCGTTCTCGAACTCAGTGCTGCAACGGGAACCGTGGTCCGAACGATCGGTGGTTGAGCTCGATTCGTAGTACTTCGGGTGGTCAGTTCAGTGAAGTCGACTACTTGCCGTTGCGCTCTCGATGGCCACAACCGGGCCAACAACACGGACGGCGCTGACCCTCCTCTAACTCCTCTTTCGTTCGACGGATTCGACGCTCGCGTGTCGCCTCCTGTTTGGCATCCTCAACCCAACAGATGAATTCATTTCGTGCCAGCGGAGTGATGTCCATCCAGGCGTCCAACGCCGTGGGACTGGCAATCAACTTCGTGCGTAGGTCCGTCGGCAACTTGTGCACGACACCACCAGGTATTCGTTGCGCACTCACGAGTCGAGAGTAATGGTCAATCGGTCGTTCGACATCCGTGCCCTACGACTTTGCTCTCGCGCGTGAGTTGCCCACAACCAGTGGTGCCATCAGGTCACCGTACTTGTCGATTCGTTTCAGTACGTCTTTCGTCTCGAATTGCAGCATCCCTGGTTTGCCGACCTTCGCACACTTGTCGACCTCTGCCCACGACACGGGAGTCGACACGGTGGGCTCCGGCCGGGCGCGCATGGAATACACGGCCACCGTGGTCTTCGAAGAGTTGTTCTGGCTCCAGTCGATGAGAACCTTGCCGTCGCGAAGATTCTTTCGCATCATCGAAACGACCTCGCCGGGATGATCTCGCTCGATCGCTCGAGCGATGTCGTGCGCGCGCTCGCCAAGTTGATCCCAGGTCGTGCGTTGCACTCGCGTATAGAGCTGAAGCCCCTTCGATCCGCTGGTCTTGGCGAAGAGTGAATCGCGGTCAAGGCGTTCCCCCAACCACTGCGCAACGCGACAGCACTCGACGATCGTTGTCCCGGGGCCGGGATCGAGGTCGAAGACCATGTAGTCGGGAGGTGCGGGGATCGACTTGCCCTTCGCGACGTGCCAGAGCGGCACGTGGAATTCGATCGCGGCGAGGTTCGCGGCCCAGAGCAACGTCGCTCGCTCGCCGACCGCCGTGTACACGATCGGCCCGTGTTCGCCCTGCTTCGAAGGGACCTCGATCGTGGCGATCCAGTCCGGTTGATGATCCGGTGCGTGCTTCTCGAAGAACGACATGCCTTCGACGCCGTTGGGGTACCGACGAAAGGTCGTCGGACGACTGCGTAGGTGGGGCACCATGACTTCGGCGATTCGCGCGTAGTAGTCCAGCATCTGACTCTTGGTAAAACCGGTGTCGGGGTAGAGGACCTTGTCGAGATTCGACAGTGACAACTCGCGACCGTCTACTTCGGTCAGGACTCGCTCAGGACTCACGGACCACCTCGTCGGCGCTCTTGTCGGATCGCAGTCCTCGCCACGACGGCTGGCGCAGGTTTCCGTCGTTGGTCCACTCCGCGAACTGCACCTCACCCACGATGGTGGGCCGAACGAAGTGAGCGAGCGCGGTCTCGGCTCGACTCAGTGGCGCCGAGAACGGCGTCGACTTGCGGGCGAGTGGCTTCAGTCGACGCAGAAGGTCTTGGCGCGTCGAGGCAGTGAACCCGGTGCCCACCTTGCCGACATATTCGAGTCCGCTTCCGGAGGGAACACCCAGTAACAGAGCGCCCAGACTGCCGTCTCGTTCGCCCTTGCCCTCGGTCCATCCGCCGACGACGACCTCTTGGGTGAAGAAGTTCTTCACCTTGATCCACTCACCATTGCGCGATCCCGGCGAGTAACGCGAACTTCGACGTTTAATGACGACCCCTTCGAGACCGCGCTCACGCGATATGTCCATCACCTTGGAACCGGCCGTGTTGGTGATCGAGGGCGGCGTCGCGAATGTCTCACCCTGAAGTTTCAGTGACTCGAGCGCGGCGCGGCGTTCGTCATAGGACAGTTCCATGATCGAATGCCCCTCGAGATACAACAGATCGAAGGCGAAGAAACTCGCGGGGATCGAGGACTTCAGTTTCTCGATGGCCGGCTTCGACGTGACGTTCAGGCGTTTGGAGAGGGTCGAGAAGTTCGGACGGTTGTCTTTGTCGAGAGCCACGATCTCTCCGTCGAGGATCGCGGAGCGTGATCCCAGGTGTAGTCCGATGTCGCGCAACTCGGGAAACGTCGAGAGCAGACTCTTGTCGTTGCGAGTGAACGCTCGTACGCGGCCACCGTCGACGTAGACGAGGGCACGCACACCGTCCCACTTGAACTCGTACGCCCAGCCAGCGTCCTTCGTCGGAAGTTCGCCGGCCAACGACAGCATCGGCTTGACGTGTTGGGGCATGGCTTCGAAGTACGCCGGGGCCGGATCCATGCGATGGATCATCCAGTTCTTCTCGTCGATCGGAAAGAGTACGTAGCGACCGGACGCGCGCTTCCCGTGCAAGACGACCATCACCTCTTTCTCTCGCCACTTCTCGGTCTCGTAGGTGCCGTGGTCCCAGATCGTCACCTGACCGGCGCCGTACTGCCCCTTGGGTATCGTCCCTTCGAATTTGCCGTAGTCGAACGGATGGTCTTCGACGTGAACGGCGAGGTGATTCGTGGCCGGATCCATCGGCAGGCCCTTCGGCAGCGCCCACGAAACCAGGACGCCGTCACGTTCGAGGCGAAAGTCCCAGTGCAGTGCCCGCGCGTGATGCTCTTGGATGACGAACGTCAGGAGTTTTGACTTCTTCTTCGCGGCCGGCTTCCCCGTCGCCCCCATGGGTTCCGGCGTCTTCTTGGGATCTCTTTTCTCCCGATAGGTGGTGAGCTTGGACGGCGAAGTCGGCGCAGTGTCCTTGGCGCGAGCCATGGATCTCGTCAGCCTGATTTCTTCTTAGCGTTCTTGGCTGCACTCACGGCGCGAATCAACTCGTCCTTGGTCATCTTGGCGTTCACGACGATCTTGAGTTGCTTGGCGCGATCAAGCAGATCGGCCTTAGTCATCGCGTCGAGGCCCTTGGACTCACGATGCGTGGCGACCTTCATGCTCGCGCTCTTCGACGGAGCCGACGCCTTGGCGGCCGAACGTGACGGTCGCTTCGTCGATCGATCGATCGACGCCTGCAGCGCGGACATGAGGTCGACGACGTTCGACTTGGGGCGATCCTCGGCGCCGCGAACGATCGCGTGTCCGGCACGCTTCTCCTCGATGAGCTCTTCCACGCGTTGACGGTACGTGTTCTTGTAGCGACTCGGATCCCACTCATCGGTCAACGATTCGACAAGCTTCTTGGCGATCGACAGTTCGCGCGCGTTCGCGTCACCGACGGGTGGCAAAGTGTCGAGCTCCTCTTCGGGGTCGCGAATCTCGTCCTCGAAGAACATCGTCTCGAGCATGAGTACCTTTTCGGCGGGACGAACGGCGACGAGGTGCTCCTTGTCGCGCAACACGAGGGTCGCGATGCCGACCTTCTTCGTCTCGAGCATGGCCTGCAACAAAAGTGCGTACGCGCGGTCGGCGCCCTTCCCCTTTGGCGCCAGATAGTAGGACTGTCGAAAGAAGATCGGGTCGATCTCCTCTAAGTCCACGAAGTCCTGGATCTCGATCAGCTCGGACTTGCCGGGAGCCGCATCGGCCATCTCTTCGCGGGTGACGACGACGTACTCGCCCCCGCCCAACGGGTAGCCGTTCACGATGTCCTCGGTGGAGAGTTCCTCACCGGTCTCTTCGTCGACCTTCTTGTAGCGGACGCGATTCGACGTGTTCTTGTGCAGCTGGTTGAAGTGGATGGTCTGGTCCGTCGTGGCACTGAAGAGCCCGACGGGGACGCTTACGAGCCCGAAGCTAAGAAATCCTGACCAAGTGGCGCGCGCCATGTTTATTCTCCTCGTCGAATGATTCGAGAGACCGACAAATGAAAATTTACCATTGGAGGTCTTTGATTCACAAGAAAATCTCGCATCGTCAGTGTGCGCTGGATTCTTTGGCGTCCACCGGCGTGTCACATCTGCGTTTTAAGTTGATGGCATGTCCCTACCGTTGCGAACGACAACACCGGTCACCGTGTGCACGATGTGCGACGACAACCTTCTGCACTGTCATGGCACCGCCATCGTCATCGACGACGCAACGCACGTGTGCTCCGACGATCCCGACTGCACGCTCAGCGTCAACGAGCACTGGTTCATGTCCATAGAAGTCGACGAAGACACCCTGACGTAGAGCGGCGACACCGTTCAATCGGCCGACCGGCGCCGTTTCGCGGCCGTGCGACTTTTGCCAACCGGGCCACGGTGTTAATTTCGATGTCGCAGGTACTGGCGCAACTCAAAGGATTCGTTATGTCCGTTCAATCTCCACAGTCGGCAATCTTCGCCCTCGCCGACGAAATCGTCGACCGACTCGCCGAGAGCGATCCTCTCTTCGCGACCGAGCAGGGTATTCCCGGCTACGACCATTTGCTGCCCGACTTCTCGGTCGCGAAGCGCCGTCGCGATCAGGCGCAGATCGTGCGCGACCTCCAGACGCTCGAGACCCTCGACGCGCACAGCGACATCGATCGCATCGCCGCCGCCGTCATACGAGAACGTCTCTCCGTGCAGCTCGCGCTCATCGAGGCCGACGAGGAGCGCCGAACCTTCTCGGTCCTCAACTCACCCGTCGCCGCGATTCGACAGGTGTTCGAACTCATGCCTCTCACCACTGCAGAGAATGGGAAGAACGTGGCTCGACGACTCTCGCATGTTCGCGCGTCACTTGAGACCTGGCGCGGCGCGTTACTGATTACCGCCGCCGAGCACGAGCTGCCGGCGGCGCGCCACATCATTGGCGTCGCCGATCAGGCCGACACGGTTGCCGGCGGTGCCTTCAGTGAGTTCGCCGAGCGCGCCGCTGCGGCAACCGGCGTCGACCTGGAGTCATCGGGACTGCGCGCCGGGGCGAAGGACGCCGAGGCGGCCTACGCCGAACTCGCGGCGTGGATGCGCTCGGACCTCGCACCAATGGCCTCGACGAAAGAGGCCTGCGGCGAGGAGCGCTACCTGCGGTGGTCCGCCTACTGGTCGGGAGCGACGCTCGACCTCCACGAACTGTACGAATGGGGCTACCAGGACCTTCGCCGCATCAATACTCGGATGTGGGAGATCGCGCGCGAACTTCTGCCCGGGGCCAAGAGTCTCGTTGAGGTGGCCGACCTTCTCGACAACGACCCCGCGCGAGCGATCGACGGGACCGACGCACTGCTGACGATGTTGAAGGCCTTCACGGCGCGCACGACCGACGAACTCGACGGTGTGCACTTCGACATCGATGACCGCATCCGATTCTGCGACGCCCGACTCGCACCGGAGGGTTCGGCCGCGGCGCCGTTCTACATCAACCCGAGCGAGGATCTCAGCCGACCCGGCACGACGTGGTTCCCCACGATGGGCAAGACCCAGTTCTCGTGGTGGCGTTTCGCCTCCACCTGGTACCACGAATCGATTCCCGGTCACCATCTCCAGATCGCGACGGCACTGTTGTCGTCGGATCGACAGAGCCGGTTCCACCGACTGGTCGGCAACACGAGTGGGTACGCCGAAGGCTGGGCGCTGTACGCCGAACGGCTCATGGACGAACTCGGCTACTTCTCGGACCTCGGTGACGAACTCGGTTATCTCGCCAATCAGGCGCTTCGCGCGGCGCGCGTCGTCGTCGACGTCGGACTGCACCTCGAACTCGACGCTCCGTCGGACATGGGTGTCTTGGGCGATCTCGGCGACTGCTCGAACAAGCGTTGGACCGCTGAGATGGCCGTGGCGCTGCTCGAGGAGTGGGCGATCCAGGACCACCCGATGTCGGTCTCGGAGGTCGATCGCTACCTCGGGCTTCCGGCCCAGGCGATCTCCTACAAAGTCGGCGAGCGGATCTGGCTCGAGTCGCGTGAAGCCGCGAAGCAACGACTCGGCGACACGTTCAACTTGAAGGCCTTCCACGCGCACGCTCTGGTGCTCGGACCAATGGGTCTCGACGACTTCGCGGCCGAGATGGCGCTCTGGGATGGTGGCCTCTAGAGATCATCGCCACTCTCAGCGTTCGCTTCGAACCCTGCGGCACGTGCGTTACCGTCTTTGTTGAGCAAAGGACGCAGTAATGACGATCACCAACCCCCTGACGGTGTGACGAACGAGGAACTGCGGATCGAGGCCGCATCGCTGATGCGCCAGCTGGGCCACGAGTTCGTCGCACGAACGCTGAACGACGATGAGCTGGAGACCCTGCGCCGCACGATGCGAACCCTGCTCGACGAGATGCGCACCGCTCCCCCTCGCGTTCGCGAACTCTCGCGCGATCGACTCGAGGAGTTCACGCTGACCATCCCGACCTTCGACGAGATTGGCGAGCGCCAACTGTTTTCGGACTCCATCGTCGCGGGCGCCGCCAATCCGATGGGCCTCGCGGCGCAACTCTGGCGCGACGGCGACGTCGCGTGCGTGCGGGTCACGCTCGGCAAGGCGTTCGAAGGCGCCCCCGGGCGCGCCCACGGTGGCGTCATCGCCGCGCTCTTGGACGAAGTGATGGGGCTGATGAACGTGATCCACGGCGCGATGGCCTTCACGGCGCAGCTCGACATCACCTACGTGGCACCGACGCCCGTCGGTGAGCCGATCATCGCTCGGGCGTGGCTGGCGCGTCGGGACAACCGCAAACAGTTCGTCGAAGCGACGCTGCACGCCGACGACGTGTTGGTCGCGAGCGCCAAGGCCCTCTTCATCTCGATCGATCGTTCGGTCTTCCTCGAACAGATTCTCACCTCCGAGGACTGAGCGTGGCACTCTCTCTTCGCCACCAATTCGCTTCGAGCAAGGTCCCGCGCACGATCACGCCGACGTTCTGGGGATTGAAGATTCTCACCACGGCGATGGGTGAGGCGACGTCGGACTACTTCGTGAACCGCTTCGACCCTCGTCTCGCCGTGGTGTGCGCCGCGGTCGTCTTCTTCGCCGTGCTCTGGTGGCAACTCAGTAGGTCCACGTACCGGACCGTCCCGTACTGGTCCGGCGTCGTGATGGTCAGCGTCTTTGGCACGATGTGCGCCGACGTCGTCCACGTCGAGTTCGGCGTTCCCTACGTCGTCTCGGCGATCGCCTTCGCGATCGTGTTGGTCGCGCTCTTCTGGGCGTGGTTCCGGGTCGAGGGCACGCTGTCGATCCACAGCATCGTCTCGACCCGACGCGAACTCTTCTACTGGGCGACGGTCACCGTCGCTTTCGCCCTCGGAACCGCGGTCGGTGACTTCACCGCCGTCGTGGCGAAACTCGGCTACTTCAGCTCCGGTCTCCTCTTCACCGGACTCATTCTCGTGCCGGCATTGGGCAACTGGCTCGGGCGCTGGAACTCCGTGCTGATGTTCTGGACCGCCTACGTCCTCACGCGGCCCCTCGGGGCGTCCTTCGCCGACTGGATGGGCAAGCCCAAGATCGTCGGTGGGCTTGGTTGGGGATCGGGCAACGTGTCGCTGACACTGACGAGCATCATCATCGTCGCCGTCGGCGTTTTGGCACTGTTCGAGGGGCGTTCGAATCGCGACGTTCGTCCGTAATATGGTGCAATGCCCGCCATCTCCGTTGACAATCCACTCGAATTAGCGAAGGCCATCAAGCCCGAAACCACCGATCGACCACGCCGCGTGACGTCGATCACCACCGCACCGCGCGGACTCGAGGGCGAGGGATTCCCGGTTCGCCGCGCCTTTGCCGGCATCGACATGGCCGACCTCGACCCGTTCGTCCACATGGACCAGATGGGCGAAGTCGACTACGGCCCGGGCGAGCCCAAGGGCACGCCGTGGCACCCGCACCGTGGATTCGAGACCGTGACCTACATGATCGACGGCACCTTCTTGCACCAGGACTCCATCGGTGGTGGTGGCGTGATCCAAAACGGCGCCACGCAGTGGATGACCGCCGGCGCGGGCATCTTGCACATCGAGCGCCCGCCGGACGCGTTGATCGACTCCGGTGGTCTGTTCCACGGCATCCAGCTCTGGGTCAACCTGCCCGCGAAGCTCAAGATGACCAATCCCCGCTATCAGGACATCGAGGCCGAGTCGGTCTCGCTGTTGACCAACGAGAACGGCGACGCGATCATCCGCGTCATCGCCGGCTCCCTCGGCGGCATCGACGGGCCGGGATCGACCCACACGCCGATCGCGATCTCACACGTGTCGCTTCTGCCCGGCGCGCAACTCTCGCTCCCCTGGAACCCGGCCTACAACGCACTCACCTACGTGCTCGCCGGTCAGGGCACCGTCGGAATCGATCGCAGCCCGGTCGAGATGGGCCAGATGGCCGTGCACGTCGACGGCGAGTACCTGGAACTGAGCGCCAACGCGTCTCAGGACTCGCGTACTCACGCCTTCGAAGTACTGATTTTGGGCGGTGAGCCGATTCGCGAGCCCGTCGCGACCTACGGACCGTTCGTGATGAACACGCGCGCTGAACTACAGCAGGCCTTCGAGGACTACGAGGCCGGTCGTCTCGGTCAGATCCCGGCGGAGCACATCTAGTTCTGCGTCGAGCGGTGCACGAGGAACGTGCCCGTCGAGCGACTGATGAGTTTGCCCTCGTCACTCGCGATCGTCGCCTCGGCGTAGGCGATCTGGCGCGTCAGGCGGACCACGTCACCGCGCACGACGTAGTGGCCCTCGAGCAGGGCCGGTCGCATCAGTTCGGTCGTCATCTCGATCGTCGCCTCCGTGCGGTCGCGACCGACCAGCGCAGCGTTGATGGCGAAGTTCATCGCGGCGTCCAAGATGACCGAGTGGACACCGGCCTGGACCGCGCCGTGGGGATTGCACGCCAGCGCCGTCGGCGTGAAGGTGCCGCTCACCCACCCGAGGTCCTCGCCGTCGACGCCGTAGCTGGCAAAGGCACCGCCAATGGCGCCAATGACCGCCATCCCTCCGTCGCCGAGCCAGCGTTCCATGCTCTTTCGTTCGCTCACGCCAGCGACGCTAGCCGTACTCGCCAGTAGGATTCTCCCTGCGGGTAGAGCCCGCGAAGGACGAAAGGCTCGAGATGCCAGTAGCAGTGATCGTGGACGCAGTACGCACACCCGGCGGCAAGCGCAACGGGAAACTGAAGAACTGGCACGCCGTCGACCTCGCGGCCGAGGCCCTGAAGGCCATCGCGAGTCGTAACAACCTCGACCCCGCGTTGGTCGATGACGTCATCATGGGCTGCGTCTCCCAGGTCGGTGAGCAGGCCTTCAACGTCGGGCGAAGCGCCGTCTTGGCGGCCGGTTGGCCCGAGTCGGTGCCGGCCACGACGATCGACCGCCAGTGTGGTTCGTCCCAGCAGGCGCTGCACTTCGCCGCCCAGGGCGTCATGTCCGGCGCCTACGACATCGTCGTCGCCGCCGGTGTCGAAGTGATGTCGCGCGTCACCATGGGCTCGTCGATCGGCAAGGACTCCGGCTGGCCCTTCGGACCGAGCGTGACCGCGCGTTACGAACCGGTCGGCGGACTGAAGAATCAGGGCATCGGAGCCGAGATGATCGCCGACCAGTGGGATGTCTCGCGTGAGGACCTCGACACCTTCTCGGCCGAGAGTCATCGCCGCGCCGCCAAGGCGACGGCCGAGGGTCGCTTCGACAATGAGATCGTCCCGGTTTACGTGCGCGACGACGAGGGTCACGCCACCGACGAACTGATGAAGACCGACGAGGGCATCCGCCCGGACTCCTCGGTCGCGACGCTCGGGAACCTCAAGCCCGCGTTCAAGGAGGACGGCAAGGTGACGGCCGGCAATTCGTCGCAGATCACCGACGGCGCCTCGGCGGTCTTGATCATGAGCGAGGAGAAGGCCAAGGAACTCGGCTACACGCCGCGGGCTCGCTTCCACTCGTTCGCTCTCGCTGGCGTCGACCCGGTCACGATGCTGACCGGTCCGATCCCCGCGACCCGGAAGGTGTTGGAGCGCGCCGGCTTGACGTTGGACGACATCGACCTCATCGAGATCAACGAGGCCTTCGCCTCGGTCGTGTTGGCCTGGCAGAAGGAGCTCGACGTCGACCTCTCGAAGGTGAACGTCAACGGCGGCGCGATCGCGTTGGGTCACCCGCTCGGCGCCTCGGGCGCGAAGCTGTGCGCCACGTTGGTGAACGAACTCGAGCGCACCGGTGGTCGCTACGGGCTGCTCACGATGTGCGAGGGCGGCGGACTCGCCAACGCGACGATCATCGAGCGCGTGGGCTAACTCAGCGAGTAGTTACTTGTAGCGCGTGGCGAGGTAGAAGCCGGAGAACATCACCAGCAGACCGCTGACGAGATACCAGGACGACACCGAGCCGGGCAAGACCGACAGGTAGTTCAAGACGATGACGAGCATGCCCACGGCGAGCAGCGCCACGATCAGCCATCCGTACCAACGAGGGCTGTGGTCCTCGCCGACGGGACGCTTCGCGGTGACCTTGCCGCGCGCCTCGGGCGCGACGTAACGGCCAACGTTCTTGTTGCGGCTACCCGGTTTCGATGTCGATTTCGCCATGGGGCTCAATGCTACTGAACGGGCCAACTACAACGTCGTGGTCGTGGTCGGCGGTGGTTCCGTCGACGATTCACAGACCGAGATGGTGATGTTCGAGTTGTAGGGCACGTACGTGGTGACCGCGAGGCTCTCCATGGTCACGATGTTCGAGGCCGCTTGACTCGGCGAGCACGTCGAGGGGTCGGCCGGAGTTACATTCACCTGGAAGTGATCGCCCGAGAGAATCGAGGTCGCCTGGGTCTGGGACTCGTCGATGACCGACGGCACCTGGATCTTGCAGTACCCCGTCGACACCGTCAGGGTCACTTGATCACCGGGATTGACCAACGTGTAGGCCGCGGGATTCGAACTCACCACCAGCCCGATGCCCACGGTGTCGGAACAGGCCTTCAACTGGGTAGGTGCAAGTGAGAGACCGTCCTGAAGGATTACCGCGTTCGCTTGGTTGGTCGAGTCGTTGAGGAGCGAAGGCGCCGGGAACTGCGCATCCGGTGACAGCACGTAGATCGTGACGACCTCACCAGCACGACCATGTGTCAGTGCCGCCGGGACTTGCGACAATACCGTGTTCGGATTGATGTTGGTCGTTCCTGGCGGCACTGTTTTGAGAGTGAGGAGGTGGACGTTGAAGTTTAACGGCGAGGCCCCAGTTCCGTTGTCGCGGCCGTCACGGAGAGACCCTTCACGCTCGGAATTATCTCTGGCGCCGCTTGGGCACCGAGGCTCACTGTCACGATGACGTGCTCCCCCTTGCTCAACGTGGCCCCGGACGCGGGGTCGGTCGAGATGACGTGGTCCTACGCTCACCGTCGACGAGTTGATTGACACCACTTTCGGCTTCACCGAGATCCCGGTGTTGGCAATCTTCGAGAGTGCGGCGCTCTCGCTCTTACCGACGAGATCGGGCATCGCCGCAGTGGGCGGCGCTGACTTTCGCGTGAGCCCGTACGCGATACCGCCGCCGATGAGAAGCACGATGATGACAACGACGATGATCCCCGAACCACTGCGACGTCTACGGATGTCCGTGCGCGGTCCCGTCATCATCGGCACCGCCTGCGTTCGTTCGCCGGGCGCGACCTTGCTCACGGCGCGCGTCGCGTCTTGTCCGAAGAAGGCGACGTCGCGTTGCGCCGCACGGACCGGCTGACCTTCGCTGAAACGAACGAGGTCCGAGCGCAGGTCCTCGGCCGACTGGTAGCGGCGATCGGGAGACTTCGCCAACGCCTCCATCACGATCGCCTGCAAGTCCGAGGGAATCGCTGGGTTGAACTCCGACGGCGGCGGTACCGTGCCGTGCACGTGCTGACTCGACACTTCGACGGGTGAGTCGCCGATGAACGGGGGACGTCCGGCGAGCATCTCGTAGAGGACGACGCCGAGCGAATAGATGTCGCTTCGTCCATCGACCGCCGCGCCCTCGGCCTGTTCGGGCGAGAAGTACGTGGCGGTCCCCATGACCGAGCCTTCTTCGGCCAACTGGTCTTCGACCGACATCGCTTGGGCGATGCCGAAGTCGGTCACCTTCACCTGACCGTCACTGGCGATCAATATGTTGCCCGGCTTCACGTCGCGGTGGACGACGCCGTTGCGATGCGCGTAACCGAGGGCGGCCGCGACCTGCGCCATCAAAATCGCTGAATGCGACGCCGTGAGCGTTCGCCCACCGCGCAACATGTCGGCGAGCGACGTTCCGTCGACCAATTCCATGACGATGAAGTAGGTCCCGTTGTCCTCGCCCCAGTCAAAGACCGGCACGATGTTGGGGTGCGAGAGATTCGCCGCCGCCTGCGCTTCTCGCCGGAATCCCGCAACGAACAACGGGTCGGCGCTGAGTTCGGGATACAGCGTTTTCAAGGCGACCGGACGATTGAGCAGGGTGTCCTGTGCCCGATAGACGATGGCCATTCCACCGCGCGCGATGAGGTGCGTTACCTGATAGCGACCTGAATACAGTCGGGGGTCATCTACAGGCTCCATATGGCGCCTAGCCTACGCTCTCACGATTCGGGCAAATTCTCATTTGCGCACGGTCGTCGTCGTGGTCGCCGTTGGATACGTCCCCGCTTGCATCTCGAAGAACGCATCGACGAGCGCCTTCACGACCGGACCCGCGACCGTCGCACCGAAGTTCGCGGTCGGCTGAAACGGCAGGACGACGGCGACGGCGATCGTCGGATTGGTGGCCGGCGCAAAGGCGATCAGCCAGTCGTCGGTCTCCTTCTTCACGTTGCCCGTCTGGGCGGTACCGGTCTTGGCCGCGACGTCGTATTGGGCGGGGAACCCCACGCCGGACGCTGTGCCTTCGGTGACGACTTTTTCCATCAACGGGACGATGAATCCGGCCTGGGTCGCGGTCAACGGCGTCTTCCACACCGAGTCCTTGTAGCGCTTGATGACGTTGCCGTTCGGGCCCGTGACGAAGTTCAAGAGGTGCGGGGTCATCTCGACGCCGCCGTTGCCGACCGCCGCGGCGACGAGGGCGTCTTGCAGCGCCGAGGCACGCACATTCTGTTGTCCGATCGCCGATTTGGCCAGGCCGGGTATGTCGTTCGCGAACGACGCGGCGGTCGGAAAGTAACTCGGCGAGACGAGCGGGTTCGGGAGGTCGAGGGGCGGTATAGCGTCATAGCCGAACGACGTCGCCGCCTTGAACATGTAGTCGGCGCCGAGGTCGATCCCGAGCAACGCGAAGCCGGGGTCACACGACGGAGGCAGCATCTCTGCGATGTCGCCGCCGCACGGCTTGCCCCCGCTGTTGCAGAGCAACTGAGGTCGTATCGGGCAACGTCGTGCACGCGCCGCCGTCACGATTGCTGTTGAAGTCTTTGAGCAGATCGGCGGGCTTGGAGACCACCGCCGCGGCCGTCGTGATCACCTTGAAGGTCGAACCCGGTGGGAACGTCTGTTGCGTGGCCACGAGTCCCAGCGGCGGAAATCCGTTGGCGTCCGGTTTGATATAGCGGATCCGAGCAGCCGTATCGACGGCTTCGATTGGCGACGTCAGGGGAACGGGGTTGTAGTTCGGATTCGAGTACATGGCGAGCACGGCCCCGGTCTTTGGATCGAGCGCCACGGCGGCCCCGTCGATTCCTTTGAGGGCCGCTCGCGCGACCTGTTGGAGCGCCGGTTCAATGGTCAACGTCACCGTGTCGGCGGCGCTGGTCGGCGCGAGCAGTTGTTCGAAGCTCTGGGGCGGTTGTTGATGGGCCGCGAGCAGTCCGTTGTACTCCTCCTCGATGCCGTACGTGCCGTACCACGGAGACGAGTAGCCCACGACGCCCGACATCAACGAGCCAAACGGGTACACGCGGCGATACGGGAAATAGGGGATGTTCGGATTGGACGATGCGGTCTGCTTGGCCGAGTAGGCCAGTACGGCACCGTTGGCCGCAAGAATCTCACCGCGCGGGAACTGTGCTGATGGATTCGAGTTACGCGGGTTGCTAGGACTGGCGATGAGCGCAGGCGCTCGAAAGAACTGGATGTTCGCCGACTGCGCGACGATAACGGCGAAGAGCAAGAGGATGATCGTGGCCAGGATGCGTAGACGTCGCGACATCAGCCCGCCTTCAATGTTGTCGTCGTCGATGTGGTGGTCGTCGGGGTGGTCGGGCCGGTCGTGGAGGCGGCGCAGCTCGTTGACTGACTACAGATGTACGTCGCGTAGGCCACGGCACTGCCGAGTGTCGGCTTCTGGATCGTCTGGGACAACAGGCTCTGATCGATGTTGTTCAGATCCTTGACCTTGAAGTTCGTGTCAGCGACGTCGATCGGCTTGAACCAGAGGACGCCGCCCGGCTGGCCTTGATAGATCGCCACGTAGCCAGCGTCGTTCCCCAAGTAGTAGGTCGAATAGGCGTACCAGTGGACGATGAAGTACGCGCCCACGAATACGCCGACGAAGATCAGCACGGCGGCGGGGGGGCGCCACGAGAGGCGACGATGCTTGCGGCGTTTCGCTGCGACGGGCGTCGCGGCCCGAGCGACCGGAGGTAACGTCGAAGAGATCGTCCGCTTGATGGGTGTCGACGCGACGGAAACGTCGTCGAACTCGATGAGTACGGCGGTGATGTTGTCGCGACCGCCGGCCTCTTTGGCGGCCTCGACTAACTGCACGACCGACTCTTCGAGGGTGAAGGGCGCGCTCGACAGTCGTGCCAGCGTGTCGTTGTCCAGTTCATTGGAGAGTCCGTCACTACACAGCAGCAGCCGATCACCGGCCAACGCGTGTACCGACATGACGTCGACGGCAATCGTCTCTTCGACCCCGATGCCCCGCGTGAGCTGGTGGCGACGCGGATGCACCGCCGCCTCTTCGGGCGTGAGTCGACCCATCCGCACCCACTCTTCGGCCACGCTATGGTCCTCCGTCAATTGACGAAGTGCGCCATCGCGTAGTTGGTAGGCCCTTGAGTCGCCGACGTGACACAACGTCGGTGACGTGACGCCCTCGTCATCGACCGTCAGGCCCAGTGCGATCACCGTCGTACCCATGCCGAAGTGGTTGGGATTCTCTCGCGCGTCATTCAACACGGTGATGTTCGCGGCGTTGATCGCGTTGTAGAGACCTTCAACGGTCGCGTTCTCAACGAAGCCCGAGTGCAGCATCTCGATCGTCATCTCCGAGGCGACTTCGCCCGCCGCGTGTCCACCCATGCCGTCGGCCACGATGGCGAGCGATTCGTCAACGTAGACCGCGTCTTGATTCGATTGACGTACCAGTCCGGTGTCGGTCGCCTCTGCGTGACGCCAATGCGTCAACGAACCACCTCGAACAGAACGCCCCCGACTTGCACGATGTCACCTCGCTCGAGGTGAACTCGTCCGTCCACGAGTTCCTGGTTCACGTACGTCCCGTTGGTCGATCCGAGATCCTCGATCGACAGATCACCGTCATCGTTGGAGAGACGAGCGTGTCGAGACGAGAGGAACGTGTCGGACAGACTCAGGTCGCAGTCGGCGCTGCGACCGATCGTCACCGCGGAGTCCACGGCGATGCGTTCACCCGTGCGATCCGTCGGCTCGACGAACTTCAAGGAGAGTGTCCCACTGCGACGACGGCGCGAACGCTTCTCGTAGTTGATTGGTCGCGCCTGTACCGCGGCGACGCGAGTGATCCGCAGGAAGAACAGCACCGCAATGACCATGACGAGCACCTGGAGCGGCCGAACGATCGCCGCATAATTCGACGTCGCGGCCACAAGACTCAAGCGAGCTCAATCCGAAAATGGAACGTGCCGATCGTGACGTCGTCACGCGGAGACAGTGAAACGGCGGTGACGCGGTGGCCGTTCACGAAGGTTCCGTTGGTTGACTGGAGGTCGCGGATCGCCACGCCGTCGCTCGTGCGCCACACTTCGGCGTGCTGGCGCGACACGTTGGAGTCGTTGATGACGACCTCGACGTCGGGACTGCGTCCGATCACCAGTGGACGCTCGCCCACGTTGAAGGACCGACCGTCGTTCACGATCAATCGGGGCTGGCTCTCGCCGCCGAGGAACTCGGTCTTCACTTCGACATTGCCGGGTTTGATGTCGTCGTCGATGAAGACTTCGACTTTGACGGGACCCACGAAGCTGAAGCCTTCACTGATGGCGTGCTGACGGACCGTCTCCTCGAGCTCACTCACCAGGGCCTTTTGGAATCCGTCGAAGCGTTGTGCGTCGACCGGTCCGAGCCAGACGCGGATTTGGTTCGGGGAGATCGGACCTTGGCTGGACAGCCGACGCGTGAGATCAACCTCGCGCACGATGCGCGTGCCGATCTCAATCGGCTGCAGCGTGCTCTTGAAAGTACGTGAGAACGTCTTTTCGAAGATCCGCTCGAGGCGATTTTCTACGCTCTTCAGGACCATACCGATACCAACTGTACCGGCGGCTCCACGCAATCGTCGACGCAAGAGCTCTCAGATGGGTCGAGTAATGTTGCAAGGTCTCGGGGCGAGTGGCGAAATTGGCAGACGCGCAGGCTTCAGGTGCCTGTATTCGAAAGGATGTGGGGGTTCAAGTCCCCCCTCGCCCACCAACTGAGGTCCTGTTGGACCGACGTTTTTCCGACGACGATTGCCGTGCCAACTGCCGCTCATCATCCGTTCATCACGGTTGAGTCGTGATGCACCGAGAGCCGTTACCCCTACTTGAGCGCCATTGCAGTGGCGCCATCGACGCAGGTACTCGCGCGGGTAACGAGCGCAACGTGTCCGGAGATTTTCGATTCCGTACGGGACCACGTGGCGAACGTGCTCGCTCTGGACTCGCGGAGTAGTCGCAAGTCGACACTCGTTGGTCCTGGGCACGTTGAATCGATCATGGGACCCCACTGAGCTGCGCGAGTCGATGCTCGATGGCCTCACTTTTCTGTGTCGGGTCGTCCACGTGCCCGTTCTGTCAAAGCGCCAACTCTGGGCGGTCACGTTCATGCGTCGCGCTGCGTAACAGGATTGACATCACAAAATCTAAACAACCGCCAAGGACCCCGCATAACTTCAAATCAAGGGCGAGGAGATTAGATGAATCGCGTTCGTGCTTTGGGATCTTGGCTCATGACCGGTGTCCTGTCGATGGTCGTGGTGGCGACGGTGGTCGCGCACTATCAATCTCCTCGTTTCTCGTCGTTGGACACAACCACGAGTTCGCGACCCTCCTCCAGCCTCACGACACAGATTGATCATTCTTCACGCGTCGCAGTCCCAACGTCCTCCGACGTCAGCCCAATACACGAAGCCTCAAGAGTTGTGCAGGCAGCGCCGTCGACCACGACGACCGTTGAATCGGACACTTCGAAAGCCACGACGACGACCTCGTCGCCGACCGCTCCATGGACGTCAAGCACAACCACCACGTCCACTCCGTACGGCGGAGGGGGAAGTGATGATGGTAGCGGCGGCGATGGTGGTGGCGGTGGTGGCGGTGGCGATGGTGGTGGCGGTGACAACTGATTCGCTCGCGAACGACGCTGAACTCAATCAACCGATCGCTTTGCGAAGAGCAAGAACCGCCTCTGACATCGCCTGATCGGCGGCGTCAACGGTGCCACTCATCCCGAAGAAGGCGTGGATCATTCCGTCGTAACGAGTTGACGTGGCCGAGACGCCTGCTTCGATGAGTCGCGTGGCGTACGCCTCGCCTTCGTCGCGAAGAGGATCGAACTCCGCCGTGATGATGAGAGCCGGAGGAAGCCCCTTCAGATCTTCGACCAGTAATGGTGACAGATCAGGGTCTCTCGGATCGGCCCCGGCAAGGTAGTGACCGTAGAACCATTGCATGAGTTCGCCAGTGAGCAGATAGCCTTCGCCGTTCTCCACCTGCGAAGGCTGCGAGCACGTCACGTCCGTGCACGGATAGATCAAGAGCTGGAACGAGATCGACGGTCCTTCCGAGTCACGAGCACGGCGTGCAACCACGCGCGGCCAGATTCCCACCCGCACTGTCGCCGACGACGGCGAGTCTCGAGCCGATCGCGCCGAACTGCTCAGCGTGGTCGCTGACCCAACGAACCGCGGCCTCGCAGTCATCGACCGCCGCAGGAAAGGGGGCCTCGGGTGCGAGTCGATAGTCAACGCTGACGACCACAGCTGGCACGCCGACAGAGAGACCGTGACACACTCCGTCATGGGTCGCGATGTTGCCGCCCACGAATCCACCGCCGTGGAAGTAGACGATCGCCGGCAATAACTGACGGCTCTCCGGTCGGTAGACCCGGACGGGAATCTCTCCACCCGGTCCCGGTATCACGAGATCCTCGGTCCGGGCTGCGTTGGCGACCGGCCCTTTGATCGACGCCAGTCCGATCAACACGTCGCGGAACTGTTCGGGTGTCTCCTCGGAGATCTCGCGTTGCGGTAGCGTCGCCATCACGTCGAGAATCATCTGCACCTGTGGATCGACCGCCATTGCGTCCCACCATTTCTCTTGCGTGAACGCCCAGTCGATCACGGTTTCCTGAACATAACGCAAAGTGCTACGGAGCCGTGATCCTCGACGAATCCGAAAGGACCCTCTAGAAGCGTCAAGTCCTTCCTCGCGCACCGGAGCGTGGCTCGTCAGCCACTCCAATCCTCTAGCCGACGAGCAACTCTTCAAGTTCTGCACGGCTCGGTGCCGGCGCCTCGTACAAGGGGTGCGCCAACGCGACCTCGAGGACGCGCTCGAAGGCGCCGGCGCGGGCCACGACCTGTTCGGGTAACGCCAGACACCCGCCGATCTCTTGGCCCCACGCGAAGACCTGGCGGTCGTAGTGGGACGCAGAGTTGAAGGCGCGGGCTCCCGCGACCGAAGGGTCGTTGACATCAGACGGGTCAGGCAGGCCCTGACGCAGTGCTTCGATCTCGGGACCCCGCACGGCGTCGAAGGAGACCGTCGACGCGTGCCACGGCGCTGCGACGGTCCGCGTCACCTCGTCCCAGCGTTGGAACAGCTCCTGTGGCTGATCGACGACATCGACCGCCGCGTCGGCGAACGCCACGGCGTGCATCACCGCGAGACTGATGCCGCGTCCGAGCGACGGGTTGGTGAATCCCCACGCGTCGCCGAGCGGTACCAGTCCGGTGACGCAGGGCCGCCCGTCGACGACGAACTCTCTGGTGGTATTAGCCGAGCTCACCATTGTGTCCACACCGCCCATCGGGGTACCGTCGGCCCAGTGGGCGTGGTGCGGCAACGAGCGCAGAACCCGTTCAAAGACCTCGGGGTCGCGGACTTTGCGCATGCTCTTGTCCTTGGAGGAGTGGTAGATCGTCACGCTCCAGTAACCGTCGTCGCCGGGCAGGGTGAGGACCGTGATCGACCCGAGGGGGCTGAGCACGTCTTCGAGATACTCCGGCAGTGTGTCGCCGCGGTAGTAGCGGCTGTTGTACGCGAAACCGAGGTCGACGGAGTGTTCCTCGGGTCGGGTGCCTCCCACGGCCTCGATCAGCGCGGGCACCGGCGTTCGACGCCCGCCGGCGTCGATGACGACGTCGCCCGCGACGACCTCACCGGACTCGGTACGAACCCCCGTGACGTGGGGCACACCGGCGATCACTTCGGTGCCGGTGACGAGCCCGGTCACGGCGGTGTTGTTTCGGATCTCGACGCCGGGCGTCGAGCGCGCGGCGCTCGTGAATCCGAACTCCAGCAACGGGCGCCGACAGGTGGTCCGCGTCTCGAACGGCGCGAGGTCCGTATCGCCCGGCAACTCGAGGTGGCGCGCACGCAGTTCGGCGAGGTTGAGCCGCGGTAGACCGGCTGCGACCATCGCATCGATCACGCCCGGTAGGCGCGCCTCGAGCAAGGTTCGTCCGCCGGGCTGGAGTACATGAACCTGGTGAAACTGGGCGACGCTACGCCGCTCCCAACTCTCCCACGCGTCCGACGCCTCCGCGGGAGCCGGATCGTCACGGTCAAGGACGACGACTTGCATTCCCGCACCCGCGAGGAGCATCGCCGTCGTCAGTCCCGTGGGACCCGCTCCGATCACGACCGCTCGCGCCAATTCGACCTCCCTTTAGCGCCAGGACGATAGCAGCGAACTCACGCGCGAGTCAGAGCCTTAGTTGGGTAGGAAATCGAGCAGCAACTCGTTGACCGCGTCGGGCGCCTCGAGCTGCATCCAGTGACCGGGTCCCTCCAGACGCTCATAGCGCCACGGGCCAGTGACCAGCGAGGCCGAGCGCGTCATCTGTCCCTCGGTCAATGCGATGTCGCCCGTGCTCCACACACCCATCGTCGGGGCCGCTACGGGCGGCAACTCGAGTCGCGGAGCGACGTAGGACTCGGGCGACAGATTGGCGCGGTAGTAGTTGAGGGCCGGGGTGAGTGAGCCGTTCTCGTTGAGCGCCGCGATGACCGTGTCGGCCTCGGGGTGGCGCGACCACCGACGGAAGTTGTCCCAGTCGTCGTCGGACAGCCACTGCTCGGCCACACCCGCGAACTGGAACAACAGCATGTACCAGGACTTTTCGAGCTGCTCGAACCCCTCGCCGCGGAATGTCGTCGGGTGGCCCACAGAGAGTACTGCGAGGTGGTCCACCCGATCGGGCAAGAACGACGCCAGCACCCACGACAGCGCGGCCCCCCAGTCGTGGCCCACGACGTGAGCTCGCTCGACCTCGGCGTCATCGAGCACCGCGATGACGTCGCCGGCGAGATTGAGCAAGTTGTAGGCGTCGACGTCGGTGGGCTTATCGGAGAGTCCGAAGCCGCGCAGATCCGGGGTGATCGCCCGGTAGCCAGCCTTGTTGAGAGCTGCAACCTGGTGACGCCACAGGTTCCCCGTGTCAGGGAATCCGTGCAAGAGAAGCACCGGTGGACCCTCGCCCGAAACCTCGTAGTTGATCTCGATACCTTCGTTCGACGCGCGCATCACAACCCCCTCCACGCCGCGGGCCTGTCGCGACTCGCCTCATACTAACGAGCGGCGCTCTCAGTGGAAGGAGTGGCGCAGGCGACAGAAGTCGGGCGAGGGCTGTCGATTCGTGACTCGCTGACACGGGCAAGTTCGATCGAACTGCGACGTATGGACCAACGAAAACCTCAATACGTCCCTCGCTAGTCGCGTTCGACAGACGCGGCGAACGCTATCTCACGCACTGACATGAGTAGTCACAAACTCAAATGACGGTCCCGCAGTGGTGATACCGTCACCGCTCGGCATCGCCAACAACTCGGTGGCGATCGACTGGAGTTGAAACATCATCGAAATCGCCGGCGACAGGCGTGCCGTTTCACCGTTGAACGTCCGATGCAGTGTCGCGAGCATCTCACAGTACTTGGTGTTGAACTCAACCATCTTGGACCGAATGGGACTGCCTTTCGGATAGTCGTCGATCTTGGGGTTCGGCCGCATCGGATAGACCGCGTTCCAGTCTACTACGAAGGCCTCGCCGCTCGGTCCCGATCGTGGCGAATCGCCACGGACGTAGGAGCGGCCCTGCATTATCTCGCTGAAGCGGAAGTAGTGCGCGACCTCCTCACGTTCCGGGTGAAACATGTCGCGGTCGCCGTCCCACACCTGACGATGCTTTAACCCCTCGCCCTGCTCCTCGATCTCATCGATCGCCTCGAGGGCCGTCTTCAGATCGTGCACGGCGACCACCCGACGGTCCCCGACGAATCCGAGCATCTCGGGGGTGATCTGGCGATCGCGGTCGCCAGTGAATACGGCGTCCTCACCCAGTGTCGCGCAGAGCATCTTGAGACCCTCTTCGATCGCGCGATAGAACTGCCCGATCGTCTCGAAGTTGTCGGCCTCGGAGATGGCGTGACGCTCGCCCGGACGCTCGACCCTCATGAAGGTCTCGATCGTCGCGGGGGTGAAGGGCGCCAGCGGCACGACGAAGGAGTTGTCGCTGTGAGGCAGCGCAGAGGGATATATCGGAACGAAGCCCGGCTCGTTGAGTGTCGGTCTACCGCCGATGGCGTTCAAGACGTTGGCCGCAAGCGCCAGGTGCAACATCTCCTCGATGAAGACGGAACGAATGACCTCGACACTTTCGAGATTCGTCCCGGCGTGAATTGAAAAGAGAGCGCAGAGATACGGCGGGAGGGTGGAGTGTTCGAGTTCGAGCGCACCTTGGACATGCTCGCGCAGGCTTTCGATTGTCGTGATACGAGAGGTACTGGTTTCCAAAGCGATCCTCGCGCCCTAAGAGGAATACGAACCCAACAGGGCGGAGCATACCGAAACGTGTCGACGCTCGCATGGGCGGTGCACGGCGTCCAATGAACCGCTCTCGCTGCTTACGTTGCGAGGACTGCCTTGTTGTCCGCGCCGTTAGTGACCGATTTCATTGTCACGTGCACTCTCACCAAGGTCGCCAAATACCGAGCCACGGACGCTGCGCGACTCGACGCCAAGGCGCGGTCGCCCTTCGCGTAGCCGGTAGAGACGACGGCATCGCCGGCCCTCAGCGATTTCGCGAAGTTCGCGATCGCGGCCATCGAAACCGTGTTGAGCGAACTGACACGTGAAGCAAAGTTGATAGTGAGCGTGAGATCAAAATGAATCGCGACAGGTTTCGAAGTGACCTTGGGAGTCGAGCCCCTCGCCTTTCGGGTCGCCGTGACGACGCACGTTCCTGCACTCTTGGCACTGAGCGCGTCACCCTTGATCGCGCAGCCCGTCGCCGAACCGTTCTTCACGTGAAAGCTCAGGGCGCCCCCATTGGGATCGCCTCTCGTTTTGAGTTTGAGCCACGACCCCACGCGCCCCGTCGATGAATCGACGGACAAGACCGGCGTGGGAATGGTCGTCGTCGTGGCAGGGACCGTCGTGGTCGTGGTCGTCGTCGTGGTCGTGGTCGTCGTCGTCGTGGTGGTGGGGGTCGGCGGCGGCTGGTACGGAGGCGGTTGGACCGGTGTGTACCCGGTGCCCGTGATGGTGACGGTCTGAAGGCCGTTGCCGTCGTTGCCTTGGAGAAGCCACGTCGCTGAGACCAACCCGTCGCCCGTGGGTTCGAACTGCACCGTCTCTTGAATGGAGGTATCGGGAGCGATGGTATTGGCAGGGCTGGTGTTGGCGAGCTGTGTGAACGGATTCGTCAGTGCACTGAAACCGTTCAAGGTCGGTGGTGTCGATTCGGTGATCAAGAGAGGAAACCCACCTTGATTTCCGAGGTCGAAGTTGAGCGTTGCGCTCGATCCGACGGCGACGTCACCGAAGTTGAGCACGTCAGGTGCCGTGCTGATCTGGGCCGGTGGATCGGCCGATCCCGAGATGGCGACGCCGAAATTGCTCATCGGTCCCAAGGAGGTGTCGAGTGTCACGACGCTATTGAATTGGTGGACAAAATCGCCGGACGAACCCGGCGGGGTGAATTGAACGGTGAAGGTGAGCTTCCCGCCGGCGGCAACCGTTTGATTGGCGGGTGGATTGGTCACGGTGAACGGCAACGTCGGCAAGGTGAAACCTGTCACGTTGATGGCGCTCGTCGAGACGTTGGTAAAGGTGACGTTCATCGTGACGGGGGTGCCTCCGATCGGCACCGGCGCGAAGTTGACCGAGGTCGGCGAGATGGTGAATGAGGCGGTCGCCGTTTCACCCTGACCGCTCAAGTTGAGCTCCGAGGTGGCTCCGGTGTCGTTCGCCGTGAGTGTTCCGGGATTCGCCCCCAATGCAGTGGGGGTGAACGTGACAGGAACGGAAATTGACTCTCCGCTCGTGAGCGACGCCGGGAGCGTCATGCTCGGGGTCCCCATCGTGTAGGCGGAACCGGACTCGGTGAATGAGGAAACCGTCGTCGGCGAGGTGGCCGTGAACGTGGCGTTCTGGGTTACGGACTGCGAGACCGTCGTCGCTGGGAAACTGACGTCGGTGCCGCTCAGCGCCGGGGTCGGCGAGGCCAGTGCGCCGAAACCCATCAACGTGGAATCCTTCGTCCCGACGTAGACGATGCCGTTGTCCACCCCCGGTTCGGAGAACACCGTTGACCCGAATGGAGCAGAACTCCAGACCTCTTCCAGCGAATTATTGACGGGGACCGGATTGAAGGCCTCTAACTGGGAGTCCAGCCCATTCGGCCCGGTGGCGTGGATGATCCATACCAACGCCGAACCGGACGTCGTGCCATTGGAGGTGACGATAGGGGTGCCCGATCCATACCCGAAGGTGTTTCCGGTGTTGGCGGTCGCTCCGGCGAGTTGGAATGACACGTTGTTGTTGGTCACCGTGCGCTGGAACACGTCAAGGGATCCGCCGTTGGTCTGGAATCCCACCGTTCCCGCTGTGGGAGCGTAGACGTAGCCACCATCGCCCGGCCACACCGCGGGCTTCGACCACACTCCCCCCGAGGCCTGCACTTCGCTAAGCACATCGTCGCCTTGGCTTGGGCCCTGCTCGTAACCACCGAGGCTGTTCTGGTCAAGGACGTACATGATGCCCTCCTTGCCGACTTCGAGCATCACGTTGGGATCCGTCGAGGTTCCCATGCTGGTTGGCAACGCGACCGGACCGCCGGAACCGAGGTCGCCGTCTTGGTTGTTGAGGGTCGTTGCGTCGGCCGGAATGAAGAAATCGATCGGTTGGATGATGCCACCGGTCGTACTGAGTTCGACGACCGCCTCGGCATAGTTATCGGCCGTGGCGTCGTTTCCCGGCTCGGGGCCGCTCGGATCGTCACCGTTGCCCGTCGAGACGAAGATGTCGCCGTTGCCGTCAACGACCGGGGGCGAGCCCGATTGCCAGATGCCGGCGCCCGGTTCGCCGGAACAGACCGCGGAACCGCACTCTTCAGTGGACCACATAGAGGTTATGCCCGGAGTCGACGTCGTTACGCTGACGCCAACCAGCCATCCTTCCCAATTGCCGAAGTCACACTGGGAGCCGAACGCCGCGTAGACGACGCCATGGATGAGAACGAGACCGGGGCGCTGCGTCTGAAAGTTGCCGTTGAAGACGGTGCCGGAGTTGTTATCGGCGTGGCCGACGATCGGCACCCCGCCCGCCGGCCAATTCGACGGCGACACACCGGTTTGGACGTTGACGGCCTCCATGAACCACTGTGTCGCGCCACCCACACCGGAGTCCTTTGCGGCGACGAAATAAGCGGTGTCAGTCGAAGAGTCGATGACGGGAGTACCCGTAATGCCTAGGTTCGAGCCAATGTCGGCACAGCCGATCGATGCAAGAGGGTCCGCTTGAGGACCGAAGTTGTCCGTCCAGGTGATTGCCCCCGTCGTCGAGTTCAGTCCGTAGGCGTAGTCGTTCTCGGTCACCGCCAACACCGTGGGTTGGTTCACGAGCGGCTGGGCGTAGACCTCACCGTTCAACTGCGTGTCGAAGCGTTCCCCGAAGTCACCGCCGGTCACGTCCGAGGGCGAAAGAAGCGGCTCATTCGGATACCAACCGGTCGACGAACTGTCAGAGGACTGCTGCAACGTGTCGGCCCTCGCATTGGAGGTCGTGATGAGGGACCCGATCGGAACCGCAACGGCACTCGCCACCACGAGCGCACTGGCGAACAACATGGTGCGCGCTGAGAACAACCTCCGAGCGAACGAGCGCCCCGTTGCGGGCCGATTTCGTTCACAAGGCATAGCCGCAAAAGTACTCCGGAATGACCACGTGCAAATGCCGGTCGAGGACGATTCGGCACTCTTTCGGCGAAGTTTGAGGCGTCGCTGTCACGTCGTTGTTGGGACTAAAGACTCTCGCCCAGTGTCCTTGACTGCGGTGAGACTTGAGATGACGTGTACGCGACGACGCTCGGAGACGGCACATGACTGACATCGGCGCTCCGAAGGGGGCTCTCCCGTGGCTCATCCAGGGCGGCATGGGTATCGCCATATCCGGTTGGCCGCTCGCGAGGGCCGTGTCGAGCGCGGGACAGTTGGGCGTCGTGTCGGGGACAGCCATCGACAACGTCTTCGTTCGTCGTCTGCAAGACCAAGGCGTCGACCGCGAGTTACAACAGGCCCTCGACCTCTTTCCCGATCAACGTGTGGTCGAAGACATCGTGGGCCGATACGGCTCCAGGCGTCGGACCGGCTCTATGCCCTATCGAAGTCTCCCGGCGCTCACCGCTCGCAGCTCGGGTCGCTCCATCGACGCGATCGTATTGGCGTCCTTCGTCGAAGTCGCGCTCGCCAAGATGGGCCATCGAGGCGTGGTCGGCATCAATCTCCTCACCAAGGTCCAAATCCCGACCGCCGCCGCCCTGTGCGGCGCGACGCTCGCCGGTGTCGACTACGTCATGATGGGCGCCGGCGTTCCGACGCACATTCCCGGCGTCCTCGAACAACTGACCCGAGGCGAACCGGTCGACCTTCCACTCAGCGTGACAGGCGCCTCGAGCGATCGCCCGGCGACCTCCCTCCACTTCGACCCCGCCCCGTACTTGGGTTCGGAACCGCTTCATCGTCCGCGTTTTGTGGGCATCGTCTCGTCCCACGTCTTGGCGGCGGCACTGGCCAAACGCAGCAACGGTCCGGTGGACGGCTTCGTCGTGGAGCGTCCGAGTGCCGGGGGTCACAACGCGCCACCTCGAGGGGTCTTCGACGTCGACGACGAAGGGAGTCCTCTCTACGGGGAACGCGACGTCGTGGATTTCGAGGCGCTCACCACACTCGGACTGCCGTTTTGGATCGGCGGCGGCATCACGTCACCGCAACACGTTCGCGACGCGATCGCGCTCGGCGCGAGCGGCGTGCAGGTCGGCACACCTTTCGCGTACTGCAACGAATCGGGGATGGAGCCAGCGTTGCGACGAGAGGTCATTCGTGAGGTGAAGGCCGGGACGGTGAAGGTACGAACATCGTTGCGGGCGTCGTCGACGGGCTACCCATTCAAGGTCGCCTCGGTGGACGAGACGATCTCCGAAGACGTCGTCTACGACGAACGTGAACGACGCTGCGACCTGGGCTATCTGCGCGAGGCCTACCTCACGCCGACCGGGTCCACGGGCTACCGTTGCGCCGCCGAGCCGGTCGAGGCGTACGTTCGCAAGGGCGGATCGATCGAGGCGACCGATCGATCGACGTGTCTATGCAACGGGCTGATGGCGACGTGCGGACTCGGTCAGTTCCGTGTCGACGGGCGCCGCGAACCGGCCATCGTGACCAGTGGCGACTACTTGAACGACATTCGTGGACTTCTCGTCGGTCGCGAGAGTTACGGCGCGAGTGACGTAATCGCCCACCTGCGCGGCGACGAGGACATCGGCGCTCCTTGGCTCGGCGAAACTCTGTAGATCGTCGCGAGCGCTCTCGGGACTACGAGCGAGCTTCTAGTGCCGTTCGACGATAGGTCACGGCGACGCGAGACGCCCCCCACAACGCAGCCAGTGTGCCGATCACCATGGGGACCATTATCACGATGAGTTGTGCCGAGGGCAGCGACGCCGCAAAACCACCCGGCGTTCCGTCGACGAACGACGGCGCGTGAAAGGCCATCTGAATCCACCATACGGACGTACCGGCGATGACCGCGATCGAAGTGAGAGCGACGCCGAGCGCGACGCCCGACTCCCGACGCAGTTCGCGAGGTGTGAAGTCGATCCGCGAGGCGACCGCAACAGCTGTCCGGGCCCACAGTCCAATCGTCATCACGACCAAGAGCGCGAAGGCAACGAAGGCACCGGAGTAGACGTCGTCGCTTCCGTTGCGCTGCGCCGGCGTCAAATGGTGCGCCCACAGACTGAGACCGAACGTCGCGACGACTAACGCTGCAGAAACGAGTGTCGACGTCCAGAGTCGCTTGCTCACTTCGGGCCACCTCTTCGCGCGAAGAAAGCGTGCGAGGCCGGGGATCGCGATGACTGCGCCGGCGATCACGAGGAGCGATCCAATGATCCCCGCCACGGCTGTCACGTTAAAGGAGAGCTCGGCGAACGCTCGTGATCGCGCGGGGAGCGCCGCGGGGAAATGCTCGGCCGTCTTCTCGAGCGCCGCGCCACCGATCACCATGATCGACCACGCCACCATTACGATCAACGAACCCGTTCGACGCTGTGTCGACGGCGCCGCCCGGGTGCCGAGGGCGCCCGATCCGTAACAGCGCTGGCGCACGCCGGCGAGCGCCACCGAGAATCGGAATCGCCGCGTCAGTGGTGCATCTTCGAGAAGATCCTCTAAGAAAGTGACGAACTCGTCTTCGTATCGTGCTCGCCAACTCGGCGGATACCACCGAAGCAACCGACGGACGTCACGGTTTCGCGTCATCGTGCACCACCCGGCGCCAGGCGTAGACGCGCCACACCGACGTCGGCGAGACGGCGCATCTCGCTCGTGATCTCGCGCAGTGCGTGCGTGCCACTCGAAGTGATCCGGTAGGGACGACGTCGCTCGACCTCTTCTAATGGTTCGATGAGTCCCAACTCTTCCAGTCGAGTAATCGCCCCGTACAGGGTGCCCGGGCTGAGCGTGACGCCGGCGAACTCCTCCACGTCTTTGGAGAGGGCGTAACCATGTTTCGGCCCCGACGCGAGACTCGTCAACAAAAGTAACAACGGATCGTTCGGGCGACGGAGAAGTTGTTGTGCGCTCTTGCTCATGAGGACACACTACTACGTTCTACGTAGTAGCGCATCCTTAGTTGAAACGCTGTCCTTGCACGGACTCTGGCGCCGGTGAACTACGGTCCAGTGACCGGCCTCCTTTGTCGACACCAAATATTCGAGTTGTCATGATGCCCGCTAACCACAACCACGGGGAGACTCACCATGCACTCAGCGATTCGCCAACGAATGAGTCGAATCTTTCAACGACTCGATGAGATCATCTCGCACGTCGCTACCGCGGCGTCGGTATCGGTTGTGTTGGTCATCTTCATCGTCACCCTCGCCTTCGAAGGATTCCCTTCGCGCTGGCAATTGGGATTCTCAACGATCTCAAACGCGGTAGTTATCATGCTGCTCTTTGCGGTGAAGCACACCCAGGACCGCCAACAAACGGCGCTTCAACTAAAGCTCGACGAACTAATACGCTCCACCCCAGCAGCGGACGACTTCCTCGTGCAAATCGAACGAGCCGACGAGAAGGAACTCGGCGAACGAAAGCACGAGCAGATTGCTAAGCACGAGTCACTTCGTAGCGGTGAGACCGCCGTGGACCATGACGACGGTGACGATCGTTGACCCTGCAGCGTTAGGCTTCAGCGGCACTGTCGAGATGAGGGGATTCCATGTCAGTTCAAGTAGATCTCTCGGGTCAGACCGCGGTCGTCACCGGCGCGTCAAGCGGAATCGGACGCGCAATCGCCGAACGCATCGGCGCGAGTGGCGCGCACGTCATTCTCGGTGGACGAACGGCTTCGGCCATGCAAGAGAGCGCAGCGAAGATAGTCGCGTCGGGAGGACGAGCCACCGTCGACGTCGGTGACGTACGAAGTCCCGACGTCGTACGCGCCTTGGTGGATCACGCCGTCGAGTCCGACGGCCGCCTCGACATCTTCGTGAACAACGCCGGCTACAGCGTGTTGGGTTCGGTCCTGGACGGTGACGTCGAGGCGTGGCGCGCCATGTTGGAGACGAACGTGCTCGCGCTCCTCGTCGGTTGCCAGGCAGCGGTGAAGGCCATGCGCGCGACCGGCAATCCCGGTCACATCATCAACACTTCATCCGTCGCCGCGTTGAGTCCGGACTCGGGTGTCTACGGCGCGACCAAACACGCCGTCAACGTGATCACGAACGCGCTGCGAAACGAACTCGACAGCGATCCGATTCAGATCACGTCAGTGATGCCCGGACTCGTTGCGACGAACCTCGGACGAGAGAACCCTGAGATACTCGCCGGCATCGTCGCGATGTCGGGAATCGAGCACGACATCAAAAAGGGCGAGCGCCTGCCCGAGGAGATCCTCGAAAAGGCTCGTGACGTACTGAGTGATTTCATCATCAAGCCTGACGACATCGCCGACGCGGTGATGTACGTACTGAGCCTGCCGAGCGCCGTGGACGTCACCGAGATCGTCGTGCGCCCGAACAAGCACTTCGATCTCTAGACACCTCGCGCACGCGCCTTATTTCAGGTCGAACCGATCGAGGTTCATCACCTTGTCCCACGCGGCCACAAAGTCGAGCACGAACTTCTCTTGGGCGTCGTCACTCGCGTAGACCTCGGCGAGCGCACGGAGCTGGGAGTTCGAGCCGAACACCACGTCGACGCGCGTCCCGGTCCACTTGAGTTCATTCGTGCGCCGGTCACGTCCCTCGAACGTCGCCTCGGCCGACGAGGTCGCTTCCCATTTCGTGCTCATGTCGAGCAGGTTCACGAAGAAGTCCGTCGTCAACACCTCAGGTCGATTGGTGAAGACACCAAAGTCCGAACCACGGAAGTTGGCGTTCAACACGCGCATGCCGCCCACGAGTACCGTCATCTCCGGCGCGCTCAGCGTCAAGCGCTGGGCGCGTTCGATGAGTAGCTCCTCAGCGGTTCGGCTGTGACCCTCTCGCAGGTAGTTGCGGAAACCGTCGAACGTCGGTTCGAGCACGGCGAAGGACTCCACGTCGGTGTCTTCTTGCGAGGCGTCGGTGCGACCGGGCGAGAAGGGTACCGCGACGTCATGCCCAGCGGCCTTCGCCGCCTTTTCGACAGCGCCACACCCGCCGAGGACAATCAAGTCGGCGAGTGAGACCGGCGTATCTGCGTGAGCCGCGTTGAACTCCTTCTGAATGTTTTCGAGCGTGCGCAACACCATCGTCACCTCGGCCGAGTCGTTGACCTCCCAATCCTTCTGTGGTTCGAGGCGGAGGCGAGCGCCGTTCGCCCCTCCACGCTTGTCCGTACCGCGGAATGACGCGGCCGAGGCCCACGACGTCGCGACCAGTTGCGACACCGTCAGCCCCGAGCCGAGAATGAGCTCTTTGAGTTCCTTGACCTGGGCCGCGTTGATTGGTTGGTGCGTCGCCTCGGGAACGGGGTCCTGCCACAACTGCGGCTCGGGTACCCACGGACCGAGGCTCCGCACATGTGGCCCCATGTCGCGGTGCGTCAGTTTGTACCAGGCCTTCGCAAACGCCAGTTCGAACTGATCGGGGTTCTCGTGGAAGCGCTTGGAGATCGCACCGTACTCGGGGTCCAGTCGAAGCGCGAGGTCGGTCGTGAACATGATCGGGGCATGCAGTTTCACCGGGTCGTGGGCGTCGGGCACCGTATTCGCGCCGCCGCCGCCCTTCGGAACCCACTGGGTCGCACCGGCCGGGCTCTGAGACTGCACCCATTCGTGTCCGAAGAGGGTGTCGAAGTAGCTGTTGTCCCACTTGATCGGATTCGGTGTCCACGCACCCTCGAGACCGCTCGAGATGGAGTCGCCGGCGTTGCCCACGCCGTAACTGTTCTTCCAGCCGAGTCCCTGCTCGGCGAAGGTGGCACCTTCGGGCTCCGGGCCGTTGTACTCGGCTCCATCGGCGGCGCCGTGCGCCTTGCCGAAGGTGTGGCCACCGGCGATCAAGGCCACCGTCTCTTCGTCGTTCATCGCCATTCGGCCGAACGTCTCTCGAATGTCCCTGGCGGCGGCGAGGGGGTCCGGTGTGCCGTTGGGACCTTCAGGGTTCACGTAGATGAGTCCCATCTGCACCGCGCCGAGGGGCTTTTGGAGTTCTCGGTCGCCGCTGTATCGCTCGTCGGCCAGCCAGACGTCTTCGGGACCCCAGTACATGTCCTCGTCGCCTTCGTAGACGTCCTCGCGCCCGCCGCCAAAGCCGAAGGTCTTCATGCCCATCGACTCGAGCGCCAGGGTGCCGGTGAGGATCATCAAGTCGGCCCAGGAGATCTTTCGTCCGTACTTCTGCTTGATCGGCCAGAGCAACCTACGCGCCTTGTCGAGATTCACGTTGTCGGGCCAACTGTTGAGCGGGGCGAAACGCTGCGTGCCGTAGCCGCCGCCGCCGCGACCATCGTGGATGCGGTAGGTGCCGGCGCTATGCCAGGCCATCCGGATGAAGAACGGACCGTAGTGGCCGTAGTCGGCCGGCCACCACTCTTGCGAGTTGGTCATCAGCGCCATGATGTCCTTCTTCAACGCGTCCAGATCAAGGCTCTTGAACTCCTCGGCGTAGTCGAACGTCGCGCCCATGGGATTGCCGATCTGCGGGCGGCGCTCGAGCGGGTCCAGCTTCAGTTGGTTGGGCCACCAGTCCTGGTGGGGGTGTCGACCGGACGGTGTTACGTCAAATCCGTCGGAGACCGGGCACTGCGTGTCGTTGTCCATGTTCACTCCTGTTATGGCCGCTGAATATGCATCAGCGTAACGAGTTCACTGGTGGCTTCGTCACGTCGACTCACGTTGCGACCCCGTCATTCTCGAAGATCGCGGGTCGCGCTCGCTCCAGGGCCAGCTCCGTCGCTGCGCTCACCGAGAGCGCCGTGCCGATCGTGTATTCGCGCTCGAATCCCTCGTCGCCCAGCGCCGCACGAAACTGCGCCTCGGCCTCGCGCTCCATCGCTTCCTCGAAGTCGGTGTTCGGACTGAGCGTCCCGATGTCGAGACCGTGGGCACTGAGTGCCCTACCCGCCCCGAAAAGACGCGCACCGCGAACGACGTCGCCGTCGAGGGCCACTTGGAATCCGACCACCTCGATCAGCGGGCCGACGTCTTGACGAAATCCCGAGCGACGCGCTTCACGCAGACTTTGTCGCAGGAGCGGAGCGGCCTCGTCGAACTTTCCGGACGCGGCGAGGATGAGCGCGAGATTGACCCTCGGCGAACGGGCCCACCAGACGGCGCCGCTCTCCTCCAGGACTTCGAGCGCGCGACGCCACTCCCTCGTCGCCGTTTCGACGTCGCCCCGGTTGAACGCACTATGGGCGGCATTGGAGCTGACGGCCGCCAACCCGGAGTTGAAGCCGGCGGCACTCCAGATGTCGTGGACCTCTTCGATGACCTTGGCGGCATCATCCTCGGTGAACAACGCATCGCCGATCCTCCCGCCTAGAGAAGAGAAGAGCGCGGCGGCGATTTCCGCGCTGTCGCCCGACGCCCTTGCGGCGGCAATCGAACGAAGGGTGAACTCCGTCGCCTGATCCACGTCGTGGCGGCGCGCGGCGTCCATAGCCAGCAGTCCCAGGGCGCGAGCCTGCACGGCCTGTTCATTCAGCTCTTCGGCCATCGCGAGACCGCGTTTGATCACCACCGCGGCAGCCGCGACTTTGACATCGTCCAATAACGAGAACGAGACGTCGAGCTGGCCCAGCATCACCAGGGCGTTGGCGAACAGAGGTGTCTTCGCGTCGCCGCTGCGTTTGATGGCGTCCGAGAGATAGGGCACCCAGTCGTAGGAGGCGCGCGACGTGAGGAACCATCCGAGCGCCACGAAGACGCGAAAGACGTCCTCGGTTCTCGACGGCGACGCCGCGCAGTGCGACAACATCGCGCGAAGGTTCTCCCCCTCGACGTCCAGGGTCCGGGCCCACTCGTTGTGGGCGGTGCTGTAATAGCCCGCTCCGCCAGCGACGGCGAGCGCGACGTAGTAGTCGGCGTGGCGTTCGCGTACGTCAAGCGCGACCTCGTCGCCTTCGGCGTCGAGCAACTTCTGCGCGCTGTACTGACGAATCGTCTCGAGCAGCCGGAATCGCACCGAACGGTGACCCTGGTCGGCGACCACGAGGCTCTTGGCAACCAGCGAGTGCAACACGTTCGCGACGTCGAACTCGTCGACCAGCTCGCTCGAGCAGACCGATTCGGCGGCTTCGAGGGTGAAGCCGCCGACGAAGACCGAGAGTCGTCGCAAGACACTCTGTTCGGCGGGGCTGAGCAGACCGTAGGACCAGTCGACGAGGGCCTGGAGGGTCTGTTGGCGCGCCATGACGTTGCGACTCCCGCCGGTGAGCAGCCGGAATCGCTGGTCGAGCCGCTCATGGAGTTGTGAGAGCGACATCGAAGAGAGTCGAGCGGCCGCCAGTTCCAAGGCCAGGGGGATCCCGTCGAGCCGTTTGCAGATTGAAGAGACCAGAGGCGCGTCCTCATCGTGGACCATGTAGTCGACCTCGCGGGCCCGGCCCAAGAAGAGCGCGACCGCGTCCGAATCACCGACATCGGCGAACGATTCAACGTCCTCACCGGGCAGCGACATCGACGGGACGCGGTAGACGCGCTCCCCCTCGATGCCCAATGGCTCTCTCGACGTGGCCATGATGTGCACGCGCGCGCAGTTGCGCATGACCTCGTCAGCGAACTTCGAGCACGCGCTGATCAGGTGTTCGCAGTTGTCCAGTATCAGCAGCACGTTCTGATTGCTCAGCGCCCCAATCAACGTCTCCAGTGGCGACACGTCCATGATCTCTTGGATCCCGAGGACCGAGGCGACGGCGAGCGGCACCAACCCTTCGTCGGTCACCGACGCCAGTTCCACCAACCACACCCCTTCGCCTTGTCCGTCAAGTAACTCCGCGGCGGCCTGCATGGCGAGCCGGGTCTTTCCCGAACCGCCAGCGCCCGTCAATGTCACGAGCCGGTTCTCGTCGATCAACGTGCGCACTTCGTTCAACTCGTCATCTCGACCCACGAACGACGACAGCAGTTCGGGCAGGTTGTTCGGCAGTTCAGGGTTGTCCAGTGATTGGAGGGGCGGGAAGTCCGACGGAAGTGACGGTGAGGCGAGTTGCCAAACGTGTTCGGGACGACCCAGGTCACGCAGTCGGTGTTGACCCAGGTCGCGAAGTAGCCCTTCATCAGGGGGGAAGTCCGAGAGCAGATCGGTCGTCACGCCCGAGACCAGTACCTGGCCACCGTGGGCGATGCCCATCAACCGCGCGGTCCGGTTCACCGTGGGCCCGAAGTAGTCGCCGTCGCGCTCCTGACAGACCCCCGTGTGTAACGCCATACGAACCCGGATCTCCGCACTCCTCGGCCACGGCTCGCTCGCCAAAGCGATCTGCGCGTCGAGCGCGGCCCGAAGAGCCCCGTGGGCCGTCGCGAAGGCGACACAGAAGGCGTCGCCGATGGTCTTGAAGACGTAGCCCTCGTGCGCGCCCATCGCCTCTCGCATCAATCGGTCGTGTCGTTCGAGCGCCGGCGCCATCTCATTCGGCGCGTTTTCCCAGAGGTGCGTCGAACCCTCGATGTCCGAGAAGAGCAGCGTCACGGTCCCACTTGGATTCGACATTTTTTCAGTATTGCGTAAGCACCGCGACGAGCGAGCGCGAATTCGAACTCCGCGACGTCGTCTCCGCCAACGAACCCATGCGCCGGCGCCGCTCCGAATCGCTACCGAGGGCACTTTGGCACGATCGGCATCGCCTTGGTCGTTCGAAATGAGGCTTTGCCCCATTTTTGGGGCACTTTTCGTGCCATTTGTATCGAAAAAGTGGTCGGTGGTACGGTCACCCAAGGCTGAGGGGGGCTGATGGCGATCACCGAACGATTGCGTACCCATGCGCCCCGCGTCGCGGCGGCTCCCACGATGCTTCGTCTCGCTCTGGTCGCTTCGTTCATGTTGAGCGTCTTCATCACCGACAGCGACGTCGCGAGCGCGGCGAGTGGCTGCAGGTCAAGCGGTTATGCCTGCACGATCGACGGCTACGACGCGAGCACGATGAACAACAGCTGGGCCGCCAAGTATTACGGGAGTGACACGAAAGGCGGCATCGGTACGCCCCCGCACAACTGCACGATGTTCGCGGCATGGATGCTCGCACACAACGGACTCCCCGATCCCGGGCGCTCGTGGGGCTACGCGAATCAGTGGGGCTTCACCCTGTCGGCCGAAACGAATCACACCCCGGCGGTCGGCGCGATCGCCTGGTACGACGGTCCGGGCATGGGCCACGTGGCCTACGTCGCGCGCGTGAATTGGTCAAATCACACGGTTTTCCTCGTCTCGGACAACTACGCCGGCGGGACCGAGGGCTACACGTCCAACGAGTGGGCGCCGTTCAGCGAACCCACGGGGTACATCCACGTACGCGATCTCAGTCCGCAGCCGTTGGCGGACCGACGACTTAAGCACGTCTCGTAGTCACCGCCCTGGACGTCGGTCTCTTAGATCGCCGACTCGCACGACCACTGGCTCCAGCCGTCGCGCGCGTACAACAGGGCTGCCGCGCGAACGTTCAGCACGGGGTTGAAGGCCAGATTGAGGTTCTTGGGGTTCTGTCCGATCCTCGCCATCAGATACTGCTCGGTGCCACCGTCGTTCAGCTGAAAGAGTCCGCGGTCGTGCGTGCCGTTACTGTCAAAGCCGATGTCGTCGGCGCGAAACTTCGATTCGCACCACGCCACGGCCTCGGCGTCGTGCCAGGCTCGGGCCGGAAAGTCCTGGTGAATGAGGGTGACGACGCGGTCGTCGCTCGGCGTCGGGTGGGGCGTGAAGTCAGCGAGCTCAGCCACCAGCGCGACCGGGTGGCGAGGATGTGCGAGTGCCGCGATGTGACGAACGGGTGACGACGCGATGGTGAGTGCCGGCACGCCACGAATCGGCGTGCCGATGCGAGCGTTGATTGCAGTTGTCGCCGCCGTCGATGAAGTCGACGACGCGCTCAACGAGATGATCAACACCACCAGCGTCGTCCAAATTGCACCCTGTGAAAGCGTCGGGACGCGTTTCAATCGTTTGCGTGCCTGTAACATCTCAAATCCTCCGCCTGATTGTTTGTGTCGCCCTCGACGACAGTTGAGAACCGCTCAGGACTCGTGGTCCACGGTTCGAGACCTACCGCCGAGGTATGGCACAACGGCCACCTCTTGGATGACTAAGCGGTTGGAATCACCATTTTACGGCTCGAGATTCCGAAAAAGTCGCCGAAATGAGAAACGGCGCGTCAATCCGCTAGATTAAAGGCCTCTCGGCGCAAAAGTTGTTAAAAGTCAGCCCGAAAATCGCCACTTTTAGGGTGAACCCACCATTTGGGCCGTTGTGTGCTACGGCCGGTCGCAGCGACGTTCAAGAAGTGAAGAGCTCTTCCAAACAGTCGCGCGCCGAACCCGTCGAAGCGATCTCTTCAGCAATCACTTGGGCCGCGAGTGCGTACGAGCTCTTTGCGAGCACCTCTTTGACCGCCGCGCGGATGCGCGGGACGTCGGTCGCTTCGATCGCGCGAAAGCCTGGCTCGGACTTCAAGCCGACGTCGACGACGACGCCGGCGCCCGCGACGGTGATCAGTTTCGCGTTCGTTCGTTGATCGGCGAACATCGGCACGAAGACGATCGGCAGTCCGGCCGCGAGCGCGCCGTAGGTCGTACCGGATCCACCGTGACAGAGCACCATCGACGCGAACGGGAAGACCGACTCCTGGGGGACCCAGGACTCCACGGTCACGTTCGGGGGGACCGCCCCGAGCGCCTTGGGGTTGAAACCCTTGCCGGTCGTGACCAGGACGCGGGCGTCGAGGCCTGTCACGGCGTCAATCGCCCTCTGAAAGGCCGAAAAAGCGGTGTCGAGGCCCCCGGCGACCGAGCCAAAGGTCAGGTAAATCAACGGTCCGCTGCCGTGAGCCCAGGGACCGGGCTCGACCGGGCTCGACTCGACGTCCTCGCGGTAGCGCAACGTATTCGGGAACGGCGACGGGTCGAGGCTCGTGGGCATGCGCGACAGGTAGCGGGTCTGGCGCAACACCTTTTCCATACCGTCTTCGAAGTCGTCGAGGATCGACCCGACGAGTCCGATGACGCTCCACTCCGTTCGCGCGGTCGATATCGCCACTTGGGCGTGATGAATGGAATGACGTCGCGCCGCGATCGCGCCGGCGTAGGCGCAGGGCTCACGAAGGATCAGGTCCGGTTTGAACTTCTCGCAGGCCGCCTCGACGGTCGAGAGCATCGCCTCGGTCGACAGACGCCCGAAGAACTCACCGTCCAACAGTCGCGTCGCGTTGGCGTGCGACTGTCGCGCCGCTCGACGCCAGAGCTCTTTGGACTTCGCGGGGTCCGGTGGGTCACTGAGGTAGTGCTCGACCCCGAGCGCCTCGACCTCTTTGGCGAGGCTGGGCGGCACCACCACGAACGGTTCGTCGCCTCGCTCACGAGCGGCCTCGATGAAGGGCACCAAGGGATTGAAGTGCCCCGCCAGGCCTGTCGAACAGATGAGCAGTCGCATCGCCTCGCCATTTTGCCAGCCGCGGCGGGGCCGCGGGATTTTCTAGGGGAACGTCAGTTCTGGGCCGAAGCGAAGCCGATCGGCGACGCTTCCTTCGGGGAAAAGAGGGCCCGGTGGGCAAGGGCGGCCAAGGCACCACCCACGAGGGGCGCAACGATGAAGAGCCAGACCTGGTGCAACGACGTGCCGCCGACGATCAGGGCCGGCCCGAGCGCACGCGCCGGGTTGACCGATGTCCCGGTGATCGGGATGCCGATGAGGTGCACGACGGTGAGCGTCAGACCGATCACGAGACCGGCCGTCGAGGGATTGGCCGTCGAGGTGGTGACACCGAGGATCACGAACACGAAGAGGGCCGTGAGGATGACCTCGGCGATGAATGCGCCGCCGGCCCCGACGTGGATGAAACTCCCCGCCCCCCATCCGTCGGTGCCGAGACCGGTGGTCGTTCGGTGATAGAGCGGCGACGTCGAGAACACGCCCCAGAGCGCGAGGGCCCCGATGAATCCACCGATGAACTGGGCGGCCCAGTAGTACGACGCGTCGCGCAGCGAGATCCGTCCAGCCACCAACGCCCCCAGGGTGACCGCCGGGTTGACGTGGCAGCCGGAGATCGGGCCGAGCACGTAGGCGAGCGCGAGCAGCGTGAGTCCGAAGGCGAGCGCGGTGGCGACGACGCCCGCGATGAATGAGCTGCCGTCGGCCTTGAAACCGAACGTGAGCGTCGCGACACCCACTGCGAAAAAGACCAGCAGTGCGGTCCCGAGCAACTCCGCTGAGAACTTACGAACCATTATTTCCCCCCTAGGTACACCGTGGCCAAAGGCTATCCGTCCTCGTCGCGGGCGTCGCTGACGGCGCTTCGGGCGCACAGCTCTTCGAAGCGCTCGCGCGAAAAGGCGTAGGAGAAGAACGAGCCGGCCACGATCTCGACGTAGCGGGCCTCGCTCGGGGTCGCCACCCAGTCCTCGGGCGAGGCGTCGTAGACGTCGCTCCAGTAGTGACGTATCGCATCGGCTTCGCCCGGACCTCCTTGTACCATCCGCGCGCGTCCGTGGACGAATATCCCCACGTCGTCACCGACGACGTGGGCGCCGCTGATCGCCGGTCGCCGCTCGAGGTGGTGGGCTTTGAGCGACGCCCCACTCGTGGAGAACCAGAAACGACCGTGGAGGAACAGTCCGTCGACGGCCGAGCACCTCGGCTCACCTTCTGACGTGACCGTCGCGATCACGAGGTGGCGCACACCCACCAGGTAGCGCGAGAGGTCGCTCGCCGAGAGTCGACGATCGGACGAGATGATCGACGTGAGATGTTCGCCGGCGCGATCGAACGAAGCGGCCAACAACTCGTCGAGGGATACGAGTTCCTGTGGGGTCTCAAACACGAGAAGAGCATGGCCCAGACTCGCTGAAACGTCAACTGGCCAGCCAAGACGCCTCGAGCGGTGCTGCATAATGAGTTGTGCCCCCGAACCGACGAGACCACAGCCTCAATCTCGCGCCCGCCTCGATTGAGGACTACCGCGAGCGAGCGCGCCGCAAACTCCCTCGGCAGATCTTCGACTACGTCGACGGTGGCGCCTTCGGCGAATCGACACTCGCCGCGAACCGTGATGACCTCCACCGCATTCAATTCCGCCAGCGGGTACTACGTGACGTGTCCACGCGCTCGCTCTCGACCACGGTGCTGGGCGAGGAGATCGCCCTCCCGGTCATCCTCGCGCCGATCGGCTTCGGTGGCATGCTCGCACGCCGAGCCGAGGTGCAGGCGGCCAGGGCCGCCGAGCGTGCCGGCATCCCCTTTTGCGAGTCGACACTCTCGATCTGCGGCCTCGAGGAGGTCGCGGCCGCCATCGAACGTCCCATCTGGTTCCAGTTGTACGTCATGAAGGACCGTAGCTATGCCGAGGACCTGATGGCACGGGCCCAGGCCGTCGGGTGCACGACGTTGGTGCTCACCGTCGACCTCGCGGTCGTCGGCCAGCGCTACCGCGATGGGCGTAACGGCATCAGCGGCAAGATCCCTCGTTCCAAACGACTGCGCCGCGGGGCCGATCTCATGACGCACACGAAGTGGGTGCGTGACGTCGCCCTCGGTGGTCGGCCCCTGACCTTCGGCAATCTCGAGAAGGCACTTCCGGACGCCAGCGTGCCCGGCGACTTCCAGGCCTGGGTGGCCAGCCAATTCGACCCCAGCGTGACCTGGGCCGATCTCGCGTGGTTGCGCGAACACTGGAGCGGCAAGATCGCGCTCAAGGGAATCCTCGACCCCGACGACGCCCGCCAGGCCGTCGACCACGGCGCCGACGCGGTCGTCGTTTCCAATCACGGCGGCCGACAACTCGATGACGTTCCCTCGACCATCCGATCACTCCCGGCGATCGCCGAGGCCGTGGGCGCTCAGTGCGAGGTGTTGATGGACGGCGGCATCCGAAGCGGACTCGACGTCGTCAAGGCGATGTCCATGGGGGCCCGGGCCTGTCTCTTGGGCCGGGCCTGGGCCTACGCCGTGGCCGCGCGCGGTGAGCGCGGCGTCGACCACGTGCTGCGCATCATCCAGTCCGAGATGATGGTGACCCTGGGCCTCACCGGAGTGAACGACGTTCGCGATCTCGACCGTACAGTCGTGGTGGAAGAGTAAGTCCCCGGGTCCCGCCCGACATCACGAAAGCAGATCTCCATGACCGACGCCCTTGACGCCCTGGAACAATCCGTCGCCTATTTGCGATCGACCATCGAAGGGATGAGCGAAGATCAGTACGTCGCCTCGGCGCATCCCACCGAGTGGACCGTCGCTGACGTCATGAGCCACCTCGGCTCGGGCGCCATCATCTCCAAGCGCGGCATCGACGACAGCCTTGAAGGTCGTGAGACGCCCCCCAAGTTCAACGAGTCCGTCTGGGACGTATGGAACGCGAAGACGCCGCACGCCATGGTCACCGACGCCCTCGACGCCGACCGGGCGCTCCTCGATCGAATGCTGGAGCTCTCGGCCGAAGAGCGCGGCCGCTACTTCTTGAGCATCGGACCCTTTCGCTTCGACTTCGACCAGGCCGTGCGCCTGCGTCTGGGCGAACACGTCTTTCATACCTGGGACATCGAGGAGTCTTTCAACACTGCAGCGACGCTCCAACCCGAGGCCGTGCCCTTCCTCTTCGGCAACCTGGAACTCCTCTTGCGATTCGCCGCCAAACCGTCGGGGATAGAGCACACGCTGCACGTGAGGACGAGTGACCCGCGTAAGGACTTCGCGTTGACCCAGACCTTGGAGGTCGTAGAGCTCGATGAGGTCGAAGGCGTCGATGCGTTCGACCTCGAGATCCCCGCTGAAGCGTTCCTGCGACTCGCCTACGGGCGCCTCGACGAGGAGCACACGCCCGCCGGCATCGATCCGACGCACCTCGCCGAACTCCGGCGAGTCTTCCCGGGTTTCTAGTCGGTGACACTCCGACTCCAGATCATTGTCGGATCGACTCGACCCGGCCGATTCGCCGACAAACCCGTCGCGTGGCTGAAGGACCGCCTCGGCGGTCGCGACGCGTTCGAACTCGACGTCCTGGACCTGCGCGACCACCCGCTCCCGTTCTACGAGAGCCCGATGTCGCCGGCGAGGACTTTGCGCGACTACCCCAACGAGGATGTGGCCGCGCTGGGAAGGCGCTTCGACTCCGCCGACGGCTACATCGCGGTCACGAGCGAGTACAACCACGGCTACCCGGCCTCGTTGAAGAACGCGATGGACGTCGTCTTCCCCGAGTTCAACAAGAAGCCCATCACGTTCGTCGGCTACGGCAATGCCGGTGGCGCCCGGGCGATCGAACAACTCCGTCTGGTCTCGGTCGAATTCGAAATGGCGCCACTGCGCCGGGCCGTCCACGTCTTCCCCGACGTGATGATCCCGGCGATCACCGCCGAAGAGTTCTCGATCGACGTCTTCGAGTCCCTGGACCCGCGTCTCGAGATGATGATCGACGAGTTGGTGTGGTGGGCCAACGCGCTGAAGGTCGCGCGCGAGACGGTGTAACTCGACGTCGGCCCGTTCAGCCGTCGTAGGTGTTCAGTACCGAGGCCATGTAGCTGGCGTCACTGTCATAGATGTGGGCCGACTTCACGATCATCGTCAGAGACCCGACGCTCCGATCGAGTTCCGTGGCCACCTGGTGCTGGATCGCTGCGAGTTCCAAGAGGTTGGCGTATCCCTTCGCGCCGAAGTCAATGCTGTGGGCGTACACGACGAGTTCGATCGACTCACCGAGTATGAAGAAATCCAGCAAGCTGACGCAGGGTACGTAGGACGTGTCGGTGAGCGGCTGAAACGTCGTGATGGTGGCCGAACGACTGAGCGGATCGGCGCGCAGCCGGTCGATGACCCAGCGGACCTGGTCCAGCCCAGTATCGGCGTAGTTGCGGAGCCGTGTCGCGTAACTGTCGGCGTCGCCGAGATCGCGTACCTCGGCGAAGTCGGCGAAGTTCGCGCGCATCCACGCCAGACGCTCGGGGTCGGCGAAGCGTTCCACGATCTCGTCGGTCGGACTCGGACGTGCGACCACGACCGTCGACATCAAGAGTTCGCGCATGGGCAAGGCGTCGTACGTGCTCACGACCCCGTCGTCCAGTATCTGGCGAGCGACGTCAATCCATGCCTCGCCGATCGTCGGACATTGGATGGTTGACGCCCCGGGGTTCACTGCCCCATCCTTACCGAGCCCACGTCGCCCTAGAGCCAACCGGTCCCCTCGACGTGAGTCAGATTCGCCAGAGGTCTGCAAGGGTGGCAGCCGCTGTATCGAGGACCTATCCGTTGCCGCGCTGAATGTCGATCTGACCGACGCCGACCTCGACGTTCAGGTCCAAGTGTGGTGCTCGCTCTTGGCTCGCGAGTGTCTTCAACGACGAGGGTATCGATTTGAAGGGCTGGGTGGTGTAGCCGTACGGGTTTGGATTTCCAATGTACTGGACCCTCCCGGCACCGACGTGCGTCTTCAGATAGACGATCGCGTCCGCGGGGACATCGACGGTCAAGATACCGACCGCCACGCTCGCCGTCACCGAGGTCGTGGCCGGACTGAAGTGAACCTGGCGAAGGTCCACCGTCATGGTTCCGAACTCTGTGCGATACGTGCGTTGAACTTGGCCCACGCTGCTCGGTTGGAAGACCCGCGCGCCGCTTCCGCCGGTCATGGGGACACCGGTCGAGGCGAGAAAACCGAGGAACGCGCCCGAGAGCAGGATCGCCACGGTCAAGAACGACAGGAAGACCAAGGCGATGAATCGGCGCAGCATGTGCTGGCGCGCCGATGAACGAAGCGACAGGACCGCGAGCACGGCGAGGAAGACCAGCCAGAGCACGCCGAAGCCGCCGCCCACTCGCGGGGCGGCTCCGATCGTCGCCAAGACGATGACCGCCGCGACGACGACACCGGCCAGGAGCACGTAACGCAGGAGCTTCACGTTTGACGCGGGGGGCGCGTCACCTGACACTTCGTCGCCGTCGGGGCGGCCCGACTGAGGGATCAGGACCCACATGGCGAGATAGATCGCCGCACCCAGTCCGAAGAGGAAGGTGAGCACGACGAAAACAACTCGTACGATGTTGGCGTCGACGTCGAATCGCTCGGCGATCCCTCCGGCGACGCCGCCGACCATCCGACGCGTCGTGCTTCGACGCAGGCGCTCTTCCTTCGGGACCTCAGGTTGCGTGGTCGGTACTTCAGGCTCCGTCGTCGGCGTGTTGATCTCGGTCTGATCGTTCTCTTCATCCATGACTCAAATGTACGGTTCGCGCTGGTGAAGGGCTATGGGGATGAACCCTCAGTGCACTCACCGACGCACCTGAGCGCTCAGGGTTTCCCCTTAGATACAAAGGGTTTTCGACGTGTCAGACTTTGTACTGTCCGAAGCACCACAATGACGTTGGGAGGAGAACCGAATGTCGATTACCACTTCCAGCCACGCCATTGTCGGTACGCCGCTTCGACCACTGCGGCGCGGTCGCGACAACTGCATCGTCGGTGGTGTCTGCGGCGGTTTCGCGACGCGCCTCGGTATCAAGGAACGCAACATTCGCGTCATCTTCGCACTCCTCACGTTGCTCTTCGGATTCGGCATCTTGCTCTACATGACCTTCTGGCTCGTCCTCACTCGTTCCGGTGAGGAGCACTCGATCATCCAACAGATCTTCTTGAACCGTCGCGAGGCGCAGCTGGTGTTGGTCGCCTTTATCGCGACCATCGTTCTGATCATCACGCTGGAGTCGACCGGGACGCACGCCTCGGAGGGTTTCGGGTGGCCCCTGCTCTTGAGCGCGTTCGCGGGCTTCGCGGTCTGGCGAGGCGCCTCGATCGACGAGCGCAACCATCTGACCGAGTTTTTCAACACGGCGCCGTTCATCGGTGGCGCATTCTCCAAGAGCCGCAAGGGCCTGGTGCTGCGCGTCGTCGCCGGCGGCGCGCTCATCTTCGTCGGGTTACATCAGCTGCATCACCTCGGCGGCTTCTGGGGCTCGGCCGGCTCGGCGATCATCGGGACGGCGGTCTTGGTCTTCGGTGTGCTGGTGCTCTTCGCCCCCTGGTGGCTCCAGAACGTGCGCGAACTGACGAGTGAGCGACGAGAGCGCGTGCGCGTGGAAGAGCGAGCCAGCATGGTCGCGCACTTGCACGACTCCGTGCTCCAGACGTTGACGCTCATCGAGCGCGCGGCGGCGAACGAGGCGGACGTCGTACGTCTCGCGCGCAACCAGGAGCGCGAACTTCGTCAGTGGCTCTTCAGTCCCGAGACGGTCACGAACGCATCGACGTCGTTCGTGGGGCTCGTCGGAGCGATCGAACACGACATCGAGAACGACTACGGCGTGCGCGTCGAGCTTGTCACGGTCGGTGACTGCGTACCCGACGAGCGCATAACGACGATGGTGGCCGCCGCTCGCGAGGCCGCGATCAACGCCGCGAAATGGTCCGAGGCTGCCAGCGTCTCGATCTTCACCGAAGTCGAACCGGCCACCATTTCGCTGTTCGTTCGCGACCGCGGCATCGGCTTCGATCTGGACGCGATCCCGGCCGATCGACAGGGCGTCGCGCTTTCGATTCGAGCCCGCATGAGTCAACTCGGCGGTGAGGCGATCATCAACACAGAGGTCGGATCTGGGACCGAAGTCCAACTCGTCATGCCGCGCACGCTGTGACCGACTCCGCACGACCTCGCGTGTTCCTGGTCGACGACCACGAACTGATTCGGTCGGGCATCCGGGCCGAGATCGCGGGTTCCGTTGACATCGTTGGTGAGGCCGATGAGGTCGAGGCGGCCATCGAGATGATCCTGGAGCGCACCCCCGACGTCGTGCTCCTCGACGTCCACATGCCCGATGGCGGTGGCCAGGCGGTTCTACGCGCCGTCGTCGAGCACGCCACGACCACCAAATTCCTCGCCCTTTCGGTGTCCGACGCGTCGAGTGACGTCATCAGCGTCATTCGTGCCGGCGCGCGCGGCTACGTCACCAAGAACATCTCGGGTCCGGACCTCGTCGACGCCATCTATCGGATCGCCGCGGGCGATGTGGTCTTCTCACCTCGTCTGGCCGGCTTCGTCCTCGACGCCTTCAGCACGGGAAGCGACGAGCATCCCCTCGTCATCGTCGATCCGGACCTCGACCAACTGACCGCTCGAGAGCGCCAGGTACTTCGACTCATTGCGCGCGGCTACTCCTACAAGGACATCGCCAAGGAGTTGACCATCTCCACCAAGACCGTCGAGAGCCACGTGTCGTCGGTCCTTCGCAAACTCCAACTCTCCAGCCGCTACCAGCTCTCACACTGGGCCAGCGAGCGTCACCTCAACTAGCCGCGCCGTCTCGCCGCGTCGAGACGAACAACAGCTTTCCGACACTTCGACCTCGTAGCATGACGGGTATCGCAGGGAAGGAAACGGATGCGCATTCTCATCGTGGGTGGAACGTCGTTCGTCGGACGAGGGGTCGCCTGGGCCGCTTCGAACGCCGGCCACGACGTCACCGTCATCAACCGAGGTCAGACGCCGAGCGACCTTCCCGAATCGGTCACCCGGCTGGTCGGTGACCGCCAGGGTGACATGTCGGCGCTCGACAGTCTCTCCTTTGACGTCACCGTCGACGCCATCGCCTATCGGCCGATCGACGTGGACGCGCTCTCGTTCGCGCTCGGCAATCGAGGGGGCCACCACATTCAGATCTCGTCGGTGTCGGCCTACGAGGACCCGCCCAAAGAGGGGGCGACCGAAGAGACGGCCACGCTCCGAGACGACACCACGCTCGCGCGCGACGCCGAGGTGACCAGCGAGACCTACGGCCCGCTAAAGGCCGCCTGCGAACGTGCCGCCCAACAGCACTTCGGTGATCACCTCACCTTCGTTCGACCGACCTTCGTCATCGGCAGTCACGACGCCACACTTCGGTTCCCCTACTGGGTGCAGCGACTGCGCCGAGGGGGCAATATCGCCGTTCCCGGTCCCCGTGACAACGCGCTCCAGTACATCGACGCGCGCGATCTGGGCGAATTCGTGGTCACGCTGGCGGCCAATTCGACGCTCGGCGCCTTTCACGCGGCCGGCCCCTACCCCCCGGGTCGGTTCTTCGAGGTGATCCAGACGATCAGCGAGCAGGTCTCCCCCAGCGACACGCGTTTGGTCGAGATCTCCCCACGCCACGTCAAGAGTCACCATCTCGAAACGAGATTTCCGCTCTGGTCGGGATCGAATAGCGAGACAGCGCTCGCCGTCGACCCCGCAAAGGCCGTCGCGGCCGGACTCACGTTTCGAGACCTGAGCGACAGCGTCGATGACGTCATCGAGTGGTGGGGTGACCGCGAAGGCCCTTCGTGGTGGCTGACACGCGAGCAAGAGGCGATGCTCGTTCGCACCAACGTCTGAGGCCTAGCCTTTCCTGAAGATTCTCATCTCGGTCGTAAATTTCGAGACTGATCGGACAGAAGCGGTTAATGGGCTCACCTGAAGATGATCGTTTTCGCCGCCTCGTTCACGAACACAGTCCGGCGATCGGCAACTACATCCGTCGACGGCTCTATCCCCTGACCCTGGCCGACCTCGACGACCTGGTCGAAGAGACGCTCCTGGTGGTGTGGCGACGCATCGACAGTGTGCCCGAGGACGCCGAACTCCCCTGGATGATCGGCGTCGCGCGAAACGTCCTGCGAAACGCTCGCCGGAGCCAGTATCGGCGCACGAACTTCGAAGCGACCCTCTCGTCGGCCCCGGATGACCCCTCGGCCGAAGACCTCGTTATCGCCGACGTGAGCGTGCGCGAGGCCCTCTCGTCGCTCAACGACGACGACCGAGAGGTGTTGATGCTGAACGCCTGGGATGGACTCGACACCCACGCCCTCGGTATCGCCCTCTCGATCACGACGAACGCCGCGGCGGTGCGCCTTTCCCGGGCCCAGGCCCGTTTTCGTGAGCGTTTTGCGGCGGCGCAAGTCCTCTGAAAGTTTCGGGCGCGTCGCGACAGGAACTAGGTATGCAGGCGGAGGAGCTTTCATGACTGACTTTGAGGAACGCTTACGCGCGGCCGACCCGGCCGCCACGAGCAGCTACGTACACCCGGATGCGATTGCGATGATCGCGCGCATCATGACCCAAGCGCCACGCGCTCGACGTCACGTGCTGCGCAGCTTCCAACTTCGAATGGCCGGATCGGTGGCCCTGGCCGCGGCGCTCAGCGTCGGTGGCATCGCCGCGTTGGACGGCGCCTCGCCGAGCCTCTCGGTCTTCGCGTTGGCCGCCCCGCACAGTCGCGCGGCGCTGGGGGCTGCGAAGCCTGGGGCCAGCTTCGGCACGGCACACATCCCGGCGAAGAACGACATGATGCGCATCTACGAGGAGTTCAACTTCACGACGGGTCCGGACTTGGGCGTCAACGCCGGTACCGGCGCGGCCTACGAACTGACGCTGCCGACGAGCGCCTCGGCCGAGGCCGCACGCCTCGCCGGGGTCTTCGGCGTCTCGGGCACGCCGGTCGACCAGAACAACGACGGTCAGGACTTCATGATCACCGACCCGACGGGCAACTACGTCGAGTACGAGACCTATGACTCGGTGCCGCAGTGGTCGTACTCCCTCGCGATCCCCCAGGCGGCGGGCACCTCGTCGACCACCTCAGACGGCACGACGGTCGCCATGCCGAGTGACTCGACGGTGAACGGCGACGTCGCGAACTACCTCGGGCAGCTCGGTTACAACTACCAGGTCACCGACCCCCAGTTCTCGACCTCGAACAACGTCGTGACCTCACCCGGTCAGCCGACGGTGACGACCAACGAGAAGGAAGCGACCTACAGCGTGACGGTCGACGGTCAGATGACCGACCAGTACCTGGACATCACGGTCGACCAGAACAACAGCCTCGTGTCGATGGACGGACCGGCCTTCAGCGCCATGCCCGCCGTCAACTACCCGTTGCAGAGCCCGGCCGCGGGTGTCGCAGTCCTCGAAGCCACCCAGCAGTCGTACTTCGCGGCGAACGGCGCCTCGGCGTCGGGATCCTCGACGACCGGGGTCGGCGCTGGTTCGAGCGGTGGTGTGTCAACGCCGCCAGTGGCGAACGCAGCGGATGGGACCACGACCACGACGACACCGTCCGGTCCTCCGATCGTCAACGTGACGCTCGACGCCGAGACGATCTCGTACCAGACGTACCAACTGACCGACGGTTCGGTGTGGATGTTGCCGATCTACAACTACACCGGCCAGGTCAACAACGCCGACGGATCCTCCTACACGGGAACCTGGTCCACGATCGCCGTTGACCCGACCTATATCCAAGTATCCACTTCGTCATCAGGAGGTATCAATCCCGGCGGACCCATCCTCTACTAACCACATCTGAAAAGTCTGTCGGCGAGGCCGACGCAGTCTCATCCGGAACAGACGTCAGTACACAGTCGAGACCCGCGCCCTATGGTGCGGGTCTCGATTCATGTGGGCCTGTGGCGTGACGGCTTCCACGTTCGGGTCTGTTGCGCGTGCGGCGGATTGACGACCTCGGGTCGGGCGTTCACGAACTTGGCGACCGCAGCCGGTGCGCGGTGCGGGGGACGGCGCGGTTCGACCACGCCGGCGCGCAGGTTACGACGAGTCCCCGACCACGGCGCGAGGGGCGCCGTGAAGGCGTCGGCCAATCGGTAGGCCGAGGCTTCGTAGTTGATGCGCCAGCCCCGAAACTGCGGCCACGCCTCTTCGGCACTTCGCTCCATCGGGAAACCCACGAGCGCCAGCTTTTCGACGGCACTGGCGAACTCCTCGAACGTCAACTGGATCGGCGAATCAGGGTCGGGGTCGTCATCGACCGGGTAGCCCAGGGAACCGGCCAGGCGATTGAAGAGCGTGAATCCCATGCGAATACACAGGCGCGTCTGGCTCGGCGCGGTGCTGGGCGAGAGGGCCAACTGCATCGCCCCGGCGTCAAGCACGGCCAAAAGACCGATGATCCAATTGAGCCACGGTTCAGGCGAGCGAAAGAGCAGCAAGACGGGATACGTGGTGTGACTCTCGGTCACTTCGGCCGCCCACTGCTCCCAATCGGCGTAGAGCTGGGGCAGCGCGTCGTTGATGCCGACCAGTTGATGGCGCGCGAGCAGTTCCGGTCCCCACGCCGGAGATCCGGCGCGACTCTGCAACATGGTCACGAGCGCCTCGCGACGGCTGAAGGAGGCGTAGAGCGAGGGCAGGTAGGCGATCTGCAGGGCCACGATCACGACCCACGTCGCGCCGGCCGCGATGTCGAGGACCGTATTCGGCGCGCCGCCGCTGTGGATCGCCCCGACAGTGAAGAGTGACGTCACGGCCTGGGTCAGTCCGTGCACGAACGAGTGCGTCGTGTGCATGAGCATCAAGGCGAATCCGAGAACGAGACACACGGCCCACCAGAGGAGTTGTGCGATGAGGGCCACGGGCGCCGTCGGCGCGAGGATCGAGTCCTTGACCTCGTAGGTCTTGGCCATCCGCGCGAACATGACGAACGAGTAGTGCACGGACTTGTTCACGATGACCGTGAGCTTCTCGAGGCCCTGGGGCTGGCGCGGCAGGACCAAGATGAAGAGCACGCTCACGACCGTGATGAGGACGATCAGGAGCCCGATGATGTACTCGATGACGTACACGTTCGCTCCTCTCGCGCTGTCCTGGTCGTCACTATCGACTTCGCCGAATCATAGAAGTAGGCGGCACGGTCTCCTTTCGGTGCTCTTCTAAAGTTGAACGATGAGCTCCCCGCTGTCCGTGACGCTCGCGGGTCGCTACGTGACGTTGACCCCGCTCGCCATCGACGACGTGCCGGGGCTCGTTGCGGCCGCCTCGGGTGATCGCTCGACGTTCGGATGGTCAATCGTGCCGGACGACGTCGACGCCATGGAGGCCGTTGTCCGTCGACTTATCGCCGAGGGCGACCAACGCACCGCGGTGCCGTTCACCACTCGGCGCAGCGACACCGCCGAGATCATCGGCATGACGAGATTCCTCACCTTGCGTTGGTACTTCGAGCGCGACTACCCCGACGGCGCGGAGATCGGGGGAACGTTCCTCACCGCACGGGCGCAACGCACGGCCGCCAACACCGAGGCGAAGCTGCTCATGATGACCCACGCCTTCGACGTGTGGGGCGTGCGCCGCCTCGATCTCAAGACCGACGAACGCAACGATCGCTCGCGACGCGCCATCGAACGCATCGGTGGCCAGTTCGAGGGCGTGTTGCGCAACTGGCAGGCGGCCCAGGTCGACGGCGAGGAGGGACGGACGCGAAACTCCGCGATCTACTCCATCCTGGATTCGGAGTGGCCCGGCGTCCGTGAACGTCTCGAAGCGCGGCTGCGCGAGAACTGAACCGCGGCAGATTCTCGGTGCGTCTTGGTGAGTCGAAGATGCAGTGCGATCGCGCCGCTCGCCAACGCCGCGTAGAAGCACCACAGGGACGCGAAGCCATTGGCGCACAGACGCGCCAGCACGAGTACCGCGACGAGATTGACCGCTCCGAACCACACGACGTTGCGAAGCCCCGAGGCCAACATCGAGCCACAGGTCGCGAGGATGTAGAGACCGATGATCACGACACCGTGTTGGAGGCCGATCGTGTAGGCCACGTGGTACGAGCCGAGTTTGGCACTGGGATGACCGCTCAGCATCGTCTCGAGCAGCGCCACCGACGTGACCACTCCCAAGACCAGGAAGGGCGCGATCACCCGCCGTCGACCTCTCGGCTCCAAGAGCAGCACCATCGTCGGCACGAGAGTGGGCAGCACGACGAAGGCGAACAGGAGATAGATCCACATCGCGACGATGCCGACGGCGTGGGGTACGTGGCCCTGTAGCTGCCACCAGACGAAGGTCTCGTCGATCTGGTGCAGACCCAGCAGGATCGGGAACGGGGCGATCAGTCGGTACTCCGGGCGCCCTCTGAGGTGCAAGCACGCATCAACGCCGATGGCGGTGACGACGAGACCGCCGATCAAGTCCCCTTCAGGCGAGAAACACATGGTCGCTCACGAACTCTCGTCGATTGAATCGGCGAGATCGGGGAGGTTCGACGTCACGCATACGGCACACTAACCCTCGTCGTCCGCTCACGGCGACCGATCGGCACTATCGCTGTTCGATCAGGTCCATGTAGTCGTCGTTCCAGAGATCGAAGTACTCCTCGGGCAACAAGACGGCGTGCGTCGGCTCGAGCGTCTCGACGAATCCGCGTTCGTGACTCACCGCGACGATGGTGCCCTTCCACTTGTGCATCATGTCGCCGAGGGCGAGAACGCTCGCGGGGTCCAGGTTGTTCGTCGGTTCGTCCAACAACAGGAGGTTCGCGTCCGAGGACGCCAAGATCGCGAGCGCCAACTTCGCACGCTCGCCGCCCGACAGCGTCGCCGGCATCTGATGCGCGGCCGAACCCTTGAGGCCAAAGGCACCGAGCAGCGAGCGACGCTGTACTTCGGTGACCACGGTGGCGTTCTCGAGGTTGCCGAGAACGGTCTTGTCGAAGTCCAGCTGCTCGTTCTCCTGGGCGAAGTAGCCGACCGTCACGTTGGCACCGAACTTCACGACGCCCTTTTGCGCCTTCTGGGTGCCCGCCAGACAACGCAGCATCGAGGACTTGCCGGCGCCGTTTCGTCCGACGATGACGATGCGATCGCCCCGGCGAGTGATGAAGTTCACGTCCTTGAGCACCTTCAGCGACCCGTAGGTCACGGCCACGTGTTCGACGGTCATCGGTACGTCACCGCTGCGCGGGGGTATCGGCAACTTGAAGGTGACCTTGCGCTCCTTCTTCGTCACCTCCACATGATTGTCCTGCAGCTTCTCCACCTTGCGGTCGAGCACCTTGGCCAGTCGGGCGCGCTTCTCGGTCTGACCGCGCATCGAGTCGGCCAGCTTCGAGAGTCGGTCGATCTGCTCGTCCTGGTGCGACGCGAGCTTCTCCTCGCTCAGGCGGCGCTCTTCTTCGAGTTTGAGGAACTTCGTGTAGTTCCCCTTGTACTCGCGCAACTGTCCCTCGCGAAGCGCCAGCACGCGGTCGATCGACTTGTCCAACAGGGGCAGGTCGTGACTGATGACCAGCACCGTGCCGCGAAATCGATCGAGCTCCTCGAAGAGCCAGCGCTTGGCGGCCTTGTCGAGGTGGTTCGTCGGTTCGTCGAGGACCATCGTGGTCGGCTCCTCGTACAGCACGCGCATCAGGTCGACGCGGCGCCGCTGACCACCGGAGAGCGAGTCGAGGTCCTCCAGCAAGAGGTCCTCTTTGAGTCCCAGTCCGGCGGCGAGCCGCGACACCTCGGACTCGGCCTCGTAGCCGCCCAGCTCGCGGAACTTCTCTTCCAACGCGGTGAAGCGCTCGATCGTCGCGTCGGTCGGGTCGGCCGCCAGTTCGTGGCGCGCGTGCTGCATGTCGGCGTCCAGTTGGTCGAGTCCGCGCGCCGAGAGCACGTGCGAGAGACCGATCGGTTCGACACCGAGGCCCCCGGCGACGGGCTCCTGGGGCAGATGACTCATGGTCCCTTGGTGGGTGACCGAACCCTCGACGCGCAGGTGCTCGGGGTGTTCACCGAGCAGGACTGACATCAACGTCGACTTGCCCGCACCGTTTCGACCGACGATGCCCACCTTCTCGGCGTTGCCGACCGTGAAGGAGACGGGGTCCAGGATGCGTCGAGCGCCGATCTCTATGCCTAAATCTCGAACTATGAGCATTTAGCGCCCTAGCAACTCAGCCGCTGCAGTGAGTTCGTCTCGGAACTGCGGATGGGCGATCGCCGTGAGGGCGGCGGCGCGTTCGCGCACCGTTCGTCCTCGCAGGTCGGCCGATCCGTATTCGGTGACGATGACTCCGGCCACCTGGCGTGGCGAAGTCACTGTCGAATGCGGGGTCATGTCACCAATGATACGGCTCTTCAGTTCGCCACCAACCGTCGCGGTCGACTGGAGACAGATCAACGACACGTGTTCGAGCGACAGGCTCGTCCCCTCGGTGAAGTCCATGTGACCGCCGACGCCCGAGAACTGGCGCGCCCCGATCGTGTCGGCGACGATCTGACCCTGCAGGTCGACTTCGAGGGCCGAGTTGATCGACACCATGCGGTGGTTCTGGGCGATCACGTGCGGGTCGTTCGTGTAGAAGACCGGCGCCACGCCGATGTCGGGATTGTCATCCATGAAGTCGTACATCGCTCGGGTCCCGGCGGCGAAGGTGATGACCGCCGTCCCGCGATTGATGGTCTTCTTCATGTTCGTGGCCTTGCCCGCGGCCATCAGTTCGTAGAGGCCGTCGGTGAACATCTCGGAGTGCACGCCGTATTCGCCGCCGTCGCCCTTCGCGAGCGCGCGCGCCACGAGGTTCGGCACGGCGCCGATGCCCGTCTGCAGCGTCGCGCCGTCGGGGATGTACTGAGCGGCGAACTCGGCGATTTGCATGTCTTGCGGCGAGCCGGGCTCGTTGGCGAAGATCGTCGGTTGCTCATCGGTGTAGACGATGACGTCGACGTCTTCGAGATCGAGGTGATTCTCGTGACCGACCAGCGCGTGGGTCCGCGGGAAGTGCGGCGAGGCCTCGACGATGAGCAGTCGATCGGGGTCGCGACCGGCGCGCACGAGCTCGTCGAGCGTCGCGCCGTTGTAGAGCGAGAGGCTGACCCGACCGTCCGCATCGGGCATCGACACGGGCGCCATCATCGCTCGGGGATTCAGGTGCTGGATGAGGAGTCCGTAGTGGCGAAAGAATGACGGCGTGTGCTGGACGTCAGCGCCCTTGAGCATCAGTGCGCGTTCATTCCCGCCGAAGAAGTTGACGCGGTAGTGCACGTTGGGATGAAGGAATACCTCCGGAGATCCGAGTGACAGACCGCCGCTGAAGGTGAGGTCCTCCCAGTCGCTTCGCGCACCAAGCGCGCGAAAGAGCGCCACCGGTGTGCCGGTGATGATGCCAAAGCCGATCGCGTCACGAGGACGGATGAGTGCCGCGGCCTCCTCGACACCCAGTTCACGCGCTCGCATCCGCCCATTCTGCACGACCGCGAACTCTGTGCGACGATTTAGTGATGAGTGAGTCGTTCGTGATTGATCTGTGGAGCGACGTCGTGTGCCCCTTTTGTTACCTCGGCTCTCGTCAACTCGCCGTCGCCCTCGAGCAGTTCGATCACCGTGCGGACGTCGTGGTGCGCCACCGTGCGTTCGAACTCGATCCCCACGCCGAACTCGACTACGACCGACCACTCGCCGAACTGGTGGCCGCCAAGTACGCCATCCCCGTCTCGCAGGTACACACGATGCACGATCGTCTGCTCGCCAGTGCTGAGGCGCTGGGCATGACCTGGTCGCTCGATACGGCCCAACCAACGAACACCTTCGACGCGCATCGCGTGATCGCTCTCGCGTCGACCCAGGGACTCGGCGACGAGATGAGTCAGCGACTCTTTCGCGCCTACTTCAGCGACGGCGAACTCGTCAGCGACCACGAGACGCTTCGCTCGCTCGGCGACGACGTCGGCGTTCGCGATGTCGGTGCGTTATGGGAGAGCGACGCGTTCTCGGCCGAAGTGCGCACCGATGAGAACGACGCTTTGGAACTCGGCATCACCGGCGTCCCGAGTTTCTTGATGGACTCGAAGTTCATGGTCTCCGGTGCCCAGGGTCCCGAGCAGATCCTGGACGTCTTACAACGGGCCTGGGCCCGTCGAGCGGCCTAGCTGTCGTCTTCGTCTTCGGTCGGCACGAGCGCCGCGGTCGCCACCGAGTGACCCTCGTCAAGGTTCATCACCCGAACGCCCGTCGCGTCACGACCCTGCGAGGAGACCTCGCGCACCGGTGTTCGAATGAGGACCCCGCCTGTGGAGGCGAGCATCACTTCGTCGTCGAGGCGCGTCATGAAGGCCGCCACCACGAAACCGCGCGCCGCGGTCAACTTGATGGCGCGCACGCCTTGTCCCCCACGTCCCTGACGGTTGAAGCGCTCGACCTTGACGCGCTTGCCGAAGCCGGTGTCGGTGACCACGAAGAGGTCGGCGTCGCTACGCACGACGTCGAGTGAGATCGCCTTGTCGTCCCCGCGCAGTTTGATGCCGCGCACGCCCATGGAGTCGCGGCCCACTTCGCGCACCTCGGCCTCTTGGAAGCGAATGGCCATGCCGCGATACGTGACGACCATGAGGTCCTCGTCACCGCTCGTGGCGACGACGCGCACGACTTCGTCGCCTTCGCGCAGGTTGATGGCGATCCATCCCTCGCGACGTGACTTGTCGTACTCGCTGAAGGCCGTCTTCTTCACGGTGCCGTTGGCGGTGGCGAAGACAAGGAACTTGTCCTTCGGGAAGTCGTCGGTCGTCACGATCGCCTGAATCGATTCGTTCGGCTGCAGGTTCAAGAGGTTCACGATGGCGGTGCCCTTGGCGGTGCGCTCCTTCATCGGGATCTCGTGACCGCGCAGTCGGAAGACCCGACCGCGGTTGGAGAACAACAAGAGGTAGGCGTGTGTGGTCGTGTGGACGATCTGTTGCACGAAGTCCTCGTCGCGCAACTTCGCGCCCTGCACGCCGCGTCCACCGCGACCCTGTACCCGGAAGGCGTCGGCGGCGACCGACTTCACGTAGCCGGCCTGGGTCATAGTGATGACGATGTCCTCGTCATCGATGAGGTCCTCCATGCCGAGTTCACCCGGGTCGTTCACGATCTGGGTGAGACGGTCGTTCGCGAACTTGTCGCGAATCGCCGTCATCTCTGTCGCGATGACGCCACGAAGCTTCACGTCGCTCGCGAGGATCGATTGGAGCTCGGCGATCGTCTCGCGCAGCTTGGCCATCTCGTCTTCGAGTTCGCTGCGGCCGAGTCGAGTGAGGCGCCCGAGTGTCATGTCGAGGATGTGGTTCGCCTGCTCCTCGGTGAACTCGAAGGGCGCGGCCATCAATGCGATGCGCGCCGCTCCGCGGTCGTCCGATCCACGAATCGCCGCGATCACGAGGTCCAGCATGTCGATCGCCTTCAAGAGACCTTCGACGATGTGGGCGCGCGCCTCGGCCTTGCGCAAGCGGAACTGCGTTCGGCGCGTGAGTACCTCGACCTGGTGGGCGATGTAGTGCGTCAAGACCTGCGCGAGGTTGAGCGTGCGCGGGACGCCGTCGACGAGCGCCAGCATGTTGACCGCGAAGGTGGTCTGCAGTGACGTGTTCTTATAGAGCTTGTTGAGCACGACGTTCGCGTTCGCGTCGCGCTTCAATTTGACGACGAGGCGCGCCTTGCGTCCGGCCGAGTCGTTCTGCACCGCGGAGATCCCGTCCACGTCACCGTTCTTCACGAGGTCGTAGATCTTCTCCTCGATCGACTCGACCGATACCTCGTACGGGAACTCGGTGACGATGATGCGCACGTCCTTGCTGGTCTCTTCGATCTCGGCGACGGCGCGCATCTTGACCGATCCGCGTCCGTTTCGATACGCGTCGAGGATGCCCTGACGTCCCAAGATCTGTGCGCCGGTCGGAAAGTCCGGGCCCTTCACGAACGCCATCAGGTCATCGGCCGTCGCGTCCGGGTTCGCCAGCAGGTGCAGCGTCGCGTCGATCACTTCGCCCAGGTTGTGGGGCGGGATCTTGGTCGCCATCCCTACGGCGATGCCCTGGGAGCCGTTCACCAAGAGGTTCGGAAAGCGCGCCGGCAGCACCGTTGGCTGTTGAGTGGAGTTGTCGTAGTTCGGCTCGAAGTCGACCGTCTCTTCGTCGATCGAATCGAGCAGCTCGAGCGCCAAAGGTGCGAGTCGACACTCGGTGTAGCGCATGGCCGCGGCGCCCTCGTCGGGACCGGTGCCGCCGAAGTTGCCGTGGCCGCTGACGAGCGGATGACGCATCGCGAAGTCCTGCACCATTCGCACGAGGGCGTCGTAGATCGCCGAGTCGCCGTGCGGGTGGTACGTGCCCATGACCTCGCCCACGACTTTCGCGCACTTCGCGTGCGGTCGGTCCGGTCGCAGACCCTGGTCGAACATCGAGTACAGGATGCGTCGATGCACGGGCTTGAGGCCGTCGCGAACGTCGGGCAGGGCGCGCGAGACGATGACCGACATCGAGTACTCGAGGAACGATCGTTCCATCTCGAGGTTGATCTCGATGGGTTCGATGTAGCCGGCGACTTCGTCCTCGGGTGGTGGCGTTCCTCCGCCTGCGTTTCCGGTTGTGCGTGCCATATGCCTCTCCGCCTAGATGTCTAGGAAGCGAACGTCTTTCGCGTTGGTCTGAATGAAGTGTCGGCGCTGGGGGACGTCGTCGCCCATGAGAATCGAGCAGACCTCGTCGGCGAGCGCGGCCTGTTCCACCGTGATCTGCAACAGCGCACGCTTGGTCGGGTCCATCGTCGTGTCGCGCAACTCGTCGAAGTCCATCTCGCCGAGTCCCTTCAGTCGTTGGAAGTCGTTCTTGTGATCCGGGTGCTCGACGAGGAACGCGGACTTGGCCGCGTCGTCGTGCAGGTAGACCTTCTCCTTGCCCACCAGTGTCGAGTACAGCGGCGGCTGACCGACGTAGACGTGACCCTCGTTGACCAAATCGGTCATCTGGCGGAAGAAGAACGTGAGCAACAGTGTGCGGATGTGGCTGCCGTCGACGTCGGCGTCGGCCAACAAGATGATCTTGTCGTAGCGAATCTTCGAGACGTCGAAGTCGGCCTCGACGCCGGCACCGATCGCTGAGATCAACGCCTGGATCTCGGTGTTCTTCAGAATTTTGTCGGAGCGCGCCTTTTCGACGTTCAAGATCTTGCCGCGAATGGGCAAGATCGCCTGGATGCGCGGATTGCGCGCGTCCTTCGCCGATCCTCCAGCCGAGTTTCCTTCGACGATGAACAGTTCACACTCTCGCGGCTCATTCGATGAACAGTCGACGAGCTTGCCCGGGAGGCCGGCGCCGTCGAGTGCACTCTTGCGTCGAGTGAGATCTCGTGCGTGACGCGCTGCCAGGCGCGCGCGCGAAGCTTGCACGGATTTGGCGACGATCTGTCCGCCCTCTTTGGGATTCTCTTCGAGCCAGTCGGCAAGCCTCTCATTCGTGGCGCGTTCCACCAATGAACGAATCGCCACGTTGCCGAGCTTGCCCTTGGTCTGACCTTCGAACTGCGGCTCCGCCAAGCGAACGGACACGATCGCGGTGAGACCCTCGCGGATGTCCTCACCGGCGAGGTTCTCGTCCTTTTCCTTCAACAGGTTGCGTTTACGCGCGTATCGATTGACGACGTTGGTGATCGCCTTGCGGAATCCCTCTTCGTGCATGCCGCCTTCGATGGTCGCAATTCCATTGGCGAAGGAGTGGATGCTTTCGTAGTACCCGGTGTTCCACTGGAAGGCGACTTCCACCTCTTGACCGGGTTCGGTCTGTTCGTAGAAACCGACCTTGCGAAAGAGTGACTCTTTCGTGTTATTGAGATGACGCACGTAATCGGCGATACCACCGTTGTACTTGTACGTCTCTTTTGACTGACGTCCGACGCGCTCGTCGATGAATCGGATCTCCAGACCGCGATTCAAGAATGCCATGATCTGCAGGCGCTCGGTGATGGTCTGAGCGCGAAAGTCGACGTCGTCAAAGATCGTCGGGTCGGGCGTGAAGGTGGTCGATGTTCCCGTGCGACCACGAGGAGCGGGACCGGTGACCTTCAGCTTGCCTTGCGGCTTGCCGCCGTCCTTGAACGACATCTGGTAGTGCTCGCCATTACGGTCGACTTCCAACGTCAGTTTGGTGGAGAGCGCGTTGACGATCGATGCGCCGACGCCGTGCAGTCCGCCCGACACCTTGTATCCCCCGCCGCCGAACTTTCCACCGGCGTGCAGCGTCGTCATGACGATCTCTGCGGCCGACTGACCCGGGTACTGGGGGTGTTCTTCGACTGGAATTCCTCGGCCGTCATCGCTCACGCGACAACTGCCGTCGGCGAGGATCGTGACGTCGATTCTGGTGCAAACACCGGCCATTGCCTCGTCCACGGAGTTGTCGACGAGTTCTCGAATCAGGTGGTGCAGTCCCGAAGGACCGGTGGAGCCGATGTACATGCCCGGACGGACTCGGACTGGCTCGAGACCTTCGAGAACGGTGATGTCGCTCGCGTCGTAGGTATCGGGTCCCTTTGTCTTCTGGGCCACGAAGGCATCCTTTCGATGAAAAAATTAAGGCGCGTTTCGCGCGGCCGAAGAGATATTTTCGACTGTTTCATCCTACCCGAAATGGTGTAACTTCAGGCCCTTCCGGGGCCCGAAAAGGTCACTTCTTTCGCTCATTTTTGGGGCTTTTCGAGTACCGTTCGAAGTGCCTTCGGAGCCCCTCCGCCGAGCGATGAAAAACCCTCCAGAATTGTCGTGGCGTCACTCATGACGCGTTGGGCGAACGCGCCCGAAGGGACGCTCACGAGCAACACGCCGTTCTTCACGAACTCCGGTCGACAGTGTTCGGCGATCACCGGTTCCACGATGCTCGGCCAAAGTTTTCGTATCTCGTCGATCTCGCGAAGATCGACTTTGCGGAGTCGTCCGGCGAGGGTATTGAGTAGTTCGCCCAACGTTGCCGGTTGCTCGTCGCGCGATCTCATCGCACCAAGGTGGTGAGGTCGATGACCGCGGCAGGGCTCATCCCGGCCGGCAGCGGCGACGCCGTCGTCACGAGCGTTTGACCTGTTGGGAGCAGGTTTAACAGCCGGTCACTTCGGTGTGGATCGAGTTCGCTGAACACGTCGTCCAGCAGCAACAGTGGGTCGACGCCTCGTCGATTCTGTACCAATTCGTGTCCGGCGAGCCGAATTGCGAGCGCGAGGGATCGTTGCTCTCCCTGGGACGCTTGGCGCCGAGTGTCACGTCCATCCAACGAGAGTGCGATGTCATCGCGTTGCGGTCCGATCGTCGTGTGGCCGCGAAAACGATCGTCGTCGAACGACGCGCGAAGCGCGCGTTCGAGATCCCCGCTCCACGACTGTTCGTACGAAACACCGACGACGGAGTCGTCTTCGGCCAACTCGTGGTAGTAGTTCGCGACGAGCGGTGCGACGTCATCGAGCAACTTTTTTCGCAGCGCGACGAGCTCTTCGCTGACGTTGCAGAAATCGCTCGTCCACACGTCGAGTTCGACCTGTTGCAGCGACGTCGGACGCTCCCCTTGAAGTTGGCGCAGTAGTGCGTTTCGTTGGCTCAGTATTCGTGCGAAGCGTTCAATGACGTCACCGGTCGTGAGGTCGACGTCGGTGAGGAGGTTCGTCAAGAACTCGCGGCGGTTCTCGGGTCCTTGGCGAACGATGTCGACGCCTTCTGGCGTGAAGATCGTGAGAGGCAGCGCTTCAGCGACGTCGGCACGCGATTTGGGACGTTGGCCGTTGACCAGCATGCGCTTGGTGGTGTTTCGGGTGCCGCGCGTGAGCGTCAGATCCACCTGCACGCGCCGTTCGCGTTGGAAGAGCACTCCGTGGACCTCGCTCGCGCTCTCACCGGCACGGATCAGGTCGCTGGCCGCCCCCGTGCGAAAGGAGGCCGCAGTGGCGAGTGTGTACACGGCTTCGAGGACGGAGGTCTTTCCGGTTCCATTCGGCGACAACAGCACCGTGATCGCCTCGGTATCGGGGAGAAAGGTGAGCTCTTCGAAGAGTCGGAAGTTCCGCAGACGCAACTCGTGGAGGCCCACGACGTTCGACCGTGACTACTGGACGCGCACCGGCATGAGAAGGTAGCGGAATCGCGAGTCCTCAACGCCGTGCACCATTGCTGGTCGCACCGAGTCCGACATCTCCAACACGACCTCGTCGCCCGGCACGGCTTCGATGCCGTCAATCAGAAAGCTCGGGTTAAAGGCGATGGTCATCTCTTCACCGCCGTAGTCGGCGTCGACGTTGTCCTCGACGTCGCCCGCGTCGTGGCTCTGTGTACGGATCTCGACGGAGCGATCCTTCATCGTCAGCCGGACCGAGGACGTTGAGTCCTTCGCGAGCAATTTGGCGCGCTTGAGTGACGTCAAGAGCGTGTCTTTGGCGACGCGGAGTTGATTGGGGTAACTCGCCGGAATGAGTTGAAGCACGGAGGGGTAGTTTCCATCGATCAGGCGTGAGGCGATACTCGTGCCGCCGACCATGAAACAGATCTCGGCGTCGGTGAGTGTCACACCGATGGTCGCTTCGGGTGGTAGTGACGCCGCGGCGCGTTGGAGCTCTTGAAGGGCCCGCGCGGGGACCAGGAGGTCGTGCGAGCCGCCGATCCCTTCGACCTCAGGTACGTCGCGCACCGCGAGTCGATACGAGTCCGTAGCGATGAGTCGCAGCACACCGTTGTCGGTCGTGAACAGCACTCCGGTCAGCAGTGGCCGGGCATCATCGTTGGCGGCTGCGCGCACGACTTGGTTGAGTCCGGCGATCAGATCCGACGCGGCGATGGTCGTCTCTGGACCGGTGACCGGTGGCAACTTCGGGTAGTCGACTACAGCGAACGTGCGCAACGAGAACTTCGCGCGTGCGAGTGAGATCTCAACGGTCTCTTCAGTACTCGAGATCGTGACCGCGCCCGCTTCGAGTGAGCGCACCGCGTCGACGATGAGTCGCGCGGGAACGACCGATGAACCGTCTTCGATCCCGATGACGTCGACCGTCGTGCGAACCGTGATATCGAGATCGGTACCCGTGACGACGAGCTGGTTTCCACTGAGTGAGAGTAGGACACCCGACGAAGCCCCGATGAGACGTGTGGCGACAACACGACTCGCGGCACTAAGTGCTTCAACGAGAATGTCGCGCTCTGACTTGAACTTCATTCGACTGCCTTTCGTTGCTACTGAGATTACGGTGTGTTTTTTATGTGTGTAGAGGTCTTAGTAGTAGTAGGTCTGTGGAAATGTGGATTACCACCCTACATCCCTGGTTAGAAGACTCTTTCACGAAGTCGACCTACACACAACTCTGTGGCTAACTGTCTCAACCCTGCGCACTCAACCCTGAAGTGATGTGCACTACCGGTTCGTTCTCAACGTGAAATCAACAGGGAGTGCCCAAGGTTGCGCACAAACTATTCCCTACTCTCCCCCTGGAGCCGACGCTTGAGTTGATTCACCTGAGCGAGCACTTCGGGATTCACCGTGATCTGCTCTTTGATCTTTTCCACGCCACTGATAACGGTCGTGTGGTTACGCCCGTCGAAGATTCTCGCGATCATCGGATAGGAGTAGTTGTTCAAGAGATCTCGAATCAGGTACATCGCGATGTGTCGGGCGTGTACCAACGGTCGCAGACGTTTGGAGCCACGAACGTCCTCTACCGAGAGTCCGTAGAAGTCGGCGACCACCGACAGGATGGTCTCGGGTTTGAGGACGACCTGTTCTTGACCGAGGTTCGTCAGGTGCGCTTTGGCGAGCTCGAGGGAGATCGGTTCCTGGCGCAAGTTGGCGAAGGCACGCAACATGGTGATGGAGCCCTCCAACTCTCGGATGTTGTCGCGCACGCGGTGCGCAATCCACTCCGCGACATCGTTCGGCAGCGCGATACCCTCGCGCTCGGACTTCGAACGAAGGATGGCGATACGGGTCTCGAGGTCGGGCTGGTCGATCTCGGTGACCAGGCCCTGGAGCAGACGACTGCGAAATCGTTCCTGGAGTCCCGCTAAGTCGCGCGGTGAGCGGTCCGAGGTCAGGACGATCTGCTTACCCTCGCCGTGGAGTGCGTTGTAGGTGTGAAAGATCTCTTCGTGAAATGTCTCGCCACGCGTCTCCATGAATTGGATGTCGTCGATCAACAACACATCGTTCTCGCGGTAGCGCTCGTGCAACGCGAGTTGCGTCCTCGTTTGAATCGCACGAATGAAGTCGTTCAGGAACGTCTCGGTCGAGACGTAGAGAACCTTTCGACCGGGGTAGTTCTCCTGGACGTAGTTGCCGATGGCGTGCAGCAGGTGTGTCTTGCCGAGACCGGAGTTCCCGTAGATCATGAGCGGATTGTAGGCACGACCAGGAGTTTCAGCGACGGACTGTGCGGCGGCGAAGGCCAGGCGGTTCGACGACCCGGGAACGAAGGAATCGAACGTCATGCGCGGATCGAGGCGTGCTGGTCGATCGACACTCGGTGCGAAGGCGACCGTGCTCGACGTCACCTCCGGCTCCTCTTCGGCACTTGCGAGTGTGCCCGGGTCATCGGCGGGATCGGTGATCGTGAGTGAGACCTGGACCTCGTGGCCGACTAAGAGCTGCGCCTGCTCGGTGATGAAGGGGAGGTAGCGCTGCTGCACGCGAAGCAGTTGAATTTGATTCGGTGCGCCGATCACAATTTCATTGTCGTGGTAATCCACAAGGCGCAGTGTGTTAAGTCCCGCTGCCCAAACGGCCTCAGAAGCGTTACCACGTAAGGAGTCACGAAGTGCAACCCAGATCTCCTCCCCAGCTTGCACGCGCTTCCTCCACAGATCGAACTTCAGTTTATCCACAGGCCACTGCTCCGCAGAGCTCGCGTCGGACCCGTCGGGAGAGTCACCATACACCTATTTGAAACCTCTCGCCGGGGGGCCCGGTCCGGTCAGGTAAGATTGTTCCCAGTAGCGCGCCAGCGACCCCCAGGGGGTACCGCGAAGCGTATCGAGACATTTGAGAAGAGGATTTTGTGAAGCGTACCTATCAGCCCAACCAGCGCAAAAGGGCTAAAACGCACGGTTTTCGTGCGCGCATGCGAACCCGTGCCGGTCGTGCCGTCCTGAAAGCCCGTCGCAACAAGGGCCGTCACCAGTTGACGGTCTAAGCGCAACGTGCCCGATCGGGTTCGCACCCGACGGCAGTTCGCCTTGTTCGCCACACCTACTGGACGGGGACAGAGTGGCTCACTTCGAATCAGTTTCGTTGCGGAGTCCTCTGACGCGCCTTCAGTGGCGGTGGCGTACGCGATCAGTCGAAAGGTCGGCAATGCGGTTGTTCGCAACCGGATCCGCCGGCGCTTGCGGGCGCTCTTCGATGGTCTTGACCCCCAACCCCAACCTGGTAAATACCTGATCAGGTGTGGAAATGAGACAGGAAAACTCTCCTATGACGAACTCCAGCATCACCTTCGAGAATCCCTCACACGCTCCGGCGCGCTCTGAGGCCTCGCCGGTCGCACGGGCGTTTCTGACGCTCATCTCGTTGTACCGGCGACTCAGCGCCGGACGCGTCTCGGCCTGTCGTTTCTATCCTTCGTGTTCCGCCTACGCGGCCGAGGCCATTGAAACACACGGCGCCCTGCGCGGAGGCGCCTTCGCGCTGCGCCGACTCTCTCGTTGTCGTCCGCTAGGTCCCCACGGTGTGGACCTGGTCCCCCCACCGAAAGAAGCTAGGAGTACTCAGCGATGAAGTCCTTTGCCCACCACGTTGGCGCGGTTTTCCAGCCGATCTATGACCTTTTGGGCCGAATTATGGCCTTCTTCTACGGCATCTTCCCGAACTACGCCGTGGCCATCGCTCTGTTGACGGTCGTGATCATGGCGGTGTTGACCCCCTTCACCATCAAGAGCACCAAGTCGATGGCGGCGATGCAAAAGCTCCAGCCGGAACTGAAGAAGCTCCAGCAGAAGTACAAGGGTCCGGAAAACCGTCAACTCCTCAACGAAGAGATGATGAAGCTGTACAAGGAAGAAGGGGTCAACCCCCTGGGGGGCTGCCTCCCGATGTTGCTGCAGACACCGTTCCTCATCATGCTCTACGGCGTCATCAAGGGTCTCGCCAATCAAGTGATGAAGCACGGGAAGCTGGTATCGCACCCGCGCTACATCCCGACGGGCTCGAAGATGTACCACGATCTCGTCATCTCGGGCGGTCAGATCAAAGCCTTTGGTATGGACCTTAACTTGAAGCTGTTTAGCGTCCACAGTTCGTTCCTGGCCCAGATCCCCTTCATACTCTTCGTATTGGCCGCCGTTGGGCTGCAGTACTTCCAGATGGCGCAGATCAACAACCGCAGTCGTAAGACTGGTCAGGCGATGCCGGCCCAGCAGCAGGCGATGCAGAGATTCCTACCGCTTATTTTTGCATACTTCTACATGATTATCCCAGCCGCTGTCGTTCTGTATATGATTATTTCAACATCTATCCGCATATTAACTCAATACTTGATGTTCCGAACTGGACTCTCGGACCCCACCAAAAACGGTGTAAAGGCCTCCACGCATCGGGCGGAAATAGAAGAAGAGCACAAGGACGGGGCCAACCGACCCCATGTCGAAGAGATACCGGGCGCCCAGGCGTCGAACGGAGCCAAGCCGAAGGCGCCGGTCAACAAGCCGGATCCCAGCAAGCCTCAACCTCAGAACCGTCCCGTTACGAAACCCTCAACCCCCAAGCCGCAAGTGCAGTCTCGCTCCAAAGCGAAGCGTAAAAGAAAGGCGCGTTAACCCATGGACTGGGTAGAAACCACTGGAAAATCAATTGAAGAGGCGACCGATCGAGCGCTCGCCCACCTGGGCGTGCACCGCGACGACGCCGAAGTCGAAGTCATCGAAGAGCCCAAGGCGGGTCTATTCGGCCGCGTCCGGGGAGAGGCCCGGGTGCGAGCTCGAGTTCGTCCGAGTGGGCCACGACCCAAGCGCTCACGTCGATCGGGCGGCCGCGAAGAGCGACCGCGCTCGAACGGACCACGTAGCGAGAAGCCTCGCGCGCCGAGGAGCGAATCTGAACCACGGCGAGAGCGCGAGAAGACCGCTGCTCGTCGTCAACCCGAAGGCGCCGTGAAGGCCGCCCCGCGATCTGAAAAGAGTCAACCAAAGGAGGACACCATGGCCGAAGGAATTTCGCTGGCCGAACAGGGAACCATTGCGAAGGAGTTCCTCGAAGGCCTCTTGGCGTCGATGAACATTCAAGCGGAGATAACCGTCAAAGAGTTGGACGAGGAGACGGTCGAACTCTCGGTCAACGCGAGTCCGCCGACGGAACTTGGTGTTCTCGTCGGTCCTCGGGGCACCACTCTTCAGGCTCTTCAAGAGGTGACCCGTACGGTGGTTCAGGCGAAGAGTCCGAGTCGAACTGACAGGATCCTCGTTGACGTGGCGCAGTATCGGGAACGGCGAGTCGCCGCACTTGGGCGATTCGCCCAGCAAGTGGCGACCGAAGTAGTCGAGACTGGTGAAGAGCGCGCCCTCGAGCCGATGTCTGCAGCCGACCGAAAGGCCGTTCATGACGCGCTTTCCGAGAACCCGAATGTCGTCACTCGATCCGAAGGGGATGACCCGCGCCGCTTTGTCGTGGTGGCACCGGCATAATTAGACAGTGAACAACGATTGGTTGCCCCGCGTCCTCGAGGAATCGAGGGCGCGGGGTTTTTTAGGCCCGAATGCAATCGAACCGCATTTCACGCACTCCTTGGGGTTCGCGTTGTGCTGGGAAGAGCGGTCACTCACTCCCCCGGAAACTTTCTTGGACCTCGGCAGTGGCGGCGGTCTCCCTGGTCTCTTCTTGCTGGATCGTTGGCATTGTCCAGCCGTCTTCACCGATTCCATGGTGAAACGGGCTAATTTCCTGAAAGAGGTGCTCGAATGGGAGGGCGCGCCGGCGAACGGCACCGTGATCGAGGGAAGAGTGGAGGAAACCGCACGAATCCCCGAGTTCATCGAGACTTTCGACCTCGTGACCGCACGATCCTTTGGTCCGCCGGCAGTCACAGCAGAGTGCGGAGCTCAGTTCATGAGGATCGGGGGAGTGATGATCGTATCCGAACCACCGCAGGACACGGAAATTGAACGTTGGAATCCAGCCAAACTGGCCGAATTAGGGCTTGTCGCTGAAGGTCGTGTTCGCCACGGCGCCGCGTACCAGGTCCTTCGAAAGACACATTCCACGCCGAGCGAGTACCCTAGGTCTATCGGGACGCCTCGAAAGCGACCTCTGTTCTAATGTTTCACGTGAAACATTGTGGGTCGCTTTGAAGGCACCGCTTCGGGAATCGCACCGAAACGCTTGTGATGTACGTGTTTGCGAATTGAGAATGTTTCACGTGAAACATTCTGCGGGATTCGGGTTCAAATGTTTCACGTGAAACATTGGTACTTGACGAGTTGCCGAAAAGAGAGTTGAATGGCAGGAGTTCGACGCAGTGTCGGGATTCCTTAGGTTGGGAAGAGGCTTATGGCGGATGCCACCACAATGAGGATTTTTGCTGTAGCCAACCAAAAGGGCGGTGTCGGCAAGACCACAACTACAACCTCATTGGGAGCTGCCCTTGCCGAAAGGGACAAGCGAGTCCTAATTGTCGATCTCGACCCTCAAGGCAATGCCACAACCGGTTTGGGTGTGGATGGACGGCAATTCGAACGGTCAGTCTACGACGTACTTTTGAACGATGTCCCAATGGTCGACATCGTCGAGCCAACGGGCTACAACAACCTTTTCGTCGCTCCGGCCACGCTTGACCTCGCCGGAGTTGAACAGGAACTCACCTCGGTGATCTCACGCGAACTACGCCTAAAGCGGGCATTGACCTCCGTGGAAGGGGATTTCGACTACATCTTCATCGACTGTCCCCCGTCGCTCGGACTAATAACCATCAACGCCTTTGCCGCCGCAACCGAGATCATGGTGCCGGTGCAGACTGAGTTCTACGCCCTCGAAGGATTGACGCAACTCCAGCGCATCGTGGATCTCGTTCAGAAGAATCTCAATCCCACGTTGCGCATCTCAAAGGTCGTATTGACCATGTATGACTCGAGGATCACCCTTTCCGGGGACGTGGCGAAGGAAGTAAAACGGCACTTCGAGAACGAGCTGTGTCGAACCGTAATCCCCCGGACCGTTCGTCTGGCCGAGGCACCGTCATTTGGCCAGCCGATCACCGTTTTCGACCCAACATCCAAAGGTGCGATGGCCTATCGCGCTCTAGCAGAGGAGATCATGAATGGCTAGGAAACCAGGGTTGGGAAAGGGCTCGGCGCCCTTATTCCCGAGAACGAGACACCAATGGCCGAGGCGGCTATCACCACCACGAGTGAAGGACCGCTGCGACGGGTCCCGGTGCAATCGATTCGACCAAATCCCTATCAACCTCGCAAGGCGATCAACGATGAGAGTTTGGTGGCCCTTGCTTCCTCCGTCAAGGAGCTCGGCGTTCTGCAGCCGATCATCGTTCGACCAGTCGATGGCGAAGAAGGACACTACGAACTCATCGCCGGCGAACGACGTTGGCGAGCGGCGATTCTCGCCGAATTGGAATTCATGCCGGTCCTCGTGCAGGTCGACGTGAACGATCGTCTCTCGCTGGAGCAGGCCGTTGTCGAGAACCTTCACCGCGTCGATCTGCATCCGCTGGAAGAGGCGGCTGCTTACCAACAGTTGATCGACGAGTTCGACCTGACCCACGAGCAGGTAGCCCAGCGTGTTGGCAAGAGTCGAGCAAATATTACGAATACGTTACGACTTCTCCAATTGGGCGAAGCTGCGCAGTCTGCTCTGGCCTCTTCACTCATCACGGCCGGGCACGCTCGATCGCTGCTGGCGATCACGGATCCGAACGCTCAGGCGACCATGGTGGCGCGGGTCATCAAGAATGAGATGTCAGTTCGAGCCACCGAAGAGGCCGTGAAGACCTTTCTCGAACCCAAAGCCGTCGTGGAGAGCGAGCCGATTGCCAAACCCGGTCTCGGGGCGGCGCGTCTTCGCCCGGTGCCTGACGCGAGCGTCGCCGAACTTGAGCATTTGCTGGAGGATTACTTGGATACCCGGGTCCACGTGGACCTGAAAGGCCGCAATGGCCGCATAATCATTGACTTTGCGGACCTCGATGACCTGGAGCGTCTCTACATCGCGATCTCGAACCCGAAGTAACCTTGAACCCTAAACCTAACCTTCAAGTTGAAGTTATCCCCAACTTGTGGATGAAGTTGTGGGTTTCTCAGGTTTTGCTTTAAACAAAGGGGTTTCGGGGACGAAATCCCCTACTTCGAGGTGCGAAATCACCCCTATCTGTGGATAACTTCGCCGAATACGGTCGAAATTACCTCGGCCAGTTCCTCGAGAGTCTCAACGTTGAGGTTTCCGAGCTCGATGTGGAGCGTGATCATCTTTGTTTCGCGCAAAATTGGCAGTGCCATGCCCGTCACCTCAACCCTCGGTAAGTGGTCCGCCTGAGTGAAGGCTGATGCGATCTGACTAGCGAGCTGCTCTCCTCGACGCGAGTGCGAGCGATAGCTCGCCCAATAGTGCAGCCGTACGCCATCGATGTGCTTGAGGGTTTGGAGCGAGATGACGAAGGCGGCGCCGTTCGAGTTCGCGAACGAGGCAACGGCGTCCGGGCTTTCATCGCCGAGGACCTCAACCTTGAAGAAGCGCTCACATCTTTGCGCGAGTAGGGGAGCGAGTGGACTTTGACCCGAGACGACCAGTGGTCCGGTCGGCACATCGTGGAAGCCGGCGCGGTCACGGGCGTCGGTGACGAGACTTCGTGAGGTGTGCGTAGAGGTCATGCGTACGAGCTCCACCAACGTGGCTCGCGTGAGCGTGCCGCTCACCTCGAGCGCGCAGTTTCGTTGGAAGTCGCTCAGTGCCTCTTCGGTGAGGACGCCAAAGATCCCGTCGATGCGACCCGGATTGAACCCAAACTGGGCCAGTCGCACCTGTAATTCCGCGACGTCGTCACCGCGCAGATTGGGATGGCTGAGGTACAAGAGCCGGTGTCCGAGGCGCCAGCCGGCCTCGATCAGGCACTCCCAGGTGGTGTCATCGACCGCGCCAGAGAGCGGAAGTCCGCGCGAACGCTGAAACGCCTCGACGAGTGCTGCGGTGCCCTCGCCGAATGTCTCTTGGGCGTCGTTCGTCGAAAGATGTCCGAGGGAGGCCAGTCGCTCATGCAATTCACGTACACGAGGACCCGTGTCACCGAGTTGGAGCGAATCGAAGTTCGACAGACTGGACTACAGGTTCGCGGAGATCTCTTGGAGCATCGCGCCCTTGGGTTTGGCGCCGACGAGTCGAGCCACGACTTCGCCGTCCTTGAACAGCAACAGCGTCGGGATGCTCATGACGGAGAACTTCGTAGCGGTCGCGACGTTGAGGTCGACGTCGAGTTTGCCGATGGTGAACTTGTCGGCCTGCTCGACGGCCAACTCTTCGAGGATTGGGGCGATCATCTTGCACGGGCCACACCATTCGGCCCAGAAGTCAACGAGGATCGGCTTGTCCGACGCGCCCACAACTTCGTCAAACGTTGCGTCGGTCAGGGTCGTGATCTGCTCGCTCATAAGCACCTCCAAAGGTGGCGCCTTCGTGCGCCAGAGAACCACTTTAGCGAGTGGAACTTCGTTAGTGACCCTGTGCCTCGAGCCACCGCTCGGCGTCGATCGCGGCGATACAGCCCGATCCGGCCGACGTGACGGCCTGACGATAGACGTGGTCCTGCACGTCACCGGCGGCGAAGAGACCGTCGATGTTCGTGAACGAACCAACTCCGGTACGCACGTAGCCGTTCTCTTCGAGATCGACCTGTCCGATGACCAACGTCGTGTTCGGAATGTGACCGATGGCGACGAAGACGCCGGTCACGTCGATAGTGCGATCCTCGCCGGTCACGGTGTCTTGGACCGCGAGCCCCGCGACCTTTTCGTCGCCGAGGACCTCGGTGACCCTGGTGTTCCACGCGAAACGGATCTTCTCATTGGCCAGCGCGCGCTCCTGCATGATCTTGGACGCGCGAAGGACGTCGCGTCGGACCAAGACCGTGACGCTCGAGGCGAAGCGCGTGAGAAAGAGCGCCTCTTCCATCGCCGAGTCGCCACCGCCGACGACGGCGATGTCCTGTCCGCGAAAGAAGAAGCCATCGCACGTCGCGCACGTCGAGAGCCCGTGACTGAGCAAGCGCTCTTCGCCGGGCACGTTCATCATCATCGAGCGCGCGCCGGTCGCGAGGATCACGGTGTCGGCGGTGATGCTCGGTTCGTCGTCGTCGGTGAGCCACGCACGAAAGGGCCGCGAATCGGTGTCGAGTACCTGGACCTTGTTGATCCGAAGATCGGCGCCGAAGCGCAGCGCCTGCGCGCGCATGTTCGCCATCAGCTCCGGTCCGGTTACCGCTTCGGGGAAGCCGGGGTAGTTCTCGACGTCGGTCGTGAGCATCAGCTGGCCGCCGGGCTGGTCGGTGGTCGACGACGGCTCACCTTCGATCACGATGGGGTTGAGCTGCGCGCGCGCACTGTAGATGGCGGCCGTGAGCCCGGCCGGTCCCGAGCCGATGATCAAGACACGAGTGTGTTCGGGCATTACTTCCTCAGGTTGACCGGACGACGCTTGCGCCAGACAATGAGTCCCGCGAGAAGCGACAAGGCCCCGACCGAGACGTAACTGAGGTACTCACGGCCCGCGAAGCAGTAGACGTCGACGAAGCGGAGCAGTCCGATGAGCAGTGCCCCGACGAGGAAGAAGGCGGCGAGAAGAATGACCAGGCCGTAGGCGACGGCGCGACCGGCCAACAGAATCGGTCGCAGCACCTTGTCGTGGACAATGTCCAGGACGTGGTCGAACTGAAAGAGCGCCTTGTCGACGAAGTCGCCGTCGCTGGGTTTCTTCGCTTCGGTCATGGCGCCAATCTACCGGGCAACGTCGCGGTCACGCCTCGATCCAACAGAGTCCAATGATCCCCGGGCCACCGTGCGTGCCGACGACCGGACCCATGTCGGTGACGATGATGGGGTTCTGCGTCGAGACGTCCTTCACCAGCGACTCCAGATTCGCGACCTCACTCGATGCGCCGTGGACGAGCGCCAGACGTTTCAGGGGTGCGTGGGACCTGGCGACTTCGGCGATCGCGACGAGGGCCTTGGACCGGGTTCGTTGTCGGCCGGCCTCGGCCACGACGCCGTCTTTCAGTTCGAGCAACGGCTTGATCGAGAGCACTTGACCGAGGAGCGCGCGCGCGCCGCCGACCCGACCACCCTTGATGAGGTGCTCGAGCGTATCGAGCATCGCGACGACGCCGACCTTCGCGACCAGTGATTCGGCGTGCGCGACGAGCTGTTCGAGGTCCGCTCCGGTCGCAGCCATCTCGGCGACGTCGATGACGAGAAGACCTTGGGCCATCGATACGGCTTTCGTGTCGACGACGCGGACGACGAGTCTGTCGGCGACAGCTTCGGCCCCCAGGACCGCGGACTGATTCGTCGCCGACAGCAGCGCCGACAGCGTGAGCACGATGACGCCGTCACAGCCGTCGGCGACCGCGCGTTCGTACGCGGCCTGGAAGGCGCCGGGCGACGGGGCCGCGGTCTCCGGGAGCGTCTTGCTGGCCTTGCATTTGGCCCAGAACGCCTCGGGGGAGAGATCGACACGGTCGGTGAACTCCTCGTCACCGAAGCGGATGCTCAGTGACACGATGTCGATGTTGAGACGACGTGCGATCTCTTCGGGAACGTCACACGCACTGTCGGTCACTACGCGAATTCGAGCCATGGCCCCCCTTTGAACTAGTTCAGCCTTGCATCTTTCGCACCGACGCGCGTCACGCGGTGCTGGAGGACCACGACCACGAGCGCGTAGGCGCCGAGCCCGGCGAGGACGGCGAACGAGAAGCGTGTCACCAGACCGACGCCCCGGTTCCACGTCGGTCCGGCGTAGGCGAGCGCCATGGCCAGAGCGGCCACTAACGACGCGCCCAGACTCCGGCGAACGTGGCGCGACCATATGACCGAGGCGATCACGACGCGGTGTCGGGCGAGCGCCATCAAGGCCACGACCGCCGCGGCGCTGTAGGCGATGGAGACGCTGGCGGTGAGACCGGCGATCGAGTGACGTCCGATGACGATGCACAAGACGACCGTGAGGGCGTTCTGCAAGAAGTAGAGATAGAACACCTCGCGCGCGCGCTGCATCGACTGCAGACCGCGCACGCACAACTGGAAGATCGTGAAGCCGGGGAGTCCGGCGGCGAGCACGGCCAGTACGGTTCCGACGTCCCAACGGTGTGTCGCGTTGAAGTGCTTCAGCATTATCGAGACGATCGGTTGAGCCAGCACCAAGAGCACGAGCGTGCAGGGAATGATGATCACGAGTGACTGTCGCAGTCCGAAGCGAAGGCGCTCACTGAGACCCTCGTAGTCAGCGGCGGTCGACATGCCGGCGAGCTGCGGCGTGAGCACGCCGAGTACCGAGACGACCACGACGGCGTAGGGGAGTTGCATGAAGGACCAGCCGTAGGTGTAGGCACTGACGGGGCCGTCACCGCCGATGCCGAAGGCGAAGGCCAAGACGACGAAGAGCGAGAGCTGGTTGAGTAACACGACCAGGAGCGTCCAACTGCCGAGTCGACTCACGGCGCGAAGGGCGGGGTCTTTCAAGTTGAAACGAAACGAGAGTCGAGCAAGGTTGGCGCGAAATAGCGAAGGGATCAGACAGAGGAACTGGACCGCGACGCCCAGCGTCGTGCCCAGTCCGAGCCACATGAGGTCACGTGAGCCGCCCAACGTGGCAAGCATCGGTGTTGGATCGACGAGGTGGAACCACACGAGTACACCGATGCACACGACGTTGTTGGCGATTGGTACCCACGCCGCGACGCCGAATCGATTGCGAATGTTGAGCAACGACGTCGCGATGCCGATGACGCCGTAGAAGAAGATCTGGGGAACGAACCATCGCAACAGATCGGTCGCGACCGCGCGTTGTTGAGCGAGGACGGCCAATGACTCCGCGCTCTTCGTCTCGCGAAAGGCGGTGAAGCCGTCGATGATCCACGGTGCGCAGAACCACGCGATGAGTGACGCGGTCGCGAGGACGACGAGTGCGCCGGTGACGACGCTCGAGATCGACTTCCACGCGCGTCGCTCGCCGTCGAGCGCGAGTCGTTCTACGAAGACCGGGATGAACGTCGCGCCGGCGACGCCCCCCAGCACGAGGTCGAAGAGCATGTTGGGCACGGTGTTGGCGAGGTTGAACGAGTCGGCGATGGGAGTGAAGCCGAGGACCCACGCCAGGACGAGTACCCGTAACAGCCCGGTGAGCCGCGACACCATCGTGCCGCTCGCCATGGAGACGACGCGCGAGCTATGCGTCGACGCGCGACTCATCGGGCGTGACGACCCTTGGGTTTTTTCCGGTACGTGCGCAACCACCAGTAGGCGAGCACCAGTAGTGACGCGATGGTCAAGAAGTAGCCGACGATCGACGTCCCTGCGATACGGACCGGGATGGCGGCGCGCGCGAGGACCAGCCGATTGTTCGGGGTGGTGACGATGACCTGCAATGTCAAACTGCTGCCGGTGTGACTCGACGTCGCGACGCGCACCGACTTCGTTGGCGCGTTCAACGACACCGGCACGTCGTTGCCCTTGGGGAACGTGATCTGGTCGGTCAGCAGATGGACGTCGGCCATCACGGTGTAGGGCGCGTGATTCGTCAAGGTGATGGGAATCGACGTCCCGGAGCCGGCGAGCGTGATCGTGCTCGGATCGACCGAAAAGTTACTCAGCTGACCCTTGAGTGCACTGGCCGCGGCGTTGATGGCGGACTGTCGTCCTCCCGGTGGTCCGGTGATCTCGGCGGCTTCCATTGCGACCGTGAGGTCGTTGCCGATGTTGGTCGAGCGAAGCGCCGGCGCGTAGGAGTTGACTTCGACGACCAAGGCACTGAGCGACGTCACGTTGTGCGACGACCAACTCGTGTTCGATCGCGGATTGAGCATCGAGCGCGTCGCCGGCGCGCCGTTGGTGGCGACGAGTGAGCCCTCGAATGAGGGCGTGAGCGTGGCGAGTGTGATGAACGGATTGCTGGCGAAGCCGTTGAAGACGTCCTTCAGAATCGCGACGGACGTCTGGGAGATCGGAGCGACGATGACGACGGTGCGCGCCGCCGGTGCGTTCGGTGCTTCGAAATGCAAGAACGCCAACGTGCCCAGCGTGAGTGCCGCGCGTCGGCCAGCGCTGATCGCCGTATCGGCGAAGAGCGTCGAGAGCGGTCCATCGGTGCTCAGTGCGGTGACGCCCCCGACGCCCCCGACGTAAAAGGGCGCTCCCCAGTTGAGTGTCGTCGATGGCGCGGCGGTGAGGTCGGCTTCGGGCAGTACGACGTCTCGTACGCCGACGCGTTTCAAGGCGCGCAGACTCTGCAGGGACGGCGTGCCGTTGAGTAAGACCGGGCTGTCGACCGCGCGACCGGTCAGGTGCTTCATGAGACTGGCCGACAGCGAAAGTTGGTGACGCACTTCGTCGCCGAAGCCGTGGACCGCGAGACCGCCGAAGTCGATATTTGCCGGCGGCGCGTTGACGGCCTCGTGCAGGGGACTGACGAACGCCTCGCGCAGCGCCGTGCGAAAGAGGGTGTTCTTTGATCCCGGTTGGGACACGGTATCGAGCGTTCGATAGTCGGCGCTCAGTGAGATCGCCGATGAAGGGTGGTGCGCGAGGAGATGTAGTACGGCGATGGAGCGCTTCGCGTGCACCCACGCACTCGGGTCCATCGTCTCGACGAGATCGACGCGCAGGGGTTGTTCGACCTCAGTGGACTGTACGGCGAGGAGCGACCACTCGGTCGATGTCGAAGCGTTCGTCGTCACTTCGAGGCGAACGGGATAGACCCCGTCGCAATGAAGCGCCGGACAGGGAAAGTGCAGACGCGGTGCCGGTGAGCAACCCCGCCGAGGCGTGGCTGGGCGTCTCGAATAGAGCTCGACGGTGAACTTGTAGTGACCGTGGGTCTCGCATTTGAGACTAAAAGTGCTGGTCGTGCCTAGTGACTTTTGCTTCGTTCCGGTGTCGGTGACGATCGGCGCGAGCTGGGAGCGATCGATAACGCGGGGATAGATGGTCACTCGGGCGAGCGACGTGGAGCCCACAGGTGACGTCGAGATCGTGAAGGTGAAGTGCGCGGTGCCCTTGGAAGTGACGATCGCGACGGCGTCTTGGTGGAGCAGCGTGAAGGTGGGCGTCGTTCCTGCTCGCGCGGCCGCGGGCCACGCCATCGTTGCGAGGCAGAGGAGTACGACGCTAAGTGCCCGCCACCAGGTTGAAAATCGGTGGAACATGCTGGCCCAAGGTTACCTTCGTGTCACCGTTACTTTCGCCGCGAAGTACCCTCGTTCCAAGTGACTTCCTTCGATCAAGTCCACGACCGACTGAGTGATTTGGCGCATTTGTCGGGTCCCGTGGCCCGCGCGTTCGCCGACGCGGGCTTCTCGCTCTACGCCGTCGGGGGCTCGGTTCGCGACGCAATCCTCGGTGAGCACCGTGGCGAGGACTTCGAGATCGACTTCACGACGAACGCGCGCCCCGATGACATCGTGGCGCTGATGTCCCCGCTGTGCACCACGATTTGGGAGCAGGGAAGGGCCTTCGGGACGATCGGGGGGCTGCTTCGCGACAGCGCAATCAAGATCGAGATCACGACGTTCCGATCCGAGGCCTACGTCGATCACTCGCGCAAACCGGCCGTTGCATGGGGCGACTCGCTCGAGGCGGACCTCAGTCGACGTGATTTCACGATCAACGCGCTGGCCCTCGACGTGGTCGCCCTTGACGCCGCCACCCCGGACGTCCAGACCCTGTTCGACTTCTATGACGGCTTCAACGACCTGCACGAACGGGTGCTGCGCACGCCGATCGACCCCGAGATCCTCTTCAGCGACGATCCGCTGCGTATGTTGCGCGCCGCGCGATTCGCCGCCCGGTTCTCGCTCACCATCGATCCCGCAATTGAAGCCGCGACGACTACCATGGCCGAGCGGCTGACGAAGGTGTCGCCCGAGCGCATCCGCGGTGAGTTGGACCTCCTCATGATGGCCGACGCGCCGTCGGTCGGGCTCGACTTCATCGTTCGTACCGGGCTCGCGGAGTATTTCTTCCCGGAGCTGCCGAAGCTACAACTGGAACAAGATCCGATCCACCGCCACAAGGACGTGCTCGCGCACACCTGGGCGGTCGTCGACAAGACGTCGCCCAGCCTGGTGCTGCGTCTCGCCGCGTTGTTCCACGACATCGGCAAGCCGGCGACGCGCGCGATCACCGACGAGGGCGTGACCTTTCGTTTCCACGAGGTCGTGGGCGCCAAGATGACGCGAAAGCGCATGACGGCCCTGCGCTACTCCCAAGAGATGATCGACGACGTGAGCGCGCTCGTCGAACTGCACCTGCGCTTCCACACGTACAAGCTGGGGTGGTCCGACAAGGCCGTGCGTCGCTACGTGCGCGACGCCGGACCGCTGCTCGACGAGTTGAACGAGTTGACGCGTTGCGACTGCACGACACGCAACGCCCGCAAGGCCGCGTCACTGGCCGAGCGGATGGACGAACTCGAGATTCGCATCGCCGAGCTTCGAGAACTCGAGGACCTCGAACGACTTCGTCCGGCGCTTGACGGCGTCGCGGTCATGGAACTGCTCGACATCAAGCCGAGCCCCGCGGTCGGGCGCGCGCTCGAGTTCCTGATGGAGATCCGACTGGACGAAGGTGAGATCACGCCGCAAGAGGCCGCGGTGCGATTACGTGAATGGTGGGCTGAGCAGGAGAAATAGTCTCCTACGCGAGCCTACGGCCAGACGGGGTTCTCGGCGCCCGCGGCGAACTCTTCGATCATGTTGTGCGCGATGTCGTCGTGGAACTGGATCGGCGGTGACTTCATGAAGTACGCCGAGGGCCCGATGATCGGTCCACCGATGCCGCGGTCGAGTGCGATCTTCGCGCAACGAACCGCGTCGATGATGACGCCGGCCGAGTTGGGGGAGTCCCACACCTCGAGCTTGAGTTCCACGTTGAGCGGCACGTCACCGAAGTTGCGACCCTCCATGCGGATGTAGGCCCACTTGCGGTCGTGGAGCCACGGTACGTGGTCGCTCGGTCCGATGTGCACGTCGTCGGGGTCCATGTTGGAGATCTCGAGCTGCGAGGTCACGGCCTGGGTCTTGGAGATCTTCTTGGATTCGAGGCGTTCACGTTCGAGCATGTTCTTGAAGTCCATGTTGCCGCCGACGTTCAACTGGTACGTGTGATCCAGCGTCAGTCCGCGGTCTTCGAAGAGTCGGGCGAGGACACGGTGGACGATCGTTGCACCGAGTTGGCTCTTGATGTCGTCGCCGATGATCGGCAACTTGGCGTCGGCGAACTTGCGGGCCCACACGGGGTCAGAGGCGATAAAGACCGGTATGGCGTTGACGAAGGCGACGCCGGCGTCGAGAGCGCACTGCGCGTAGAAGCGCTGGGCGTCTTCGGAACCGACCGGGAGATACGACACCAGGACCTCTGCGCGCGAATCGCGAAGCGATCGCACCACGTCGACGGGCTCGTAGGGGGACTCTTCGATCATGGCGCGGTAGTACTTGTTGAGTCCGTCCATGGTCGGACCGCGCTGCACGGTGACGCCCAACGACGGCACGTCCGCGAACTTGATCGTGTTGTTCTGGCCGCCCTCGATGGCCTTGCCGAGGTCGCTGCCGACCTTGGAGGCGTCGACGTCGAAGGCCGCGACGAACTCGATGTCGCTGACGTGATAGTCCCCAAGCACGACGTGCATGAGGCCTGGAACGTCGTCGGCGGGATTGGCGTCCTTGTAATAGGTGACGCCCTGGATGAGTGAACTGGCGCAGTTTCCGACGCCCGCAATGGCCACGCGAATCTTCTCCATGGCGCTCCTTTCCTACTTCGCGTCGTGCGCGAAGGACTCTTGATTACTACGTTCGGTGGACAACAATCCGTCGATCCACGCGAGGTCCAGCTCGACGCCTTGGGCCGCGTGCTCCATGACGCCGCGCGCGTAGGGGTCGAGCTGTTCGTTGTTCGCCCCGACCCGGACTTCGGCCAGGCGGGCAATGAGGTCACCACGGCGACGCTCGAGCAAACCGACTCGAGCGTTCGGGTTCAGGTACTTGGCGAGGGCCATGCGCAACGAGAAGTTCTTGCCGTCATCGAGCGTCGCCGGGTCGGCCAGCATCGAGACGAAATCACGGCGTCCGCGCTCGGTGATCCGGTAGACCTTTCGGCCGCGACGTCCAATGCCCGTGGTCGTGCGCAGCGAGCGCAGTGACGCCCGCTCACCCGAGAGCGAACCGGTGGAGAGCGAATTCAGTCGGGTTTCGCTCGAAGTGACCGCTTCGACGCATCCCTGGCGCTCGAGGCGCGCAAGGGCTGGATAGATCGATCCGAAGGAAACATTCGCCCAAACACCGAGTCGGTCGCGCAGTTGTGTGCGGATCTCATAACCGTGGTGGTCGCGGTCCATGAGGAGACCCAGGATGGCAATGTCTAACACGCGAAACATAGTATCACTTCGATATATCGAACGTGCAGTGGTGTCATTTACCAATGAAACAAAGGCGTGTAGGGTCACCCCTAATGGATAAGCGATTCCGCACGAGTACCGCGAACGGAGCGGTGGTCGAGTTCGGCCTCGTTCGTCACGCACTCCTCGCCAAGGTCGCCGCCGGACTCCTTCGCTACGAGGACGTCTGTGACGCGCACCCCGAACTACTTCGCGCCGCGAAGAACCTCGGGCGCAAGACCGGCGAGACCTGTCCGGTCTGCAGCGACGTCGAACTCGTCGAAGTGACGTACGTCTTCGGAGCGAGGTTGCCCTCGGGCGGAACCTGTCCCACGTCGCGCGCCGAACTCTTGAAGCTCGAGCGGCGAGAAGAGCCGGTGCAGTGTTACGCGGTCGAGGTGTGCGTCGGGTGTTCGTTCCACCACCTCGTGCGAAAGTGGTCGGCCGGTGGTCGTCGGGCTCGTCGCGTGAACGCCATCGAGCGCCAAGAAGTCGGCGAGTGACCCTGAGCGCCCCGGGGATCCGGGCTCGCAAACGCGGAAATGGCGCAATTCCCCTGGTCATGGTGACCGCCTACGACGAGCCGGGGGCTCGTTTGGCCTCGGCCGCCGGGGTCGACCTGATCCTGGTAGGGGACTCGATGGCGAACGTCGTGCTCGGCCAAGAGACCACGTTGCACCTAACGATCGACGAGATGTGTCACCACGTACGCGCCGTCGCGGCCGCAAAGCCCGAGGCGCACATCGTGGCGGACATGCCGTGGCTGAGCTACCACGTCGATCTCGGAGAGAGCGTTCGGAACGCGGCGAAACTCATTCGCGCTGGTGCCGACAGCGTCAAGCTCGAAGGCGGCCGCGTTCGCCAGCACGTCGTGCGCGCGTTGCTCGACGCACAGATCCCGGTAATGGGACACCTCGGTCTCACGCCGCAGAGCGTGCTGGCCTTTGGTGGTTTCAAGGTCCAGGCCAAGACCATGGAGAGCGCCAAGTTGCTCATCGAAGACGCGCAACTCCTCCAGGATGAAGGCGTCTACGCCGTCGTGATCGAAGGCGTGCCGAGCGTGGTGGGCAAGAGCGTCACCGAAGCCCTCGATATTCCGACGATCGGCATCGGGGCCGGTCCCGACACCGACGGCCAGGTATTGGTCTTTCACGATCTGCTCGGACTGACCAATCGACCCCCGGCCAAGTTCGTGCGCCAGTACGCCAATGTGGGCCCGGTGATTACTGAGGCGATTCGCCACTTCGCCGAGGACGTGCGAAGCGGCGACTTTCCGAACGAGGACGAGGCCTACCCGAACCCCGAAGGGCTACTCGAGTAGCCCTTTTCGACGTTCTCGACTAGGATTGTCGTTCCCACAAGCGTGGGGAAGTGCCACATACCCTGCTCTGTTTTCCGCAGAGCCCGACCGAGTCGGACCAGAGGGAAAGGAAATCGGCCATGAGGCCCTATGAAACCATGATCGTGTTCGACACCGCCGTCGACGCCCAGACGATCCAGATCGCGCTCGATCGAGCGCTGGAAACGATTCGAACTCACGGGGGAACCCCCGGCGCCATCGACCGTTGGGGCAAGCGTCCCCTGGCCTATGAGATCAACAAGCGCAAAGAGGGCTACTACGTCTTGGTGGAGTTCAGTGGTGACTCGGCGACCGTCGTCGAGCTCAACCGGATCTTGACCCTCTCGGACGAAGTCCTGCGCTACAAGATTCTTCGCCGCCATGAACGCCCCAGCGCCAGCCGTGTCACGGCGCAGGCGTAAGTTCGGACGCTTGAGATTCCAAGGAGAGAGAAATGGCCGATAACGCAATCACAGTCGTAGGGAACGTCACCCGCGACCCCGAACTGAAGTTCCTCAATAGCGGTCAGGCGGCGCTGAAGCTTTCGATCGCCGTCAACCGCCGTTGGCAGAACCGTCAGACCCAGGAGTGGGAAGAGCGCGTGAGTTACTTCGAGATCGTGGGCTACGGCGCTTTGGCCGAGAACGCCGCGAACTCACTCGTCAAGGGCTCGCGCGTCATCGTGAGCGGCCGACTCGAGCAGCGCACCTGGGAGACCGAGAACGGCGACAAGCGCTCGATCGTCGAGATCAACGCCGACGAGATCGGGCCGAGCCTCAAGTGGGCGACCGCCGTCGTCACCCGCACCCCGCGCGCCGAGGGCAGCAACTTCCAGTCCAGCGACCGACCGGCCGCCGCACCGCGCTCAAACGAACCAAGCAGTTACGCCTTTGATGAGGAGCCCTTCTAATGCCACGTATCAATAATCCGAAGCCGCCGAAGCGCGCCCCGAAGATCGACACCCGTCGCGGCGCGAAGAAGAAGCCGTGTTCGTTCTGCCAGCACGGCGTGGGCACGGTCGACTACAAGGACCTCGCGCAGCTTCGCAAGTACATCTCGGACCGCGGCAAGATCCGCGGCCGCAAGGTGTCGGGCAACTGCCAACAGCACCAGCGCGACGTCACCGACGCCATCAAGACCGCTCGCGAATTGGCGTTGCTCCCCTACACGCAGCGCACCGTGACCGAGCGCCGTGGCGGTCGGGGTAACCGTGACGACCGCGGACCGCGCCCACCGCGCGATGGCGACCGACCGGCCACCTCCGCACCCGAGAGCGTGAACGCAGAAGCGCCGGACGTCGAGGCCGAAGAGATCCTCGAGTACGTCGACGCCACCCCGGTGGCCGAGGTCGAGCTCGTCGAAGAGGTGGCCGAATGAAGGTCCTTCTCCGCAGTGACATTCGCGGTGTCGGCCGACGCGGTGACATCGTCGAAGTGAAGTCCGGCTACGCCCGCAACTTCTTGCTGCCCTCAGGTGCGGCGATGAAGGCGAGTGACAGCACGGAAGTCCAGGCGTCATCGATGCGCAAGTCACGTGACTTGCGCGACGCCGCGAGCAGGGAGGCCGCCGAAGCGCAGCGAACGATCATCGAGGCCCAGTCCTTGAGCATCGCGGCACGCGCGGGTGCGAACGGTCGACTGTTCGGCTCGGTGACCGAAGCGGACGTCGTGAACGCGTTGCGTACAGCGACGGGTATCTCGCTCGATCGACACGTGATCCACATGACCGAACACCTTAAGGAAGTTGGCGCATCGACCGTGACCGCGACGCTGTTCGACGGCGTCGACGCCACCATCAACGTGGAGATCACCGCGAAGTAGTCAACGATTTGAGAATTGCGCGCACGCCGAGACGAGAGTCTCGGCGTGAACTGCGTTCTGAGGGAAATGTCACAGCGAAATGAAATCATCAGATTGGTGTGATTTGTACACAGACATTTCCCCACGTTGTTGTTCTTGTTGCAAACACCCCACACGGACGACCATTGAGGTCTTATGACACAGATTGAATCGGAACCACGTACGCGACAGGCGCCGAACGGCAGTCGCATACCTCCGAGTGCAATCGAAGCCGAGGAGAGTCTGATCGGGGCGATGCTTCTATCGCAAGAGGCCGTCAGCATCGCTTACGAGACGGTGCAGGCTGAAGACTTCTATCGACCGCTGCACGGACAGATTTTCAGCTCGATCATCGCGCTCGCCAACGCCGGTGAACCAGTTGACTATGTGACCGTGCAGGCGAAGTTACAAGAGCGCGGTGCGATCGCGGTGGAGTTGGCACTTCTTTCGTCCTTGCAGATGAATACACCTTCCGCCGCGAACGCACAGCACTATGCAGATTTGGTAAAGGAGAAGGCCCAGCAACGTCGACTGATTTCGGTCGCCGGTGAGATCGTCGACGAGGCGTACGTCGCGACCGAAGACGTCGTGGGTCTGATCGACGAAGCCGAGCGAAAGATCAACGCGATCGGCGATGCCGGCCGAACCGACACGGTGTCCCCGCTGCAGCGACTGTTACTGAGCGAGGCGGACATCCTCGAAGAGCGTGGCGAGACGCGAGGTCGTATCAACGGTCTGGAGACCGGTTACAAGTCGCTCGACCAGATCCTCCAGGGTCTGCAGCCGAGCAGTATGACCATCGTGGGAGCGCGTCCCGGTACCGGTAAGACGGCCTTCGCGCTCGGTATTTTGATCCACGTCGGCGCGGTCGTGAAGCGTCCGGCGCTGTTCTTCTCTCTGGAGATGAGTCGTCAAGAACTCGCGGAGAGGATCCTCGCTTCGACCGCTCGCATCGACTCGTCGAAGCTGCGAACCGGTGACCTCAGTGACGCCGACTGGAATCGCGCCCACGAAGCCTTCGGTTACTTGCAGTCGGCCAAGGTTTTCATCGACGACAACCCCGCCCTCACGGTCATGGACGTTCGGGCCCGCGCGCGCCGCATTCGTCAACAGAACGGTGATCTCGGTGTCGTGATCATCGACTACCTGCAACTTATGAGTTCACGGGGACGAGCCGAGAACCGACAAGTTGAGGTCTCGGAGATGAGTCGTTCGTTGAAGATCCTTGCGCGCGAACTCCAGTGCCCGGTCATCGCGCTCTCGCAGTTGTCGCGAAAGCTCGAAGAGCGAGCGGACAAGCGCCCGATGATGTCGGACCTTCGCGAATCGGGATCGCTCGAACAAGACGCCGACGTGGTGCTGTTCATCTTTCGACCGGAACAGTACGGCGAGGTGGCGAACGACAAGAAGGCCGAGGCCGAGATCATCGTTGGTAAGAACCGAAACGGACCGACGCGCACGTCGCACCTCACCTGGCGCGGTGAGTTCGCCCGCTTCGAGAACGTCGCTGAGGCGCGAGAGATCTAAAGAAGAGGCCGGTTCAAAGCGAACGTTCGCAGGTCTGCTTCAAATCCAAATGAGCAATTAGGCCGATCGATTTGAGCAATCCAAGAACGACTTGTCGCCACTGGGGAAATCTTTGAGTTTTGTTGTCGATTTGATGTCGGTCCTTCGTAGTCAGAGTGAGCGGTGCAGAGTGCGTCGCCACAAGGAAGGGAACCAATCATGACTACAGCAATCAACAGTCCGGACATCACCGTCAAACATTCTCGCTTCGGGGTGACCCGCACGCTGACGAGGTCCACAGTCTCGGTCGCCGCAATCTCTGGCGTAACGACGACTGCAGTTGCTTTTCTGATTCGAAGCGCCGGAGTCCCACTCGCCGTACACGGCGAGATCCCTCTTGCTGGATTCGCCCAGTTCACAATTTTTGGCGCAGTCATCGGCGGCGTGGTTTTGGCTCTGCTCAACAGGTTCAGCGCCTTCTCCGCGCCGTCGATTCCTCCAGTTGACCATCGGGTTCACCGCACTTTCGTGCATCGTCCCAGTGGCTTTCGCGGCGACGCCGAGCAGCAAGATCGCCCTCGTTGCACTTCACGTGCTCGCGGCCTCAATTATCGTTCCCGTGTTAGTACGACACGCCAACTGAACAAGTCCCATTCACAATCACGAAGGAGCAATCACGATGCCGCAATACATGATCTCCGTCTGGCACGACGAGACGTACGAAGTCGACTTCTCCACTCCCGAAGCCCAGCAACGCGTGGCCCAGGTGGGTCAGTTCAACGAACAACTACAAGGTGCGGGGGCATGGGTCTTCGCCGCCGGATTGCACCCCTCAACTTCGGCCACCGTTGTGCGCTCATCCGGGGGCGACGTCTCGATGACCGATGGACCCTACGCCGAGACCAAGGAACAGATGGGCGGTTTCTGGATGATCGAAGCCCTCGATCTCGATACGGCCCTGGACTGGGCCGCCAAGGCGGCCGCGGCGTGCGAAGGTCCCGTCGAAGTCAGGCCCGCGCAGGGGTGACCGGCGACCTCGACGATGTCTTTCGACGCGAGAGTCGTCGATGCCTAGCGACCCTGATTCGCGTCCTCGGCGACATCGATGCCGCCGAGGACGCAGTGGCGGAAGCGTTCGCGATTGCCGCCGAGAAGTGGCCCCAATCGGGGATACCACCGAATCCGGGTGGTTGGATCGTCACCACGGCACGCAATCGCGCCATCGACCGGCTCCGCCGCCAATCAGTCGGAGCCGATCGACATCTCGCCGCCCATCGACTGCACCTCGATCACATGGAACCTGACCACAACGGCGAATCCGATGACCTCGATGAACTCGACGACTTAGTCGATGTCGTCGCCGACGATCAACTTCGACTTATGTTCCTCTGCGCCCACCCCGCACTGTCGGCTGACGCCCAAGTGGCCCTGATTCTCCGGCTTCTCGGAGGCCTCGAGACATTCGAGATCGCCAACGCATTCGTAGTGCCCGAGGCGACGTTGGCGCAACGTATCGTCCGTGCGAAACGCAAGCTCCACGACAACCACGCCTCCTACCGCATACCGAGAGCCGCGGAGCTCCCGGACCGGCTTCAGGCCGTCCTCGCGGCGATCTACCTGATTTTCACCCAAGGTCACTCCGCGACGTCGGGCCCAATGCTGGCTCGCATCGATCTGTCAAACGAAGCGATCCGGCTCGGGCGGACTCTTGCCGCACTCATGCCCGACGAACCTGAAGCCATCGGGCTGCTCGCCCTGATGCTGTTGAGCGACGCTCGTCGTCTGACCCGAGTTGATAGCAATGGAGCTTTCGTGCGCCTCACTGACCAGGATCGCAGACAGTGGGATCGAGAACTGATCAGAGAGGGTCACGAGCTCGTACGTGTCTGCCTTCGACGTAATACTCCGGGCCCGTTCCAAATCCAGGCCGCAATAGCCGCCGTCCACGCGGACGCAGCCACTGCTGATGCCACCGACTGGAAGCAGATCGTCTCGCTTTACGATGCGCTCTTCGCTCATCGCCCCACTCCCGTGGTGGCACTGAATCGTTCGGTCGCCATCGCCGAATTTCGTGGGCCTGTCGAGGGTCTCGCCGCCCTCGCCGAGATCGACGCGGTGTCCTTGGACAGCTTCCAGCCCTACCACGCAACCCGCGCTGATCTACTCAAGCGCGTCGGCCGATTGGACCAGGCGAGCATCGCCTACGACCGAGCCATCGAACTGACCTCGAACGAAGTCGAACGAGAGTTCCTCGTCCGACAGCAAGGTATGTGCCGAGCGGAATAGCAAACTGTGGTCGTGCGGGACGACTTGGGAGTTTCGAGTTGAGGTCGCCACACCGCACGTTCGTCGTCACTCGTTTCGAGCGACCTCGGGTCCGGTGATCCGGTCGATGAGTGGGAACGTTGCCGCGATTATCGCGAGCGAGGCCATGACGCCCCCTACAACCGTCGCCCAGTACGTGATCCCAGGCATCCGAAAGGCGATGCCTGGTCGCGGTGACGCCCGCACCTACTATTTCGGTTGCATCCGAATGCCGGCGTCGAGACGAATCGATTCGGCGTTCATGTAACTGTTGGCCAGCAGTTCGACCGCTAACGTCGCGAACTCCGACGCGTAGCCGAGTCGCTTCGGGAAGAGAACGCCGGCGCCGAGGCGGGCCTTGAACTCATCGGACTGAGGGCCCGTGCCGTAGATGGGCGTGTCGATGAGTCCGGGCAGTATGCAGTTCGCCCGCACGCCCACGACCGCCAGGTCTCGGGCCAACGGCAGGGTGAGTCCGACGACGCCGCCCTTGGATGACGAGTAGGCGACCTGTCCGATCTGACCGTCTTCCGCGGCGACTGAAGCGGTGTTCACGATCGCGCCGCGCATGTTGTCGACGTCGGGTGTTTTCGCGCTCATCGCGGTCGCCGCGAGACGACAGACGTTGAACGTGCCGATCAAGTTGATCTCGATGACCTTGCGATAGAGGTCCAGGTCGTGAGCAGAGGCGTACTCGCCGTCTTTGCCGACCGTGCGCGTCGCCCAGCCGATGCCGGCGCAGTTGACCGCGCTCCACAGTGGCGCCATGGCCTTCGCCGCCTCGATCGCTTCGATGACCTGCTCGGTGTTCGTCACGTCGCAGTGCACGTAGGCGCCGCCGATCTCTTGGGCCAGTGCCGCTCCTCGCTCGTCGTTGAGGTCCGCGAGTACCACTTTGACGCCGCGCGCGCTGAGTTCGCGCGCCGTCGCCTCGCCGAGTCCCGAGGCGCCGCCGGTGACGACGGCCGAAGTGTTGTTGAGTTCCATGATTGCTCCTGATGTCTTACAGCGCCTGTGGCTGAGCCGAACACGATTCAAGCAGAGATTGAGACGGTGGGCGCCCGGCGTAGCGTTGAGGGATGCCGTCGGTCTATGAGTACTCCAAAGAGGAGCTGTCCGAACTCCTGGTGGATGAGCCGCGTTACCGCGTCGACCAGGTCTGGCACGGGCTCTGGAACGAGGGCCAGGCACTCGAGGGGATCACGACGATCCCGAAGACGCTTCGCGCTCGGCTGGGCGAGCGATTCCCGCCCAGTCTCGAAGTCGCCAACGACATCGCCAGTGACCTGGGTGCGACGCGCAAGTGGGTCTTTCGACTGTTCGACGGTGCCACGATCGAGACCGTCCTCATGGGTTACGAGGACCGCGTCACGGTGTGCGTGTCCTCCCAGGCCGGATGCGCCATGGGCTGCACGTTCTGTGCGACGGGACAGGCCGGCTTCACGCGACACCTCACGGCGGGCGAAGTCCTCGAACAGGTGATGTTCGCGTCGCGCGCCGCGGCGCCTCGCCGACTCTCGAACGTGGTCTTCATGGGGATGGGCGAGCCGCTCGCCAACTATCTCGTCACGATGGACGTCGTGCGGCGCCTGCACGAGTACCGCGGACTGTCGGCGCGACACATCACCGTGTCGACGGTCGGCGTCGCGCCGGCGATCGAACGCATGGCCACGACCGGCCTGCCACTCACGCTGGCCGTCAGCCTCCACTCGGCGAACAACGAATCACGCAGTGCACTGGTGCCGCTGAACCGCCGCTACCCGCTCGAACGGCTCCACGAGGCGTGCCTGTTTTGGATGAACACGACCGGTCGCCGACTGAGTTTTGAGTGGGCACTCATCGACGGCGTGAACGATCGCGACAGCGACATCGACGAGCTCGCTCGCTACGCGACGTCGCTGCGCGCACACGTGAACCTCATTCCGCTCAATCCCACGCCGGGCTATCTGGTGCGCGGTTCGTCGGGCCAACGGGTACATGACTTTCGCGAAGGACTCATCGCGCGCGGCGTCAACGCCACGGTGCGCAATACCCGGGGACGTTCGATTGACGCCGCCTGCGGGCAACTCGCCGCGGTCACGAATGCGCGGCCCAGGTCGATTCCGGTGCGTTCGGGCTAGATCGCCCCACGATTCCAGAAGGTCGGACGCCAGCGCATCAAAATGAGGACGCCGACGATGCAGGCAATCCCGCCGGAGACGATCGAGAACTCGGTCGACGTGTAGTTGGCGACGACGCCGGACTCCACATCACCGAGACGCGGTCCACCAGTGACGACCGCCATTTGAATCGAGGAGATGCGACTTCGGAACTCGTCGGTGATCGCGTTCTGCAGGATCGTATTTCGCAGCACCGTCGAGATGACGTCCATCGCTCCGGCGATGGCCAGGCAGACGAGACCCACGTAGACGACGTGGACCAGTCCGAAGAGCGCCATCGACGTGCCCCAGGCCATGACGACCAACGCGACCAATCGGCCCTGTCGCCGCACGCGCGCGATCCATCCCGTGACGACCGCCATGAGGAGCGCCCCGACGCCGGGTGCGGCGAAGAGGAGACCGACTGTCCTGGGTCCGCCGTGATAGATCGTCAGCGCGACGGCGGGGAAGAGCGCGCGGGGCAACCCGAAGACCATGGCGTTGAGGTCGACCAGGTAGACCGCCTGGACAATGGCGTGAGCGCGAACGTAGCGAAAGCCATCCCCAATGGCTCGAAACATGGCGGTCCCGGCGTGCTCAGCGGGCGCTGGCATGGGAGCGAGTGGGAAGGTCAGCATCGCCAAGACACCGAAGGTGACCGCGTCGATGGCGTAACAGGAGTACAGACCGACACCCGCAATCAAGACGCCGGCGATGGCGGGACCGACGATCACGGCCGTGTTCATCGCCACTTGATTCAACGAGTACGCCGCGACGAGTTGATCGGGCGCCACCATCTTCGGTATCGCCGCGGTGCGAAGCGGACCGGAGAACCCGGCGAATCCCGCCGAGAGTGCCGCGAGCAACAACAGCGCCACGAGGTGATGGTCGTGGACGTGGGCGTTGATGGCCAAGCCGGCGCTCGTGAGACCGAGGACGACCGCGCTGATGAGCATCAGCACCCGTTTGTCGACGCGGTCACCCATTGCGCCGCCCCAGAGTGCACCGGTGATGAGGAAGGGTAACTGGATGAGGCTCGCGAGTCCGACCCAGAGACTGGAGTGCGTCTGGGCGTACACCTGATACGGCACGGCGACGACCGTCAGATTACTGCCGAGTAGCGAGATCATCTGGCCGGAGTAGAGGAATCGGAACTCGCGGTTGGTGCGCAGCGGGCTTATGTCGACGAGCAGCCGGGGCACCCATTCACCCTACGGGGGTAGTGTGATGCGCGGGGGTAGTGCCGTAAGGAGTGTCGATGATCGACGAAGAATTAGTTCAATTGTTGACGCCCGAAGGCGAGCGTGTCGAGAACTCTGAGTACGAGTCGACGCTGAACGGCGACGAGATCTTCGGTTTCTATCGCGACATGGTGATCATCCGTCGCCTCTGCAACGAATCGACGTCATTGCAACGTCAGGGACAGCTGGCGCTCTGGGCGCCCATCCAGGGCCAAGAGGCCGCACAGATCGGCGCCGGCCGCGCCCTGGACCCCATGGACTTCACCTTCCCGACGTACCGTGAGCACGGCATCGCCTGGTGTCGCGGCGTACCTCCGGAGAACATGTTGCGACTCTTTCGCGCCGTCAGCAATGGTGGCTGGGACCCCCAGAAGTACCGCCACTCGGTCCCGACCGTTGTCCTCGGCAGCCAGTGCCTCCACGCCGTTGGCTACGCCATGGGCATCCAGCGCGACGGCGCCGAAGAGGCGTCGATGGCCTTCTTCGGAGACGGCGCTTCGAGTCAGGGCGACGTCATGGAGGCCTTCGTCTGGGCCGCTTCGTTCAACGCCCCGGTCGTGTTCTTCTGTCAGAACAACCAGTGGGGCATCTCGACGCCCTCGACGGTCCAGTCCAAGATCCCGCTCTATCATCGAGCGCACGGCTTCGGCTTTCCCGGCGTGCGCGTCGACGGTAACGACGTACTCGCGGTCTACGAAGTCACGAAGCGCGCCCTGGACTCCGCGCGCGTCGGCGGTGGGCCCACGTTGATCGAGGCCTACACCTACCGCATCGGTGCCCACACCACGTCCGATGACCCGACCCGTTACCGCATCGACGCCGAGGTCGAAGTGTGGAAGCACCGTGACCCCGTCGAGCGCGTGAAGGCGCTCCTGGTGCGCGAGTACAAGGTGAAGAACGCCGATTTCGACGGTGTCGCCGCCGAGGCCGATGCCATGGCGCTGCAGTTGCGCGAGGACGTGCTCGCGATGAGTCGTCCCGACCCGATCACGATGTTCGACAACGCCTACGCCGCCCCGCATCCGCTCATCGAGGAGGGTCGTCGCGAGATGATCGATCTCGGTATCTCGGGAGGGGCGCTCTGATGGCAACCTCAACCATGACCATGGCCAAGGCCCTTAACGAGGGTCTACGACGCGCCATGGAGAAGAACCCCAAGGTGCTCTTGATGGGCGAGGACATCGGTCGTCTCGGTGGCGTCTTTCGCATTACCGACGGACTGCAGAAGGACTTCGGTGAGGACCGGGTCATCGATTCGCCCTTGGCCGAGTCGGCGATCGTCGGCACGGCGGTCGGTCTGGCTATTCGCGGCTATCGCGCGGTCTGTGAGATCCAGTTCGACGGCTTCGTCTACCCGGCCTTCGACCAGATCGTCTCCCAGGTCGCCAAGCTGCACAAGCGTTCCGACGGCGCGTACAACATGGCGATGGTCATCCGCATCCCCTTCCAGGGCGGCATCGGCGCGATCGAGCACCACTCGGAGAGCCCCGAGCCCTACTTCGCCCAGACCGCCGGACTGCGCGTGGTGTCGTGCTCGACGCCCAATGACGCCTACTGGATGATCCAGCAGTCGATCGAACACGACGACCCGATCATCTTCTGTGAGCCCAAGAGTCGCTACTGGGAAAAGGGCGAGGTCGACCTCGACTCGCCACCGCTCGGCCTGTTCGACGCCGTCGTGCGTCGAGAGGGCAGTGACGTCACCCTCATCGGCTACGGCGCCTCGATGAAGACGGCGCTGCGCGCGGCCGAGACGGCCGCCGTCGAAGGTACGTCCATCGAAGTGATCGACGCGCGCTCCATCGCCCCGCTCGACATTGAGGTAATGGCGAAGTCGCTGGAGAAGACCGGCCGCGTCGTCGTGGTCCAGGAGTCACCGCACACCGCGTCGGTCGGTTCCGAGATCGTCTCGGAGTTGACCCAGCGCTGCTTCTACTCGCTGAAGGCGCCCGGGCTCCGCGTGAGCGGCTATCACGTGCCCTATCCGCCGACGCGAATCGAAGAGGACTACCGACCGACGGTCGACCGGATCCTCGACGCGGTCGACCGAGTGATGGGATTTGAGAGTTGAGCGAAGAGATATTCCTTCTGCCCGACGTCGGTGAAGGTCTGACCGAAGCGGAGATCGTGACCTGGAAGGTCAAGGTCGGCGACGTCGTCGTCCTGAACCAACCACTGGTCGACATCGAGACTGCCAAGGCCACGGTCGAACTGCCGAGCCCCTACGCGGGAACCGTGACCGCTCTCCACGGCAACGTCGGTGACGTCTTAGAGGTCCACAAGCCACTCATCACCTTCGAAGTCGGCGGAGGCGCTGGCGCTTCGCCGGCCGCTGGTGCCCCAGCCGCTGTCGCGACCAGTGAACCCGCTGCGGAGAAAGAAGCATCCGACAAGCAAGAAGGTTCGGTGGGCGAGGGTCGCGAGGCCGTTCTCATCGGCTACGGCGTCGCCAACGAAGACGCGATCGTCACACGCAAACACCGTCGTCAGAGCGGATCGCCGGCAGCGACCCCCGCCGCCGTCGCGCCTCCCCTACCGGCGGCGCAGACCTCGTCGGTGGCGACACTGCCGTCGCTCGCGCCTCGTTCCACGCCTCCCGTTCGCCTCTACGCCAAGCAACACGGCGTCGACATCGCGTCCTTGACCGGTACCGGACGTGACGGACTCATAACGCGAGGCGACGTCGAGCAGGCCCTCAGCGGCGCACCGGGTGCGCCGGCTCCTCGCGTCACCGCGCCGATCACTGGTCCGAATACGACGTCACGTTTCGTCGGTCGCGAGCTCGAATCGTGGTCCACCGGTCCCCAAGAGGAGCGCATCCCCGTCAAGGGGGTGCTGCGCTCGATGGCCGAAGCGATGGTGCAAAGCGCGTTCACCCAACCGCGCGCCGCGGTGTGGGTACGGGTCGACGCGACACGGACGATGGAACTCGTGGCGTCGCTCAAGCAACAGCCGAACCTGGCCGGCGTTCGTCTCTCACCGTTGGTGATCATCGCACTCGCGGTCTGTGACGCCGCCCGCCACTTCCCGGGTATCAACTCCAGTTTCGACGCGGCCGCCAACGAAGTGATCGTGCGACGAACGGTCAATCTCGGGATCGCCGCAGACACACCCCGTGGGCTGATCGTGCCGAACATCAAGGGTGCCGACCAACTCGACCTGGTGGGGATGGCCGCAGCGCTGACCGTGCTGGTCGACAAGGCCCGCGCCGGAACGACCACGCCGAACGAGATGATCGGCACGACGCTGAGCATCACCAATGTCGGCCCCTTCGGCGTTGACGCCGCCATTCCGATCCTGCCGCCCGGCACCGGGGCGATCCTCGCCGTCGGTCAGATCGCGAAGGCGCCGTGGGTGGTGGACGACGAAGTCGTCGTGCGCCAAGTGGTCGAGTTGGCCATGGCCTTCGATCACCGCCAGGTCGACGGCGCGATGGCCTCAGCGGTGCTGTCACACATTGGTCGCTTCTTGCACGACCCGGCCGCGGCGATTATCGCCGGCTAGGCCTTCAGCGTTCGCAGTGCGTCGAGCGATTTGTCGGCGTGCGTGTTCATGCTCACCTCGCTATTGATGACCTCGGCGATGTGTCGGTCCTGATCGATCACGAACGTCGTGCGCTTCACTTTCAACAGATCGAGTGATCGCTTCACGCCGTAGAGCTTGGCGACGTCGCCGTTCACGTCGGCGAGGAGCGGGTAGTCGAGGTCGTTCTTGGCCGTGAACTCGGCCTGTTTCGCCACGCTGTCCATGGAGATTCCCAGTCGTTGCGATCCCAGGGCCGCGAACTCAGAAGCCAGGTCTCGAAAGTGACACGACTCCTTGGTGCAGCCCTTGGTCATCGCGGCGGGGTAGAAGAACAGAACCACGGGACCGCTGAGCAACATCGTCGACAGTGTTCGCTCGTCGCCGTTCTGGTCTTTGAGTTTGAAGTCCGGGGCCAAGTCACCTTTTTGCATGAAGGCAAGGTTAGGGGTCGAGTCGGAATCCCACTCCACGAATCGTGATGAGGTGACGAGGATTCGCCGGGTCGTTCTCGATCTTCTGGCGCAGTCGCTTGACGTGCGTATCCAGGGTGCGGGTGTCGGAGAGCTCGAGTCCCCACCACAGGGTGTCGAGACAGACCTCGCGGGTCACGACCTGTCCCAGTCGCGCGGCGAAGAGGGCCAGGAGGTCGAACTCCTTGCGGCTGAGTTCGATCTCCTCCCCGCGACGGATGACGGTACGTCGCACGAAGTCGATGCGCAGGTCGCCGAACGTGACGATCTCGTCCTCCGTGTTGGTGAGTGGTCGGCGTAGCACGGCGCGAATGCGCGCGATCAACTCTCGGAGGCGAAAGGGCTTGGTGACGTAGTCGGCGGCACCGATCTCGAGTCCGAGCACGACGTCGACCTCACTGGAGCGCGCCGTCACCATGATGACGGGCGTCCGCGTCGAGTCGTAGAGCTCGCGGCAGTAGTCGATGCCCGAACCGTCGGGCAGCATGATGTCCAACAAGACGAGGTCGGGCTTGGCTGACACCATCAACTGGCGCGCCTGGGCGATGTTCGTCGCGCCCACAACGACGAAGCCCTCCACGGTCAAACCGATGTTCAGGGCGTCCTGGTAACTCTCCTCGTCCTCGACGACGAGGATGACGCTACGGCTCTCGACGTCAGTCATGGTCACGTCGAAACCCGGGTGCTGCGTGGCGAGTGGCGGCACGGCTCGATGTCAAAGGGGGATTTGGAGATCGCCGACGTGCCACGTAGTCAACGTAAGTAGGTTGGGTTACCGCATGGTGAAGCGCTCGCTATCGCGAGGTGTTAATCGGATGAAACCTTTTCGACCGCGCGCCTTCGTTGGCGACAACGGCTCAACACCGGTGATTTACTCTAGAAACACAGAACGGACGGAGATCGAATGCAGAGTGTCCAAGAGAAAATCAGTCGTGATGACCATGTTTGGTCCTTTGATGCCGAGCGCCAACCGGTGGTCACGGTCGACCCGGGCACGGTGATCGAGATCGAGACGTGGGACTGTTTCACCGGACAGGTGCAGAGCGAGGCGGACACCCTCGAGGGGCTCGACCTCACGCGGGTGAACAGCGCGACCGGCCCCATCGGTGTGCGCGGCGCCGAGCCCGGCGACACGTTGTCGGTGACGCTGCTCGACATCCGGCCGAACGAACAGGGCGCGGCGATGTGCATCCCCGAGTGGGGACAGTTGATCGACACGGTGCATTCACCGACGACGAGGATCTTCAAGGTCGTCGACGGCACCGTCACGATGAACGACCGCGTCTCTTTTCCCGCTCGACCGATGTTCGGTGTCATCGGTGTCTCGCCGGCGTCGGGGGACGTCTCAACATTCTTCGCCGATCGTCACGGTGGCAACATGGACGACCACGTCAACGGTATCGGCGCGACGATTCACCTGCCGGTCTTCCAGAGCGGCGGCCAGCTCGCGATCGGTGACATGCACGCGTCGATGGGTGACGGCGAGATCTCAGGGACCGGCGTCGAGATCGGCGGCACTGGTGTGATCAGGGTCGACGTCATCAGAGGCAAGAGCGGCGGTTGGCCGATCACCGAGACGGCCGACGCGTTCTACACCCACGGAACATCGGTCGGCGATCTCGATGAGGCGCTGCAGAACGCGTGTGAAGAGGCCTCGAAACTACTCGTCGACGAGTGGGGCTTCTCGCGCGAGGATGCCTTCATGTTCCTGTCGGTCGCGGGGGACCTTGGCATCGCGCAGTACTGTCACCCGTCACCGGGCAGTGTCATCGCTCGAATGCGGGTGCCCAAGTTGACGTCGAACCCGCAGCCGTTTCGCCAGTGATCAACTCGTGGTGACGGTGAAGCCTTCGTAGTTGGTCAACGTCTTCAAGTAACTACCCGTCGCGGTGCAGGGCCCCTTGGCGTGACAGATGAGTCCGTAGACACCCCCGTCGACGCCGACGGTGTTGTTGCCCGTCGGCAGCGTGATCTTGAGACCGGTCTCCCAACGACCGCCGACCTCGTTGACCACCAGCGCCTGGTACTGACTCGAGCCGTCCACGTACGCGGCCCCGGCGCTGCAGTTGCCCGCCGAGCGGCACGAGACCGCGACCACGCCACCGTTCTTGCCGGCCATCTGGGCCGACGCGGGTAGGGCCATCTCCGTCGCGGTGTGCCACGTGCCTTTGACCTCGTTGACGAAGAAGCCCTCGTAGGTGCTCGTGCCGACGAGGTACTGGCCTCCGGCACTGCAGTTACCGACCGACGAACACGCCAAGCCGCCGAAACCGTAGAAGAACGTGTGCGGATTCGTTGCCGCCCCCCCGGGCATCACCATCGCGAGCGCCCGGGCCCAGTGGCCGCGCGATTCGGTCACGGTCATTCCCTCGACGTCACCACTGACGTTGGTATAGGTGCCAATAACCGTGCAGTTGGCCGTCGAGACGCATGTCACCTCGCTCAACTGTGCGCTGGGGTAGGCGCTGGCGTTGCCGGGAAGAACCGCGCTCGTCGCGCTCGTCCACGAGCCGCGCACCTCTTCGACGATCAGGCCCTCGGTGGCGTTGTCCGCGCTGATGTAGGAGCCCACGGCGACGCAGTTGCCGGCGTGAGTACACGCCACCTGGTTGATGTCGACGTAGGGATCGACGTTGGTGTCCGCGGGCAGGACCGTCTCTCGCGCGTGCTGCCACACTCCGCGGACCTCGTTGACCTCCAGCCCCTGCGCGTAGCCCGTCGGTGCGGCGTTGTCGAGATAGGAACCGATGGCGCTGCAGTTCCCCGGTGACCAGCACACGACGGAGTGGATCTCGCTGTTCTGCACGCTCGTGCCGGCGTTGGACGGCAGCGTCACCGCCTGCGCCCTCTTCCACTTGCCGTTGACCTCATTGGCGACGAAACTTTGGCCGTTACTGTGCGTGTCCTCGAAACTGCCGACCGCCGAGCAGTTGCCCGCGGTTCCGCACGAGAGCGAGTTGATCGTGAGCGAGGGGTCGGCGGCCGCCCCCGGCGGGGGCACGAGTCGGGTGGGAGCCTTCCAGACTCCCTTGACCTCACTCAACAAGAGGCCCTGGACGTTTCCCTTGCTGTCACTGTAGGAACCCCCGGCGCTGCAATTGCCGGCGGACGGACACGAGAGCGCTGGCAAGAAGCCGTCGGGCAACCCGGTCGCGCCCGAGGGCAGACTGGCCGCTTTCGCGCTGTGCCACTGGGGCGCGGCACTGATCGCCGCGGCCGGAAGCGCCAGCATCACCAGGCTGATCGGCACTGCGAGGAGTGCGGTGCGTCGGAACTTCACGGGAAGGACTCCAATGTCTTGAACCTGGGCGGGCCTCGCGACTCGGATGTCTCTCGAACGCCGCGGAGGACCGTCCACGAGTTGAGTTCAGTATAAATAGGTGTCGGAGCGCGGGGTCAGCAGACCGGTTCGGAACGTCTCCGCTTTATTCAATTCTTACCGGGACGGAGACGTCACACCGACTCCAGACGATCTCACTGCACTCACAGAGTTCGACGCGGTGGGGTGACAGGTATTCGCAGTCGCTGGAATGGATGACGGGCCCGTAGTCCAGACGCCTGAGCGCGCAACACTTTGCAGTGCACGTGCTCACCAGACGTTCACTGAAACTTCACCGTCAGGTAACCCTGGCTTGGTGGTGCGTTCAATCTGCTTTGGAAGGATGGAGGCATCTCGCAACGATGTCGATAAGGACACAAATGACGGATTTGAAAGCGGTTGGGTCTTCTGAGGTCGTGACGCGTCTCGACCAAGGCCCCCCGGGTCTGTCCTCCTCGTTGACCGAGTCGATATCGGTCCCACGAACGGTGAGCCAGTTACTTGACGACGCCCCGACCAGTCGATTCCACCACCGCGCGGTCCTTATCTCGGGAATGGGGTTCTTCACCGACGCCTACGACCTCTTCGTCATCGGGACCGTCGCGGCCCTGGTCAAAATTCAGTGGAACCTTTCGACCACCCAGACAAGTTGGGTGACGGGAGCGGCGATCCTTGGTGCGTTCGTCGGGGCCTTCGTCTTCGGACGCATCGCCGATATCTTCGGTCGCAAGGTGGTCTACATCACCGTGGCCGCGATCATGATCTTCGGCGCTCTCGCCTCAGCCCTCGCGCCTAGTTTCATCTTCCTCGTCATCGCCCGGCTGATACTGGGACTGGGCATCGGTGGTGACTACCCCGTCTCGGCCGTTCTCATGAGCGAGTACTCCAATCGCGCCGACCGTGGGCGCCTGGTGGGATTGGTCTTCTCGATGCAGGCAGTCGGGCTGATCGTTGGCCCGCTCGTCGGTATCGTGCTGCTGTCCTCGGGCGTCGGTGACCCACTGGCCTGGAGGATTCTGCTGGGCCTCGGGGCGCTGCCGGCCGCGGGTGTCATCTACTTCCGGGCCAAGATGCCCGAATCACCCCGGTTCACCGCGCTCGTGAAGGGTCGCGCCGATAAGGCGGCGACGGAGCTCCATCAATTCGCGAACGGAGCGGTGGACGCCTCGACGGTGGCCGACGACGGGACCCACCTGATGGGCATCCGTCAGTTCCTGGCGAATCCGCGACTGCTCCTCATGCTCGTGGGAACCGCCGGGTGCTGGTTCCTCTTTGACTATGCGTATTACGGGAACACCTTGTCACTCCCGAGTATTTTGAGCGAAGTCTCGCCCAACGCGAGCATCGAACTCAAGCTCTTCTTGTCGTTGGCCCTGTTCGTCATCTTCGCGCTACCGGGATACGCCCTCGCCGTGTGGAAGATGGACAAAATCGGTCACCGTCGACTGCAGTTCATCGGATTCGCCGTGATGGCGGCCTGTTCATCCTCCTCGGGGCCGTGCCGGCACTGACCTCAACGGTGGCCCCGTTCATCGCGATCTTCGGTGTCAGCTACCTCTTCACCGAATTCGGGCCGAATATGACGACGTTCGTCCTTCCCTCCGAGGTATTCCCCGTGCACATGCGAACGACGGGGCACGGTGTGGCCGCCGGGATCGGGAAACTGGGTGCCTTCGTCGGCGTATTCCTGGTACCCCAACTGGCGCAACATATCGGCTTGCGCGGACTGCTCTACGTCGCCGGCGGTGCCGCGGTGCTGGGCTTCTTATTGACGAACGTCCTTCCCGAGACGACCGGACGGTCGCTCGAAGAGATTTCGGGAGAAGACAACCCGAGCGCTGAGGATCAGTCGTCCGAACCAGCCATAGGGTGACCTGAGAGGCCTTGTGGTCTCCATCACCAGTTCGGTTGAACGCAAGCGGACTCGCACGAGAGGACTGACGTGGTTCCGCACAGTTACGCGACGTTCTTCGACGCCGCGTCCCAAGCAGCCGGCGCGCTGATCGGGCTTCTCTTCGTCGTCATCGCGCTGAGTCCCGGGAAGATGATCGGTCCTCACGCCAACGTGGTGTCGCGACGGCTCGCGGTGAGCAGGTTCACCGGACTCGTCAACGCCTTCTTTGTCTCCCTCCTGGCACTCATCCCCGGTCACCACAACATCGGTTACGGGGCCGCCGTCGTTGCTGCGACCAGCCTCTTCCACACGCTTCGACTCCACCTGGGAGCCCGAGGGGCCAAGCACGTGGTGACCTTCGTGGCGAGCCTGCTCGCCTACGGAATCGAACTGGGTGTAGCGATCGCCTTCATCGCGAACCCACACAACACGGAGCTCATTGACTACCTGGCCTTCGTACTCATTGGCTGTTTTGCCGTTGCCCTGAATCGGGCGTGGCAGCTCCTCCAAAGCACGGCGGTGGGCGCCGACGTGACGGTGCAAACAACACCGACGCCGTAAGCGAGAACCGCGAAGGCAAGAGGTCTTCGCTAAATCATTGACGTTGCGCCCAGTGATACCAGAGTGGTATCATGACTGTATGGCTTTCACCGTTCGCACCGATCCCGCCCTCGAGCGGGCGCTCGACGCGTTGTCTGGCGCCGAAGGCATCTCGCGACAAGAGATCGTTCGCCGCTGGGTGCTCGAGCGCTACGAGCGCACCGTGCACGTGTCGCGAGTGAACGATTCCGCCCAACGCATGGCCGCTCGTTGGAGTGACGTTCTGGAGCGGCTCGGCGCTGAATGAGCGATGTCGAGTGCCTCGACATTGAGGACGCCGTCGCACTGATTCGGATGTTGGACGTTGGCCCCATCCGTGACATCGGCCTCTTGGATTCCGCGATCAACCGACCTCGTTCCAGTGCCTTCGGCGAGGACGCCTATCCGACGCTCACGCTCAAAGCCGCGGCGCTACTGCATTCGGTGACCAATAATCACGCGCTCGTCGACGGCAACAAGAGGATCGGATGGCTGTGCGTCGCGGTGTTCTGCGATGTGAATGGATTCGTGTCGCAGTGCAGCACCTCGCACGGCGCGCTGCCGCGGTCCAGGCCGCGGTGCCCGACCGGATTGCTGGTGCCCTTGCCGGCAGCGCAGCTGCGGCACTCCATGACGGCGCGCATAGCCAGCGACCACGCGGCGTCGCTCAGCGCCTGGCGCGTGCGGTTGCTCAGCAGGCCGTGGCACTTCTCCGAGCGCACCATCTCGCGCATCTTGTGGAAGCCAGGGTGGCCCAGCGCGGCGTGCAGGATGAAGAGCTGCTCAGCGACGCGCCTGACTGCGGGGTCGTTGGCGTCCTGCTGCACGATGGCGTAGAGCATCTCGTTCGGCGCCAGCGGCAGCAGGTGCACGCTGCCTTTCGTGCACAGCTTGATGTCGGTGCCCTTCGGCGTGGTGAGTTTGCTGTCGTCCTTGCTGAGTGAGAGCTTCCACCCGTCCTTGACCAGCACGCCGATGCTCAGCAGGCTGGCCTTCAGTCGATCGTTGAGGTAGACTTCAGGGATGCGCACGTTGAAGACGCTGCCGTCCCTCGCCCTAGGCAGGCGCAGGTGCATGGTGCCCTTGCGCGAGCACACGATGCTCATGCCGTCCGCCGTCACGACTGAGAGCGGCGCGCACGACTCCACGCTGGTGAGCATCGCGCGGTTGCCGGTGACGTGCACCGACGCCATGCTGTCGATGCCGACTCCGTCGTTCTGCAGCGACTCGGCGATCACTTTGGTGTCCGTGCGCAGGTCGCTGCTTTCTGGGGGTGCAGCGGCTGCAGGCGCAGCAGCGGGCGCAGCACGCGCAGCCGCCGGTGCCGCAGCTGCCGGTGCAGCTGCGGCTGCAGCTGCAGCTGCGGGCTGAGCGGCGGCGCCGATCGGCTCGCTCGTGCTCGGCTATTACGAGAACGGCAAGCTCCGCCACGCGGGACGTGTTGGCACGGGCTATTCCAGCAAAATGGCGCTCGACCTTTTCGCGCTGCTATCGCGGGAGAGGACCGAAAGCGGCATTCGAGTCGCCGCTCAGCAGTGAGGCGCGGCGCAATGTCGTCTGGGTAAAGCCGGAGCGCGTCGCGGAGGTCGAATTCCGCGGCTGGACGGCGGACGCCAATGTGCGTCAGGCGTCCTTCAAGGGCCTGCGCGAGGACAAAAATCCCAAGGACATCGTCCGCGAAAGGGTCGCACCAATGGCCAGAGAAGCCGAGGCTCCCGCGACATCCGTGACGTTCACCCACCGCGATCGCGTTTATTGGCCCGAGGCCGGCGTCACCAAGCAGGGCCTCGCGGATTACTACACGATGGTTTGGCCGTGGATCGAAAAATACCTGCTCGGCCGGCCGCTTGTGCTGCTGCGCTGCCCGAATGGCATCGTGCAGGGCGGCTTCTTTCAGAAACATCCCTGGGCGGGGCTCGATCCGCATATCCTGCAAATCCACGATCCGCACGAAAAGGAGCCGATCCTCGGCATCGAATTCATTCGACGGGCTGATGGCATTGGTGCAAGCGGCTGCACTCGAAATCCATCCCTGGGGCGCGCGCAGCGACGACCTCGATCATCCTGATCGCCTGATTTTTGATCTCGATCCGGGCGACGGTGTCGCCTTCGCGGAAATCATTGCCGCTGCGAAAGAGGTTCGCCGACGTTTGCGGCTGCCAAGCTCAAAAGCTTCGTCAAGACGACGGGCGGCAAGGGCTTGCATGTCGTCGCGCCGCTGACGCCTCGGGCGAACTGGAGCGTGGCTAAGGATTTTTGCCGCGCTCTGGCCGATTCAATGGCCCGTGACATGCCGAGTTTTTACACCGCGACAGCGACAAAGACGCAGAGACCCAATCACATCTATATCGACTATCTGCGCAATGCCCGCGGCGCAACGGCTGTCGCGCCCTATTCGACGCGGGCGCGGCCAGCGGCCGGTATTTCCACACCGCTCACCTGGGACGAACTCGATAGCGTCGTCAGCGGCAGCCAGTTCACCATCGGCAATTTCGGCAAGCGGCTGCAACATCTCGCCAAAGATCCGTGGGACGGATTTTTCCGGTTGCGGCAGAGCTTACCCGGCAAGTAGGCCCGGTGCGGTGCGGCAGGAACTTCGTTGGTCGCCCGGCGTTGCGGCGGCAAAGGAGCCGCGCATGAACCCGCAAACCCTATCGAATTCGCAAAACGAGCACGACGCGAGCGCCGATCCAGAACATCCCATCTAGCTTCCGCCGCGCCGCGCGCGCGGCGCCCGCAGGGGCCTGCCGGTACTTTATGTCCTCGTTTTCAGTACCGCGCTGGCGGTCGTCGTCCTGCTGGCGATCTGGTTCGGCTTCCACGTCGCGCATTGACCGCGACAGCAGGCGAGAAAGGATCGCGCGCGGGGCGCCCCCGCGCCGCCGTGATAATTGGGTGACGACCGGCGGCTAAATTATCCCAAACGGCGGCGCTTATTTACCGAACGTTTGCCAAAAACAATGACCGACCCGCTGGGGGCGCGGGCGCTTATCGGTATAAATTCAATAGAAACAAACGGTTGGCGGCTGCGCCTTCGGCGCGGCGTGGGCCGTCGCGGGAAATCCTTCACGAATTGCCATCAAGCTCCCCAGACGCGCCCATCCCTGCAATAACTAGGCAGGGCCGGGCGAAGGCTGGTAGACAGATCAGCCACGTGTGACAAACGGCGTCATTCCGGGGAACTTGTTGTTTTCAGCAACAATGGATGCGCTGCGGCGATCTCTGCTGATCGCCCTCGTCCTGGCTACCTCCGGCCTGATGATGGGCTGCGCCTCGCGGCCGGAGAGTGGCTTTCTCGCCGACGCCGCCTATTCTGCGCCGCAGGCAACGGAACACACGATACTGGTCGCGACGACGCGACAGCGCGATCCCCGGCCGGGGACGTTGTACAATGGACAGCGCGCCGATTGGCTCGATTTCGCTTCGGTGACCGTCTCGGTGCCGCCAACGCACATGACCGGCAAAATCGAATGGCCGCAAAGCCCGCCCGGCGATCCGCGCAAAGATTTCACCGTTCATGCGTCCACTTACATCGATGGCGACAAAGCCTTTCTGCAAGCGCTCAACGCACAACTCGCACAAAGGCCAAGAGGCCAGCGGCAGGTCTTTCTTTTCGTCCACGGCTTCAACACGATGTTTGCCGAGGGGCTATATGGCTTCACCCAGGTCGTTGACGATTTGCATACGCAGGCGGTCCCGGTCCTCTTCTCCTGGGCCTCGCGTGGCAGCGTGACGGACTATCTCTACGATCAGAACAGCGCGACAGCGGCGCGCGATGAACTCGCCCACACAATCCGTCTGCTCGTCGCGAGCAATGCGGAGAAGGTCAATATTCTCGCCCATTCGATGGGCAATTGGGTCTTCGTCGAGGCGATGCGGCAGATCAAATTGGAAGGCGGCCTGAAGCGTCTCGCGACAAGATTGGCGTCGTCGTCCTCGCGGCGCCGGATATCGATGTCGATGTCTTCAAGTCGGAACTGCGTGCTTTCGGCAAGATGAAGCGGCCCTATTACGTCGTGCTGTCCCGCGACGACAAAGCCCTGGCGCTGTCGAAATTCATTAGCGGTGGCGAGAGCCGCGTCGGCGCGATCAAACATGATGGTGAACTGGCGGAACTGGGTGCTGTTGTTATCGACCTGACGAATGTCAAAGGCGATGATCCGACGAATCACAACAAATATGCGCAGCTCGCGGAAATTTCTCCGCAACTCCGGCAAGTACTCCAGAATGGTATCGGCAAGACGCAAGTGGCGTCCAACGAAGAAACCGAGCAACTCAAAAGTTCGTTCACCTCGGTCGTCACCGTTCCCGTGAATATTCTGGGCAATTCGATCGCCATCGTCGCCGGCCGATGAGTTGGCCAACGGAGCACGTCCGCCTCTTTTAATGACCAACAAATCAAAAACTTAGAGAAGCAGAACCACCGCCGCGAGATTGGTGATTTTTGTTTGTCCACTTGCCTTGATTGATATTTTCGCGTTTGTGTCGCATCTATGCGCGTCGGAGAACGCGATCGTGGGGAGCGACATGCCCACATCCGCATCGGATTATGGAGTTCGGGCCTGGTGAGGACGTAGCTGCTGCGCCATCGGGCATGACGTGGATTCCCGGCGGCACGTTCCGCATGGGGTCAGACAACCACTATCCTGAGGAAGCGCCGGTCCATCGCGTCAATGTCGACGGGTTTTGGATCGACAAAGCGCCGATCACCAACCGTCAGTTCAGCGAATTCGTCCGGGCCACCGGACATGTGACTTACGCCGAAATCCCGCCGGACCCAAAGGACTATCCGGGCGCGCTGCCGCATACGCTTTACGCCGGGTCGCTTGTATTCACGCCACCCTCGCGTCCCGTCGATCTCCGCAATTGGGGAGAATGGTGGCGATTCCTAAAAGGCGCCGATTGGCGTCACCTTATGGGCCGGAAGCAATATCGACGGACTGGATGATCACCCTGTCGTGCATGTGGCCCATGTCGATGCCGCCGCCTACGCCCGTTGGGCAGGCAAGGAATTGCCGACGGAATCCGAACTGGGAATTCGAAGCCCGCGGCGGCCTCGACGGCGCAGATACGCCTGGGGCGACGAATTCACACCCGATGGAAAGCTGATGGCCAACACATGGCACGGCGAGTTTCCGCGCGAGAACTTGAAGCTCGACGGCTATGAGCGCAATTCGCCGGTCGGCGTCTTCCCACCGAATGGTTACGGCCTTTACGACATGATCGGGAATGTCTGGAATGGACCGATGATTGGTTTTCCCAGAAGCACAGGCCGGATGCGCAGAAGGCTTGCTGCATTCCGCAGAACCCGCGCGGCGCCAGGGCCGAAGAAAGCTACGATCCCTGCCAGCCCGCCATCAAAATTCCGCGCAAGGTCATCAAGGGTGGTTCGCATCTTTGTGCGCCGAACTATTGCCGCCGCATCGCCCCGCGGCGCGGCACGCCGAGGCCGTCGACACCTCAACCGAGCATCTCGGATTCCGCTGTGATCCGAAGAGGAGTGGAAGGGTGAAAAGGTCGCTACTTTGCGCGCTCGCCGTCATCTGCACGGCCTTGGCGGCGCAGGTGCAAGATGTTTTGCCCGGCGATCCAGGCCAGAATGGCCGTAGTGAAATCACATCTGTTTCTGGTTCTGCAATGTCGTCCTAGAGGGAGGTAAGACATGAATGCCAGCGACGCGGAAGATAAAGCAGAGAAGAAGAACCATCAGCCAAATCGCCGCAGCATCCTTCGATCGGGAACTGCACTTGTGGCGGCGTCAACCCTCGGATCGGGCGCGGCGGGTGTTGCGCAGGCTCAGGAGCAACAACCGGCGTCGTCACTGGGCGCTGGGGCCAGCCGAATATCCTCGTCATCTTTGGTGACGATCATCGGCCAATCGGACATCAGCGCCTATACGTTCGGACTGATGGGCTATCGGACGCCGAACATCGACCGCATTGCCAAAGAAGGCTTGATGTTCACGGACTACTACGCCGAGCAAAGCTGCACCGCCGGCCGTTCATCCTTCATCACCGGCCAGTCGGTGATCCGCACCGGACTGTCCAAGGTCGGGAATTCCGCCGCGACAGTCGGCCTTCAGGCGCAAGACATCACAATCGCCGAAGCCTTAAAGCCGCTTGGCTACGCGACAGGCCAATTGGGCAAAATCATCTCGGCGACCGCAACGAATATCTGCCGACCGTGCATGGCTTCGATGAATTCTTCGGCAATCTCTATCACCTGAACGCGGAAGAAGAGCCAGAAGATCCGGACTATCCGAAGGATTCCCGCTTTTCGCGCTAAATTCGGGCCGCGCGGCGTCTTGAAGTGCAAGGCGAGCGAGACCGACGATCCGACTGTCGATCCGCGCTTCGGCCGTGTCGGCAAGCAGACGATCGAAGATACTGGGCCGCTAAAGAAGAAGCGCATGGAGACCATCGACGACGAAACCACGGGCGCCGCGATCGACTTCATCCAGAGACAGGTAAAGGCCGGAAAGCCTTTCTTCTGCTGGATGAACACGACACGCATGGATCTTTACACGCATGTCCGCGCATCGATGCGCGGACAGAGCGGCATGCCGGACAATGAATATGCCGACGGCATGATCGAGCACGACGGCGATGTCGGCAAACTGCTCAAGACCCTGGACGATCTCGGTATCACCAACGATACGATCGTCTTCTACACGACCGATAATGGCCCGCACATGAACTCCTGGCCGGACGCGGCGATGACGCCGTTCCGCAGCGAGAAGAACACAAACTGGGAGGGCGCGTATCGCGTCCCCGCGATGATCCGTTGGCCCGGACATATCAAGCCTGGGAGCATCGCGAACGATATGTCGGCGGCCACGACTGGTTCCCGACCTTCCTGGCGGCCGCTGGGGACAAGGGCATCAAGGACCGTCTTCTCAAAGGTTGGACGATCGGTGACCGCACTTACAAGGTGCATATCGATGGTTACGATCAACTCGCTTATTTGACCGGGGAAGAGCCGAACTCGCCGCGAAAGTCTTTCATTTATTTCAACGACGACGCCCAACTCGTTGCGATCCGGTTCAACAACTGGAAGCTCGTCTTCTTTGAACAGAAAACGCCGGGAACGCTCGATGTCTGGGGCGAACCTTTCACGCCGCGACGGCTCCCTCTATTTTTTAATCTACGAATGGACCCCTACGAACGCGCGCAGATCACATCGAACGAATATTTCGCGTGGACTATGCACAAAGCTTACCTGATCTACGGCGCGCAGGCGATTGCCGGTGCGTTCGCTGCATGGTTGAAGGAATATCCGCCGCATCAAAAACCACAAAGCTTCAACCTCGATCAGATCATGGACCAGTTAAAACAGCCGACGGACGATTGAACGGGGCAGCACGCCGGGTCATCATGGTCACTTGGCGGACAACGGCGAGCGGGAACCGGGCGGCAAGGAGATGAAAATACTGGCTCGTCGGGAGCTGCCGAGTGATACGGTTGCTCTCGCCCGGTTTCTCATTGGCGAGTTATTGGTGCGGGAGTTGCCGGACGGCGTCGCGAGCGGTCGCATAGTCGAGACCGAGGCCTATGTCGTCGGCGACGCTGCCGGACACGCCTTCCGTGGGATGACGAAGCGCAACCGCGCGCTGTTCCTTGAGCGCGGACACGCCTACGTCTACCTCGCCTATGGCGTCTCCTATATGCTCAACGTTTCAAGCGAGAAGCCAGGGATCGGAGCAGGCGTGCTGATCCGCGCGCTCGAGCCGCTCGAGGGCATCGCGATCATGCGGCTCAATCGCGGCGTCGAGCGCTTGCGCGACCTCGAGCGGGGACCGGGAAGGCTCGCCATGGCATTGCGGATTGATCGTTCGCTCGACGGACTCGATCTTTGCCAAAAAGGCCCGTTATGGCTCGCCCGCGATGAGCAGGGACACGGCGAAATCGGGCAGAGTGTCAGGATCGGCATTTCGCAAAACGTGGACCGCGTCCTGCGGTTTTATCTTCGCGGCAGCCCCTATGTCAGCGGTCCGAGATCGCTCAACGATCAGAGGTCAAGCAAGGGCTCCTCTCTTCCCGGATTCCTTATTTCCCCATCCTGAGGATGAGGCTGAGGACGAGGAGTATGAAAAGAAGAGCGCACAGAAGCTTCCCAGAAGACGAGAGGGTTGCGCTCGATCAGCGGGCGATGGCGCTCCTGCGGCTGTCGAAGCTTTCCGTGCTCCAGCGCGAAAATAAACTCGTGCATATCGCCGAAACGATCGTCTCGACGCAACGATACCGCACGCATGACTGCAGCGTTGAGCCAGACTGGAACGTCCTTGCGATATCCGGATAACGGCGAAGCCGCACCGAAGAGCGGCCGCTCGCCCGGCAGCGTTTCCCCATAAGGGTAGTGTCCGGAAAGAATACGGTACAATGTGACGCCCAGAGCGAATTGGTCCGACAGCGCATCGCCCCTCTCTTGCAGGAAAAGTTCCGGGGCCATGAAGTCAAGCGTGCCGGGGCTTGCCAATTCCTCAATATCGTCGAAACGCGGCAGGCGGGCGACGCCGAAATCAAAGATTTTCACGGCGCCGTTTTTCAGCAGCATGACATTGCCGGGCTTGATATCGCGATGCGTCACGCCGGCCTTGTGGAGTGCGACGAGCCCGCGTCCGATTTTGATGGCGATAGCGACAGCCTCGTCGATTTTCATTGGACCCTCGCGCCGAAGCCGGTCTTCGAGGGTCTCTCCGCGATAATAAGGCATTGCGACATAGAGCCGGGTCTGGCGACTGACCGGCAAGATCAGGGACGCGCCGACGTTCGGATCATGGATCCGCTGACCGAGAAAAACCTCCCGCATGAAGTGCGCGCGATCGATTTTGTCGGCCTTGGGATCCGGAAATTTCAAAACGACCCATTCTTTCTGATCCAAAGCCAGAAAGAGGCGCGCGGTCTTGCTTTCGGCCAGGACGCGGACAAGCTTGAAATCCATCCACCGTATCGCCGGCCTCGGGCAGATCTCTAATCGGCAAATTCTGCATTTCGGCGACGACGGCGCTGTAATCCGGAGCCGGAACCGTAATGATATCGACGACGAGCGCGGTCGCGTCCTCTTCGCAGCCGGCTTCGCACGCGGCCGCAACGATTGCATCGGCGTCGGCCTGTGGATCCTGGCGGCGATCGAGAAGTTTTAGAAGCGCGCTCGCCGGGAGAATGGAGTGGACGCCGGGCGTGGTGAGAAGCAAGCGATCGCGCGCTTTAAGGGGCTGCGAATCCACGTCCACCCGAAGCGCTGGTTCGAGGCCAACTGCCCGCAGAAGCCTTCTGCCGCTGTCGGTCTGTGGGGCATAATGGTCGTCGGTGATGAGATTCAGTTGGTTTTCGCGCAGATGCCATGCCCGGCTGTCGCCGACGTGCAAAATCACGGCGACGCTGCTCCGCAGAACGGCAGCGGTGAACGTTGTTGCAGCCCCAAAGAGCGCAGGGTCGGATCGGGACTGGCCATGAAGCCAAAGATTGTACGCATTGAGAGACTTCATGGCCGCCGTGGCGACGCCGACGGGCTCGGTTTGCGCGCGATAGCCGTCCACAAATGCCCGAACGGCGAGTTCTGAGGCCACGCGGGCACCTTGACCGCCGAAGCCGTCTGCGACGGCGGCGATTGCGCCTTGCGTGACCCGCTGGGAAGCCGAGCCGATGTCGATAACGCCAAAATCACGATTGCCCGGCCGTCTCCCCGGCCGGGTGGCAAATCCCGCTGCGATCTGAAGTTGATCTTCAGCACCCACTATCCCAACCCGCGCTAAGCCGCCCTGTGTATGGCGCAACAGGCGTCTCAGGCATTGCACGCTCCATGCCGCGATCTTTCCTTCAAGCGCTTCATTTTGCCCCGGAAATTTATTTCAAGGTCGTTCGGTTCGAGCGAAGGAACGATGCTCGGGCCGTGCGCCGCCCCATGCGCCTCCTCTCCAATTTTTGCCTCAGCTGCCGCATTGCGCCGCAATGGCAACTTAATTTTTAAGCATATAATTTTCTCAAGAGGAAATATGCCATTTCGGCAATATCGCTTATTTTCAATGTCTTAGATGATTAGCCCTCGTTGGCACATATCCTGCTGCATCGCGTCATTCGATCTTGCCAGGCGGCGGGGTGGCTTGTTGTCGCCGCTGCGCTCGATTGATCGGCTCTTGAAAGACGGAAGTGCGAAATGGCTGAATTGCGTCGAAACAATCTAACTCTCATCGAGGCTGTAGGCCAATCGGTCTGCTCTCTCTCCCCGACATTCACCCCCGCGCTCGGCGTTGCCGTTGTTGGCGGCATGGCTGGAGCAAATTCCTGGCTGGTCTACTTCCTTGCCACGATCAGCGTCACCATCGTGGGCATTAATATCGGCAAGCTCGCCAAGCGCATTCCCGCGGCCGGTTCTTTCTTTCTTTATGTATCGCGCACACTCGGGCCGTCCTGGGGCTTGCTCTCGGGCTGGGCTATGCTCGTCGCCTATCTTTTCACCGCAGTAGCCTTGACGGTTGCGACGTCGATCTTCTTCAAGGATTTCTTCGGCGCGATTGGTGTTAAAACCTTGCCGCCGGACTTCGTGATTATGCGGCTGTCTCGGCGCTGATATGGGTTCTCGCCTATCGGGACGTGAAGCTCTCGACGCGATTCGGGCTCACGCTGGAGGCACTCTCCGTCGCGGCGATCATGATCGTCTGTTTCCTGATTTGGAAATCATTCGGCTTCAAGGTCGACGCTCCCCAGGTGCATCTGCAGGGCGCATCTGTCGCCACGATTGCGCCTGCCATCGTGTTCGCGATCTTTTCCTGGGTCGGATTCGAAAGCGCGGCGACGCTCTCGAAGGAAATTAAGAACCCTGAGGTCGTTGTCCCGCAAGCCGTTGTGGCGACGGCCATCGCGGTTGGTATTTTCTTCATTGCCACGACTTATTTTGTCGTGATGGGCTTCCACGACGATGCAGGGAAACTCGGAGCGAGCGCCGCGCCGTTTTCCGATGTCGCCGCGGCGTCCAATCTCGGTACTGTCGTGACCACGTTTATCTACTTTGCCGCGATGATCAGCTGCTTTGCATGCTCGCTTGGTCAGCTGACCGCATTCGCGCGTATGCTGTTCTCTCTCGGGCGTTACGAGTTCGTTCATCGTTCGATGGGCGCAGTCCACGATAAGCATGCCACGCCGCACCTCGCACTCGCCGTCGGCACGATTTTGAACGCCGTATTGTGCATCGCCTTCGCCAAAGCCGGTGAAACAAACTTGGTCGGTTACTTCGGCACGATCGCGACGTTCGGATTTATCTTCGTGTACATCCTGTGCTCGATCGCCGCGCCGATCCTTCTTTATCGCGAGGGAACTTTGACCGCTGGCACCGTTATCCTGGGCGCTCTCGGCACACTATTGATGGCGGGCGCGTTCTTCGGAAGCGTCTATCCGGTCCCCGCAGCCCCGTACAATTATTTTCCGTGGGCCTTCCTCGCCTACATGCTTCTCGGCGTTGTCTGGTTCTTCGCTTGAAGATGCGTGCACCCAAGGTCTTGTTGGGATTGAGCATGACATGGAGTTGATGGCCACGGCGGAAACGTTTGGCAAGATGGAAGCTATAACAGCGGAATAGGCGCACCACAGTCGGACCCAGCTCGGCGATAGTGGCGCTTCGCTGAAACGCCCGGGGATCACCACCCCCGGGGCGTATTTTTTGTTGAAAGCCGGACGATGATGTTGGGCGGCGGGCACGCCGCCGCCGCGATCTCGGAATCGTTGCAAATCAATGGCGTAGACGTTGGGGGCGGCGCATCAGAAGGATTACCCGGGCTCCTGAAGCCGCTTGGCGCGAGCGACATGAATGGCGCTCGATAGCAGCCGGCCCGCGCCCTTGCGCCGCGCGTACTCCTGAATATCTTAACCGCAAACCGAGCTTCCTCGGTCAAGCGCAATCTTGTCAGTCAGGAGTGGAAAAAGAACGCAGGGGCGTGTCATGGCGATCTATCGCATGCTTCGAAATTTGGATTTCGGCCCGCAGGAAATTTCCAAAATGACGACCGCCTATGAGGTCGCCCTCATAGAGCTAGGCATTGCCGACCGAACAGATCCACAGACCGAGATCGTTGCGTCTGCAATAATTCACCGAGCCGGCACGGGCGAATTTGATGTTCAAGGTCTGGTTGATTTTGCGATCCGGAAGATAAACGCCATAGCGGCGGCAGAGGATCCACCAGAAATGCCCGTGACGCGAGATTTCTCGCGAGCTTTTGGGCGAACGCCTGATTGAAAAGTGTGCAGGTCAGCCAACATCAATCGCCCGCAGCGCTTTGACGATCGATGCGGTGAGAAGGGGATTTCGCGTGCCATCCGCAGATGGGCTATTTCAAAAGTCTCGCCATCGGTGACATGAACATCCAACCAACTGACGTCTTTCTGTGGTTGAGTTCAACAGGAAAGCTGCATTTTTGTGGCGACCCGCATCACGACATAGAACTTTACATTTTCGTAAGCAGCGAACTTCCAGGGCCCTATGAAGGTTTTGCGGCTGCCTGGGTCAACAGGCGAACTTCTAGGAAAGGAAATTCGCATGCGTAAGGTTCTTCTGCCCTTAGCTTCCGCCGCTCTCCTTGCCAGCGTGTCACTCGCATTTGCATCCGACGCGAGCGGCGTGATCAAGAGCTTAGACAAGTCGAACATGACCCTCACGCTCGACAACGGCAACACCTATGAACTGCCTTCGTCGGTGGACACGTCCGCGCTCAAGGAAGGCCAGAAGGTGAGCATTACATACAGCGAAGAGGATGGAAAAATGAAAGCCTCCGAGGTTACGCCCGAGAGCTAAAGGAGCGTAGTAGGGCCGACCTTTAACGGCTCTCTTGCGATCCGGCCGCTTCGCGTTTCGCCATCTCCTCGGCGAAGCAATTGCGGCGTTTGGGTGCGAATCAAGTCGCCGGATTGGCGGCTTGATTTCCCGTCGCTGTTCAGGCCCCGTCTTCTGTGTCGTGGGCGGGGCCCCGCGCGCTTACAAATGCG
>CAWDPT010000004.1:0-233203 GCA_963804325.1 uncultured Acidimicrobiaceae bacterium
TGGTCACAGAAAATAAGTACTTTGTCTCGATCCATGTCCTCAGTATACACAACAATGTGTAATAACACAAATATGTGTTATTACGGCTAGACTTGACTTCCTGTTATCGACCGAGTTATCGGTCTTCAATGAAGCGATCAGTTCGACGCTCACGTGCTCTTCATTTCGCTCAAGTGCTTGAGCATTATCGCCGAGACCGTCCTGACCGCAACACCTGGCATCACGAAGTCGGCAACTCCCGATCACGCAATTGCTTAACGATCTCGCCCATGCGTATCGCGGACGTGAATTTGGCGTCCCCGCAGGCAGTTTCGTCACTGTGTTCGCACAGAACCCGAGTTGCTCGCCGATTCTCTGGAGCGAAACTCCGGACGTGTATAAACGCACCATCGAGTCGATGGCCTCGGACGTTGGAGACTGGCCGCGCATCGCGGTTCCAGCCTTCTTGAGCCGTTCGGCGACGGTCGTGCGATGACAGCCGAATTCAGCAGCTAATTCGTATACCGTGGCTCCTACCTCGTATTTTGCGGCCATTTCGATCATCTGAGCCTCAGTGAGCCGCCTCTGTCGTTGACGGATTGCGCCAAGTAGTTGATAATCAGAGGAGGTGATAACTTCCGGGGTTTGCTTCTCCAGATGGCCTTCTTTAAGAAGTAACCATTTGTTTGAGTCAGCAGTGGATAGGGCCACCAAGTTTTAGTACCGTCCCCGAGGGTTCTCCTCACGACTTCTACGAGAACAATTCGGTCTCGCACAGCCGCAGCAACCAGTTTCGTACCTCAAATGCGACAGAGATGGGAGTACGGGTGAACGATGCGTGTACAGCAGCGTCCCCGGCCAGACCCACACGGGCCACTTTCACGCGGTGGGCGGTCGACCGCGCTTGGGCAAAGGTCCAGCCTTCTTAGGCATACGACCGATGTCGTCGAGGGCTCGGCGTAGAAGCATTTCGATTTGGGCGTTGACGCTTCTGAAATCGTCAGATGCCCACTTGGCCAAGGCGTCATGGACTGCGGGATCGATACGCAAAAGGACTGGTTTGCGGTCACTCACGGATTAGTTGTACAGCGTCCCGGTGTTGACGATCGGCGATGCCGGTTGGTCACTACAGAGAACGACCATTAGGTTGCTCACCATCGCCGCTTTGCGCTCCTCGTCAAGATCGACGATGCCGCGCTCCGTCAGGCGAGCGAGCGCGAGCTCCACCATTCCCACCGCGCCATCGACGATCAGCGAACGTGCGGCGACAACGGCACTGGCTTGTTGACGTCGCAGCATGGCTTGGGCAATCTCCGGAGCGTACGCCAGGTGGCTTATTCGGACCTCGACAATCTCCAGTCCGGCGATGGCGACGCGCTGGGCCATCTCTGATGCCAGTTCATCGGCAACCGTGTCGGTTGAGCCGCGCAGCGAGATGCCGTTTTCGGTGGGATTGTCGTACGGATGGGTGGTCGCGACGTGTCGCAACGCCGACTCAGCCTGGACGCGAACGAAGTTGTGATAATCGTCAACGGCGAAGAGGGCGCGGGCAGTATCGGTCACTTGCCAGACAACAATGGCGGCGATCTCTACGGGATTACCGTCCGCGTCGTTCACCTTCAAGTGGTTCGTTTCGAAGTTCCTCACCCGGATGCTCACGTCACGGTGTTTGGTCAGAGGGCGAATCCAGGACAAACCAGTCTTGTGCACGGTACCGATGTAACTGCCGGCAAACTGAACCACTCTGGTCTGGCCCGGCTGCACGACGACCAATGAGCCAAGGATGATGACGGCCACCACGATCGGAACTGCAATGAAGCCCTTAGCGGAGCTAGTAGCGATCGGGATGGCGACGGCGATGCAGACGGCGACGGCTAAGACGCCGAACCAGCCGTTGATAGTCCACGCCTCGTGTTCGTGGATCTGGACGCGCGTCCCCGCCGGTCCGACTGAGGTGCCGTCCATACGTTGGTACGGTTGGACAGATTGGCTCATGAAGCCTCCCTACGAGTCAAGTTGCTTAAGTGATATCAAAATGATATCTTATTCTCATGATGACGGACTTGACTTCAGGTGGGGCCGGGACCAAGAAAGCCCCTGTAGTCATCGGTGTCGAGCACCTTCACAAGACCTATGGAACAACTGCGGCGGTGGATGACGTCAGTTTCTCGGTCCGAGCTGGCGAAATTTTTGGCATCCTTGGGCGAAACGGCGCGGGTAAAACGACGACGGTCGAGTGTCTCTCTGGCTTGCGAGCACCAGATGGCGGACACGTTGAAGTCCTCGGCCTCGATCCACAAGTGGAGCGCCGTGAGCTGCACGAGAAGGTTGGCGTGCAGCTTCAAGAAAGCGCCCTGCAACCGAAGATTCGAGTCGGCGAAGCCGTAGAACTGTACGCATCCTTCTATCGGCAACCCGCAAAGGGCGACCATCTTCTCGAAGTACTTGGACTCGACGAGAAGAGGGACTCGTATTACCGCGATCTCTCCGGCGGGCAGAAACAGCGGTTGTCCATCGTCCTCGCACTCATCGGCCAGCCCGAGATAGCAATCTTGGATGAATTGACGACGGGTCTTGATCCTCAGGCTCGGCGCGAGACGTGGGAACTGATCGAGGGTGTGCGCGACAGCGGAGTCACGATCCTGCTTGTCACTCACTTCATGGAAGAGGCCGAGCGACTGTGCGACCAAGTGGCGCTCATCGACCATGGCAAAGTCATCGCTTTCGGTCCGCCTTCGCACCTCGGCGAACAGGCTTCGACCTCAAAACGGGTCCGTCTCCGAGCATCGGATGAGCTGCCCGACAAAGTCCTCGAGGCGCTTCCTGGGGTGAGCTCCGTTGAGCATCACGGTTCCGACCTCGTCGTCATCGGAACTGGCAACCTGGTGAGCGCCGTAGTCCTTGCCTTCGACCACGCAGGATTGGTCGCTGAAGACGTCCGAACCGAAACCTCCACACTGGAAGACGCGTTCTTGGCACTCACCGACGCCGCCGACGCCAACACGGACGGGCCTAAGAGATGAGTACTTCGATCACTCCCTTGTCGCCATCGCGACGACGTGCCTACCGCATGCTCGTGCTCACCGAATTGCGACTCGCCCGGCGCACCCCCAGCTACCTCATCGTCGCACTCGGGATACCCGTGCTATTGGTGATCATCTTCGGCAGTATCCCGTCGCTCACGCAGCCGAAAAAGGACTTCGGGGGTGTCTCCTTCTTCACGATTTACACGCCGACGCTCATGGTGCTCGTGCTCATCGTCCTCGGCCTGTTAAGCCTGCCCTCCCAAATGGCCAGCTATCGTCAACAGGGCGTGCTCCACCGGATGTCGACGACGCCGGTTCCCGCGTCCGCGCTGCTCGGAGCGCAGGTGGCGGTCAACGTCCTCTTCGCCCTGGTCTCGTTCGCTCTGATCCTCGGTGTGGGGGCCGGTGTCTTCAGTTTCGTCCTCCCGGTTCAGTTCGGTTGGCTCGTCCTCTCCCTGGCTCTTGCAGTCGCGGCGATGTTCGGGATTGGTCTGTGCATCGCGGCGTTCGCCAGCTCGGCACGAGTCGCCCTCGTCATCGCCGGCCTTCTCTTCTACCCGTTGGCATTTTTCGCGGGGATGTACGGCCCGCTCAGCGTGTACCCCAGGGTGGTCGGCGAGATCGCAAAGTGGACGCCCACCGGTGCTGTATTCAACGCTCTCCAAACGTCGCTAGGAGGGCTATTTCCCGGCTGGACAACGTTTGGTGTCCTCGCCGCCTACGGAGTCGTGTTTATCGCGATCGCCGTCCGTTGGTTCCGTTGGGACGTCGAGCGACCTCATACCGTACGCAGAAAAATCCTCGCGTTGCTCACTCTGACGCGAAGCGTCACCCTGCCGGGAGAGGTGAGTGGCGAGCAGGTGTCACGGGCATTACGTGACGGATTGCCCAGTCGCTTCGAGGTACAGCCCGCCACGAAGTTCAAGGGTCGGTTGTTCGGGTACAGCACGCAGCCAGCAGGACCTGACGTCTCCGTAGTAACGGGGGGAGCGAGCGGTCTGTTGCGAGCCGAGGTGACGGTTGTGCGCCCGTGGCGTGGAAGCACGCGAGTTCGAGTCCGATCGGGTGGTCAAGTGATCTACAGCGCCGTCGGAATTGTGAGAAAGGTTCGACGAGTCCTAATCGAACTTGGTGGGGCCAACCGGCCCAGTTCGTCCTCGTAGAGACTTTTGCCTAGCTCGGCCATTTCTGTTCGAGAAGCGACCTGGTAACTACTTCAGCGTCTTCTCGGTTGGCAGTTGTCGTTATGACGACGGCGTATTTTGCATCACTCATGGTTATCTTATGGAATCATTTTTATGAATTTTGGTCAATATCAATCTCGGCGAAGGCAACTCCGAACCGTGTTCGCACAGAATCCAAGTTGGTCGCCCACCGCTTGGGGTGAAAGTCCGGACGCGATCAGGTTTGCCATCGCATCAATGGCTTCAGGCGCCGGAGGCTGGCCCCGCATCGAGACTCCTGCCTTCTTGAGCCGCTCAGCGACAGTTGTACGATGACAGCCAAATTCAGCGGCTAACTCGTAAACCGTGGCTCCTGCCTCGTACTTCGCGGCCATTTCGAATACCTGAGCCTTAGTCAGCCTCCTATGTCGTTGACGGAGTGGGCCAAGTAGCTGACAACCAGAAACTGTGGAATCACCCGGTTTTTGGCCCTCCAAACAGGCTTTGAGAAGGGTTAACCATTTGTTTGAGTCAGCAGTGGATAGGTCCACCAAGTTTTAGTTGGCTCCCCGAAGGTACTCTCTTGCATCACTACTCGAACTGTTACTTCTCTCTGACAGCGCCTCGCATTATTCCGGAGACTGCATCAAGTGATGAAGCGGTGGATGGCCTCGTTGGCGTGGTCCTGGAAGGTCGTGTTGGCCAAGTCGGGGAAGATGTCCGTCTGGTCCACTAAGGGACCCTTCAACTTGCCAGCCGGGCTGGCGTAGAACACGCCACTCGACAGGGTCGGGTCGGTGACTCCGTCGACCAGTCGCTTCGCGCCCACGTCAAGCTCGTGGGAGATACCCATATGAGGCATGACGTATTTGGCCGCTATTCGTAGTGGTAGCCCAAGGCCGTCGGGGGCTTGGGTTCCACTGGTGTTTCCGGGGCTCACCGTGATAAATCGTCGGTCAGGGTATTGGCGAGCCATGTGGGCCATCCAGAGCGCCCCGATGTACTTGACCTGTCCGAAGGCCATGTTGGGTTCAAATTTTCTGCCATTGAAGTAACTGCCGTCCATGACGGTGGCGAGTTCATCGGCAGAAGTTGAGATGAAGGAAGGCTGTGGCATCTTTAACATTGCTCCGAAAAGTGAAGACTTCGGAATTCCTCTGGCTGCTTCACTTCCGACAAAGACCGCAACCTCGCCAAGCCGGTTCTCCATCAGGAGCGCATCAAGGAGAACTACGTGACCAAGAACGTTCGTTGCGAACAGGGTGGTCACACCGTCAGCCGTCAAGTTCATCAACTTCTTGTCGCCGATTACACCGGCGTTCATGATCACCGCGTCGACGGATCCTTCGATGGCCGCAACGCCGGCCCGGACCGAACGCAGATCGGCGACGTCCATGAGAATGATGTCAAAGATGTGTCGGCCAGTCACGGCTTCGAGTTCGGCCTTTGCCGATTTCGCACGATCTTGCTTCCGGCACGCCAAGTAGATCCGAGAAAACTCGGGACGTAATGCCAGTTGCCGGGCCACCTCCTTGCCGATACCGGCGTTGGCGCCCGTTATGAGGGCTGCCTTTCCTGGCTGTGTGCTCACTTGGTTTGGCTCTCAGCTTCTGTGGACGTAGGGAGGCCGTCGAGCAAGCTGAAACGGACTTCCATAGCGGCACCTCGGACTCCGATCAGTTGCTGATATTCAGGCGAGTTGTACCACCTGAGGGCCGTCTCACGGTCCGGAAATCGCATGAGTGCTCCTGAAGTAAGCGAGCCTTCGCCGTACAAGAGTTCCCAGTCACTGTTGGCGAGAGCCTCAGCTCCGTACTCTTTGGCAGTCTTTCCAGCGTTGCTCGCGTACTTCTCACGATAAACATCTGGGTCCTTGACCGTGAATTCGACGATTAGGTATGCGCTCATGTTGCTACTCCTTCGTAGTTATTTGTTAGTTGTGATCTGTGTTCTGAAATGGGTTGTGCAACTCACTTTATCAATTCGATATTGGGTTGTCAAACTCAAAATCATGTTAAAATTCATTCATGGACAGTGAATCGAACGAGCGGCCGAAGCTCACCCCGAAAGGAGCTCGTACCCGGGCACGAATAGTTGAGGCGGCTGCTGCCTTGATCCATAAGCGTGGAGTGGCGGCGACCACCTTGGACGATGTCAAGGTTGCGGCGGAAGTCAGCGGCTCTCAGATGTACCACTACTTCCCCGACAAGAACGAACTCGTGCAGGCGGTCATCGACTACCAAGCCGAAACCATCGTCCATCACCAGGGGCGCGTCCTTAGCAGTGCGAACGGAGTCGAAGCCTGGCGGAACATGGTGATCACGGCGGCGAAGCACACCAAAGCAATCGGGGGCTGCCCACTTGGCTCGCTCGGTGGTCAACTCGCCGAGAGTGACCCCGAGGCGCGAGCGCTCATCGCGGCAGGTTTCGATCAGTGGGCAGCCGTTATCGGCGATGCACTCGGATCCCTTCACGCCGACGGGAAACTTCCGCCCGACATTGACTCGAACGACCTCGCGATTACTCTGCTCGCCACGCTCCAAGGAGGACTTCTGCTTGCCCAGGTGCAACGGAGCATCCGCCCGTTCGAAATTGCGGTCAATACCGTCCTCGACCTTGCCGTCGGCAGATGAGCCCAAAGACAACTAGCAGGCCGTTCGCAATGCACCGAGGATTGGTCATCACTCGTTAACACGAAGACCTTCGGTTGTTGGTCGACCCCTTCATTGCCTTCGCAGCTCTAGGATTCGTCGGGCCAGGTGGTGGCGATAGGTAGTCGTTCACGCAGACAATTCCGAACTGTGTTTGCACAGAACCCAAGTTGCTTGCCCACGGCTTGGGGTGAAAGTCCGGACGCGATCAGATTTGCCATTGAGTCAATAGCTTCGGGCGTTGGACGCTGGCCCCTCAGTACGACTCCTGCCTTCTTGAGCCGTTCGGCAACGGTTGCGCGATGACAGCCAAATTCAGCAGCCAACTGATACACAGTGGCCCCTGACTCGTATCTGACAGTCATTTCGGCCACCTGAGCCGCAGTGAGCCGTCTCTGTCGTTGACTGATTGGGCCAAGTAGTTGATAATCAGAGGAGGTGATAACTTCCGGGGTTTGCCTCTCCAGATGGCCTTCTTTAAGAAGTAACCATTTGTTTGAGTCAGCAGTGGATAGGGCCACCAAATTTGGGCCTTATTTCGTGTGAAAGTTCGGGACGTGTGTCTCACTTTGACTTCGGGACGTGTGTCTCACTTTCCGGCCCGGCTTCGATTCATCTGTCCCGATCGCCACTTCCTGGCTCGTCGTCACAAGGTCAGCGCGACGTTTGCGCATAATTCCTGCCGCTTGAGGTCGGCACGTATTGCACCATCGTGAGGGTTCACTTCGGGCCCCTACGACCCTTGCCGCTTAGCAGCCCAACGAGAGAGACGCGAGCGGCACGATCTGAGAGGCATCACCGACGACGAAGGTCCCGATGACTGTCGTTCCATTGCTTTGGTAGACGGGAATGGAGACGCTGCGATTTGCACTCACCTTGTCCCACGTGAGTGCTTCCGCGGGCGTTTGGACGTCTCCCCCGCCCGCACAATTTAGTTCGCTCGACTCGACGTAACCATCGGTCTCGCCCCCATTAATCACGACCGCGAGAAGATCCGGGGTGCCTTGCTGATTCTGCACTCCAAATGTTTGACCGCTGGCGTTGACGCCCCACGATGTCGTGACTTGATTGACGTACGCGATCTGCAACGTCCACGATGCGTTTGTGCTGGTAGTAATCGTCACGTTGTCGACGCCAGTACTCAGTGGCACAATTTCGCTTGCAGTTCGAAGAATTGGTGGATTGCTGACTTCGGTCGCACCACAACTCAGGCTTGAGCCGTTGGGAAAAGTGAACGTCCCCGCGGAGTCGCACGTCAATTTGAGTGAAAGATCATTGGCCGTTGCGGGCCTTGGACCAAGGTCGATCGTCGCCGTCCCAGTGCGGGTGGCGCTAGCGAAATTGCCGAGTTGAGTGTCAATCGGCGCACCCGGCGCAGAAAACACTCCCGCGGCGAGCGCCACCCCACCACCCACGAGGACTAATCCAGCAAACGTGCTGGCTCCTAGACGCCAGCTCCAGCGACGGCGCACGTGCGACGACTCCTCTACGGTTTTCGCCAACACCGCGCGCAATGCTTCGGTGAAGACTGGGTCCATTTCTAGGGTGCTCATTGACTCTCCTCCATCGTCGCGATTGCGCCGTCGGCGCCAGCTATAGGACCGACAACCGCGGCCATGCGGGCTCGCGCACGACGCACACGGGTACGTGCCGCTCCCTCGGAAATGCCAAGTACGGCGGCGACTTCAGCATTCGAGCAGTGCTCGAAAGCCGTGAGAGCGATCAGCGCGGCATCCGAAGGGGTCAAGGTGAGAAGGGCTTCGCGCACCTGCGCAGAGATGCGCGTCTCTTCGATCCGTTGAAGTGCCTCGTCCTCAGCGCTTCGCATGTCTTCACCATGGGGAAGCGAAGCAAGCAGCGCGCGATACCTTCGAAGGCTGCGTGCCACATTCCGCGCCTGATTCGTCGTCGTGACGAGGAGCCAAGGCAGCACCGAACCGTCCACCAGCCGTACGGTCTTCCGACGGCGCCAGAGCTCGAAAAACGCCGCAGCCGTAACGTCTTCCGCGTCGTGAACGTTTGCGGTCATTCTGAGAGCATGACGATAGACGCGATTGCGATGCCGATCGAAGATCGAGACGAAGGCACTCGCGTCATTGGCAAGCGAGGCCTCCCAGTCCGCACCCTCTTCGTCATCCGCTCTCACTACCTGTACTGTCCGCATCGAGGAAAGCGTTACATCATCTGACGGTGTCAACTTGGGCTCCTCAGAGCGGGAAACGTCCGATTGAAGAAGTACCTATGGAATCCCAAGTCATTTGATCACGCGCGAGAAGTCCATCGAGTTGCCCGAAGGTCGCCCAATTGAAATCCGTTATCCGGCGCAAGTTGAGTGCAGTTCGGAAGTGGCGTGTGATGACGGTCACTGACTCACGCGGCTCGATGATGAAGTCAAAGAATCCGGGACTTGTGATCGGCCCAGTAGCGATCTCTCAGCGTCCGCTTGTACAACTTGCCCGTGGGTAGACGAGGCAGTTGCGCCTCGAAGTCAATTGATTTCGGACATTTCGGATGAGCCAGGTGCTCACGACAAAAGTCAATCAGTTCCTGTGCCGTCTCGGGCGACGCCACGACCGTCGGCATCAGTTGAACGACCGCCTTCACCTCCTCGCCGAGGTCGACGTTGGGCACACCGAACACCGCCGCATCGGCGACCTTCGGGTGCGTGATGAGCAGATTTTCAGCCTCCTGAGGATAGATATTGACCCCGCCAGAGATGATCATGAAGGTCGCACGGTCAGAAAGGAACAGGTACCCGTCCTCGTCGAGGTATCCGACGTCACCCACGGTCACGAGCGACCCGTCCGGAGAGGTCGACTCCATCGTCTTCTCGACGTCATGGAAGTATTGGAACGGTGAGCCGGACTTAAACCACATGGTCCCCGGCTCGCCCTGCGGCAACTCCTTCATTTCGTCGTCACAGATGTGAAGCTCGCCGAAGAGGATGCGACCGACGGTGCCCGGATGTTCGAGCCACTCTTCGCTGTCGCACGCCGTGAAGCCCATCCCTTCGGTGGCGCCGTAGTACTCGCGGATGATGGGTCCCCACCATTCGATCATTTGGCGCTTCACCGGTACCGGGCAGGGCGCGGCGGCATGGACGACGACCTCGAGACTCGAGAGGTCGTACTTGGTTCGAACGTCCTCGGGGAGTTTGAGCATTCGCGAGAACATCGTCGGCACGAGTTGGCTGTGCGTCACTCGGTACCGCTCGACGAGCTCGAGGTAATGCTCCGGGTCGAACTTCTCCATGATGATGACCGTCCCGCCGCTGCGTATGGCGAGATTGACGGCCGTCTGCGGCGCCGAATGGTACAGGGGGGCCGGCGACAGGTAGGAGACTCCGTCTCGATAGCCCCACAAGTTCTGCAAGAACGTGTACAGCGGCGTCGGATTGTCCGGCGTGTCGTCGGGCAACGGTCGCACGATGCCCTTGGGTCGACCCGTCGTTCCCGACGAATAGAGCATCGCGCCCCCGAGACGCTCTCGCTCGAGTGGCGTCGACGGATACGACGAGGTCGCTTCTGCAAAGTCAGCGAACGTGCCGTCGTTCTCGCCAGCGCCCACGACGAAGCACGCGATCACATCCGGGCACTGGGCGATCGCCTCGCGGGCCACTGGCAACAGCGCCTGCGACGTGAACAGGACCTTCGACTCGGAGTTGTTCACGATGTAGGCCAGCTCGTCGGCTGTGAGGTACGAATTGACGCAGGTGAAGTACAAGCCGCTGCGCTCACCCGCAGAACACATTTCGAGGTAACGATCGTTGTTCTCCATGAAGATCGAGAAATGATCGAGACGTTCGAGGCCAAGATCGGCCAGAAGGTGGGCAACGCGGTTGGCTCGGGCCTCCAGCTCGCGATAGGTGACGACGGCGCCAGAGCTGGCCATGATGAATGCCGGCTGGTCGGCCCTATCAATCAGGTGCTTACCCGTATACATTGTCCCCCACCTGTACGTTCCCGAGAGTACGCGATGGACTCGCGGTGTTGAGGCCCTCGTCAGCGTGAGGGCTCTCGCGAAAAACGGAGTCAGTTCGTAGCCGTCGCTACATATCCAGTCCGCCATTGACCGGAATGACGGCACCCGTTACGTAGGACGCTCGGTCGTCGAGGAGACTCGTGACGACATAGGCGACTTCTTCCGAACTACCGAGTCGGCCCACGGGGATACGCGCGACGATGTTCTCGAGCACCGTTTCGGGCACCGACGACATCATGTCGGTATCGATGAATCCGGGAGCGACGCAGTTCACGGTGATTCCCTTTCTCGCCAGTTCGAGGGCGAGCGACTTCGTCAGTCCGTGCATTCCCGACTTCGCGGTGGCGTAGTTGGCTTGGCCCACGTTTCCCGTTTCTCCGATGATCGAACTGATGTTGACGATTCGCCCCGAACCGCGTTCGACCATATGCTCGACGACCGCCTTGACCATATAGAAGCATCCCGAGATGTTGATCCTCATGACGGCGTGCCACTCGTCAATGGTCATGCGTCGAACGGTGCGATCGATGTTGATCCCAGCGTTGTTGATCAGATAGTCAACGTGACCGTTCGCGCTCAGTGCCTCATTGACGAACCGCACGCAGTCCTCGGGTTGGCCAACGTCCATCCGATGGACGCTGATCGAATACCCGAGTTTGTCGGCTTCGTCCCGCATCGACTCCGCTGATCCGCTGTTTGAGAGATAGCCAGCACAGACGTGCACACCGCTCTCGGCGAGCGCCAGCGTGATGGCCTTGCCAATACCTCTCGTCCCACCAGTGACCACCGCCACTTTGTTCTCGGTCATATCGACCACCCCCTTTTCGACACCCTAACCACTTCGTTCGAGTCCAGAGAACGTCGAGCGCTGCGTCGATCGGTTAGGTGACTTGCTCGCCAACGCACAAGGAGCGACGAATGAGCGAACGACCTGCGTCGCGTTCTTCGGAGTCTCCATGACGGGTGTAATCAGAGACCCGCACTATTGACGCATCTGGGAAAACCACGAGGCCAGCGAGTTGGTCTCGGACCTACGACGCTTCGGAGAGGGCCTTCGCGATTATCGTCGACTCTTCGTCCAACGACAACGGTTCCATCAACCGCAGTGGATCGAGTTCGTCGATCGCCGAGATATTCTCGGCAATCGCTTCGAGTGTGTTCTCGCGAAGTAGGACGCCGTGGGTCTCGGCCACCAAGATCCTCGCAATTCGTCCACCCGCTACGGAATAGATATTGCCGTTCACCGAACACTCCTCACTCACCAGGTACGCCACCATCGGACTCACCGACTCGGCGGAGACCTTTGAGGCGAGATCGCCCAAAATGCCTTGGGTCATTCGGGTCAACGCGATCGGGGCGACGGCGTTGACCTTGATGCCGTGCGCGCTCCCTTCGATGGCCAGGACTCGTGTCAGCCCGGCCAGCCCGGCCTTGGCCGCACCGTAGTTGGCCTGTCCGTAGTTGCCGAAGAGCCCCGAGGCGGAACTGGTGTTCACGATGCGTCCATACTTTTGTTCGCGCATCAACCGAAACGCCGGCTGGCTGACGTACAACGCGCCCTTGAGATGGACGTCGAGTACCGCGTCGATCATCGAGGCGTCCATCTTGTGAAACGACCGGTCGCGGAGGATGCCGGCGTTATTGATCAGAATGTCGACGCGACCGAAGGCGTCCATGGCACCCTGCACGATGCTCTCGCCCCCGTCGGGTGTGGCGACGCTGTCGTGGTTGGGGGCCGCGATTCCTCCGAAGGCCGTGATCTCGGCGACGACGCGACTGGCCGCTGAATCCGACGATCCACTGCCGTCGAGACTGCCCCCCAGGTCGTTCACGAGAACGTGCGCTCCCCTGCGCGCGAGCTCGATCGCGTGGGCTCGGCCGAGTCCGCCTCCGGCCCCGGTGACGATGGCCACACGTCCGTCAAAACGCACTTCATTCATGGTGGTCCCTTTCAATGGATGTACTTGTTGCTGACGAATGTGGCGACTGCTCAGAGAGAGCAGTACTCCTCGATCGAGTGCAGATCGCGCGCCAGAAATCCTTCGACGACGCGGGCCAAATCTTCGGCGGCTCCGGTTTCTTGCAGGTCATGTCCTTCGTCGAGTTCGATCAGGCGGGCGTTCGGGATTCGGTTGGCCAGTGATCGACTGTTCGCGATCGGCGCGACTCGGTCCTCGCTCCCGCACACCACGAGAGTTGGTGCCTCGATAGAGCCGAGATAGGGGATGCTCGACCACGCGGCGAAGGCCATGACTCGCCAGATGGTGGCCACTGGATTCGCGCGGACGAGACCGTTCACGACGACCGCGACACCGTCGCGCATGTCCCAACCGGCGAGCGTCGATCCGATCCCGCACGACGTTGCCGCGAGCACGAGGCGGCGAACTCGCGTCGGGTAGGTCCCAGCCAACTCCTGGGCCACGGCGCCACCGAGGGAGAATCCGAGTACGTCGACCCGCTCCAGTCTCAACTCGTCGAGGACCGCGACACAGATCGCGGCGAGTTGCGCGATGGACAGTGGCAGGAGCGAGTTCGCACTCTCGCCCACGCCCGGCGCGTCGAAACTGACGATCCGTCGACCTTTCATGGCTTCCGCGAAGGGAAACCATGAGCCGAGCGGCCGCGTCAAGCCGTTGATCAGCAAGAGCGGTTCGCCCTGGCCCTCGACCCGGACGTTAATTCGACAACCACCCGCTTCGACACTTCGTGAGATGATCGGATGACCTTGATCGGTACTCACGCGCGCACGCGAACGTAACTGCCCGGGGCGGCTTCGAGGGGCGGGTGAGCGTCGCTGCCCAGACGGTCGGTCGCCGCAATCTGCTCGCCGCCGTGCGTAGCGATCCACGTCGACCAGTCCTGCCACCACGTGTCGTCGACCAGCGTGGCGTCGTCCTTCCACGTGTCGGGATCTTCGGGGTGGGCTTCGTTCGTCCAGTACTTGGGCTTGGGACCGGGCGGGTTGACGACGCCGGCGATATGCCCCGCGGTCGTCAGGATGAAACGGTTCGGCCCCGAGAAAATAGTCGCCGTCTTGTAGCCCGAAGTCCACGGCACGATATGGTCATTGATCGCCGCGACCACGTAGGTGTCGATCGTGACGTCCTTCGGATTGAGCGGGCGTCCGTCGACCCGGAACTCTCCCTTGGCGAACTGGTTGTTGAGGTAGCAGGACCGCAGGTACTCCGAATGCATCTTCGCGGGCATGCGCGTCCCGTCCCCGTTCCACACCAGGAGGTCGAAGGCTGGTGGTTTCTTCCCCTGCAACCAGTTGTTGCCGACGTATTGAAAGATCAAGTCGTTGGCCCGTAGCGCGTCGAAGACGTGTGACATCGCGTCGGCCTCGAGGAAGCCGTCCTTCTCCATCTGGCGTTCCAGGCTCGCGATGGTGGCCTCGTCGGTGAAGAGGCCGAGCACCCCGGGGGCACTGAAATCGGTCATCGTATTGAGGAACGTCGCCGACCTGATCGACGTGTCACCGATCGCGGCACTATCGGCGAGGCCGATCGCACTGAGCGTCCCGCCGAGACAGAGGGAGACCAAGTTGACGTCGAGAGCGCTGGTGACCTCTCGAACCACCTTGAGCGCCTCGCGAAGTCCGAGATACAGGTAGTCCTCGAAACCGAGGTCCCGCATGCTCGAATCGGGGTTGCGGTAGCTGATGACGAAACAGGTGTGGCCGTGCTGCACGGCCCACTCGATGAGACTTCGCCCGGGTGCCAAATCCATGATGTAGTACTTGTTGATCCAGGGCGGGCAGAACAGCAGTGGCACGGCGAAGACCTGCTTCGTCTGCGGTGCGTACTGGATGAGTTCGATAAGTCGGTTTCGGTAGATCACTTGTCCGGGCGTGGCGGCCATGTTGACGCCCAACTCGTAACCGGACGTGTCGACCTGCTGGGGCCAGCCACCCTTGTGGCGTAGATCTTCGACCATGTTGTTCACCCCGTCAACGAGGCTTTGGCCGCCGGTGTTGAAGGCCTCGCGCAACGCCGTGGGATTGCCCAGGAGCGTATTGGTGGGTGCCAGGGCGTCGAGGATGAACTTCGCCGCGAAGCGCGCCTTCGCGTCTTCGCCGTCGTCGAGTTGCGCGGCGTCGAGGAGTTCGTTCACGTACTGACAGCTCAACAGATACTCCTGTTCCAGCAGGAAGAACAGTGGGCTCTGCTCGAACGCCGCGTCCGCGAAGCGCGAGTCACCGGATGACGGGGCGATTGGGGCCGAGCCCGCGGTGCCGGTCGCACGAGCCAGCGTCGCCTTCACGGCGGCGTCGAGGCCGATCGTGAGTCGGACGTTGGCCGCCGCGACGTCTGCAGGCTTGGCGAGTAACGAGGTCTGCGCCGATTTCAATGAACCCATGAACGAGACCGGATCGGCTTTGCTCGTCATCTCATCGATGAAGCTCTGTTGGGCGTGGAACAGTTGTTGGGCGAACGAGAACAGGTCGCTCGGCGGCTGTGGGGCGTCCTTCGTCGGCGACACCGCCAGGTCCGTGAGCTTCGCCACGACCTCCCCCGCGCCGTCGAACCACGCGTTCACGAACTTCAGCGTGAAATCCTGGGAGAACTGCAGCGCGCTCAGGAATTGCCCGGCCAGGCTTGAATCGTGGCCCTCCGCCTCTGCGGCTTCGTTGTTCTCTGTGACCACGATGTATTCCCAACTGACGGGTGTCGCACTGCGACCCAATAAAAGGGTACCGACCAAGTGCTTGACATGTCAAGCACAGGACTACTTCCAGACATCTCCGCGAAGGCTACTAACTACGCAACCCTGTTACGGCTGCAGCGATCGGGGCCAGACCTCACGACGCCGCGTGGTTCGCTTCGAGATAACTGCGATAGACCGCGAGGAGGGCCTGACGTTGTGCGTCACTCAGTCGCTGATCGGCGCGAATCGCACTTTCGGTGGCCTCGTCGCCCAACTTTTCCTTGCCGTTGATGAGACCGGCCTGTTCGAACAAGATCTCGGAGGACACGTTCAACGCGTCGGCGATCGATCTGAGCACGCGGATCGAGGGTTCGTGCAGACCTCGCTCGATCTGACTCAAGTACGGATTCGAGATCTCCGTCATCGCCGAGAGTTGGCGCAGCGACAGGTTTGCCACCTGTCGCTGCGCTCTGATGAATCCTCCGAGCATGCGCCGGCGGTCATCCTCAATGGTGTCCGTAGGCTCTTCCGTGCTCACATCGTAATTCAAGGAAGTCGCTGGCTAGAGCGACGTCGCCGTGGCGAGCGCGTTCGTGAGCGCCAGGGTGAACTCGCGCTGCACGTTCAAGAGCTCCGTGGTGAAGTCGAACGCGTACGTCGTGAGGGCCTTGGTGTTCGGTACGGCGGGGACGCCAGGAAAGCTCGGCAGTTCCGCGATCGGAAAGACCGACACGGCCTTCGCCCACGTTTGGGTCGCTTCGACTGCGGCCTGCTGGTACTGCTTGAGGGCGGAAATGAACTGCTCACCTGACTTGGTGACAATCTCAGGTATTTCCGTCGTCGTGGTCTTGGTGGTTACCATTTGGAACTCCTGTGCTATCTCATGGTGAACGGGGAATCCGCCACAAGCACACTATACCACCCATTTGCTATGTATGTCAAGCGCTACCTTTACCAAGCGACTGAGGGTCATTGCCCTGCTGAAGTCACTCGCTGGCCCCAGACCAGAGAGCAGCTACTCGCTCGGTTTGTCGTGTCCGGGCAATGCGTCGAGCAGTTTCTGGACGAACTCGTGCTCCGTTTTCAGCAGTTCTTGAGCGAACTGGAAGAACTTGTCCGAGATTTCCTCAGGCTTGGGCAGTTTGTCGACCAAGGGTAGCTTGGGCATATCAGGGAGCTTGGGGGCGACCTTGGCGACACTTTCGGACCACGCACTGATGACCTTCAACGTTGCCTCTTGGGATTTCTTGATCGCGTCGATTACCTGATCTTGAATGCGCGATTCGTCCGCGCTGGCGCTGCTCTTGTCGGAACTCTTGTCTTTTTCGGCGACCATAATGCACTCCTCGGATCACAACTCGCTGCGGTGTCTCCCGCACACTCACATCCTACCTAGCGATTTGCTTGGCATGTCAAGCACGACGCTCGTGGCCTATCGCCCCAACGCGACGATAGAAATCTCCTGATGAGGATCCTTTTTACCATTGGCATCGACCCCGCTTCTGTCATCGGAGTGAGAATCCCGTCTCACTACTGGGACGTCCATCCCCCGTCAATGGATAACGCCGTCCCGGTGATGGTGTCAGCGGCCTCGGAGCAGAGGAAGATGACCATCTCGCCAATCGACTCGGTCGAGGTGAATCTCTTCATCGGCTGCTTTTCGGCGAGCAGGAGTTCCGCTTCGGCCTCAACGTTTCGCCCGGTTGCTTTCGCACGATCGACCAGTTGTCGCTCGACCAACGGCGTCAGCACCCAGCCCGGGCAAATGGCATTGACGGTCACACCGTCATTCGCTAACTCCAGGGCCGCGACTTTGGTGGCGCCGACGACCCCGTGTTTGGCCGCGACGTAGGCCACCTTGTTGGCGCTCGCAACGAGCCCGTGCGCCGAGGCGATGTTGATGATGCGGCCCCATCCGTTCGACACCATCGACGGGATCGCTGCCTTCATCGCGTAAAAAGTCGCGGAGAGATTGAGCGAGATGATCGCTTCCCAACGATCGTTCGGGAAGTCGCGCACCGGAGCGACGAATTGGACACCGGCGTTGTTGACGAGAATGTCCAAGGTCCCGAGTTCAGCCTGCGTTGCGGCGACGACCGCTGAGACGTGATCCGGGATCGAGAGATCGGAGCCGTCGTGAAGAACACGCACCGAGAACTCACGTATCAGTTCACTTTGAATCTGCGCAATCTCATCCGCGTCTCCGAAGCCGGTCAACATCAGGTCGACCCCGTTGCGGGCGAGGGCCCGAGCAATGCCGAGACCGATCCCACTCGTCGAACCAGTGACCAGGGCCACCTTTCCAGTAAGCGACATGTGTCAACCCTTCTCCCCTAGTCACATTAAGACGGCCTCACGCATACGCCTTCTACGCATACCTGGATCAAATGGCGTCACCGGTACATCATCGGACACGGCGGAGCGGGAAGCTTCAGAGCTTGGTCGTCACAGTGACTCGGTTGAGCGGACGGGTGCTTATCGAGAAAACCGTCCAGCTCCAGGAGACCTTGACTTTTGACTGGAGGTAGTTCGTCGTCGCGATCGCGCGTTTTCGCGCGAGAGTTGGATTGGAGCGTGCATAACTCGTGATCGTGACCTTGGCCCCTGATATGAGTTTTGTGGCCAGCGCTTGGAGTTGCGCCCTGTCCGACGCGCTGAGCGCGGAGCTCCCCGCCGCAAAACTCAGGTTCAGCGGCGCTGGATTCGGCTGCTTCTTTGGAACGGTCGTGGTACTTGACGTCAGGGGCGTGAGTGCGAAGGTCAGAATCGAATCCGCACCGGCCGGCTCAGATGGTCCCGTCTGAAGCAGGCAGCACGTCCACAACGTTCCCGTTCCGCTCCAGTAACCGTCGTTCAGACTCGTGTACGAGGGAGCGGAGTCTGGCGTGCCGGTGAAAGTGTTCAACGAAAAGCCGTTGTTGGCGGGCAACGTCACGATGACGTTGTCATCCATATTCGAAACAAGGTTGATCGTCACGACGCACTGGGTCGAGCTCGACGCGACACACGTGACACTTAATGAACCCTGGGCCGAAGCGGTCGCCACGAACGTGGACGCGCCAATGACGGTACTTAAGAGCGCGGCCACAGCCAAGCGCGGAGAGATCCCTTGCCACCTCATGCGCGCATCGTAGGTGGCGGCGACAGCGAGCACAAGGGGGCAAACCGGAAGATTCTCCGCCGTAGGATGTGCGTCTAGTCGGGCATATCCGGCGAATCCCGGACCCTTGAGTAACAATCCGGCGTTCAGCGACAGTGAATTCGTGGAGGGTGAACGTGAATCGACGAATGATTCCAGTAGCGATCACATTTGCGGGTCTCTTGCCGTTTGCGCCCGGAATGGCAACGTCGGGAGCGGCAATCACTCCACACAAGTCCGGATCCGTGGGGACGGTGCGGGTGAAGAGTTCGACGACCGTGCTGAAACCCGGGACGATCGTCGGGCATCGATTCGTCAAGTCCTTCAATCTCTCCGACGATGCGCTGGCACTCACGCCGTTTCGAGGAGTCACGCCGCATCTTTCCTACGCTGAGGAGACCCAGCTGTGGGCGACCGACGGCCTCAATGGAGTCGTCGAGGGCGTCGGCTTTCGCCGATGTCACGCTGAACTGATCGACGACCAAGGTGCAATCCGGATCCGAAGGTCAGTGCACTGGACGACACACCATCAATGGTCGAGTTGACGAAGAGTGAGGATGTGACCTCTTGTACAGCGTTCACGGGTGGCGCAGGGACGTCGGTCGTCCCCGTCAGTCAGGGTTGGTACGCCGTCATTCTCCCGCTCAACTCGAGCAAGAGCGACGTCGTCTTCAGTGCCGCGAGCAATGTCTGTCAGCGACTCACGCCGAATACAGTGGGCGCCGCGTACGAGGACGTGTCCATCACCTGGCATCTGGCGACGCACGCCAACACCGGAACGGTCATCGTGGCCCTCCTGCCGAAGTGCGGTCACATCATCATGTGGGGCGGCGGCGGCAACGAGTTCACCCACACATTCGAATACCAAGTGGAGGCGGCGATTCTTGAGCGAGCGCCCGGAACCGCCTGTTCGCCGGCCACGGACGTCGACGAAGGTCAGAACTACGCCAGTCCTTCGACGACGCACGGCTTCGTTGGCCCCATTTTGAATGTTGGACCTCACGCCGGCAAGGTGATGACGCCGGAGGGGCCGAAACAACAACCACAGGAGTGACCTTCACCGGCGAGTCGGTCGTGCGAATTTGCACTCGGGCCATGCAGCGACTCTGACCCACTCATTCGATCTACACGTTGACCTTGACCCAGTGGCGCCCCGTATCGGAGGTTTGAAAGAGCGAGTATTTAGAACCGAGCTCCACGATTGCAAAACCGGTCGTGCGACTGGTGAAAACGACTTGTGTCACGGAGTGGCGGAGCACTACCTGCCATGTACGGCCCCAGTTCGTACTGCGCATCAGGTAGTAGCCCGAGGTCGTCGAGCGTTGAAGGAGAATCGTCCCCGGCACGGGCACCGCCGGTAGGCCGGGTCCTGATGAGTACGTCGCGTCGTAGGCGCGCGACAGCTCTTTGAACGGTTTGAAAGTAGCGCCCTCGTCATAGGAGATGAAGAGCCACGTTGCTCCGTTATTCCAACCAGGCGGCACCGTCGACGCGGGTGGGTAGACGAAACCTGCGGTGTCGTCTTCGGCGAGCAGCAACCGGTTGGTAACCGCGCTAATCGGCGTGTAGCTCGCATCGAATTTCTCGTAGGTAGGTCCGTTCCACGCTCCCCAAGAACCGTTACGCAAGAGTCGCGCGCTCGCGGTGAATCCACGATCGTTCCCCGCTACGAACCAACCGTTGGATCCCGAGAACGTGAACGTACCTTCCAACTGCGTACCTCCCGCGGGCAGTTCGATGCGCGCGCTCGACCGACTCTTCCACTGATCCGAATTCGAAGGCGTCGCGAGGAGCAAGGCACGTCCGACCTGGAAGCTGGCTCCAAAGAGGTACGTCCACGCGCCGTGAGAGGCCATCTGGACAACGCCGAGTGCGCGCGGGTCGAGGTGCACTTCGCTCCACGTCTTTCCCCCGTCATGGGTTGACCAGAGACGATTCACCCAGTTCGGATCTGTCGACGTACGCGTAACGGGGGCGGGAACAACACCGTAGATCCAACCGTCTGACGCGTCAGCGAAATGGACGGTCAGGGTTGGGTACGCGGCGTTGTACGTACCCCACGAGGCGAGTTTGAGACCTTGATCCAGTTGAGGTGGAAGAGGAACGCCACCCCACGAAGAGCCCGCGTCATCGGTGCCGCGCAGGGCGGCGCACGTCTTCGTGTTGCAGTCAAAGAGCGAAAGGACCCAGCCCCGCTGAGCCGTGGGGAATGACAGGGAGATCGAATCCAGTTGAAGGGATGTCGCACCCGCCGTGTCGGTCGCTGGCAGCATCGTGAGAACAAGGAGCAGTCCGACAAATAGTGGACCAGTTCTCAAATGCCTGTTCACCGAAACTCCCTTGATGCACTCGGTTTATCACGCGGCGGCGTCAAACGAATCGCTAACAATGGCGGATCGATTACGCCTCATGGCGGTTCGTGGAATCGGTGGACTTCAGCCGTGGCTTCAGAAGTTGAGATGACTACAGGTAGTCGTTCGTGAACCTTGATGAACTCGAGTTGCACTGAATGCAAGAGAATTGGACAACTGGGTACAATGCTGGACTGGGCTCGAGTCGATGGCATGAAAGGGGTCCGGGTTCGAATCCCCGCACCTCCACTTGAAACTTCTCGCCGTTCAAGGAACGATTTAGACGCGCTTCACGTACAGGGATGAGATTGGGGAACCATGAACACCAAGATCAAAGTCGCGAGACTATTCGCGCCGATGGCGATCTGTTTGGCGTTGATCGTGCTGCCACTTGCCTCGATTGCCATTCCCGTCTCGAATGCGGGCGCCGACACAGGATCATCGATCTCGGGCACCGTCACTGATGCCGCAGACCCATCAGGTCTCGTCGGAGTGTGCGTCACCGCATTGCAAGGCGGTGTTGCGCTGGGCACGGCGACGACCGCATCCGATGGTACGTACGAAGTTGATGGCTTGGCCGCAGGCACCTACGACGTCGAGTTCGATCCATCGTGCGGTGGAGCGTCTTCCGACCTCGCTCAGTATTACTCGGACGACTACTCAGCCAGCTCCGAGACGCCGGTCGTCGTTGGTGCCGATGTCGACATGCCCGGCATAGATGCCGCGCTCGATGCCGCCGGTACGATTTCCGGAACCGTCACCGACACCGCCGTTCCGAGCGCGGCGGCGGGCATTTGTGTTGTGGCCAGTGATGCGTCGGACACCATTGGTGGTTCGGGGAGCACGACCACTGCCGTCGACGGCACGTACTCGATCACTGGCCTTGCCCCGGGTTCCTTCCAAGTCTCCTTCGATCCAACCTGCAGCGGTTCAAGGACATCCCTGGCCCTTCCTCAGTGGTATCTCAATGCACGATCCGAAGGTGGTGCGACATCAGTCTCCGTCACTGCCGGCAACACGACAACGGCAATCGATGCGTCGTTGCAAGAAAATGGGGCGATCTCCGGTACCGTCACTGACGCCACTCATCTAGGTGGTCTCGGTAATGTCTGTGTCTCCATCGCGTCTTCCGATGGCGGCGGTGGAAGTGGCTCAGCGGTCACGAGCGCCAGCGGCACGTACACCATCGCTGGATTGGCGCCCGACTCCTACACAGTGAACTTCGATCCAACGTGTTCTGGGGCCCATGTCTCTAACGATTTCGCCCAGACCTACGCAACGAACGTGTCGGTCGTGTCTGATGATGTCACGACGAACATTGACGCACTCCTGTCAACGCTTCCCAATCCTCCGTCCACTGGCGCATCGACCTCGATCAAATTGACGTCCAGCGCCAATCCTCTGACTACAGACGGCGTGACGTACGCCGCTGTCGTCGTCCCAACCGTCTTCACCGGGACGATCAGTTTCTTTAACGCGTCAGTCCCCATATCTCAATGTCAGGACGTCGCTTTGACTTTGGGGTACGCAACATGCTTCCAGTACGAACCACCCGCAGGAAACTATTCGATCACCGCAAGCTTCTCGGGCAGTCCAGGATACCTACCCTCAACATCATCAATTTTGAATGAATCGGTGACGCCGAGTACCACGACGGCCCTCGCTTCAGGCAATAACCCTGCGGGCGGCCACGAAACAATCACATTCTCCGCAACGACGTCGCCCAGCCCTGACGGCGGCACAATGCAATTTTCTATCAACGGAGCGACGATTCCGGGCTGTTCGAGCCAACCGATGACAGACGGCAAGTCGACATGCCAAGTGAAGACTCTCGCGGCAGGCAACTATGCCGTCACCGCCGTTTATTCGGGTGATGCTTTGTTTCAATCATCCACTTCGGACACTTTTTCCGAGGTGGTACTGCGACACAGCGAAGTTTCGGTGAGCTCCGACAGGGGTGTGGCCAAGAGGGGTCAAGTCGTCCGTTTCGTAGCGAAGGTGCCCGCAAGATTTGGAACGGGTTTCTTGACCTTCACCAATAACGGTCGAGTCATTCCAGGGTGCGCAAAGGTGCAACTCCAATTCGGCGTCGGTGTCTGTTCGGAGCGAAATTTCTCAGTTGGACGTCATGTAGTCAGCGTGGCCTTTTCTGGAAACTCTCAATTCGTGCCGTCGTACAGTGGCCTCCTCGAGATCATTGAGAAGAAGTAGTTCATTCGCATCCGGGTCAAGCGATGCGGCGTCAACGTCGCCACACATCTCGGTGACGTAGTTTTTCGCATCAGCATCGTCCTTCGTGCCACGAATCGACCTCGGAAGACGTTGCCGCTCCACGGACTCGCCGCCACGCCCAATGTTCCTCCGCCGCGGCTGCGACATCCGATACCGCACGTGCTTGGGCCAATCCCCTATTGACCGCCGTGGCGTGGTAGCCGCCGAACGTCGCTACCGGACTCCAATCCGGTTCGATCGGTGGGAGCGGCGCTGCGAGTCCTTCGAATTCCCCGGTGGCGTACGCAAAGCGACCGCCAACGACCGTGCACAGTGACTCGATACGCGAGATTTCGACATCGGGCACGGCGAAGTAGTCGTCCGAAAGGATTGCGAAATCGGCGAAGTAGCCGACCTTGAGTTGCCCCTTCACGTCGCTTTCGCCGGTAAGCGACGCACCCGCACTCGTATACATCTCGAGAGCCGTTTCTCGACTCATGAGGTTCTCGGGAGATGCGACCGGCAGTCCACCGATACTGTGACCGCGAACCAACCACTCGAGCGAAAGCCACGGGTTGTAGCTCGAGACTCTCGTGGCGTCGGTGCCGGCCGCAACAAGTAAACCTCGGTCGAGCATCTTTCGCAGTGGTGGCGCCGTCGATCCTCGCTCGGCGCCGTAACGTTCGACGAAGGCGCGACCCTGGAACATCATTCGATTCTGTACGGAGACGGCGCCGCCGAGGCGGCCGATCCGGTCCAAACTCTCGTCGGTCACCGTCTCGGCATGGTCGAAGAACCACTTCACTTTTCTAGGAAATCCTCCGTCGCGTTCGATCTTCTCGAAGACGTCGAGGTCCATCGCAATCGTCTCGCCGTAGGTCGCGTGCAGGCGAAAGCCCCATCCGCGATCGAGCAGTAAACGAACCGCCGCTTCGAGCTCGCCGCTGGCCTTTTCTTCCAACTGCGGCCGCGGTTCGTAGAAGTTTTCGAAGTCGGCCGGTGACCACGCCAGATTCTCCCCCGCGCCATTGACCTTCAACCACTCGTCACCTTCGCCGGGACGCACCATCTCGGTGAAGCGCGTGAGGTCAGCGAGCTCCTGTCCGGCCGTTTGGGGAAAGAGGTGATAGGCGATGCGAACAGTGAGTGCGTCGTCCTTAGCCAGGTCCATCACCGCTGCGTAGTTCTCGGGGAAGTTCTGGAATCCCCCGCCCGCGTCGATGGCGCTCGTTAAACCGAACCGATTGAGCTCTCGCAAGAAGTGTCGTGTCGAGGCCTTCTGATCAGAAGACTCCAGCAGCGGCCCCTTGCCCAGAGTGGAGTAGAGGATGCCCGCTCCGGGCGAGGCCAGCAGCAGCCCTGTCGGCGCGCCGTCATGTCCCCGGACGATCTCGCCCCCGGGCGGATTCGGCGAGTCCTTGGTGTAGCCGACCGCTTCGACGGCGGCACGATTCAGGAGTGCCGATTGATATAGGTGCAATACAAATACCGGTGTGTCCGGCGCCGCCGCGTTCAATTCGGCGATCGTGGGCAGTCGCCCTTCAGCGAACTGGTCGCCCGTCCAGCCCCCCACGACGCGAACCCATTGACCCTTCGGGGTTCGGCTCACCTGGTCGCGCAGCATCGCCAGTGCGAGGCGTAGTGACGGCACACCGTCCCAGCGCAACTCCAGCAAGTAGTGGAGACCACCGCGAATCACGTGAAGGTGCGAGTCGTTGAGACCCGGAATGATCCGTCGTGCCAGAGCGTCGACCACGCGCGTGGAAGGGCCAATGTGTTTGGCCACCTCCCGCTCGCTTCCAATTCCCACGATTCGTCCGTCGGTGATCGCCATCGCGCTCGCTGAAGGATTTTGAGAATCGCCGGTGTAAATACGTCCGTTCCGCACCACGAGTTCCGCGCTTTCGCGTGACGACGCCGAATGAGCCACTCCCGTCACGGGCATTGTCTCGTCCATGACACTCCTTGTTAGCTGGAAGTCAACATTCCAAAGAACAGTAGGTCAGTCACCAACGACAATTCTGGACGGGGAACTTGTTGAAGTCGGCAGTTGACGTGGGAGATGCAAAGCGATTACGCGGATGAAGGATTCATTGGTTCTCTGAGACCGAGCGAAACAAAGCAGAGAGGAGGTCCCCAGAGGGACCTCCTCTCTAGTTCACTTCACCGTTCATTGAACAACTGCTGTGCGATTACTTCGCGAAGTAGTAGTACTCGGGCGTGAAGTTGGCAAGAACGCTCTGGAAGCCAATCTTGCTCTTCAATGTCTTGATGACTTCCGTTTCGCCGGTGGCGAGTGGATCGTACAGAACCGGAAGCTGATCGGCGGTGTACTGACCGTACGTCGTCAACTTGATGTTCTGGGCCAGCGTGGCGCGAATGAGTGAGTCCATCGTCGGGTTGGAGTACTGACCACTGTTGGACCCCGCACCCGTGAGCAGCAGCGGCTCGCCGGACGGGAAGTAGTCCGGGGCGTACAGCCATCCGCCGCCCCAGTTACAGATGTCGAACGCCGTCGTCGGGGTGTAGGCCGACGGGCAGGCACCGGCCGTCGCATCAAAGGTCCCCGTCGAGTGGGTCGTCGTGATACCCAGCGTCGTCCAGTCGTCGATGATGGCGTTCATTTCGCTGTCCAATGACGGGATACCCGAGTACCACTCGATGTTGAGCTTCAATACATCGCCCGCGGCGATGCCGGCGCCGCAGTCCGTCGCACCCGTACCGGGCTTCGAGCAGACCAACGACACTCCCGACTTCGTCCAACCGTGATCCTTCAAGAGTGCAGCGGCCTTCGTGAGACTGAACGGGTAGGGCTGGGTTATCGTGCCGGACTCCGAGGCAGGGGTCGACGGTGGCAACTCCGACCAGGTCGGAACGGCGTAGTTCTTGAGCGCGTTCTTGATGATCGACGGTTGGTTGATGGCCAACTGGAGCGCCTGGCGAATGTAGAGCTGCTGCAAGAACTTGGCGCCGGGGTTCTTCCCGAAGTTCAAGTTCATGTAGTTGTTGGAGAACGTCGGAACGACCACCAGGTTGTACTTACCGTTGAGCCCGGACCAGTTTGCGCCGGCCTTCCCCGGAGCGGGGGCGGGCTGGGTGAGCACGGACGGGTCAACGGCGCCCAGGTCGATGTTGGCGCCGGCCAACTGGTTCTGCTCCGCGATGGAGGACGTGAAGGCCACCAGTTTCACGGTCTTGATCATGGGCTTTTGCGGCCCCGAGTACGTCGAGTTGGCGGTGAACGTGGCGTTACCGAGGTTGTCCATTGCCGTGAGCTTCCACGGTCCGTCGACACCGCTCTGCCACATCTTGTTCGCGAATGTCGAGATCTCGTTCGACTGTGCGTTCAGGTACTTCCAGACCTTCTGGCAGTCAGCGATCGTCGATGCTGCACCGTATTTGCCGGTGGCGCACCCGACGTTCATCGAGGAGCCGGTACGGTCCCACGACGACGCCATTGGTGTGATGACCGCCAACTGGTTGTCGGTGAACCACAGCGGATTGACCGACGCCGTCAAATCGATCGTCACCGTATTACCGGAGACCTTGACGTTCTTGACTTGGTCGGGGATGCCGAGTCCCTTGCTGTAGGTACAGAACTCCGAGGGCTCCGCCTTGTACATGTTCAAGAAGAACAGCACGGACGTCCCATCCACCGTTTGGCCATCGGTGAACTTCCAACCCTTGGTCGTGACCGACACCGTCGTGTTGTTCTTGCTGTACACGGGCAGGTTCCCGGCTGAGAGTTGCGGCTGCAGGCTCGCGCTGCCGGCCAAACCGAACCAGTACAAGGGTCGGTACATCATCTGTTCGAACTGCGAGGTGTTGGTCACCGTGCACGCCGAAGGAGGGTAGAAGGGCAGGATGTAGTTGGGCGACGCGTTGGCGCCCTCGGCGATGGTCAGTGTCTTGTTGGCCACGGTGGTCGATGGATTGGATCCACCCGACACCCCGATGCCGATCGCCACAGCGGCGATGACCACAACCACTGCCACTGCGCTCCATGTCTTGGTCTTCTTTTGCATTGCGCGCCTCCCGGCAAATTCGACTGACCGTCTCTCTGGCAATCAATTACGTAAAGCCAAGGCTACGGCCGCACAACATCAAGTCATACGGCACGACGACTGTGAAGACAATGAGAATCGTGAAAGCGCTGCCAAGTTATATCGCAACCGAGGTCTGAATCATCAGCATTCACCGGCGCTTGCGACCCTGTCGCCCCAGGAACGAACAGTTCTGGCGAAAGGTTCTAAGCCAATTACGAGGATCGCCTACGCGGCAACGAAGAGTTGACGTTGCTGGCCCAGTCCTTCGATCGATGCGTCGACCACGTCACCCGCGCGAAGATACGGGTGATCGGCCATACCGAGCGCCACGCCCGCCGGAGTGCCGGTGTTGATCACGTCACCCGCTCGAAGTACCAAGAACTGGCTGAGGTACCACACCAGATGCGAGATGCCGAAGACCATATTCTTGGTATTGCTCTCCTGACGAAGATCACCGTTCACCCACAGTCGCATCTCGAGATTCTGGGGATCACCCACTTCCTCTTCGTCGACGATCCACGGACCAAAGGGATTGAAGGTCTCACAGTTCTTACCCTTATCCCACTGGCCCCCTCGCTCGATTTGGAACTCGCGTTCCGACACGTCGTTGCTTATGGCGTAGCCCGCGATGCAGGCGCGCGCGCCATCCGGCGAATCGAGATACCGAGCCTCGGCGCCGATCACCACCGCCAACTCCACCTCCCAGTCGGTCTTGACCGACTTTCGCGGAATCAGCACCTGGTCGTTGGCTCCAACGACCGTGTCCGGGGTCTTGAGGAACACCACCGGTTCCTTCGGCAGATCCGCTCCGGTTTCGTTGGCGTGATCGCTGTAGTTGAGACCGATGCAGACGACCTTGCCGATACTTGCGAGCGGTGGTCCGAAGCGCTCGATCGGAGCCTCGAGAGCGGGGAGTTCGCCGCCCTCGAGTGCGAGCCGCGCAGCACTCAGACCCGACGAAAGAAATGCTCCGTCGATGTCGTGGGTGAGCGAAGTCAGGTCGCGCCATACACCATCGCGACCGGAGCCGATGGGCTTCTCTTTGCCAGGCATTCCGTGTCGGGCTAATCGCATGTACCAACCATCGCTCGTGCTACTTCGGTGACGTTCATATCAGTTCTCCAGACGACCGATGCGCGCAACATCGCTCCGGAAGACACCGTAACCAATATGGCGCGTGACCATCGAATCTTCGGATATACCGAGGCGACGTCACAGGGGTACGCTTCTGCTCGGCGTCATGCCATCACGACACGGGGTGAGCGTGCGACGGGACGGGACAGCGCGAAGCGCGTCGCCCCGTGCGGTCCTCGACCGCCTCGGCGCACTCTTCGGTGCTGGTTGGGTCGTGGCGAGATGAAGGAGAGGCGACATGAGTGAACTCGCATTGAAGGGCAAAGTTGCGCTGGTCACCGGCGCGAGCCGGGGAATCGGCGCGGCGATTGCCGAGCGCTTCGCGGCGAGTGGGGCGACGGTGGTGGTGACCGCGAGGACGATCGACGCCGCGCAGAGCAAGCTAGACGGCACGATTCACGAGACAGTGGCGCGGATCACGGAGGCGGGCGGTACGGCGGTGGCGATCGCTGCTGATCTCTCCAGGGCCGCAGAGCGCGAACGGCTCGTCGCCGAGACCGCAGCACTCGTCGGACCCGTCGACGTGCTTGTCAACAACGCCGCCGTCACCTACTTCATCCCCGTCGCGGACTTCGGCGCGAAACAGTTCCAGCTGATGTTCGAGGTCGAGGTCACCGCGCCGTTCCACTTGGCGCAGTTGGTCGTGCCCGCGATGATCACCAAGGGTGAGGGGTGGATCCTCAATATCTCCTCAGGCGCGGCGCGCCACCCGACGTTCCCGCCCGACCCTGCACGCCACGGGGGTGGCGCCGTCTACGGGATGTGCAAGGCCGCGCTCGAGCGCTTCTCCACTGGACTGGCCTCCGAGGTCTACGCCGACAACGTGGCGGTGAACGCTCTCTCCCCCAATCACGTCGTCCCCACGCCGGGCACGGTCTTCCATCATCTCGTCAATGGTGATCCCCATCAGGTCGTCGAGGCGCCCGAGGTCATGGCCGAGGCCGCCCTGGCCTTGTGCAGCGTTGCGCCGAGGTCGCGCACCGGACGCATTGCCTACAGTCAAGATCTGTTGAACGAGTTAGGCATCGCAGTCAACGCCGCTGTGGCGTCACCGTGATGGCGACCGGCGAACAGAACAAGCCCTCGCCGAAGCCGACCCCGGAGACCGAGCACTACTGGGAGGGGACGAAACTCGGCGAACTTCGCATTCAGCGCTGTCACGCGTGCGGCCAGGCCTACTTCTACCCACGACCGAGCTGTCCGTTCTGTTTCTCGACAGACGTTTCGTGGGAGGTCGCGTCGGGGCGGGCCCGACTACACACGTATCTCATCAGTCACCGTCCCGCACCGGGCTTCGACGACGACGTGCCGTATGCCATCGCCGTCGTAGAGCTCGAAGAAGGGCCGCGGATGATGACCAACATCGTGGGCGCCGAGCAGACTCCCGAAGCACTCGTGCTCGACATGGACCTCACGGTGGACTTCGAATCGCGCGGCGAGCAGAGCGTCCCGGTCTTTCGTCCGCGGAGCGACTCGTGAGCGTGCGTGGCGCCACGGCCATCGTCGGCGCCGCCGAGACGACGCGTATCGGCGTCGTGCCCGACGTCTCAGCGTTGGAGTTGCACGCGGAGTCCGCACGCTTGGCCGTCGCCGACGCCGGCATGACGATGTCCGACGTCGACGGCGTGGCCACGGCGGGTCTCTCACCGATTGCCGTCGCGCACTATTTGGGTATCGCCCCGACGTACATTGACGCCACCTCCGTGGGTGGCTGTTCGTTCCTGGTACACGTGCGCCACGCCGCCGCCGCGATCAGCGCAGGACTGTGCGAGGTGGTGCTCATCACGCACGGCGAGTCCGGACGCTCGCGCGTCGGCATGCCGCCGCGCGTGGCCGATCCGGCGTCGCCCCAGGGTCAGTTCGAAGCGCCCTATGGAACCTTCGGGCCGCCGACCATGTTCCCCATGGGCGTGCTGCGTTACATGAAGGAGTTCGGTCTGACACACGAGCAACTGGCCTCGGTCGCCGTCGCGCAGCGAAAGTGGGCGGCCGACGTGCCACGCGCAATGTTTCGCGAGCCGTTGTCGATCGAGGACGTGTTGGCGTCACGAATGATCGCCTATCCGATGCACCTGCTCGAATGCTGTCTCGTCACCGACGGTGGCGGGGCGTTGGTCGTGACCTCCGCCAAGCGCGCCAAGTCGTTGCCCGGGCCCAAGCCTCCCGTCTACGTGCTCGGAACCGGCGAGGCGGCTGAGATGCCGATGGTTTCGATGATGGAGGACTTCACGACCTCCAAGGCCTTTCGGCTCTCATCTCAGAGCGCCTTCGCCGAAGCCGGCATGGGGCCCAAGGACGTCGACCACCTGATGGTCTATGACGCGTTCGCGCACCTACCGATCTACGGGCTCGAAGACCTCGGCTTCGTGGGCCGCGGCGAGGCGGGGGCCTTCGTCGCCGAGGGCCACACCTCACCAGGCGGTTCCCTGCCGATGAACACCAACGGCGGCGGGCTGTCCTACACCCACACCGGTATGTACGGCATGTTCTTGGTCCAGGAGTCGGTTCGCCAGTTGCGCGGCGAGGCCTCCGCGCAGGTCGCCAACGTTGAGATCAGCCTGGCCCAAGGAGTCGGCGGGATGTTCATGGCCGCCGGAACGTTGATCCTCGGCACCGCGGCTGCGGTGGGTGTATGACAAAGTGGCCCGAGTAAGGACATCGAGGTGTTCGGTTCGTTCAACGTCGGGCGCAGGTTTCCAGAGAAGAGGTTGCCATGACAGCATCACGGTTCCCGGTCGAAGCGGGTCACATCATGACCTTCGCTCGAGCCATCGGTGATTTCAATCCGGTGTACTTTGAGGCGGCGTTGGCGAGCGAGTCAGAGGTCGCCGGCATCATCGCGCCGCCCACCTTCGTCCAGGCGAGCGCGCAGTTCGATGCCGACTACCTCCTTCGCCCCCGACCCGGAGTGCCTTGGTTTGGCTCGGGCGCGACACCGAGCGGCCGAGTACCTGACTCCGAACCGATCACGACAACGGATGACCCAAACGGCAAACAAAGCGGAGGCACCGTCCTTCACGCGGAGCAGCACTATGAGTATCACCGACCGATTCGCGCGGGCGAGGTACTCACGCTTACGGTCCGCTCTGGAGAGACGTGGGAGAAGCAGGGCCGTCGAGGTGGACGACTGCACTTTCAAGAGACGATCGTGGAGTACCGCGGCGACGACGGTGAACTCGCCGTCACCGCTCGCGGCGTCGGCGTACGCACCGAACAGACGGTGAGCGACCAGCCATGACGCTCGACGCCTCGGCCATCAGCGTCGGCGCCATCCACAGTGCGGTGGTCGTCGAGAATCTCACACGCACGCAGATCGTCCAGTACGCAGGCGCATCGGGTGATTACAATCCGTTGCACACCGACGAGGTCTTCGCCACACGGGTCGCCGGTTACCCGAGTGTCTTCGCCCACGGAATGCTGACCATGGGCATGACGGGCAAGATGCTCACCGATTACGTCGGTGACGGCCGACTAACGCACTTCGGAGGAAGGTTCACCTCTCAGGTCTGGCCCGGCGACACGTTGACGGCGATGGCGACGGTCACGGCCATCAGAGTGGGGAGCGAGGTTTCCGAAGTCGACCTCGATGTCGTGACCGTGAACCAGCACGACGTCGCGGTATTCAGCGGTTCGGCGACGGCCCGACTCAACTAACAAGTCGATCGATCGACTGCGAACCATACGAATGGGTGCGTGATGCTTATTGATGAAGCCATAGAGATACTGACTGCTAATGCAAGTCTCGTCGATGAATCAGACACACTTCCGACACAAGCAATGGACGCCATCGCGGCGACGGGCCTCTACGGCGCATTCGCTCCCCTTCCACTTGGCGGACTCGCGCTCGACGTCGTCTCGTTGTGCCCATTCGTTGAACAACTCGCCGCAGCGTGCCTCACGACGACCTTCGTGTGGATTCAACATTTCAGGCTGCTGGCCGCTCTACTCGACCCGACAACCCCTGAGGACCTTCGCGAGCTGTTACCTCGCGCCATCAGCGGCGAGTTGAAAGGCGGAGTCGCCCTCAGTGGACTGCTCCCCGGCCCTCCTCGATTGCGAGCCTCCGAGACAGAGGAGGGATGGCGACTCGATGGTGACGCTCCGTGGGTCAGCGGCTGGGGAACCATCGGGGTGGTCTTCGTCACGGCACGACAGGCAGACGACATCGTTGTCAGCTTCGTGATCGACGCGACGCAGCAACCGGGGCTTCGGGTCGAACGTCATCGACTTTCTGCGATGAACGCGTCGTCAACCGTCCGACTCGTGTTCACGGAGTTCCATATATCGCGCTCTCGGTACGTAGGGAGCCAGCCCTATGCGCCGGGTCTCGAACGACCTGAAGGACTGCGCGTCAACGGCTCACTCGCACTGGGTGTCGCCCGGAGATGTTGTGCGCTGCTCGGTCCAACGTCCCTGGACGATGAGTTGCGTCGGTGTCGAGAAGACCTCGACGCCTACGAGACGAAGGACATCTACGTCTCGCGCGCTCGGGCGGCTGAGCTCGCGGTGCGCGCGGCTCACGTGCTCGCGGTATCGCGTGGCAGCCGCTCAGCGATCTCGGGCGACATTGCCGAACGCACTTCACGCGAGGCGGCGCTTCTACTTGTCTTCGCGAGTCGCCCCGCGATCAAGGATTCGCTTCTCGATCTCTTGCTCGACGGTCGCTGAGTCAGTCGACGACGAGTGGATCGCTCGCAACTGTCTCGCTGACGAGCGATGAGGCGGCTATCGCGTCACTTCTGCGGAAGTGCCGCAACGTGAGCCATCCGATCCCCGCTGCGACGAAACACGATGCCGCCCCGACGCCGAGGCCGACTCGGGCATTCGTTTCACTCGTGATCCAGCCAATGAGTGGACCTCCGATTGGCGTCGTTCCCATAAAGGCGACAGCCCACAGCGCCATCACTCGACCGCGCATCTGCGGGTCGGTCTGCAACTGCAACGTCGAGTTGGTCATGGACAGGAACGAGACACTCGCGAAGCCAACGAGGGCGAGGGCGAACAGTTCAATGCCAATCTTTGGCGCGAGGGCCGCGATCGCGATGAACGCCCCAAAAAGTAGTGCGGCACGCGTGATCGACCGGGTACCGGTCTTGCCTTTGGACGCGGTCCACAGTCCGCCGATGACCGCGCCGATACCCATCGACGCCATCATCAATCCGTAGTCCTCCGAATTCCCGTGAAAGACACGCCCCGCCACGACCGGTAGCGTCACCTGGAACTCGTAGGCCAGCATGCCGACGAGCGCCATCATGATCAACGGGAACAGCAACTTCGGTGTGGCGGCGATGTAGCGAAAGCCTTCGCGCAACTGTCCCTTCGCCCGTACCGCGGGCACACTGGGGCTCAGCGTTGACTTGTCCATGATCATGAGTGAGATCACGACGGCGATGAAGCTCACAGCGTTGAGAGCGAAGCACCATCCTTCACCGAAGGAAGCGATGATGATGCCGGCGATGGCCGGGCCGACGGCACGCGCCACGTTGTTCATGGTCGAGTTCAAACTGACAGCGTTGCGTAGGTCCTTCGGTCCGACCATCTCCAAGATGAAGGATTGGCGAGAAGGATTCTCAAAGGCATTGTTAAGTCCCAGCACCATCGCCAGGATGCAGACGTCGAGAAACGTGACCACGTGGGCCAGCGCCAGCACGGCGAGAATCCCGGCCTGGACCCCCATGGCCGCCTGCAGGACGATCATCAACCTTCGCTTGTCGACACGGTCGGCGATCACTCCCCCGTAAGGACCGAGGAGTAACACGGGCAGCGTCTGGAGGGCCACGACCAGGCCGATGTCCGTTGCCGAGTGCGTCAGGGTGAAGACCAACCACGACTGCGCGGTCATCTGCATCCACGTACCGACCAACGACGTCGTCTGGCCGAAGAAGTACTTGCGATAGTTGCGATTGGAGAGTGACGAGAAGGTCCGACGGGCCGAGACTTTGACGTTCATTGGTTTCGGTCCCGCAGTGTGGCGACGATGGCCTCGAGCGCCGGTGCAGCAGCATTGAGTGACTGCTTCTCTTCCTTGGACAGGTTGCGCAGCGCGTAGAGCAAGGCGTCGGTGCGCTCGTTGCGGATCGTCTCTCGAAGCGCTATCCCTTCGGGCGTGGCGGCCAGGTGGATCACACGCGCGTCGTCGGGATCGGGGGTTCTCGTGACCATGCCCGCCGCTTCGAGCTTGCCCACGATGCGTGACACCATGGTCGGATTCAGGCCCTCTTCTCGAGCCAGTTCCGAGAGCCGTAGCGTCCCGGCGCGAGCGATCGCCATCAGCACTTCGCGTTGACTGGGTGGCAGATCCTCCTGGACGTGCGTGAGCCGAAGGCTCCGATTGAGACGCCCGAGGGCGACGCGTAGGTGCTCGGCGAGTTGGCGTTCCTTTTCGGTGGGCTCTCGGGTGACGTCGGACATTGCTCCAGTCTATCACTAGTTGCTTGCCAGCAGGCAAGTACTTTTGTCGTCCCGTAACCGTCTCGCGCCGTGTTCTACGGTGGACCACCAAAGGGGAAGCTATGAACCGTGTCGAACTCGAAATCAAGCTCAATGAAGGCCGCAGCTGGCTGCTCGCGAAGTACTCGCTTCTGGACGAGGAAGAGCTGCGACGACCGCTCACGGTGAGCCAACACAATCCCGAGAACCGTTGGAGCGCGCTCGACCACCTCGCCCACATGGCGCTCGTAGAACGGAACTTCAACGCCATGGTGCGACGGCACTTCAGTGGCAGCACGAATCCCGTCGGTTTCATGCTCGATGGCGAAGGCAAGCCCCGTACGCGCGACGAGATCATGGCCGACGTCCACGCCGATACGGAGAAGTGGCAGGCGGCGCACCACGACGAGTCCTTCAGTGAGGTCGTCGCCCTGACGGCCGCGATGCGAGGCGAGACGTTGCAGCTCATCGCTGAACTCAGTGACGAGCAGTTAGAGGAGATCCTTCCGACGGCCCCGTGGGCCGACGGCACGATCGGCGGCGTACTGGGCGCGAACGCCGATCACGGTCACATGCACTGGCGGTGGCTCAAAGAGGCCGGGCTCAGCGACGAGGTCGAGAACGCCACATGACGGTGATGCACGCGGCCGTCGTCACCTCCTTTGACGAGCCGCCGCACTACCTCGACTTCGACGTTCCCCAACCGATTGGTGAGCACCAGCGGCGAGCGACGGTCCTGGCCGTCGGACTGCACCCACGCGTGCGCACCGATGCGACCGGAAGGCACTATTCGAGTACCGGCGTCCTACCAATGATCCCCGGCATCGACGGTGTCGCACGACTGGATGAAGGGACGCTGATCTACTTCGTGGCCGACGATGACGTTCCCGGCCCGATGGCCGAAAAGACGGTCGTCGACATCCGTCGTAGCGTCGAACTTCCCGCCGGTGCGGACGTCCTTCGGATCGCGGCAGCGATGAACCCGGCGATGTCGTCATGGGTCGCCCTTCGCCGCCGGGTGCCTATCGAACACGGTCAAAGCGTGCTGGTGCTCGGGGCAACCGGCAACGCGGGCGCGATGGCGATTCAGGTGGCGAAACGACTGGGCGCTGGCCGCGTTGTCGGTGCTGGACGTGACGCCACGAGACTCGCCGCGTTGAGTGACATCGGCGCCGACGCCGTCGTGCAACTCACTGACGACGCTGAAGCTACGGCGAGCGCCCTGGGCGAAGCGGCAGCCGACGTGGACATCGTCATTGACTATCTCTGGGGCGAACCGACGCAGCGCGCCATCACTGCACTGCTGATGGGGCGAAGCGACCGAAGCCAAGCACTGAATTGGATTCAAATCGGGGCCATGGCCGGTCCGTCGATCGAACTTCCGTCGGTCGCACTTCGCTCGGCCAATCTGCGCATTCAGGGCAACGGCCAAGGAGCCGTGTCGACCCGGGTCTACCTCGCCGAACTCCCGTCGCTCATCGAAGAGATCAATTTCGGAACGTTCTCGATCACTCCTCGCGCGAAACCACTTCGAGACGTGGAAGCGGCCTGGAAGAACCCTGACGCTCCCGGCGAACGGACCGTCATCGTCCCCTGACGTTCGAACGCCCGACAACCTTTGGCGCGCCGCTCGCCGTCGGGTGACGTCGCATTGCTGAGGAACGACCCGTGCGTTCGGTCACTTTCTAGAACTAATCTTCCTCCGGAGGCGCAATCCTCGTCTCATGTCACGCAGCAATCGGAGGAGTGAGAATGTTCGACGTCGTCCTGGTAGGAGCCGATGGTTCAGAGACCGCGCGCCGCGCGGTCGAGGCCGCCTGCGAAATCTGTGCCATGTCTAAGGGCCAACTCCATATCGTCACGGCCTTTGATCAACTGTCGGTCGTGGGCGGTGGCGAATCCAGAGAGTTCAAGACCGTCATCACCGAAGAAGACGGCACGGCGCTTCTCCAAACCCTCTCCTTCATCGCCACGAAGCACGGCATCCAAGCAATCGTGCACGGCGCTAAGGGTGACCCGGCAGATGTTCTGATCTCCAAGGCTGAAGAGGTCGGGGCCAACCTGATCGTCGTGGGAAATCGAGGAATGAAGGGCGTTCGCAGGGTGCTCGGGAGTGTTCCCAATTCGGTGGCCCACGGAGCGCACTGCTCCGTACTCATCGTCGACACCACGGAGTAATCGCACCGAATTATCTCGCGCGCCGTAGGTTGGTGGTATGGCGCCGCGTCACACTGGAACACTCGACGGCTGGACAAGGATCTGGCTCGGTTGCGCCGCGATCTGGAGTCTCGGCCTCGTCGCCGCGGGCTTCTTCGTCAACAGTTACTCGTCGAACAACGGTCCGGGAGAGACGCTCGTCCAACAGAACGGCGTCAAGGTGCTCATCCCCCTGCTGGTTCCGCTCGTCGGTGTTGTGATCGTCGCACTTGCCCTGTGGCACGGTCGTCGCGTTCGAAATTCAGGCGTTGGAGTTCTGGTGTGGATTGTGTTCGGACTGTTGGCGCTACTCGTCGTACTCGGAGCATTCACCATCGGCCCGTTCGTGGCTCCGGTCGCCGTCTTCGTCGTCGTGGCGATTACTCACGTCAAAACTCAGTCGCGAGTACTTCCCAGCGCATTGCCGCAACCCGTGAAGGCAGCCGCCCCTCGCTGAGAGGTCGTTCGGATACGTCTTTTGATCGAAGTCGCTGTGAAGTGACTATTTGACCTGCGCCATGACTTGTTCGGCCACCAAATTGAGATGATCCAGATCGGTGAGATCGAGGACCTGGAGATAGATCCGATGCGCACCAATCGAAGCGAACGATTGGATCTTCTCGATGACCTCGTCGACCGTCCCGGCCAAGCCGTTCGCCCGCAGTTCAGCGACATCGCGACCGATGCGCGAGGCTCGACGCTCAATCTCGGCTTCGTTCTCGCCCACGCACAGAACCTGCGCGGCCGACAAGACGATCGAATCGCTACCTCGTCCCAACGTCTCGCAGGCTTCGCGCACCCGTTGAAACTGTGACGACGTCGCGTCAAGACTGTTGAAGGGCATATTGAACTCATTGGCGTATCGCGCGGCCAACTGAGGCGTGCGCACCTTCCCACCGCCGCCGATAAGTACCGGCGGTCGTGGGCGTTGGACGGGCTTGGGCAGCGCGGGACTCTCCCTCAGTTGATAGTGCTCGCCGTCGTAGTTGAACGTTTGGCCTTCCGGCGTCTCCCACAGACCAGTGACGATCGCCAGCTGTTCTTCGAGTCGGTCAAAGCGCTCCCCCAGTGGCGGGAAGTCGATGCCGTAGGCGGCGTGCTCGTTAGCGAACCATCCGGTCCCGATGCCCAATTCGACGCGCCCGCCACTCATCTGATCGACCTGCGCCACGGCAATCGCCAGAGGTCCCGGTAGTCGAAACGTCGCCGCGCTCATCAAGGTGCCAAGGCGGATCGTGGAGGTCTCTCGAGCCAGGCCGGCGAGTGTGATCCACGCGTCCGTTGGTCCCGGGAGTCCCGAGACCGAGCCCATGTGCAGGTAGTGGTCCGATCGGAAGAAGGCGCCGAAGCCGAGGCGCTCGGACTCCTTGGCGACGCGCAAGAGGTCGTCGTAGGTCGCGCCCTGTTGGGGTTCGGTGAACACTCGAAGTTCCATGCGTCGCCCTCCCACGGCCGATTCGTGACCATGTTAGGCATCGAGTGACCTGACGATTTCTCGAACACGGAATCGCCGTTGTAGAGTCGTTTCATGGTTTTCGGTCCAGCAGAATCGGAGGACTCCATGTCCGACCAAGCGCCGCACTACGGCCAACCCGGTGGTTCGCAGTTCCCGATCACGACGGCGTTGCTCTTCCCTGATCACGAGATCGAGCACAGTCTCGGTATGGTCTTCGGTGTCGTGGTGCGCTCTATGGGCGTGGCTCGGAACATCGGTGCCGGATTCAAGGCTCTGGCCGGCGGAGAGGTCAAGCAGTACACCCGGCTCGTCGAGGACAGCCGCCGCCACGCCTTGGACCGGATGATCGAGAACGCCCAGCTCATTGGCGGTGAGGGGATCATCTCGATGCGTTTCGACTCCTCCGAGGTCGGCAATACGCTGACCGAGATCGTCGCCTACGGCACCGTGGTCACGTTCCGAAAGTCTGCGTAGGGCGTCGATGGGTGTCGTCTGGGCCATCATCCTCGGGGTCCTCGTCGTTTGCGCGGTCCTGAGTATCTCCCTGCGACGCCACGGTGAGTCCGACAGGCCCAAGGCCGATTGGAAGCGGACCGAAGAGCTCTTCAACGACCCGTCCACGAATCGCGTCATGCGCGTCTGGCTCGACCCCGCCGGAGAACGTCACTACGTCCCCGAGGCGAAGCGCCCCACGACCTGATTCCAAACGGTCTACTGCTGGGGATCGAGCAGTTCTCGAACCTTCGGTGGCGCGACGAGCAGCCACGCGTCGACGATCAAGTCCGCGATCCTGTCCCACTGCGGCGAGTTCGACTCGTCGTCCAGGTAGGCGCCGACCCATCCACGTCCCCCGACGTACGGAGGGCGGAAGTAACGTTCCGGGTCCTCTTCGACGAGTGACACCTGCACTCCGGCGCCGGCAGCGAAGGTGACCGACACCCGATCGTCGTGGTGGTGGTCGGACATCGCGACGAAGTTCTTCTTGTCGTTGACGAACCACGACGCTTCACCATGACTCAGACGTTCGACGACCAGCGGCAGGTCCATACAGATCGCGCGAACGAGCTCCGTGGCACTCTCCCCCTCGCGTGTAGGTCGTTGGTCGGGAGTGGCACCGGACATGACGCGAGCGTAGCGCTCGCCGTGTCACGACTCCATCGTCGACACCGGCTCAACTCAAGTCGACAATTCCGGCGAACGTGAAGTAGCCAGCATCCTTCAGTCCCATCGCGTCTCCGAGCAACCGGAAGAATCTGTGATGCTCGGCCGTCGTGCGCACCGGTCCGAGACCGGTGACCGTCTCGCATCCAGTGGGATACACGTTGATGGCTTCGCCACCCATTCCCTTCTCACCTTGGACGGCGAAGTCCAAGTTGTAGGAGACCGGGAACTCGGCGGGGCAATGTTCGCCTCCGGGAAGTCGTGGCAGACCGCACGCGGACTTCGCCACCGCACGTGCCTTGGCTGCGTTGGACGCCGTGAACGTGGCCGGGAATGAGAAGTGAAAGTGGCTACCCGGTGCATGACGCGTGATGATGAGTCGGTCAACGTGAGGGAGATTGTCGCACAGGTACGTAACCCCGTATCCCGGCGCTGTCGTTGAGGTCGTCGACGCCGACGCACCGGCGCGCACTGTTAGCCCGACGGCTGAGAGCAGCGCGATCGCAGCCATCACGATACGAGGCGACCACTTCATCGACGCGCCCTCATCGCTCAACCGATGCCGCCTCGCCGACGCTCGGTCGCTCGCCACGTCCAGCGACCGAACAGGAATAGCGCGCTGAGCAAGAGAAGTGCGAACAGCAACGGTCCAGCGATCCGGATGAGCCATTCGACGCCCGCGGCGAACCCGTGGAGTGAGTCATGCCACGCCTTGTCAACTCCCGTGCGTTTGGCTGTGGGTGTGGTCGTTTGGTGCCCTGATTCACTCACCGCCACGGTCAACGTCGCGTACGTCGTTTCTGTGTTGAGAAGGTTCAGTTGCGCCTGCATCTGCTCGATCTGACTCTGAATCGAGTTGAGCTGATCCTGCACCGCGAGGATCCCGCCGATGGAGTTCGTCCTCGTCATGATCTTCAAGTACTGCGCACGACTCACCTCTGACGCGGTAATCCGAGCCCGCAGGTCGACGTACTGGCCCGTGACGTCGGTCGCCGACGTCTGGACCGATGTCGCGTCGCCGGCGTGGCGGACCTGATCGACGAGCATCGTGAAGTTGCGCTCGGGAACCTGCAGGATGATCGAACCGGTCGAATAGGAGTGCGTGGCTTTGGTACCCATGTGCGACTGGGTACTCGCGACGAAGCCTCCGTCGGTCGTGGCGAAGTCGGTCAGTTGCGACAAGGTCGACTGAAAACGCTTGCCGCCGACGGTCAGATGAATTGTCCCGACCTCCTCCACTCGTAGCGAACTCTGTTTGGCGACGTCGACGCCGGTCGCGACCGACAGTGCGTCATGACCGTTTCCGGGCTCAAATGAACTACCGGTCGTTACCACGGTGCCGGCTGACCCGGTTCCTTGAATGCTCGAGAACTCCGGGTTTGACGAAGCGGGTAGCGCAACACTGTGGACATATTTCTTCTCGGCGCCGAGCGCGTTGACAGGCTTCGCGGGGCCCTCGGAGTTGAACAGAGGCACGGCGACGGCCAGCAGCGCGATGCACGCCGCAACGGCGAAGACGGTTGAGCGTCCGCGACCGTTGCGTTGGATGAAGGCGCGAATTCGCGGCCCATCGTCTCGGCTGGCGGTGTCGCGCGCCTCGTCGAGGATGCGCTCGAGCGCACCGTCAGCGATCACGAAGTCGTCGGCCGCTTCTTGCAGCGCTCGCCTCATCATCTCTTCGTCGAATGTCGTCATGACTTACTCTCCTTACGGACTGTGATGGGACGTGGCGCCTCGGACTGCAGCGCCGGGTGCTCCGCCAGACGGCGACGTGCTTCGTTGAGCCGCGACTTGACCGTTCCCGGTTGGCGACCGATGACGATGGCGATGTCGTGCTCGCTGAGGTCGGCGTAGTACCGAAGCACCACTACGACGCGCAAGTGGGTGGGAAGATCCTTCAGTGCGCTGATGACGTCGTGCGAGAGCGTGACGCGCCCGATGGGATCGTCGATCATGGCGACGTCGTCCAAATCGTCGTCGGGACGTCGTCGATTGCGGTGCGGTATCTCTTTTCGGAGTTTCGAGTTGCAGGTGTTGACGACGACGCGGTAGAGCCACGGCTTGAAACTCGAACCCGTCGCCAAAGAGTCACGGAACTTCCACGCCCGCAGGAACGACTCCTGAACGGCGTCTTCGGCGTCGGGTCGATTGCCGAGGATCAGGTACGCGGTGCGGACGGAACTCGCGTAACCGTCCTCCAACCAAGTGCGGAGTTCGTCGACGTCGACCGCGTCACTCACGCGCGTGACCTACCCGAGTCGTCGAACACCACATATCTGTACACAGGTATAGAGACTCACGAACCAACCAAAAGGTTCGCGATAGTTTCAGAGATTTCCTTGGGGACCTCGATTTCGTCCGAAACGACCTAAATTCGGCCGTTTGTTGACGCTCTTGGTCAGTCCGGAATGAGCACCGTGACACAGAACGGGTTGCCCGCCGGGTCGAGCAGCACGCGCCATCGATCGCGGTCGGGCTGTTCCGGTGCCAGTCGGGCTCCGGCAGCCAGTGCCGCCGCTTCACCGGCGTCGAGGTCCGAAACGGAGAAGTCCAGGTGAGCGAGTGACGGCGTCTCACTCGTCGGCCACGTCGACGGCTTGAAGTCCGCGACCTTCTGGAACGAGAGCCAGAGGTTGTCCAATTGGAGTGCGGCGAAGTCTTCGGACTCAAAGGCGATCTCTTTCTCGAGCAGCGCCGAATAGAAGACCGCCAGCTCGTGCGGATCCGGACAGTTCAGTGAAACGGCACCCAGTTTGGAAATCTCTCCCACGTCTACTCCTTCATGTCATTGGTGAACGCATTCTTACCCAACGACAGTGACATCCCCTCCGACGAAATCAGTGGCGACAGGCGCATCGGCCTGGAGCTGGCTCAGGACTTCGACGACCGGGCCAACGCGGTCGCGCTGCGCCAGAGCTGGAAGTAGTTCTCGAACGTGATGTCGGCGGTCACGTAGCCCGCCGACTGCAGTTCGCGGTGGTACGCCGGCAGGTTGTGCCACGGCACGCCCATGTCGACGTGGTGGGCCAGGTGCCAACCGGTGTTGTAAGGAACGAACCAGAATCGCGCGAGCAGGTGTTGGCGCACGTTGTGCGTGGTGAGTCGCCGATCATCGCTCTTGAGCATCCCGCCGTGTTCGGCGATCGCGCGCAGGCGATTGAGTACGCGCCACTGGGTCATCCACGGCAGCCACCAGAACAACAGATACGACCACCACGCGCCGGTGCCCAACCAGAACAGTCCGAACAGCACGGCCTGCACGGCGAGGATCGACGAGGCGATGGCCCGACTCTGTTGCTTCGTCGTCGCCATGACGATGGACTTGAAGTTCTTGTAGCCCGAGATTCCGACGGCGTCACGCAGGAGCCGTCGACGCAGATCGGCCGGTTCGCAGGGGTAGCCACTGTAAAAGGCCATGTCGGGCTCTTCCGGGCCGAACTCTTCCTTGTGATGAGCGAAGTGCGCGCGGCGATAGATCGAGATGGGCACCATCGCGGGATAGGCGATGATCCACTTCCCCACGAAGTCATTGGCGCGCTTGTTCGTGAAGAGCAACTTGTGCGCCGACTCGTGCATCAGTATCGCGAATCGCGCGTGCATTGGCCCCATGAGGATGAAGACCGCGACCGCCGCGAAGGGACCCAAACGCACGCCCAGATAGGCCAGTGCTGCAGTCCAGAGCCAGACGAACGTGATCGCCCGGACGTTTCGCCAGTTCTCGATGTGGCGATAGTTCTTGCGCAACTCGGGAATGGCCATGCCGTTCACGAGGAGCCGTTCGGTCGGCAGAACGTCGGGTAGTTCCTCGGGGCTCGGAACGAGGTCGATCGACATTGGACCCATCATAAGTTCAGGTGGGCCGAGATTCCCTGGCGGCTCGTCGTCACCGAGCGGTCGCTGCGCAACGCTTCATTCATCGGCGTTGACTTCGCGACGTCCATTAGGTTTGGAGCGTCTCGACGGAGGGATGGTCCTGATCAAGAAACTCGTTCGTCGCTTCGACGCCTATCAACAGGGCCATCCGCCCACCGCTTTCGTCGTCGGTGTCGCGAAGAAATACATCGAGGACCGTGGTCCGTCGCTCGCCGCTCTCCTCGCCTACTACGGCGTGCTCTCGCTCTTCCCGCTGCTGTTGGTGCTCTTCACCGCGCTCGGTCTCCTCTTCAGCCACGACCCGTCGTTGCGTAACCGCGTGATCCACTCGGCGCTCTCGCAGTTCCCAGTGGTCGGCAAGCAACTCGATGGGCACGACGCGATCTCGCAGCTGAAGGCCAAGGGTCTCGGGCTGGCCGTGGGGTTCGTCGGACTCTTCTGGGGATCGCTCGGGGTGACCAAGGCCGGTCAGCGCGCCATGGCCGACGTGTGGAACGTGCCTCAACTCAATCGTCCGCGATTCGCCCTTCGCATCGGTCGCGGCTTCGAGTTCTTGGGCGTCCTCGTCCTGGACGTCATCATCTCTACGGCGCTGGCCGGACTGGTCACCTTTGGCGGACACGCGCTCTGGTTGCAAGCGCTCGCGGTCATCGTCGGGATCGTCATCAACGTCGCGCTGTTCCTACTCGGCTTTCGCATCCTCACGCCGCACTCGATCGCGACCAAGACGTTGTTCACCGGCGCGGCCACCGCCGCACTCTCCTGGAATCTCCTGCAGTACCTGGGTACGTGGCTCGTCGGACATGAACTACGTCACGCCAGCCAGTTGTACGGCTACTTCGGGAGCATCCTCGGGCTGGTGTCGTTTCTCTTCATCGCGGCGCAGATCACCTTGATCGCCGCGGAGATCAACGTCGTCAAGGCACGACGTCTCTATCCGCGAAGTCTCACGCCACCGTTCACGCCGGCCGACGAAGCGGTGCTCACCGCGCTCGCGCGTCAGAGTCAGCGCTTTGTTGCCGAGTCAGTGGATGTCACGTTCAAAGACGAGACGGACAGCGTCACACGAGAGATGTCGAACGAACCCGACGCGACGCCCTGGAGCGAACCTTCGAGTTGAACTCAGGTCGGTTTGACGATGTAGAGCGCCGGCGTTCCGGTGTCATTGGGAGTGTCGAGTCCGTTGCTCGTCGCCACGTACTCGCGCTTCGCCCACGTACGCGGCACGGCCCTCAGTTCGCCGTGCAGGTCGAGGTGCGCCTGGCGGCCGATCATGGTGAACGCGATGACCGCGATGATCACGCCAGAGGCCACGAAGACGAAGCCCAGTGAGTACGACATCAACGTCTGCACGCACGACGAGTCAATGCCGCTGTGGGCGGTGGCGCCCGCGGCGCCGCCCGCGGAACAGGTGCCCACCTGGGAGTGCGCCCTCATGAGCGTCCAGATCCCGAAGGCCATTGCCGCGAGCCCAACTGCGATCACAATTCTCTTAAGCGTCATCAGGCCCTCCCTTGCAAGGTCCATCAAATGGCAAACGTTGCCGACTACCGATCGGAACTGCGGGGCTCTTCGAGACCACTCTCTTTCGATCGCCCCCCGACCAGGGCAAACGCGAGTGAAAAAAACTGTACGACTCGTGAAGCAAATCTCAATGGAAGAAAAGACAAATGAGAGACAACTAAAAGCGGTACGTCATCGCTGAGCGGCTCATTTGCCAGTATTCGTGAGCTCCGCCGAGACGTCCCATAACCGCCGCGCCACTCCATCATCCATCGCGCGCTTCGAGGTTTTGTGGATGACCGGATAGCCCCTCAGGTGTCCGATCCCGTCCGGACCGACGTAACTGCCACCGGGGATGTCCTGGGTCGCGGCAAAGAGCAGCGGCAGCGCACCTTTATAGGCGTCGTTGCAGAGTCGTTGTGAGAGGGTATTGGCGAGGCCGTTCAGACCTTTGACGTGGCTGACCAGGTTCGTCCTCGCGATCCCGGGGTGAGCTGCAACTGCGCGCACCGCGCTCCCCTGCTCGCTCAATCGACGTTGCAGTTCGAGCGTGAACAAAAGATTGGCCAACTTCGAGTCCGAATAGGCGTTCATCGCGTTGTAGGGACGCGAATCGAAGTGGAGGTCGTCGAAGTGGATCATCCCGCGTCGGTGCACGATCGAGGACACGGTGACGACGCGGTCAGTGATGAAGGGCAGCAGTCGGTTCGTCAGCGCGAAGGGACCGAGATGATTCGTTCCCATATGGAGCTCGAAGTCGTCGGGCGTCCGAAAGGCCGGCGCCATCATGATGCCCGCATTGTTGATCAGGACGTCGAGGTCGCCGCTCCATGCCTCGGCGAAGATCCGGACGGACTCCAGGTCGGCCAGATTCAGCTCACGGACCTCGTAGTTGCCGACGAAGTCCTTCGCGACGTCGCGGCCCTTGGCGACGTCGCGCACGGCCAGGATCACCCGGGCACCGTGAGCGCTCAACTCGCGCGCCGCCTCAAGACCGATACCGCTCGAAGCACCGGTGACGACGATGGTTCGTCCGGAGAGATCCGGCAGGTCCTGCGCAGTCCATTTCTTCGAAGCCATGACTCGTCCAATCTTGCGTCCGTGACGCCTCGGCTCAACCCTAGAGGTCGCTAATCGTTGACAGAATCAGTGTCGCCGGTGCGACGGAGGAGTTGCGCCGGGCGAAATTTGGACCCGCACGGAAGTTTTTGTCGATTAGACAAGAATCAGCACGTCGAAGATGGTGAGAGGTTCAATGGGAGCCTCACCGGAGGGAGAAGTTATGGCTGAGTACTTAGTGCTTATTTACTCGAACGAGGCTTCGTGGGCCACCAGAGGCGAGGATTTCGCGAAGGAGATCACTGACGGACACAACAAGTTCGGCCAGAAGCACGGTGCGTCACTTCGCGGCGGCAACGCTTTGGAGTCCACGATGACGGCGACGTCGATTCGAACCAATGAATCAGGCGGATCGGTGACCACCGACGGGCCGTTCGCGGAGACCAAAGAGGCGCTCGGTGGCTACTACGTCATCGAAGCCGACGACCTTGACGCCGCGATCGCTATCGCCAAGGACATTCCCGCACCATTTGGTGGGATCGAAGTTCGACCGATTCGAGTCATGTAGTTGACCGTCAGGCACGACGAACACGACGTTGCCGTCTCGGCCGCCGTCGCGAACGCTCACAGAACGCAGTGGGCGTTCGTGATGGCGGCCACGATTCGCATCACGCGAGACTTCGACGTCGCCGAAGAGTGCGTGCAGGACGCCTTCGCCCGGGCACTCGCGACATGGGGCGAACAGGGTATTCCGACCAACCCTGGCGCGTGGCTGACGACCGTGGCGCGACGCCGGGCCATCGACGTCGGTCGCCGTCGCGACGTGGCGGTGCGCTCGCAGCGATTCTTGGTCGTCGACACTGACACCGAGCCAGAGGCCACCGAGGGCGGATTCGAAGACGACCGACTGCGACTGATCTTCACGTGTTGTCACCCGAGTCTCGCGACGGACACGCAGGTGGCGCTCGCCCTGCGAATGCTCTGTGGACTCAGTACCGCCGAAGTGGCCAAGGCGTTCCTGGTGAAGGACTCCGCGATGGCGGCGCGACTCACCCGCGCAAAAAAGAAGATCGCCCTGGCCCGCATTCCCTACCGAGTTCCGGAGCGTTCGGAACTTCGAAGTCGAATCGACTCAGTCCTCCTCGTGGTGCATCTTCTCTTCACGACTGGCCACACGTCACCAGTGGGCGAGAACCTCTCTCAAGTCGATCTCGTGGAACGATCCCTCGACCTCGCACGAATGCTGCGAGGACTTTTGCCCGACGACGCCGAAGTTGCGAGTCTTCTGGCGTTGATTCTCTTGACCGACTCGCGCCGCGGAGCACGGGTCGGTGCCGAAGGCGAATTCCTGCGACTCGCCGATCAGGACCGTTCGAAGTGGCACCGTGACTCCATCGATGAGGGTCTGGCGCTAGTCGCACAGTCCATTCGTCAGGGTCGACCCGGCCGGTTCACGCTGATGGCGGCGATTGCGGCAGTTCACTCGAGTGCTCCCCACTGGGACGAAACCGATTGGGCCGAGATCGTCGGTCTCTATGACTTGCTCCTCGAAGCGTGGCCCTCGCCGGTGGTCGCATTGAATCGCGCCGTCGCCGTCAGTTTCGCTCAGGGGCCGTTGGCAGGATTGGCGGCCATCGACGCGCTGAGCACCGATCCCCAACTCAGCACCTATCCCTATTTGGCGGCCGCTCGCGGTGACTGCTTGGAGCGACTCGAACGATTTGCCGAGGCGCGTGAGGCCTTCGAAGAAGCTGCACTGTTGACCGAGAACCACGTGGAGCGCGACTTTCTGCACTCCCGCATTGCTCAACTCAACTAGGAGGCTTTCCGTCTCAATCGAAGTTGAAGCCTCAGTCGAGCGGCGCGTGCCACGAGATCATCGCCACCCGTTCGTCGCTGACGTAGCCGTTGTCGACGAACCACTTTGCGGAGTCGAAGAGGGCGTGAGATGCCGGGCGAGAGACGTAACCCATCTCACTTCGCGACCGGGCATCGTCAAATGTCATGATCGTCGACGCCATCTGTGCCGCCTCGAGTGAAACCCTCGGCTCTCGCCCCATGAGGTCACCCTCGATGAAGCTCGACAGATAGCCCGCGACCTGAGGGAATATCGAGGGGAATCGACGATCGGAAAACGGTAGCCCCGTGACATTGGCGAGCGTGCGCAACAGTTCGGCCATCGTGATGTTTTCACCCCCGCAGATGTAACTGCGGCCCTGTCGCCCGCGTTCGAGCGCGAGCAGATGGCCGGCCGCGAGATCATCGACGTGGGCGACGTTCATCGCGGTGTCCACGTAGCCCGGCATGCGACCGTTCAGGTAGTCGAGGACGACTTTGCCCGACGGCGTGGGTCGGTGGTCGTAGGGGCCGTGCGGCATCGTGGGCAACACCAGAACGACGGGAGCACCCTGCGCCGCTAAGCGAAGGACTTCGTGTTCGGCGACGTACTTGGTCTGCTTGTAGTTCCCGTAGAGATGTGCGATGTCGGCGACGTCGTCTTCGGTCGACGGACGACCATCCTTGGTCTCCCAGAGTCCCAGTGTCGCGACGGTCGACGTGAAGACGATTCGCTTCACGTCGGCGTCGGTCGCCGCGCGCACGACGTTTTGGCTGCCCCGGACATTCACGGCGTAGAACGAAGAGGCATCCTTGGGCCAGAAGCCGAACTTCGCGGCGAGGTGAAAGCAGTATTTCGTCCCGTCAAAGGCGCCAAACAACTGTGCCTCGTTCGTGATGTCCACCTCGAAACGTTCCACGTCGAGGCCGTCCAGGTTCGATGTCGACGCACCGGGCTCGAGGAACGCCACGACGTCGACGTCGCGCGCGAGCAGTGCGCGTACGACGGCCGAGCCGATGAATCCGGCCGCTCCGGTCACGACGACGCGGTCGCCCTTGTGAAGTTCGAAGCTCACGACTTGGCCGCGACGCGCTTTGACGTGGGACTGCGCCGCAGTATTCCCTTGGTCATGGTGACACCGAATTCAACCAGCGACGCGCCGCTTCGCTCGGCCTCGGTCAGCAGTTCGTCGAGTGCGTTGATGAAGAGGTCGATCTCCGGCTCCGCGGCGATGAGCGGCGGGAGCAACTTGATCACGTTGATGTTGTCAGCGGCCACCTGGGTCAAGATCCGGTATCGATGGAACAGCGGAACGACAAGGGTCTGCGTGAACATCGCCGTGCGTGTCGCTTCGATGAGTCGCCACCGGCGTCGCGCGCCCCTCGACGTCGGTCGTCCGAACTCGATGCCGATCATCTGCCCTCTTCCACGCACGACGTGGAGGAACTCGTGGCGCGAGGTTAGTTCTTCGAGTCGTACGCGCCACACATTGCCCATGGCGGCCGAGTGTTCGACAATGTGCTCGTCGTCGAAGACCGAGAGGGTGGCCAGGCCCGCCACCATCGCCATCGGATTGTTCTTGAACGTCGTCGAGTGCACCATGGCGCGCTCCATCGAGCTGTACGTGCCGCGAAGGATCTTGTCGCTCGTCAACATCGCGCCGACCGGGATGTAGCCACCCGAGAGCGCCTTGGAGATCGTGACGATGTCCGGCGCCAACCCGTAGTGCTCGAAGGCGTAGAAGGCACCGGTTCGCCCGAGACCTGTCTGTACCTCATCGCAGATGAACAGCGCACCGGCGCCGTGGACGGCACTCTCGAGTTCGCGCCAACGCTGCGCGTCGAGTTCATAGACGCCCTTCCCCTGGATGGGTTCGACGATGAACGCCGCCACGTCGCCGCGCTTGAGTTCTCTGACCAACGCTTCGAGGTCACCGAAGGGGATCTCGGTCGTGTCGGCGAGGAGCGGTCCGAAGCCTTCGCGAAAATCGGCCGAGCCGTTGACCGCGAGGGCGCCCATCGTCAGACCGTGATAGGCGTGCGAGTGATAGAGGATGCGTCGTCGACCCGTACTCGCCCGCGCGAACTTGATGGCCGCCTCGACGGCTTCCGCGCCGGAGTTGCAAAAGAAGAGCCGCTCGATCTGTTTCGGGCTGCGCGTGACGAGTTGCTCCGCCAAGAGTCCCGGCAAGAGCGCACAGTCCATCTGCACCATGCCCGGAAGGTCGGCGCGGAGTGCCTGTTCAAGCGCGTCTTTGATAACCGGGTGGGACCTGCCGAGAGCGAAGACGCCGAACCCGCTCAGCATGTCGAGGTAGCGATTGTCCTGGTCGTCGATGAGGTAGCAACCTTCGCCGCGCTCGTAGAAGCGGTCAAATCCGAGCGTCGTCACCACCTTGGTGAGTTGCGGGTTCAGGTACTGAGCGTGCAGCGCGAAGTTGTCGCCGTGTCGCTCCTCCATCAGTTGGGCCAGGTCGAAAGTCATCGCTCCCCCGCGTTCCACGTCAAATCTATTACCGGTCGCCAAATGGGCATTTCGAACCAACGAGACATCAAATGACGGGCGACATGCCACCGTCGATGCTGACGCCGACGCCCGTTATATAACTCGAGCGCGGCGAGAGCAAGAACGCGGCGAGGTCGGCGAACTCCTCGGCGCGACCGACGCGACCCAGCGGGATCTTCGCGTTGGCCGCCATGGTCAGGTAGAACTCGTCGATCGGAACCTTGGCGTCTTCGGCGCGACGCACCCACTGACCCGATTCGATGAGGCCGATGAGAATGGCGTTGGCCCGGATGCCGCGTGGACCGACTTCATTGGCGAGGGACTTGGTGAGCGCGAGACCGGCGAGTCGCGACGCCGACGTCGGCGTCGTGTTGGCGTTCGGCGTACGCGCCAGGATCGCCAAGACGTTGACGATCGCACCGTGCGTCACCTCGAGCGCTGGCAGAACCTGTCGGGCGACGCGCAGGGCGGCGATCACTTTCAGTTCGTAGTCGCTTCGCCAATCGTCGTCGTTGGACGTCGCGATCGGCGTAGCGGCGCTGCGACCGGCGTTGTTGACCGCGCCGTCGAGTCGCCCGAACTTGGTGAGGGCAGCGTTGATGAATTCGTCGAGCTGCTCGGCGTCGGTGACGTCGGTCTTCGAGCACACCGCGTCGAGCCCTAACAACGCCTGCGCACGCTCGAGACGATCCTCGTCACGTCCACAGACCGCGACCAACGCGCCTTCGGCGACCAGGCGCTGCGCGAGGGCGAGACCGAGTCCGTCGGTCCCGCCGGTGATGAGAAATGCCCTGTCCTGAAGTTCGAGGTCCATTGCAGCATCCTAGGAATGTCAGCTCCGAGGTAATTCATCGAGGTCAAGACCACTTCCAAATCCTCCGAACTACTCTGGGGCGATGTCGGACATTTCTTCGCGCGTGACGACACGCCATCGCGGAATACTGCGTTGCGCGCTAAGTGCGACGGTCCTCAGCGGCTCTCTGCTCCTTGGTGCGACCAGCGGGGCGTCGAACGTCACGTTGCCCGCGTTCACATCGAGTGTCTCGAGTATCAGCGCCACCCAACTCGGAAAGACGTGGCGACCGGGCTGTCCCGTCGCACCGAGCCAACTGCGACTACTGCACCTGCGCTACGTGGGCTTCGACGGTCGTTCGCGCATCGGGACGATGGTCGTCAACGCGTCGGTCGTCACGTCCGTCGTGCGCGTCTTCGCAACGCTCTACGCGAAGCACTTCCCGATTCACTCCATGGTCCCCGAATCGAACTTCCAGGGCAAGGACCCGGCGTCGATGGCGGCCGACAACACATCGGGATTCAACTGTCGCTATGCCGTCACGACCGGACCGAAACAGTGGTCCGTGCACGCCTACGGCGAGGCGATCGACGTCAACCCGGTTCAGAATCCCTACGTGTTCAACGGCGTCGCGCAACCGGTCGAGGGCAAGGCGTTCGTCAATCGAAGTGACGTGCGCCCGGGCATGGCCGAGGCGGGTGGCGTCCTCAACGACGCGTTCGCTTCGGTCGGGTGGTTCTGGGGCGGTCGATGGTCCGCATCACCGGACTACCAGCACTTCTCCTCCACCGGCGGATGAAGCGAACCCTCGTCGCTTCGCTGGTCCTCGCCGCGGCCCTCGGCCTCACACCACTGTCGTCAACGTCCGTCGGCGCCCTGCAACACCAGCGAACGCTGCCCGCGTGCAACGCCTTCGCTGACTCCATTGCCGGAAAATCAAGGTCCGGGCAACTGATCACCGTGACCGCCCCGACGCTGGGGTCCGAGCACGCCACCCTGGAGCTCTTCATCCGCCAGGCGGGGTGCTTTCGTCTCTCCGGGATTCCGTACTCGGCGCTCGTCGGGCGCAACGGCCTCTCGACGCACCACCACGAGGGCGACAACACGACGCCCATCGGTCTGTTCGGCCTCCAGTCCACGATGTACGGGGTACTGCCCAATCCCGGTGTCGCCTACGCGTACCACCGTCTGGTCTGCGGCGACTGGTGGGACGAGCAGCCGTCATCACCTCTCTACAACCACTTCGTCCACGTGCCCTGTGGCACGAAGCCCGATTTCGGCGGTGACTCCGAGGCGCTCTGGCAGACGGTCCCCTCCTACGACTACTTCGCGGTCATCGCCTATAACCGCCACCCCATCGTCCCCGGCAGGGGGTCGGCGATCTTCCTGCACGTCTCGACCGCACAGCCAACGGCCGGCTGCGTGAGCATCCCGGTGGACGAATTGTTACGAATTCTTCGAACTCTGAAACCTGATATGAAACCTCTCATCTACATCGGTTTGCGGCCGTAAAGCGGCCCTAGTCTCGGCCCTAGTGCGTTCGACTCATTTCGACGACAACGCCGAGACTCGAAGACGCCGCACCTTGATACACGCCCTTCAAAGGTGCGACGTCGTCGTAGTCTCTTCCATTTCCCACGATGATGTGGCGCTCCGTTTCGGGAATACCGTTGGTCGGATCCATGCCGGTCCAGGCACCCGAGAAGTACTCGATCCACGCGTGACTCTGACCGGCGACGACCTCGCCGACGTCGGCGTCACTCAACGGGAAGAGATAACCGGACACGTACCTCGCGGGAATGCCGAGTTCGCGAAGTAGGCCGATGGTGATGTGCGTGAGGTCCTGACAGACGCCCTCGCCGAGGTCCCAGGCCTCTTGAGCAGTCGACGAGACCGACGTCGCGCCCGGCAGGTACGTGACGTGGCCGCGCACGTAGGCACTGACCGCGTCGACGCAACTGTGCAGGTCCGGTATCCGTGACCACTCGTCGAGCGGTGCGAGCACGTCACCGGCCAGAGCGGTGCGATCGGTCGCGAACAGGTACTCCGAGAAGAAATCGACCAGCGCCGGGGCGCGCAGGTCGTGCCAGGAGATCGCCGGGGCGATGAGTCCCGCTCGGCTCTCGACGTTGGAGCGCGCCTCGACCTCGAGCTTCGGGTGCGGTTCTTGGATGTCGAAGGCCGTGACGATCGTGCCGAAGTAGTCGGTGTGCGTCGAGAGCGGCACGACCGGCTGGACCGCGATGTGGGCGTTGCGCACCTCTTGGCTCGCACCCGTGATCGGTGTCATTCGGGCTTCGTTGTAGGAGGACTTGGCGAGGCCGTCGTAGGTGAAGCCGGTGTGGTGACGGATGGTGAGTGACAGTGACTCGTTCACAGTCCGCCCTCCCTCGACCACACCACGTAGTCCTCGTGACGGAAGAAGCGGTCGGTCACGGCGTTGTTGATCTGCACGCAGGTCTCTTCGAGCATCTCCAGTAGTTCCGGCAGTTGGCCGAGCAGGTCCGCCGGGTCCATGAACTCGAGTCGACCGCGACCTCGCGCGAGGCTCTGTCGCGCGATGTCGGCCGTCGCGATGCGCTGACTGCTCGGTTGGATCTCAAAAAGACAGGTGTCGGCGAGGTTCAAGGAGTAGAGCACCGAGCGCGGGAACAGGCGGTCGAGGAGCAGGAACGCCGCGACGCCGTTGGCATCGTGGATCTCGCTGGTCGAGCGCATGAAGGCCTCCATCGCGCCGCAGGCGCGCAGGAACGCCAACCAGTCCGGCGCGTGCTCTTCGCTCAAGACTCGACCGCGAAGGAGTCGCGACGTCATGTCGATGCGCTCGATGCTTCGACCGAGCACCAAGAAGTGCCAGCCGTCGTCGTGGCTCAACGTGGCGTCGGTGAGTCCGGCCAACAACGCCGCCCGCTCGCGCACGAACAAGAGATACTGCGACGGACCCAAGCGACGAGCGGTGTTCTCCATCTGCGGCAACCGGTTGCGCGTCGAGTTGAGCGCCACCCACATCTCAGAGGAGATGAACTCTCGACTGCGTCGCGCGTTCTCGAAGGCGCCACTGAGCGATCCGGCGATCGAGTTCGGGTTGTCGGCGTCGTAGACGACGTGTTGCAGCATCTCGTCGGTCGTGACGGGCTCGTCGGACTCCACCTCGACGCCGAGAATGGAATAGAGCGAGCGACAGGTGGCGTCTTCGTCGTTGAAGGGGTCCTCCACCATGCGATGCACGTAGGAGTCGACGATGCGTGCGGTGTCGTCGGCGCGTTCGATGTAGCGACCGATCCAGTAGAGCGACTCGGCCAAGCGAGAGAGCATGCCGCGTTCGCTCACTGGTCACCCCGTCCCACGTTGCCGTCCTGGCGCGGCGGGAAGGTGACGTTGCGCTGGCGTTGAGCCAGGGTGACGCGGGACTCGCGAAGGGGCATCGACTCGTCGTTGAGGACCCAGGTGTCCTTCGAGCCACCGCCTCGCGAGGAGTTCACGACGAGTTCGCCCGCACCCAGCGCGACCCGGGTCAGTCCTCCGGGAAGGACCCAGACCTCTTCGCCGTCGTTGATGGCGAACGGGCGAAGGTCGATGTGACGGGGGCTCACTGCGTCTTCCACCAGCGTCGGGTGCGTGGAGAGCATGACCGGGCGTTGGGCGATCCAGTTCCGTGGCGATTCGGCGATGGCCGCGGCGGCTTTGACCAGCGTCTTCTCGTCGGCCTGGGGTCCGATGACGATGCCTTTTCCACCAGAGCCATCGACCGGCTTCACGACGTAGGACGCCAGCGACGTCAACACCTCGTCGCGAACGTCATCATCTTCGAGCCGGTAGGTCTCGACGTTCTCGATGAGCGGCTCTTCGTTCAGGTAGAAACGGATGAACGCCGGCACGTAGGTGTAGACGAGCTTGTCGTCGGCGACGCCGTTGCCGATCCCGTTCGAGATGACGACGTTGCCGGCGCGCGCACAGTTCACCAGTCCCGCGACGCCGATGATGGAGTCCGGGAGGAACTGCAGCGGATCGAGCCACTCGTCGTCCACGCGGCGGTAGATCGACGTGGACCGGTCGTTCGCCGTTCGTCGTGCGCATGTACGTGTGGTTCGATCGACAGAGCAGGTCTCGGCCCTCGACGAGTTCGACGCCCATCATGCGCGCGAGCAACACGTGTTCGAAGTAGGCGGCGTTGTGTACGCCGGGGCTGAGCACGACGATGACCGGGTCGATGACGTTCGGTGGCGCCGCTTCGCGCAGCGCCGCGAAGAGGTGCGCCGGATACGAGTCGACCGGATGCACGCGATGGTCCGAGAACAGTGACGCGAACGTCTGGGTCATCGCCCGTCGGTTCTCGATCACGTAGCTGACACCCGAGGGAATGCGGACGTTGTCCTCCAAGACTCGGAAGTCGCCGACTTCGTCGCGCACGAGGTCGATGCCCGCGACCGTGATGCGCACGCCGTTGGGTGGGTCGACCGCGAAGGCGGGGCGACAGAAGTGTGGACTCGACGTGACCACCGAGCGCGGGATCACGCGTTCGGCGAAGATGCGACCATCACCGTAGATGTCCGCGAGGAACGCTTCGAGCGCGTGCACACGCTGACCGATGCCTCGCGAGAGAAGGTCCCACTCCATCGCGCCGATCAGGCGAGGCACGACATCGAGCGGGAACGGACGCTCCTCGCCACTGTGAGCGAAGGTCACACCACGTTCGGAGAACGTATGCGAGAGCTGTTCGGAGCGCTGGCGAAGCTCGGCGGGCTGGTAGCGCCCAAGTTCGGCGAAGAGCCGTTCGTAGATCGGCCGGGGCGTCCCGGGAGCGCTGAACATCTCGTTCCACGCCACCGAGGAATCGTCGTCGAACACCATGCTCACCTGCGTCACGCTAGCCATCACGTGGCGTTCACTTGTTGCCGCGAAGTGAATTCAATCGGACGTCCCACGGCGCGAGCGAGGCCCGCGCGACGAGCACCGCTCTATTCGGCGCGCAACAACAACGCCGTCGACGTCTTCGCGGCCACTCGTCCCGGAATCGCGGCGACGACGTTGGCGAGCACCATGGCACTCGCGACGATGAGTAGGACCGAAGCGATTGGCACCGTGGGGCTGGGCACCGCGTAGATCTCATGGGCGAAGAGATCCCACAGAAATCGCCCGAGGATCACGCCGAGTGGCACGCCGATGACCGTGCCGATCGCCGTCGCGACGCTCGATTGCCACGAGATGGCGGCCGCGACCTGTCTTCGCGTGAAGCCCAGGACCTTGAGGAGCGCGAGGTCCCGTCTTCGTCGTCGCACCGAGGTGATCAACGTGAGTCCCATGGCCACGACCGCCCCGAGAGCGAGTGCCGCGCCCAGCACCGCGGGCGTTGATCCGAGTGAGCCGTAGTCGATTATCTGGGCCGGACGCTGCACGCTCTGAGCCTGGGCGCCATTACCTCGACCACCCAACTTGTTGAGGATGGAACTCAGTGAATGAAGGGCGGCGGCGTGGTTCACGCCGGGTTTGACCCGTACGAGGATGGCGTTGGGGCCAGCGCGCACGTCAAAGAGGTTTCGTTGAGCGAGGGGAATCAGTTTGTAGGAGACGATGGCGCCGGTACCCATCTCGAGGTGATTGATCCCACTCACGCCGATTGTCGGGAGCGTCGCCACGCCCACGATGCGAAGCGTCGTCGTGGCACCGCCGGCGCTGACCTCGACCGTCTGACCGATCTGCTTGTGCAGGGCGTCGAGCGTGGCGGTCCCGAGGACGATCTGATTCGTGGCGTCAAAACCGTGTCCGCTCAAGATGGGGGGTCCCACGCGCGCGTGGGGACTGGCGCCCATCACCGTGGTGTTCTGACCATCGATGTGCAGGCGACCGAAGTAGACGCCCGACCAGAACGCCACGTACTTGTCGGCGTCCAAGAGTTGCGCCGCTCCCTTGGCGGGGATGTCGCCCAGTCCCCCACCACCGTTCATCTCGTAGGTCCAGTTCCATCCGTAGAGCGCGGGCTTGGCGACCAAGGTGCGCAGGCTCGCTCCGAAGGTAATCGTCGAAGTCACGATCATCAACGCGAACACGGTTCCCAGGATCGCCGAACGAACCGGCACCGAGTTCCTGCCCGAACCCGGCTCGAGCGCGAGACGGATCCCCGTCACCGCGGACACCGGCAGACTCGCGTTCGCGGCCACGCGCGCCGCGCTCGATCCACGAAATCGAATCAACGGCCGAGGCGCGTACGAGCGACGAGGCGCGACGCTCACCGCGACCGCCACCGCGATGGCCAACAACAAGAACGCGGTCGCGGCCATGCCGAGTCCGACGATGGTCCAATCGACGGTGATGCCGTTGGGCAGATACGGGCGAATCGGCCCGAGCAGACCGAGTGGAGAGAACAACGCGGCCACGATTCCCGCCAGCAGCGCTCCGGCGACGATCGACACGACGATCCCCACGAGTCCGTCGACGACCGTAGTGGCGGGCGTCGCTCCGAGTGCGCGCAGCACCGCGAGATCGCTGGCGTTGAAGCGAAGCCGTCGGCTGATGATCTGTCCGGCGATCACCAACATGGCGAGCGCCGCGATCAGACCGAAGACGCCGAGGGCGATCGACTCGGGTCTGAGTGTCTGCGAGGCGGTTGCTTCGATCGACGAGACCTCGGTGAAATCGAAGGGCAGTCCCTTGGGCAACACCTTGGCGATCTCGTTCTCGACTTGGTTTTGATGCGTCGTACCGCCGACGAGTTGCAGCGCCGCCAGCGCGGTGTTCACACAACATGAAGCGAGCTTCTTCGTAAGGGCCGGGGTGAAGAGGGTCACCCCGTTGTTGCCTTCGTCGACCTGGTCTTGCAAGAGACCGTGTGGATCCACCGCTCCCGTGCTGACCAAAGTCGCTCGAACCTTGAGGACTGGCTTGAGCTTCTTCAAGACCTGCTCCGGCGTCAGGGTCTCCAAGAGCCCGACCTGTCTGTTGGAAAAGGCCAGGAACGTCACCACCTGACCCAGATGCAGTCCCAACGATTTCGCTGTCGATGAATCCAGGGCGAACTGATTGACCTTCTTCGGATTGGGTGCGCGCCCATTGGTGAAGAGATCGATGTCCTGGCTCAACTGTTCCCCGTTGAGACTGCCGTTCATGGACTGTCCTTCGGAGGCGAGGATCGGTGCACCCTTGGCGTTGAGAATGAGGAGATTCATGCCGAGCAGGCTCTTCACGTCCTTCACGTAGCGAAGGTGTCCGATGGTTTTGATAAGCGACGCCGAGTAGCCATTTTGCCCGATCGTCGGGTTGTAGACGCCGGTGAGGCCCTCGAGCTGTGAGGAGTTGGCCCTCGCCATCAGGGTGGCAAATGACGACTGCGTGCGACGAGCTCCGGCCATCGACGCCATGGAGAGTCCCCCGAGGAGTCCCACCAATACCACGATGGTGACGTACCCGGTCCATCGCACGCGAAACGTGTGGACGAATCGGTACCAAGAGACACGAAGACTCTCGGTCACCGCAACGACTCCCTCACGAGCGCGACTCGAACATTCTCACCAGATTGGCAGCATTGGGCTCAAAAATGCAGGTGGGTAACCGCCCACCGAAGTTCGTGGTACCTCTCCCCACGTCGAATGACTTCTGGAGGAAACTAGCGACGTGGCGGACTTTGTCGATACCGCACGTCGTGCGACGAGAGACGACCTCAACGCCGTGTTGGCGCTCGACCGCGATGCGCCCGTGGGCCATGAGCGCGGGGCGCTGCTCACGGCCCGGGTCCATTCGAGTGAGGTCATCATCCTTGAGCACAGGGGCAGCGTTCGTGGATACGCGGTACTTCGAACGCGGGCGTTCTTCGGCCTTGATTTCGTCGAGTTGTTGTCGGTGGCCGTTGAGGAGCGACGCAAGGGCATAGGGAGTCTCTTGCTGCGCCACACCGTCGAAATGTCATCGACGGATCGAGTCTTCACGTCGACGAACCAATCGAACGTCGCGATGATTCGTCTGTTAGAAAAGGCCGGCTGGCGCGTCAGTGGACAACTCGAGGGAATCGATGCGGGTGACCCCGAGGTGATCTATTACAAGGACTCGACTTCGTCGGAGCACACGATGACGTTCGTGAATCCTGAGGGTCTCGCCTAGTCGCTCCGTTGCGAGGGCGGCAACGCGACCATTACGATTGCGCCATGCCGACCTACCTTCCCTCGCCCGACCGCTACGACACCATGCAGTACCGACGATGTGGACGGAGCGGAATCCAACTCCCGGCTATCTCGCTGGGCCTCTGGCAGAACTTCGGCGACGATCGCCCGATCGATTCCCAAAGGCCGATCCTGCGTCGCGCCTTCGATCGTGGCGTCACGCACTTCGACCTCGCCAACAACTACGGACCTCCCTACGGGGGCGCCGAAGCCAACTTCGGTCGCATCTTGCGTGAGGACTTCTCCTCACTGCGCGACGAGCTCATCATCTCGACCAAGGCCGGATGGGACATGTGGCCCGGCCCCTACGGTGACCTGGGATCGCGCAAGTACCTGCTTGCCAGCCTCGACCAGAGCCTGAAGCGCTTGGGACTGGACTACGTCGACATCTTCTATCACCACCACTTCGACCCGACGACCCCGATGGAGGAGTCGCTCGGCGCACTCGACAGCGCCGTACGCCAGGGCAAGGCGCTCTACGTCGGTATCTCGTCATACTCCGATGAACGCACGCAACAGGCCATCACGATCCTTCGCGACCTCGGCACGCCACTCTTGATCCACCAGCCGTCGTATTCGATGCTCAATCGCTGGATCGAGGATCGACTCCTCGACGTCTTGGACGAACAGGGTGTCGGTTGCATCGCCTTCTCCCCACTCGGTCAAGGTCTTCTCACCGAAAAGTATCTCAACGGCGTCTCGAAGGACTCGCGCGCGGCGAAGGACGACTCGTCGCTGGCCGCTCAGCTGTTGAATGACGAGAACCTGGCGCGCGTACGCGGACTCGCCGCGATTGCGCACGAGCGCGGACAAAAGATGTCCCAACTCGCGATCGCCTGGGCGCTGCGCAACCCCGTCGTGACATCGGTGCTCTTGGGCGCGAGCAGCGTCGAGCAACTCGACGAGAACCTCGACGCCCTCAATACCCTCGAGTTCACCGACGAAGAACTAAAGCGCATCGACGAGTTCGCCGTGGACAGCGGCATCGACCTCTGGCGCCGTCCGGCGACCGAATAGTCGTCGCGATCGCACACACCGTCGAGCTCTACAGGAGTTCTTCGATCTGTTCGAGCACGAGCAGCTGAGCCTTGCGCTCCACCTTGTCGGGCATCTTGAAGTACGGCACGCCCTTGTGCCAGTACCAGGCCATCGGAATGAATCCCAGGACCATCGATCCGAGGCCGACGACAAGTTCGACCCCGTTCAGTTCGGGTATCGACTTGGCGAAGAGGTAGATCATGAAGACCGCCCCGAGCATCGGCCACAACCCAATGAATATGAAGTTGTTCACCGACTTGAAGAGCTGCTCTCGATACAAGATCACCACCGACAGTCCGGCCAGTCCGTAGTAGATACAGATCTGGATGGCGATAGCGGTATAGCCGTCATTCAGAATGTTGGCGACTGAGCCGATGTACTGGCTCGCCACGAAGAGCCCGAGCGACAGGACCATGACGGTCATCGTTGCGACGAAGGGTGTCTTGCGCGTGGGATGCGTCGTCCCGAGCACCTTGGGCAACGTCCGGTCGCGACCCATCGTGAACAGTGTCCTCGTGACCTGAATGAGCGTCGTTTCGAGGGTCGCGATCGTCGAGAGTAAGAGCGCCACGATAAGGAGCTTGCCGCCGAGGCCGTGCCACACCGCCTGACCGAGGTTGTACATGAAGTCAGCGACGTTGCCAGGATTGGCGAGTTCCTTCTCCGGCAAGACCATGTTGGAGGCGGTGGTGAAGACTTCGAAGAGCAAGAAGACGACGAACGTACCGAGGAGACCGCCGAGACCGGAGGTCTTCTTCGCGTCCTTGGTCTCCTCGTTGAGATTCGCGGTGACGTCCCATCCCCAGTAGTAGAAGGCGGCGATCAATGCCCCGGCGACGAAACCCTGAGAATGATGCGCGGAGAAGATCGTCGGTGAGAACCAGTGCCAGGTGAACGCCGTCGCGTGATGCGCGTGAAACAGCGCCAGGCCCGCGAAGAGTATCAAGAGCGCTACTTCGACGGTGGACATGATGATCTGGACCTTCACGGTCACGGTCACGCCAAATGCCACCGCGGCCACCATCAGGAAGAAGAAGAGCGCCCCGAATATCGTGACGAGACTGGTGCGTTGGGACAGCGTGCTGGAAAAGAGCCGCAGCACACTCGAACCGGCGGGGAACGTGGCGATCACCATGAATAGCAACGCTGAAACGATCAGCGCCCAGCCGGACAGGTAGCCGAGAATCGGATGAATCGCTCGGCGAACCCACGAATACGCGGCGCCCGCGTGTGAGTCATCTCGACTGAGATAGCTGAACGCCCACACGATGCCAAACATGAAGAAACCGCAGTAGAGAAGGGCGGCCTCGCCGCCGTAGGCCACCGCGAAGAACAGGGCACCGGTCGTTGCACCGATTGAGTAGGCCGGCGCCGATCCCGCGATTCCCATGATCGCCGAGTCGAAGAGTCCGAGGACTCCCGCATTCAGTCGGTCCGGGGTTGGCGCAGCATCGCCGGTCTCCACGACGTCAGTCATGCCTACCTCTTTCTTGTGCGTTATCACCTGGCTCATTAATTGAGTACCGGCAACGTACCATGCAATCCGCCTATATTCTTGAGCCTTCCTCAATTCGGCGCTTCCGAACAAGCCTCGTTCCAATGCCCGGCTACCCCGGTTCGCGGACGTTAAATTTGTTACGCGTCGTAGGTTCCGAGGATCGACGTTCCCCGAACGAAAGCATGACCGCGTGCCAGCCTTCCAACGATTCGACCTCGAAGGCGAGTCTGACCTTCCTGTCGTAACCGATCAGGAGATGAAGCGACGTTGGGCCGCCTTTCACGGTGACATGCGCGAGATGTCGGGTAAGTGGTGGCAGCGGTTGCTCGGCGAACTCCTCGGCGAGGACACGCGGCGTTACCGCTTCGCGCGTCGAATCGGCCGTCCCCTGCTGCAGTTCCTTCGCCGACTGCGAGCAGGTCGAACTGAAGAACCGGCCAAGGCGACGGCCCAGTTCGCCGACGCACCGCTCCCGGAGGAAGAGTCGAACGTCTTTCCGATTAACTACTCCCCCAAGACCGCCATTCGATTCATCAACCTCGCCTCCTACGAGGTCTCGAGGGACGACGTGACGACGGTCGCGGTCGACGAACGTCAGGCCGCGGCCGACGCCGTCGACGCCGCAAATCAGGTGATCGCTTCCGCGACGACGACCTGGATATTCGTGTGCGACACGACGAGCACGGACGAAGAGCGCGCGACCGCGCTCTTGGCGTTGTTCAATCACGCGACCGACGATGACGACGTCGTCTTCGGTGACGAGACCGGCCCGAACATCTTCGCGCCGCTGTTCAAGTTCTCCTCCGTGCCTCCCCACACACTGCTCAGCTACAACGTGGTCGGTCGACCGGCACTACTGCGCACCTCGACGCTGAAGCGCATTGGCGGATTCCACGCCGAGGCTGGCTGGGCCTTCGAGCACGACGCCTATCTCCGGTTGAATGAAGCCGACGCCGTCTTTCGCCACGTCAACCTGGTGCTGCCCGCAGCGCGACCGGACATTGCCTTCGAGCGCAGCCATATCGACGCCGACACGTGTCGCGTCACGGAGTTCGCGCTCGCGCGTCGCGGTTGGGCCGGTTCGGTCGAGCCCGGCCGGGTAGCGGGGCTCTCGAATTGGAAACTGGACGTGTCCTCGCCGCCGCCCTCCATCGACGTCATCATCCCGACGCGTGACCGGATCGATCTGGTTCGCAACTGCATCGAAGCGCTCGAGAACCGCACGACGTATCCGAATTGGAACGTCATACTCCTGGACAACGATTCGATCGAGCCGGAGTCACTCGAGTACTTCGCGAACACCAAGTACCAGGTCGTCCCCTGTCCCGGGCCGTTCAACTACGCCAAGATCGTGAATCGCGGGGTGGAGCATTCGCGCGCCGACTTCGTCGTGACCCTCAACAACGACACGATATTGGTCACGCCCGATTGGCTCGAGCGAATGGTGTCACTCGCGGCGTTGCCCGACGTCGGCGTCGTCGGCGCGTGCCTCTTGGACCAGTACGGCCACGGCGAGCACGAGAGCATCGTCGTCTCGCCGTATCCCCAGCACCTGCGCACGGACTCCAACTATCCGCACGTGGACCAGTTCTCGCGCTCCATCCGCGACGTCGCCGCGGTCACCGGCGCCGTGCAGATGGTCCGGCGTGAGTTCTGGAACTCCTTGGGCGGGATGGACGAACGACTGGCCGTCACGATGAACGACGTCGACCTGTGCCTACGCGCGCAGAGCGACACGCGCTACGTCGTCTACACGCCCCACGTGCAACTGATCCACCACGTCAGCTCGTCGCGCGGCAGCCTGGATCCGCTCGAGGACCGAAATCGGTTCATCCGCCGCTGGGACATCTTTGGCACCTTCAAGGATCCGTTCTTCCCCGAAGCGCTGCTCCTGCTCGGCGAGACGATGTACTACCTGCCGCGCTGAGCACCCGATTGGAACTATCGATTCTTGTAGCCTGAAGTGGTGACGTCAGCGTGGAAACGGTTCCTCAGTTTCTACCGGCGACTTCCCCCATCGACGAGCGCGTTACTCCTGATCCTCTTGGCCGTGATCATCGGCAACGGTCTGTATCTGGTCGGCGAGTCGAACATCAATCCGATCTGGTGGACCGCGAACATCTCGACGAACATCTGTCACATCACCTGTGGACGCCCGATGATCGACCCCAACGTCGGCTTCATCACCCAACCCCTCGGTCATCTCTCGGCGATGGACCTCCTGCACGGACACCTGCCGTGGTGGAACTTCTACGAGGGCCTTGGTCAACCACTCGCGGGAGAGATGCAGGCCGCCTCCTTCTTCCCGCTGACGTTGCTCTTCGCGTTGCCCGGTGGACTGCTGTTCTTCCACATGAGCCTCGAGATCATCGCCGGCTTCTCGGCCTATTTCTTGACCAAGCGCCTCGGCGTGCCCATGATCTTCGCCACGGCCGCTGGATGTCTCTTCGCCCTCAACGGCACCTTCGCCTGGGTCGGCAACGCCGTCTTGAATCCGATCGCCTTCTTGCCGATGCTCCTGCTCGGTATCGAGATGATCTACGACTCGACCCAGACCAAGAACAATCGGGGCTGGTATCTTGCGGCGATAGCGATCGCGCTGGCCTTCTACTCCGGTTTCCCGGAGGTCGCTTACTTCAACGGACTCTTCGCGTTGGGTTGGGCCGCGGTGCGACTCTTCTCGCTGCCGCGTGACTCGAGGAAGCGCGCGATCGGGCGCCTCGGCATCGCCGGCGGCATCGGGATCCTCTTGTCGTTGCCGATTCTGGTGCCCTTCGCCGATTTCACAAAGGTCGCCAACCTCGGTCACCACACCGCAGCGATCGACGGCACCGCGCATATCTCCATTCACGCCATCCAGATGTTCTTCGACCCGTACGTCCACGGCACGCTCTTCACGAACCTGAACGTCGCCAGCGTGTGGGGAGGGATCGGTGGGTACTTCACGGCGAGCGTCGGGGCGTTGGCGCTCCTCGGTCTCTTCGGCCAGCGACTACGTCCACTGCGTATCTACCTGGCCGCGTGGACCGTCATCGGGCTCTGTGGCGCGTGGAACTTCCTGGAGATGCGCAAAGTCTGGAACCTGATCCCACTTATCGAGAACGTGTCCTTCGGGCGCTACATCATGTCGAGCTGCGAACTCTCGTTCATCCTCCTCGCGGTCCTCGGACTGATGGACCTCGCCGAGAGCGCCAGGGCCAAGCGACTGTTCACGGTGACGACGTCGGTCATGCTGCTCGGACTGATCTGGATCGTGTTGGCGGCGAGCTCACTCAATGACCACATCGTCTACGGACACCGCGCGCGCTACATCTACGCGTTCCTCGACGCCATCCCGTTCATCGCGATCTTCGCCCTCCTCGTCCTCGGACGACTGACCAAGTACAAGATCGTGCCGCTGTTGGTGGCGCTGGTATTGGTCGGTGAGTCACTGCTCATCTTCGGCGTGCCCGGCGGCGGGTCGGCCAAGGTCGTCAACGTCGACATGGCACCGATCACGTTCTTGCAAAAGCATGAACACCACTACCGCTTCCTCGACTTCGCGGTCATCACGCCGAACTGGGGTTCACAGTTCGGGCTCAATGAGTTGAACGCGATCGACCTGCCCTTCCCCGAGAAGTTCTCGCAGCTGATCGAGCGACAGCTCTATCCCGGACTCACGCCGTCGAACCAGTTCGTCATCCACGACGGGATCGTCGGCTTGACCGCTCAAGAGAACGAGCTCGTCGCACACTTCAAGAGCTATGAGGACGCCTCGGTCAAGTACCTGGTGATGCCCATCGCGCTCGTCATCGAGCCGGCCCTGACCAATCTCGGCGTGACGCGGGTCTTCAGCGACGCCAAGGTCAACATCTACGAGCTACCCAATCCGCGCGCGTACTTCTCCACCCGGTCATCGTCGTGCACCGTCACCACCGCGGGCGTCAACAAGGTCACGGTGAACTGCCCGAGTGCTGGCACGACGCTCATTCGCACCGAACTGATGATGGCCGGCTGGAAGGCGTCCGTGAACGGCAAGGCCGTCACGATCAAGACGGTCGACCATGGCACGTATCAGAGTGTCAAGGTCCCCGAAGGCACGTCGACGGTGACCTACAGCTTCTTGCCGCCGCACGAGAAGTACGCCGTGCTGCTCGCCTTGCTGGCGGCCCTCTTCCTCATCGGCACGGTGACCTACGAGCGCCGCTACCTTTTGCGCGAACGCGAGCGACGCCCTGAGTGACCTGACGTGAACGCCGTCACCATCTACGGCGTCATCGCACTGACTTTCATGATGGCGATGTACGCCCTCGAGTCGCGGGGCCGGCGATTCGTCATCCTCTTCGCGCTCGGATGCGCCCTCTCCAGCGCTTACGGATTCATGAGTGGCGCGTGGCCCTTCGGTGTGGTCGAACTCGTCTGGAGTCTCATCGCTGTCCGCCGGGCCCAGCGACCGGCGTAGCAATTCCGCGCAATCTGTGTTCGGCGGTGCCAAACTTCTTCCAACGATTGACGAAGGCTGACGACTTCGATCAGGGATTGGGCCATCACATTCCATGGGACGTGGTCAACACAGGAGAAAGCGCCAAAGCAGGGCCCCCGCGGCCGGAGGCCACGTCGCCAAGCGCGCTCTAGCGACCGTGGTCATCCTCGGTTCGGCCGCGGGATTCGCGATCGAGACGGGCAGAGATTCCTACAGCGCGCAACAGCCGAGGTCCTCGACGTCCGCCGTCCCCACGACGACGACAGCGACATCACCGACCACGTCGACCACGAGCTCGGTTACGACGACTCCCTCGACCACCCTGCCAATCTCGACGCGCATCGAGGACCCGTTCCACAGTGCCTCGCTCAAGAGGTACCTAGCGACGCGGACGGACAACGTCACCGCGGCCCTCTACGACGTGACGACCCATCAGATGTACATCTATCGACCGGGGATCCGCCAGGTCACCGCGAGCATGGAGAAGATCGACATCCTCGCGGTGCTGCTCTGGGAGAGCCAGAACGAGCACCGCGCGCTCACGGCCCACGAGCAGGCGCTCGCCGCCAAGATGGTCGAGTACTCGGACAACAAGGCGGCCGAATCGCTGTGGGTGACGATTGGACAACTGCCGTCGGTCACCGAGTTCAACGACGACCTGCACTACACCGGGACGATCACCAGTTGGGACTGGGGCGAGATCGAAACGACGCCGCACGACCAACTTCAGCTTCTGAAAGCGATCCTCTTGCCCAACAAGTATCTCAATGAAGAGTCGCAGGAGTACGAACAGGATCTGATGGAGAACGTCGTGGACTACGAGCGCTTCGGGATTCCCACGGGCGTGCCGACGAGTGCCACCGTCGGCGTGAAGAACGGATGGTATCCCGAGCCAACGACGGGCTGGCAGGTCAATACCGCCGGCTACGTGCATCTCGGCAACACGTACTACCTCGCCTCGGTCATGACCGGGGAGAACCCCAGCGAGGCCTACGGCAGAGAGGTCGTCAACCGCGTCGCGCAGGCCTTTTGGAACTTCGAATCTCGACGCGCTAACTCGTGATCCGATATCGTCAGTCGCGTACCGATGGTCGAGGGGCGTTGCGATCAAGTATCTCTTCGGTCGTGATGAACGGCGCGAGTCGGGCCTCTTCTGTGGCGCGGTCGGCATCGACCTTGGCGAGCGCCGCAACGTCGGCATCGCTCGTCCCTTCGTCGGCCGGCTGCGCCAAGAACGCGTCAAGTGAGTCGGGCGGCGCTCCGGCGATCTCATCGCGCTTATGACGTCGAAGGGGACTCATGTCTCTTACGGTACACGCGGCGCCGGCGCGACCGCCTAGGTGAGAGTCACACGTATGTGTGATTCAAAGGACGTTCCCTTGGGCAGTCCCTGTGTGGTCACGGCGACGTGATAGGTGCCCGAGGGCAGTCGGCCGCAAGCGGGTGCGCCGCCATTCTCGTAGCAGACCCCGTAGTCCGTCGATACGGCGATCGGAAATCGATTCGCACCCGGCTTGAGTTTGATCGTTGCGTTGCAGGCCACGGCGGCGACTGCTGGATCGAAGGGGACACTCTTGTTGGCCAGTCCCACGAAGAGCCAACCATCGTAGGCACACGCCTCAACCAGGATTGTCTTCGGACTGGCGTTGGTGAGAATCGCGGTCCCATGAATAGGACGGCCGCCCCGCACGGTCGTCACATTGAGGTGGACCCGTATTGACACCGGTGACGTACCTGAGGCGTTCGCAACCGAAGCGCTCCCGATCAACGAAAGCACGAGGAGTGCAGCGGTGAGTAGTAGGCGTCGTGTCCTCATCGCCGAAGACTACCGGTGAGAACGCCGGACAATCGAACGCGACACACAATTGCAACACTCATGGTCACGTAAGCGTCACCCGCACATGACGTGCGTTGAACGTGACACCTGGCGTGCTGTCAATCATGACCGCAACGTGATAGGTGCCCGAAGGGAGCGGCGGCATACCGGACTTGGTGCATCGCGGCGTGCCACCTACTTCGCACGATTGATACCTGGTCGACAACGTTATTGGGAAGCGATTGGCGCCGGGCTTGAGCGTTGTCGACGGCGAACAGGCTGAAAGCGGAACCACCGGATCGAACGGAACCTTCTTATTGGCCAATCCCACGTAGATCCATTGTTCGCACTCCCACGTCTGCACGTGTATCACCGTGGAACTCTCATTCGTGATGATCGCTGTCCCCCGAATGCTGTGGCCGGCCGCGATCGTCGTCACGTCGAGATCGACTTGCATCGAGAGCGGCGATTTGGTGGCCGCTTGGGTCGCAGTGATGCTCCAGGCAGTCGACAACAAGGCAATACATACTGCGGCGACCACACGATTGGTCCTCATAGTCGAAGAATACCGTTGGGGTCACGGCTTCGCGGGTCGCTCGCCGATGCCGAAAGTGAATGTTCGACTATGCATTTTCTGGTGCCGAAGTACGATTGAGGCATGTCGGAGGCCCGCCACGCGGCGGTTCGTAAATCCTGGCGATGGCGCCGAGCGGGCTTCGCACGGCTCGCTGGTGTGCTGGTCGTCGTCGCGCTGATCGCGTTCGGAATCAACTTCACCCTCTCCAGCAAGGGAAACTCGGACGCCACGACGACGACCACGACCTCCCCTACGGCCACCACGACGACGAGTCCCGACTCGACCACGACCACGGTGCCGACGCCCCTGAACCAGATCGTGCCGCCCGGCCCGCCGGCATCGTCACGTCGCCTTTCGCTCTACAAGGTCATCACGGGCGACATCTCACCCAAGTCCGTCATGTCGACGAACACCGGGCTCGTCTTCGCCCAGAACATGATGTACCGCCACACGATGACGGTCTATAACTCGGCGGGAACGTTGCTCAAGACCATCAGCGACGGCGTCGAGTTGGCGCACTTCGGCGTCCACGGACGACCGGGTCTCACCCACGGTGCGCCGGTCGAGGCGGCCGTGACGCCGGACGGCAAGGACGTCTGGGTCTCGAACTACTCGATGTACGGCACGGGCTCGGGTCCCGAGGGTTCGGACACCTGCACGCCCGGTTCGGCCGTCGCGGCCGGCGATACCCCGAGTTTCCTGTACGAGGTCAGCACGAAGACGCTGTCGGTCGTGGGCGTCGCGCCGGTCGGCATGGTGCCGAAGTACGTCGCCGTCACGCCGAACGACAAGTACGTTATCGCGACCAACTGGTGCTCGTGGACCGTGAGCATCGTGAATGAAGCCACCCATCACCTCGTCGCGACGATCCCCGTCGGCGCCTATCCGCGCGGCATCGCGGTCTCCCCTGATTCACACCTGGCCTACATCGCCATCATGGGCAGCGACGTGATCGACGTCATCAGCCTGTCGACGTTCCGAGTCGTGGGACAGATCGGCGGCGTCGACAACGTGCGTCACGTCGTGATCGATCCCCAAAACCCCGACTTCCTCTACGCCTCATTGAACGTCCCGGGCGACGTCGTCAAGATCAACCGTCTCACCGGCAAGATCCTGGCCGAGGTGCACACCGGTTCAGACTGTCGTTCACTCGCGATCTCGACCGACGGCACCGCACTCTACGTCGTGAACTACCTCTCCAATACGGTGACAGAGTTGGCCGCGAGCAACCTGAAGGTCCTCCAGGTCGTACCGACAGGGACCAACCCCGTCGGCGTCACGTACGACGGCACCACCGGACGTGTGTGGGTCGCGGTCTACACCGGCGAGATACTGGTCTTCAACACGAAGCCGTAGTTATCCTGCACTATGAGAGGGGACCGACGTGGAGCGAGCATTGCGTAGTGATCGGACAACACGATGACGAATCGAGTCGATGCGATCGACCTCTCGCTGACGATGGACAAGCTCAAGTCCCAAGACCGCGTGGCCGCGGCCCAGCATCGTCTGACGCAGTTGCGACTGTTCACGGCCGGGCTGCTCGATCCCAAAATCGTGGCCCCAGGTCTCGTGGTGCTCTTCGAAGGCTTCGACGCCGCCGGCAAGGGCGGCGCAATTCGCCGCCTGACGGCCAGTATCGACCCACGTCACGTACGCGTCGTGCCCATCGGTCCCCCGACGGCCGAGGAGCTTCGCCACGTGTTCCTCTGGCGATTCCAGCCCTACATCGCGGGCACCGGTGGGATGACCGTCTTCGACCGCTCCTGGTACGGGCGACTGCTGGTCGAACGGGTCGAAGGACTAATCGACAAGTCGACCGCGAAGCGTTCGGGCCAGGAGATCGTGCAGTTCGAGCAGCTGCTCGTCGACAACGACGTCACGCTCGTGAAGTTCTGGCTGCACATCTCGGACGAAGAACAACTGAAACGCTTCAAGGACCGCGAGAGCGACCCACTCAAGCAATGGAAGCTCACGCCCGACGACTGGCGCAACCGCGAGAAGCGTGGCGCCTACCTGGACGCGCTCGAGGACATGGTCGAGATGACTGATCGGTCCCACACGCACTGGGACTTGATCCCGGCCGAGAGCAAGCACTACGCACGTGTCGCCGTCCTCGAGACCCTGATCGACCGCTGGACTCACGACCTCGAACGCCGAGGTCTCAAAGTGCCCAAGGCGCGGAGCGGCGACTACCTTAGTTAGTCGTTCAGCCACGAATAGGAGAACTCAATGTCGAAACTGCTGGTGCGCAACTTCTCGATCTCGCTCGACGGTTTCGGCGCCGGGCCGACCCAGAGCCTCGACAATGCCGTCGGGCTTGGCGGCGGGATACTCCACGAATGGATCTTCGCCACGCGCGGCGGGCGAGAAATGATCGGCGCCGACGGTGGTGACGAAGGACTCGACCACGATTTCTTTTCGAATCGCGGCACGAACGTTGGCGCCACGATCATGGGTCGCAATATGTTCGGCCCCGTCCGGGGCCCGTGGGCCGACGAGCAGTGGGACGGTTGGTGGGGCGAGGAACCTCCCTTCCATCATCCGGTCTTCGTCCTCACGCACTACCCGCGGCCACCTTTAAAGATGGAAGGTGGGACGACGTTTCATTTCGTCACCGATGGATTCGAATCCGCCTACGACGCGGCCTTTGCTGCGGCGGGAGATCGCGATGTTCTGGTCGGAGGTGGTGCCGAGACCATTCGCCACTATCTGCGATCGGGACTGATCGACGAAATGCACCTCGCGGTCGTGCCGATACTGCTGGGCAGTGGCGAACGTCTCTTCGAAGAGGGCGGGCCAAGTTCAGCGGACTACACGTGTGTCGAGCACGTGTGCTCGCCGTCGATCACGCACGTTCGTCTCGTTCGGACGCGATGAAACGGGATCGATTATTCGGTTTGGACGACGAGTGACATCAAGTTCGCTGCCAAGTCAGGCTGTCGCAAGTGCCCCAACGAGCAGCAACGAACCAATCGCCAGTGCAGCCACGGAGGCCCATTTGAAAATCTGCGACTTGTCCGGGTAAATCGCGTTTCTTTCTCGCTCGCGATTTTCCTCGCGTATCCGCTTCGAGAAAAGGTACGGGATTCCAAAGGAGAGTGCTCCGAACGGTACGCCAAAGTAATAGCAACGTACGCCCCAATGGAGCAACCACTCATGAGTAACTCCGAGTGCGAAATAATTCATCATTCTCCGAATCAACACTCACTTGGCGAGTTGCGTTTTCAGCGTACGCCACGGGTCAGCACGAATTGGTCAAGTTGCGTCCCCAGTGTCACAGCACCCGCAAACCGCATTTGCGAATCAGCTATCAAAGAATCTAAAAAGTGCCAGTAAATTCTTGGGTCGTAGATTGTTGGTGTCAAAGGGCCTACAACATCTCGCTCATCTGGAACACTGCTTAGATGGACTCTCGCTACGGCATCACGATCCCCTTCGACGGCGTCTCGCTACGCGAGCACGAGGAGTGGTACCACCGCATCGCCGACCTCGGCTACACCGACCTCTGGTCGGCCGAAGTCGACGGCGCCGACGGGTTCACACCGCTGACCCTCGCCGCCCTCTGGGAACCGCGACTGAATCTCGGCGTCGCGGTCACGCCGGTCTTCACGCGCGGCGCGGGGCTGTTGGCAATGAGCATCGCTGCGATGGCCGAAGTCGCCGAAGGGCGATTCATCATGGGACTCGGCGCCTCGAGTGAACCCGTCGTCCAGCGCTGGAACGGAGTGGCCTATGAGAAGCCCTACGCCCGCACGCGCGACGTGCTGCGCTTCGTCAAGCGTGCCCTCGACGGCGAGAAGATCGACGAGGTCTTCGAGACCTTTGAGGTCCATGGCTTCAAACTCTCTCGATCAGTCCTCGTTCGTCCACCAATCCTCCTCGGGGCGCTTCGCCCGGGCATGTTGCGCCTCGCCGGTCGCGAAGCCGACGGCGCGATACTCAACTGGCTGGGCGCGAACGACGTCGCGCAGTGCCGCGCCGAAGTTGGCGAAGGCAAGTTGATCGCGGCGCGACTCTTCGTGGTCCCGACCCCCGACGCCGATCTCGCGCGCATGATCGGGCGTCGCATGATCTCGTCGTACCTGACGGTCAATGCCTACGCCGAGTTCCACCGCTGGCTCGGTCGCGGCGAAGCGCTCCAGCCGATGTGGGACGCCTGGGCCGAGGGCAACCGCAAGTTGGCGAACGAGGTGATCCCCGACGCGGTCGTCGACGAACTCATCATCCACGGCTCCTACGAGGCCTGTCGCGAACACGTGCTGCGCTACATCGAGGCCGGGATCCAGATCCCGACTCTGGCGATCGTCCCCTTCGGCGTCGACCTCAAAGAGGCCGTCGAGGGACTGGCGCCGCGCTAGACCTTTTCCGCTTCGAGGAACTCCAACATGCCCGCGAACTTCTCGCGCGCCGCCGCCTCGCGGTTCGGAATGAACTCACTCGGCACCTCACTCGGCGTGTAGTTCTTCAACGCGTGGCGCGCCACGGTCTGGCGATGCACCTCGTCGGGACCGTCGTAGATTCGAGCGGCGCGCGCCCAGCGGTACATGCGCTCGAGCGGCAGGTCCGTCGAGTACCCGAGTGCGCCGTGCGTCTGGATCGCGCGGTCGATGACGTTGTGCAAGACGGCCGCGCCGTAGTACTTGATCATCGCGATCTCGTCACGCGACGCCGACGCGCCGACCTGGTCCATCTTCCAGGCCGCGTGCAGCGTCATCAGTCGCGCGGCGTGCATCTCGGCGCGCGAGTCGGCGATCCAGTTCTGCACGGTCTGCTTCTCAGAGAGCAACGATCCGTGCGTGAAGCGACTGACCGCGCGCTCGCACATCATGTCGAAGGCCCGCTGGGACTGGCCGAGCCAGCGCATGCAGTGGTGGATCCGGCCGGGTCCGAGGCGCGCCTGCGCGAGCAAGAAGCCCGAACCTTCGGGACCGATGAGATTCTCCGCCGGGATGCGCACGTCCACGTAGCGGATCTCGGCGTGGTTCCCGAAGCGGCCGTAGTGGTTGTCGGGATCGTCCATCGAGCCGACGTCGCGCACGATGTTCACGCCCGGCGTGTTGGCCGGCACCACGAACATCGAGGACCCCTGGTACGGGTGGATGTCGGGATTGGTGACCGCCATCACGACCAGGATGTCGGCGACCGAGCCGTTCGTCGTGTACCACTTGTGACCGTTGATCACCCACTCGTCGCCGTCCTTGACGGCGCGCGTCTTCAGGAGTCGCGGGTCGCTCCCCGCGGTTTCGGGCTCGGTCATCGAGAAGCCCGAACGGATCTCGCCGTCGAGCAGCGGCTGGAGCCAACGTTCACGGATGTACTCCTGATCGTCACCGGTCATCTCCATGCCGGCCGCGAGTAGTTCGGCGTTGCCGCTGTCGGGGGCGTTGTTGCCGAAGACGACCGGCCCGTAGGGGGTCTGTCCGAGGATCTCGTGCATGAGCCCGAGTCGGACCTGACCGAATCCCATGCCACCGAGCTCCGACGGCAGATGCGCGGCCCAGAGTCCGCGTTCGCGCACCTGGTCCTGCAGCGGCTTGATGAACGTCAGCGCCTGATCGTGGCTCAGGTCCAGTGTCTCGATCGGCATGATCTCTTCGCGCACGAAGCCGCGCATCCAGACCAACTGCTCCTCGAACTCCGGTTCCGTCTCAAAGTCCCACGCCATAGCCCACCGTCCTTTTGCCAACTCTATGTCGGTGAAAAAGCACTGTCCGAAGGAGGCCGCGTCCCTCCCTACACTGTGAGTGCGAAAAGAACGGAGCGACGTGGCCAAGAAGAAACCGACACCAGCCAAGACCGTCAAGGCACTGCGCATCGGCGTCGTCGACACGATGTTCGCCCGTTTCGACATGGGCGCTTCGGCCCGCGCCGAACTCGAAGGCTGTTCGGGATTCGGTGAATCATTCACCGTCATCTCGCGCACGGTCCCGGGCTTCAAGGACCTCGCCGTCGCCGCGATGAACATGATCCAACAAGACGGTTGCGCCATCGTCGTCGCCCTCGGCATGCCTGGTTCGGCACCGATCGACAAGCAGTGCGCCCACGAGGCCTCCCAGGGCATCATGCAGGCGCAACTCATGACCGCGACGCCGATCCTCGAGGTCTTCGTCCACGAGGACGAGTCCGACGATCCCGACGTGCTGGCCAAGGTCTTCGACGACCGTTCGCGCAAGCACGCGCGCAACGCGTACTGGATGCTCTTCGATCCCGATCAACTCAGCCGACGTGCCGGAAAAGGCGTTCGACAGGGCTTCGATGACGCCGGACCACTCAAGGGCCACTAGCTAGTCGAAGCGCCGCGAGCGTTGGATATGCTCGCGTTACCTTGCAGTACCAAGAGGAGGAACTCATGCCCGAAGCCGTCATCGTCGCCACCGGTCGAACCCCTATCGGTCGCGCGTTCAAGGGCTCGCTCGTCGACATGCGACCGGACGACCTCACCGCGCTCGTGATTCGCACCGTGCTGGCCAAGCTGCCCGAACTCGACCCCCAGAGCGTCGAAGACGTGATCGTCGGCTGCGGTCAGCCGGCCGGTGAGTCGGGTTTCAACATCGCGCGCGTCGCGGCACTACTCGCCGGTCTGCCCGACGTGCCGGGGGTGACCGTGAATCGCTACTGCTCGTCGTCGCTCCAGACCATTCGCATGGCCGCGCACGCGATTCGTGCCGGTGAGGGTGACGTCTTCGTCGCCGCCGGCGTCGAAACGGTCTCGCGCTTCGCGAGCGGCGCCTCGGACAGCGGCAAGGCGGTGAACGAACTCTTCTCTGACGCCATGGACCGAACCGCGAAGCGCTCGGAGCGCGCCGACGAACCCTGGACGCCTCAGCCGGGACTCCCCGACATCTACATCGCCATGGGTCAGACGGCAGAGAACGTCGCGGAGTTCGAGAACGTCAGTCGACTCGAGATGGACGAGTTCGCCGTGCGCAGCCAAGAACTCGCGGTCGCACACCAAGAGAACGGCTTCTTCGAACGTGAGATCATCCCCGTCACCCTGCCCGACGGCAACGTCGTCACCAAGGACGACGGACCGCGTGCCGGCACGACCCTCGAGCGTCTCGCCACGTTGCAGCCCGTCTTTCGAGAAGGCGGATCGATTACCGCCGGTAACGCCTGTCCACTGAATGACGGCGCCGCGGCGGTCGTGGTGATGAGCGACACCCGCGCCAAAGAACTCGGTATCAAACCGATCGCGCGCATCGTCGCCAGTGGCGTCAGTGGACTCAACCCCGAGATCATGGGCCTCGGCCCCATCGAGGCCTGCCGTCAGGCCCTGAAGCGTGCGAACATGACCATCGACGACATCGACCTGGTCGAGATCAACGAGGCCTTCGCCGCCCAGGTGCTCCCGAGCGCCAAGCACCTCGGCATCACGCTCGACAAGCTCAACATCCGAGGTGGCGCCATCGCCCTCGGCCACCCTTTCGGCATGACCGGCGCTCGCATCATGACCACGTTGTTGAACTCCCTCGAGGACGCAGGAGCGCGTTTCGGCTTGGAGTCCATGTGTGTCGGCGGCGGCCAGGGCATGGCCATGATCGTCGAGCGACTCGACTGATCCAACGCTGATGTCCGAGCAGCCGACAGTCGTTCGTCGTGAAGCGCAGCCGTACGTCGCGATCGCGACGGCGGTCACGATGGAGGGTTTCGACGTCGTCGATGACCTCACCGATGAAGTCGTCGAGTGGTTAGAAGCGAACGGCGTGGCCGCGTCCGGCTCGCCATTGGTCCGCATTGTGACGAGCGATATGTCGGCCGAACTCGATATCGAGGTCGGCCTGACGGTGGAGAACCCACCGGTTGGTGACGGGCACTTCCTTGTCGGATCGGTCCCCGCTGGTTCGTACGTCAGACTTCTCTACAGCCCCGTGACCGAACACGACCACTACGAGGCGAACGTCGAACTGCAAGCGTGGGCCGCGAACGAGGGCCTGGAGTGGGCGATCGATCGCAGTAGCGGCGTCGACGTGTGGCTCGGGCGATTCCAATTCGATCGGTCGAGCGACGGACATCCGGTCTTCGAACAGATTTATCAAATCGTCGATTGAAGTCGTTACCGCGCGAACGACTCGCGGCCACCTTCAACGTGCGCCCCTCGGTACACTGAGCGGAGAGGGAGAAGGGAGTCTGCCGTGATCATTCTTTACATCTTCCTGTTCTTCGTAGGTTGCACGATCATCGGTTGGATCGTCAACCGCTCCAGCGACAAGAACCCCAACAGCACAGCGACCAAAATGTCGATGAACCATCGCCTCTTTGGCATCAACCAACCGATCGTCGACCCCAAGAAGAATCCACCGCCGGGTGGACGACGACACTGAGACCCGTTGCCGGACGTTCGACTGACACCTTCGCGCGGCTGCGCCAACTCGCTCGGGTACTAATCGATTGAGGTCGTCGCTACGCGACCGAATCGCCATCACCTTCCACGTGCACCATCGGTACACTGAGCCAAATGTCGCGACGCTTGATTCCGAAGGTGATGCTTGCGACGTTGACAGTCTTGACGGTCGTCGCGTTGACCGTCTCACTCTCGGAGACCGCGAGTCACCAGAACCCGTTCGGTGCACCGCTCTACGGCTTCGGCGGCTACCGGATTCATCAACGCACAACTGAGATAGGCGCGCAGTGGCGCGTACCGGCGATCGATCCGAGTTCGCCTCCCCGCAGCGCCGCGTCGACGTGGATCGCCGTCGCCAACTCCCAGCACCAGTTCATCCAAGTAGGAACCGTCGAGATCACCTACGGCGCCATCGCCGAGTACGCCGTCTTCTGGAGCGACGTTAAGGTTGGCTTCCACCCGCAGTTCGTCGGAATCGCTCACTCGGGCAATCTCATCAAGTTCAAGATGGTGCAGACCTCTCGGGGTTGGCGCCTCGATTTCAACAACGTGACCATTCACGCTTATCCCCGGACCATCGTGGTCCCCTATGGTCAGGGATCGACGTTCGACTCCGCCCAGTGGATCCAGGAGGATCCAACCGTGGGAAATGTCAGCGACCACGTCCCCTATCCGACGATGGTCGCTCCGACGTTCCGACACGTGACACTGAACGGTGCGACGCCGCGACTCCGCGAGAAAGATGGACTGGTACTAGCAACGGCCAATGGCGTGATCTTGGTGCCGACGCCGATTCACCACGGTCAGTTCACTCTGACGGGTGCCACGGGTCCCGCGCGTCAATACATAACCGACTTCTTCGCCTACGACGTGGCGCTCTATCCGTTGCAACTGGACACCTTCAATTCGAGGTCCCCGAGCAAAGCCGTGCTGCGAAAGATCAGAACAGCCTTGAGCACCATTGGCACGGAACTGCGCACGCAGACGTGGCCGGCCACCGCGATGAGCGCCGTGAAAGGTGAGGAGCGATACGTATCGGACTACCAGAAGCTCTTCGCTCACTACTCCGTGGCCCCGGCACCTTTGAACGCTGCGGAACTGAAGCGCTGAGGTCGGACAATCGCCGAGACAAACGCTACGTCATCAGGATCCGACACGCGCTCGGTCTGCCGCCGGCCTAGCGAGCGCGTATTACCTGTGACAGAATCTCGCATGAACGTTGAACTCATCGGGACCGTGGAGGAGTTCATAGCGGCGACGGCCGAGTTTCGCGCTGGCGACCCACTGCGGACCAACGTCATCGGTAGCGTCTCGCTCTCCGTAGCCGACGGCGACAGGACTTACGACGACTATCGCTGGTGGGTGGTTCGCGACGACACGCGGCGAATAACAGGCATCGCCATGCGCACTGCACCGTTCAACATGGTGGTCACGTCCATGTCGAGCGACGCCGCCAGGGAACTGGGCCGGAGCGTCGCCCAGTTCGATGACGGCCTTCCGGGAATAACGGGGTCGAAGGACGTGATCGAGGCGCTCGTCGAGGGATACGTCGAATCGAACAGTGCGGGCTCTCGGCGCACGCTCACCGAGGCGCGTCGCGACCTCCTCTACGAATTGGAAGAGCTCGTCACACCCGACGTCGAGGGTCTCGCGCGGCCCGCGCACCACGACGATCTCGAACTGCTCTCGCCGATGATGAGTGAGTTCTTGCGCCAGACCGAACAGATGCACATCTCGGAAAGCGAGTCACACGACTCGACGAGAAGGAAGATCGATGAAGGTTCGCTGTACTGCTGGGAGGTGAGCGGGGAGGTCGTCGCGATCGCCGGACACGCGAACGTCGTGGCGACCGGTTCGATCGTCATCGGGCGTGTCGGTCCGGTCTACACACCACCGCAACATCGCCGTCACGGCTACGCGAGCGCCGTGACGGCACACGTGACGCGATCACTGATCGAACAGGGCGCGCGGGTCATGCTCTTCACCGACGCGGCCAATCCCACGAGCAACAGCATCTACCAGGCCATTGGCTACCGGTTGGTCGACGAACTCCTCGAGGTGCGCTTCGAAGACGTCTAGCCGACGACAACGGCGAGAGATAGTCGCTGCTGTTGGCGAAGAGTGGCGTCCGGCTAGCGACCGGTCTTGATCACGCTCGGGTCGCTGGTCCAGGCGTCGTGTTCGGCGTCGGTGACGGGCTTGGCCTCATCCGGCAACAACACGGCGATCGAGTCGCGCACCTCGTAGACGACGCGCTTTCGCGGGTTGTACAGCACGTTCTCACTCGGCACGTAGAGCAGCTCGCCGTGGTCCACCGGGTCTTCGAGCAACGCCAGTAAGAAACTGTCGAGCGCCATCGCTACATCCCTTCGCTAACTATCCCTAGAAACCGTACTCGTCGCTCAGCGTGAGGCCGCGACGTCCTCGGCCGACTGGTGCCGGGCCCGGAGCCTTCGTCGGATGTAGAGGTAGAGGGTGACGACGCCGGCCAACGCCACGAGGTCGCTGATGTAGTTGCTCACCGTGAGCAGCGGCGTCGAGCCGTAGACCATGGACACGTCATTCGCGGTCGGGATCACGACCATCAAGTTCGGGCTCACCCGATAGGGACCGGTCGCGCCTGTCGCGTGCCAACGCGGGAAGTACGAGATCTTCACCAGCACCGGCACGCCGATTCGACTGACGTGGAACGAGATCGACTGCAGCCCGACCTTGACCTCGCTCACGGTGACCTTGGGCAACGAGGTGTGCGTGTCCATCGTCTCGACGCTCGTGGCGCTCGGCCAGTTCGACGGCCCGGTCGTGGCCGCGACGGTCCCCCACAGTTTGGGGTCGAGCCACCACTTCGTGTTGGCCTGGAGCCAGCCGACACGACTCGTCGTGTTCGCCACGATGTTGGGCAGGCTCGAGAGTGGCTGGACCATCGGACTCGAGGCGATCTTGTAGATGAACCACTGATCGCCGGGTGACGGCCACTTTCTGGTCTTGGCGATCAACGTGAGTTCCGGATCGGCGTTGGCCTGGGCGATGACCGAGGGTGAGAACGCGACGTAGTAACGCACGCCCAGCATCTGGAGGTGCTCGACGCCGAAGGCGACGTCGAGTCCGCCGTAAGGCAACCCGACCATCGGGTTGCTCGGCGAGACACTGAGCTCGGCCTGGTCCAAGAAGTGATACGGCGTCGTGGCCGAGGACTCGAAGAAGAGACCCTCCATCGAGTCGATGCAGTTGTTCGTCCAGTACGGCATCAGCATCAGGGCCTCGGGCGTCCCGAAGCGATTCTGGTCGGCGTTGTACTCCCACATCGCGCGACCACAGCCATACTTCTTGCCGACGTCGGCCATCGTGGTCATGAGGTCGTTGTACTCGGGCCACGCGGGCTTGGCCTGGTAGCCCGAGTAGTTCCACTGCGCCCATCCCGAGACCTGGTTGCCCGTCGTGTTGAGCGACAGCGCCGAGGCGACGGGTGGAATGAGTCCCGGGACGGTGGTCAACAGTCCGAGAATGAGGATGATGACCGTGGCGCGCGCACTGCGTCGGTGCCAACGCGTCGCATCGTCTTCCACCGGTTCGTCCTCGTCCACGTAGGACGACGCGACGAACGTGTCGTCGGTGGCGGCGTGACGCGCCTCGACCGGCACGGGGACCGGAGCGTCGCCGCCGGTGCTCTCGTGCGCGAAACTGAACTTGCTCTCGCCGATCTGAACGACGAAGCGACCCAATTTGTTCGGCGAACGCTTTGCCCAGCGCATCAGGGTGTAGCCGAAGAGCCAACCGGCGCTCAGGTGAATGGTGATGAACCAGAACGGCACGAGACGTTCGTTCCAGATGACGTTCTGCGGGTCGAAGACGTAGGCGCCGATGGAGAGCACCGTCAGCGTCGTCAGGATCATGCCCAGGCGGTCCCTGACCCAGAAGGCCACGATGAGAGCGATGACCGCGAGGACGATGACCCAGCGGTCGCCGGCCGCGCCGCCCGTCGAGGTGAACCAGCCGAGTTGCGTGAAGATGTCGTGCAGGGTGTTCACGGGGTCGTTGGTGTAGCCCATGGAGTTCGTGTACTTCTGCGTGGTGACGAATGACGTCAGCCACCAGGCCGAGAGTCCCACCGAGATGAGCCCGGCGACGACCGCGAACCGAATCGGACGCGAGTAATCGCCCTGCACGTCGCCGTCGTTGGGGTCGCCGATGCCGCGTCGCTGCAACAGCTCGAAGATCACGACGACGATCACCGCTTCGATGGTCCAGAACCACGGCAAGATATGCGCGGCGAGCGTCGCGCTGAGCGAGATGGCGGCCAGCCAGTAGCCGCGTCCGGTGCGTACCCCGCGCGCGAACAGACCGATGGTCAAGAGACTCAGCGCGAGCGAGAGCGCGAACGCGTACTCCCCCGCCATCGAGGAGAAGAGGTTCCCCCCGTCGATGGTGAACGAGGCGTCAAAGAGGAAGGGCAGCGTCGCGACGGCCAGGGCCGCCGGTATCGGACGCGGTGCCTTGAAGAGACGGCCCAGCATGTAGGCGGTGATCGGCATCAGTACCGAACCGAGGATCGTCGCGAGCTTGAAGGCGACCGCGAAGCCGATGATGTAACTGCCGAACCACGCGAGCACGTCGGGCAGCACGAAGTAGTACGTGTAGGCCGGCATGCCGGCGAACCAGCCGGGGTCCCACGGCGTCAGGTTGAAGGGATTGCCGACCGACTTCAGGTAGGCCGGCACCGCCAGGTGCGATCCGGTGTCCCCGCCGGTGATGAGTGTGTTGGAGAAGATGAGCGACGGGTGCATCTCCCACACGGTGATGAAGATGACCGCGATGATGACCAGCGCGTCGAGTCGGGCACCGGGCGAATCGTGACGCCGAATCCAATCGCGCATCAGTGACCCGAACGCTGGTTGATGAGCGCGACGATGGCGACGCCGTTGAAGGACATGTGGGTCACGATGCTCGGTACGAGGCGCTTGGTGCGCCACACGAGCGTCGCCAAGACCAGGCCGAGAAAGAAGAGACCGGCGAACTGCAGCGGCTCACCGTGGGCCAGGGCGAAGAGCGCCGCGCTGAGCACCACGCCGAAGACGACGCTCGCTCGCGTTGCGCCCTTTTGGCCGCCCTCACTCAGGGCTCGAAAGAGCACGCCGCGAAAGAGCCACTCCTCCATTATCGGTGCCAAGAACGTCGTCATAACGATCAGCAGCACGAAGCTCGCGCCGACGACCGAACCAAAGAGGTGATGCACGGGGCCGTTCAGGTGGTGCAGGTGGAACGGGACGTAGGCCGCGTCGACGATGAACTGACAGGCCACCCCGACGACCACGTAGACGAGGTCGGTCGCCTGGAAGCGCCACTGCTGGGGCAGGTTGCGCAGATTCCCGTAGTGGTAGGCGTAGTAGATGGCGCCGCCGAAACCGATCCAGAGGCCAATCAATCCGAACGCGTTCGCCCACCACGGCGGCGTCGAGGTGTTCGCGAGGGCGCTCAGTCCACCCGGGTAGTGGGTCAACGACACACCGATCAGTTGGAAGACCGAACCGAGAATCTGACCGGCGAGGAAGCCGACGAAGCCCGCCAACACGATGGCCAACATTCGCGGTCGCTCGACTGTTTCGGCGTCGATCAATGAATCCACAGACAATTACCCTAACAAGCGGTCAGTTTTCCACAGGTGCAAGTCGCTACGTCGTAGTTCACCTCTAGTCTGGTCTGGTGAGTAACGTCCCCGAAGAACCGTCCGGCTACAAGAAGTACGTCCCGGGCGGCGATAAGCCCATGGCCCCTGACGCCCGACGACGACTTTTGATGATCGGCTGCATCGCGTTCGTGTTCGCCATCTTTATCATTCCACCGCTTTTCGGCCACAAAAACGTGAAGACGATCTCGTACTCACGGCTCTTGAAGGACGCCACCCATCAGAAGGTGGACACGGCAATCGTCAATTCGACCTCCGGCGTGATCACCGGCCAGTTGACCAACGGCACGAACTACACGACGAACGGACCGACGCCGCTCATCAACAGCGACATCACGAAACTGCGCACCACCGACAACGTGGCGGTGACCTTCGCGAACCCGTCGAACATCCTCGGTGCCCTGCTGCCGTATCTGATCCTGGCGCTGATCTTCATCGCCTTCATGGTCTTCCTCTCGCGTCAGGCGCGAAACCAGATGACCGGCATGATGTCGGTCGGTCGGTCGAAAGCGAAACAGTTCAACCAGGATCGTCCGAAGACCACCTTCTCTGACGTCGCCGGCTACTTCGGCGTGAAACAAGAGATCAGTGAGATCGTCGAGTTCTTGAAGACGCCCGGTCGCTACAAAGAGATCGGCGCGTTGATCCCGAAGGGCATCTTGCTCGTCGGTCCTCCGGGCACCGGCAAGACCATGCTCGCGCGCGCCGTCGCCGGCGAGGCGGGCGTGCCCTTCTTCTCGGTCTCCGGTTCGGACTTCATGGAGATGTTCGTGGGCGTCGGCGCCAGTCGCGTGCGCGACCTCTTCGCCACAGCGCGCAAGCAAGCACCGGCCATCGTCTTCATCGACGAGATCGACTCCATCGGACGCAAGCGTGGCGCCGGTCTCGGTGGCGGCCACGACGAGCGCGAACAGACGCTGAACCAGATGCTGAACGAGATGGACGGCTTCGATCCCTCGGAGGGCGTCGTCGTCATCGCCGCGACCAACCGTCCAGACGTCTTGGACCCGGCGCTGCTTCGACCCGGCCGCTTCGACCGCCAGATCGTGGTGCCCCTGCCCGACCTCGAAGAACGCCTCCCCATCTTGGAGGTCCACTCGAAGAATAAACCGCTCGATCCCTCGGTCTCCTTGGAGATGGTGGCCCGGGGCACCCCCGGCATGAGCGGCGCCGACCTGGCGAACCTGGTCAACGAGTCCGCGCTCCACGCCGTTCGTCGCCACTCATCGACCATCGGCATGGAGGACTTCGAATCGGCGCGTGACCGGGTGATGATGGGACAACTGCGCGACACCATGGTCCTGATGGACGACGAGCGCGAGCGCGTCGCCTACCACGAGAGCGGACACGCGTTGTTGGCCTACGTGCTCGACAAGACCGACCCGCTCCACAAGATCACGATCATCCCGCGCGGGATGGCCCTCGGCGTGACGATGACGTTGCCCGAAGAGGACCGCCACATCGTGGCGCGCCAGTATCTCGAGGACTCACTGTGCATGCGTATGGGCGGTCGCGTGGCCGAGCTCCTCGTTTACGGCGACCTCTCGACCGGCGCCGCCGACGACCTGCAACGAAACACCGAACTCGCGATCCGCATGGTGCGTGAGTGGGGTATGTCCAAAGAGATCGGTCCGATGGCCTGGGGATCGAACAACCAGGTCTTCCTGGGCGAGGACCTCATGCACACCCGTGACTACTCGGACCACACCTCACAGGTCATCGACGACGAGGTGGAGCGCATCCTGCGCGAGCAGGAATCTCGCGCCATCGAGGTCTTGACGCTGCACCGCCGGGGCCTCGAGGCCCTGACGCACGCACTGCTCGAAGCCGAGACGCTCGACGGCGAGACCGCCGCTCGACTCATCGACGAAGCCCACGGCGAACAGGTTCACCCGGAAGGCACCAAGACCGTCAGTTCACTCGTCGGTGTCGGTTCCGCATCCGCGAAGAAGACGCCGACACCGCCGGTCGCGCCCGCGGCGCCGTCGCTGCCGGGTTGGCAGCCGCCGACGTTACCGGCCGTCTAAGCCCGAGACCACCGTCATCCCCGCCGGCCTCGTCGGCAACGCAAGCGTCACCTCCAACGACGGTCGAGACGCCTTCACGACTATCGCGACGCCCGGAAGTTTGGCGAACGCTGAATCGTCGAGTGCCAGACTCTCGCCCCCGGTCAGACCAAATTGCGTCCCAAGTAACTTCGCGCCGCCACTCGACAGTCGGGTGATGGTGACCGAGATCGACTTCGATGACGTATTTGTCAACTCGGCCCCGTCGAATCCCTTTCCGGTGAAGTCGCCGATCAGATACTCCGGCTGAGATGATGACGGCGCGCTCAGGGCGATGTCCTTGCCCGTACCTGTCGCGAGCGCCGCGATCACCGGCTGACTCGAGGTCATCGACACACTCGCGTAGCCGGCCGCCGGTATGGCCGTGTTGGGCGTGATCGTCGCGATGGCACTGCCGTAGGGCGGCACGCTCAAGGTCTGAGTGGGAACGTGATACGACTTCAGCGTGACGTCCAGCGTGACGTTGGCCGGTGTCGGGCCGGGGTTGGCGAAACGAATCTGCGCCGTGGCGTCGTTCGCCGTCGTGACGAGAGGAAAGATCGCCGACGTCGACGGTGCTTCGACGCCGGTGTTGTACGAGACCGTCGCTCCGGACTGTTGCAGTCCGACGATGTCGAGCGTGCCACGAAGGACGCGAACGTGCACGCCGATGTCGCTCAGGTCGACGATCGCGACGCCGAGGTTGATCTCGGCCTGGGAGTGGGCCGCGACCGCGTAGCCCTGGAACTTCTGCGGCGCGACGTATCCAGTTTGGGAGAACGTCGAGACGTTGAAGACCGCGGGTGTCGCGGTGGGGTTGTAGACGCTCAGGATCGCGCTGGAACCGACGGTGGTGTCAAATCCCGCGGCGAACCAGTTCGTTATGCCCGTCGAGATGCACGGTGCCTCGCTGGTGTCGTCCTTCGTCACCTCGACGCCCACGACGCCGCCGCCGCTGACCTGGGCGCCGACCCCGAAGTAGTCGCCGTGGACGCCGGCACTGGGATCGAAGCCGTAGCGTCCGTAGGCGCCGAGATTCACTTCGTTGGAGAATGCGACGCCGAGGTTTGAGACGTGATCGATCGTGATCTCGTGCGACTTACCGGTCGTGTTGACCAGGATCACCCGGCCGGATTCGCCGAGTTTGGCGCTCGAGAACCCCGTGCAGTACAGAGCCGTCGATTCGGCCTGACCGTTCAAGGCGAGCGAACTCGGCAGCTGCGACGGATTGACGCTGGAGGCCATGGAGCTGAAGATCCCGACCGCTATCAGAACGATCGCCAGTACCGCGAACAGTGGAACGCGGCGAAGACTAATCATCGTGCTCCTTCGCGTGTCGGGGATGGTGCGCCCGGCGCCGACCGGTGAAGATCCACTCGAGTCGGTGGACCCAGCCGAAGCCGAGCCACACCAGCAGCCACATCAACAGGGTGAAGGCGGCGAGCAGCGCATTGAGCGGCGCTCGTCGAAGGACGAGCTGGCCGGTGGGCCCGACGCTGAGACGACCGGTGCCGGTCGCGGTGGCGCTGACGTGGAAGATCGGCGTCCAGAGATGGTCGGTCGCGCGCGAGGCCGGCTGACCGTCGACGTCGAGACCAAAGGCGCTCGCCGGCGCCATGCCGACCTGCACCGTTGCGCCGGCGAGGACCGGTCCGCTGTCGGAGGTGCTGGAGAAGACCGGCACGGGGGATTTGGCGTCGGCGAAGGTCTCAGACGAGATGCCGCGGAAGAGGGAGTTGGAGTAGACATCGACCGATTTGGTTTGCAGCACGAGCGACAGGTCGCTCTGACGTCCGAGGGCCGTCAACAACACCGTCGGCACGGGGTGCAGCGGCACGGTCTGGACCCCCTGGAGTTCCGGCGCCGACGAGTTCATCACCACGATCGTCGAGATGCCGGCCGGCGCGAGGAGTTGACCGAGGCGCACCGTCTCGCCCTTCAGCGCGGATTGGACGGCGTCCAAGACGACGTTGCTCGTGCCCGAATCCGGCGTCGTGAAGAGCGACGTCCCACCGGGCAGACCGTTCATCGACGTCGCGACGGCCAGACCGGGCGCCACTGACCATCCGGCGAGAGGCAGGACCGACGGGTCACCCAGCCACAGGACGCGATAGCCCCCGGACGTCGACGGCGCCAACGTGCTCAACGACTCGGCGACGCTCGTCGTGGGCAGGTCGAATCGTCCGCCCGCGAAGATCGCCGCGAACGGAACGATCGCCACGATCAGCGCCGTTACCGTCAGACCGGCCGCGACCTGTCGCCAACCGAATCCGGCTTGGCGCAGGTCGTTTTCGAGGGCGCTGACGCCGAGACCGATGAGCAACGCGAGCATCACGACGTAGAGGGCCAGGAGAACGTCCAGGTCCGGCGCGAACGATCCCATCCAATGGCGAGCGTCGAGTGCCGCGACGACCAGGGTGAGCGTGGCGATCGAGGCCGCCTTCGTCGCGATGCGTCGACGTTCACCTCGACAGAGGAGCAGTCCGATGAGCGCCGCACCGGGCAGCAGCCAGCCGGCCCAGGACAGACCGAATCCACCGTCCGCCGCGCGCACCAGATTCGCGAATGACGGCACCGACCACGGCCCGCGCGCCAGACCGAAGACGCCGAGGGCACGACCGCCGGCCAACGCCACGTCGATGGTCAGCGGCAGGAGAAGGATGGCGACGTTCAGCCACATCGAACCGAGGAACCGCAGCGGTCCCGACGTGTTCACGCCTTCGTCGGTCTCGAACATTCGGGCGAGGAAAACGCCCACGATAATCAGCGTCACGGCGATCAGGGTCGCCGGCGCCATCGCGGTGAGAAGCGCGATGAGCATCACCGCGATCATGCGCTGACCGGACAACGTCGTTCGCCAACCACGGTGGCCGAAGGCAACCGCTTCGCTATAGGGCTGCGTGCGAAAACCGGGCACGTCCATCAACTCGAAGAGCCGGCGAACGATGAACGGCAGACCGGCCACGACGAGCAGCACGTCGATGCGACCCTGGCTCACCATGTCCAGACCCAACGGCAGGGCCATGTAGGCGAGCGCGGCGATGAGGCGCGCGCGATTGGAGACGCGTCCCTTCAAGAGACGACTGACGCCGATGGCACCGACGGGGATCGCGAAGATCAAGGCAAGACGAGGAAGGATGCCCATGCGCCCCAGGACGAACGTGCCGGCGAAGGCGAGTACCGCGTACCCGGGCATGCCCGGAGAGCCGGTGCCGACGCCGTTCGGTGACCACGAAGCGAAGAAGTGCCGCCACATCATCGTCCAGGAGTCGAGCGGTGCGAGTCGCCCGATGAGCGGGAGGTGCGTCACGAAGAGGTTGCGCGAACCAATCAGCCACAGCACGACGACCACGAGTACCACGGCGGCCTGGGTGCGGAACGTCGTCAGCACCCGAGCCGGTCGACTTCGGAGCTCCATCATCGCGCTGTCGGGGATTTCGTCGAACTCTTCGTCTTCGGAGAACGCCGCCGCGAAGCCGACGGCGTCGGCGTCGAACTCGTGGCTCTCGAGCGCCTCGGGCGGAAGGATGCCGCGAGCACGGTCCAGACCTTCGCGCATCAAGAGGGCGACGAAACGCTTGAGACGACTCGCTCCCCCGACCTGCAGGCGACGGAGTTCCTCGTCGGAGAGGACCTGGATCTGGTGACGCTGCCGACGACGCTCGCGAATGCGGCCGCGGTGGTGCAGGAGCCAGCGCCACGACCCGACGATCGCGCCGGCGCGGTCCGAGTCGCGACCGACGATGGCCAGGACGAACTCCATCGAGTCCATCACCAGTAAGGCGAAGAGCGTCGTGAACGCATAACGCCGACCCCATCCGGTCGCCACCACCAACAACTGGTGTCGGCGTTGGAGGTCCTGGCGACTGGCGCGGCGGGTGCCGACGGCGGTGACGGGCCGCTCCCCCGACGCAATCGTCTCGCGGTGAGCGACCTTGGCCGTTGGCGCGACGACGATACGCGCACCGGCGATCTGCGCACGCCAACAGAGATCGAGGTCTTCACCCAGCGCGGTGATCAACGGGTCGAAGCCGCGCAGCGTGGCGAAGAGGTCACTGCGCACGAGGGTGACGCCGCCGGGCGCGACGAAGACGTCACGCTCGAGGTCCTGTTGTCCGTGATCGATCTCGCCCGGCTCGATTCGTTCGTGCACGACCCCGAAGCGGTCGCTGGTCTGACCGACGTGTAACAGGACCATGGGGTCGTCGTAGGAGACGACCTTCGGAGAGACGACGCCAGCGTTGGTTCGAAAGGCCGCCTCCACCATCATCTGCACCGCGTTCGGTTCGAGGCGTACGTCGTCGTGACAGAAGAGGAAGAACGCGGATCCCTCGACCATCAAGGACGCTTCGTTGCAGGCCGCGGCGAATCCTCGATTCTCCTCGAGGAGGCGGACGAACGCGTTGGGAGCGACCGCGGCGACGCGGGCCGGGACGTGTTCGGTCTCCCCGTTCGCGACGACGAGCAGGCTGAGTTCCTCGTAGCTCTGGACCGCGAGAGAAGCGACGGTGGCTTCTAAACCCGGCCCGGAACCGGTGGTGACGACGACGGCAACGACGGCCGGAGCTCGAGATTCCATGGGCCCTTCAAGGCTAGTTGGTGCTCATAAAGCGACTTGGCCGATTTCACTGTTGTCTCAGCGCGAAAGGTCGTACATTCCTATGATTCGCCGCGTCGCTGTCGCATTTCTCGAATGACGTCGTGCAACGACGTGTCGAGTGCGATCGTCGGTCGCCACGACGTCGCGCGACGGAGTTTCTCGTAACTGCCACACGACACCGGTACTTCGACCGGGCGGATGAGCGACTCATCGGTGACCAGGCGAACGTGGGGCGCGATGGCCTCGACGAGACGTTGCGCGATGTCGAACAGCCCCACGTCAACACCGGAGGCGATGTTGTACACCTCACCACTGATGCCCCTGTCGACGAGTAGTCGATAGGCGCGCACGACGTCGCGCACGTCGCTGAAATCGCGTCGCGTCGAGAGGTCGCCCACGACGATCTCGTCGGCCCCGACGGCGAGCGCCGTCAGCAGGCGCTCGACGATCGCCGGTACGACGAAGTCGGTCGACTGACCCGGCCCCACGTGATTGAAGGGCCGAGCGATCACGACGCGCTGAGCGTGTTCGCGAACCGCGTCATGGGCCACGTGTTCGGCCTCCACCTTGCTCGAGGCGTAGGGATTGGCCGGGGCGACACGAAACGTCTCCACGAGCGGCAGGTCTTCTGGTCGCACGACGCCGTACACGTCAGCGGAGCTGACCAGTAACACGCTCGCCGTCGGCACTAGTTCATTCGCGACGTCGAGGACGTTCTTCGTGCCCAGCACGTTGACGCGCGTGAACTCAACCTGGTTCGACCACGAGGCACCGACGGCCGTCATCGCCGCCAGGTGATAGATCGCGTCGGGTCGCACCTCTTGCATCCGGGCGCGCACGCTGTCGGCGTCAGTGACGTCGCTCTCGCGATCGATGCCCACGGCGTCGTCGCCGCTGACGCGCAGGTGTTCGAGCAGATGACGGCCGACGAAGCCATCGGCTCCGGTGACGAGCGCTTTCATCGCTTCGCCATCTCGTACGCCTTCACGTGTTGCGCTATCGACGAGTCCCACGTGAAGATCTCCGCGCGTGCACGGGCGCGCTGCGCGCTCGCTGCTCGCTCGACGTCGCTCATCTCGAGTGCGGTGGTCAGTACCGCGGCCAATTCGCCGGCGTCGCCGGCGTGCGCGAGTAGCGCCGCGTCCCCGGCAATCTCTGACATCACGGTGTCCGAGGAGGTCACGACGCAGGCGCCGCAGGCCAGGGCCTCGAGCACGGGCAGTCCGAACCCCTCACCCCGCGAGGGATAGGTCACCGCACGCGACTGGCGCAACAACGCGGGGAGCACCGCTTCGTCGACGAAACCGAGGCGACGGATCCGCGAGAGGGCGCCGTGACCGGTTAACTTCGCTTCGATCTCGCGTACGCCCCAGCCGGGCTGGCCGGCCAACCAGAGTTCGATCTCACCGTCGCTCTTCGCGATCGTTTCGAAGGCGTCGAGCAGGACGTCGATACCCTTGCGAGGTTCGAAGGTGCCCAAGAAGAAGATGTACGGTCGTTCGGGTGTCAGTGCGTGCGCCTCGAGTAGCTCCGCGTCGCCGCTCGAGTCCGTCGTGAAGCGCTCGAGGTCGACGCCGAGGGTCCCGACGACGACCGGCGCGTGCGAGGGAATCTGTTCGTCCAGTTCACGAGCCGTGAACTCACTGATGGTCAGCAGTACGTCGGCGTGCGTCGCGGCGTAGGCGATGGCGCGTCGAAAGAACGGCACCTTGGAACGCTCGTGCCACTCGGGATTGGTGAAGAACGTGAGGTCGTGGATCGTCACGACCGTCGGCGTCGAGGAGCGATGCGGCATCGTGTAGTGCGGCGAGTGCCAGACGTCAACTGACTTCGACGCCGCGCTGCGACCGGCGAAGAACGCCTCGTAGAGGAGCCGCGACGGACGGGCGTTCGGCACGATCGAGGCGATGTGCGTCGACGGCGACCAGTCGTGCCAGCGCAGCGTGTCGTCTCGGCGCGTGACCAGCGTCGTCTCCACCCCGGTCGCCGGGAGGCGACGCGCCAGTTCACCTATATAGCGACCGGCGCCGGCGAGACGCGGCGGCACCGCCGACACGTCGAGTGCGAGTTTCACTGCCACGCCGCCAGGTGATCGAGGGCGACGTGGCGCCACGTGAGTTCGGCGACCGAGTGTCGACGGGCCGATTGACTCTCGGCGTCGTCGCCCTGGCGTAGCGCGGCGAGGAGCCCCTCGGCGATGCCCTCGACGTCCAGTGGATCGACGAGCACGACACGTTCGTTGGTCGCGACGCTCGGCGTGGTGGCACTGGCGACGACGCGGGTGCCGACGTTGAGGGCCTCGACCGGCGGCAACCCCCACCCCTCGGCGAGGGGGACGTACGCAAAGACCGTGGCGTCGCGGTAGAGACCCAGGAGCATCTCGCGTGACACCATGCCCACGACGGGCGCGTCGCCGGTTTCCACTTCGCCCCAACCCTTGGGACCGACCAGTACGAGCGTGCCGAGATCGGGGATCTTGGTCGAAGCGATGCCGTGCGCCTCGATCAGGCGCTCGATGTTCTTTCGCGTCTCGAGCGTGCCGGCGTACAGCGTGAAGGGACCGTGCACCCCGTGTGACGCGAGCAGTTCGTGCACCATCGTCTCGGATGCGGCGTTGGCGACGTCGTCGTCGACGCCGAGTCGAACACTGTGGATCCGCGACGTGTCGATGCCGACGTCGACGAGTCGTTCGGCCAGTCCCGGGGAGGTCACGAGCACACGGAGCTCTTTGCGCTCCGCGATCATCTTGAGGCGTCGGTCGTGGAATCGAACTCCGGCGGGTGTCGAAATTCCCGGGTCGTCGCGCCACAACAGGTCGTGCATCGCGATCGAGTGCACCGCGTCAGATTTGCCGCCCGCGAAGGGGCCGGCCATGGACGTGGCGTGCACGACGTTCGAGTCCCTGGGAACGCCCAATGGCACGATCGGCCATACTCGGTCCAAGACTCGCACGTCGAACGGCGCGTTGACGACGCGCAACGGGAGTCCGTCGGCACCGGCGCCTTTCGCGCCCAGCCCGACGATGTCGAGCGACGGATCGGCGAGATCGTGCAAGCCGGTCGCGAGTCCCCGAACGTACGTGGCGATCCCGCCGGGCTGCGGACGATGGAGCTGTTCGATCGAGATGGTGATCGTGCGCTTCACGATGACCAGCCTCGCACGACATCGTGGTAGAGCGAGAGGTAGGCGCGCGCGGCGGTGTCCGGTGCAAAATCGACCGCGCGCGAACGCCCGGCCGCCACCATGATCGAGCGTCGCGACCCGCTGGTCCAGACCTCTTCGAGCGCGTCACGAACCTCGTGATCGTTCGCGAAGAGTGCCGCCGCGCCCTCCAAGAGTTCGCGGTTGATCTCGGTGGCACGCGCGAGCGTCGGCACACCGGCCGAAAGCGCGGCGATGGCGAACGAGGGGAATCGCGCGCCGTCGGAGAGGTGCATCACGACGCGGGCGTTCGCGAGCGCGTCGCGGGCGTCCTGACGAGCGCGAATCGTGATCGCGAGTCCACTCGAACGAATTTTCTGGCCGGCGGCCGCACTTGCCAGGGCCACGACGCGTGACCCGTGAAGGTTCGCGAACGCGATCAACTGGGGCGCGAGCTCGATGAAGAGGTCGTCGACACCCGTGATGTTGACGACGAGGTCGGTGCCGTCACTCGTCACGTCCACGCGCGGTACCGCCGGCGGCACGACCATCACGCGACTGCGAGCGACGCCCAGGACGCTGATGACCTCGTGGCTGGCGCTGCGACTCGACGCGACGAGCGTCGCCCCTCGCGCGACCGCCCGACGTAGTTGATTGATGCGTAGATGGGTCTGGGTCTCGCCCCGCAACGGTCGTAGGTCGTCGACCGAGACGATCAAAGGGATCCTCTCCGTGGGCGGCGTGGCGAGTCCGGCGACGTGCAGCACATCGACGGGCGGCAAGAGACCGTCGATCGAACGTCCGCGACTTCGGCGCCACAGGGGCGACCACAAGGCCCGAAGAGCCAGGTGCGTTTCGTTTTCGGAGCGCGCTGACGTCCGTGAGCGAAACCTGACCAGTTCACACTGGTTCGTTCGATCGAGCGCGTCGGCCAGGTCGGTCATCGAATTGCCCAGCGACTCCAGCGAACCGTCCAGGTCCAGGCCGACGCGAAGTTTCGAAGGACTCACGAACCAAGAGCCAACGTTCGCATCGCACTCGTCCAGGTCGGCCACAGCTTGGTGGCCCACCCACCGAACGCCTCGGTACTCGTAGCGACGAGTCCAATCTGCTCATCGGCGTTGAGCAGGATCAGCGCGCCGCTCTTGCCGAAGTGACCGAAACTCGACGCGGGCCAGTCCCCCATCCAGTGGTGCTTGTCGCCCTGGATCTCGGGTCCGAACCCCCAGGGGCAGGGCGAGAACTTCCCGAAACCCGGAACGAAGCCGTTCAGTTGCGGCGCGTAGGCCGTGATGAGATGATCGCGTGTCTCCTTGGCGATACCGTCCGGTCGCAGCCACGCCACGGCCAGTTTGGCCAAATCATTGGTCGAGCCGACCACGCCCGAAGACGGCCGACCGACGAGTGCGGTGCTCGCCATGCCGAAGGGACGAAAGACCCGCTGGGACAACCAGTTCTCAGCGGTGTTATCACCGAGGATCGACCCGACCGCGAGGTCAATGCCGTAGTTCGAGTAGATCCGTTGGGTCCCCACCGCGACCACGGGGTCGCCTTCTTCGAGCCCGAGTCCACTGCTGTGCGAGAGCAAGTTGGCCAGGGTCGAACCGGGCGGTCCGACAGGTTGATCGAAACGCTGCAGTTCCCAGTCGGACTCGACGCCAAAGGCCAGTCCGACCGCCATCTTGGAGATCGACGCCCAGGGTCGCACCTCGTCGAGGTCGCCGACCTCGGCGATCCTGCGGACCTGACCGTCTTTCAGCGACAGGAGCACCATTGAGGGCGTGCCGGGCCACCCGTCGAGAAGGGAGTTCGCGATCACCACTCGATGATACCGAAGGCCCCGTAGAGTCTCGATGGTGATAACGGTTCTCAGCGGTGGCGTCGGCGCGGCTCGTCTGTTGGCCGCCTTGAGCGACGCAATCGATCCGAGCGAGATCACCGCCGTCGTCAATGTCGGCGATGACCTCACCATGCACGGGCTCACAATCTGCCCCGATCTCGACACGATCATGTACACCTTGGCCGGACTGAACAACCGAGAGCTCGGTTGGGGATTGCAGGGCGAGAGCTGGCGAGTGATGGAAGAGCTCGACGACCTCGGGGGTGAGGCGTGGTTTCGACTCGGCGACCGCGACCTCGCCACGCACCTGTATCGCTCCCAGCGCCTCGCACAAGGGGCCACCAAGAGTGAGGTCACGGCCGAACTGTGCGCCCGACTGGGCGTGCGCGTCGCGCTCTTGCCGGTCACCGACAGTGCCGTCGCCACGATGTTCGACACGGAGCTCGGACGGATGAGCTTCCAGGAGTATTTCGTGCGCCACCACCACGGCGTCACGGTCACGGCCATTGACATCGTCGGGGCCGAGGCGGCCACGGCGTCACCGCAGGTGCTCGACGCACTGCGCGACGCCTCACGAATCGTCATCGCGCCGTCCAATCCGTTGATCTCGGTCGATCCGATCCTTCGCGTGCAAGGCGTCCGCGACGTCCTTGAGCGACGTCGCGACGACGTCATCGGGATCTCACCGATCATCGCTGGACAGGCACTCAAGGGTCCGGCCGATCGTCTGCTCGCCGAACTGGGACACGAGGTGTCGTGCCTCGGCGTCCTCGATTTCTACAAGGGCCTGATCGGCACGTGGATCATCGACGAGGCCGACGCCGAACGCTCGAACGACGTGCGCGGTCGCGATGTCAACGTCATCGTCACGACCACGATCATGGCGGAACCCGAGAACGCCGAGCGACTCGCCGCGGCGGTGCTGGCGTGAACGAACTACGCGTCATCCCCCTGCCGTCGGTGGCGATGGTGAAGGACGGTGACGATCTGGTCACGATGTTCCTAGAGGCGCTCGGCGCGTCGGGACTGACGCTCGAGGCCCGCGACCTCATCATCGTGACCAGCAAGGTCGTGTCGAAGTCCGAGGGCCAGGTCGTCGACTTCGACGGGACCGAAGAACACAAGGTTTCGTTGATCGAAGGCGAGTCGGCGCGGATCCTGCGCCGTCGAGGGCCGCTTCGCATCACCGAGACCCATCACGGCTTCATCAACGCCAACGCCGGCATCGACCTCTCCAATACCGACGACGGCACGGCCGTCCTGCTGCCCAAAGACCCCGATCGCTCGGCTCGACGATTCCGCGCCGAGATCAAGCGACGCTGCGACGTGGACGTCGCGGTCATCATCACCGACACGTTCGGTCGGGTGTGGCGCGTCGGGGTCACGGACGTGGCCATTGGTTCGGCGGGCGTCATCCCGGTCCTCGACCTTCGCGGGACGATCGACGCGACGGGTCGGGTCCTCGAAGTCACCGAAGTCGCCATCGCCGACGAGATCGCCAGCGCGGCCAACCTGGTGCTGGGCAAAGCCGAGGCGACGCCGTTCGCGATACTGCGCGGCTTGGACGGCTCCTATTTCGGCGAAGGATCAATCAAGGAGAGTGCACTTCGTCGCGCGAACGAAGACCTCTTCCGCTGATCAGACCCCGCCGAGGCGAACTTCGCCGGACAGCTCAGACGCCGGCGCGACGTGCTCATTCGCTCCGACGACACAGGTCGCGCCCAACTGGGAGTAACGACCGATGACCGCCCCCGGTCCGATGATCGACGAGCGTATGACGCAGTTGCTCTGGACGATCGCGCCCGGCAACAGGACCGCCTCTTCGAGTACGACGTTGGCACCGACGACGCAGTCGCTGTCGACGACTGAGTTCGTGAGCGTCGCCGAAGCGTCGACGGTGGCCGAGGCGTGACGCCACGAACAGTTGACGATGTCGGTGAATTCGTGCATCCCCTGGCGACCGTTCAAGATATCGACGTTGGCCTGCAGGTAGGCCTGGGGCGTGCCGGTGTCGAGCCAGTAGGCGCCGTCGACCATCGCGTAGAGCTCGCCGGCCTGCGCCAACGCCGGAAAGGTGTCGCGCTCGACGCTGACGCGACCGACCTCGGCGATGTGGTCGAGCGCGCGCGGCTCGAAGATGTAGGTCCCGGCGTTGATGTTGTTGGTCGGTGCTTGATCACGCGGCGGCTTCTCCACGAACCGGATGACCTGGCCGTCGGGCGTGGTCGGCACGACGCCGAATCGCGACGGGTCGTCCACCGGGTGCAGGGCGATGGTGGCCGCTCCCCCGTGTTCGAGGTGGAACGCCTTGAGCGTCGTGATGTTGAGGTCGGTGAGGACGTCGCCGTTCACGACCAGGAACGTCTCGTCAAAGCCGAACATCGTGGCGGCGAAACGAATGGCGCCCGCGGTGTCGAGTGGTTCGGGCTCGACCGCGTAGTCGACACGCACGCCCGCGATCACGTTGTCGGGGTAGGCCTCGGTGAACGCTTCCGGGAGATAGCCCAGTGAGAGGACCGCGTCGGTGACGTCGTGGCGCGCCAACCACTCGAAGAGACACTCGATCATCGGTACGCCCACGAGGGGCAGCATCTGTTTGGGCGTCTCGTAGGTGAGGGGCCGCAGACGCGTTCCTTTGCCGCCGACCAGAATGATCGACTTCAATCTCAGCCCTTCGGCGTCGTCGTCGTGGTGCTCTTGGTCGTCGTGGTCGTCGCGTTCTTGACCGTCGTGGTCGTGGCGCCCTTCACGGTCGTCGTCGTGACCGGGGGCGTCGTAACGAGCGTCGTTGTCGTCGGCGTCGTCGCGTTGGCGACCATGGCGTTGACGGTCGCCGTTACCGGCACCTTCGGCGTCACACCGACCGGATCGAAGGCGATCGCGATGCGCTCGTCCGGCGCGAACTTGATCGACGCGGGGTTCGTCGTGATTTTCGGCTTCTTCTGACCGAACTCCGTCCAGTAGGCGTACTCGACCTTGCCGGTCTGACCGGGATAGATCGTGCCCTTGCCGCTCGGGCAGGTCTGGCCGTTCGTGTAGTTCGTCGCGGGATTGGATGTTCCCTTGGCGTTCGGGACGTTCAACTGGCTCGTACTGATCAGGAGCCCCGGATACTCGTCGCCGAACTGCGAGAGCGTGGCGTTGTTGCCGGAGTCGGCGGCCGACACCGGGTCGATCTTGATGACATCGGCCGCGAGCATGTACATTCCCAGGTGCTGGGCGATGGAGTCGGTGGCCAGGTACGGCAGGTACTTGCCGCAGGCCTGAATCGACAGGGCCGCGTACCAGGTGGTGCCGATCTTGGGTGCCACGCCGGCAGCGTGCTTGGCCGGGTGTTCGTACTCGTAGCGGGCGTACACCGTCGCGACCAGGCCGAGGATGACGATGACGACGAGGGCCCCGTAGAAGTTGCCGGGGCGCGTCTTCTTATAGGCCTTGCCCCCGCCGGATGCCCCGACCCTGCTTACCCATCTGCCTGTTGCGCTTTTAGCCACGGGGACAACGCTACTAAAGAATGGAACGTCGAAAAGACGCACAATCGCGCACCGAGTAGGGGCGGAGGGACTCGAACCCTCACTGGAGGCGGTTTAAGCGCCTTGCCTCTGCCAATTGGGCTACGCCCCCGTGCATCGATGTTGCGTCGTAACCGTAATCGATTGTAAAGAGTTTCTAACACTCCGTTTTTTCAGAAAACCGCCATCTAGGCTTGTTCCATGATTCGCGTGCGTCGTCGGAGCACGACTCGATCAGCTCCCCTAGTCGTCCTTGCGATGAGCGTCGCCGCGTTGATCATCACGCCCATAGCGGCGCACGCCGCGAGCATCACCCAGACCCAGGCCATGATCGAGGACCTGACCAACCGTCTCTCCCGACTGGAAAAGACCAGTGAGATCACGTCCAATCAGTACGACGCGGACAAGGTCAAACTGGCGACGATCACCGCGAACATCCAAAGACTCCAGGGCAAGGAGAAGAACAAGCGCGCCGCCATCAAGGTCACCCAGAAGGTTCTCGTCCAGGACATCGTGCGCGCCTACGTCCTCGGCGCCTCCGACGCCCAGATCCTCGCACTCTTCAACGATGACGCGACGCAGATCGGCGCGCGCAACGTCTACGAGGACGAGGTCATCGGCAACCTCGACGAACTCAAGCACACGTACCAGAAGGAGAAGGTCTCCCTGGACTCCACCATTCGTCTCGTCGGCGTCCAACGCAAGGACGCCAGTCACCAGACCTACGAGATGTCACAGTTACTCGCGACCAACATCTACAACACCAACACGACGCGTGTCACCCTGCACAAGATGTCCCTCGCGTTGAAAGGCGAGATCATCGCCTACGAGATTCAACAGGGTGTCATCGCCGCGAAGTCCAAGAACTTGGCCGGTGAGGAGACGGCGATCACCGCGGCCGCGGCCGTCGGGGGCCAACAGGCGGCCAACCAAGTTACCGAAGCCATCCAACAGGCGTCCGAGACGGTGACGCTGGCCGAGGTCGGGAGTTCCGCGCAGGGCCTCGAGGCCGTGAAGGCGGCCGAACGCGAGATCGGAGTTCCCTACGTCTGGGGCGGTGAGACGCCGGGACATGGTTTTGACTGTTCCGGGCTCGTCCAGTGGGCCTGGGCCCAAGCGGGCATCCAGATTCCGCGCACCACCGAGAGCCAATGGCCGGACTTGGTCCACGTGTCGCTCCAGGACCTCCAGCCCGGGGACTTGCTCTTCTACTACAACCTCGACGGCGACAATACCGTCGACCACGTCGTGATGTACGTCGGCAGCGGCCCGTGGGGATCGAACACGGTCATCGCGGCGCCCTACACCGGTACCGATGTTCAGTTGGAGCCGGCCTTCACCAACGGACTCGAAGGCGCCGCTCGGCCTTAGTACCCTTCAGCTGTTGCGAACAGCGTTGGATTTTACCGAGAGGGCACTGGAACCGTCTTTGTTGGTGGCGCGCACCGCAAAGGAGTAGTCGACCCTCTTGTTGAGTCCCTTGAAGGTGCACGAGGTCGAGGTCGTGACGCAGGTCTTGGACTTCGGGAGTGAGATCACGCTGTAGGACGTGATCGCCGTACCGCCGTTGCTCGCGGGCGCACTCCAGTGAACGGTGATCACGCCTTTTTTGTCGACGGCGGTGACGTGTCGCGGTGCCGAGGAGACCGTCGTCGGTGCCAAGGGCGACGAGTTCGTCACGAAGATCTGCGTGTTCTGCCTCGCGTCGGTGTAGGAGCCGAGGACGCCGCAGCTGCCGTCGATGCTGCACGACACGGCGTAGATCGTGGCCGAGCCGCCCTTGTTGAGCGACGGCGTGCCAGGAACTTCGATCGGGTTGGACCAAGAGTTCGACGTCTCGTTGACCAAGAAGGCTTGATCGTTGCTGTCCGAGTCGGCGTACGTGCCGCCCGCACTACACGTGCCGGGTGCGCTGCACGAGATCGTCGTGAGTGCGGCGCCGTCGCCATCGTTCAGTGTGTTGACTCCCGGTATCTCAGTGGCGGCGCTCCAGACGTGGTTCGTCTCGTCGACATAGAACGGTTGAGGATTGCCCTTCGCGTCGGCGTAACTGCCGATGGCGCTGCAGTTGCCCGCCGAGGGACACGCTTCGCTGATCAAACTGTTGCTGAGACCGCTCCCGAGAAGTTGTGTGGCGAAGAGTTGGGTCGCACTGCTCCACACGCCGTCGACCTCGTTGACGGTGAAGGCCTGGGACTGACCCGATGCGTCCAGATAGTTGCCACCCGCGCTGCAGTCCCCGGGGGCGCCACACGACAACGCGGTGAGTGCTGCTTGTCCTTCCCTACTCAGCCCAGCGAGCCCGGGGATCGCTTCGATGGGACCCCAAGCCCCGTTGGCGTAGGTGATGAAGAAGGGCACCAACGTCGTGGCCGTCGCTGTGGAGTAGAGGACGTCACCCCCGGCCACGCAGGTGGTTACCGATGGGCAGTCGAGTCCGCCGACGATGGCGATGCCGTTCGGATTGAATGCCGCCGCACCCTGCACTTCGACTGGTGTCGCCCATACGCCATTGGATTCGTCGAAGATGATCGGCTGGGCGCTTCCCGTCGTGTGATCGACGAATGAGCCAACGCCCACGCACGTGGTGGTCGAGGAACACGTGAGGGTCGTCATCTCGCTGGCGTCTTCGAGCGTCAAGGTGGTGAAGTCAGGGACTTCGGTCGGAAAGCCCCATGTTCCGTTCACCTGGTTGAGTACGAACGTGTGAATCGCTCCGATGTTGTCGGTGTAGGAGCCTTCGGCGGTGCAACTGCCCACGGACGGACACGAAATCGCGATGATGGCCGCCTGCCCGCCGACGTTGAGCGGCGCGGCGACTTCCATCGCTTTCGACCACACGCCGTTGGTCTCTTGTGAGATGAACGCCTGTTCGTCACTCGATCCGTCCGTGAAGCCACCGCCGCTGACGCAGTTGTCCGACGACGTGCAAACCATGGGACCCGTGGCCGCCGTGGTCTGGTTCAACATGGCCAGTCCGGGAATCTCGATCGCGTTCGTCCAGTACGCGTCGGCGCCCGCCGGGGTGAACGAAAGGAGGTTCAGACAGAGCACGGCGCTCACCGCGGACAACACGATCAGCGGTCGGCCTCCACGGGGCCCGAATCGACGGAGCACGCTCGGGTGTACGGACTTCGCGCGCGAAACGATCACAACAACTCCTCGCGTCACATCTCGGGCCCGGTGAGCGTGACGCTAGCAAAGTTCACCCCTTGACACCTGGGCGATTCCGTCCGGAGCGATGAAGCGACGAACGAGGGGCGAAGTGATCTCAGTCGCGTCGCGGAAGCAGCCAGTCGGCCACCAACTCCGGTGCGCGGTCGCCCCACTCCTCGGCCGTGATGGCGTAGCGAGCGTGGTCCTCCCAGGCGCCGTCGATCTCGAGGTAGCGCTCGGCGATGCCCTCGAAGCGAATGCCGAGCTTCTCGACGACGCGCCGCGAGGGAGCGTTGCGCGGGATGATGTTGACCTCGATGCGGTGCAGCTTCAAGGACTCGAAGGCGTACTGCAAGAGCACGACGACCGCTTCGGGCATCAGGCCCTGACCGGCGACGGCCTCGTCGATCCAGTAGCCGACGAAGGCCGACTGCAGCGGCCCGCGCTGGATCGACGACAACGTGATCTCGCCGAGGAAGTGACCGTCGCGGAAGATCCCGAATCCGAACCCGGTGCCCAGTTGGCGCTCGCGTTCTCGAATGGCGCAGCGACTTACGAAGCTTCGTTGGTCGTCGGCCAGGTGCGACGAGTGTGCCGATCGCGGCTCCCACTTCAAGAGCCAGTCACGACAGCGGGTGCGTACGTCGTACCACGCGTCGTAGTCCGACTCGGTCATCGTGCGAAGGACGATCCGGCGGCCGTGCAGGGAGATGGGTGAGTAAATGGCTGTTCGCGTGCTCACCGTGATCGAGTCCTCACCCACCCATCGTTACAGGTCGCGGCTCACCGCGCATTTCACGGGCGAAGCAGTGATTCGGTGATGCCGTCGAGGATGTCGCTCTCCGAGCTGAGCAACTCGGTCGAGCCGAGACGTGCCATGACCGCGGCGAGCACGTAGAGGCCGGCGTGGAGGACGTCCTCACGTCCCTTGACCATCCCCGGCCGAGCCAGTCGTTCCTCCGGCGACTCCGCGCTGAGCCGGTCCCGCCACAGTTCGACCGTCGCCAACGAGATCCGACGATGGTGGACGGCATCGCGGTCGTAGACCGCGAGCCCGGCGTCGAGCTGCGCGAGCGTCGAGACCGAACCGGCGAGTCCCACGAGTCGGACGTTGCCGAAGATTCGCGCGAACTCCGGCACCGCGGCCCAGGCGAGGTCCAGTTCGGCGTCGATCATCGCGCGCGCCGCGGCGTCACTGGCGTCATTCACGACGCCGCGCCCGAGTGCTCGCTCGGTCACTCGCACGCAGCCCAGTTGCATCGAGTAACTCTTGAGGACGCCGTCGAACCTCGCCGCCAGTTCGGTGGAACCACCGCCGACGTCGACGATCGCGGTCGTGCGACCGTCGGGTACCAGACCCGTGGTCGCGCCGACGTAGGAGAACGTCGCCTCTGCGGATCCTTCGAGTATGCGCACCTCGACGCCCGTTCGACGACGTGTCTCTTCGAGGAACTCCTCGCCGTTCAGCGCGTCGCGCACCGCCGAGGTCGCCACGAGCAGTCCTCGCGTGACACCCGCTTCGTCCATGAGCGCGCGGTAGTCGCTCAAGACGTCATAGGAGCGCTGCATCGCTTCGGGCAACAACGTCCTCGAGGCGTCGACGCCCTGACTCAGTCGAGTGATGCGTGAGTCACGGTGCAGGGTCTCGTTGTTCTCATTGACGATCAACAGTCGCGTCGAGTTGCTGCCGCAGTCGAGTGCCGCCACGACCTCAGGCACGAACGTCCTCGATCACTAGTTCCGGCAGGTCGACTTTGTGCGCCACGAGTTCACCCACGGGATCACTCGCGCCGACCAGAAAGTTCGCGAGGTGCGCGTGCAGGCACTTCACTCCCACGCGCGTGCCCCCCACGCCGCCGCTGGGCTGCGCGCCATTGGTACGCACGGTGGCGCGGCGACGGCGCTCGGCGTAGGTCTCGTGTGTCTGGGCGAGGGCGTCGGGGTCCACGAGGTCTTCGAATCGGTGGACGCCGCCGGCGCCTTCGAGACGACTCACCGCTTCGTGGATCTCAGGATCGACCAACCAGAAGAGCGTGGGCATGGGCGTGCCGTCGCGCAGGTGCGGTTCGTTCTCGATGACGACCGGTCGGCCGTCGAGTCGTCGCACCACGACGGCGCAACGTCCCGCGAGGGGACGACCGATCGAGGCCTCAACGACGGCGAGGTCGTCGGGCGCCGCGTCGTGAAAGCTCAACGCCAGAACTCAAGGGTGCGCACGAGGCGGGAGAGAAACTCTTTCGCTGACGAGTGGTGCGTCTTCGTCGTCGAAGGGTTCGTCACGGCCAACGAGGCTACGGACGACGGCGAGACCAGAGGCTGCAGTCCGGGATCGCCGACGCTCTGGTCGACGTTGTTCGGCCCCACGCCCGGCAGGACTTGGATCAGGCTCTGACCGGTCGAGACGAGTTGGTACTGCTCGCGCGCGAGCAAGATCGCCGCCGTCTTGGAGTCGATGGACTTCGCCTCGAGCGTGAGGGCGCGCTGCTGGCTCTTAATCGCGTTGATCTGCGCGCTCGTCGCGTTCAGTTCGCTCTGCTGGTGCCAGATGGCGGTCAACGGGAACCAGCCGACGAGCATCACGATGGCGGTCACGACGGCGAGGGGCACCATCCAGTGGTTGCGATCACGATTAATGAAGCTATTTGTAGCTGACACCTGCCGCCCCCGACAAAGACGTTGGACCAAGAAAACGGGCCTGATCCCCGAGTTGTTCCTCAAGTCTCAGCAACTGATTGTACTTCGCCACTCGGTCCGTACGTGCCGGGGCGCCGCTTTTTATCTGTCCCGCGTTGGTCGCAACGGCGAAGTCGGCGATCGTCGTGTCTTCGGTTTCACCGGAGCGGTGCGAAATCACAACACTGTAACGATTTTCAATTGCTAAACGAACCGTGTCGAGCGTTTCACTCAATGTACCGATCTGATTCAACTTGATGAGAATCGAATTGGCGACGCCGAGGTCGATACCCTTTTGCAACAGTTCGGAGTTCGTCACGAAGTTGTCATCACCGACGAGCTGCAACTTCTCGCCGAGTCGCTTCGTGAGCGACGCCCAGCCGTCCCAGTCTTGCTCGGCCATGCCGTCTTCGAGCGAGACGATCGGGTAACGACCGACGAGGTCGACCCAGTAGTCGACCATCTCTTCGCTCGAGAGCACTCGACCTTCACCGTCGAGGTGATAGGCGCCGTCGCGGTAGAACTCCGACGCCGCCGGGTCGAGCGCGATGGCGATGTCGCGTCCCGGTGTGCGCCCGGTCGATTCGATCGCCTCGACCAACACCTTGACGGCCGTCTCGTTGTCGGGTAAGTCCGGCCCGAAGCCACCCTCGTCGCCGACGAGCGTCGAGAGTCCGCGCTTGGCGAGGAGCGCCTTCAACGCGTGGTAGGTCTCGGCGCCCCACTGGAGGGCTTCGGAGAACGTGGCCGCGCCAATCGGCATGACCATGTACTCCTGGAAGTCGATCGAGTTCTTGGCGTGCGCTCCGCCGTTCACGACGTTCATCATCGGCACCGGCAACACGTGTGCGTTCACGCCCCCGATGTACTGGAACAGCGGTCGGTCGCTCTCCATGGCGGCGGCCTTGGCGACCGCCAGCGAGACGGCGAGAATCGCGTTCGCGCCGAGGCGCGCCTTGTTGGGCGTGCCGTCCAGATCGATCATGGCGAAGTCGATCGCGCGCTGATCTTCGGCGTCGAAACCTTCGAGCAGGTCGCTGATCTCGCCGTTCACGTAGTCAACGGCGTTCTGCACACCCTTGCCATTCCAGGCGTCGCCGCCGTCACGTAGCTCAACCGCCTCGTTCGTGCCGGTCGAGGCGCCCGACGGCGACACGGCACGCCCCGAGGCACCGGACTCGAGGTGGACGTCGACTTCGACGGTCGGATTGCCTCTCGAGTCAAGGATTTGGCGTCCCAGGACAATTTCGATCGCACTCATAACGCTTCTCCTCTTGGTTTTGACCAACAGTTTAGTGGCAGTGCGAAATCACTCCGAAAGCTGCGCCTCGACGTTTCGTATCTCGTCACGCAGTGATCGCGCGCGCTCGCGCAGCACGCCTTCGAGATCGACGCCGGCCCACTGCGCCATCTCCACGAGCGCCACGATCGCGTCGCCCCACGTCGTCGCGACGTCCGATGAGGACCGCGCGTCTTCGGCGCCCGTGGCGTCCATTATCACGGTGCGCACCGCGTCGACGGCGACGTCGCGCGAGACCTCGCCATCTCGGCGAAGGTCCACCAGCGCAGCCTTGCGCAGCAGTTTCGTGTAGAGAATGAGCGCTGGCAGCTGCCAGGCGATGCCGTCGGTGACGCTGTCACGGCCCTTCTCATCGCGCTTCAGCACCTCCCAGCGCGCGGCGACATCGTCCGAGTCGTTCACCTTCACGTCACCGAAGACGTGGGGGTGGCGACCGGTCAACTTGTCGCGCACGTTGTCGGCGATGGTGGCGAGATTGAAGATTCCCTCCTCGTCGCCGAGCTCGGCGTGAAAGACGATCTGGAACAATAGATCGCCGAGTTCCTCTTCGACGTGGGCCGCCTCTTCGATGTCGTCGCCGTCGTCGACGCGCACGAAGGTCTCCAGCGCGTCGAGCGTCTCGTACGCCTCTTCGAGCAGGTGTCGCGTCAACGATGCGTGCGTCTGCTCCTGGTCCCACGGACACTCGGCGCGGAGTCGTCGCATGAACGTCACCAGATCGTCCATCGCTTCGCCAGCGGTGCGCAGTCCCTCGATCCAGAGCGACGTCAGGTGGTCGACGTCGCCGAAGGTGACCAACTCCCCCGCGCTCAGTTCGACGATCGCTTCATCGCTCAATCCGACGTGGTGCAATACCGTGACGATCGTCGAACTCGGAAGTCGGTCGGCGACGCTCGCCAGGATCTCAGTCGAGTACGTCTGCAGGACGAGCAGTGGTCCCGGTCCCCGAAAGGGTTCCGTGTTGGCGAGGGCGTCCACGACGCGCAGTCCGCAGGCCATCGGATCTCGACCGAGGGCGACGCAGGCGACGTCGATGACCGACACGGCGGGCTCGAGCACCGTCGTGACTTCGGGCGACGCCACCAGGAGCTCGACGGTTCGTTCGGCCACCACGGGAGAGCCGGGCACCGCGTAGACGACCTCGCCGCCCGGTGCGTTACGGGCCAGTTCGATGAGGTCGTCCGCGATCGCCCGATAGAGCGCGTCGAAGGACTCGCTGCGTTCGTAGAGGTCGTCGTAGCTCGCGACGTCGAGGAAGGCTTCGGCGCCCGGGTGCACCCGCGTTCGAAGACGAACCACCGGCGCGTCGCGCAGTAAATCGAACGTCCGGCGCGTCATGAGATCGACGCCACCGGGACCGAGTCCGACGACGCGAACGACCGGCTTCACTTATAGGTTGAAGCGCCGGTGCCGAGATTCGTGATCGTCGTCGAACCCACGATGGCGCTCGACGGCGTGGCCGGGGCGAAGACCTCCGGGCCGTTACTGGCGGTTCCCCACGAGCCGAAGGACGGATCGATCGCCACGTTCGTGTACTTCAGGAGGATGATCTCCTTCTGATCGTTGGCGGCGGTGGCGTTGGCGTTCTCCAGGTCGCTCAAGACCGCGGTCTCGGCCTGGGCGAACGGCGTCGGTGAGCGCTTCGTCGCCGCGACGAACAACGCCGCCTCAGCGTTGTTGTAGGTGATCTCCTCGGGTGTCGACGAGAAGGTATTGATCTTCAACGTCTCGGTCGCCTGACGTACGCCGGCATAGGAAGTGCTCGACGGTGCGAAGCAGCCGTAGGCGCCGCCCTTCTTCCCGGAGGGGTCTTCGGAGAACTTCTTGGCCAGATCGGCGACGCTCATCCCTGACGTCTGCGCCTCGTTGAACGCGGTCACGTCGCTGGGCGCCACGACCGCGACGCTCACACAGATCGTGTCGTAGTTCGCCGCGTGCGTCGAGTAGTACTTCTTCATCGACGCCACCGTCAACGGGACCGTCGAGTTGAGTTTGGTCACGAGGTCGAGCGACGCCGCCTGTGACGCGACCTCGAAGGTGCGCATCTCGGCCGGCATCTCGCTCAGCGCCTGCGCGGCGGTACCTTTGCACGGCGTGCTCTGGCTCTCCGAGGCCTGGGTCAACTCACTCTCCAGCGAATCCTGGGCCTTCGCGAGCGTCGATGCGCTGGGGTGGAAGTTCAAGGCCGTCGTGGCGTAGCTCTCGATCGCGAGACCTTCGACACGTAGATTCGTCCACGCGGTGGCGTCGGACGCCTTCACCGACGCACCACCCGCTCCCGGCGCCGAGCTCGAGGCGCCCAGCAGCGTCAGGTAACAGTCGAGTGTGGGATTCGTGCTGATCGCGAGTAACTCACTGCGGATCGTCGAACTCGGGACAATCGCACCGTTGACCGAGATGCCCGAGGAGTTGTTTGTGAGGCCGTACAGCGTTGCGCCGAGAACGGCGATGACCAACAGAGCAATGAGACGACGCACCGAATCAGCCTAACCAATCAGGCATTGGCCTCTTCGGCCACCGCGACCAGGGAACGCAGCATGTCGAGCAGCGCGCGCGGTGTCGCTCCCTCGTTCGAGACCTCGACGCGCAGCTCCTTGGTCCCCTCGTCATAGACCCGCGATCCGAGCGTCCGACGAACGCGCATCTGCTGGCTGAGCGAGAGTTCGAGGGGCGTGACCTTGACGACGGGCTTGGTGCGAATGCCCACGCGCGCCGGCAACACCACAACCGACGTGACGCCGAGTTCGATGCACTCGAGGCGCAGTTCGCCCAGTTCGAGCAGACCTTTCGCCGGCACGGGTAGTGGTCCGTAGCGGTCGAGCCACTCGTCGCGTAGGTCGTTCAGCTCCTCCATCGTGGCGACGCCGACCAGTCGGCGATAGGCCTCGAGGCGCGCGTCGTCGGCCTCCACGTAGTTCTTGGGCAGGTGCGCCTCGCCGGGCACGTCGAGGTTGATCTGCACGACGTCGGGCACGACGAATCCCTTGGCGTCGGCGACCGCTTCGGCGACCAGCTGCACGTAGAGGTCGTAGCCGACCGCGGCCACCGGGCCGGACTGGTCGTGACCGAGGAGGTTGCCGGCGCCGCGGATCTCGAGGTCGCGCATGGCGATCTTGAATCCACTCCCGAGCGCCGTGTTGTCGCCGATCGTGCGCAGGCGTTCGTAGGCGGTCTCGGAGAGGACTTGGTCGGCCGGGTGGAAGAGGTAGGCGTAGGCGCGCTGGCCGCTTCGCCCGACACGCCCGCGCAGCTGGTGCAACTGACCGAGCCCGAGTCGTTCGGCGCGGTCCACGATCAGGGTGTTGACCGAGGGCAGGTCGATTCCCGATTCGACGATGGTGGTACAGACGAGCACGTCGAAGCGTCCCTGCCAGAAGTCGACCATCACGCGCTCGAGTGTGCCCTCGTCCATCTGTCCGTGCGCGATGGCGATTCGCGCGTCGGGCACGAGTTGGCCGAGCCGTCGCGCCACCTGATCGATGTCCGAGACGCGGTTGTGGACGAAGAAGACCTGACCTTCGCGCAAGAGTTCGCGTCGCATCGCCTCGACGACGGCCGCCTCGTTGAACTCCCCCACGTGCGTCAGGATGGGCCGCCGATCGGCCGGGGGCGTCGTGATCATCGAGAGGTCGCGGATCCCGACGAAGGCCATCTCGAGCGTTCGAGGTATCGGGCTCGCGCTCAGGGTCAAGACGTCGACGCCGATGGAGCGCGCCTTGATCGCCTCTTTGTGCGTCACCCCGAATCGTTGCTCCTCATCGACGACCAGCAGCCCAAGGTCCTTGAATCCGACGTTCTCGGACAACAAACGGTGAGTGCCGATGACGACGTCCACGCTGCCGTCTTTGAGACCGGCCAGCGTCTCTTTGCTCTCGGCGTCGTCGACGAAGCGACTCAACATGGTCACCTTCACGGGGAAGCCTGCGAAACGGTCACTGAACGTGGCGAAGTGTTGGCTGGCGAGCAGCGTCGTGGGCACCAACACCGCCGCCTGCTTACCGTCCTGGACCGCCTTGAAGACGGCGCGAATCGCCACTTCGGTCTTGCCGAAGCCCACGTCCGCGCAGACCAGTCGGTCCATCGGACGGGGCAGTTCCATGTCGGCCTTCACGTCGTCGATCGCCTGGGCCTGGTCGGCGGTGAGCGTGAAGGGGAAGAGGTCTTCCATCTCGCGCTGCCACTCGGTGTCGGCGCCGAAGGCGTGCCCGAGCGCGACGGTGCGCTGGCGATAGAGGTCGACCAACTCCTGGGCGACGAGGAACGCCGCGGCGCGCGCCTTGGCGCGGGTCTTTTGCCACTCCGCGCCGCCCATGCGCGAGAGCGCCGGGTGTTCGCCGCCGGAGTACGGCGTCAGTGCGTCGATCATCTCGGTCGGCCAGTAACTACGCCCGTCCTTGAACTCCAGGATCAGGTAGTCGCGCGTGGTGCCGTTGATCGCCCTCGTCGTCGTGCCCGAGAATCGCGCCACGCCGTGTTGACGATGGACCACCAGGGATCCGACCGCGAGGTCGTCGAAGAATCCGTCGACGTTACGCGTTCGCGTTCGCGCGGCGCGATGCACGGTGCGACGCCCGGTGAGGTCGCTCTCGCTCCACACGACGATCTCGGGGTCGTCGAGGCTGAAGCCCGACGCCAGCGAACTCTCCAACACGCTGATGCGCACGTCGAGCACCCGGGCGGCGTCGGTCGACACCTCTAAGCCTTCGCCGCGAAGTTGGTCGGCCATGCGGTCGACGGCCGCGGGATTTGAGGTGAGGACGACACCACGGCGCGTCATCGACCAGCCGCGAACGTGCGCCGCGATGCGCGCGGCGTCACCCTGGACGATCGGTGGCGACGAGAGATTGAGCGAACCGGTCGTCCCGGCGAGCGACGCGTCCAACTCGACATCGATTCGTCCCTCGAGCACGTGGGTCCAGTCACGGTGCAACAGGGGTATCGCCGACGTCGCCTGCCACGTCGCCGCGACCGCGTCCGTCAACTCACGCTCCTCGTCGAGCAGGTCAGCCAGTCGACTGCGCACTCGATCGGGCTCGACCACGAGCACCGTCGCGTGGGCGACCTCGTCGAGCAGTGTGCGCGGATCGTCGACGAAGAGCGGCATCCAACCTTCCATGCCGTCGAAGAGCTGGCCCGTCGCGAGCCGGTCGAACGTCGAGCGGCCCCACGGCATGACGTCGATCATCCGCTCGGCTCGCCGGCGCGCGTCGTCACTCAAGAGCCATTCGCGCGCCGGTGCCACCGCGGCCACGTCGAGGTCGTGCAGCGATCGTTGGTTGGCGATGTCGAAGGACGTCAGTCGCTCGACGTCGTCGCCGAAGAAGTCGAGTCGAAGGGGCTCGTGTCCCTGCGCCGGCCAGACGTCGACGATGCCCCCGCGCACCGCGAACTCGGCTCGGTGCTCGACGAGGCTCTCACGTCGATAGCCGCTCTTGGCGAGCGATGCGATGAACTCGTCGCGGTCCAGCTCGGCGCCCTGGCGAATGGTGATCGGCGCGACGATCGGTTCCGGTGAGAGGACCTGCGCGATCGACCGGGCCGACGCGATGATGACCGTGGGCGCCTCGCCCTCGGCGATGCGCCAGCGCAACAGCGCCCTCGTCGCCATGACCTGGTTGTCGGGACTGACGCGTTCGAGCGGGTGCGTATCCCAACCGGGCCACAGAGCGACTTCGTCGTCAGGTCCGAGCAGTGCCGCAACCGAATCGCGAAGGGCCTCGGCCTCGTTCGACGTCGCCGTGACACAGATCGTGAAGTCGTTCTCCAGGGCGTAGGCGGCAACCGACAGCGGCGTCGCGAAGGAACTCGGTGCAAAGGTGCCTCGGGCGATGTCCGCGCGAATCGCCGGAGCGATGCGTTCGAGGACCCGACGCAGTCCCGGCGTCTCAGTCACGAGCGGTTGACGCGTTGTTGGGCATCCTCGAACTCATAGTCGAGCAACAGGTCAATGGCGTCAGCGGCGTCGGTCACGAACTCGGCCATCGCGACCTTTCGCGCGCCGGTCGGGCGCTGGAGTACGTAGTCCGCACCCTGTTCCTTGGTCGGCGGCTTGCCGATCCCGATTCGCAGTCGCGAGAAGTCATTCGTGCCGAGCGTCTTGGCGATCGATCGAAGTCCGTTGTGTCCGGCGAGACCGCCGCCGAACTTGAGTTGCAGCCGACCGGGTTCTAGGTCCAACTCGTCGTGCGCGACGATGAGCCGGGCCAGGTCCTCGAGTGACGTGCGCTTGAGGAGCGGGGGCAGCGCGGCCCCGGACTCGTTCATGAACGTCGTCGGCACGGCCAGGGTGACCGGTCCGCGTTGGGTGGGAATCGTCGCGGTGAGCGCACGTTGGCGACTTTCGTGCGTGAGTTTCAGTCCACGGCGTTCGGCGACCAAGCGAACGGCGTCACCGCCGACGTTGTGGCGTGACCCTTCGTACTCAGAACCGGGGTTGGCCAGTCCGAGGATGACCAGTGTGCTCGCACTCCCGCGTCGGTCGTGGTCGCGAAAGCGCCGTAGCGCCACGTACTACTCCGGGACGATTTCGGTCTCCGCGGCCGCCTTCACGGGTGCCGTGGTGCGACCGGGACGTGAGGTGACGACCGAGACGGTCGGGTCGCCGGCGGGCTCGACGCCCTCGGGCAACGCGAGCTCCTCAACGCGGATCGTCCCGCCGACCTTGAGGTCCGAGATGTCGACGTCGACGTGGGTCGGAATCAGGTCCGGACGGCTGCGCACCTCGATGGAGAACATCTGCTGGTCGACTTCCCAGTCGGCGTGGCGCACTTCGACGGCGTCACCGATCATGTGGAGCGGCACTTCGACCACGACGGGCTGGTTAGGGTCAACGACCTGGAAGTCGACGTGGGCGACCGTGCCGCGCACCGGGTGGCGCTGGATTTCACGGGCCATGACGAGGAACTTCTTGCCGTCGGCGTCCAGTTCGATCAGGGAGTTGATGCCCTGCTCGCCAGAGACGGCCGTGCGAAAGGACTTGGCCTCGACCGCGATCGGCAGCGGATCGACGCCCTCGCCGTAGACGACGGCGGGGATCGAACCGGCCAGGCGCAGGCGCCGGGCGTTGCGCGAGCCCTTCTCCCGTGTGGCGGTTGCGTGCAAAGTGGCGTGTGACATCGAAACTCCTATTGAGTGGCTGGCGCAAAGGCGGCGCGCACAGGAAATACAGTCTAGCGGACCTTGCGCGAAGGTCCCAGGGCTAGAGCAGGTTCTCGCCGCCGAAGATGTCCGACACCGAGGCGTCCTCGAAAATCGCCGAAATCGCGTTGGCGATAATCGTCGCGATCGAGAGGATCTCTAGGTTCTCGAAGCGTCGCTCCGGCCCGAGCGGCAAGGTGTCGGTGACGATGACACGACTGATCGGCGCGTTGAACAGTCGGTCCACGGCCGGGGGTGAGAAGACGGCGTGGGTCGCCATCACCCAGATCTCCTCTGCGCCGTGCGCCTTCAACAGGTCACAGGCCGCGACGATGGTGCCGGCGGTGTCGATCATGTCGTCGATCAAGACGCAGTGTCGACCGTTCACGTCACCGACGATGTGGCGCGCTTCAGCGATGTTGGCCTGACCGCGCGGGCGCGTCTTGTGCACCAGCGCGAGGTCGCAACCCAGGTGCTGGGCGTAGCGCTCGGCGACCTTCACACGACCGGCGTCCGGAGCGACGACGACCAGGTCGTGCGGGTTCTCGGCGTTGGCCTTCAAGTACTCCTCGAAGACCGGCGCGGCGACCAGGTGATCGACGGGGATGTTGAAGAATCCCTGGATCTGACCGGAATGGAAGTCGACCGAGAGCACCCGGCTGGCCCCGGCCGCCTGGAGCATGTCGGCAATGAGTTTGGCCGTGATCGGCTCACGCCCGGCCGACTTTCGATCCTGGCGGGCGTAGCCGTAGTTCGGGATGACCGCGGTGATGCTCTTGGCCGAAGCGCGCTTGGCGGCGTCGATCATGATGAGCTGTTCCATGACGGCGTCGTTCACCGGCGTCGCGTGCGTCTGGACGATGAAGACGTGCGCGCCGCGGATCGATTCGTCGAATCGGCAGTGAATCTCCCCGTCGGCGAACTCGCGCAGATTGGCTTCGGTGAGGGTCACGCCCAACTTCGCGGCGATGTCCATCGCGAGGGCCGGATGACATCGTCCCGTCACCATCACGAGGCGTCGTTTGGCGAGTGTCTCCACGGCGCAAGCGTATCTGGTTACGAGAGGTGAACTACGGGGTCCGGTACGAGAACGGTGTCACGACCTCGCCCGAGGCGACGGCGGCGCCCGGTGCGAGTACGACGAAGGACTCGACGCGAGCCTCGGCGCCGATGCGAGCGTTCGTAGCTTCGATCGTGGCCACCTGGGCGCCTTCGCCGACGAAGACGTCGTTCAGAATCGCGTTCGGACCGATGCGCGCACCGCGTTCGATGACGCAGTGACCCTTCAAGACGGTCCCGGGAAGTAGTGATACCTCGGGCGCGAGTTCCACGTCGGCGTCGATGTACGTGTTGAGCGGACTCCAGATGATGACACCACGATGCAGCCACTTCTCGTTGATCCGGGCTCGCGGACCGACTCCGCGCCCGCCAACTGCACGAGGTCATTGACGCCGGCCGCTTCGCTGGAGTCGTCCAACAGCAACGCTTGCGTGACGTGACCGGTCTCGTAGAGCACCGCGATCAGGTCGGTGAGGTAGTACTCGTTCTTCGCGTTGGTTCGACCGACGCGGCGAAGGGCCGGACCGAGCAGACTCGCGCGAACGACCATGATCGACGTGTTGATCTCGGTGATCAAGCGCTCGTCGGCGCTCGCGTCGCGCTCTTCGACGATGCGCGCGATCGCGCCGTTCTTCGCGTGCACGATGCGTCCGTACCCCGACGGGTCCTCGACCTCGGCCGTCAAGACCGTCAGCGCGGCCTGGGACTCACGGTGCACGTCGAGCAGCCGGGCGATCGTGCTCGGTCGAAGGAGCGGCGTGTCGCCGGGCAAGATCAAGACGTCGCCGTCGCTCGTTCCGAGTTCGTCGTCGATCGTCGGCAGCGCCACCGAGACCGCGTGGCCGGTACCGAGCTGCTCACTCTGTTCGACGAAAACCAGGTTCGCGTCGGCGCGGGCCCGTTCGGTCAAGGCTTTTTCGACCCAGGTGGCCCCGTGGCCCACGACGACGACCGTCGCGCGCACGTCGTCTTGGGCGGCGGCGTCGAGCACGTAGAGCACCATCGGTCGTCCGCAGAGGTGATGGAGCGGTTTCGGACGCGTCGACTTCATCCTCGTTCCCTCGCCCGCGGCGAGGACGACGACACAGGTTGGACGACTCACGTCTCTATCTTTATCAGTTTCCTTCTACGATTCGAGCAATGAGTGATTTCACGTACGACGAGTTCTCGTTCTTCCACGAGAACATGAGTGAATGGAACATCAAGTCGGCGGTGCCGAACGTTCGACGTTTCTTCGTCGCCGTCGACGGTTTACGCCAACTGAGCGGACTGCGTTGGGGTGACGGTGATGTGGAGTTGACATTGCTCCACGGTGGTGCGCAGAACGCCCACACCTACGACACGGTCGCGCTCGCGCTCGCGCCGCACTCACTGATCGCCCTCGACCTTCCCGGTCACGGCCACTCCGATCCCTCGATCTACCCGTCCTCGGCGATCGCCAGTCACGCCCTCGACGTGGCGCGCGCGCTCGAACAACTCATCACTCCCCCGCGTCCACTCGTCGGCATGTCCCTCGGCGGCCTGACCGCGTTGCTGGTCGCGCACGAGCGCGCGGACCTGGTGAGCGCGTTGGTGCTCATCGACATCACGCCCGGCGTAAACGCCGACAAGGCCCGCCACATCACCGACTTCGTGAACGGTCCGACGTCCTTCGACGACTTCGACGCGTTGCTCGAGCGAACGAAGCAACACAACCCCACGCGCTCGGAGTCCTCGCTTCGTCGCGGCATCTTGCACAACGCCGTGCAACGCGACGACGGATCGTGGGTGTGGCGCCACCAGCAGCACGGCAAGTCCGAGCTCGAGGCCCCGCCGGCCGGTGACCTCTGGGAGAAACTCTCGGAGCTCTCGATGCCGGTCACGCTGCTACGCGCTATGGGTCCGGGCTCGGTCGTCGACGATGACGACGAGGCCGAGTTCGTGCGACGCTTACCGCACGCGACGATCGTGCACGTCGCCGACTCCGGTCATTCGGTCCAGGGCGACCAACCGTTGGTCCTGGCGGCGCTCCTCGAACATCACGCACTGGGGGTGCTGTGAGCTGGCGGGGGAGGGCTCGAACCTCCAACCTACGGATTCAAAGTCCGTCGTTCTGCCGATTGAACTACCCGCCACCACTGATGCCCGGACAATCTTCGAAGATTCTTAGCGAATCTCTGAAGGCGCTTAACACCAACCAGCAACACTAGAGCCTGTACTAACGATCTGAGAAAGACTCCGTGACCACCGCACCATCCTCGAACTCCTATATCGCGATCGTCGACGACGACGCGGCGATTCGTAGTGCCCTGGCACGAGCGCTGCGTATGGAGAACTACGACGTCGAACTCTTCGAGGACGGCGTCAGCGCCCTCAAGTCGATTCAGCTGCGCGCGCCCGACGCCATCGTGCTCGACCTCCAACTCCCCGACATCGACGGACTCGAGATCTGTCGACGCATTCGACGATCCGGTGACTCGACGCCGATCCTCATGCTCACGGCGCGCGACGCCGTGAACGATCGCGTCGCCGGTCTCGACGTCGGCGCCGACGACTACCTCGTCAAGCCCTTCGACCTGGCGGAGTTGTTGGCCCGTCTCCGTGCGCTCCTGCGTCGGCACAACCTCGTCGAAGGTGACGGCGCGGTACTACGTTTCGAGGACCTCTCGCTCAACCCGCAGACCCGTGAAGTGCACCGCGGCGCCCGTTCGGTCGAACTGACGAAGATCGAGTTTGACCTGCTGGAACTCTTCTTGCACCATCCGCGACAGGTGTTGACCCGTGACCAGATCCTGGACCTCGTCTGGGGCTACAACTTCGACTCCGGGACCAACTCCTTGGCTGTCTACATTGGGTATCTTCGACGAAAACTCGAGGAGGCCAACGAGGTGCGACTGATCCAAACGGTGCGCGGCGTGGGCTACGCGCTTCGCACCACGTGACCTTTCGCTTACGGGTCATCACGGCCACGGTCGCGGCCGCCGCCATCGCCGTCATCCTCGCCTGCTTCGCCTCGTTCTTGACGACCCGCAACCTACTGATCGCTCGGTCGACGAATCGTTGCAGAGCCGAGGCGAAGGATGATGGCATCGGGCGGCCGCAACATCCACATCGACGCCGTCCTCGTCCTGCCGAGCGGACAGGAGATTCCCCGCCGGCGTGCCGATCGACGCGACAGTGCGCGCGTCGCCAAAGGCAAGAGCGCGAAGGTTTATCGGACCGTCTCGTTCGGGACCACAACTTCCGCGAACTCATCGTGCCGATCGCCGCGGACACCATCAGCACGTGCACCGAACGAAGCCGGCGTGATCGAGACCACATCGGCGGAGTTGCTTCATCACCGACATCGACGGTCAGGTGAGCGAGTTGCGCAGCTCATTCGCACACTGACGCTCGTCGCGGCCGGCGGTCTCCTCCTCGCCTTCGGGCTCGGGCTCCTACTCGCGCGCACTGCGCTGCGACCACTTGAGCAGGTCACCAACGAAATTGAGACCGTCGCGGAGACCAACGACCTGGGCTACCGACTCACCGAAGGCGACGAGGACGAACTCGGTCGACTGCGACGCGTCTTCAATCGACTCCTCTCCACCGTCGAGAGCAGTCAGATACTGCAGCGACAATTGGTGCTCGACGCCAGTCACGAGTTGCGCACTCCCCTGACTTCCTTGCGCACCAACGCGCAGGTCTTGAGTCGCGCACAAGAGCTGAACCCCGACGACCTTCGACAACTCACCGACGACATGGTCACGCAAGTCGATGAGTTGGCCGCGCTGGTGACGGACCTCGGCGAACTCTCGCGCGGCGAACGCAGCGAAGGCGCGATCGAGTCGCTGCGACTCGACGACTGTCTCGACGAGTGCATCGACACCGCGCGCACCTACGCGCGTATCAAGGAGATCACGATCGACGTGAACGTGGAGCCTTCGAGCGTCCTCGGTCGCCGCGACCGTCTGGAACGCGCGATCTCGAATCTGCTCACGAACGCCATCAAGTTCACGCCGGACGGTGGCCGTATCGTCGTGGCATCACGCGACGGCTCCTTCTCGGTGAGCGACAGCGGTCCGGGGATCAGCGACGCCGATCAGCCCTTCATCTTCGATCGCTTCTGGCGCTCGGCGTCGGCGCGCGCCTTGCCGGGATCGGGACTCGGCCTGTCGATCGTCGCCCAAGTCGTCGCCGAACTGCAGGGCAGTGTCTCGGTCGACCGCGACCCCGAACTCGGCGGCGCACGATTCACGATCACATTACCGATAGATGAAATTCTCTAAAACACGCTCAATATTGGGCCAATTTTTCCGCGCTTCTTAGCGTGGGGCTTTCATCTCCTTAGTGAGGGGTGGGAGAATACGTCCTAAGGAGATCGATGACCCCCGCTCAACGCACCCCCCAGCAGCGCGATCGACGCTTCGCGCGAGTTCGACACGTCACCCAGGCGATCTTCTTGGGTTCGTGCGCGACGTCGGCGCTCTTCGTCGGGTACGCGGACAACATCGCGCACTCGGCCGTCGTCCTATCCACCATCCCTTCGACCACGCTCCCGTCAACGACGGGCGAAGCGACGACCACGGAGCCAACGGCGGCTACCACGACGACGACCATCCGCCGAGTCACCACGACGACGCAACGCACGACGGCGACCACGGAACACACCACCGCGACGACGCAACGCACCGTGCAAACGACTCCGACCACGCTGAGGAAGGTTGCGCCGACGACGGTCTACACTCCCCCGACGACCGCACCGGTCACCACCACGACGGTCTGCGAATCGACGCCGTCCGGCCGGTCGATCTGTTTCTAGGATCGTGATGAAATTCGAGATGTGGGGACTCAGTGGAACGCTCGCCACGGAGAATGAACATCAGATGGATGACGCCACGCAACGACTGTGGCACTGGTTGGAGGCCTTCGACGCGGCGTGCAATCGATTCCGTGACGACTCCGAACTCTCGCGACTGAACGAGAGTCACGGCGCGACGATGTCGATCAGTCCCACCCTGGAACTCGCCCTCGAAGCGGCACTCCGAGCCTCGAACGCGACCGGCCAACTGGTCGACCCGACGGTCCTCCCGGCGCTGGTCGCCCTCGGCTACGACCGGGACTATGACGAGCTCATCGATGACGATTCGATCCCCGAACGTGCGTGCGTTCCCGCAACGGGGCCGTCGTCGATCCATCTCAACGTGATCGAGCACACCGTCGGGCTCGATCCGCCCTGTCGACTCGACCTCGGCGCGAGTGCCAAGGCGCTGGTCGTGGACCTCGTCGCCGACGACGTCGCATCGTCGGGCGGTGTCGTCGTGGAACTCGGTGGTGACGTGGCCGTGCGAGGAAAAGGACCCGACGGGCCGTGGGTGATCGCGGTGAGCGATTCCCTGGTCCTGGACGGGCTCGAACCGAGGGTGGCCTTTCGTCACGGTGGGATCGCGACGTCCTCGAGCACGACGCGAACGTGGCGCTCGGGCGGGCGCATCGTCAATCACATCGTCGATCCGCGCACCGGTCAGTGCGCGAACGGTCTCTACACCACCGCGACGGTCAGTGCGAGTGACTGCGTCCTCGCCAACGCCTTCGCGACCGCGGCGCTCTTGTGGAATGAAGAGGCCAGCTACCACATCGCCCAGGCTGGATGGTCGGCGCGTCTCGTTCGCCGAGACGGCGACATCGAATTCGTCGGCGGGTGGCCGGCCGATACGGCGACGCGATGATCGCCTTCACCTCACCGTACTTTTGGTACACGACGCGAGCGACGGGCCTCGTCGCGCTGGTCCTCTTCACGATCGTCGTCTGTCTCGGCGCCTTCGTCTCCAATCGCGTGGGGGGCAGCGCCGTCGGTCGCTTCGAGCTCAACGAGCTGCACCGATCGGTATCGATGGTGGCGATGGCGTTCCTGGTCCTGCACATCGTCACGACGGTGGTCGACAGTTACGTGCCCACGGGCTGGCTTTCGACGATCATCCCGATGACGTCGAACTACAAACGCTGGGACGTCGCGGTCGGCGCCGTCGCGTTCGACCTGATGTTGGCGGTGTGGGCCTCGAGTCTGATGAAGGCGCGCATCGCCAACAGCTCGTGGCGATTCATCCACTGGTTCAGCTGGCTCGCGTTCGCAGCGGCCATCGTGCACAGCTTCTTGATTGGCACCGACGCCCGATCCGGCATCGGATTGGCCGTCGTCACGGCGTGCGCGCTCGCGGTCGTCGTCACCGCGATCTGGCGCTACGTGAAACGACCGACGAGGTCGTTGGGGCGGACCGCGCTTTCGCCCCTCGCGCCGCATGATCCGCAACTCAGTCCACCGACGAAGGGCCCCGGGTCTCACCCGAAACGACGAACGCGAGTGCCGCGATGAGATCGAACGCACTGCCGCGCATCATGCTGGGGGCATCGGAGCGCACGCTCACGCTGCGCGAACACGAGTTGACGTTCGGTCGCGTCGTCGCCGGCGTCGCGCTCGAAGGCGAACTCGGCGCGTCCGGACTGCTGGGCCGCGGCGGTGCCGGTTTCTCGACCTCGAAGAAGGTCGAACTGCTGCGTCATCAACGCGGCCATAACAAAGTCGTCGTCGTGAACGCCATGGAGGGCGAGCCGGTCGGCCACAAGGACCGCACGCTGCTCTCCTCCAATCCCCATCTCGTGCTCGACGGCGCTCAGAACGTGGCCACGCTGATCGGCGCGCGCCACGTCGCGGTCTGCGTGTCGCGCAAGGACTCTGCGGTCGTGCACCACGTGCAACGCGCCTTGCACGAGCGTGAACGCCGCGGCGTCGGACCGGCGTTCGAACTGCACACGCCGCCGTGGCGCTACGTCGCCGGCGAGGAGTCGGCGCTCGTGCACTGGCTGAACGACAACGAGACGATGCCGCAGTACCGAGCACAACGCCCCCACGTCTTGCACGTCGGTCGCGCGCCGGCGCTGGTGGTGAACGCCGAGACGTGCGCCCACGTCGCGTTGATCAACCGCTTCGGCGCGGCCTGGTTTCGCGAGATGGGAACGCCCTCGAGCCCCGGCACCACGTTGGTCTCGGTGTCGGGTGCCGTGCGTCGACCGACGGTCCTCGAGGTCTCCCTCGGCACGCCACTGCGTTCGATCCTTCGCGAGGCCGGCGCCGACCCCGAGCCCCAGGCGATCCTCACCGGCGGGTACGGCGGCGCGTGGCTCGATGGGTCGCACCTCGACGCGCCCTACTGCAACGAGGACCTGCAACCGCTCGGCGCCATCGTCGGCGCCGGTGTGCTGGTCGTCGTGCCCAAGAGTGGCTGCGGGTTGGCCGAGACCCATCGCGTCGTGAAGTGGATGGCGCACGAGAGTTCACGCCAGTGCGGTCCGTGTGCCTTCGGTCTGCCGGCGCTCGCCGAGGACCTGCGGATCTTGCTCCACGGTTCACGCGATCCCCACGACGCCCTTGTGCGACTCAAGGAGCGCTGCGCCGTCATCGACGGACGAGGGGCCTGTCGTCACCCCGACGGCGTCGTGCGACTCGTCGAGTCGGCCCTCAAGGTCTTCGCCCGCCACGTCGAGGACCACGTGAACGGCACGCCGTGTGAAGCGATGACGACGACCCGGCGCTGGGTCTCGGTGCCGGCTCTCGAGCACGAGTCAGAACTGATTTGGGAATGAACCGCAAACCCGACCACTTCGTGCTGCGCGTCGATCCGATCCTCTGTGACGGATTCGCGCACTGTCACGAACTGGCGCCCGATCTGGTCCAGGTCGACGAGTGGGGCTACCCGATCATTCACGAGCGCCCGACGCCGGTGAGCGAGCTCGCCCTCTTGAAGTCGGCCCGTCTCGCCGTGCGCGGTTGCCCCCGCCAGGCCCTGCGAATCGAGCGCCTGGACGGACCTTCGGCGGCGCCGCTCCAGGTGCGCGCTTCTGGTCGCCTCGAGGAAAGCGACTAAGTTAGTTCGAGCCATGGGATCACTAATCAAGAAGCGCCGTAAGCGCATGCGCAAGAAAAAGCACAAGAAGATGCTGAAGCGAACCCGCTTTCAGCGTCGCGCCGCCGGTAAATAGCCTTCGTCGACGCCTAGCGGGGTGTCGTAGTGAGCGTGGACAACTGGAGAGGGCCCTCGGGGCCGGTCATGTCCCAGCGGCTCCCGATCGTGCGCAGGTGACCCTCGACGAACATCGAAGAGCCTGATCCGGCCAGTTGCACCTCGGGACCGATCTCAGCGCGCAGCCAGGCCAGCGTGCGCGCCAGACGAGGCTCGACCTGGCCGGCCGGCTCTTCCAGATGATTGTTCCCCTTGGGTGACCAGCCGTCGGCGCGCATCTCGTCGTAGGCCCGGTAGCACTCGTGCGTCGAGACGCCGAAGTCCGGGACGATGAGGGTGAGGTGGCGCTCTTCGTAGGGCAGCGCGCGCAAGCGCTCGCCCACCCCTTCGACGAGAGCGCGTCCCCCGAACTGACAGAAGGGCACGTCGCCACCGATCGTGACGGCGCGTTCGTTCGACACTCCCCCGGCCCAGCGCAGAATCGCCGCCGCGTCGGCGCTCCCGCCGCCGAGGCCGCCGCCGACGGGGATCGATTTCTCCACCCGCACGCCGGCGCGTCGCCCGACCAGTCGCAGGGCCCGCACGATCAGATTGCTCTCGTCGGTCGCCACCTCGGTGGCGAAGGGATTGAGGATCTCCAAGTGGTCGGCGTTGTCCTCGACGAAGAGCACGTCGTGCAGGGCGATGGTCGTCATCTCGCTACGCAGTTCGTGGAAGCCGTCCTCGCGCACGCCGGTGATCTCTAAGTTCCAGGTGAGTTTGGCGTGGGCCAGCAGTTCAGTCATTTGGCGGCCGCCAGTCGTGCGAACTCCTCCATCGTCAACTCCTCCGGTCGTCTCGTCTCGGCCACGTCGGCGCGCTCGAAGACCCCCTCGCTCGACCAGGCGGCGAGGGACCGGCGCAACATCTTGCGTCGTTGCCCGAAGGACGTGCGGATGACCTCGAAGAGGTCGGCTTCGCTCACGAGCGACGGATCGACGCGCACCTCCGGGCGCCGCACGATTGACACCAAGGCCGATTCGACGTTCGGTTTGGGCAAGAAGACCGTCGGACTCACCTTGCCCACGACACGCGCGTCGGCGAAGTACTGGACGCGCAGCGACGCCGCGCCGTAGGCCTCGTCACCGGCGTGGGCGGCGAAGCGTTCACCGACTTCCTTTTGCACCATCACCAGCATCCGACGGATCAGCGGTTCGCTCTCCAGCAGATGCAGCACCAACGGCGTGGCGACGTTGTAGGGAAGGTTCGCGACGACGACCGCGTCGCGTCCGTTCAAGATGGCGGCGTAGCCGGCACTGAGCGCGTCGGCGTGATGGACCGTGACGCCGTGAGGTTCGACGACCGATCGCAGCGGCTCGAGCAGATAGCGGTCGACTTCCATGGCGTGGACCTCGGCGCCGGTCTCGACGAGGGCCAGGGTGAGCGATCCCAAGCCGGCACCGATCTCGAGGACGAGGTCGCCGGCGCCGACGTCGGCGAGACGTGCGATCCGGCGAACCGTATTGGGGTCGACGACGAAGTTCTGACCGAGGGCGCGCGACGGCGTGAGACCGTGTTCGTCGAGCAGGGCCCGTAGTTCGGTGCGCGTATGGGTCACCAACTGACTTTAACGACGACGACTCCTTTGGCCAAAGGGGCCAACTCAGCGAACTGCACCGTATCGAGGTCGACGACCCGGTCGCCGTGGGCCGCCTCGCGGTCCGAGGCGATGCAGTGGACGACCCGACCGGTCGCGAGGTCGCGGATCGTGATGCGCGTGCCGCGTGGCAGGTACCACGTGGCGCAGTGTCCCGGCACGTAGCGGTACCACGTCGCGTCACCGATGCGGTACTTCTTCGGTTTCTTCTTCTTCGGCTTGATCGTCGTGGTCGTCACCGGCTTGCAGATCGTGGTCGTCGTCGTGGGCGTGGGCTCCGTCGTGGTCGTCGTCGCGCCGGGCACGGTCGTTGACGTCGGAATCGACGTGGTGGTCGTCGTCGGCTCCGTCGTCGAGGTGGGCGTGCAGGAGGGCTTCGGTCTCTTCTTCACGGTCGTGGTCGTCACCGGATGACGGTGGACCGGCTTCTTGGGCTTCGGACGTCGAGTGCTCACGGTGAGATGGATCGTGGCGTGCCAGCGAACTCGTGTGCCCGCGGCCGGTGATTGGTGCAGCACGACGATCCACTTTCCGTTCGAACTCCCTGGTCCGCGGGTAGTAAAGAAGAGTTGCGCCCGCTTCATCGCCGCGTAGGCACGGGCCCGTGACAGTCCGATCAGTCGAGGGACGCGGCGCGGTGCGTGCGGGTTCGCGCTCGAGACGCGCACCGTCGCTTGGTAGTGCCAGGCAACGACCGTGCCGGGCTTGGGCGACTGACCGACGGCCTCTTTCCAGGTGCCGTTCGCGCTGCCCGGACCGGTCGTCACGAAATACAGTGCGTCGGCGCGCATGACGGCGTAGACCCGGGCCCGACTGAGTCCGATCAAATCGGGCATGTGGCGACGGGCGTGCGTCGAGGCCTGCGCCGTCGCGGGCGCGACGATTCCCGCTGACGCCACCAGTGCGACGATCATGATCAGTACCGACAACGGACGCCCTAGCGACCGCGGGTTTGATGCCCTCAGATCTCCACCCTCCGCCACAACACTGGGGTATAGGCAATCCCCCCGGCCCACAACGCTACGAGAGGGTGGGTCCCGTGGCAACTCACGGCGCAAATCCCGCTGAATTACCTGATTAACGACCTTTATCGTGGAGGCAATCGGAAAAGACGGGCCGTATTCGCACTCGTCGCTTCGCGAACCTCGACGAAGCTCTCACCACGCAGTTCGGCGACGAACTCCCCTACGACCGTGACGAAGGCCGGTTCGTTCGCCTTCCCGCGATACGGCACGGGCGCCAAGAACGGGCTGTCGGTCTCGACGTGGAGGCGCTCGAGTGGCACCGAACGCACGGCCTCGCGCAGCACCTCGGCGCTCTTGAACGTGACGATCCCGGAGACCGAGATGTCACAACCGAGCGCGAGTGCGGCCTGGGCGTCCTCGGTCGTGCCGGTGAAACAGTGCACGACGGTGCGCTCGGGCACGCCTTCGCTGGTGAGTAGTTCGAAGAGGTCGTCGAAGGCCTCGCGGGCGTGGATCACGAGCGCCAGGTCGAGTTCGTGAGCGAGGGCGATCTGCGCGGCGAAGGCGCGGCGCTGATCGGCGCGCGGCGAGTGCTCGTAGTAGTAATCGAGACCACATTCACCGATTCCCACCAGTTTCGGGTGACCTTTTCGCGCCAGATCGAGGACCGGGCCGATGTCGTGCAGGGCGTCATGGGGGTGCAGGCCGACCGTGGCGTAGATCTCGACGGGGCTGTCGACGTCGGAAATCTCGAGCGCCTGGGCCGAGGTCGTGGCGTCGGTGCCGATCACCACGACGCGGTCGACCCCGCCGTCGTGCGCGCGCGCCAGCGTCTCGTTGAGCTTCGCGGTCGTCGCCTCGTCGCCGAGGAACTGCTCTTGGAGGTGACAGTGCGCGTCGCTCCAGTGACTCACGCGTCGCTCCTCATGCGCGGGAAGAGCGGTTCACCCTTTTGGATGGTCGCGTCGCTGCGGTACTGGCCCCACACCGATGACGCGGCGAAGACCTCGTCGCTCGGGAGACCGGTGAGCCCAATGCGGCGCCAAATCTCTTCACAGGTCTTCGGCATCGCCGGCGTGGCGAGGATCGCGACAATCCGGATCGCTTCGAGGGCGTCACCCATCACGGCGTTCAGATCGGCTCCGGCGTCCATCTTCCAGGGCGCGAGCTGTTCAAGGTACGCATTGGTCGCACCGATGAGTCCCCACGTCGCTTCGAGCGCGCTCTGGGGAGCGAAGCCGTCCCACGCCTTTGCGTTCTCTTCGATCGCGAGTTCAGCCGGGGCGCGAAGTGGCGAGTCCTCGCGCGGCGTCGGGGCTTTCCCGTCACACTTGGTCGCCACAACCGTCGTCACACGCGCGACGAGGTTACCGAGATTGTTGGCGAGGTCCGTGTTGTAGCGCGCGAGGATTCCCTCGTGCGAGAAGTCGCCGTCGTTACCGAGCGCCGTCTCGCGCAACAGGTAGTAGCGAAGCGGGTCGACACCGAACTCATTGGTCAGTTCGATCGGCGCGATGTCGGTGAGGCGCACCTCGCCCTCAGAGGCCATGGTCTTCGAGAGCTTCTGTCCGCCGAGCAAGAGCCAGCCGTGCACCTGCACGTGACTGACCGGTCCGATACCGGCGGCCATGCACATCGCCGGCCACCAGACGCAGTGAAAGCGGATGATCTCCTTACCGATCATGTGGTGCGAGTTGGGCCACCACTTGGCGACCTCGTCGTCGTCGCGGCCGTACCCGATGGCGGTCAGATAGTTGATCAGTGCGTCGTACCAGACGTAGAAGACGTGCTCCTCGTCCCACGGCACGGGCACGCCCCACGAGATCGACGTGCGAGTGATCGAGATGTCGCGCAGCCCGCCGTTGATGAACGAGAGCGCTTCGTTGCGCTTGGTCTCGGGTGTGACGAAACGGGGATGGGCCGCGTAGTGCTCCTTCAGTCGTTCTTCGAAGGCGCTGAGGCGAAAGAACCAGTTCTCCTCTTCCATCTCGATGAGTGGCCGACCGTGGATCGGACACTTGCCGTCCACGCTCGTCTCGATCGTGTAGTAGTCCTCGCAGCTGACGCAGTAGAGGCCCTTGTAGATGTCCTTATAGATGTAACCGTTGTCGTAGATCGCGGTGAGGAACTTCTGGACGCTCTCGTAGTGACGCGCTTCGGTCGTGCGGATGAAGTCGTCGTACTTGATGTCGAGCGCCTCCCAGGCCTGGCGAAACTGCAACGACTTGCTATCGGTCCACTCCTGAGGCGACTGACCGTTCTTCGCCGCCGCGTCGGCGACCTTTTGACCGTGTTCGTCCGTTCCCGTGAGGAACTTCGTCTCGTCCCCGATCAACCGGTGCCAGCGCGCCAGGGCGTCGGCGTTCACCGTCGTGTAGGCCGTGCCGACGTGCGGTGCGTCATTGGCGTAGTAAATCGGCGTCGTGAGATAGAAGCGAGCCATCTGGAAAGGATAATGACTTACAACGCGTCGTCCGCTCGAAGTTCGAGCGCCATCTGGTACACGCCGCGGTGCGCCACGCCGAGCGATTCGGCGACGAAGGCGACCGCGTCGCGCGTGCTCATCCCCTCGTCAATCTGATCGCGCAGCGCCGCGCGGATCAGCTCGTCGTCGATGACCTCGACCTCGTGGGCGCCTTCGAGCACGACGACGATTTCGCCGAGCAACTCGCGGCCGCTGACAAACTCGGCGATCTCATCGACCGTGCCGCGAAGCACCTCTTCGTGCAACTTGGTGATCTCGCGAGCGACGCAGATCCGCCGCTCGGCGAACTGCGCGGCCATCTCGGCCAACGTGGCGGCCAGGCGCTGCGGCGATTCGTAGAAGACGATCGTCCGGGGTTCGTTCACCCACTGGGCGTAGAGCAGTTCACGTTCGCCGAACTTTCGCGGGAGGAATCCCTCCATGGCGAAGCGCTCGGTGGATAGACCGCTGATCGTCAGCGCCGCGATGAGCGCCGAGGCGCCCGGCGCCGTCGTGACACGAAGTCCGGCCGCCGCGACGGCCGCGACCACGCGAGCACCGGGATCGCTGATGCCCGGCGTTCCGGCGTCACTGATCACCACGACGGTCCGGCCACCCGCTACTTGGGCGACGATCTGATCGCACAACGAGGCCTCGTTGTGCTCGTGCAGCGCGCGCAGTCGCCCATTGACGGCGATGTCGTGCGCGCTGAAGAGCGTGCTCGAGCGACGGGTGTCCTCGCAGTAGATGACGTCGGCCGTCTCGAGCAACGACAACGCCCGGCGCGAGATGTCACCGAGATTGCCCAAGGGCGTCGCGACGAGAACGAGTTGACCAGCGACGACATCTGCGTTTTCCATGGGGAACTCCTCGTTTCGCTCGGCCACTGGCCAATCAACTAACATTGTCACCTATGTCAAAGCGAACCGTGAAGCGCAAGATGCGCGCAAAGAAGAAGGCCAATCACGGTAAGAAGCCGAACTGCGGTCGCGGCTAAGGCCGCTTCACAAGACCCCGTTCCAGGCGCAGTCGCGTTCTCGCAAGACCTGGACCAGTGGCGTCGGTCGGTCGCTGATCAGCCCGTCCACCCCGACGTCGAGGAGTTGGTGCATCTCGCCCACGTCGTTGATCGTCCACACGTGGACCGCGATGCCGGCCTCGTGGGCCGTCTGGACGAATCGCTCGTCGACCACGGTGACGTCGCCGTAGACCGCGGGAACCTGAAAGGCACACACCGGCGGCACGCTCGGCACACCCTCGAGCATGGAGAAGTAGAAGGTCGCCGCCTCGCCGGTCGCGGCCGAGGTCGCGACCTCCGGAGCCAGTGATCGGAACCTCTGGACCGCGACGTCGTGGAACGAGCCCACGATGACCGAGTTCGAGCGCTCCAGTCGTCGCAGTTCGTCCGCGAGCAACTCCTCGTAGGGCTCGACGTCGGGGTCGGTGCGCTTCAGATCCAGGTTCAACAGCACGCCGGGAAAACGTTCGGCGACCTCTTCGAGCGTCACGATCGCGAAGTCACGGTCGGCCGGGGCCTTGCCGCGCTCGAGGTACGCCGACGGTTCGTGATCGGGTGTGACGGTCTCGCCGGCGATCCACCAGTAGGCGTTGTCCATGTCGCGCAACTCGGCCAGCGTCAGGTCCGCGATCGCCCCGTGATGGTTCGTCGTACGATCGACCGTCTCGTCGTGACAGACCACGATCCGGCGGTCCTTGGTCGCGTGGACGTCGAGTTCGATCGCGGTCGCGCCTTCAGCGAGCGCTCGCGTGATCGCCGCCAGCGTCGAGGACGGTCCTTCGAACGATCCACCCTGGTGCGCAAAGGCGATCACCCGGCGTTCGAGCCAGGGGCTGTTCATTTCGCGGGCAGCCCGTCGGGGTAGAGCCGCAGTCGCATCCGGTGTTCGAGGTAGAACGCCACCCCGGGGAAGAATCCCGCGACCAACATCAACAGCAGCAACGCCAGCGGGAGCCGGAACTTCAAGACCATGTTGAAGCTCGCGATCATGTAGAGCGGATACATGATGATGCCGTGGGCAATGCCGTCGATGCGCACGAGGATCTCTAGGTGCTTCCAGAGCGAGAGGTCGATCCAGTGCAACAGCAAAAAGACGAACAGTGTCAACAACGTCGAGCCCGTGATGAAGGACATGATCCGGTAGCGCCGGAATGCGATCTCCATCAGTGGCCCCAGAGCCGCTTCTTCGGGCGCGTCGCGATCTCGGCCAGGTGATCGTTGTAGGCGGCGAGGGCGGGGTCCTCTTCCACGTCGACCTGGCGCGCCATCTGCGCTTCGGTTCGCATCTTCTCTTCGTACTCTTTTCGGGTCTTTTCCTGGTGTTCGGTGATCTTCTCGCGGTTCAACAGCGCGTACCAGCCGAACACGCCCAGCACGGCGAAGGCTGGCCACTCGACGGCGTAGAGGTAGCTCAGTGAGTTGCCGCCGACCGCGGCGTCGACCTGCCACCAGCCCGCCGAGAGGCAAATCGCGACCCAGGCGACGAGCGCAAAATGGAGGCCGATCGCCCGGCGCGAGAGATACTTCGACTTCACCGCGCCATCATAACGGGCGACTTTTCGATGGCGAAAGGCACCTTACAATTGTGTCGTGCCCGATATGTCGTTATCTCGCCCGCAGTTCTCATGGCACGATTGGAACCAGTGGCACTTGGGTGTCCTGCCGTTGCTGATGATGTTCGCGGCGTTGATGCTCTACATGATCGGAACCCAACGCGTCGGCTTTTGGTCCGCGAAGCGAACGGTCTCCTTCCTCGCGGGGCTGATCGTGACGTTCATCGCGACGCAGTCCGTCATCGGCGTGTTCGACATGGAGTACTTCAGCGATCACATGATCCAGCACCTCTTGTTGATCATGGTGGCCGCTCCCCTCTTCGCCCTCAGCGCGCCACTCGACCTCGCCTACGACGCCGGCTCCGAGCGCCTGCGCCACTTCCTCGACGGTCGTTTCATGACGCTGGTCACCCAGCCACTCTTCGGTTTCGCCGCGTACTTCGTCTTCATCCCGATCACGCACTTGACCGGACTGTTCAACCTCATGATGGAACACGAGTGGGTCCATCACCTCGAACAGATCGGCTTCTTGGTCGTCGGTTACCTGTTCTTCCGCGTCGCCTTCGGCCTCGAACGCGGCACCACGATCCACCGCGGACTGCGACTCGTCTTCGTCATGGCGGCCGTGCCCGTCGACACCTTCACCGGACTGGCACTCGCGATGTCCTCGCACACGCCCTTCCCGGCCTACCGGGCGATGGCGCCGCAAGGATCGACCACGCAGGGCATCCTCGCCAACATCCACCTGGGCGGCGCGATCATGTGGATCGGCGGCGACGCCTTGATGTTGCTCGCGTGCATTCCCATCGCCATCGCCTGGGTCAAGTGGGAGACGATACACACGCGCGAACTCGACGCCATCCTCGACGCCCAAGGGATCTGATTACAGCAGTCCCGCCTCGATCGCCAGTTCTTCGAGGTCGTTCTCCGGTCGAGCGCCCAGGTGCGAGATGATCTCCCCGGCGCACAGTGATCCCAGTTCGGCCGACTCGACCGGATCGGCGCCCAGCGCGAGTCCGTAGAGGAAGCCGGAGGCGAACATGTCGCCGGCGCCGTTCTGATCGATGACGTTCTCGACCTCGTGGGCCGGGACGCTCACGACGCCGGTGACGGTGAGGACGTCGGCACCGATCGGTCCGCGCGTGACGACCGCGAGGATGCCGAGTTCTTCCAACGCACTGAAGGCCCGCTCCAGGTTCGGGACCTGGAAGAGCGAACAGACCTCGGTCTCGTTGCACAGCAGCACGTCGACGTCGTTGGTGACGAGTTCCAAGAAGTCGCGACGGTGGCGATCGACGCAGAACATGTCCGACAGCGACAGCGCGACCATGGAGTCACAGTCGTGCGCGAAGTTCACGACCTTGCGGATGGCCTCCTTGGCCGGGGGCAGATCGAAGAGGTAGCCCTCGACGTACGTGATCTCGGAGCGCGAGATGAGGCGCTCGTTGATGTCCGAGACGCGCAGTTGGTTCGACGCGCCCAGGTACGTCGCCATCGTTCGCTGGGCGTCATCGGTGATGAAGACGTGGCAGCGTCCGGTCGCGCCCTCACCCGGTGCGGCGATCGCCAGGTCCACCTCGACGCCCATCGAGGTCAGGTCGTGCGTGAAGCGATGCCCGAAGTCGTCATCGGCCACCTTGCCGATGTAGCCGCAGGTGCCACCGAGTGCCGCGACGCCGGCGATCGAGTTCGCGACCGAGCCGCCGGACATCTGGATCGTCGGGCCCATGGCGTTGAAGAACGTCGCGAGTTGGTCCTCTTGGATGAGTGACATCGCCGCCTTCACGAGGCCGAGTTGGCGGTAGACCTCGTTCGAGTCCTGCGAGATGATGTCGAGCATCGCGTTCCCGATACCGGTGACCGCTAGACGATTCGGACCAGGTTTTACGCGGAGTGAAACCGGCGTAGGGCTATCTGTCACTTAGCGAGGATAGACCGCGGCGAACTACGGTTGTTCCATATGACCACTGAAAACAACCCCTATCGTCTCGACCGAACGGTGGTCCCCTCGGCCTATCGCATCTTCATGACCCCGGACCTGGAGAAGGCAACCTTCGCCGGTCGCGTCGAGATCGACGTTGAGATCACCGAGTCGACCAAGGAAGTGAAGTTGAACGCCATCGAACTCGACCTCGGCGCGGCGACGCTCACGATCGGCGGCACGGCGCACCGCTCCACCGACCTGCACCTCGACAATCAGTACGAAGTCGCCACCTACACGTTCGACGCGAAGCTGCCCGTTGGTTCGGCCGTTCTCGAGATCGCCTTCACCGGGATCTTGAACGATCAGTTGCACGGCTTCTACCGTTCGACGTTCACCGACCCGTCGGGCGTGAAGCACACCATCGCGACGACGCAGTTCGAGAACACCGACGCCCGTCGCGCCTTCCCCTGCTGGGACGAGCCGGCCTTCAAGGCGACCTATCAAGTGAACCTCACGGTGCCGAGCCACCTCGCGGCGTACTCCAACTCGCCGGTGTCCTCGGACACCGACCTCGGTAACGGCCAGCGCACCGTCAGTTTCACGCCGACCATGAAGATGTCGACGTACCTCGTGGCCTTCGTGATCGGTCCGTTCGAAGAGACCGAAGCGTTGGACGTCGACGGCGTGCCGCTGCGCATCGTCTTCCCGATCGGCAACGCGCATCTCACCGAACACGCACTCGAGGCCGGCGCCTTCGCGTTGCGCTACTTCTCGGACTACTTCGACATCCCCTATCCCGGGGACAAGTTGGACATGTTGGCGATCCCGGACTTCATGCAGGGCGCGATGGAGAACCTCGGATGCATCACCTACCGGATGCCCGACCTGTTGATCGACCCGGCCAAGGCCTCACTCGCCGAGATGAAGCGCGTCGCCAAGGTCGTCATGCACGAGATCGCCCACATGTGGTTCGGCGACCTCGTCACCATGGAGTGGTGGGAGGGCATCTGGCTGAACGAGGCCTTCGCGACGTTCATGGAGGTCATGTGCCAAGACGCCTTCCGTCCGCAGTGGAAGGTCTGGGTCACCTTCAGTTCCGAACGCGACCTGGCCCTGGAGATCGACGGTCTGCACGCGACGCGACCGGTCGAGTACGAAGTGGTCTCCCCCGACGACACGCAGGGAATGTTCGACCGCCTCACCTACGAGAAGGGCGCGGGCATCTTGCACATGCTCGAGCAGTACCTCGGCGCCGAGACCTACCGCGACGGTATCCGTAACTACCTGCGCAAGCACAGTTACGCCAATACGGTCACGACCGACCTGTGGGACGCCATCGAAGAGATCTCCGGTGAACCGGTGCGCGACGTCATGAACACCTGGATCCTCCAGGGTGGCTACCCGCTCGTCATCGTTGAGCGACGGTCTGATCAGCCAGCAGCCCTTCGCCTACGGCCCCGCGACTGGTGCGAGCGCGATCGGTTCTTCGTGGAAGGTCCCCGTCTGGACGCGCTCGTTGAAGGGCGGCGAGCCCAGCGTTCAGTTGCTCGAGGACACGCCGCTCGAGGTCGACGCCGAGGCGCCGGTCGTACTCAACGCCGGCGGATCGGGCTACTACCGAACGCGATACGGCGCCACCGAACTCAAGGCACTGTCCGACCACATCTCGGACCTCAACGCGCTGGAGCGCGCCGCGTTGCTCTCGGACAGTTGGGCGCTGTTGTACTCGAGCCAGATCAGCGCCGAACAGTTCTTGACGATCGGCGCCGGACTCGGCAACCTCGACGAGCCGACGCCGTGGGGCACGCTCGCGGGCGCCGTTGGTTACATCGATCGGGCACTGCCCACCGAGCAACTCCCCCGATTCGCCGCGAAGGTACGCGAGATCTTCGAACCGCAGTTCGAGCGACTCGGGTGGGACGCGCAGTCCAGTGACAGCGAACTCACGCCGCAACTTCGCGCGTTAGTACTGTCGACGCTCGGAACGACGGGCGCCAATGCATCGATCCAGGCCGAAGCCGCCAGGCGCTTCGACGCCAATGACATCAACGGCGACCTGGCCTACGCGATCCTGCGCGTCGTGGCCTCACAGGATCGACCCGGCGACTACGAGACGTTCATCGAGCGATTCCGCAGCGCCTCGAGTCCCCAGGACGAGCAGCGCTACTGGCGTGGCCTCGCCGGATTCAACGAGGAGCGCGTCGCCCTCGACGCCGCCGACAAGGCGTTCAGCGAGTTCCGCAATCAGGACGCGTCGTCCATATTGGGGCTCCTCTCGACGAACGCCACGACCGGTCCGAGCGTCTGGCGCCTGATGACGTCGCGCTGGGACGAGGCCCTCGAGAAGTTCCCGCCGAACACGCTGGCCTACATGACGTTGGGGATCCGTACCTACATCAACGACGCGGCCTTCGCCGACGAGGTCGAAGCGTTCCACACTTCGCATCCCCTGAGCGGCGAGCAGAAGACGGTCCAACAGAACATCGAACGGATGCGCGTTGGCCTCACCTTCTCGGCCGCGATGCGCGACCAACTTTGATGACGGCATGAACGTAGGGGCGTTCGTGGGCATCGTTGCCCTGATGTTCGTCCTGGAGTTGCCCGACAAGACGTTCTTGGCGACCGTGATCATGGCGACTCGAGCCCGACCGCTGATGGTCTTCGTCGGCGGGTCACTGGCGTTGGTCGTGCAGATGGGTATCGCCGTGGGCGCCGGGTCGCTCCTCACCTTCTTCCCCGTGCACTGGAAGGACTTGATCGTCGGCGTGCTCTTTCTCGGCGGCGCGGCCTATCTGCTCTTCGTGCCGGAGTCCGCCGAAGAGGCGAAGGGTCGCCGTGAGGCCGGTATTGAAAATGCCGCGACGCGCTGGAAGGAGGTGACGACGGCCTTCATCGTCATCTTCATCGGGGAGTTCGGTGACCTCACCCAGATTCAGGCCGCGAACTTCGAAGCCCGACTGCGCCAGCCCCTCGAGGTGTTCCTGGCGTCCTCGCTCGCCCTCATCGCCGTCTCGTTCATCGGCGCCTACAGCGGTCGCGCGCTGCAGCGACGCATTCCTCTCAAGCGCGTTCGCCTGGGCGGCGGACTGATCTTCGCCGGACTCGGGATCGCCACCATCACCTCACTGATCGTGTCGATCGCTTGAGTCGCCTCGACGACCTGCTCGCATTCGCCGACACGGTGAAGGGATTCATGCCTCGCGAGGAGGGCCTCGCGCTCTTCGAGTTCGCTCTCGCCCACGGGGGGCGTTCGCATCGCGGCACGTGGCTCGAGATCGGCGCGTGGTGCGGCAAGTCCGCGGTCTATCTCGGTGCCGCCGCCGAAGCGACGAACTCGGTCCTCTACTCCCTCGATCATCATCACGGCAGCGAGGAGAACCAGTCCGGCTGGGAGCACCACGACGCGGCACTCGTCGACCCCGCGGACGGACGTCTCAACACGCTGCCCTCGTGGCAGCGCACGATCGCCGAGGCGCAGCTCGAGTCGACCGTGATCGGTCTGGTCGGTCCGTCGGTCGTGGTCGCGGCGCACTTCAACCAACCGCTCGACCTCCTCTTCATTGACGGCGGCCACGGACACGACGTCGCGTGGGCCGACTTCGAGGCCTGGACGCCCAAGGTCGTCGTCGGCGGACTGCTCCTCATCCACGACGTCTTCCCCAATCCCGACGACGGCGGTCGCCCGCCCTATGAGATCTACCGCGCCGCAATCGAGAGCGAGACGTTCGTCGAACGCGCCGAGTGTGGATCGCTGCGCGCGCTAACGCGCGTTCACTAGCGTCAGCGGACAGCCCGGTTCGGCGAGGTCGATCGGTAGCGGCAACGAATCGTGTCGGAAGAGTCCGGCCGCGGCCGATGAGGACGTCAGGGCGTCGGCCGCGAGGATGATCGCCGCGGCCGTGTAAGACGTGGTCTCGCGGTCGGGGAACGTGACCTCACTCGGATAGGCGATGCCGGTCCAGTAGGCGCCGTCGTCGCGACGGTGTCGACGGGTGTAGCTAAAGAGATCCAACGCTCGACTGGTCATGCCGAGCGCGTCCAGGGCCAGTACGCACTCGGCCGTCTCGGCCGCGGTCACCCAGTCGCTCGTGGAGACGCAGCGCACGCCGTAGCCGTCCATGACGTGTCGTTCCCAGCCGTCCTCGATGCGCTTGAGACCGGCGGCACCGAACAACGCGCCCGAGAAGATCGGGTAGTACCAGTCCATCGCGAACTCGTTCTTCGGGGCGAAGGCACCCGGGTGGTGCGCCACGGCGTGGCCCAGTCGTCCGGCGGCAAGCTCCCAGGCCGGCTTGGCGGCGTCGACGCGTTCGGCGAGCGCGACCGCGCAGCGCAGCGAGTGGAAGATCGACGACGATCCGGTCAAGAGCGCGTAGCCCTCGCGCCTGCCGAGTGCGTCCAACGACCACGCGATCGTGCCGTCGGGGTGCTGGTAGCGCAGCACGAAGTCGATCGCCCGCTCGACGCTCGGCCACAGTTCGACGCAGAAGTCGACGTCGTTAGTCGCGACGAGGTAGTGGTAGAGCCCGGCGGCGATGTAGGCACAGACGTTCGTGTCGAGTCGCGCGTCCTTCACCTGATCGCCGAGGTAGTAGTTGAACCAACTGCCGTCACCGAGTTGGCTGTCCGCGAGCCAGCGGTAGGCGGCCCTGGCCTGCTCCGCGTAGCCGGTCACCGTGAGCGCCATCGCCGCCTCGACGTGATTCCACGGGTCACAGTGTCCGCCAATGAACCACGGGATGGCGCCGCTCCTCAGCTGCAACGACGCGAGCGTTTCGGCGCTGCGAGCGATCTCGTCGCCACTCAAGAGTCCCGGGACGCCGGAGACAGCACTCAACGTCGTCGTCACGACAACGGCTTTTCGAGGTAGACGACGATCGACTTGCCCATCAAGGGCGCCATGATCGCTTCGGCGTAGCGTGTCGGCCACGGCGCCTTCATGATGTCCCACACGAGGAGACGGTGATAGAGCTTCACGAACCGGTTGTCGTCGTTCGTCGTGCCGACGAGACACTTCAACCACCAGTACGGACTGTGCAGTCCGTGGGCGTAGTGGTGACCGGTGTCGGTCAGTCCGACCGAGCGCAGCCGCTCCTTGAGGATCCGCTTGCGGTAGATGCGGATGTGGCCGCCGGGAACGTTGTGGTACGCGTCGGACAACGCCCAGTTGATCAACTCCGGCCCGAAGCGCGGCACGGTGATGGCCATCGTGCCGCCGGGCTTCAACACGCGCGCCAACTCCCCCATGGCGCCGAGGTCGTCGGGGATGTGCTCGAGGACCTCCGAGCAGATCACGCGGTCGAAGGTCGCGTCGGGAAAGGGCAGGTGCAGCGCGTCGCCCTGCACGGCCGCGCTGTGGAGCGTCGCGGCGTCGAGTTCACCGGCCGCGACCATCGCGGCGAACATGTTCTTCACGCCCTCCACCTCGTCGCGACCGGCGTCCAGGGCGATGACGTCAGCGCCCCGGCGCGCCGCTTCGAACGCGTGACGACCGAAGCCGCAACCCAGATCGAGAATCTTGTCGCCGCGCTCGAGACCCAACTGGTCGTAGCGAGCGGTCAGCATCAGTCGAACTCCATCGCGTCCGGCAGCGGCTGACCCGTGAGGATCGCGTCGTAACAGGCGGCCGTGCCGCGCGCGGTCACTTCCCACGTGAAGCGCTCCATCACGCGGACGCGACCCGCGGCACCGAGGCGCGCGCGAAGATCCGCGTCGTCGAGCAGTCGACTAATCGCCACCACGAGCGCTTCGGGATTGTTCGGCTCGACGAGCAGCCCGGTCTCTTCGCTGACGCCGACCACCTCGGGCAGCGCGCCACCGGTCGTCGCCACGACCGGGACACCGCAGCTCATCGCCTCGATGGCCGGCAGTGAGAAGCCTTCATAGAGGCTCGGCACGATCGCGACCTCGGCCTCGCCGTAGAGCCGCGCCAGTTCCTCGTCACTGACCCCGGAGATGGTCGTCACGATGTCCGTGAGACCGAGTCGCTCCATGGCCGAAGCGACGCGCCCCTTCGGCTGCGGTTTACCGATGACGATGAGATCGATGTCGCGCTCGGCGCGGAGTTTGGCGATCGCCTCCAGGAGTGGCACGAGCCCCTTCATCGGCACGTCACTCGACGAGGTGACCATCAGGCGGCCCTTCTTCTTGACCACGTCGTCGTAGGGGCGAAAGACGGTGTGGTCGACGCCGACCGGCACGACGGTCAGGCGCTCCAGCGGGACCTGCATCTGGGCGTTGATGTCGATCTTGGAGTTGTGCGAGACCGTGAGGACCGCGGGGAGTTGTTTGACGGTGCGCACCTGCATCCGCAAGAAACCGAACCAGCGTTTGGTCGTGTAGCGCTTCCAGGGCGTCTCGGCGTGATCGAGCGCGATGGAGCGGTCGACCGTGATCGGGTGGTGCAGCGTCTCGAGGAGCGGCCACCCCTCGCGGTGCAACTTCAAGATCCCCGGACCCATGCACTGGTTGTCGTGGATGATGTCGAAGTCACCGCGTCGATGCCGCAAGATCTTCTCGATGCGCAGTGAGTACGCGAGTGGTTCGCCGAACCCGCCGCTCAGCATCACGCCGAGCTCCGAGAGGTCGGCCAGGGACGTGAGTTCGCTCAACGCCGGGATGCGAAACGGGTCGGGGTCGCGATAGAGGTCGAGGCCGCGAACGGCGGTGAAGCCGACACCCTCGTCGAGCTCCGGCCACGGCGGCCCGGAGAAGACCTCGACGCTGTGGCCGAGGTTCACCAGTTCACGCGTGAGGTGACGGGTGTAGACGCCCTGACCGCCGCAGCGCGGGTTGCCCCGATAGATCAGGAATGCGATGCGGTACTTTCCCGGCTCGGGTGCTCGCGCCGGGACGTGGGACGGGGTCACGATGGTCTTGGAGCGGGCCCAGGACGCCTTGGTCTCGTCGATGGTCTGGCGCAGGGTTCGGGACAAAGTGCAGCTTTCGGGTTCGAAGAGTCCTCCATTCTCGCCGAATTCGCCAAAGGGGCACAAATGTCCATGAACCACTGGGTTTAATCGTGTGTACATTTGTTGAAATGGACCTCAACTACCCAACTGAAACCGAGCCGTTCCGCAAAGAAGTGCACTCGTGGCTCGAAGAGAACCTGCCCGAGGGCTGGTTCGACGACGGATTCACGATGAGCCCGGAGGAGCGCCGCACCTTCAACGAGACCTGGAACGAGAAGCTCTTCGCCGGCGGCTGGATCTGTGCCGGATGGCCCGTCGAATACGGCGGCAAGGGACTCACGCTGCTCCAACAGGTCGTCTTGAACGAAGAGTTCGCCAAGGCCGGCGCGCCGATGCGCGCCGATTTCTTCGGCGACACGCTGGTCGGCCCGACGATCCTCCAGTGGGGTACCGACGAGCAGAAGCGTGAGTTCATCCCCGGCATCCTCCAGGGCAAGATCGCCTGGTGCCAGGGATTCTCCGAACCGGACGCCGGATCGGACTTGGCGAGTCTCAAGACCACCGCCATCTTGGACGGCGACGAGTGGGTCATCAACGGCCAGAAGGTCTGGACGTCCCAGGCCCAGCACGCCGACTACGTCTTCTTGATGGTGCGCACCGACCCCGAGGCGCCCCAGCACGCCGGTATCAGCTACCTGCTCGTGCCGATGCACCAAGAGGGCGTCGAGGTGCGCCCGATCGTCCAGGTCGACGGCTCGGCCGATTTCAACGAGGTCTTCTTCACCAACGCGCGAGCTTCGAAGAACAACGCCGTGGGCGGCGTCAACAACGGGTGGAAGGTCGCCATGACGACGCTCGGCTTCGAACGCGGTTCGAACTCCACGACCGGCTATCGACGATTCTTGAAGGAGTGGGAGGAGATCGTCAAGGAGGCGACGCGCCTCGGCAAGAACGACGACCGCCTCGTGCGCGACGGACTCGTTCGGGCCTGGGAGAAGGTCAAGATCATGGAGATCAACGGCTACCGCTCGCTGACCGACTCGCTCAACGGGACGCACAACACGGCGCTGCTGGGTGCCACGAACAAGATGTTCTGGTCCGAGACGCACCGTTCGACGATGGAGTTGGCGCTGGACGTGCTCGGCATGGAGGCCCAGATCCTCACCGGCACGGGCGTAAATGACGGATCGCTCGCGCGAATCCACCGCGGCCGCGCCGACTACCCGGTGTCGGACCTCCAAGGCTCGTTCTTCTTCTCGAGGTCCGAGACCATCTGGGGCGGCACCGCGGAGATCCAGCGCAACATCATTGGCGAGCGAGCGCTCGGTCTACCGAAGGAACCCAAGCCCCAAAAGGCGTAGCTCGCTACTCCCCGCGCCACGCCTTCTTGATCTTGGTGAACAGGTTCGGGTGCACGTAGTACTTGTCGCGCTCCTCTTCGGTCATGGCGTCGTAGCGGGCGTCCTGTTTGGCGTCGATGTCGACGACTTCGTCCTGTCCCAGAGCGGCCCTGGCTTTTTGTTGTTCGGGACTGAGCACCTTGGGGCCACTGTTCTGACGTCCCCATCCGAAAGGACCGGAAATTGGCATCTTCGCCTCCGTTGAACGACGATTGACCCGACCCTACTCCTGGCCTCGGTCTCTTGCCGGGTCTCGTCCTACAACTGGCGATAGCGCGGCACGTAGCCGCCGACCCCCAACGACATCGAGTCCTCGGGGTCGATCGAGTCGTCGACGCCGCCAACGACCTCGGTGACCCACGCCAAACGGTCCTTCAAGATCCGTGTCACGCCGCCTTGCAGCGTGTCCGACGAGATGGCGCAGCTGGAACACGCGCCTTGGAGCTGCACCTCGACGACGCCGGTCTCGACGTCGGCGCGGATGAGGACGAGGTCACCGCCGTCGGCCTGTACCGAGGGGCGCATGAGGTCGAGCAGTGCGTTGAGCGCCTTCAGTCGCGTCGCGCGTTCTTGGTCGGTCAGCTCGTCCATGGACCCAGTCTGCCGTGAAAAGAACTCCCCGTGACGCCAGGCTCAGTCGCTACGATTTGGCTCATGGAGCCCAACGCGAACCTGAACGTCGATTCGATCAACCTCTCGGACATGGAGTTCTGGCGCCAGCCGTGGGCCGAGCGCGAGACGGCGTTCGCCACGCTGCGACGAGAGAGCCCGATCACGCACTTTGACGAGCCCGTGATCGAGGGTACGTCGATCGAGTTCCCGGTCGGCAACGGCTACTACGCCGTCACGAAGTATCGCGACGTGCAGACCGCCTCACGTCACCCCGAGACCTTCCTCTCGGGTCCGGGGGCGGTCTCGACGATGGACCTGCCCAGTGAGATGGTCGAGTACTTCTCGGGCATGATCTCGACGGACGACCCGAAGCACGCGCGCCTGCGGCGCATCGTGTCTAACGCCTTCAACCCCCGCAACGTGCGCGCCGTCGAGGACTCGATCGAACGCAAGGCCGACGAGATCATCGAGCGCTCCCAGGCGAGCGGCACGGGCGACTTCATCACCGACGTCGCCGCGCCGTTCCCGCTCGAGATCATTTGCGACATGATGGGCGTGCCACCGAGTGAGTACGCGACGGTCCTGCACCACTCGAACATCATTCTCTCCAACGGCGACCCCGAGTTCATCCCCGAAGGTCAAGACCCCGTCCTCGTGCTCCTCGATTCCGGCGCCGCGCTCACGGGGATCATGGAGGAGCTGGGGAAGTACCGCATTGACAATCCGATCGACGACATCACCAGCGCGCTCGTGAACGCCGAGATCGAAACGGAGAAGCTCACCCAACAAGAGCTGGCGTCGTTCTTCGTGCTGCTCGTGACCGCGGGCAACGAGACGACACGCACGGCGATCGCGCACGGGCTCCACGCGCTCACCGAACACCCCGATCAGAAGGCGCGACTGATCACCGACTACGAAGGACTCGCCAAGACCGCGACCGACGAGATCGTGCGCTGGGCCTCACCGGTCATCTGGATGCGCCGCACGCTCGCCGAGGACTACGTGCTCTCGGACTTCGAACTGTCGAAGGGCGACAAGATCCTCCTGTTCTACAGTTCGGCCAATCGCGACGAAGACGTCTTCGAGAATCCTTACGTCTTCGATGTCGGACGCTCCCCCAATGACCACTACGGTTTCGGCGCGCCGGGACCACATTTCTGTCTAGGCGCACACCTGGCTCGACGCGAGATCACGGTCATGTTCCGCGAGCTACTCAGCCGCTACCCCGACATCCACTCGACCGACACGCCGTCGCAGTTGGCGTCGAGCTTCATCAACGGCATCAAGCACCTGCCGTACAGCGTCTAGGCCTTTCGAGCCGCGACCGCTTCGTCGTAGGCGTGAAGGGCCCGTGGACCCCAGACCGTGCCCGGTCCACCGTTCAGCGCGATCAACACGCCCATCGCCTCGGCGATCTGTTGGCGCGTGGCGCCTTCTCGAAGTGCGCCCCTCGCGTGCGCGACGATGCAGCCGTCACACTCGCGTGTGGCCGAGATCACCAAGGCGAGCAGCTCCTTGGTGAGACGTGAAAGTTCACCATCGGCCGACGATGCCTGGGACAACGCGGCGAAACTCTTCATCACGTCAGGTATCAACTCTCGCAAGTCTTGGGCCGGCTGGCGGAGTTCTTCGCGTATCTCATCCATGCTGTTCATATAAACCTCCGACGTCGAGCGTAGCGATTGCGAATTCGACCCCGAAAGCCCCTCCTACATCGTTGTGAGAGCATGAGGTGTGTTCCGCAGACGCAACGCCCCCGACGAGCGATGATTCGCTTGACTGAGAAGAAAGACCACAGCGGTCACTCCCACGAGCTAGAGCCGAGCGCCGACCTCCGCTTGGTTTCCGTAGCGCTGTCGCTCATCGTTCTGTTACTCGTCGTTGAGGTCGTCGCCGCAGTCAATGGGAACTCGCTCGTCCTCTACGCCGACGCGGGACATATGGTGACCGACGTCGCCGCGCTCTCGCTGAGCATTTGGGCGATCAAGATGGCGCAACGACCGCCCCGAGAGCGTTGGACCTACGGTTTCAAACGAGCCGAGATTCTCGCCGCGGCCGCGAACGGCGCGCTGCTCGTCGGTGTTGCCTTGATCATCGGTATCGAAGCGGTCCATCGCTTGATCACGCCGCAACATGTCGCTGGCGTTCTCGTGCTCTCGATCGCCGCATTCGGCGCCGTCGTCAACCTCATCGCGGTTCGAGTCTTGGCGCACGCCAATCGCACGAGTCTGAATCTTCGAGCCGCCTTCGCCCACGTCGTCACCGACCTCTATGCATTCGTCGGGACGGCGGTCTCCGGTCTCGTGATACTGACGACCCATTGGGAGCGAGCCGACTCAATCGCTTCACTACTGGTCGTCGCCTTGATGCTGTGGACGGCGTGGGGGCTCCTACGCGATTCTGGGCAAATCCTTCTCCAAGCCGCGCCGAGCGACTTGGACCTGAATGACGTTCGAACGCATCTCGTCGGCGTTGACGACGTCATCGACGTTCACGATCTGCACGCGTGGACGCTCACGTCGGGTTCCACCACGCTGTCGGCCCACATCACCGTCGAGGACCGCTGCTTCAACACGGGTCACACGCCGCAAATATTGGACGCCCTCCAGTCGTGCCTAGCGAGCCACTTCAGTATCACGCACTCGACCCTGCAGCTGGAACCTGGTGGCCACGTCGAGCACGAAGGCGATACGCACCGATAGTCGCACGGTGATGGCATCGATAATCGGCGCCGAGCACTTCCAGAAATCAACTCTTGAGCGATGCCCTCGCCTCGCGAAGTGCGTAATAGAGGATCACGTAGCCGGTGACCGGGTCGGCCCACCACCACCCGAGCAAGGCATTGAACGTGAGACCGGCGAGCACCGCCGTGGCGAGGATTGCGTCGATCAATGTGACGCGGCCTTCGGCCTTGAGGACGGGGTTATCGAGCGACGTTCCGATTTTCTTCTTCCCCAGGGCCAAGGCGAACATGACGGCGGCGGTCATCGCCGTCCAGGCAATACCAAGTGAACTGTGATGGGGTCGAAACCCGATGGCGAGGACGATCGTGCTCTGCGCGGCGAGATAGATCGCTAAGACGACGAACGATGAGCCGATGAGCCTGAGAGCCTTACGCTGACGCGTTGGTGCGACCTGCGCGAGTTCCCAGAGCACGACCGTGGACGCTCCGATCTCAATGACACTGTCCAGCCCGAAGCCCGCGAGGGCAACGGATCGGGCACCGACAGCGGCGATGGCGAGAATGATCACGCCCGCCACATTCCAGGACAGCGTCGCCATCTCGAGTTGGCGACCACGCCTCAGTGCGCGCGTGCCAACGTCGTTCTCGGAGTGTTGGGGCACCACCTCAACTTAGGACTCTCGATCTCGAACTCGTCGTGACGTCATCGAAACAGTTTGTCGAACCTCGATTCCTCTACCGACAGAGGGCTTCGTACAATTGTCCGATGACCGTGATCGATGACCTCGTTGCCCACAACCGCGCCTACGTCGATCGACACGGTCACCGCGAGATGCCGACGTCGCCGCAACTACATCTCGCAGTGCTGACGTGCATGGACTCGCGTCTCGACCTCTTCGGCGCTTTGGGCCTCAACCTCGGCGAGGCCCATCTGATTCGTAACGCTGGCGGTATCGCCAGCGACGACGCCATCCGCTCGTTGCTACTCAGCCAGCGACTGCTCGGGACCACGGCGGTGATGGTGATCCATCACACGCGCTGCGGCTTAGAGTCGTTCGAAGAAGACGCACTCGCGAACGAGATCGAAGAGAGCATCGGAAGCCGACCGCCGTTCCTCCTCGGTGCCTATCGCGACGTTGACGAAGACGTGCGCTCGACGTTGCGCACGCTGCGCGACAGTCCCTTCGTCGACACGACCGAGATCCGGGGCTTCGTCTTCAACGTCGACGACGGCGACCTGCGCGAGGTCAACTGAAGAACTTCTTGAAGCCCTGACTGGTCTGGCCGTAGCCATTGGCGAGGTAGAACCGGTGGGCGTCTTCGCGCACGTTGCGACTGGTGAGTTGTATTCGATAGCAACCACGGTCGCGTGCGAGACCTTCGGCGGCGAGCAACATAGACGCGCCGATCCCGCGACTGCGCCTGTCGCTTCGTACGTGGACGCTCTCGATCTCACAACACCAACCGCCAGCGTGTTGGAAGTGCTGGAAGATGATCACCTGACAGACTCCGACGACCTCGCCGTCGACCTCAGCGACCACGACGTCGCCGCGTTGTCGCCGGGTCTCTTCGACGGCCGACCAGTAGTCGTCGACGCGCGTCGGGTCCTCGAACTCGGGCATCAGCGAGCCACCGCGCAGCAGTTCCACGGCCGCCGCGACGTCGTCGTAGGCCATGGGGCGAACGAGCACCACGGTCGGTTATTCCCGCGGGTCGATCGGCGTCAGGACCCCGACCACGTTCTCAATCGCTTCGGCGGCGTCGAGACAGAGGTCCTCACGAAAGAGCGTCCCCATCACCTGGACGCCGGTCGGCAGTCCGTTGGCGAGACCGGTCGCGACACAGGCGGCCGGAAGACCCATGAGGTTCGCCGGCATGACGAAACGGAAGAGCTCGACGACCTTCATGGCGGTGTCACGGTCGATGATGTCGTAGCCGTGTTCAAAGGGTGGCTGCGTCCACACCGGTCCGACGACGAGCGGATGGTCCGTCATGAACTCTCGCCACGCCTTTTCCACCCTGTAGCGACTCTCGTGCATCAGGGCCATCGACTCTGCCGTGGCCGGCGGATACTCGATGTACGCCAGTTCCAGGAACCGCTGGCCCCCAGCGCCGAGGATCATCTCAAGCAGCGGACGGACGACGGTGAGGCTCGTCATCATCAACTCCGACCACGAGAGATAACTCTCGAAGACCATGGGCGGTTCGATCTCCTCGACCTGGTACCCGGCCGCTTCCAGCGCTCGTCCGGCGATTCGCACACCTTCGGCAACGTCGGCGTGCGTGTCGCCGCCAAACGGCTCCGGGACCAGTGCGACACGCTTGGCGACCTTCGGACCGTCGAGCGGCGCGTCGATCGACTGCGGGTCGCCGTGGTGCGCACCCATCACGGCCCCAAGGCCCAAGCGAACATCCGCTACGGTTCGCGCCAGCACGCCGTTCACCAACATGATCTGGGCGTTGATCGGCATGTCGAGGACCGAGGAGGGATTGCCCTGGGCCACGCGGCCGCGCGACGGCTTGATCGAAGCGATGCCGCAGGCGTAGGCCGGGTTGCGCAGCGACCCCCCGATGTCGTTGCCGAGTCCGATAGGGCTCATGCCTGAGGCGATCGCCGCCGCTTCCCCACCGGAAGAGCCGCCCGCCGTGCGACCGCGCTTCCAAGGATTGTGCGTCACACCGTAGAGCGACGACTCGGTGTTGATGCGCAGTCCGAGGTCGGGCATGTTGGTGCGCGCGAGCGCCACGGCGCCGGCCCGGCGCATGAGTTGGACCGGCGGCGAGTCCTCGGTCGCCATCAAGTCCTTCAGCGTCTCGCAGCCCTCATTCGTGGTGTAGCCCCTTTGGTCCAGGTTGACCTTGACCGTGAAGGGCACGCCGTGCAAGACGCCCAGCGGCTCGCCGGCCTTTTGCCTGGCGTCGGCGGCGTCGGCCTCGGCGCGTACTTCGTCGGGGCGCACTTCAACGACGGCATTGACCGCGCCATTGACCGCGTCGATGCGCTCCAGGTGGGCCTCAATGATGTCGCGCGAGGACGCAGCGCCCTTTCGGATCATCTCCGCCAGCGATGATGCCGACTCCTGCCACAGTTCTTTCGCCACGAATCCCCCAGTACGAACCCTCTGGGTAGTCTGGCACGCGTTCGCGCGCTCGAATCAGCCGAAGCGACCGAGGGTGTAGTCGAGCGTGCGCGGGTCGATGGGGTTGTTGAAGATCTTTTCGGTGGTATCGAACTCGATGAGCTCACCGGCGCGGTCCTCGCCCATGAGGAGGAACGCGCAGTCGTCCGAGATCCGCGCGGCCTGTTGCATGTTGTGCGTGACGATGACCACGGTCACGCGCTTCTTCAACTCCGTCATCAGCTCTTCGATCTTTAGGGTCGCAATGGGGTCAAGGGCCGACGTGGGCTCGTCCATCAAGAGGACCTCGGGGTCCAAGGCGAGGGCGCGCGCGATGCACAGACGCTGCTGTTCGCCACCGGAGAGGTTATTGGCCGCGACCTTCAAACGGTTCTGCACGCTGTCCCAGAGGGCGGCGGACTTGAGCGACGTCTCGGCGGCCTCGTCGAGGATCGACTTCTTCTTCACACCGTTGAATCGCAGACCGGAGACGGCGTTCTCGTAAATCGACATCGTGGGGAACGGATTGGGGCGCTGGAAGACCATGCCGACGCGCGTGCGTAGTTCGGTCACCGTGATGTCGCCGCGGTAGATGTCCGTGCCCTCCAAGAGGATCTGGCCCGAGACCTTCGCGCCGGGCGTGAGGTCGTGCAGTCGGTTGAGGGCGCGCAGCAGCGTGGTCTTGCCGGATCCCGAAGGTCCGATCAGACTCGTGACGCGATTCTTCGTGACGTCGAAGGTGCAGTCGCGAACCGCCGTGCGTCCGTGAAAGGCCACGGCGACGTTCTTCAACTGCATCGCCGCAGAGCCGCGCTCGGGGGCCTCCGCCGGAGGCTTGTTCTTCGTCTCGACCTGCGTCTCGACTTGTGCCATGAATTCCTGGTCCATTGGTTACCTTGCCTGTTGCTTTCTAGAAGCCCAAATCCGGGCGCTCAAACTCAAAACAAAAACGAATACAACGAGGACCAGCGCAATACCCCACACTTCGGTACGCAGACTGGGCCATTCCGATTTGGCGTTCTCGTAGATCGAGAGCGGCAAGGCAGAAACAGGGTCCAACGGCTTCCAAGAGTTAATGTAGCCGCCGCCGATGACCAAAAGTACTGGAGCCGTCTCCCCGATGGCTCGAGAGATCGCCAAGATGATGCCGGTCACGATGCCGGTCACCGCCGCGGGCAGGACGATCTTCATGGAAACCTTGTGGGGCTTCGCCCCGAGCGCGAGGCCGGCTTCGCGAAGCGTGTGGGGCACGCCGCGAACGGCGATCTCTGAAGAGATCACGATGACCGGGAGCATCAACACGGCCAAGGCAAAGGAGCCAGCGATGGCCGAGAAGCCGATATTGAGGTCGTGCACGATGAAGCTGAAGGCGAACAGACCCATGAGGATCGACGGCGCGCCGGCCATGGTCTGGGCCGTGACGCGCAATGATGCCGCCAGTTTCGAGTCCGATTCGGCCAGGTAGATGCCGACGAGCACCCCGACCGGGATCGCCATGATCGAGGCGTAGGCCGAGAGTACGAGCGTCCCGATGATGGCGTTCGAGACCCCGCCGGTCGCGTTCGGCGCGATCAATGTCGGCGTCTGAGGTAACTGGGTGTAGAAGGCGGTGTGCAAGACCACGGGCAGGCCGCGCTTGAACAGCTGATACAAGAGCAGTAACAGCGGGACGGCCGTGGCGGCGAGTGCGATGGCGCAGAGGGTCACCATGATCCGCGAACGCAGTTGGCGCCTTGCGCGGTGGTGGTCGGAAATCGCGCGGATCTCGTCGCGCATGCTGGTGCCCGAATCCGTGGGCTCGGCGAGTTCGATCATGTCGCTCATACGACCGCCAGGACCTTTCGCTGACGAGTGACCAGCCAGCGACTGATCAAGGAGAGTCCGAAGTTCACCAACATCAACAGGACGCCGAGGGCCATCAGGGCCGCGATCTCGTTGCCCTGGGCCTCACCGAACTCGGTGGCGATCCACGACGCGATCGACGTGCCTGGATAGAGCAGATGGAACTGGACGTTCGCGACCCCACCGGCGACCAGCGCCACGGCGACGGTCTCGCCGGTCGCTCGGGCGAGGGCGAGGAACGTGGCACCGAACAGGCCGATCTTGGCCGTGGGCAGGACGACTTCGCGGATCACCTGCCAGCGCGTCGCGCCGAGCGAGAGGCTCGCTTCCACGAGGTCGTTGGGGACGACGGAGATGACCTCGCGACTGATCGCCACGAACGTCGGCAGGATCATGACGGCGAGCACGATGGAGGCCAACAGGAGCGACTGGCCGTCTTGTTGGCCGGGGTTACCGAACAGCTCGCGCGAGAAGGGCCACTTGTCGAGCCACGGGATGACGGTCTTCAACATCCACGGAGCGAGGACCAGGAATCCCCAGAGCCCGTATACGACGCTCGGTACGGCCGCGAGGAGCTCGACGAGCGTGGCCACGATATTGCGGAACCGCCGCGGAAGGAGGAAGACGATCGAGATCGAGGTTCCGAGCCCGATCACCACGGCGACGATCAGCGCGACGATCGACGTCTCGGCGGTGCCCACGATCATTGCGAGGCCACCGAACGGTCCGGTCGGCGACTGCCAGCCGTTCCCACCGAGCAGCGTGCCCGAGTGGTGCACGAAGTCGGGTATCGAGTTCCACACGATCGTGCCGATGAAGCCGATGCTGACCGCCGCGAACACGAGGCTCGCGAGGATCAAAAGGTAGTGATACCAAGTACGAGAAGGGGTGCCGGAGTTGAACTCCGGCACCCCTTCTTCGGGCGTCGTGAAATCGGGAGGTGGAGGTATGACGATGGACATCGCTGCTCTCTACCTCTCTTTCCGTTTACTGCGTCGTTGGAATCAGGACGTCTTCGTCAGTAGTTCGACGCCACCGGACGTCACGTTGGCGAGTTGCTGACGTGAGTAGGCGGCGATGGCCGCCGGCAGTGGCACGTAGCCCTCGGCCTTGGCCAAGGCGCCCTGGGCGTAGTGCGTCTCCCAGTCGAGGTACTTGACGGCGGCTTCGCCGGCGGCCTCGTTCGTCTGGTTCTTCGCCACGATGGCCCAGCTGTAGGTCGCGAGCGGCCACACGTTCGTGCCGGGCTGATTCACGATCGAAAAGCTGTCCGGCGTGATGTTCGTGCCCGCGGCGGCCGCGGCGTTGGCGATGTTCGTCAACGTCGGCTGGAGCCAAGCGCCTTCACGGTCCTGCAGCGAGGCCGTCTGGATGGCGGCGTTGCCGGGGATCAACAGGTAGCTGTACTCCACGTAGCCAATGGCGCCGGGGTTCGCGTTGATGTCGGTCGCCATAGCGGCGTTGTTCGCCGCCGCCAGGATGTCCGAAGCATGCCACGCGTTGCCACTGCCCTCCATGACGTTGCCGCTCGCACTGTGCGATGAGCCGCCCGACTGGTGCAGCCAGTCAGTGAAGGCGTAGGTCGTACCCGAACTCGCGCCGCGGTAGATCACCTTGATGGTGTCGGCCGCCGAGTTGCCGGTGTAGAGCGCCTGGAGCGCCTTACCGGTCGGCGAGGTCAGTCCTCCGTTGGTGTTGATGATCGCGAGGTTCGACCACTGCGTGATCGTGCCGTCGTAGATCTTGGCGACCTCGTTGGTCGTCAACTTGACGGTGCTGAGGGCCGCGCCGGGGAGGTTGTAGCCCACGACCGCGCCACCGAGGATGTAGGGCACCTGGACATAGTTCGCCTCGACGGCGCCGGCGGGCAACGTGCCGGCCGAGGGCGTCATGGGCTGGTCCGAGAAGCCGATGTTCACGCTGCCGCCGACGATGGCGGTGCGGCCGGTACCCGATCCAGCGGCCGGGTACGAGCTGAAGCTCACCTTGCCACCGGCGCTGTAGGCCGTCGATCCACTCGTCGTCGCACCGACCATGGGCGCGTCGAAGGACGACCCGTTGATGGCCAGCGTCACGTTGCTCGGGACGACCAGGTCGATGTCGCCAGACTTATTGGATCCCTGGAGACCGCCCGAAGGCGCCGTCTTCTTGGGCTTTTGCTTGTGCTTCGACCAGGGCTTGGGGCATACGCCGCCCTTGGTGTCGAAGCGCTTGGCGGTGTCCTTATTGGAAATCAATCGGTAGCAGACCACCGATTTCTTGGCGGTTCCGGCACCTGCGGGTGCTGACACGACGGCGAGCAGACCGGCAACGGCCAGCGCAACTGCCGCGAGCGACCTGAATAGTTTCTGCATTCTGAACTTTCCTCCTAAAGAAAGTGATTCATTAACGACGCGACGAATCGACATTCGAACGTTTTGCCACTAGGAAACCTAGGAATCGAAAGTAAACAGAGTGTGAGCGGATGGGTCGTTCAGAGTGAAAAATTAAGGATTTCTCAAAACCTTCATGCCGCCGAAATCAATCGCAGCAACTATCACGCCAGCCGCACGTTGTGCACTTGAAGTGCGCGTGCTCGGGGCTCAGTGCACCACCACAGTGGGGGCATTCGGAGAACACGGCGAAGCGGTTCGCGCACTCGATCACGGGGGTGGACTGATCGACGATTGCGGGAGTGATTTCTGACATTTTCCCATTGTGGTTTCTCGACGAGGCCGAAGTGGCGATGGCGAGAAACGTCAATCCAGCTCTGGCTTCCAATACTCAACTGGCGCCATACCTCGACGGCGACGGGCTTCGGCCAGCACGTCGGCGACGAAGGCCGCTTTCAACGCGGTGTAGCGGTCCGGGTCGCCATTCGAGAGCAGGACGTTCTGGCGCTTGAGTTGCCCGTAGCGCTCGATCAGGCCGGGGCTGTCGGTCAATGCGTCGCGGAGCAGCCAATGGTCGCTGTGTGCCCGGTTGTTCTCGACGACGAGATAGAGGTGGTGCGTCGCGAACGTGGGTGCCGAGGTCGGTTCGAAGGCCTCGCGGCCTTCGACGTCCAAATCGCCGATCCACCGGTACCCGGCCGATTCGATCAGTCGCAGCACGACCGGCACGTCAGATTCTTCGGCCACGACGACATCGATGTCGATGATCGGCTTGGCGGCGAGGCCCGGCACGGCGGTCGACCCCACGTGTTCGATGCGCACGATCGAGGGACCGACGAACGGATCGAGGTAGTTCGCGATCTCGCGGAACTGGACCGGCCACTCGGGATCGGCGTCGACGACGACGACGTCCATCAGTCCTCGGCGCGAAGTTGACCCGAGCGGTAGTGCGGGCGACACAGGACTTGATAGTGGACATCGCCTTCGTTGACGTCACCGGTGAAGAACTGGTTGCCTTCACGCGCGACGACGCCGCCGACGACTCGAGCGTTGCAGCGTCCCTTTTGTCCACACCAGCACGTCGAGGTGAGCGGCAGTTCGTGCGCCCAGTCGGAGATGGCGAAGAGCCGCGCTGAACCGGGGAAGAGATTGAGCAAGAAGTCGGCCGACAGACCAAAGGCGTGCACGTCGATCCCCAAGTCGTCCACGATGCACGCCAGAGCGTCAATCTGTTCCACACTCGCGAACTGTGCTTCGTCGATGACGAGGATGTTGATACCGTCGCGCTGGAGTCGAGCGATATGCGGAGCGAGATCACTCCAGGGAACGACCGCTTCGGCGCTGGCTTCGATGCCGATGCGACTGGTCACCATGCCCTCGTCACTGCGATCGCCGAAGGTCCATAGCGCGACGTCGCTACGGCCTTGTCGAAGTTGCCAACACAACTGCAATGCGAGCGTCGACTTGCCCGCCGCCATGGTCCCGTAGGTGAAGGTCAGTTCTGGCATGGGCCTCTCGTCATCGACTCGAACGACCAACGATACCCTTCGCGATGTGGACGCTGAAGCTGATGTCCACGCCGAAGGCACTTTTGTGGATGGGTAGATTAGTGGCGTGGACTACACCGTTCGACCGATCGCGTACATCCGAAACGAGCGCGCTGAGGCGCTCGATGACAACTGGGACGAGGTCGTCAGCACGGTGGAACTCGCTCAGGACGTACCAAGCGAATCCCTGCGCGGACTCGAGGAGTTCTCCCACGTCGAGATCGTCTTCTTCGCCGACTGGGCCGAGGACGTTCCCCCGGGACCGTGGCACCGCCGTCCGCGCGGGAACGCGCAGTGGCCCGACGTCGGCGTCTTCGCCCAACGCAACAAGGACCGCCCGAACCGTCTCCTGCTCTCGACCGTCGAGATCGCCGAACTGTCCGAGCGATCCTTCAGCGTCCGAGGCTTGGATGGCATCGACGGCACACCGGTGCTCGACATCAAGCCGGTCTTTCGCTGGAGCGTGCCGAAGGGCGAGTTGCGGGTGGCCTCGTGGAGCGAAGAGCTCGGCGAGAACTACTTCTAGTTCGCCTCGATGAATTCGTTCATGATTCGCGCCAGCTCGGGGCCGTTCTCCTCCTGCAGGAAATGCGCGTTGCCCGCGATGGTCGTGTGCGCCTGACCCCACGTCCCGGGCACGTCTCGGAGGAACTTCGCGTCGCCCCCTCCGGTGATGGCATCACCGCTGAAACAGCAGAGGAAAGGCTTCGAGAAGTTCGACAATACGGCCCAGGCGGCGACGTTGGCGTCGTGAGCCGGATCCTCGGGAGTAGTGGGTACCAACATCGGGAACTGACGCGCCCCTTCTTTGAAACGCTCGTCGGGGAACGGCGCGTCGTAGGCCGCGATCACCTCGGCGCTCAGACGTTCGGCGCAACCACCCGAGACGATGTTGCCCACGTGGAACTCGGGCGTCGTTTGACTGAACTCCTGCCACGCCTTGAAGGCCTCGCCCATCTGCTCATCGCCGGTCGGTAGGCCACCGTTAGCGATCGCCACCCGCGTGAATCGCTCTGGACGCTCCCCCACCAGGCGCAGTCCGATCAGACTCCCCCAGTCCTGGCCGAAGAACGTCACGTCGTGCAGGTCCAGGTGGTCGAAGAGCAACTCGCGAATCCACTCGACGTGTCGCGCGAAGGTGTAGTCGCCGCGCGCGCTCGGCTTATCGGAACGACCGAAGCCGATCAGATCAGGCGCGATGACACGGCGACCGGCCGCCGCGAGACCGGGGATCATGAAACGGTACAGGTACGACCACGACGGCTCGCCGTGCAAGAGGACCACGACCTTTCCGTCGCGCGGTCCCTCGTCCAGGTAGGCGATGCGCAGTGCCTCCCCGCCCGTCGGATCGACGACGTCGGCGAAGTGCACGTCGAAGTCGAAGTCGCTGAGGCCCTCGAAGCGCTCGTCGGGTGTGCGGCGTCGGTCCATCATTGGCGCGCCATGCCTTCGCGCGCGGCCGCTTCCTTGTCCGCGGCGCTCTCCGATGAGATCAGTTGGATGTCCACACGCTCGATAGTACCGTCGAAGGCGAAGTCGTCGACGTAGCGCTTCGACACCGGCGATCCGTGGTCGCGGCCGATGCCCATGGCGATCGTGGAGAAGATCCGCATCACGAAGGGCAGGTGCAAGGAGCCGACATCTCGACCGTCGATCGTCAGTGTGACGTCCGCGTCGCGCTTCGTTCGACGGAATCGTGCACCCAGTACCGAAGGCCCGTTCGGCACCTCTTCGCTCGACTCCAAGATGTGATGGCCCGTGAAGATGTTGTAGTCGAAGACCAGACGATTGTCCTGGACGAAGAGCGCCACGCCGGCGTTCTCGGTCCCCATGGCGAGGATGACGCCGCCGCGATCGCGCTTTCGCTCGACGCGTGCTTCCAGATCCCAACTGCGTCCCCCGATCCCCGCCGCGGCCGACGGCGGGATCGGGCTCAGCGGCGGGAGGTAGGTGTAGTGGCGAGAGACGGGGTGCGGCGAGAAGTCGTGTGACCTCGAGGCGAAGAGCGCGAGTCCGCGGTCGTCCAAGGGTAGGACGCCATACTCCTCGGCCTCGCGCCACCACAGGTCGATCAGCTCGCGCAGCTTCTCGGGTTCGTGCGCCGCGAAGTCTCGGCACTCCGACGGGTCCTCGGCGACGTGATAGAGCTCCCAGCGGTCGTCGTCGAAGGAGACACCGTGGACGTGACGGGTGACGGCCTTCCACCCTCTGTCGTACATCGCTCGGTGACCACCCATCTCGAAGTACTGCTTCGTCTTGTGGCTGGTCTCGTCGGGCGCATCGAAGGCGTAGGCCATCGACGCGCCGGCCATCGGCATCTGCTCCAGCCCGCGATAGGTCGAGGGCATCGTGACGCCCGCGACCTCGAGGACCGTCGGCGCGACGTCGGTGACGTAGTGGAACTGATGTCGCACCTCGCCGCGCGCCGCGATGCCGTTCGGCCAGTGGACGACCAGTGGTACGTGCACGCCGCCCTCGTGCGTGTTCTGCTTGTACCACTTGAAGGGCGTGTTGCCGGCCTGGGCCCAACCCCACGGGTAGTTCGAGTGACTGCTCGGTCCCCCGATGTCATCCAGGTGCGCTACCGCCTCGTCGGGACTCTCCATGACCATGTTGAAGTACTTCATCTCGTGCAGGACGCCGAACGGCCCGCCCTCCTGGCTCGCACCGTTATCGCTCATCAACAGGATCAACGTGTCGTCGAGTTCGCCGATCGTCGCTAGGTCGGCGACGAGTCGACCGATCTGCACGTCAGTGTGCTCGAGGAATGCGGCGTAGGCCTCCTGGAGGCGCGCCGCGAGTCGCTTCTGATTCTCGGGCAACTCATCCCACGGCTCGACGCCCTCGTTTCGCGGCGCGAGTTCGGTGAACTCAGGGACGATGCCGAGTTCCTTCTGACGCGCGAACCATCTCGTCCGAGCGATGTCCCAGCCCTCGTCGTAGCGACCGCGGTGGCGTTCGAGGTACTCCGGCGGCGCCTGGTGCGGTGCGTGCGTCGCGCCAAAGGCGAGATAGGTGAAGAAAGGACGGTCGGGACGAACCGACTTCGCGTCATGGATGAAGCCGATCGCGTGGTCGATGAGGTCTTCGCTGAGGTGGTAGCCGTCGGCGACGCTCTTGGGTCGCTCGACGCGATGGTTGTCGTAGGTGAGATCCGGCGCGAACTGGTCGGTCTCACCGTCGAGGAAGCCGTAGTAACGGTCGAATCCCCGCTGCAGCGGCCACTGGTCGAAGGGGCCGGCCGACGACGAGTTCTCCATCGACACGAGGTGCCACTTCCCCACCGCGAACGTCGTGTAGCCGTCCTCGCGCAGGACCTCGGCCATCGTCGCGGCGTGGTTCGAGATCTGTCCGCGCATGCTGGGAAAGCCGGTACTCCAGTTCGAGAGTCCCCGCATACCCACGCTGTGGTGGTTTCTGCCCGTCAGTAAGGCCGCGCGCGTCGGTGAACACAGTGGCGTCACGTGAAAGTTCGAGAAGCGCAGTCCACCGGCGGCGAGTGCGTCGATGTTCGGCGTCACGAGGTCCGAACCGAAGCAGTTGAAGTGAGAGAAGCCGAGGTCGTCGATGAGGATCACCACGATGTTCGGCGCGTTCTCCTTGGGATGAGCCGGCGTCGGCCACCACGGCACGGATTCAGCGACCGTGTTGCCGATCGTGCCTTCAAATCGCTCGTACTGTTTCACTGCTCCCCCTTGACAACACGTCACGCTAGACCCGCTGCGCGGTGGTCAGTCCCGACGCAACATGTCGGTGATCACGTCGCGATTAGGACACGACGCCGGACCGAGAACCGAAATCGCGACGGCCGATGCAGCGTTGCCTCGCCTCGCTGCTTCGATGACGTCGGTCCCATGGGCGAGCTCGGCGAGGAAGACGCCGGAGTGCGTGTCACCGGCGCCGTTGGTGTCCACCACCGCGACGTTGAAACCGTCGACAAGGACCGGTTCGCCACCGTTCACCAACACGGTGCACCCGCTAGCCCCGTGGCGCACGACCACGCCGACGCGACCCGTCAGTTCGCCGAGTGCTCTCACCGACGCTTCGAGGTCGTCGTCACCGGTAAGCGAAGAGGCTTCGGTTTCATTGCATAGCGTCCAGTCGGCGCGATCGAGGACCTGACGCAGATTCACTTGCGGGATATCCATCACCCGAACGGCCGGGTCGAACACGACGCGCACGTCGTCGTCCAGACTCGCGAGCCATCCGAGTACCAGTTCGGCGGCACCCGGATACATCACGTTGTAGCCCGAGACCAGCACGTAGTCTCCACCGTTGACAGAGAGCGATGCGAGATCCGCGGACCGAAGCGACGCCTCTGCTCCGGCGGACGTGATGAACGTTCGCTCACCGCCATCGTCGATGAGCGCCACACAGAAACCGGCGTCGTGCGCATCGTCGGGCGCGAACGGTTCGTCGATGTGATCGTTCTCCAACGACGAGCGCGCGATTGAGGAGAACGGACCGCGACCGAGTCGTCCGGCGTAGACCGCGCCGACGCCCTGTCGCGCCGCGGCGCTCATGGCGTTGTAGCCGCCGCCCGTCGCGATCAGGTGCTCATCAGCGAGAACATCGGAGCCACTTTCCGGAATCGCAGAGACTCGCAAGACGATGTCGATCATGACCGTATCGAGACAGAACAGGCGGGCCGGAGCACTCACCACTTCACCCTAATGAGTGCAGTAATCGTCCACGAATGTATGTGAATCATTTGGTTACGACGGCACGCGCGGCATGCATAAAATGTCTCGCAAGCGGCGTGCGGTGTCGCAAAAAGGAGCGCGGTGAGCAAACTCTCTGAAGAGGTCAGTGCAGGCAGCGCCGGTGCGTTTCGAATTGAAGAGAACGGCATCAACGTCATCACCGAGAGCGAGCGCAAAGGTGAACCGCGTCAACTCTTCTGGCCATGGTTCGGCGCCAACGTCTCGATTCTCGGCCTCAGCTACGGTGCCTTCATCCTGTACTTCAGCATCTCCTTTTGGCAGGGACTCTTCGTCGCGATTGTCGGCATCGTCATAAGTTTCGTGCTCTGCGGCGTCATCGCGATCGCCGGGAAGCGAGGTTCGGCACCTACGATGATCCTTAGTCGGGCCGCGTACGGCGTTCGAGGCAATCGCCTCCCCGCCGGCATCTCGTGGCTGCTCTGTGTTGGCTGGGAGACCTTCCTCACCGTCATCGCCGTGCAAGCAACCTCGACCGTCTTCAAAAGCCTTCACTGGGGCAGCGGTGACGGCGTCAAGGCCGTGGCCATGGTCATCATCGCGGCGCTGGTCATCGCGGGCGGCGTGATGGGTTTCGACCTGATCATGCGCATGCAAGCTGTCATAACGGTGATCACGGGCGTGCTCACGATCATGTTCATCGCGCTCACGTTCAAAGACGTCAAGTGGCACGCCGTTTCGCACATAGCGAGTGGATCGCCCCAACACCTCATCGGGGCGTTGGTATTCGTGATGACGGGATTCGGTTTGGGCTGGGTCAACGTCGCGGCCGACTACTCGCGGTATCTTCCGCGCAAGTCGTCCTCCAGCGGCGTCATCTGGTGGACGACGTTCGGTTCTTCTGTTGCTCCCCTGATTCTGGTGTTCTTCGGACTCCTCTTGGCCGGCTCGTCATCGCAACTTCTCGGCGCCATCAGCGCCGACCCTGTTGGTGCCTTGGCGCCGCTCTTGCCGACGTGGTTCCTCGTGCCCTTCTTGATCGTGGCCATTCTCGGACTCGTCGGCGGCGCCGTACTTGACATCTACTCGTCTGGTCTCGCACTGCTGTCGGCCGGCATCAAGATTCCTCGGTACGCAGCGGCCGGCGTCGACGGCGTCGTCATGGTCATCGGAACCATTTACATCGTCTTCTTCCGAGCGAACTTCCTCAACCAGTTCGAGGGGTTCTTGATCACCGTCGGCGTCCTCATCGCCGCGTGGTGTGGTGTCTTCCTCGGAGACTTGGTGCTGCGCAAGAAGGACTACGTCGATAGCGATCTCTTTCGCAACTCCGGTCGCTATGGCGACATCCGACTCGTACCTGTAGTCACCACGATCGTCGCGAGCGTCGTCGGATGGGGACTGGTGACCAACGGACTCGCCTCCTGGCTGACCTGGCAGGGGTATCTGCTCGGTCCGCTGCATCTGGGCGGCAAGACCGGTGAATGGGCCGGCGCGAACCTTGGCGTCTTCGCCGCCCTCGTGCTCAGTTTCCTCGTCACGGTCATCTTCACGAGCACGCAGGTACGCCGTCAAGAAGAGACCGAGTCGACACCGGTACCGATCTCGTAGTCCCCAACGTTGCGAGCACCTCCTTCGCGGGAGTGACGCCGATTGCAGGAGAATTCACTTCGACATTGCGATAAAGCACGTCGTAAACCCTGCGTAAGATTGAGGCGGTTGGGTTCAGAGGAGTTGCATTGCGTATCGGTGTTCTTACGGCGGGTGGCGACGCGCCCGGCCTCAACGCGGCCATTCGGGCCATCGGCCAAATGGCGATTCGAGACGGTCACGAGGTCATCGGCGTAGCCAACGGCTGGGCCGGCCTGGCCAGTGAATACGCCGGACGACCACTCGTCGCTAACGACCTTCAGGGCGTCATCGCCCAAGGTGGAACCTTGCTCGGCACGGCGCGCTACAACCTCGACAGTCCGGCGGGTGGGCGCGAACGCGTCTTGGCCGCTATCGAGGAACACCTTGACGCACTGATCTCCATCGGCGGTGACGGCACGCACCGAATATCGACGTGGCTGGCCGATCACGGTGCGCCGATCGTTGGTGTGCCCAAGACACTCGACAACGACCTCCTCGGAACCGACTACTGCATCGGCTTCGACACCGCAATAAGCATCGTGGCGGAATCGATCGACCGGCTCTACACGACGGCTGCCTCGCATCACCGCGTCATGGTCGTCGAGACGATGGGACGATTGACCGGATGGGTTGCTGCCATGGGCGGCCTCGCGGGCGGCGCCGACATGATCGTGATACCTGAGTTTCCGGTCACGATGGATGACATCATGAGACACCTCGCTCGCCGTGTCGAAGCCGGTTTGGCGTTCTCGATCGTCGTCGTCGCCGAAGGCATCAACTTGGCAACGCTTGGCGGTACCGAAGAGGGAGAGCTGTCGACCGAAGGAGTCGGAGGCGTTCGCTTGGCCACCCGCGGCGTGGGACAGTTCGTCGCATCAAAGATCGAAGAGCTCACCGACATCGAAGTTCGCACCACGGTCCTCGGTCACCTGCAGCGCGGCGGCAGCCCGACGGCGCACGACCGAATCTGGGCAACACGTGTCGGCGCCGGCGCCTACGAAGCCGTGACCGCCGGCAAGTTCGGAACGATTCCGGTGGTGCGCGACAACACCGTCGTCCTTAGCCCGCTGGCCTCGGTAATCGGCGGCCAACGAAAAGTGCCCCGCGAGATCTACGAGCTCTGCTCGGTCTTCTTCTAACGCAGGAACGCTTCAAGTTCGAACAGTGTGGGACCGGTGGCGGGACCGTGCTTCGTGACCGACATCGCGGCGGCCGCGTTGGCCCAGAGCGCCGCTTCAAGGGGTGGACGCCCGAGAGCCAAGCGCGCGGCGAACGCCCCGACGTGACAGTCGCCCGCCCCATTGGTGTCAACACTCTCGACGACGAATCCGGGAACTACCTCACTGTGGATCTCCGACAGCGCCACGACACAGCCTGCAGCACCGATTCGAACGATTGCACCGCCGCGCCCCATCCGCGCACGAAGTGCGCGAGCGGCCACGTCGACATCGGCGGCGTCGGTGAGGATCGACGCTTCGCGTGCGTTGCACGAGAACCAATCGACTCGTTCGAGGACCGCCTCAAGCAGATCGTCTGAGATATCGCCAACGATCGGGGCGGGGTCGAAGAGAAAGCAGGCCTTCTGAGGGATCCGCTGCAGGAACGCGATCAATGCGCGCGCATTACTCTCGTGCAACAGTGCGTAGCCGGAGAAGTAGACGAAGTCGCTCTCGTTGACGTCCAGATCGTCGAGTTGGCCCGTGGAGAGCGTCGCTTCGGCTCCGACGCTCGTCAAGAACGTGCGTTCCCCGCCGTCATCGACGATCGCCACGACGAATCCCGTGTCGAGGTCATCATTGGGCGCCGTCGCGACGACGATCGCCTCTTCACGCATAGCTTCTTGTGCGATCATCGCAAACGGTCCGAGCCCCACCACGCCGCCGTAGACCGAGGCCAGACCGAGCCGTGACGCGGCCGCCATGACGTTGAACCCTCCTCCGGCGAATGAGTCACTGTGTTCGGCCCGCGTGTCCGATCCGCGCTCGGGCAGCGTGTCTACGTTCAAGACGACGTCGACGACGACGCTGTCGACCAGGATCAGTCGCGGCACGGCTCACGCCGCGCTTTGCTCAGAACCGTTTCGCAGTTGCAAAAGGCGGCGCGCCATCTCGTCGAGTTCCAATCCGTTGACGCGCGACACGGTGTCGCGGGCCTCAATGGGAAAGACGTTCACACCGCATCGCGATCCCACGATGGCGCCGGTCATCGCGGCGATGGTGTCACTGTCGCCCCCGAGCGAGGCGGCGACGCGACAGGCCAACCACGGCTCATCGCTGAAGGCGCTCGCGACCGCGAAGGCCGCCGGTACCGACTCCCACGTCGCCAGGCTCGTACCGACGAGAATCGGTAGGAGGTCCACGACACCCTCGGCGTCAAGGCCGTGGACGAGATCGATCGCCCAGCGGATTCGCACGGCGACGTCGGCGCCCGCGATCCAGTGTCCTCGCCGTGAACCTCGCACGGCAGCGTCACACGCGGTGTCGACCATGACTTCGAACGTGAGCCCTTCGACGCCGGCGCTGACGGCGCCGGCGACCGCGGCGGCGCCAGCGAGCGCGACACTGGTGTTGTGCGTCAGTCGACTGGCCTGAGCGACGCGCGAGACGAGTTCATCGATGTCGAGGGATCGAACCGCGATCGCGACCGGCGTGATGCGCATGGCGGCACCGTTCGTGTCGCCACGACGACCGACCTCTTCGGGATCGCCCCCGGCCAACAACGCCAGGATCGCGCGCTTGGTCGATGGTCCGAGCAGATCGAGCGAACCCTTGGCCTTCATCGACTCTTCCCAGTTGATCAACGCGTCGGCCCAACTTTGAATGTCGACTTCGCCGTGGCCGTCGATCAGTTCGTTGGCCAACAGCACCGCCTGCTCGGTGTCGTCGGTGATGCGACCGGCGGTCATGCCCTCGGCGATGGGGTGGTCAGTTGGCGCCGGTTCGAAGTCCACGAGCACTTTGCCGAAGACACTGACGACCTCTTCCCTCGACATCATCTGCGTCGGCATCCCGAGGGCGTCGCCAATGGCGAGGCCGTACAACGCGCCCGCGGCGCGCTCGAACTGCGTCACTTGCTCCACCCCTGCAGCCTACGAACGCTGGCCCGAGCGTGCGTACCATTGCCCGCCTCGACGGCGAAGATTTCACGTGCCTTAGGGTGGCGACGTATGGATTCGTGGACCTCATCTCGTCGTCGCTCACCGGAGAGCAACTCGTGATACCGATTCTCTCCGCGGCCGCGATGCGCGAGGCCGACGCGCGCGCGGTGAAGTCGCGTGGGGGCGACGCTTTGGTCGCTGCGGCCGGCACGGCCGTGGCGCTCGAAGCGCAGTCGATGATCGGCTCGTGCTACGGGTCGCGCGTCGCGGTACTGGTGGGGCCGGGACTCAACGGGGCCGACGGACGCATCGCCGCCGCGTGGCTGCGTGCTCGGGGCGCCAAAGTCGACGTCATCGACGCGGCGACCCAGCCCGATGAACTGCGAGGCTTCGCACTGGTCATCGATGCGGCCTTCGGACTGGGATGTTCGCGAGCGTACGTCGCGCCGCACGTCGCCGACGGCACATTGGTCATCGCGGTCGACCTGCCCTCAGGCGTCGACGCCGATACCGGTACGCTGCTCGGTTCGCCGATGGCCGCCGACGTGACGATGGCCCTGGGTGCATTGAAGCCGGCGCACGTCACCGGTGCGGCGGCGTCACTGTGCGGCCAGCTTCGCTTCGCTGGATTGGGCATCGTCGAGAGGTTCGATGACGGACTCGTCGACGATGGCGACCTCGCGGCGCTCGTCCACCGCGACACGAGCGATCACAAATGGACGCACGCGATACAGGTGCTGGCGGGTTCAACTCTGATGCCCGGCGCCGCGGACCTCGTCGTGCGCGGGGCCCTGGCGGCCGGCGCGTCGATGATCCGCCTGTCGAGCCGAGGCGACGTCGCGCAACTCGTCGACCTCCCGGCCGAGGTCGTGCGAAGTGACGACGTCGCCCTCGAGAAGCGCAGCCGTTGCGTCGTGGCGGGCCCCGGGCTCGGCACCGAAGGTGTCGAGTGGCTACGCGAACGTTTGGTTGGCGCATCCATGCCCGTCGTCCTCGACGCCGACGGGCTCGATCGATCGTTGATCGCGATAGGAACCTCCAAGGACGAGCGCTGGGTCCTCACGCCACACGACGGTGAGTTCGCACGACTGACCGGTGCGACGGTGCCAGTCAATCGTCTGGAGGCGGTGCGTTCACTCGCGAAGGAGACGAACTGCGTCGTACTGCTGAAGGGCGCGACGACGCTCATCGCCGATCCGAACGGCGTCGTGCGAGTGGTTCGCTCGGGCACGCCCACGCTCGCCACGGCCGGGAGTGGCGACGTCCTTTCTGGGGTCATCGGTGCGACGATCGCCCGGGGCCACGACCCGCTGGAGGCCGCGGCCCTCGGCGCCCACCTGCACGGGCGCGCCGGCGCCGCGCTGACGGTCTACGCCAGTGCCTCGGACATCCCCATGGCCATCGAAGGGATCATCGCGACGCTCTCGTCGTAGCGACCGTTCGTCGCGAATTCACCACCGATTGCGCCCCTCGCGACGATCCGTGGACGATCGCTCACGAGTACGTTGGTGAAGGAGGTAGTCATGAAGAAGTCGCCCGAAGCGGTGCTCGATCTCGAAGAAGAGGGCCGGGGCCTCCTCGCACCGATGACCGTCTCGATCGACGACGACGGGCTCGACGAGAACGATCCACGGCGCATCGCGGTGCGCGAGTGGCTGTCGTCGCATCCCAATCCGACGCCGGCGCAACTCGCCGAGGCCGGACTCGTCGCGCCCCACCTGCCAAAACCCTGGGGCCTGGGCGCCGACGCGAACCATCAGATCCTCATCGACGACGAACTGAAGCGTGCGAACGTGCGCCTGCCGATCAATCCGATCGGCATCGGGTGGGCCGGACCGACAATTCTCTACGCCGGCACCGAGGCGCAACAGCATCGCTGGCTGCCCAAATTGTTGAGTGGCGAAGAGTTCTGGTGTCAGCTCTTCAGCGAGCCCAGCGCCGGCAGCGACCTCGCCTCGCTCGCGACCCGCGCCGAACGCGACGGCGACGAGTGGATCATCACCGGTCAAAAGGTGTGGACCAGCTACGCGCACCTCGCGACCTGGGGCATCTTGCTCGCGCGAACGTCCAGTGAGGGCGCGCCGCAAAAGGGCATCAGCTACTTCATCTGCCCCATGAACGCGCCCGGTGTCACGATTCGTCCCATCATCGACATCACCGGCGACCACGCCTTCAACGAGGTCTTCCTCGACGAGGTCCGACTGCCGGCCGACTACCTCATCGGCGAGGTGAACGGCGGTTGGCGTCTCGCGAAGGTCACCCTGGGTAACGAACGGGTCTCACTCTCCGGTGAGGGCGTGCTCTGGGGCCGCGGCCCGACCGCCGCCGACCTCGTCGAACTCGTGCGAACGTCCTCGGTCCCCCACGACGCGCTCGAGCGAGATGAACTGGTGCGGTGTTGGTCGCACGGCGAGATCCTGCGCCTGTTACGACTGCGACTCGTCGCCGCGGCGCAGGCCGGACGCGAGCCCGGGGCCGAGGCCAGCGTCCGCAAGGCACTCGCCGACGACCACGGCCAGGAGGTCATGGAACTCGCCCACCGGCTCGCCGGTGCGGCCGGGATGCTCGAGGGGCGAGGGCCGGGCGGTTCCGACGGAGCAGACGGCAGCGCGTGGTTCTTCGGTTTCCTCTACTCCCAAGCACTCACGATCGGCGGCGGCACGTCGGCGGTGCAGCGCAACATCATCGGCGAACGCGTGCTTGGCCTGCCCAAGGACCCGGCGTAGTCCCGTCTAACGACGTTGCGGTTCCCACGTGAAGTTCATCTGAGCGATGACGAAACTGACGGCGCCCCAGATGCCGAGGACAATGAAGGGCCGCACCTGAAGTCCGGAGCCGCCGGGTAGGGCGATGGCGTGCTGCATCCCGCTCACGATCGGCTCGAGGGGCAGGTACGACGAGAGGGTCAAGAGCCACTGCGGCAGCAGATTGGGCGCCAAGAAGACGCCGCTTACGAAGCTCAAGATGACCACGGTGAACGGTCCTACCGAACCGGCCATCTCTGAAGTGGTGATCAACCTCGTGAGCGCGAGTCCCATTGCCGAAAAAGCGAACACCCCGAGCACGGTGTAGCAGAAGACCGCCAAATAAGCGTGCGCCGGCAGCGAGAGGTGGTACCCGAAATGTGAGACCGCGAGCATCACGATGATCAGGCCAAGCGACGTCACAAAAAGATAGAGAATCTCCCCGGCCAAGAAGACGCCCGGCGGCATCGGGGTACCCCGGAAACGCTTCAGCCACCCCGCCTCGCGCGCACCGACTATGGCGACGAGTATGCCGGTGAAGGAGCCGAGCATCACCCCGTAGGTCGTAAGGCCTCCGGTGTAGAAGGCGATCGTCGGGATGTTGTGCCCGTCGACCGGAATTGTTTTGAACTTGCCGCCGAAGACCGAATTAAACAGGGCGAGGAATCCCACCGGCATCAAAACACCGAAGATGACCGTTCGCGCGCTTCGCGTGTAGGCGACGAGGTTGTACTCGGCCTGTCGAAGTGACAATCGGATGAACCTCATGCCTCGTCTCCCGTGACGTCGAGGAAGACGTCGTCAAGCGTCGGTCGAACGACCTCGAAACCGCCCAACTCGATACCTTCGCGCTCCACGTGCGCCAACAGACGGAGTAGCTCGGACTGCGCGGCGCCGAGCGTCGCACAAACGACCTCTCCTTGTATCTTGAAATCGATGCCCGCCTCTCGCGACAGAGCGGCAACGTCGAGTCCTTCCACGAAGTCGAATCGCACCGTCGTCGTTCCGGCCAGCGCGATGAGTGACGTCGAGGTGCCTTCGGCAACGATGCGACCGGCCGAGAGGATGGCAATCCGATCGCACAGGTGTTGGGCCTCTTCCATGTAATGGGTCGTGAGCAAGATCGATGTCCCGGCCGATCGCAGGCCCTCCAGCATCGTCCAGAACTCTCGCCGCGCCGAAGGATCGAAGCCGGTCGTTGGTTCGTCCAGGAACAACAACTCCGGCGAGCCGACGATGCCCAGCGCCACGTCGACTCGACGACGTTGCCCGCCGGAGAGTCGACCGATTCGCGTTCGCGCTTTGTCGGTGAGGCCGACGAGCGCAAGGGTCTCGGCGACGCTCTTCGGGTTCGAGAAGAATCCGGCGAAGAGTTTGACCGTCTCACTCACCGTGTGGCTCGGGTCAAAGTCCGAATCCTGCAAGACCAATCCGATGCGGTCTTTCCACGCGCCGCCACCCTTCTTCGGGTCGACGCCGAGAACTTGGACTCGACCTTCATCGGGCGACTGGTAGCCCTCAAGGATCTCCACGGTCGTGGTTTTGCCCGCGCCGTTCTTGCCCAAGAGGCCAAATATTTCGCCGTGTTCCACGTTGAAGGAGACGTCGCTGACGGCGATAAGGGATCCAAATCGCTTCGTCAGTCCCGCAACCTCTATGACGTAGGTCATCGAATCCTCCGCGACGTGCCCCATGTCTAGCATCGACGGCGATTCATCCCGTGACGGCGTGACGTTCCGAACGCGGAGGTCGCTCGAAACTAAATCTCTCGGGTTAGCTTCTCCAACGCCGGGAGGGCCAGCTCCAGGCGATTGCGCTCGGCGGGGCTGAGCCGTTCGAGACGAGAGCTCAAGCCGATCGTTCGTTCACTCCAGAGCGCGGCGAGGACGTCGCGACCGTGATCGGAAAGTTCCACGAGCGACGCTCGCTTGTCGTCGGGGTCATCGGTGCGCTTCAACAGATCGAGCTCTTCGAGGCTCGCGACGATTCTCGTCGCCACCGGCGCGCCGACCGATTCGAGTGTCGCCAGCGCGCTGATGCGAAGTGGACCGAACTCATCGACGCTCGCCAGCGCTGAGACCTGCGACGGCGACAGTGCCGTCGTCCCCTGGTGGCGCAGCGCTCGCGCTAAGCGGAACATCACGAGGCGCAGGCGCGCGGCCGTGTCGAGGGAGCGTCCGGAGTCGATTACGACGGACTTCATTGCACGACCTCACTTTCGAGAGCGATCTCTCCCGGCACGCCGCTCGAGGTCGCCGCCGCGTCACCGAGGTGTTCGCGCATCGACTGGTCCTCGTGCACGTAGCGCTTGCCACGAAGGGCCGAGGCCAGCGCACCGATGATCGACATCACGATGGCCGCACCGAAGACGATCTCCAGGCCGTGATGGAAGGAGCCCTCGATGAGGTCGGGGAAGAAGTGCTTGCCCGTGAGGATGAGCCACTGCGCGTGGTTGACGTGGGCCGTCGCCTGTGAGCCGAGCAGGTTCTTCAGCGGATTCTTGCCGAGGAACGCGGAGAACAGACTGCCGACCGGCGGCAGGTTCGCGATGGAGTGGGCCTGGGTCGCGGCGACACCGTGGGCACTAAGACCCTTGAACATCGCCTTGGGCAGCGTGTTCGTGAGCCCGATGATCATCAGGGAGAAGAAGATACCGATCGACAAGACGAATCCGGTATTGAGGAACGCCGCTTGGATCCCGGCCGCTCCCCCACGCTCGTCGGCCGGCACGCTGTTCATGATCGCCGCGGAGTTCGGAGCGGAGAACATCCCACCGCCCAAGCCGTTGAAGAAGACCATGAGCGCGAAGACCCAATAACTGAAGTTCGTCGGGACGAGCAACAGTCCGACGAAGCTCGCGCCGAAGACCAAGAGCCCCGACGTCGAGAGGATGCGCGCTCCGTGACGGTCCGAGAGGTAGCCCGAGATCGGTCCGGCGAACAAGAACCCGGTGGTCAACGGCAAAAGATAGATGCCGGCCCACAGCGGCGTCGCGGAGTAGGCGTAGCCGTGGAGCGGCAACCAGATCCCCTGGAGCCAGATGATGAGCATGAACTGCAGACCGCCCCGAGAGATCGCCGCCAGGAAGCCGGCCGCGCTGCCCGTCGAAAAGGCGCGAATCTTGAAGAGGCGCAAGTTGAACATCGGCGACTCCACGCGGTTCTCGATGATGAAGAACGCGAACAAGAAGACGGCGCCGATGACAAAGGCCGTGAGGACGCGCGGCGATGTCCAACCCATCGAGTGGTGCAGGTAGGGCTGAATGCCGTAGACGATGCCCACGAGGATCGACGTGAGACCCACCGCGAAGGTGATGTTGCCCCACCAGTCGATCTTGGCGGCCGCGCGCTTACCGTTGTCGCGAAGACTGAAGTATCCCCAGATCGTTCCGATGATGCCAAAGGGGACCGAGACCCAAAAGACGAGTCGCCAGTCGACGACCGAGAGCAGTCCACCGGCGATCAGTCCGATGAACGATCCGCCGATCGCCGCGACCTGGTTGATCCCCATGGCCATGCCTCGTTGGTCCGACGGGAACGCGTCCACGAGGATCGCGCTCGAGTTGGCGAAGAGCATCGCGCCCCCGACACCTTGCACGAGGCGCCACAGCACGAGCCAGAGTGCGCCGGTCCCGCCGTGGTAGGGATCGAGCGCGAGGAGAACCGACCCGAGGGTGAAGACGGCGAAGCCGAGGTTGTAGATGCGCACGCGGCCCATGATGTCGCCGAGACGACCCAAACTGATCACGAGGACCGCGGTCACGAGCAGATACCCCTGCAAGAGCCACAGCAGGTAACCCACGTTGCCGGCCGACAAAGGATTGATACCGAGCCCGCGGAAGATCGCCGGCAGTGAGATCAGAATGATCGATGAGTTGATGGTCGCCAAGAAGACGCCGAGTGTCGTGTTGGTGAGCGCGATCCATTTGTAGCGATCGCCGTGCACTACCTCCAGGGTTTTGGCTGCCATTCGTCCAATTTTTCGTATTTAGTTGCTTGACTACAAGCAAGTATAGAAGCCACTCCCCGATCGGTGCACCTCTGCTGATCGATTCGTTTCCCCTGGCCGGGCGCGCCACCACTGCGAAGACCGTAAGTTGGTTATCAGCAACTGGACGAAAAGGACATCACATGGCACACGCCAAACTCACCGGACATCACTTGGTCACGGCCGAAAAGATCCTCAGTCATCCCGCGAGTCACAACATCGAGTGGCACGACGCGGCCGCGCTCATCGTGGAAGTGGGATCGATCACTGAGGCGAGCAACGGGCGCTACACCGTGACACTGGGTGATGACACGCAGGTCTTTGACCGACCTCGCGGCAAGGACCTCGACACCCAGCAGATCGTTGACCTGCGAAAGATGCTCCACGGCGCCGGCTTCACCCTCGAGAGCATCCACGAATAGCCGCCACGCCGCCACGGCGATGAGAGTTACGCGTCCTCTTCGCCACTGAGAAGCGCGATCGCTTGTCGAACCTGATCGCGCAGCAGTACCCGATCGCTGAACTCGCGGCCCGTGGGCACGACCTCGTCACCGATGACGATGCGCACCGCTCCGGGGTGCGGACGAAAGCTGCCCGGGCGCAACACCGCGCGCGAACCGCGAATGCCGATCGGAATCACCGGGCAGTTCGACGAGGTCGCCGCCTCAAAGGCACCGAGGTGGAACACTCGGAGTCCCGCTCGGGCGCTGATGGAACCTTCGGGGAAGATGAGAACGTGATGGCCGCCTTGGATCGAGTTCACTAACTTCTCCACCGAAGCGGCGCTTCGCTCGGCGCGCCCGCGCTCGACGAAGACGCATCCGAAGCCTCTCATGATTCGACCCAACAGGAATTGACGCTCCATGTCCGTGCTGGAGACGAACGTGACGGGCTGATTCAAGAAGACGTAGAGCATCAAGCCGTCGATGAAACTCGAATGGTTGGCCGCGATCACCGACGGGTGATCATCCTCGGGCAGTTCGCCTTCGACGGCCACCAAGAGTCCCAGCGCACGGCACGTGACTCGAGCGACCGCACGACCGGCGTTGCGTCGACGCGCAAGGCTCAGTGGCGTCACGGCGAGCAACCAAATGGTGACGGCGAATGGGACGAGCAGCACCCAGGCGTAGAGCGCGTAGAGGATCGAACCGCTCGCGTTTGACGTGGCACCGGATTTTGCCGTCGGCCCCGAGTGATCACCGCGGCGCCGGGCAGTCGTAGCAACGGTCCGCAACCGTTTTGCGATCGAAGCGAGATTCGACGGTGTCGACGGTCGTGACGAATGGGCTTCCTGATCGTCACTGCGAACTGGATTACCGCCGCGAGCCCGTTGGATCGCTTCGAGCCACTGTTGGGGCGTCGTGGCCATAAGGAACACCTCATCCGGAAGCGACACGTCGAAGGTGCGCTCGAACTGGTCACACAACTCGACCAGCGCGAGACTGTCGACGCCGAGTTGGTCGGTCAGTTCACTCTCCATGGTGAGCGTCTGGCCCCGATCCAATTGGAGTTGGTCCAGCAGAGCGCGGATATCTCGAAGGACGAGTTCCTCGTCGCCGGCGTCGTTCATTTCATCGGTCACGACGACGCCGTTCTGTTCGTTGTCGCAGAACCATCTCGATCCTCTCTGGCGACCTCACAGACTCAATGATGGAACATGACTGGCGCGAATGTGGGTCGACATTGCGCAGCGTAGGTGGACGCTCAAAACTGTCATCCAATCGACTGCCTCTCAGGAACAACCCTGCTAAACCCGAACAATGGGAGTGTTCAGCGCCACGATCTCCGACGGTCCGTACTGGGCGAGCGTCGCGGTCATCGCGGCGGGCGCGGTGATTCTGTGCACCTGGGCGCGCCTTCGGCCCGGCCGCTGGAGCGCGCGAGCGGCGAAGGTCATCGGCGCACTCTTGCTGTCCGTCTGCGTCGTGGACACGGTACGCCAACTCGTGAACGACACGTGGGTGCCTCGAACGTCGTTGCCACTCGCCCTGTGCAACTTTGCGTTGATAGTCGCCGCCGCGGCCTGTTGGTGGCGAGCGCGTCAGCTCGTTGAATTGACGTACTTCTGGGGGCTGGCCGGAACGCTCCAGGGACTCGTTACCCCCGATCTCAATGTGCCCTTTCCCCATCTCGAGTTCTTCGAGTACGTCGTCGGTCATACGCTCATCATCGTGGCGGCGCTGTTTCTCGTGGTCGGTATGCGAATCGAGCCGCGCCCGGGTTCGGTGTTGCGCGCCTCGGTCATCACCTATATATACGTCGCGCTGGTGGGCCTCGTCGACGCCCTGATCGACGCCAACTACATGTTCCTGCGCCACGCCCCGCACCAGTGGACACTGCTTCGACTCATGGGTCCCTACCCGTGGTACCTGATCACCGGCGTCGCGATCGTTCCCCTGTTCTTCTCGCTCCTCTACAGCCCGTTCTGGTTCGCTCGTCGTCGAGACGACGCCAATGTCCGTCCCATGAGCGCGTCGCTGCGCACTCACCGATGACGTCCCAAGAGCCAAAGTCGCTGAGCGCTCCGCGCCTACACAAGTGGAACGACCGCGTCGTCCTCGGAGCGGTCATCGCCTCGTTCGCCTCGGGCTTCGGTCAATTCGGGGTCGTGACGGCGCTCGGCAGCGTGGCTCGGACATTCGGCCATCTGGTCCACGGAGCGACCCTGGCCGATCAAGCCGGTCTCTCGGGAACGAAACTCGGCGTGGGTCTCGCGATCATCCGCCTGGCGTCACTCGGCGGGCTTCCGCTCACCGCGATGGCCGACCGCTTCGGTCGCCACCGAATGCTGGTCGCGACCGTGGGGCTCGGTCTCGCCGCAACCGTGCTGGCGGCGGCCAGTCCGGGCTACTGGTGGTTCGTCGTGATCTTCGCCTGCGGGCGACCACTACTCAGCGCGACCAACGCGCTCTCCGAGGTCATCGCCGCCGAACAGACCGACACCAAGAGTCGAGCCAAGGCCCTCGCACTCGTTGCCGCCGGTTACGGGGTTGGCGCGGGCTGCACCGCGATCATTCACAGCCTCGCCTCCAAGACCTTGGGGTTTCGCGGACTGTTTCTCTTGGCGATCGTCCCTCTGGCGTTGTTGCCCTTGATCAATCGCTGGGCCACCGAACCGGACCGATTCGCCATCGCCGAGGTCGCCACCGACCACGTCGTGCCCGTCCTCGGCGCGATCGGGCCGGCCTTTCGAAAGCGATTGATCCTGCTCGCGGTCTTGGCTTTCGCCCTCTCGTTCATAACGGGTCCGGCGAACAGTTTCATCTTCCTCTTCGCCCAGAACATCGATCATCTTTCCGGCGTGATCACGGCCATCATGGTCGTGGGCGCGGGGGCCACCGGTCTCGCGGGACTGTTGATCGGGCGCTGGATGGCCGATCGCTTTGGAAGACGGATCACGGGGGCACTCGGCATGGTCGGCCTCGCGCTCTTCGGCGTCCTCTCCTACGCGGGTCCTCGTTACGACTTGATCGTCGGCTACGTACTGGGTGTCATGTTCGGTTCGATCTTCGCTCCCGCCGGTGGCGCGCTCGTCAACGAGCTCTTCCCCACTTCGGTGCGTGCATCGGCGTCCGGCTGGTTCCTCGCCGCCGGCGTCCTCGGTGCCGTCGTTGGACTGGTCGTCTTCGGCGCCATCGCCGACATCGGCAACCGTTTCGGACTGGCGGCGGAACTGACGTTCCTCCCCGCGATGTTGGTCACCTCGCTCTTTTGGACGCTGCCCGAGACGAAGGGTCGCGAACTCGAAGACCTCTGGTCCGATTGAGTTGGCTCAGTTGAGCGGCGTGGTGACGCTCGTGCCCGAGACGAGCTGTTCGCGTCCGTCGTCACTGAGCCGCCAGGCCGACGAGCGGCCCTTCACAGTCCAGTAACTCGGACCGCCGACGATGGCGGTCTCCTCATCGATCCCGAGCACCGTGACCGAGGGGTCTTTGGGCAAGAGGAAGCGCGTGACCATGTCGGGGATCCTCGCGGCGAAGGCGTCGAAGTGCGGGATGACGCGCAAGTGCGGCAAGAGACCAAGCCCTTCCGTGCCACCCTCGCGCGGATGACGCAGCGACGGTACCCACGACGAGAACGCCATGGCCCCGGCGCTACATCCGGCCATCGCGGCACCACCACGCCAGGCCGCGACCATTGCGTCCCACACCAACGTGCCCCGCAGCGTTTCGGCCAAGAACGCGGGGTGACCTCCGGAGAGGTAGATCAATCCGGCGCCTTGGACCTGGGCCGCGATGGCCGAGTCATTGGCGTCGCGACGATCGTTGACGTCCAGGATGACGGCCTCCACGCCCAGTCGATCGGCCTGGGCGCGACCCAAGTTGTGCCAGCGCTCAACGACGGGCGGGCCATCAGGCACGGCAGCGGTCGCCAATTGCACGTAGCGCGGCGGGCGACCGGCAATGAGTCCCCCCTCGATTTCGGCCATCTGGGGTAGGTACTCACCCGAACCGACCAGGGCCAATGGCCCCGGGCCCTGACTTTCGCTCATTGCATCCCCACTGGTTCACGAATCGCGGACCCTACAGCGTCAGACGCAGCTGACGCGCACCGCTTGTTTCGTTTCACAATAATGGCGGGTTCGTTGAAGCCCGGCCATGGGCCCCGCCGTCAGACGCTCACGATCCGAAGACGGGCACGACCTGAGCGCGGGCGATCGCGTGGAAGCGCAGATTGAAGCCGGCGACCGCCGCCGACGAGTTCGCGTCGACGTCCAGTCGCTCGACATCGAGTGCGTGCACGGTGGTCACGTAGCGGTGTGGGGTGTCGCCCGACGGCGGCGCGGCACCAACGTAGCCCTGGGTGCCGGCGTCATTGCGAAGTTCCAAGACACCCGCGGGGAGTTCACCCGTGGAACTGGCACCGCTCGCGAACTCGTTGACGTCGGCCGGGATGTTGAGCGCGAGCCAGTGCCAGAATCCACTGCCCGTCGGTGCGTCGGGGTCGTGCACGGTGACAGCGAAGCTCTTCGTCTCGGCGGGAAAGCCGCTCCACGAAAGCTGTGGCGAGAGGTTCTCGCCGCTATAACCCATGAAGTTGGCGACCTGCGCGTTGGCCAACGTCGCGCCATCGGCAATGTCGTCACTCGACACCTCGAACGTGGCCACCTCCGGGAAGAACGCGAACGTGAGGGGCGGTCGATTGGAATCAGTCATGAAGTCCTCCTGGATGATTGGTGCAATGTCTTTTGACTGTAGCCACTTCGTACGTCACGTTCACTCGAAAAGTGAGTGTCCCACTGGTACCCAGATCCACACCGGGCCACCGATCCATGCGCGCACGACGAGGGGCTCTCGACGCTGAGAACACGTCGTCGATATGTCGAATCAGACACCAATGAGCGAAATCGAAACTCCGCAACAAAATTTTCATATTGTTGCTATTTGTTAACGATCAGCACGTTGAAGCCGTTTTCCTTCAGTGCTTGTGAATTGATGCTCGATGGAAATGTCGATCGATGAGGATGTACATCCCTTCGTATCAAAGGCATTCGGTAGTAGATCGTTGTCACTTCAGATTTTTTGTTGACATCGCATCACGTGAAAATCGTCGTGTGCATAGCGGATCAATTGCTTCGCGCGTTCGCACAAAGTTGTAACAACTGCACGCACATTCGGCATTCACGGACAAATCACAAGCTGTGCACGTTACCGTTGTTCTAGGTAGCAACGAGCGAATCATGGAGTTGAGTCATGCACACAAATAAAAAAATCGGTTCACGTCGTCACGTCGTAACTCGATTTCTCGTCACCACTGCACTCTTGGGATCGTCCGTTTTGGTCGGTCTCGCAACGACAGCGTCAGCCGCACCTCCCTATCACCTCGCGCTCGCCACACCCCTTCCTTCGACGACTGACGCGAGCGGAGCCGCGCTTGCCGTTCAACCCATCGTCAACATCGACAACTCGGGCGGGAATCCCGATCCGGGTGCCGTCGGAAGCGTCACCGCAACGGTGACGTCGGCTCAAGGCTCCCTCGTTGGTACGACCGTCGAGGCGTCGTCTGGTGGCGTTGCTACGTTTACAAATCTCGGGTTGAACGAACTCGTCGGTACCTACACGCTGACCTTCACCGACTCCACTGACTCAGCGGCGCCCACAACCTCCGCTTCAATCACCGTCACGGTCGGCAATGCCGCGAAGCTCGCCTTCGCCGGTTCTGCGCCAGTGGGCGCGGTGAACACCGTGGCCTTGACGCCGCAACCCGTCGTCGACGTCGTGGACTCCGGTGGCAACATCGTGACGACGGACACGTCGACCGTCACCGCGACGACCTCCGCTACTTCGATCGCAGGCGCCACCAAGGCCGCCGTCGCAGGTGTGGCGACGTTCAGCGGACTCGCGATCACCAACGCGACAGTCGATACGAACGTCACGCTCGACTTCACCGACGGCGCATTGACGCCGATCGACATTGCGGCATTCGCTATCACCGGCGCGGCGACCAAGTTGGTCATCACGACGCAGCCATCCACGGTCGCTGTTAGCGGTGTCGTCCTCACGACGCAACCGGTCGTCGATGTCGAAGATGCCAGCGGTGCCCTGGTGAAGGCCGACACGTCAACCGTGACTGCAGCCCTCGTAAGTGGCCCCGGTGGTTCGTCGATTACGAATGACACCAAAGCGGCCGTTGCCGGTGTGGCCACCTTCGCGGGCGCCGCGATCGTAGCGCCATCGGGTAACTACAGCATCATCTTCACTGACGGGTCACTGACGTCGGCGACAACGTCTGCGCCTACCGCTATCGCCGCCAAACTAGTCATCGTGACGCAACCGTCCGCGACCGCATCGGCCGGAGCGGCGCTGGCGATTCAGCCAGTCGTCGATGTCGACGACTCGACGGGCACCGTCATCCCTTCGGACACCACGACGGTCACGGCCACGCTGACCTCCGGGAGTGGCACCATCACGCACGGCACCGCCGTAGCAGTCGCCGGCGTTGCGACGTTTGCCGGTCTCACGCTGAATACAACCGCCGGGCCCTACACCTTGACCTTCACCGATGGACCTTTGACTGACGCCGTCTCGACCACGATCACGGTCGGCGCGGGAGCAGCGTCCCAGTTGCTCATCACGGTCGAGCCCTCGCTCACCGCGACCAGCGGTGCGGCATTCGCGATCCAACCGATCGTCAAGGTCGCCGACGCTGGTGGCAACGCCATCATCGGCAACGCTTCGACGGTAACGGCCACCGTCACCACCGCCGCAGGAACCGTCACCAACGGCACCGCGACGGTCTCAGCGACGACCGGTCTGGCCACCTTCGCCGGCCTGGCGATCAACGAGCTCGTCGGTCCGTACACGCTGACCTTCACGGACGGCGCCCTCACGACGGCGATCTCCACCACGATCACGGTGAGCCCCGGTGTCGCGACACAACTTGTGATCACGACGCAGCCCTCCGCGATTGACGCGAGCGGTGCCGTGCTTGCCCAGCAGCCCGTCGTCAAGGTTGAAGACGCGGCCGGCAACGTCGTCACCACGGACGCCTCGACGGTCACCGCCAAGATCACCGCTGGTGGCGTATCTGTCACGCCGGCAACGAAAGCCGCTGTAGCGGGCGTCGCCAGTTTCAGCGGCCTCGCTCTCAATGCCCTCGCGGGCCCCTACACGCTGAGCTTCACCGACGGCACCCTCACGGCCGCCACGTCGACCAGCGTCACCGTCACGGTGGGAGCGGCCTCACAGCTCGTCGTTACGACGTCGCCGAGTACGTCGACCGCTACCGGTGTCGTCCTGGCCCAACAGCCGGTCGTCAAGGTTGAAGACACCGGTGGCAACGTCGTCACGACGGTTGCAACTGGTGCCGTCACGGCGTCGATTGCGACCGGTGCCGGTGGCACTCTCAGTGCCGGATCCAGCGCCAACTTCGTCGCCGGCGTCGCAGCCTTCAGTGGCCTCACCTTGACCGGTACTCCGGGAACGTCGTACACGCTGACGTACGCCGGTGACGCGTTCAACGTCCTGGGCACGGCCAGCATCGACGTCGGTCAAGCCCAGACGGCGTTGGTCGTCTCGAGCGTCCACGCCACCTATGGTCGTTCGTTCGCTCTGAAGACGACTGGCGGTTCCGGTACCGGTACCCTCAGCTTCACCGTCACCAACGGCTCGGCGACGGGATGTGCGATCGTCGGTACGACGCTCAAGTCCGCGACCACGGGCACATGCATCGTGACGGCGACCAAGTCCAACGACGCGACGTACGCGAGCGCTTCATCGTCGGCCACCACGGTGACCTTCGCCAAGCTCGCGATCCCCCGCGCCGTTCGCGTGAACTTCAAGAACAACAGCGCCGCACTCACTGGCGCCGCGCGCAACGCCATCGTCGCCTTGATAAGGAAGCTCACGGTTCACTCCGTTGTCTCGATCACCGGCTACGCCAAGGGCAACGCCGCACTGGCCCACCGTCGTGCCCAGGTCGCTGAGACCTTCCTCGTTCAGCGCCTGCACGTTCGCGTCCAGTTGCACTGGAGCACGGCAGCGTCGACCCAGAGTGTCCTCTTCAGCACCAAGAGTCAATAGATTTCCTCACTCACCAAGAGACCGGTTCACCGTTGCGGTGAACCGGTCTCTTGCGTTGAACACGTCATCGACTTGCGAACCGTGAACCGATAGGTTGTGACGTGTGGCCCAAGATGACAGATCACTGGGCAGTGCGCCGTGCACTCGTTGCACGTGACCGGTGTGATGGCACCGAGCACCGAATGAAGATCCGTGTCAACTGAACCATTTCCCGACGTTGACCTGAGCGAGTACTTCAGAAACTCCGTCGACCTGCTCTCGGTGTTCAAGGTCGGCGGGGGTTTCGGCGTGACCAATCCTTCGTGGCTCACCATGCTCGGTTGGACACCGGCGGACCTCGCGGGCAAGGACTTCATCGAGTTCGTTCATCCCGACGACGTGGCACCCACGCTGGCCGAAAGCGTCGCCGAGTGGGGCGAAGACTCACCGACCCGGTCGGGATTCGAGAACCGACTGCGTTGTCGTGACGGCACGTATCGCTGGATCGAGTGGACGTCCCAGCGTCGCGGGGACCTGATCTACGCGACCGGTCGAGACGTCACCGCCCGAAACGCGAATACCGAGGAACTGGCGGCGAACGTTGAGATGACGAAGGCGATCTTCGCCGCGGCCGCAGACCTCATCGTCATCGTCGACCGGGACCTCGTGGTCGCTCAGAACAGTCCGCGAGGGCAGAACTTCTTCGGCTACGACGACGACATCGCGATGGGCGGGAGCGTCTTTCGTTTGATGCATCCGGACGATCGCCCAGCCGTGGAACTCGCCCTGCAGCGCATGTTCGACGAGGGGTCGGACGAGACCGTGAACCTTCGATACCGAGCACAACACGCCGACGGTCACTGGATGGTCGTGGAGGCGCGTGGTCACCCGCTGCGCGTTGGCGGCGCACCGGCGACGCAGGCGGTCTTCATCGCTCGTGACCTCACGGATACGGTCGCGGCCGAGGCGCAATTGGCCGAAAGCCGGGAGACCACCCGGGCGATCCTCGACGCCGCTATTGACTCGATCATCGTCATCGATCGGAACCTCACTATCCTCGAAGCGAGTCCCGGGACCGAGAGTCTGCACGGCGTCGCGGCCGATGAACGGGTCGGAAAACAGGTCGATGAACGGGTCTTCGCCGACGACCGTGAAAGGGTGCACGACGCGTTCGTCACGGCGTTCGAGAATGACGGTGCGGTCAGCTTTCGCGCCCGGATGCATCACGTCGACGGTCGTCTCATCACCATCGAAGTACGGGGAAGAACGCTCCGCGACTCCGACGGTCCGGCCACGAGGTTGGTCCTCATCTCACGTGACATCTCGGACTCCGTGGCGTGGGAGTCGACGCTCGCGCGAAGTTACGCGAAAACCAGGGCGATCCTCGACGCGGCCCCCGACTCGATCGTCGTCATCGATCGGGACCTCCTCATCGTCGAGGCGAGTCCCGGGACCGAGCGAATCTACGGCTTCCCCAAAGAGGAGCGGATGGGCCGCAGCGCGATGACGATCGTGCACCCCGACGACGCTCCCTTCGTCATCGGAGAGTTGAATCGCTTGTTCGCAGAGGGAAGCGACGAGTTGCTCAACTACCGCTTTCGTGCTCGGCACGCCGACGGGCACTGGATGATCATCGAGACGCGCGGGCGACTCTTGGATGACGAAGACGGTCGCGCGGTCCTCGTCTCACGTGACGTGACCGAAGCGGTCGCCTTCGAAGAGGACCTGGCCGCCGCGAAGGAAGAGGCCGAACGCGCCAACGCCGCCAAGAGTGAGTTCATGTCGCGGATGAGTCACGAACTTCGCACGCCCCTCAACTCCGTTCTCGGCTTCGCGCAGATACTGCAGATGGAACTGGAGTCAAAAGAGGACCTCGAACTGGTCGATCACGTGTACAAATCGGGACAACACCTCCTAACGCTGATCAATGAGGTCCTGGACATCTCGCGCGTCGAAACGGGCAATATCGGACTCGCCCCCGTAGCGCTGCGCCTCCAGGACCTCGTGCTCGAGTGTCTGGACATCATTGGCCCCCAGGCCCAAGAACGAGGCGTTGGCATCAGTTACAGCGACTCCTTCGACTACGCGATACTGGCCGATCAGCTTCGTCTGAAGCAGGTGATCTTGAACCTGTTGTCGAACGCGATCAAGTACAACCGCAGTCATGGCAGTGTCACCCTGCACTGCGAGGTGCTCGCGGGGCTCGTTCGGTTCTCGGTCTCGGACACCGGTCACGGTATCGCCCCCGATCTGCGCGAACGACTCTTCACCGCCTTCGATCGACTCGACGCCGAGTCGCGCGGCATCGAAGGCACCGGGCTCGGGCTCACGCTGTCCAAGACGCTCGTAGAAGCCATGGGCGGCACGTTGGGATTCGAGAGCGCGGTTGATGAAGGTTCGACATTCTGGTTCGAACTACCACTATCCGAGGTTTCGCCAGGGACCTCACTAATATGACGCCAGACGACTGAGACGGGAAACGACTCATCATGCCAACGATTCTCTACATCGAAGACAACCTCTACAACGTGCAGTTGGTCGAACGCCTCTTGCTACAACGGCCCGATATTCAACTCCTGACCTCGGTCCAGGGCAGCCCCGGTATCAGCATCGCTCAGGGCCGTCACCCGGATCTGATCCTCCTCGACGTGCACTTACCCGACATCAACGGTTTTGACGTCCTCGAGCGACTCCGCGCCGATACGTCGACCGCCAACATCCCGATCGTCATCCTCTCGGCGGACGCGACACCGGGACAGGTCCGAAAGTTCCGAGAGGCCGGCGCCAACGAATACTTGACGAAACCGCTGGACCTGAAACTCCTGCTCACCCTCGTCGACAACTACTTGGGCGTGAGCGACACCCCCGAGGAACCTGCGGCCGATTCGTAGTTTGCCGCAGTCGACCTCGGTGTGTGAGAGTTTGCAACCGCGCCGGGTCGAGAGACCGATGACGTTTCCAACGTAGGCTCGGGCCTAATGGTCGGAAGGGACGCACCGTGGCCGAGACGTTTCAATTCATTCTCTGTGAGCGCCGTCGCGACACCGTCACGATCTGGTTGAATCTCCCCGATCGGCTGAACGTCCTCACGCTCGGGTTGATGGAAGAACTCACCCAGGCATTCAACGACGCCGCCGAGAGCGACGCGACGGGCGTGATACTCGCGGCCAAGGGTCGAATCTTCAGCGCGGGACACGACTTCGCGGAGATGGCCAACCAAGATCTCGAATCGGTGCGCGGGCTGTTCGGAGTGTGCACCAATCTGATGCAGACGATCCAGTCGATACCTCAACCGGTCGTCGCGCGAGTGCACGGCCTCGCGACGGGCGGCGGGTGCCAACTCGTCGCGACCTGCGATCTCGCCGTCGCGGCCGAGGAGGCGACCTTCTGCACGCCCGGTGGCAAGGGAGGACTCTTTTGCACGACACCGATGGTCGCGGTGGGCCGATCGATTGGACGGAAGCGGGCCCTCGAGATGGCGATGACCGGCGATGCGATTGACGCTCGCACGGCCGAATCATGGGGACTCATCAACCTCGTCGTCCCGATCAGCGAGCTCGACGACGCGAGCACTCGGTTGCTCCGTCGCGCCACGCGCGGGAGTTCCGTCTCCAAAGGAATCGGCAAACGTGCGTTCTACGAACAGATGTCGATGGACCAGTCCGACGCCTACGCCTACGCGAGCGACGTGATGGCCGCCGCGAGCCTCCTCCCCGACGCCCAAGAGTCAATCACCGCATTCATCGAGAAGCGCCAGCCAAGATTCGGATCGACGACGACGACTTAGAAACCATCGACCTCGACGATGTCGGCGGGCTGCAGCACGAAGAAGCCATCGGCAAAGAGCGAATCGAGCACGGGCGCCGGGTCACTCCCCCAACCCAGCGATTCGGCCTGACGTCGGCTCATCCGACCGGTCGTCAACCGCATGAGGGCGTAGCGCGAGGTCTCGAGCGACAGCGGCGGCGCGGCACCTTCGGCGAGGTTCGTCCCGTCTTCGGTCGTGATACGCACGCCCGGTGCGGAGCCTTTCGTGAGCATCGAACTCATGCGTCCGAGGCTTCGTTCGGCGCCGATGCGAACGGACGGTGTGGAACGGTCGCCCGCGATGCCCAATGCCTGAAAGAGGTCGAACTCGTGGGTCACCGCGTCGAACGAGAGCGACGCCAATATCGGAGGTTCGTCGACGCCCGCGGACGTCACTTCTCCCCACGTCTCGAGAACTGTTTCGATGGACTCACCGCGATGTCGGGCGACCTGCGCCGCCGTCCACTCGCCGAAAGAGTTCTCGGGCATATTGTCGTCTCGACGATCCTCGAGAACCCCGGTGAGGTGACCAATGAGGTCCTTGACACTCCACAGCGGGCAACAGGTCACCTCCGTCGCCAGCTGCTGCGCGTCAAGACGTCGAACCAGTGCGACGATCCGTCGGTGTGACCCCTGGTAGGCCGCTGCGTGTTCCTCGATGGTGGACATTGCGCAAATGTACTTGGGGCGACAGGCTTTTTCAAAGGCGTCCAACGTCGCGAGGAACTGCGCTACTGCGGACTCTCCGGAAGCGGCGGCTGCACATCCTGACGCTTCAGATACTTAAGGACGATGAACGTCGAACGCGCAATCGGCTCACAGACCGCGAGCGAGATCAGTCCCGTGAGGATGAGGGACTCGACGCCGACACGTTCATGCTTGACCGACCCTTCGACGAGTCGGAGCACGATGAGCAGACCGAGTAACGCATACTCGGCCCCGCTGCGACGAAGGATCACGCTCTTGGTCGCGTGCACGGCGCGTACGAACATGACGCGCGCTCTCGCCCAGGCAATGCCCACGCCGATCACGCCCCCGACGACCGCGAGGACCAGGTGCTCGACGTTGGTCGTCGTCAGATGCCAAAAGATCGGGCCGATGATCACAAGACTCACGACGGGGTCGAGCAACGTGATCAGCAGCGGTCGGATTCGCTCCCCCTTGTCGAGCGGGACGTTCGAGGTGTTCATTCGTCCTCGACGAGTGAGCACCATGATCACGACGAGGACGGCGAGCACCAGGTATGAGCCTGCACCCGATCCATTGGAATTCACTGAAGGAACCTTACGCTCGCGACGAGTCCCGCCGGAACGTTGACGGAAGGTAACCTCACGGTCATCGTGGATTCTTCGACATCGCCCGCTCTTCGCGGTCCCGACGCGCGCCACATCAGCGACCGCTTCTGGCTCGTCTTCGCCTCTGTCCTTCTGGGCGTCTTCGCCATCATCATCGTGGTGAGCTTCATTTCCGCGTTCAACGACAATGCGCGCGTCGACCGAATGAAGGACCACGGCATTCCATTGACGGTGACGGTCACCAGTTGCGTCGGCAACATCGGCGGCAGCGGCAGTAACGCCGCGGGATATACCTGCCACGGTTCGTACCGAGTCGACGGCGTTCGCTATGTCGAGGTCATCGGATCGAAGTCAACGCAGTCGAACCCGGGTACGAAAATACAAGGCGTCGTCGATCCTTCCCGACGGAGCACGGTCGAACTGATGTCCGCGGTTCGGGCATCGTCGTCTTCTCTCTGCGTGTACCTCGTCCCCAGCCTTCTCGCAGTTTTCTTCGTCATCGGCTCCATCGCACTTCGACGTCGACACCGTTCGTCCACATCGCGAGCGAAATATGATTCATCGTCCGAGAGTCGACACGACAGTGCGTAGGTCCCTGCGGGCGTTCATGACAGTCGCGGTTCTCGTGGGCGTCACTCTCACCACGTCGTCGAGCGCTTCACTGGCGTCCTCGCAGGTTTCGAGCGTGCAGTGGGGTCCCGCGATGGACGTTAGAGGTCTGCCAACACATAACTACCTCTTCGGCTCCGACCTGTTTTCCGTGTCGTGCGCGTCGGCCGGTAACTGCAGTGCCGGTGGGAACTACGCCCTGAACGCGAAACGTAGTCAGGCCTTCGTGGTGAACGAAACCAACGGCGTCTGGGGCGCCGCGCAAACGGTTCCCGGATTCACGAATCGTGACGCAAGTGAGAACACCGAGGTGTACGTCATGTCGTGCCCTTCCGCGGGTAACTGCAGCGCTGGGGGTAGCTACGCCGTCAGCCACGAGGACACACTCATATTCGTGATGAATGAGAAGAACGGCACGTGGGGTCGTGCGATCGAAGTGCCGAACTCTGGCGTTATCAGCGCGGGCGGCGGATTCATGACGGCCATGTCGTGTCCGAGCGCGGGCAACTGTAGCGCCGGCGGCATTCTCCCCGCCACCGGATCGACGAACTCCGTCGGCGGGCGTCTTCCCGTCTCCGGTGCCTTCGTCGTGAACGAGACCAACGGCGTTTGGGGACTCGCGCGCGAGCTCGCTGGTCCGCCAGGATTCACGAACGACGGCGCCGCCGGAGTCGACGCGCTTTCGTGCGGCTCGGTCGGTAACTGCAGTGCCGGCGGCACGTACGGTAAGAGCACCGCGACCCACGGACCGCTCAGTTTCGTGGTCAACGAGAAGGATGGCATTTGGGGTACGGCGATCGAACTCCCGGGACTCTCGAAACTCAACTTCGGTGAATCGGAGCTGCGGTCACTCTCGTGCGGGGCATCGGGAAACTGCAGCGCGGTCGGTCAGTATCAACTGAGGTCTGGTGTCACGCTCGCCTACATCGTCAGTGAGTCCCAGGGAGTGTGGGGCAAAGCCTTCGATGTCCCCGGACTGATCAAGTTGAACGGGCACCACCTCTCCGCCCTCACCACGGTCTCGTGTGGGGCCAAAGGCAGCTGCAGCGCCGGAGGGTCCTACGGCAATGGAAATCATCAGACCGCTTTCATCGTCAACGAGAAGAATGGCGAGTGGGGTGATCGGATGCTCGTCCCGGGTTTGAAGACGTTGAACAAAGGGAGCAATTCCTACGTGCAGACGATCTCGTGCGTCTCAAAGGGGAACTGCGCGGCGAGTGGGACGTACAGCGACTCGGCCGGCAACGCCGAGGCCTTTCTCGTAAATGAAGTCAGCGGGAAATGGGAAAGGGCGGTTGGGGTCTCAGGCCTGAAGAGATTGAAGTCGAACAGTTCGGGTCTGCTCTCGATCTCTTGCGGCTCCCCCGTCAGCTGCAGCGCCGTTGGCGGGTTTTCCGCACGCAACAACAACGGCGCCCTGATCGTGAGTACGAGGCGGAGCCACTAGTCGAATCGCCGAGTCCTCAAACTCGAGTCCTACTTTCGACCGTTAACCTTTGTGTCGCGTGACCATCCTCATCGACCTCCAATCTGTCACCCTTGAAGGCGCCGATCGAACGCTGCTGGAGGACCTGTCCTTGACCATCTCCTCGGGCGATCGAATCGGCGTGGTCGGCATCAACGGCGTGGGCAAGACGACGCTGCTTCGGATCATCGCCGGGACGGTTCGGCCCGATTCCGGTTCGATCCGGCGGGGGCGCGACGTACGCGTCGGTCTCTTGGAACAGATCCCTTCGCTGCCGATGGGCACGGTGCGCGAGACCCTGGGCGCCGGATGGGAGATAGACGCTGTACTGGACCGTCTCGGGATGCTCGGTGAGGTCGACACCGATACACAGAATCTCTCCGGCGGTCAACTCAAACGCGTCGCCCTCGCGAGAGTGTTCGCAGAGAGTTCCGACGTACTCGTTCTCGACGAGCCCACCAACCATCTGGACCTGAACGCCATTCAGTGGCTCGAACAGCAGATTGTCAACTACAACGGGGCCGTGGTCCTGGTGAGCCACGACCGCTTCCTCCTCGATCAGGTGACAACACGCATGATCGAAATCGATCGGGGTAAGACCTTCTTGCACGCGGGTGGGTATTCCCAACTACTCGAGGCGCAGGCCCTGCGCGAAGCCAAGGGCGCGTCAGACGAACGAATCCGACGCAACCTCGCCCGGACCGAACTGGCGTGGCTTCGCCGCGGCGTCAAGGCGCGGGCCACGAAGCCCCAAGCTCGACTCGACGCCGCTAAGCGGCTCCTGGCGTCTCGACCAGACGCCGCCGCTCGCTCGAGCAGACTCGACCTCGTTACGGATGTTCCACGACTCGGCACCACCGTCGTGAAGGCGCACCACGTCACCTTCAGTTACGACGGCGCCACTCCGATTCTGTCGGACGTCACGGTCGATCTCGGCCCGGGCGATCGAGTCGGCGTCGTCGGACCGAACGGTGCCGGCAAATCAACCCTTCTCAAACTGCTCGCACACCACCTGGTTCCCTCCATCGGGACGATAAAGAGCGGACCAACCGTCGTGCACTCGTACCTCGAACAGAGCGGCGGTGGCTTCGACCTCGAAGCAACCGTCCAAGAACTCGTCGCGGGACCTCAAGGCGTTCCGGGATCGCCCGATGACGTGAAACTGATGAAAGGCTTCTGGTTCACTGGTGCCCTGCCGACCACCAAGGCGAAGGAACTCTCGGGCGGCGAACGCCGGCGGCTGCAGCTGCTGTTGGCGTTGTCACTACGACCGAATGTTCTGTTCCTCGACGAGCCCACGAACGATCTCGACCTTGAGACGATTCGTCTTATGGAGGAGTTCTTAAGTCAATGGCCCGGCACGTTGGTCGTCGTTTCCCATGACCGCACCTTTCTGAGCCGCACCACCGACCGCCTCGTTGAGGTGACGGTCGATGGAACGGTGCACGAAGTTCCGGGTGGCATCGACGCGTGGATTGCGCGTACTGCTCAACCCACGAAAGGTGCCGCTGCAATCCAGAACAAATCCCAGAAACCCAACCAAAAGGTGTCGCCCGCAACATCGTCAAGCGCACCACTCGGTCGACAGGTACGAGACGCGGAAAAGGAAATGACGCGACTCGAACGACGGAAGTCCACTCTCACGACGAAGATCTTGGCCTCAAGTGATCATGCCGATCAATCCAAGCTCGGTGTCGAGTTGGCAGTCATATTGGATGAACTCAGCGCTGCCGAAGAGCACTGGCTTTCTCTCATTCAATAGAACGGGTCCGGAGCTCGATAGTTCGCATCAATCACCGACGCAACGGTCTCGAAAAGCGAGTCCAAATCACAAGTGGAATCGACTTCGTGAGTGGTGCCCTCGGCAGGATTCGAATCTGCGCACCCGGTTTAGGAAACCGTCAGTTCACCTTTTCACCCGGGAATCAATTTGTTCAAGTGTTTCGTCGCGATGGCAACTCGGTCAGTGCGCCAACGTCTCGGAGGCGATCACGGGTCCCTCGCTCGACCAAGGAAAATTAATCCACTTAGTGGTCTTCTTCCACGAGTAATCCGGTGCGATGACTGACTGCGGCTTTTCGAACAGCACCACTGAACGAACGTCACGAACTGAATCAGCGCAAAAATCCATCACCATCATTAAGGTGTGACCTGAGTCGGCGACGTCGTCCGCAACGAGGACCACTGCTCCTGATAGGTCAATCTTGTTGGGTACCGGTGGTAACACAATCGGAATCGGTAGCCGTTCGTCGATGCCGGTGTAGTACTCGACACTGATCATGAATGCGTTCTTGACGCCTAGCGCGTAGCCGAGTCCCGCTCCCAAAAAAAATCCACCACGCGCAATGGACAAGACAATGTCCGGCGCAAAATCAGAGTCACATATCCGTTGAGCAAGTTCTCTTGTTGCCTTCCCAAAATCCTCGTAGGTCATGACTTCACGTGATTCCATGAAATATACGGTAGACCCAAAGCCAGGATGGGCAAGTAGGCACCGCGTTGCCCGCGCGGTCCATTTAGCGAGATGCTCGCTTCAGTTACGAATCGAACTTCGCATTCAATGTTCGTCAGTCGGTGCCGCCGGCAGGATTCGAACTTGCGCTCACGGTTTAGGAAACCGATTGAGGATCGCCGCGGGAGTCCTTGTCCCTATACGCGATGCTCAACCCAGGCGCACTACGGTGACGGCCTCGAGGTGCGAAATCAGAGACGAGGGAAATTTGGAGAACGATGAGTAATTGAAGCTCAACTGCGCACCTTCGGTTTTGGATTTTGACATGATCGTAACTGTCTCAATTTCCACCGTCAACGTGACACCCTTATACGTCGCCGGAACATGAATCACGAAGGCATCCGACTCATTGCCCGGAGCGGGGCTAGGTAACGGCGAAGCAGTGATCGTTCCGACCTTCGCTCCCTTCCCAATTTCACGAGTGAGCATCGCCTTAATCGCGGACGAATTGAAGACCTCCGTAACGCAACCCAGTGACTTACCGGACAACAGATTGAACTGTTGAGTAGCAATCTTCACGTTCGGGAAAACATCTACGGAGTCCTGTACTTGCAGGTCGAGATCGGTCTCATTGAAATTGGGACTGTCTGCCTCCGGTGAGTTGTAGTTCACGACCGATAACGGAATGTGTAAGCACGCTGCGATTTGCTTTAGACCGGGCGACCCACCGGAGTTGCTATACGGGGACGTCGTCCAACCGCTTGGAAAATCTGAGAGCATCACGAGCGCTTTCCGAGCCAACGCGACGTCAGCCTTTCTCGATGCTGTGGAGGCAGAACCCGCACCACCGAGCATCGTGACCGTGATCACGATTGCCGCCATGGCACTGAGAATTATGGGTCGCTTCATGAGGTCGACTTTAAGCCGAATAACTCCGACGACGATGCCGCCAACGTGGTGCCCCCGGCAGGATTCGAACCTGCGCTCACGGTTTAGGAAACCGATGCTCTATCCCCTGAGCTACGGGAGCGGGACTTGCGCGAGAAGCTCCGCGCGTAAATCGACTCCAATCCTACGCCTGGTGCCAGGTATGTTTGAACCTCGCGAGGACGCCCGGACCCGACTTCAAATCAACCAGAATGTTCCAATGAGTTCATCCACTTCGCCAGCGAGCCCCGATATTCCGTCACTCCAAATCCGCGACATCATGATTGACTGCCTCGACGCTGAACGCCTCGCTGCATTTTGGGGCAGGTTACTGAATAGGTCAGTTTCAGCACGTATCGGTCCTTACGTGTGGCTCGAACGCCGCGACACGGTGAGCCTCGGATTTCAAACCGTGACCGAGCCGAAGCGATGTAAGAATCGACTGCACATCGATCTCGGTGCCGCGAACCCATTGAATGAGCGCCGCCATGTAGAAGCGCTTGGGGGCTGACGCGTTGAAGGTTACGACGGTGGAGGGTTTCTGGTGATGGCAGACCCGGAGGGAAACGAGTTCTGCATTGTTCCCAATCGACCGTTCGAAGTGACAGATCAGGGATGTACCAACTACCTAACCCAGGACGATGGCACGCCGTCGAACGCGTAGACGAGGCGTCTCGCACGGCAGAGCATCGACGGGATGAGAACCTTTTGAAAAAAACTGTGCACTCGATTGTGAACATTCTGCGCTTGGGTTTGATCATTGTCTCGATGACGGCACTTCTATTGACTACTGAAGCGTTGGATTCAGCTGTCGGGGCCGCCACGGCCAAGGTGACACCGGTGAGCTTCTCGTTTGTCGGAACTACAGAAATTCAGAGCATTTCCTGTGTAGGGAAGCAATACTGCGTCGCCCTCGGATCGTCCAAACCGTCGGATTCTCTCGTGATCACGAAGCGCAATGGAATTTGGGGTAAACCAGTTGACTTCTCCACGAGTTTCCCCACGAGCGATGGGGTCCTGAATTCCGTGTCGTGCGTAAAGGTCGAAGAGTGTCTGGCGTCCGGGTTCGGATTCAATAAGGAGAACGTTGCTTATCCGATGTTGCTGTGGCAGTACCAAGGTCATTGGGGCGTGCCGGACGTGCCGAACCTCACAATGGGAGGGCGCTTGAATCAGCCCGTACTTTATTCAGCGTCATGCGCAACAGTGGGCAGCTGTACCACCGTTGGCTACGGAGTACTGAGTGGGACACATCATGCCGTGGGCATCGCGATCAGAGAAACGAATGGCGTCTGGTCGGGCTCACGCCCCGTGCCAACCAATGAAAGAGAAGCAAGTCCTTTCACCGCGCTGCGACTGTCCTGCCCGACTTCCGGCGAATGCGTGACGGCAGGAGATGGAGTGAAGAAGAAGCTCTGTTGCACTGAGATTGTGACTCTGAGTCATGGTGAATGGGCTTCCCCGTCATTTGCGGCTGACACTCTTGAGGGTGTCAGCAACTTGCACGCCTACGTGCGCGACTTATCTTGCTTTGGGACAGCGGGCAACTGCGTAGTTCTGGAGGTCTATTACACGTCCAACGGCACTCCGGAGTACTTCTCAGTAAGTGAGCGTGATGGCATCTGGGGTCAAGGCGATCCAATCCATCCTGGACTTTCGAAGAGGGGCTACAACCTGCTCTACGGTCTCTCGTGCGTGAGCAGTAGTGACTGCACCGCAGTTGGATACAAAGCAATAGCGGCCGGGCGATTTGAAGCGCTCATAGAGCAGTACATCGATGGACAGTGGCTTCCGGCGCGACTCGTCAATCCAGACGGTGCCATCGACACGTCGTCCGCTTTGGTCACTGTGACGTGCACAGCGGCACGCTGTACGGCGGGCGGTTCCGGGACCTTCCACGGTCAGAAAACGGGAGTCGTCGTGACGTTCCGACTTAAATCGTGATTCGTGTCGCCGGTTACAAGTTGAACGGCATCTCTTTTGACCATGATTCTTACGCTGAGGAATGGAAGAGGCTCGAGCGCGCGAAACGCAGTCCCAGCATCGGTGCACCTAAGAACACCAAGGCGACGACGATGAAGGCGAACGCGGTACCTTGACCCGAGATCACGCGCAGAGTCATCCCTACGACAACCGTCGCCAGCCATACCTCTAGGCCTGCACCGAGCGACCTGCCGCTTTGGCGACGAACCAGAACGATGAGCCAACCGATTGCGAGTCCGACGCCAAAGGGCCACGTCGTCGAGACGATGCCGGACAGACTCTCCCCGTGATGGTGTGCGGATCTACCGATGCCAACGAAGAGCACTACGACGAGAATGTCGATAACCATCCAACGTCGAGTCATAGCGAACGACGATACCGGGTAATAAATCGATTCAACAGTCCATGATCACGAACCCCGTCGCTCCAACCATTTGCCGGTCGACTTTGCACCGTGCCAGAGTTGGTTTTGAACGTGTTCTGCTCATCTGGGGCACAGGAGGCAGATCATGGATTCATTCTCGGATTGGGTGACGCTCCTCGCCTCACTATGTGTTGTGGGATTGGCAGTTTTCCAGGCACTTCTCGCCGCCGGCTTCCCCTACGGCGCAGCCGCTTTCGGCGGTGGCAACACCGTGTTACCGACAAGACCGCGTATTGCTAGTGCGATCTCTGCGACCTTATTCTGTGGGGCGCTCTACGTGGTTCTCGCCGAGGGCGGGCTTTTCGGAGCTGGCGGAAGGACCAATTTTGTGCACGTTGCCACGTGGATATTCGTCGCCATATTTGCATTAAGTGGGTTCGCGAATAGTGCTTCGCGTAGCCATTGGGAGCGACATATCATGGCCCCTCTCGCCCTTCTACTTACGTCGTGCTGCGTTCTACTTGCGCTCGTTCGATGATTTGAACGCAGTTCCGCCAACGACTCCGCGAGGCACGGACCAAGGGTGGCGCCCGGCTATCTCTCCAGCGACGTCTGGGACACGAACCAAACCTCGACGTTGGTCGCGTCGCGACCAAAAGGTAAAACGCCTCGCTGCCACAAGGATCGATTCATTCCTTTGAAAGGGACCACATGGCAGCGAGACGCATTCACAGTAGTTGAGTGAACGTTCGTCGCATGCGGGACTCGACGAATCGCTTTAGTTGCCGATCTCTCCCAAATAGAGATCCAGTTGGGTGAGAAAATGCTGCAGGTCGAGCGGCTTCGTCAGATAGTCGCGCGCGCCGGCGTCACGGAAACGCTGAATCTGTTCGTGGGAGGCGTCGGCCGAGAGCATGACGACCGGAATCGATGCCGTGCGACCGTCTTTGTTGAGGAGTTCCAACACCTCGAAGCCCGAAAGATCGGGCATGTGGACGTCCAACAAGATCAAGTCAGGGCGGTATTGCTGAGCCAACTCGACGCCGAGGTTCCCGGCCAACGACGTGATCAACCGAACAGCCGGGCGATGGATCATCAGGCGTTCCATCAGTCGCACGTTGCCGATGTTGTCTTCGACGTAGAGCACTGTCGCCGTAACGGCGGGATTGGTGTTCGGTTGCACGGACGCGTCCAACTCGACGGCTGCGAAACTCGTCGAGGTGGTCGCCAGTGGCAGGTCGAGCCAGAAGGTCGAGCCCGAACCCGGTTCACTCTTCACGCCCAGTGATCCGCCAATCGCCTCCATCAGACCTTTTGAAAGCGCCAGTCCGAGTCCGGTCCCTTCGATACCTTTGGATTCGGCGTCGAGGCGGTCGAACGGGGCAAAGAGACGGTCGTGCAACTGCGGTGCGACGCCGGGACCGGTATCAGTGACGCAAAGCTTCACGCGACCGGCCTCTTCTTCGCACGACAGCGTTACGGTCCCGCCTGAGTGGTTGTACTTGATCGCGTTCGACAACAGATTCACCAGTGCTTGTCTGAGATGCTGCGGGTCGGCGCGGACCTGTCGGGCTTCATCGCAGTTATTGATGATCGTGACGCCCGCGGTCGCGGCGTCACTCGAGACGACCCTCAGGCACTCCGCGACCAACGTTTGAATTGACACCAACTCGAGTGAGACCGCGATACTTCCCGTCTCCACGCGCGAGATGTCGAGCACTTCGTTGATCAACTCCAAGAGATAGCCGCCGGATTTCACGATGTAGCCGATCATCTCGAGTTCACTCGGCGACTCCATCTCCATTTGGAGGATCTGAGCGAATCCGAGGACCGAATTCAGCGGCGTTCGGAGTTCGTGACTCATTCGCGACATGAATTCGCTCTTGGCGACGTTCGCCTTTTCCGCCTCGATCTTTGCGAGCTCCAAGGCCCGCTCCGTCGCCACCGACTCCGAGACGTCTCGAGAGATGATGACGGCGCCCGTCGGTTTACCCTGGGCGTCTCGAAGCGCCCGTCCGCGGGACTCGATCATGACCCAACGTCCGTCGGTATGGAGTCCGCGGAATCGCACCTTCACCACGCCATCGCTCGCGAAGCCGCGCTCCAGAGCCTCGAGGATCATGTTGTGGTCCTCCGGGTGAACGAAGTCGAGCGCCACGCGACCTTCGGTCTGGGCACGAGTAAACGCGAACGTCGAATCGTTCGATGGGCTCGCTTCGATGATGTTCATGTTTTCGTCGATGACGATTATCGAATCGACGGCGGCGTCAAAGATCGCGCGCGACTTCTCCACGCTCACGGCCAGCGCGTCGATCATCTCCTTGCGAAGCGTGATGTCGTGTCCGACCGCGTAATACAGATCGTTGTCCCTGCGAATCTTCCACTTCATCCATCGGAAGGTGCCGTCATGACAGCGTTCACGAAGGTCTAACTCTACGGCGTGGGGCGTCACGTCGTTGACCGGCTCGAACACATTCGCCACGCGCTCGAGGTCGTCGGGGTGGATGAGGTTCCGGTAGTTCTGACCCAGCAACTCCTCCGGCTCCCAACCGAGGATGTGACGATACGCCGGGTTCACCAGAATGAAGTTCCCGGAGAGGTCGACGACCGACATCAGGTCCGACGAGACCCAGAAGAACTGCTCGAAACTGACGTCGGTGATCTCGCGGCTACTCATTGGTAAACCGGGTATGACCGTGACCGTCTCACGCGAAGGCAATCAGGAGATTTGGCATTTCAGAGAGTATTGCACTTTTTGTATGGCAAGGCGGTGAACAATCCGAACCCCGTTCTGTGGAGCGAAATCACTCGACCCTTAGCACCGAATCCTTTAATTCGCTGGTCTTTCACGCCGCAGGCGCGACGGCATCGAGATTGCGGGGATGGTGACAGGCCACGAATCGTCCGGGGCGCAGTTCCACGAACGCCGGTTTTTCGCTGGCGCAAATCTCGGTCGCCGCTGGACAACGGGGATGGAACGAACAGCCCGTCGGTCGGTCGGCCGGGTCGGGCACGTCACCACTGATGATGATCCGCTCTCGTCGTGGTGCGTCCGTGTCGTTCAGTTCGGGCACGACGGACAGCAACGCCTCGGTGTAGGGATGCAGCGGCGTGCTGTAGAGCAGTTCGGCATTGCCGAGTTCGACGATCTCCCCTAGGTACATCACGCCGACTCGGTCCGATACGTGGCGGACCACACCGAGGTCGTGAGCGATGAACAAGTACGTGAGCTTGAACTCGTCCTGCAAATCGGTCATGAGGTTCAACACTTGGGCCTGCACCGAGACGTCGAGCGCGGAGACCGGTTCGTCGGCGACGACGAGCGAAGGGTTCAGCGAGAGCGACCGCGCAATGCCGATTCGTTGGCGCTGGCCACCGGAGAATTCGTGGGGATAGCGCCGAAGTGCCGAGGGGTCGAGGCCAACGGTCGAGAAGAGTTCGCGCACGCGCGCGTTGATCTCGGAGTCCGAGCCGGTCTTGTTGATCCGCATCGGATCGGCGACGATGTCGCCCACCGTCCGGCGAGGATTGAGCGACGCGTAGGGGTCCTGAAAGACGAGCTGCATCTGACGACGGTGCGGGCGGAGTTGGCGTCGCGAAAGACCCGTCAATTCCACCCCGTTGAACTCGACGTGACCGGACGTGACGGGGAGCAGTTGCACGAGACAGCGAGCCAGTGTCGATTTGCCGCACCCGGACTCCCCCACGATGCCGAGGGTCTCGCCGCGCTTCACCTCGAGCGAGACACCGTTGACGGCGGTGTTCAATGAGCGCGCGCCCTTGACTCGTCGTCTCGACGAATAGCTCTTTACGACGTCGGTCGCGCGTAGGAGGACGTCGTCGCTCACGCTTCACCTCGCACGGTCGCGGTCGACCTGATGGAGAGTCGTTGCTCGTCACTCAGCCAGCAGGCGTCGAGGTGGTCACCGGCACCTCGCAGCGGCGGCCGCTCGGCGCAGATCTCCATGCGGTACTGACACCGCGCCGCGAACGCGCATCCGACTGGCACGTCGAGGGGCGAGACGGCGTTGCCGGGAATCGTTACGAGTCGACGCGTCTTGACGTCGGCGCGCGGTACCGCGCCCAGTAGCCCCCAGGTGTAGGGATGGCGCGGTGCGCGAACGACGTCCAGCTCCGGTCCGATCTCGGCCGGCCGACCGGCGTACATGACGACGACGCGGTGGGCGATCTCGGCGATGACGCCCATGTCGTGGGTGATGATCACGATCGATGATCCGTGGGTCGCCTGAAGTCGGCCCATCAGGTCGAGGATCTGGGCCTGGGTCGTGACGTCGAGCGCTGTCGTCGGCTCGTCGGCGATCAAGAGCTTCGGATTGCACGAGAGCGCCATGGCGATGACGACGCGCTGGCGCATTCCACCCGAGAATTCGTGCGGGTAGTGATTGACGCGGCTCGTGGGGTTCGGGATGCCGACCTCGGCGAGTAGTTCCTTCGCTCGCTCGTAGGCCGCCTTCTTCGTCATCTCGTTGTGGGCGCGGAGTTGTTCAACGATCTGCCAGCCGACGGTGTAGACCGGCGTCAACGCGGTCATCGGATCCTGGAAGATCATGCCGACGTCACCGCCGCGCACCGACTGCATCTCGGAGTCGGAGAGCCCGAGGATCTCGCGTCCCTCGAAGCGGACGCTGCCCGAGATCGAAACGTTGGCGTCGCGAACGAGTCCGAGCATCGAGTACATGGCGACGCTCTTGCCCGAGCCCGACTCACCGACGATGCCGAGGACCTCCTTCGGTCCCACGTCGAAGGAGAGTCCGTCGACGGCCCGAACGACGCCCTGGCGTGTGGAGAAGGAGACCGACAGGTCGCGCACGCTCAGAACGGCGTCGGAGGAGTTCTGATCAAGCGACAACGCGGATCCTTGGATCAATGTAGGCGTAGAGGACGTCGACGACGGCGCTCGCGAGGACGACGAAGAAGGCGCCGTACATGACGCAGCCCATGATGAGCGGCAGATCGAGGTTTTGCAGCCCCTGGTACGTGAGCCACCCAACGCCTTGCAGACCGAAAACGACTTCGGTCAGCAATGCCGCGCCGCCGACCAGCACGCCGACGTCGAGGCCGAAGAGCGAGACGATGGTGATCATCGAGCAGCGCAGGGCGTGACGATAGAGGATGCGACGTTCGGAGAGGCCTTTCGCTCGGGCCGTGCGGATGTAGTCCTCATTCATGTTGTTGATCAGTTCGCCCCGCAATACTCGGGCGTAGATCCCCGCGTAGAGACTGGCCAAGGTGACCCACGGCCAGAACAGGTGGAGCGCCCACTGCCAGGGGCTCTGCGTCAAGGACACGTAGCCCCCGTTCGGCACCCACGCGAAGACCGTACGATGCAGTCCCCCTTGAGTGATGATCGACACCATCTCACCCAGCCAGAACACGGGAATCGAGATCGCGGTGATGCCGAAGAACATGACCAACGGATCGATGAACTTGCCCTTGTTCTTCGCGGCGACCACCCCAGCAGAGATTCCCACGAGGAGCCAGATCACGACCGCGCCAAAGATCAGTGACAACGTGATGGGCGCCGCGGCGGTGATCTGCGGGATGATTCGGTCGCCGATGTTGACATACGACGTCAGGTCCTGCTTGATGAAGAGGTGGAACATCATCAAGCCGTAGCGGATCGGCAATGGACGATTCAGACCGAACTCCTTGGCGACTTGGCGAAGGACCGCCGGCGTGGCGCTCTTGCCGGCGATTCGCGCCGCGGGGTCGACGCCGGGCGTGGCGAAGAAGATCAAGAAGACGAGCACACTGATGGTGAACATCACCAAGAGCGCCGACGCCAATCGTTTCGAGATGAAGCGCAGCATCTAGATCGACCCGCGCAGTTTCGCTCGCGGATCGAACGCGTCACGCACGCCGTCACCGAAGATGTTGAGTGCGACGCACACGATCACGATGCAGATACCGGGTGCGATCGCCACCCACGGTCGCGTATGGAGGAGCTGCAACCCATCGTTGATGATCGTTCCCCAACTCGCCTCCGGTGGCTGCACGCCAATGCCAAGGGTCGAGAGCGCCGACTCGGTCAAGATGTTGAGCGCCACCATGAGCGGGAAAAACACGATCACGCTCGGCATCACGTTGGGCAGAATCTCCTTGCGCAAGATGTGCCAGTCCGACGCGCCCGACGCGACGGCGGCGTGGATGAAGTCGCGCTCTTTCAGGGAGAAGACGATGCCTCGAACGGGCCGCGCCACGTAGGGCACGTAGACCGACGCGATGATCAGAATCGGCAAGAGGAGTGAGCCGGCACCGATACGGATGATCCCGAGGTCGAGTCCATTCGTCACCAGAATGACCGACAACGAGATCGCCAGCAAGTAGATCGGGAAGGCCCAGATGATGTCGAGGAGCCGCGAGATGATCCAGTCCGTGGCGCGACCGAAGTAGCCCGCCAGCATTCCCAGCACGGTGGCCACCGTGATGCAGATCAAGCCCGACGAGAATCCGATCAGGAGCGTGACGCGGCCGCCGTAGAGGACGCGCGCGAAAACATCGCGTCCGAGTTCGTCAGCGCCGAGGAAGTACTTCGAGAAGTTCCAGGTCGGCCCGACGGGCGTGACGCCGAGTCCCGTCGTATTGGTCTGCATCACTTCGCGGAAGTGATTGCCTATTTTGATGCGACCCTGGAGATTCGGTATGAACGGATTGTCGTGTGCGAAGTGATGAGCGTAGAACGGTGCCAGGAGGGTGACAATGACCATGAAGATCAGGACGCCCAAGGCAGCCATTGCCGCCCGATTGCGACGCAACTGCTGCAGCGATGACCGCCATGGACTCTCGGAGTCCATGGCGGTCATCGTCACCGCAATTGAAGAGCCGGTCGCTGTGACCGCGGTGAGTTCTTCTATTTCACCCACAGCTGGTCCACGTACATGTAGAACTCCAGCGAGAACTGATAGTTGCCCACTCGCTTGCCCACGAAGTCAACCAGTTTCGGGTTGAACAACGGCACCCACGGCGCCTCGGTCGTCATGATGGTCTTGTCGATCTGACCCCACAGCTTGTTGGCCGCGGTCGGGTTCGTCAACTCCATCGTCTCGGCCGTGGCCTCTTGGTTGTCGATTGCCTTGTCACAGAGGCCCGAGATGTTGATGCTGTTGTCGCTGGCCTTGTGGAATCCGCTGCAGTTGAGGAGCACCTTAAGGAAGTCCGACGCCGCCGGATAGTCCTGGTACCACTGCGTCACGCTGATCTGGACCTTGTTATTCGTGTTCTGGATGTAACTGAACTCGATGTTCTGCGAGAGCGGCTTCAGCGTGGCCTTGTAGCCGATCTGGTTGAGCACGCTCTGGATGTAGGCGCCCACCGACTCATCGACCGGGTCGTTCTGTGCGACGACCGCGACCTTGTCACCGAGGGTGCCCGACGCCTTCACGAGGGCCTTGGCCTTCTTCAAGTCCGGACCGGCGTACGTCGACGAACTCTTCGAGTTGTAGGCGCAGTACTTCAGGTACCCCGGGAAAGCTGGCGGCAGGATCGTGCACGTCGGTTGCGCCAGTTCCGAACCACCGTAAAGCTTCACGAGTGAGTTCTTGTTGAGTGCGTAGTTGACGGCCTGACGAGCCATCAAGTTGTTGAACGGCGCGATGTTCACGTTCATCGGTGCGTACCAGTCAGCGGTCAACGCGTGCACGTGCACTTGGGCTGCGTACTTGGTCGAGATCTCCCCGAGTCGGTCGGCCGGGATCGGGTCGAAGACCCAGTCGGCTTGACCGTTCTCGACGGCGGTCACTTCGGACTCGACCGGCAGACCGAAGGTCATCTCGATCTCGTCGGGGTAGCCCTGGGGCTGCGCCGCGGCGCTCCACACCTTGAAGTACTTGTTGCGCTTCATGACGAGGGCGGAGTTCGGGTTGTACGACGCGAAGTAGTAGGCGCCGGTGCCGGGGATCGGCGTGTCGCCCTGGTCCTTCGGAGGCGTGTTGGCCGGAACGATCGAACCGAACGGCACGGCCAACTGGTCGAGGAACTCAGAGTCCGGAGCGATCAGGTTGAACACGACGGTGTTCGTCGCCGCGTTCACTGAAACGCCGCCCTTGAGGGTGCAGGTCGCCGGGGTCGTCACGCAGGCCGGTCCACCGACAATGTCGTTGTACCAGGAGCCTGCGTTCGGGTTCGAGACCTTGAACAGTCGCTGGAAGGAAGCGAGAACGTCCGCGACGGTCACCGCCTTGCCGTTAGAGAACTTGATGCCCTTACGTAGGACGAACGTGTAGGTCTTGCCACTGTTGGTCACCTTGGGCAACGCCACGGCGAGGTCGGGTACGACGTCGAATGACGGGTCGCCGCCGACTTTCTGAAACGCGACCAGGCCGTCGTAGGTGGCCTGGTACAGCTGCCAGTACTGCAACGTGTAGTTGACCTGCGGGTCGAGCGTGCCACCGGCCGCCGTGGCGACGAGGTGAATCGTTCCTCCGGCGTGCTGGGACTGGTATCCCGATGACGACGCTCCCGCGGGCGCGCCGGACGAAACGGCGATGATGCCGAACGTGCACACGGCCAGCGACGACAGGATCACCCCCATTCGCTTCATGGACTTGAGACGTGACATGCGATTCTCCCTTATTCGACGCTGCTCAGATTGTTCTTACTTCTTTACTACAAGTTCACTGGTCGTAAACGGCCAGGAATCCCTCCACGACATCGAGGTAGCGTTCGGGCTCCTCGACGAACGGCATGTGGCTGGAGTTCTCGAAGATCTCCCAGCGCACATCCGGAATATTGTCGAAAAACGGCTGCACGGTGGCGGGCGTGGCCTCATCGAATCGGCCCGAGGCCAGCAGCGTAGGCGCCGTGATCTTGTGGACCTCGTCCACGACGCTCCAGTCGCGCAGGGTCCCGATGCAGAAGAACTCGTTCGGCCCGTTCATGACGTTGTAGACCGTCGGGTCCTCTTGGAGCATCTCGAAGGTCGCCACCACCTCGGGCGGGTTCGGCACCACGCGACAGACGTGCAGGTCGTAGTACACCTGCTGGGCCGCGAGGTACTCCGGGTCGTCAGTCGTACCGGCGGCCTCGTGACGATCGAGCGCCGCTTCGACTTCGGGATCGAGTTCGGCGCGCAAGACCTTCGCCTCACTCGCCCAGAGCGCCATCGAGGCTGGCGAGTTGCTGATGACGAGCGCCTTCAGACCGGCTGGCTGGCGGATACCGTGCTCAGCGCCGAGCATCCCGCCCCAGGACTGCCCGAGCAAGAAGTAGCGATCGTTGATGCCGAGGTGGACGAGCAGGTTCTCGAGCTCCTCTAAGAAGAGGTCTACGGTCCAGAAGTCCCCGCCCTTCTCCGGCATATGCGTCGAACGTCCCCCGCCCAACTGGTCGTAGTGCACGACCGGTCGTCCGCGCTCGGCGAGTTGCGCCAGTGCGAGCACGTAGTCGTGCGTGCAGCCCGGTCCACCGTGGGCGACGACCAAGGGCGTCGGACCAGAGGTGAGGTCACCGGTGACTCGGTACCACGTTCGCCATTCACCGAACGGCGCGAAACCTTCGACCACGTTTGTCGTTTCCATGGAACGACAGTAGAGGACGTCGGGGACGCACGCAAAAGGCGATGAATGAATTCATCCCGGTGAAATGTGCGTACCGTCACGACTAGCGTTGAACGTCCATGGCACTCTCAATCGGGATCGTCGGACTTCCGAACGTCGGCAAATCAACGGTCTTCAACGCGCTCACCCACAACAACGTCCTCGCCGCGAACTACCCGTTCGCCACAATCGAACCGAACGTCGGCGTCGTCTCGGTGCCCGACCCTCGACTCGCCCGACTGGCCGCCATGTTCGCCTCGGAGAAGATCCTCCCGGCCGCGGTCACCTTCGTCGACATCGCGGGCATCGTGAAGGGCGCCTCCGAAGGCGAGGGACTCGGCAATCAGTTCCTCGCCGCGATCCGAGAGTGCGACGCGATCTGTGAAGTGGTGCGGGTCTTCGTCGATGACGACGTCATCCACGTCGACGGACGGATCGACCCGGCGAGCGACGTCGCCACCATCGAGACGGAGTTGATCCTCGCCGACTTACAGACCGTCGAAAAAGTCGTCACCCGACTCGAACGCGAAGCGAAGCGCGGTGGCAGCGACGCGCAGAGTCGTCTGACCCAAGTCAAGAAGGCGCAGGCCGCGCTCGATCAGGGTCTCGTCATCTCCAAGGTGAAGGACCTCGACCGCGACGTACTCGCCGACATGCACCTCTTGACCGACAAGCCGTTCATTTACGTCTTCAACGTCGACGAGGAGACCCTCGATGATGAATCACGTCGCGTGGCACTCGCGGCCTCGGTGGCGCCGTCGCCATCGGTCATCCTCTGCGCCAAGGTCGAAGCCGAACTGTCCGATCTCGATGAGGACGAGGCGCTCGAGCTCCTCCAATCCTACGGACAAGAGGAGTCAGGCCTGGCGCTGCTCTCACGCGTCGGCTTCGCCACACTCGGGTTACAGACCTTCCTCACCGCGGGCCCGAAGGAGACCCGGGCGTGGACGATCCACCAAGGCGCAACCGCGCCCGAAGCGGCCGGCGAGATCCATACCGACTTTCAGAAGCACTTCATCAAAGCCGAGGTCGTCTCCTTCGACGACCTCATGACGCTCGGCTCGATGGCCCAAGTGAAGGCCGCGGGCAAGGCGCGCATCGAAGGCAAGGAGTACGTCATGCGCGACGGCGACGTCGTGGAGTTTCGCGTCGGCGTCTGACGCGATACCATATTTCTAGGCGTGGTCGACAGAGGTCGGCGCCTGGAAATCGCTAACTCCTAGGAGAACCATGACCTCTGCCACCTTCAACTTCAAAGTTGCCGACATCACGCTCGCCGATTACGGTCGCGCCGAGATTATCCTCGCCGAACACGAGATGCCCGGCCTCATGGCCATGCGCGCCGAGTTCGGCGACACCAAACCACTCACCGGGTCGCGCATCGCGGGATCGCTGCACATGACGATCCAGACGGCCGTACTGATCGAGACACTCGTCGCGCTCGGCGCCGACGTTCGCTGGGTCAGTTGCAACATCTTCTCGACCCAAGACCACGCCGCAGCCGCGGTCGTCGTCGGACCGAACGGCACCGTCGACAACCCCCGAGGTGTCCCTGTCTTCGCCTGGAAGGGCGAGTCACTGGAAGAGTACTGGTGGTGCACCGAGCAGATGCTGCGCTGGCCCGGCCACGCTGGTCCGACGATGATCCTGGACGACGGCGGTGACGCCACGCTCCTCGTGCACAAGGGCCTCGAGTTCGAGCGCGCCGGCTTCGTACCGGCCCCCGAGAGCGCCGACTCCGAGGAGTACCGCGTCATCTTGGCGCTGCTCGACACCATCGTCTCGAGCGGCGAGAAGCTCTTCGGACCGATGGCCGACGGTCTCATCGGCGTCTCGGAAGAGACCACGACGGGCGTGCACCGTCTCTATGAGATGGAGCGCGACGGCACGTTGTTGTTCCCCGCGATCAACGTCAACGACGCCGTCACCAAGTCCAAGTTCGACAACAAGTACGGCTGTCGCCACTCACTCGTCGACGGCATCAACCGCGCCACCGACACGCTGATCGGTGGCAAGGTCGCCGTGATCTGCGGCTACGGCGACGTCGGCAAGGGCTCGGCCGAGTCGTTGCGGGGCCAGGGCGGGCGCGTCATCATCACCGAGGTCGACCCGATCTGCGCATTGCAAGCAGCGATGGACGGCTTCCAGGTGACCACGCTCGAGGAGGCTCTCCCCTACGCCGACATCATCATCACCGCGACCGGCAACCGCGACATCGTTTCGGTCGATCACATGTTGATGATGAAGCATCAGGCGATCCTCGGTAACATCGGGCACTTCGACAACGAGATCGACATCGCCGGACTGACGAATCTTGCGGGCGTTCGACGAGAGAACATCAAACCCCAAGTCGACAAGTGGATCTTGCCCAACGGCCGCGCGATCATCTTGCTCTCCGAAGGACGCCTACTCAACCTCGGCAACGCCACCGGTCACCCCAGCTTCGTGATGAGCAACTCCTTCACGAATCAGACCATGGCGCAGATCGAGCTGTTCGTGAACAACGCGAACTACGAGAAGAAGGTCTACGTCTTGCCCAAGCACCTCGACGAGAAAGTGGCCCGCCTGCACCTCGACGCGCTCGGCGTGAAGCTCACCACACTCACCAAGAAACAGGCCGACTACATCGGCGTCGCGGTCGAGGGCCCGTTCAAGCCCGATTCGTACCGCTACTAGGAAGATCGCCGCCGGTTGTACCGTAAGGAGAAGACGTAGTACACGTCCTCACGAAGGGGCGGTGCCGGTGACTGAAGTCATGATTACGTGTCCGCACTGCGGTGAGGTTCAGTCCAGCGCGGATTTTCTCTGTGCGCGATGCGGCGCGTCGTTGGAGACGACGGTACAGCGCAAGCAACGACTCCGTGAAATAGAGATGTCACGGCGCGAAGCCGAACGAAATGATGTCTCCATTCAACGGATCACTGGAAGCGTCAACGGAATCCCCCGGGCGTCATTTTTTTCCCAGCAGTTCTTTTCCGAAATGTCGAATCAGATGCGCAGGCGCTACGTCATCGTCGTCGTGGCCGTCGTAGCGGTTGGCATCGCCCTGATCGCTACTCATTGAGTTGGATCCTCAGCCGGACGTCGACGACCCGGGTGAGGAGGCCCTGGGCTGGGTCTCACATTCGATAGCTCCCGGCGCCAGGGTGACGTCGGTTCGTCGCTTGACCGGGGGCATCACGTCGGCGATGCACGCACTCTCGCTGGTGGACCCGACGGGACGCCACCATCGCTGCGTGCTGCGGCGTTGGGTGGGTGACCACCCGGGCGACGGCCCGGAGCGCGTGGCCGCTGAGGCGAACGTTCTCAACGAGCTCGAGAGGGTCACGTTTCCCGCCCCACGTTTGCTCGGGACTGATGCCGACGGTGACGAATGCGGACACCCCGCACTGCTCATGTCGTATCTCGACGGACACGTCGAATTGACGCCCCGTGATATCGACGACTGGTTGGTACAAATGGCTTCGATGTTGGTCCGCGTCCACGACCTCGAGGTAAATGCTCCCGTGGCGGAGTCGTGGCTCAATCGGGACAATCTCGTTGTGCCACCGTGGTCAAAGCGGCCCGACCTCTGGCGCGAGGCGTTCTCGGTGATCGAGGACAGCCCCCCAGCATCCACACCATGTTTCATCCACCACGACTACCAACAGTTCAATCTGTTGTGGCGACGAGGGCGACTCACGAGCGTCGTCGACTGGGTCTTCGGATCCTCGGGCGATCCAGGGATCGACGTCGCTCATCTCCGACTCAACCTCAGCGTGCTCTACTCCAGTGCACTCGCCAATCAGTTTCTCGATCTCTATGAATCGATGTCGGGAACGGTCGTCGAGCGTTGGTGGGATGTTGAGGGCATCTTGAAGTATCTCCCGGGTTGGGGTGGTTTCTTGCAACAACAGGCCGGGCGGCGATTCAAGGTCGACTTCGAAGGAATGCACGAGAGAGTCGAAGGCACGCTCGCGTCAGCGCTGACACGCGAGTGACGAACGTCGACCATAAAGTGGCCCCATGACACTTCATCTTCAAAACGTGAGCGTCGACAGTCTCGATCCATCGCGCCTCGCTGCCTTTTGGGCCGAGGTACTGAGTTGGCGAATCACGTTCGACGACGGCGACGAGGTCGTTCTCGAACCTCCCGCCGGATCACCTCAAGAGGGCATCTCGCCCGACATCGTCTTCATCCGGGTGCCCAACGCTCGAGTCGCCAAGAGTCGATTACACCTCGACCTTCGTCCGAGCGATCAGTTCGCCGAAATCGAGCGCGTGGAAGCGCTCGGCGCAACTCGCGTCGACATTGGACAGCCTCCAGAGTGCACGTGGGTCGTCTTGGCGGACCCCGAAGGAAACGAGTTCTGCGTCCTGCGTCCGTTCACCCCGGAGGAATCTGCCTCACTGATCGAGCGCTAGTTCGGCGGCTGAGACTTAGCGATAACCGGCGAATATGTCGTTGACGTTGCCTTCGACGTTCTTTGGATTCGTGACGCGAACGAACCACTCGGTGCGCATTGTCTCGATGAAGCGCTCTCGACCCATCTTCATCCAGAAGGAGTCGCCGATCTGTGAGATGTGCGCTTCGAGGGCGTCAAACTTCGCACCGTTCACCTCGCCGATGTCGATGGTCGCCGAGATCTCATCGTCGGGCGTACCCATGTGGAACTCTTCTTCGTCGGGGTCCGGGATTTCGGGCTCGCGCACGATGCCCTTGGCCGCGTCGGCCTCGGCGCGTTCGCGGTCCTCCTGCTCCCAACGCTTGCGCCACTCGACGAATACCGAGTCGGGTATCGCGTTGAAATACAGCGTCGGTTCGTAGTCGATCATTCCGAGTGCCGCGATCGTGATGCGGTTCGCCTGGATGTGGTCGGGGTGTCCGTAGAAGCCGTGCTCGTTGTAGGTCATGATGACCTGCGGACGCTCCTCCATCAAGACGTCGGCGAGTTTGGCTGCCGCTACGTCGACCGGCGTCGCCCAGAAGGACTCGGGGTCTTCGTTCTGCGGCCAGCCCTTCATGCCCGAGTCGCGGTAGCCGAGCCGCACCAATCGATCGATGCCGAGGATCTTGACGGCGTTGTTGAGTTCGATCGCGCGGATGGCGGCCACTTCGTCGCCGTCGTGGTGATCGGCGTCGGGCTTGGCGCCATCGGGAGCGTCACCGCACTCGCCGTTGGTGCACGTGACGAGCACCGTGCGCACGCCCTGATCGGCGAGCAGGCGGTACAGACCACCTGAGGAGCTCGCCTCGTCGTCCGGGTGGGCGTGCACCGCGAGAAATGTCAGTTGTTCCATTTACAACCCTCCAAAGAGATCAGTCTCGTCGCCGGATGTCACATCACGGCTCCACGCGCGCTGGTAGTACTCAATACCAAAGAGCAGCGTAAAGAGTTCTTCGTCCATCGTGACGAGGTCGGCGTTGTCCACTTGTGAAGCGTGTATCGCAATGGCCTGGTGCTTACGTTTGGCGACGGCACGCACGTCCATGGTGGTGGCGACGGTGTCTTCAGCGACCGTGTGGGTGGCGTCCAGGATCCACGCCGGCAGGAACACGCCGTTCGACGTGGCACCCGCCACGAACTCCTCCAAGACGCCCCTCGGGGCGACCGGGTAATAAAGACGCATCGGGCTGCGGGACATCGAAATCGCGGCGCGCGTCACGACGTTGGCCATGATGTGATCGGGGTGGCCGTAAAAGCCGTTCTCGTCGTACGTGACCACGACGGTGGCGCGCTCCTCGTCCATGATCGAAGCCAGCGTGCGCGCAACGGAATCGACGTCGGCGTTCATGAAGGCATCCGGTCGGTCGTTCTGGGCCCAGCCCTTCATGCCCGAATCCTCGTAGCCCAACGTCACGACTCGAGAGAAGCCGGCGAGCGCGGCCGCGTGCTGCAGTTCGCCGGCGCGCGTGGCGCGCGTGGCCTCGACGTCGTGTAACGGGTCCGATCCCGGTCGGCCGTTGGCGTCAAAGCCGAGTTGCCCGTTCGTGCAGGTGATCAGGACGACGCGGTACCCGAGGTCGCCGTAGTGCGAGGTGACACCGGCCGTGAAGATCGCTTCGTCATCGGGGTGCGCGTGGACACACAGCAGTGTGGGGGCGGACGTCATCCGAAAAGACTACGAGGTCGCCAATTGGATGATGCGAACGAGCAGCAATGTTCCCGCCACGCCCAAATACGTTCCGATCGCTGTCAGGAGCCAGCGACGGGCTCGAGAACGCTTCGGTCGCTCCAACAGCGCGAGTCGAGGCATGCGCCAGTCGAGGCGGTCGACGTCGTATCGAGGTCGTGGTCCCTGGCGGTGCAGCCCAATGGGGAGCCCGATGATCACGCCTGCACCTACGATGGCGCCGGTCCATTCGAGCATCGCCACGACGTTGACCGAGGTGAACAACGTCGAGACCATCATGGTGACCGATAGCACCACGAGGATCGCGATGATCACCACCGCGAGGGCGTTCAACCATCGCGCGTTGACCCAGGGGCCGAGCGCTTCGCGGTCGTTCGCCATCAACAAGACGAAGATCGACGTACTCGGCAACATGAGTCCACACATTGCCTGCACCGCCAACGTGATCAGTCCGAGTGGCGCGTGAGGAATCAGGACCACGATCCCGGCGACGACCAACAGTCCTCCGAAAACGCTGTAGAAACCTTTGGCGTCGCGCAGTCGTACGTTCAGACCCTGGTTGAAGCGATTGGAGAGATCGCCCACGGCGTAACTGCTCGCCAGTGTGACCGCGGCCGCGCCGATGATCGAGGCGTTCAACAAGACGATGGCGAAGAGGTCCCCGGTGCTGTGACCCACGAACTTCGTGAGACTGTGGGCGACGCTGAGGGCGTTGGTGTAGGCGTTCGTGCCGCCGTGCGGCGCCAGACCTGCCGCGGTGATGCCCATCAGTAACGCCGCAGTGATCACGACGATGAAAGAGCCGAGGATCGTGTCGATGCGTTCGTAGTTCATCCAGCGAGGGGAGATCTTCTTGTCGACGATGTTGCTCTGCTGAAAGTAAAGCTGCCACGGAGCGACGGTCGTGCCGATGATAGAGATGATGAGCAACACTGCGGCCGAGGATGTGCCACCACGAATGCCCGGCACAGCCATGTCGTGAAAGAGCGCGTGGGTGGCGACGTGGGCACGAATCACCAGCGGGATCATCACGAGATTGACGGCGACGAAGAGCATCATGAATCGCTCCCATCGTTGGAACGATCCAGTCGCGGTGACGCCGAAGAGCGCCACGACCGCGATCGGTACCGAGACGAAGGCTGAGACCCCGAAGTACTCCATGGACAGCGAAATACCGATGAACTCGGTGACGATGATCAAGAAGTTCAGCAAGAGGATCGAACAAATCGAGACGTTGCCCCAGCGCCGGCCAATGCGCTCGCGGATCAACCGTCCGTGACCGATGCCGGTGACCGCGCCGAGACGAACCACCATCTCTTGATTCACGATGAGGACCGGGATCAACAGGGGCAGCGTCCAAAGCAGCGTGTAGCCGAAGTTCTGACCGGCCTGCGCGTAGGTCGAGACGCCGCCGGCGTCGTTGTCGCCCACCATGACGATGAGTCCCGGCCCGATGATCGCCAGGAGCGTGAGGAGGCGTGCGCGGGTCCCGCGGCGCGTGCCGGGTTCGTACTCTTTGACGGTGCCGAAGGCACCCTTGATCTGATCCTTCGTTACTTCGCTCACGCTTCCTCCTTTCTGTTCTCGTGGTGGTGACACGACCACGACGAGATTCGAAGGAGGGCTAGAGGCCTACCGAAGGGTTCGCGTGCGATCGTGCCAGGACGCAATGAATGAAGGTTGTACTAGGGGGTTTCAGTGAGCCCCCTTTGAACGTGACCCCACGGGATACGGCGCGTCACTCTTCGACCGCCGTCATGCCGAACTCGCGTCGCCAGCCGTGCGGCAGCAACTCTTCGAGTAGGTCATCCACTGTTACCAAACCGATCATCGTCGAATGGTCCTCGTCCAACACGGGCAGGACCGTCAGGTTGAAGTCACTCATCTTGCGCGACACCTGATGTAGGTCCCAGTGCGGGTGGACGTGGGCCAGATGTGTTCGCGCGACGCTCAACGCGAGTTCGTGTCCCGGGGCGCGCACGAGCGGCGCGATGGAGGCCGCGCCGAGCGGCTGACCGTTTTCGTCCATCACGAAGACCGCGTGGAGCGATTCGGCCGGCACGCGCGAGGTGCGAATGGCCTCGAGCGCGTCGGCGACCGTCGCGGTCGCCGGCACCGACACGAAGTCGGGGTTCATGAGACCGCCGGCGGTGTCGCCGCTGTAGGAGAGCAGTTGACGGACCTTGGACTTCTGGACGTCGGGAAGACGTTCGAGGATCGGGAGACGGCGGTCCTGATCGATCTCGCTGATGAGGTCGGCCGCGTTGTCGGGCTCCATCCGTGCGAGGAGACGCGCGGCGTCGACGTCACTTCGGGCCTCGAGGAACTCGAGCTGGTGGGTCGTGTCGAGTTCTTCGAAGACGTCGGCCTCGAGTTCGCGGTCGGCGCCGACGGCCTCGATGATCTCCTCACCCTCTTCGTGGCTGGCCTGTTCGACCAGGTCGGCGATCTGTGCCGGATGCAGTTTCGAGAGCTTGCGATAGGGGATGCGCAGGCGCGCCGTGGGAACGTGCGAGACGAAGGGCTCGATGGAGGCGAAGTCGACGATGGCCTCGGACTTGACGCGCCGACCGACGCTCTTGCCGAGGATTCGGCGAAGGAACGGCCGCTTGCCCGGGTCGACGCCCACGACTTCCCACTTGTTGTCGATCTGGGCGATCTCGATCTCGTTGGCCGTGATCAGTCGGCCGCGCACCAGGTTGATCAGGTGTCGCGCCAACAGGTCCTCGGCGAGCAGGAGTTCTCCCGGTCGTCGCTCGAATCGACGCAGGTCGACACGCTTACCCTCAAAGGTCATGCGACCTTCACTGAGACCGCCGATCTTTCGAATCGGTACGAAGAGGTCCCGGCCTTCGATGCGAATCACCGCACCCACGACCGGCGGATGCGAGTTGTCGCCGAGACGCGCGACCAGATCTTGGACGCGACCAATCCGGCCGCCGTCCGAATCAAAGATTGGTCGGTGCAGGAACGTGGAGAGGTGGAGGATTTCAGTCATGTGTTGCCTTTAGAAGTCCCTCAAGGCTACCCCCTTTGTGCCGACACGCTCCCGAGAACCTCGGTGACACCTGCTCGAACGAAGAGTGAAATGGCGTCGTTTCAGCGCAGCGTTGGCTTGAATTTCGCCAGCACGTCAGCCACGAAGGTGACGTCGTCGTCACTCACGCCGGCGTGGGTGACGAAGCGAGCACGTCGTGGTCCGATCGTGCCGCCGTCCACGCCCAGCACCGCGAGTTCGTCGACGAGTTGACGTGCTTGCGGGTGATTGAAGGCCACGATGTTCGTGCGACACGTCGAAGGGTCGTAGTCCGCTTCGGGGAACGTCGTCGCGAACAGTTCGGCTAGCGAACGTGCGCGCGCGTGATCTTCGGCCAACCGGTCCACCATCTGATCGAGAGCGACGAGTCCGGCCGCGGCGAGGAATCCGGCCTGGCGCATCGCACCGCCAAGTCGTTTGCGCTCGATGCGCGCACGCGCCATCAAGTCGGCCGGACCGGCGAGCAGTGATCCCGCGGGCGCACAGAGCCCTTTCGAGAGACACGTCATGACCGTGGTCGCTGGTGACGCGTACTGCGCCGCGCTCGTGCCGGTCGCCACGACCGCGTTGAAGAGCCGAGCGCCGTCGAGGTGCAACGGTCGATCGCCGATCGCGCGTGCCATTGCCTCGATGTCAGCGACGTCGAGCGGCGTGCCGCCCGAAGGCATGTGCGTGTTCTCGAGCGAGACCATCGCCACGTGGGGCTGGTGGTCGTCCTCGGCATCGATGATGTCGAGGACGTCGCGCAGCGCCAGCGCACCGTTCGCGTCGTCCACGGTCGCGAATTGAATCGAGGAGTTGCGCGACGCCGCACCCAATTCGAAACTGACGACGTGTTGACCGCGCCCGGCGATGACGAGGTCACCGGGATTCGTGAGGATCCGGACGGCGATCTGATTGCCCATGACGCCCGAAGGTACGAAGACGGCGGCATCTTTCGCGACCAGTGCGGCGAAGCGCTCCTCCAAGGCTCGGATGGTCGGGTCTTCGCCGTAGCCGTCGTCGCCGACGACCGCCACGGCCATCGCGTCGCGCATCGCCTGGGTCGGCTGCGTGACCGTGTCGCTGCGCAAATCCACTCGTCGAGTCATCTGTCCGAGGTTACTGGTCGACTTCTACACTGTCCGAATGAATGAAGACAAGATGCAGCGACTGCACGAAGGCACCGACGTCAACAAGGAACTCGGCGTCGAAGTCGTGCTCCTCACGCCAGAAAAAGTGGTGTTGCAGGTGGAGGTCGGTCCGAAGGTCCATCAGCCCTACGGCATCTTGCACGGCGGCGTGTCGGCGCTGATGGCCGAAGGCGCCGCGTCGATCGGCGGCGCGGTGAGCGTGGGCCCGGACGAGATCGTCGTGGGGACCGAGCTCAACTGTTCGCATCTGCGCTCCATGAGTAGCGGTACCTTGACCGCCACGGCGACGCCGGTGCGAAAAGGTCGCAACGTTCACGTGTGGGCGATCGATCTCACGGACGAAACGGGCCGCCAAATATGCGTCGCGCGCTGCACCCTGCAGGTGCTGAAGGCACCCCCGGCGCCGAACGTCTGAGACCTAGACTTGCCGAAGGCAATCCAGCGAAGGAGCTGACCAATGGGCGTTCGCTTTAAGGGTTGGGGCATCGCCCTACCGGACCGCATCGTCACCAACGACGAGCTCTCCCTGACGCTCGACACCTCCGACGAGTGGATCACCGAGCGCACGGGCATCCGCGAACGTCGAATCGGCGGCTCGGCGGTCTCGCTCGGCGTCATCGCCGGACGAAACGCCATCGCCGACGCCGGACTACTGGTCGGCGACATCGACTTCTTGGTCCTCGCGACGACGACGCCGGACCGACTGTGCCCGGCTTCGGCGCCGATGGTCGCGAACGAACTCGGTTTGAACTGCGCGGCGATGGACGTGAACGCCGCGTGCAGCGGTTTCATGTACGCGGTGCGCGTGGCCCAGGGACTGCTCGAGACCGGCGCCCGTCGCATCCTGGTGATCGGTTCGGAGAACCTTTCGCGCTGGGTCGACTGGAGCGACCGCAACATGGCCGTCCTGCTGGGCGACGGTGCCGGAGCCGCGGTGCTCGAGTACGACGAGGCCGAGACCGACATCTTGTCCTTCGTCCTGGGCGCCGACGGATCGGCCGCCGATCTCTTGACGTGCGAACACGGGGGGTTCTTCTGGATGGACGGCAAGGAGGTCTTTCGCCGCGCGGTGCGCGTCGTCGTCGATTCGGCCGAAGAGGCCATGAAGATCGCCAAGGTCAGTCCCGACGACATCAGTCTCGTCATCCCCCACCAGGCCAATGTGCGCATCATCAAGGCCGCGACGCAGCGCCTCGGCATCCCGATGGAGCGCACCGTCGTCACCCTGGACCGCTACGGGAACACGTCGAGTTCGTCGATTCCGCTCGCCTTCTTCGACGCGCGCGAGAACGGACGCGTGAAGCAAGGTGAGTACGCGCTGATGACCGGCTTCGGCGCCGGCATGACCTGGGCCTCGGCGGTCGTTCGGTGGTCCCGTTGAGCGGACCGTCGTTGATCATCCTCGCCGCCGGTCGCGCCCGACGCTACGGCGGGGTCAAACAGTTGGCCCCCATCGGAAAGCACGGTGAGGGCGTCATCGACCTCTTGGCCTCGGACGCGTGGGCCTCGGGATTCGAGGACATCGTCATCGTCGTCAACTCCGACACGGGCCCGCAGATCGAGGCGCACGTGGCCGCGCGTTGGCCCAAGGACCACAAGGTCACGTTCGCCGACCAAGGTCGCCAACGCGGCACCGTCGACGCGGTGCTCGCCGCGGAAAGCAACCTTGATCTCTCCAAACCATTCGGCGTCTCCAACGCCGACGACCTCTACGGTCGCGCCGCCTTCCTCTTGCTTGGTGAACGTCTCGCCAACGGTACGAACCACTGCCTGGTCGGATTCGAACTGGACCGCGCGCTCGTCGGTGACCTGCCGGTATCACGCGGAACCTGCATGGTCGAGGACGGTCGACTGACCGAGATCGTGGAACGTCGAAACGTGCACGCGACCCTCGAGGGCTACGAGGCCGACGACGGCCTGGAGCCGGTGTCGCTCTCCCCGCTCGCCACCGTGTCCATGAACCTCTGGGGATTCCAGCCCGAGATCATCCCGCTGATGCACACGTCACTCGCCCAACACGACTTCGGCGCGGACGCCGAACTGCAACTTTCGACGTTCGTCGGTCAGGTCCTCGATAGCACGTCGCACGTCTTTGACGTGTTGCCTACGCGCTCGCGCTGTATCGGCATCACGCACGCCAAGGACCTGCCCGTGGCCCAGCTCCTCGTTCGCCTGGAGATCGAGTCGGGCCACCGCCCCGAATACGCGTTCATCTAACGAACCTCAGCCAACGACTACTCCCCGGTGTCGACCAACTCGTCCGTTGGTCCCTGTTGCAACAAAGTCACCAGAAGCGATGCCAGCTGCCGGGGCGCAAACGGTTCATCACTCGCCTCTCGAATCTCTTGCACGCTCCACCAGCGCGCGTCCGTCAGGCGTTCCGCCAAGAGTTCTTGTTGCGAGAAGGACGGACTGATCACGTTCGTCGACGTACGAACCAAGAAGAACTTCTCGTGCTGGCCCGAGAACTCCGCGAAGGGGAAGATGTGCGTCCGCTCCCAGATGATCGGGCCGAGTTCGACGTCAACGAGTCCGACTTCCTCGTGCAACTCCCGTCGAATCGCGACGTCGAGGGTCTCCCCCGGTTCGACGCCGCCGCCGGGCGTGGCCCAAAGAGTCCAGTCGGGGAATTGAAAGTGCACGAGAAGAATTCGATCGTCGTCGTCGAGCACGACCGCTCGAACCCCTTCACGCAGCGGAAGCGCCATGTTCATCAGACTACGAATTCGCCAACTCTCCACCTGACTTCGTCGTGTCCGATGAGATGGAGCCGTCACGCATCCGAACTCGTCGTCCGGTGTGAGCGGCCACGTCCTCGTCGTGCGTCGCGATAATGATCGTCACGCCGAACTGTTTCTGGAGGTCGTCGAGCAGCGCCAGAAACTCGCCCGCGTTCGTGGAGTCGAGATTGCCGGTCGGCTCATCGGCAATGATCACCTCGGGCGAATTGGCCAGTGCGCGCGCTATCGCCACTCGCTGCTGTTCGCCTCCGGAGAGGCGCGATGGTAGGTGCCCGAGACGGTGACCAAGGCCGACCTGCCCGAGCAGTTCACTCGCGCGCGCGATGCGCTTGACATGTGATGACTCGCGAGGGACCATCGCGATGGCCACGTTCTCCTCGGCGCTCAACGTCGGAATGAGGTTGAACTGTTGGAACACGAAACCGATCTCTCGGGACCGAATGTCAGTGAGAACGCTGTCCGATTCGTCTTCGAGGGATCGTCCCGCGAAGCGGATCTGGCCCGAGGTCGGTGTATCGAGCGCGCCTAGGAGTTGGAGCAGCGTGGTCTTGCCGGAACCACTGGGACCCTCGAGCGACACCGTCTCCCCGCGCGCGATCTCCAGGTCGATCCCGCGCAGGGCGTTGACCGTCACGCCCCCTTTGGCGAAGATCCGGGTGACGCCCTTCAACGAATAGAGCGGTTCACCGGGCGTTGGCTCTCGGTGGCCGTCAGTCAGAACTTGCGTCATGTGTCATGCCTTTCAGTGGGAGTCGTGGTCATCCGAGGTCTCGCAATGCCGATGCCGGGGAGAGTCGCGCCGCTCGCCAACCGCCCACGGCCCCGGCGATGAGACCGCCGAGCAGTGCGCCGGCGAACGCGATGACGATGGTGAGCGGATGAATGGGTGCAGTGAGGTGAACGGTGCGCGCCACCGTGGCCGACGTCGTTTGACCTAAGAGACCACTCACCTTGGAGGCGCCCACCGCGAGACCCGTGCTCGTGACACTGAGTCCGGGTCCGACCGCTCCGATGATGAGACAGATCACGGATCCCACCGCGATGCCGATGACACCGCCGACGACACCGATGCCCAACGTCTCGGCGATGATCTGGCGCACCACGCGGCCTCGGGACCATCCGATGGCCCGAAGTGAGCCAATCTCGCGCACGCGCTTGGACACGCTCGAAAGCGTCAATAGGCCGGCGATAAGGAATGCGGCCAAGAGCACGACCAACGCCAAAGCGCCACCGAGGTCGTTGGCGAGCTTGCGCGCATTGGAAAGGCTTCCCGTCACCTGGTCGGCGAGCGACGCCGAGGTGAGGACCGTCGCTCCGGGAAGCGCCTTCTTGATGGCCTTGGCGACAGAGTTCACGTCCTTCGCGTTCGCGACCGAGACGAGGACTTCATTGATCCGACCGGAGTTCGTCGACAGCGACTGGAGGTTCGAGATGCTGAAGTAGACGTCGGAAACGTCACCGGTCAGCGTGGGATTCACCAAACCCACGATCTTGTAACTCACTTTGTTGATCGTGAGCGTGTCGCCGACCTTGAGTCCCTTCTGGGATGCGTAGGCCGTCGTGACCAGGACTTGAGACTTGGCGACCGACGGCGTCGACGACAGCCAGGCGCCCTTCACCAACTGGGCCTTCGTGACCAACCCCGACGTCGTGTCGGTGGGATCGACACCGGCCACGGTGTAGGTCGACGTCGCGGTATTGGTGGTCGGCGGATTGAGCACTTCGTTCACCGTGCGCTCGGGGATGACGACGTTCTGCTCATAGGCCTTTTGCGCGGGCGAGAGGCACTTGGCGAACGCAGTGGTGGCGCCGGCGCCGAATCGGAATCCGCCTCCGCCGCGCCCACCGAAACCGCCTCCGCCTCCGCCCGTGCCGGAACTTGGAATGGTTGTGGTGGTCGAACCGAGCTGCTTGGTGATGATCGCTTGGATACAGGTGCGTTCGGTCGCCTGCTCGGCTGCGGTGAGCGTCGGTGGCTTCACCGACGTCGAGATCGTCTGACCTCCGGTCTTGACCGAGGCGGTGATCTTTGGCACCGTGCCGGTCTCGTGCAGTGCGTCAAGTGACAGGGCGCCGACGGCGCTCTTCACGCCCTTAACATTCGCGACGGTCGTCACCGCCTGGGAGGGGAATGTGATCAGAGTCCCCGGAACGAAGAAGTCATGTGTGAACTTCGTTCCCGCCGGCCCGAGTTTCGCGAGGTCGGTGATCACCGAGGAGTTGGCCGCGGCGAGCGCAGCGTCGTCAGAGGAGTTCAGAGAGGAGCCGCCTCCGGCGAAGAATCCACCGCCACCGCCACCGCCACCGCCGAATCCGCCGCCACCACCGCCACCGAATCCGTTGGATGGCGTAGTCGTCGTCGTCGTTGCGGTCGAAAGCGTGGGAGCCACGGTGCGCGTGACGATGATGTCGGTGCCCACCGAGTTGAGCGGCGAGAGGGCCTTGTTCTGGGCGTCACTTAATCCTTGGGACACGCCGATTATTCCCATGACCAAGCCGACGCCCGCCGCGAGGCCGATCGCTGTGACGACCGTTCGGCCGAGGCGTCGCCGCAACTCATTCCATGCGTAACTGAGAGAGAACACCGTGACCTACCAAGGATGAAGGCGGTCAAACCTTTTGACCACGTCGCGAACAGTAGCCACTCGATTTCTCGTTCATAATCGTTTCTTATCGCTGACAACGGCATTTTTAACGTTCCCTTACGGACGACTTATCTAACGGATCGTGTTCGACTGTCGAGGCGATCGATGTGAGGACCCGTCACCGATTTCAGAACCGAAGCTGAGTCGATCAATGACCCACGTGCCACTTGTCGCACGTCGCGCACTTGTATGCACTCATCGGTGCCTCAGTGCGCCTGGTCGATGAGTGGGCGGCCGACATGGCCTGGTCGCGGGTCGCGTACGCCTTCTTGGCACGACCGTTTCGCGTGGTGTGTGCGTTGGCGCCTCGGTGCAACGAAGTCCCGGAGCTCCGCTTCGCATCGCCGTGTCGACCTGACCAATAGAAGACGAAGATCAGCACGGCGACGACAGCGACGAGCACGACGACGGTAGCCATAGCGATTCAGCCTACGGCGAGCGTTCCGCCGCTCTTCTGGTGCAATCAGCCCCGCATGTCGACGGCGTTGATTCGTTGCGGGACGATTCGCACGATGACGCGTTCATCGCCCGGCTGATCGTAGGAGAGCAAGTCAGTCGAATACTTCTTGCCAACTTTTGCCGCGAATGAACCGTCGTCAGGGGTGATCTCCACGTCACCGCGTATCTCCAGATACCGCTGTGGGACCGCGAGATCGAGGATGAGCAGAGAACAGTGGGGCCGAGCGATCAGATTCTTCGTCTTCTGTCTCTCGGCGTTCAGGGAAAGCGCGACCGAACCATCTTCGTAGAGGAACCACACCTCCGTGAGTTGCGGACGCCCATCCGGTCCAACCGTGGCGAAAGAGCCCACAGAACTTTCGAGCAAATCTTGATGCGACTGTGGGACATTCAACATTGAAGCGCCTCGCTCTCACGTCACTCAGCTTTTGAGTATTACTGACGCAATCCTAAAAGTCAGAGGCCCTCGGTCGTGCGGATCTCTCTTGTGGTTCGACGGCGTATCTGCACGGCTCCGAGCGATTACTTCTTCGGAGATTCAATACGGATGACCGTCGCGCCGCTCACCGAAAGGTCCTTCGTCCCCGTCTTCGTCGTCATGTTGTAGTAACCCGATCCGGCATCTTTGGGTATCTGAATCCTCGACACCGGGCTATCGACGACAGTGTCCTTGAGATGAATGAGCGCCCAGATCGCCGTTGTTCGCCCGAGGTGGGGATGGGCGCCGATCGATTCGCGTTTCAACGAGTTGACCGTTCGAAACGGACCTGTGAGACCCATCGAAAGCGTTATCCTCGCTGCTCGCTCGCCGTCGAGTGAGTACTGCGTCCGGTTCCAGTGAACGACGATGGTCTGTCCTGGATGATAAATCGTATTCACGACCGACGCATCACAACACGTATAGCTGTACGCGAAAGGAGGACCGGCGAACGTAAAGTACGGCGACGTCGCGTTCGTCGACGCGTGCGAAATGCGAACGAACCCGACTACGGCAAGAACGATCACCACCGCGAGATAGATCGGCTTCATTCTTGGACTCTTCAAGGCCCCGCGGCGTACTTCGTCCGCTTCGGAGTCACTCATGGCATCACATTAGGTCGATGTGTAATCGCAAGACAGAACCCATTTCATTTCGGTCGATCAGCAATGAGGACCGTCGTCGCTCCCCGTGCCAGTAGTGGCCAACCTGAAAGTGGCAATCGATCCACGAGTTCACTTCGATCGATGCTTTCCAGATACGCGGCCGCCGCCTTCTGGTCTGCAAAGACGGCGTGCGTGCCGACGTCGAACTGTTCGACAACCGAGAAGTACGCGCGCAGATGTTTGGCGCCGTTCTCGACGCTGAAGTCGGGCTCTTCGTGGTCCGTTCCGACGGCATGCCAGAGCTCCTTGAGGTGATCTTTTCCATTGGTGATGGCAACCAGCCTCCCCTGCGGACGTAGGACTCGCGCCACCTCGGCCAGTCCCTTGTCCAGTGGTCGAACGTGATACAGCATCCACGCGGCGACCACGGCGTCAAAGGAACTTTCCTCGAACGGCAGATCGCGAACGTCACCCATGATCGCCGCGACGCCGAGCGAGATGCTCGCCGCAACCATCGCCGCTGAGGAGTCGACCGCGACAACCTCGCAGTGAATCTCTTCTGAAACTCTCGAGGCGAAGGTGCCCTTGCCACATCCAACTTCGAGAATGCGGCGAGGTCGGATGTCGCTCAGAGCGTTGAGCGCGACGTCCTGCGGTGAGCGTCCCGGTTCCTCCGCAGTCCAGACCGACGCTCGCGTGTCCAACCTGCCAGTGGTGCGGTACTGATCACGTACGTAGTCGTCACTGTTCAAGCGCACGCCGACGACACTACGCGTCGGCCGATGCGAACCTGTTAGCGACCAACGTCGTCCAACTGTGACAGGGCCTCCGTCGCGATTCGCTCGAAGACCTTCATGTCGGCGTCGAAGAGTGAGTTCGGCTCCGGCCAGTGGACCACCACTTCGGTGATGCCAACATCTCGGTAGTGACCGGCCCAATCGACGAAGGCATCGAGCGACTCCAGTGGGCGTTCATCGGAAAATCCATGGAGCAAGACCTTCTCGATCTGCAACGGGCTTCGTCGCGCGGACGCGAGTGCATCATCGAGTTTCACGATTTGTTCTCGAACGAAGTCCAAGCACGATTCGTTGTCGTTCGCTGAACGACCGAGCGTGACCCACCCGTCGCCAAATCGAGCGGCGATGCGCATGCCGCGAACCCCATTGGCCGCGACGAACATCGGCGGGCGAGGTCGCTGTACGGTGCCGGGCACCATGAGAACGTCGTGCGCACTATAGAAGTCACCCTCGACAGTGGTCTCAGCATTCCGAAGCAGTTCGTCGAGCAGGCCCACGAACTCGGCGAATCGCAGAGCGCGCTCACGAGGCGTCCACGCGGGTTCGCCGAGGGCCGTTGCGTCAGCGCCGAGGCCACCGGAACCGACGCCGACGATGAGTCGACCGGCCGAGATGTCGTCAATCGAAAGGAGGTCCTTCGCGAGGGGCACGGGATGACGGAAGTTCGGCGTCGTCACCATGGTGCCGAGCCGGAGACGAGACGTGGCCATCGCCGCAGCACTCAGCGTGGGGACCGCACCGAACCACGGTCGATCGATCAAGCGTTGCCACGACAAATGGTCGTAGGTATAGGCGGCGTGGAACCCTAACTCCTCCGCCCTGCGCCACTTTTCGATCGACGTGGGCCATCGCTCGATGGGAAGGATGACCGTACTCAGGCGCACGTCGTCAATCTAAGTCAACCGTGCAACGAGAACTGAACGTGACGATTAGTGGTGGCCAGCCAGGTATCGATCTTCGGCCGCGTAGTCGAACAGTGATTCGAAGAACGATTCGTCGAGTCCGGAGGGCAATTCGACGGGCAACGCACCTGCCGATACCAGTGGCACCAGCCACTCGACTTCCGCGCGCACCGTTTCCTCGAACGTGCCGACCGGCTCGTAGCCGAGACCGATCGCCGCGGTCATGTCCAACACGATCGGATACGGAACGTCCCATGGATGTTTGCCGACTGTTCCGATGGCGTCACCCTCCAGGAGGACTTCGTCCCACTCACGATCGAGTATTCGGGCGATCGCCCGCGAAATCTCCAATGCGCTTGGGGCGTCCGGGTCCGCGCCGTTCAAGATCCGCGAGCCGGGCGCGGACGCGACCACCTCGATGAGCGCAGCGATGTTCAGCGCGGCCGACGTTTGATCGATGCCAGCGCCCCGGTTCGCGAGAAGTAACGCCGGGCGATGATCGAGCGCACGCTTTATGAAGATCCACTCACGCGGACGCGACGCCCCCGCACCGTGCATCTTCGAAGGGCGGATCACGGTCACCGGTAATCCGCTGTCCAGCAGCACGTTCTCGGCCGCGACCTTGTTTGCTCCGTAGCCGTCGGGCGACCGGTAGTCAACGTCGCTCGGAGCGATGGTGGTTTGGGATTCGAGGATGGGGCCGTCGAAGCGAGGAGCGACGATTGAGTTCGAGTGATTGCCAGCGTCGTCGACGTAGACGGCTTTGCTGGAGATCATTGCGGTCGACCCAGCGTCGCGCACCAAGGGCAGCAGCCTGACGGCGTCCGTCGCGGTGTAACAGATGCAGTCGACGAGCAGATCAGCACCGTCGCCCATTGTGGCGGACAGCTCAGAACTGTTGTCGCGATTCACGGGAGCGAACGTCACACCTTGACTCAGCAATTCGCTCGGCACGTGGTTGATGTCTCGACCCGTGACGTCGACGTCCCAACCGGCCGCACGAAGACGAAGCGCAGTGGCTCGCCCGATCATGCCCGTGCCACCAAGGATCAAAGCACGGGGCATCGCTGAGACAATACTTTGGCGAATCGATGCGTCAATTGACCGAATCGGAAGACTCGCTGAATGGCCGCCTCGGCGCGACGGCACCGGCGAGCACGGCGGTGACTGCGCACACTGCGACGATGACACCCAAGGCGCCGGGAAGTCCAACGGCGTCGGCAAGCCCGCCGATGAGCGCTGGGCCGATCAGAAGACCGAGGTAGCCGAACGAGTTGACGGTCGCTAACGACGGTCCGGGACGTTCAAGGAGCGACGCGGCCGTGAAGACCAACGGCACGACGAAAGACATTCCGAGGCCGAGCAGTACGAAGCCGACCATGGCCGTGGCGACCTGACCAAGCACCAACGCGATAGTCAACCCAATCGCGGCAGTGGCGGCGGAGAAACGAACGAGCCGGACCGGTCCGAACCGTTCTGCCACGTGGTCGCCACAGAGGCGACCGGCAGCCATGGCACACGAGAACGCCGTGTAGGCGACGGCGGCGAGCCCCGCCCCGGCCTTCAACGACGAATGCAGATAGATCGCGCTCCAATTGTTCACGGCCCCTTCGGCCAGAAAACAGCCGAAGGCAATCGTGCACAGACCGACGAGAGACCACGACAGTTTGGGACGTCGCGGCGAACGAACGGGCGATTCGGAAGCAGGTGCAACGATCGGCCGCACGGGCGTCCTTGAGAAGGCCGAACTGGCAACGACACCCACCGTCAGGACCGACACCCCGACGATCAAGAAGTTGGCCCTGACACTCAACCCGGTCGCGGCGGCGAGGGCTCCGCCGCCGGCGCCGGCGAGACCACCGAGGCTGTAGGCGGCGTGGAATCGCGACATGATCCTGCGGCCGACGAGGTCCTGCAGCGCGGCCGCCTCGACGTTCATCGCCACGTCGATGGTGCCGACCGCGGCGCCCCACACCACCAGTGTCGCGAAAAGTTGCCACGGCGAGTCGACGAAACTCAGGACACAGAGCGCTAGTGCGTAGGGGACGAACATGACGGCCACGATCCGACGGGGCTTGATTTTGACCAGCACCGCACCGACGACCGTCATCGCCATCACCGCCCCCACGGCCGGTCCCAAGAGCGCCAGGCCCAAGACTCCCGCCGAAATATGAAGATGCGCCTTGATCGCAGGTAGTCGCGCTGCCCACGAGCCTGCAGCGCATCCGACAAGGAAGAACACGACGGTCACCGCGATTCGACGCGTCCTCGGGGAACTGTCGTGCACATCAGCCTGAGGCGCCAGGGGTGGCGTGGGACCCGTCAGAAAACCCGGTTCGATTTCAGACACGAGCGATCATTACTCCCGCCAACTCCAGATCGGCGGTCTGCGCCGGTGGCGTCACTGACCGACGCGACCGTCGATGCACTCACGCAACAGGTCGGCGTGCCCGCAGTGTCGCGCGTACTCGTCGATTTCGTGCACGAGTAACTCACGAACAGCGATACCTTTGCTTCCGAGACGTTCACCCAGATCCGGATGTTCGGCCAATACGGCGTCGGTCGCGGCCTGCTCGAGCGCGAGGGATGCGTACGCCGCGCTCACGACGCCATCGTCAGCCATCGCTCCATCAAAATCGGCATCACTCCCGCCGTAGATCGACGGCAGCGGATCAGCGTCGCTGATCCAATTGCGCCACGCTCGTTCCGCCTCCGCCAGATGGCGAAGCAGTCCCAGCAGCGACATGTTCGATGGCGGGACCGAGCGACGGGCCATCTGCTCCGCGTTCAGTTCTTCACATTTCATCAGCAGCGTCATCCGATAGCCCGTCACGTAATCCCGCAACGTCGCAAGTTCGCCGTCTGGACTGACGCCTTCGTTGTTGCGTGGGTCGTCGGCGGGGTCGACCCACATATCGGGGTAGACGGTTGCTTTAGTCCATCGAGAAGGTTGGTCACTCACGTATTCCATTGTGACTCAATTGAGAAACACGTGAAGGTCAGTCGCTCCTCCGTGTTCGATGCTCGAAATTCGGCGCCGATCGACTCTGCTCAGATCAGAACTGAACCGTCGGCGGCGATGGTCCAACCCGGATTGTGCGCGACTTCCCACACATAACCGTCTGGGTCAGAAAATGCTCCGGAGGTACCACCCCACTCAGCGATGGCCGATGGACGTACGACGGTTGCACCGGCGCGCTCTGCTTCGGTCAGGATGACGGCGACCTCTTCGGGCGAGCGCACGTTGTACGCCAATTCGACACCAGGAGCACCATGACCGCCGAGGTCGGTCCAAAGACCAAAGACCATTGAGCCCGCCTGAAAGAAGCACACCGTACTGTCGGGCTCCTGGGCACCCACCCAACCAATCGCTTCGTAGAAGGTCCGAGCGACAGCGAGGTCTCGAACTCCGAGTGTTATCAGGCTTATTCGCTGCTCCATTCGGACAGTATGACATCGGTCACCGTTGAACCGAAATGAATGCTCTGCGTCGGATCACCGACTGCTGGCTCTGCCACTCACTTCAGTCGAATCGTGCGAAGGAAGTTCTCGTCACGCCTCGCGCCGATTCATGTCTCCAGGATCGAAGCCGAGGGGCAGCGGGACCTCACGCGTCGGCAATCGCCCCCATCCCTCGGATTCAAAGAGATGAATCATCGGTTCATTCGTCTCGTCCGTGTCACAGAAGATTCGACGAACGCCGCCATTCATGAGTACTCGAGCGGCTTCCCTGAGCAGAAGCCGTCCGAACCCGCGTCCGCGAAACTCGGGGATGACGCCCATGTGGAAGATCGTGCCTTCGAGCAGTCCAGCTCGATCCATTGTCGTCGTACGTGACGGGCAAGACGAATCCAATCGGCTCATCACGGAAGCAAAGTAACCTCCACCAGTCAGGTTCGCGACTGACTTTCCACTTCGGCGCTGACTCCAAAAGAGTTCGAGCGGCAACGACTGGCCCGATTAACGTCACTGATGATTTATCTGCAGTGTCTGGTGAGGCTGCCAGTGTCTGGGCGACGACGTCAACGAAGCGCGCGTCATCGTCTGACGTGATCCACGAGATTTCGTCAAAGTGAACCCTCTCGACGACGGCCTGATCGGCGTTCCACTCAAATGGAACCTTTCGATACGTCAGTCCTGAGTGACGTTCACTTGACATTCCCCTATGTTCTCACTCGCACGAGACGGCAATCTCTAGGTTGTAACGCTCGAATAGTTGCGACGGAAATGTGTGATCAGGTGTTGCAATCGAGAGGCTCTGGATTCGACCTCGGAATCTAGGATTGCAGTCGATTGAGCTGCGCTCGAGCACCTCAATCACGATGAGGAGATCGTTCCCGTGTCAAGAACAACCACCCGCACCGTTACCGCCATGGTTCGCGTGATCGCCATTGTGGCAGTGCTCTCGGGTTTCGCGCTGCCCGCGAGCGCTGCCGGAAAAACCGCGACGTTTTGCAAAGACGCTGCAGGAGTCACCCTCATTCCTTCACCCGCACTGCCGAGCAATGACTCTCTCAGCGCCATCGCGTCGGCCGTGTCGAAACTCCCCCATGACGTGAGCGCCTTGAAAGTGATCCATACCAAACTCATCGCAGCCGTCGCCACGGCTCCGAATTCCACGCTTGCCCACGTCCTTCGGTTAGCGGCGTCCTCTGTGCTCAAAGAGAGTTCGGCACTCACCAGCAGTACAAGTGAGGAATCGGCCGTCGTTGCTGATCCGAAAAGCTCCACGGCAGTAATGGTCCTCGCCGGCGATCTCGCCGCTGCGATCAGCGCCGCGGCTGCCGCGAACGCCTATTTGGAAGTGGAACGTCCTACGATCGCTTTGGCCTGCAAGAACGCCGCTTGACACCAGTTTGACCGCCTGAAAAAGTTGTAGTGACGACAGCATCTGCCGTTTGAGGTGCGTTAGTTGTCACAGCACAGGAGCGTCACGGATGATGTCAAAGCGCCATATGTGCCCAGGCAATAGCGATGGAGATTCCGCCTTCTTTCTCTCCGATGGTTCTACTGCGATTTGCTCCTCACGCACGGGCGTCTGAGTTCGCTTCGGCCCAACTCACGAACGGAAAGGAAGTCGACGCCACCGCGTAGCGACATCGCAACGTTGCTGCTTGGACTCAATCTGACACCGGTGGGCGATTACATGGAACCACTCATTCGGTTGAAACGTGCGAGATGCGGACTTTGATCAGCTTCTCAACAATCTCCTTAGGTAAGGGCTCATCGATCGCGAAGTGCAGAGCACCCTTCGACATGGTGTACGAATCCAATTCTCCCCGGAGTTCGGGGAATACAGAGCCACTATGCGGCAGATAGCTGAGATGGTTCTTGAAGGCGGCAAACCCAGCAATCACCTTCCCTCGCCATCTGAATGCCGGAACTCCGTACGAGATTCCCTGTTCCGCCTCCGGTACCACCTCGAGGATCGTCTGGCGAAGCTCCTGGAGCGTCGCGCGCTTCGGCTCATCGAGCGTTTCGAGGTAGGCAGTGATCTCGTCGCTGGACACGATTCCATTATTGATCGACGATCACCGCCGGTCAAGGCCAGATGCAATTGTGGCGCGAGCTTTGATGGTCTCTCGCGACTTGGTGCTCAGAATGTCCCACAATTACCGTTACGCAAGGCGCGATTCAACATTGATGGCTCTCAAAAAGACCGGCGACCAATCGCTCTAAACGGTCGTTCGCAACTATGTCAGCGCCGCGAAAGCGCGAAACAATGTCGCCACGATCCGGTCGCTCAACGACGGAGTGAAGTATGACATGGCCTTGGCTTGAGGACGGCGACGTAGTGACCGAAAGTTCGCGAGGCGTCGACCCGCCTAGGAAGGGCCTCGCAAATCGAAGCGGCGCGAGAGCACGCGAAAAAGGATGCTCAACACCAGGAGACCAATACCGATGCCGAGCCAATCTCCGCCTACGACGTACCACGCCCTCGGATCGAGACGGGGGTAGCGAGGGTATGTTCCGGGTAAGAAGAACGCGGGAATCACCGCCAACAGACCAGTGATCAAGCACAGCCGCGAAGCGAAGCGACTCGGCACCACCAAGGCTTGCGGGTTCAAATTCACTTGTCACCGACTTGCGCAGTCAGGATGTACGAAGCGGCGTGTGAACGCACCGCTCCGTCCAATGTGATCGGTTGAGCGGCTTCTTCGACTGCTGCGGCGAGTGCTGATCGATCCGCTTCGGAAAGTTGCGCGATGGCCGTCGCCACGGAGGCTGCGTGCAGCGTTAGCAAGAGTTGTCCAGGACCACCTTCAAAAATGAGTGGCAACTCATATCTGCGTACGTTCACATTCGTAAATCCGTTCTCTTTCACGAGCCGAGCCAGCGAATCCGAGTCACCAAACCCCCAGGGACCGTTCTCATACGCAGTAGCCGTTTCGGCGCCGAGCACGCGTCCCAACGCGGTCGCCAGGGCCGCGAATGGTGGACAGTCCTCGATGGCGCACCAAACGGCGATGCCCAGCTTTCCACCGGCACGCAACGCTCGTCGCATCTCGACCAGGGCCGCCGCACGGTCGGGGAAGAACTGAAGGCCCTGCTGACACGTCACCACGTCAAAGGCATCGTCGGTGACGCGCAGCGAATCGGCCGGGCACTCTAGGTATTCGATCGGCGCACTAGGGCCCGACCGAGATCTTCGATCGCGCGAGTTCGAGCATCGCCGGACTCAGATCGCATCCCACAACTCGTCCGGTAGGTCCGACGCGAAGCGCGGCGAGTCGGGTCACCGTTCCAGGTCCACAGGCGACATCGAGAACGGCTTGTCCGCTCTTTGGATTCGTCTGGTCAAGCAAGAGTTCGGCCCACGGTTCGAAAAGTCGCGGAACCATGATCTCGTCATAGAAGTTCATGGAACTGGTCGATGCCGCGGCAAAGGATGCGCCCCAATCCTGCATGCTGGCCATGTCCCTCCATCCGACTCTGCGAACATCACCATTAGACCCCAGTTCGTCGCCCTCGTCCAGAGGATGCGAATCTCTTCTAGAGCCGTGTACGCCTCGGAATGAATCGATTTGATTAGAGGCAGGCGGTGGCACCATGAAGTCGATGGTTGGAATTTTCATATGACCAACATTGAAATCGAGTCATTGCTCTCATGGCCCTCCGCTTTACTTAGCCCGGTCCGGTCATATACGGTCGTCCGGATGGAGATCGTTCAGCCAGCCTCGAGTAGAGGAAAGGCCTGCAATCCCGTACGTGGGGATTCGCGTCGTAACGCCCTTCCGGGGGATGTTGGCCGCCCGAGACGGTCTTCTGGCAGAGGCGCGCGCGGGCATCAAGGAGGCCGGAATAGACACCATCGGCTACGGCTTTCTCCGGCTCCACGTCATCGACATGGACGGGCCAATGGACCTCGAAGCGGGGTACTTCAGGCGAAACCTGTGGAAGTCGCACACCCGAGGCTCCGATCTGGTTCGATGGCTGCGGGAAGTTACGCGACGATGAAGTACCAAGACCATGCCCGCAGAGCAAACCAGGCCTTGCAAGATTGGGCAAGCGACAACGGCTTGGTACTCGACCGAAGGACCGTCCCCGAGGGTGATGAATTTACGTGTCGCTACGAGGCCTTCTGGACCGACCCTGCGGTCGAACCACGCAAGACGAGGTGGACGGTCGAATTGGCGATCCTTCTGGTAAAAATAGGTCAGAAGGTCTACGAAGGCAACTGAATGAATGTGATCGTCTCGGGAAGGACCTCGGTGCCCACATTCCCGGATCACTCGTTCGTGCCGTCCCAGGAGTCACCGACTTCATTTGGTGTCTCTAGAGTGCGATCGCTGAGCATGTTCCTTGACCGTTGAAAGCGATTGGTTTTGAGTCGGGCATGGAGGAACGCAGGTAAAGAATCCCTCCCAATATGCTGAACACATATTCAGGTTGGTGTGACCAACCCTTCAAATACGGACCTCCCAGAGAATTGCTAAGAAGGTCGGTCTCGTTAACGGTGATGCCCCGATTCTTTGCGGCGAACGCCGTCATCGCTCGTTTGATGGTCGCTCCATCCGCGGCGCAATACCTACGCGCCTGGGACACCGCAATCGTTGTGGTAGGCGTCAATGTGCCCGTCCCCGAGGCGTTGCTTTTCGTGGATGTGTAATGACTTATTAGTAGCGCCGATCCTGCAAAGACAGCGAGTGCCAAAATGATGGTCATTGGTTTGCGCGTCATGCTCCGATGGTACTTCTCCAGTTGTGTAATGAGCCGACGGCCCGACGTAACGAATTCGCTGCCACGGAGTGGAGTTTCGGGTAAACGGAGTTTGCATCATCTCAACGCTCCGACCTACACATTCTAATGGTGTGCGTCGTCGGCCTTTGGGGGATGACACGGAACCGTTGGTCGGTGAGCACTATCACATTCTGAGCGTTGAGCTCTAGTCGGAGGACCGTGGGAAAGTAAGTCCGTCCATCTGACTTTGAAGTGCACAGATACAATTATTTGACGATGTGCAGGAGGACTTGTCGTTAGCCATATCTAGCAAGTAACTGACGCATCACTTTCGACGTACATGTGCTGATTTGTGGGTGTGTCCGGCTTGACAATTGTGGCGGACTCATAATTCATTGTCGACGGAATGATTCCAGAAATCGTCAAACCGCGATGCCCAAGTCCTTTGACTGCGACGGAGCAATGAACTGACGATGGAAGATTGCTCGAAGCGGGAAGCGCAAAGTAAACGCGCACTGTCTGATTGACACCATCTCCAACCCAGCCGACGCCGGTGACTTCCGGTGAATGACTTGGCCCTAGAGTCGGACCTGAAAGAATGGCCATCGAGACGAGAGCAGCACACACACCTAGGGCAACGATAGAGACGCCGATGACCCAAATCGAAGTTGGTCGACTATCAATCAGTTGAGCCGGCGACGACTCCTCCCGTTGGGTCACGATCTGAGGCTACATCAACTCGAATGAAGCGCAAGTGTCCCAGGTATCACGCCACCGCAAACTGCGTCGTAGTGATGACTTATAAATCGAAGTAATTGAAACTAATAACTCCATCGCAGTTTGTTGGTACTTCTCCAGTTCTGTAAATGGCACGACGACCCGGCGTAACGGAATGTGCTGCCACAAACTTAAGTTTCGGGTGAACGGAGTTCGTTTCGTGTCATATCCTCCAACCAGATCGTTGAGGCTTCGACTGCAGCCGGTCCGGCGTTAGTATCAGCGTTCCGAGAGTTCTGGCGAGAAGGGTGAACGATGGCCGAGAATCCAAGTCTCTCCGTCGAAGGGTCGTTACATTCGGTGAACGGCGAAGGCGTTGTCCGCATGGAGTGCTCAATTGAGAGCGATTGCGATGACGTATGGTCAGCGCTCACCGATCCAGAACGATTGAAAAACTGGTACGGGAGGGTCGAAGGCGACCTCCGCGTTGGTGGCGAATTCACGGCCTTCGTCTTAGCGAGTGAATGGGATGGCCGAGGCAGAATCGACACGTGTCTGCCTCAGCGGAAGTTATTAGTGACCATGTGGGAGGTTGAAGACGCGGAACACGTCGTGGCAGTTCAACTCATCAACGATGGTGGTTCGACAAAGCTTGAGCTTGAAGTCCGGGGATTGCCATTGGACCTTGTCTGGGCGTACGGCGCTGGATGGCAAGTGCATTTGGAGGACCTTGGTGCTTATCTCTCGGGGCAGGAGAACTTGAACGCAGCGACTCGATGGGACGAACTTGAACCGCATTATCAGAGCTTGACGATCTTGCCCTTGTAAGAGTCATCTCAAGAGTATCCACGCCCTCTCCATTCGGCAATGGCTCCGTCGCTAGTTCGAAACCCGACGGCGACGCGATGCGCGAAGCTCTCGATCGATGGCTGCGAGCACGAATGCAATGATGACGATGAGCAAAACGATGTGGACCGCGCTCATCCAGGCCTGCCAGTCCATCTTGGAGTTCCCTTGATTCAAGTTGATGAGGACTGGCTTAGAGCCGTCCTTTCCGGGAACGTAGGTTTGACCCGTTTGCGGAACGAAGTTTTTCGGCAGCTTGATCGGTTTTCCTTCGCGAAAGTGTCCGCCGAATGACTCCTTTTCGTCGCCGCCCAGAGGTCGGGCCAGGACCGTGCGCGAGAATCCAACACCAGCAAACCAGAGTCCCATAATTGCTAGCGCGGCGTAAAAGAACTGTTTGATGAACTTTCCGGCGGCGTTGAATTTGCTTTTAGTTTTCAATATTCAGCGATTCCTCGGTTCGCAGATCGCCGAAGTGAAACATTCGCTTGGTGACATTGATTATCCAACGCCAATCGATTGCCACGTGAAGTGCAATCAATCCGATAGCGATATCTGCGGACTTATCGTGAATATTTGTCCAGCTTTCGCTCGGGCGCAATGAGTTGATACCGAGCGACGGTAGGGCGAAGCGAGAAATCAAAATGCCAGAGCCGACACATAGGACCAAATCGAAGGTCAATAGAAGATTGACAATGAATGTCCAACGCCGGCGGCCCGTCGTGGTAACGATCCGACGAGCCGTGCGAACCACCCAATCCCAATGCAGAGTGAGATGAACGAGAAGCGCGAGACCGAGTGCTAGGCCGAGCCACTCGTGCCATTTTCCGCCAGTGAAATTCCAAGAGAAGACCACTCCAAATGCGATCAACAAGATCGAATCGAAGACCAAGTCGAATCGTGAACGAAACGACAAGTTGCGGCGTCGGCTTTGGGGTTGCTCTTCGTCAGTGGCGAGGCTTTTCTTATTCATCTGTGCGAAAATCCAGTCCTCGTTCGACGGTGAGACGATGCTCTGCTAGCGCGTCGGGTATATCGAGACGCTATTCCGGGCATTGAGAACATCGTTGGGCGTTTAACAACTTCTTATCCGGCGCGATTGGTCGGAGGGCCGACCTACACATTCTCCGACTGGCGGGTTGAAGAGTGGACCAGATTGAAGCGAGCAACCCTAGGGGATCGCCGGGCCCCGGTCATCGAGCCATAATTGAAGAACCATGAGGTCCATCCAAGAGAGTTTTGCCCTTCTTTTTAAGACTGACTCTGTTACTCCTGAAGAAAGTCGTTACAAAGTACGATTCTTCCGGGTTCTGATGTATTCGTGGTGTGCGTTGGTCGTGCCATTTATTCTTGCATTTCGCAAAGAGTGGCTGATCATTTTCGTGGTTTGGTGGATCACAGGGTTGTTCCTCTTGATGTGGTTCAGGTCGAAGGTCAAGAAGGCGGTTCGCGAAAACGGCACTGTGCTTTCTCCCGAACAACAATCGGTCGCTAGAAAAGCACTTTCGGATCGAATGAAGCGGCCCATAATTTTGGCTGCTTTAAGCGGGATCCTGCTGCTATTCACTGGCATGTATAACTCTGTTGGATACGCGATCGGAGGCTTCGTGCTGATCTTGAGTCTGCTTCTGTACTTCCAAGTGCGACGAATGCGCTAGCCAAACCAGCATTCGGGTGCGCTCCCTGTATAACAGCACCCGCAAACTGCATCAGGTGTTTTTGCCCCCCCTGTCAATGGTGAGATGGCCTTAGACGCTAAACGGCGCGAATCCGATCTTCATTGCGGCCACGTCGGTAGGTCGGCGGCGTGACTTGATGTTGTTTTCGAAGTCCGACATTCGCTTGCTGGCTCGTTTGACTACCGGAAGGATTGCAGGGTTGTCCACATAAGGAGCAGGTGAATCGAGCATCGGAAACGCCTTTTTGAAGGCTGCGTGGTCGCGGTAGGCGGTTCGAATTGAAGCGTTCCAATACTCGGCGACTTCTTCGACCGTCGGATCGTGTTTGAGAATCTCACGGGTAATGCCCCAGCACCATGCCCAAGTGATGGCCGTGGCACCCTTCATAACTCCAGCGTTTCGGACCGCCACTTCAATCCAAGTGGGCTGTCGTGGACTCGCCTGAACGCTCATGAACTCCCTCCCCCTGGTCGAGAGTCAGTATGCCACATTTTGGCAGTGAATGATAGACTGCCAACAGATGGCAGTAGAGACCTACTCCGATCCGGGGCCGATGGGACCTCGCGAACTCGCGTCCGGCGTTGACGCGTTCTACCTGTCCGGGCGTGCTGCGCTGCCAACGCAACTACTTGACGAGTTGCACACGCTGCGCCTGCTGGCCGACCAGCAGGAGGGTCCGGTCGAGATCGTCCTTGGGGGACTCACGATGCAACTGCAGCCGCGCAAGTGGGGCCTGTACCGATACTGCATTGACGATCCCTACGCCCGCATCGGCTTCTAGCCCGAAAGGCAAGATTCCCGCGATTCGATTTCAACCTCGCGCGGAGTTCCTTCACGGGGCGGGCGTCGAGTTCGTTGTCGAGTGGGCACGTTCGCTGCTCGAAAGTGTCTGTGGTCCCGTGCTCTTTCAGGTGAGCCGACTGGACCTCTTCGCGGACTTCCAAGGTCTGAGCGTGTCCGGGGACGGTCGTCACGAGTTCGTCTGTCGGGCCGACGTGCGCCATCTGTTTGAGGACGGCGAGCTGTTCAACGGCCTCCAATTCGGCTCGCGCTCGTCGGGCACGATCTTCGCTCGTATCTACGACAAGACCATCGAGTCGGCCAAGACAGGCAGCGCCTACTGGCTCGACGTGTGGGGCGAACGCTACGAGCCAGGACTGGCCGTTACGCGCGTGGAGTTCGAGCTGCACCGCGAGGTACTACGTCAATTCGGCGTTTCGACACCGGAAGAAGTGCTGGGCGTGTCGGGTTCGCTCTGGCACTACCTGACGCACGACTGGCTGACGCATCGGACCCCAACCGTCGACGAGACCAAATCTCGCTGGCCGGTGTCCGATCAGTGGCGTGCCGTTCAGCGTGCGGGGATGAGTGAGCGTGCGGTGGGGATCGCGCGCGCGTATGGGGCCAAGCAGTCGGGCGTCTTAGAGAACATGATGCCTTCGCTCGTGGGTCAGTTGGCCAACTTCGGTGCCCTGACCAACTGCGAATCGGGCATCGACTTAATTCCAACGTTGGAGCGACACTTGCAGGACTTCTCGCGTTCGTCGGGGCGCGCGATGGCTTCTCGCATCGCTGAGAAGCGACAGAAGCATGGTCTGGCATGATCCCGCCACCGGACTACGACGCGGTGGCATCGGTACTGGCAACGGTCTGCCTGCGTATTGTGAACAAAAACCTAGGACCGAAAGGAGGGCTCCGTGCTAACCCTGGCGTACTGCCGAGTCTCGACGGAGGAGCAAGCGGAGGAGGGCTGGTCGATCGAGGGCCAGACGGACAAACTCCGAGCCTATGCAAGCCTGCGCGATCTTGGAGATATCACTATCGTCTCCGATCCCGGCATCTCTGGCAAGAACATGCTCCGACCTGGTTTACAGCAGTTACTGGTGGCGGTTGAGGCAGGTCACGCCTCGCACGTCATCGTGTGGAAACTTGACCGGCTGTCTCGCAGTCTGCGCGACTTGATGGAGTTGCGTGACCTGTTCGACAAGCACGGAGTGACGCTGCATTCGGTCTGTGAAAATCTCGATCTTTCGACCCCGGCGGGCCGGTGGTTCTTCTCGATGATGGGTGGACAAGCGGAGTACTACCGCGAAGCGTTGTCGGAGAATGTCAGCATGGGACTCGACCGATTGGTGAAGGAAGGACGCTGGCCTAATCGACCGAAGACCGGGTACGACATGATCGATGGACTTCTTGTTCCGAACGTCGACGCGCCACTGGTCATTGAGTGTTTCCGACTCCGGGGCGAAGGAATGTCGTATCGCGTTATCGAAGAACGCACGGGTCTGAAGTACTCGACCGTTAAATCGATACTCGACTCGCGGGTCTATCGCGGCGAAACAGTGCGCAAGGGCAAGTGGTCGGATGGCATCCACGATCCGCTCATCAGTGAAGAGGAGTTTCAGAACGCGCATCGAGGCACCGCCAAGGGTGTACGTCAGTCGAGTGATCCGCTCTCGGGTCGTGTTGTCTGCGGCCTGTGCAATCGAAACATGGTGGTGGCGCAAAATGGCAAGGGGCATCTTACCTACACGTGCCGTCACCGTGGCGAAGGTTGCGATCAACCATCGCGGAGCAACCGTGGTTTGGCGCGCGCGGTGGTCAAGGGTCTGGGTCTTATCGGACACGATGAAGACCTGCGCAGCGCCATTCGCCGGCGGCTGGCCGGTGGGGGCCCGGACGCGGCGGTGACGCCGCGCCGGACCCGACGGGCAGCACCGGCAAAGACGCTGAAGGTCCTCAACGACGAACGACGGAAACTCCTCGACCTCTATTACGCCCAGAAAATCAGCGCGGACGGCTTTCAACAAGAAGAGACGCGTATCGCGGCTGCTATCGAGTCTGTGCGTCAGCAGGCGGCCCTAGAGGGACAGGAGGAGCGACTCAAGAGCGACCTGGAGGTTCGATTCGAAGAGGTCGCACGGATGCTCGCTGACTTGGACATGGACGCGGTGTGGGCAGAGGCCGAGGATCGTGAGCGTCGCATCTTGGTTCAGAATCTGCTGGAGTGGATCAAGGTATTTCCCGATCACTTGGAGGTCAAAGTAATCGGTAGCCCCGCGTTTCACGTGCTGCTCTCCGAAGTTGGACTCAAGGTACCGGAGAATGTTGGTGTCGGAGGTCGGACGTGAACCCGCACGCAGGCTTCAGAACGTACCTTTAGTGCCAGTCGCGTGACGGAGTGGTAGCGCCGAGTCGCAGTGACTCGACGGATTCGGCCGTGAGCGCCAAGGTCCCCTGTCCGCGCTGCAGCGTGCCGCGAATCATCAACGCCGGTGACTTTCGAGCGACGACAGACCAGCGAGCCCACGCACCCTTGGAGAAGATCACGTTGACGTGGCCCGTTTCGTCCTCCAGGTTGATGAAGACCGCGCCGTTCGCGGTTTCCGGATGTTGGCGGTGCGTCACTACCCCGGCGACGAGCACCCGCGAACCCTCAGCGCCAATCAATGCGTCAGCGCGCGTCACGCCGCGTTCGTTCAGATAATCACGCACCAACGCAATCGCCGTGGCCTCGGGCGTCAGGCCCATCGACCACATGTCATCGGCCACCCGTTCCATCTCGCTCGTCGCCGGAAGTGCCGGCGCTTTGAGACCGGTCACCACGCCGGGCAATCGATCGAGGGTACCCTGCGCGGCCGCACCGGCCGACCACGCGAGCGCACGGCGAGTCGCGCCAAACGAGTCGAGCGCACCGGCCGCGGCGAACACCTCGAGGTGGTGTTGCTGCAGGCCAGCGCGACGCACGAGGTCTGAAGAGTCGCACCACGGAGCGCCCTCGACGACGCGCGTCGCCAACTCTTCGCCGATAGTGCGTAGGTCCCCCAGACCGAGTCGCACGTCGGGGTCGTCGGGGTCGCCCTCGAGCGAGGCCCCGACGCCCGACGGTTCACGTCGGGTCGTCGCACGCGCACGCCGTGGCGCTGCGCGTCGGCGACCAAACTCTGGGAGGACCAGAAACCGAGCGGCTGGGCGTTCAGCATCGACACGAGGAACGCCGCCGGGTAGTGCACCTTCAGCCACGCCGAGCAGTAGACGAGGTGGGCGAACGAGACCGCGTGCGACTCGGGGAATCCGAAGTTGGAAAACGCGGCCAACGCGTCGAAGAGTTGATCGGCCGCCGAACCGGTGATGCCGTTCTCGGCCATGCCCGAATAGAAGCGGCTCTTGAGTTTCATCATGCGCAACTCCGAGCGCTTGGCGGCCATCGCCTGGCGCAGTTCGTCGGCCTCGGCCGGCGAGAAGCCGGCGACCGCGACGGCCATCTCCATCAGTTGCTCCTGGAAGAGTGGGACGCCGAGCGTGCGCCGAAGGATCGGCTCGAGTCGCGGGTGCAGGTACACGACCGGCTCGTCACCGCGACGACGACGGATGTAGGGGTTGACGGCGTTGCCCTGGATCGGGCCGGGACGAATGATCGCCACCTCGATCACGATGTCGTAGAACGTGCGCGGCTGGATGCGCGGCAGCGTCGCCATCTGCGCGCGCGACTCCACCTGGAAGACGCCGACGGTGTCGGCCTCGCACAAGAGGTCGTAGACCGCGTCCTCTTGGGGCAGCGCCCCGAGGTCGATCGTCACGTCGTAGAAGGACTCCACCTG
>CAWDPT010000005.1:0-194447 GCA_963804325.1 uncultured Acidimicrobiaceae bacterium
ACCCGGTATTTCGTGGATGATGATGACCGCCGGACCCGCGCCTATTCGATAGACGTCGCGCTTCTTGCCGCTCGATGAGTTGAAGGGTTTCATTTCGAAGCCGTCGAGGGCGAAGGGCACGACACTCATGATTGATCCAATCCTTTCGGAGTGACCATCTTTTCAGTAATCGAGGTCGGGTGAATCTCGGATTCTTTGACGATACCGAGACCTACTCGGTGACTTCGAGACCTTCACCAGCGGTATCTCGGTAGTAGGCGACCTCAAGAAGGCGGCCCGGTGTGATGTTAAGGGCGATCGCCACGAGCAACTCCTGTGATAAACCGGTGGTTCGGTGCCGAATTTGGACAGCGCCGAAAGGGGGATGGGGCGATGCCAAAGATGATTATCACTCACAATGTTGCCGATGTAGATAAGTGGCTCGGCTTCAAGGAAGAGCGAGCCGATTCCATTACCTCCATGATGGGGGGAACCAACGTCGTGGATTACGCGGCACAAGATGGGAGTCATACGGTGGCGATTGGAGCCAACATTGATGACGTTGATGCGGTGTTGGCCGGGCTCGAGTCGCCTGCGCCAGAACTGCAGGCGATAATGGAACGCCATGGAGTTCTCCCTCCGGTGACGATCTATATAGAGAAGTAGTTCTACTAAATTGTCACTGCGTTGGGCTCACGCGATAATCACGTCATGCCGCCAATGCCTGGTTGCAGAATCGTTTTGTCGGGCCTCCGACACGAGTTCTAGATTGATTTGTCACGTCACTCTCGAGTATCAATGGACGATCAATCAGTAGCGACGTTGCCGTTCGGCTTTGGATCGTCAGCTCGGTTGTGATACTGACCAGACGATTACGTCGAATTTCGAATTCACTGACCGCACGGCCCGGATCAAACCAAGAGCCAAGTGTTGGGTGGCACTTTCGTCAAGCCGGGCCTCCGACACCAGCCATCTCCGGGCATTTGAGTCGGAGAGCAGACAGAGCATTTGCCTTCGGTTGACTCCTGAGGGTCGCCCAGGAGTCCAAAGAGGAACCGTTCGAATTGTAAAGTCTTCCAGGTGAGCGAGGCGCGACTCTTTGATTGGCGTCTTCGACTTTGCTTGGGAAGGTATACGAACTCGCGTGGAAAGGCTGAGTGACGAGGAGTACTTCTGAGAAGGTTGTATTTCTGTCACGTCGGGCCTCAGACCCAGGTTAAGAATAAATAAACTCGTTATTTATGGAAAAAAGCACTATTCGCGTCGGTCTCCTGCATACGGTGCAATCGGACATGAGCACAACCAAGCAGTCCAAAACACAGTCGGTCTCGAACTTTTGGCTGTGTGCGACACCAATCCACAACGTGTCGAAGCAGCACTGCAACTTGCCCCGCAGGCAACCGCTTTCGGCGATGCAATCGAAATGCTGGATTCCGGTCTTCTCGACCTGGTCGTTATTTCCACTCCACCGAATAGCCACTATCAATGGGCCAAAGAATCACTGCTACGAGGCATTCACGTTGTCCTTGAAAAGCCAATGGCGCTCACCGTTGATCAATGCGATGAACTGATCTTGCTGGCATCAGAAAACGATCTCATGCTTGTGGTGTATCAGAACCGCAGATTTGATGAAGACTTTGTCACGATGCGCCAAATCATTCGATCCGGTGAAATTGGCGACGTCTTCCACTACGACAGTTTTGTCGGCGGGTATTCACGGCCGTGCGAATATTGGCACTCGAATGCCGAGGTATCTGGGGGTGCAATTTTCGACTGGGGAAGCCATTTCATTGATCAGATTCTGAACATCATCCCTGATGACGTCGCACACGTCAGTGGGCAAAATCACAAGCGCGTATGGACCCATGCAACGAATGCTGACCACGCACATGTCACCGTGACATTTTCATCCGGCAAGCAAGCAACTTTTGTTCATTCCGATCTTGCTGCTGCTCGTAAGCCAAAGTTCTATGTGCTGGGGACCGAAGGCGCAATCGTTGGTGATTGGATGGCGGGTGAACCAGCGGTCGCCGACCTACCCGCGATCTTGACCGTGCATCACGTTGACGGAACTTCGCGTGTTGCGCCATTACGACCGCTAGAACCGCACGAATTCCATCGCTCAATTGTCGAGCACATTAACAATGGACTTCCTATGGAAGTTAACGCACTGCAATCTCGCAATGTCGTGGCAATTATGCAAGCCGCAGAAAGTTCAGCCCTGCAAAACGCATTGCCAGTGACACCAGTGCTTCGTCGGTCGTAGCAAGTGGCCGTTAATTGGGGCTTCCTTGGCGCCGGCTTTGTTGCCAGTCGTGGCCTAGCCCCCGCCGTTCACACCTCGCGCGGAGCAACCTTATATGCCGTCGCAAGCCGCGATGAGCAACGGTCTGCAACTCTTGAACCTGAACGAGTTCATGCAACATACGACGACCTCTTGGCCGACGAACGCGTTGATGCCGTGTACATAAGTTTGTCGAACAGTCAACATTTTGAATGGGTGACGAAGTCGCTCGAGGCCGGCAAGCATGTTCTCTGTGAAAAACCCCTTGGACTAAGTTCCGTTGAAACAGCGGCCATGTTTAGTTGTGCTGCGCACAACGGTCGACTACTTGTTGAAGCAGTGTGGGGCAGATGGCATCCACGTTTTGCTCGCATGGTTCACCTTGTTACCAGTGGGGAAATCGGAGAAGTCGAGCACATCGAGACAGCTTTCACATTCACCTCTGAGATGACCGACAACTATCGACTCAATCCATCGATGGGTGGTGGAGCATTACTTGATGTGGGCTGTTACCAAGCGCACGCATGGGTCGCACTCACCAATGGCGCCCCTGATCTCACAATTACTCAACTTGAACGAACAATCGGGCCAACGGGCATTGACCTGACCACTGATCTCAGAGTGCGCATCAAGAACAACATCACTGCACACTCGGTAAGTTCATTTGCCTTACCGAGCCATCAACAGTTCATTGTTCAAGGGTCTCACGGGCAGATCAGCACTGAAGTAGGTGAGTCGTTCACAACTTGGAACGAAACCAGTTCCCTACTGGTGAATGATGTGCTCGAAGAATTCCCTGTCACAAACGCTTTTGTAGAAATGGTGGAAAATGTCAGTGGAATAATTGACGGCGACGGTGGCTGGATTGTGTCCAGTGCAGATTCAATTCGCGTTGCGGCCATTCTCGACTCCATCGCACGACACCGGGACTGCTGAAGGTTCCGATGACATCTGCCAACTAAGAGGTGGTCGGTCGCCCGCGGTCTGCTTAGGCCTTTGATCCTTTCGCATCGTGGTGGTGTTGGAACTCATCGGCCGTGAAATGGTGGCTTTCGTCGATGCTGGGGTGGTGCTTGGGACAGAGTTTGTGCTTGATGCCGTCCATCTCGTACTCGTGTCGGCCAAAGTGCCAGCAGCCCTGGACCCCGCAGTTTTGACGGCGCACCACGGTCACGATCGAACCAACGATTGCCGCTTCGCCGATGTCCGAACCGAATCCCGACCAGAACGCGTAGGCGCCGCCACCCGACGTCGGACGCACGCCGATTTCATGGAGCAGCCAGTTCCACATAACTAGTCGGGGACGGTCTTCAGATAATTCGAATACGAGCGGGTACCTTGGAGCCGAAGTCCCACAACACACTCTCTTCTGGACAACCTGGCGAAATGCCAGGCGAGAAGGATGCGGGGTCTTGACGTCCTTGACCTGACATTAGTCCTTAGCGCTGAGCACGAAACGGAGAGTCCCGAGGTAGCGAAGTGTCACTTCGCTCTGGCGCTTGAAGAGGTCATCACTATCAATGATGAGCGCAGCGGAATATTCGGCCCTAACGTGTGACACGCTCAAGATCAAGTGCGCCCACGCCCAGGCCGCCGCAGGCGTCGTGCTCGTGCCTCGCCAGGTCGCGCAGGTAGTCCACGATCGGGCTCGTCTTGTTCAAGGCGAACAGCGTGAACTCCTTGCTGATACATGCGCGTGCGAATGAGGTGAGGGCGTAGGGAATCGTCATCGGTCGACCAGGTGTGCCGAGCAGGTCTGGCAGGAGGACGGTCATGCCGTGGTCGGCGACACGGCGTGCGAACGTTGCCACGCCTGGCGTGATGCCGGGCACTTCATGAATGATGATGACCGCCGGTCCGCTGCCACGCCAGTACACGTCGCGCTTCGTGCCGCCGGACGAGGTGAAAGCCTCCATTTCGAAGCCCTCGAGGGCAAAGGGTACGACGGACATGAATTGTCCTACCTATCGACGTGACCATCCTCTCAGTAACAGAGGCCGAGGACCACTCGTTGTTGCAGACAATCCTGAGTTCGCTACCTCACTTACGGCAGCACGGAGAAGATCAAATAGCCACCTGAGGAGTTCTCCCCCTTAACTCTCTTGGTGGCGAGGTCGTAGAAGCCGGTTCCGGCGCTGGAGGGAACGTGCAGAAGCGAAACCGGGTTGACAATTTTTTCGTCGGAGACCTGAAGTGTGGTCGCCGAGAAGACAGTCCGTCCTAAGACCACATGGGATCCCGTGTACGCCTTCTTGGCGGCCGCGATCGTTGGGAATGGACCGGACGCAGTCATCGAAAGATCGATCGTCACCGGGGACGCGTCGCTTTTGCGCAGTGCGGTCCTAATCCAATCGACTTTGAGGATCTCACCGGGATGGTAGTTGACGGTGCCGAATCCGCCGGCGCAGCACGAGTAGCCGTAGATCTCCTTCAGGCCCGCAGCGGACGCGTCAGACGGCGTGAAGAAACCGAAGAGAGCGACGATTCGCGGCGAGAACCGCGATCAGTGTTGTAATACGAATGTGATGCGAAGTGGAACTGACCGGTTTGGGCATCGAGGCCTCCTTTGGGCTGAAGCGTATACCGAAGACCTAGTGCGAATCGGGGGTTGAGGATATGTGTTCGCTGGTTCGCACGGCGGATTGCGATCTTGACGTGAAACACATTCAGAATCCATTGTTCCCACGCCGGGTCCGCCGCACTGTTCGTGCTCGTACCGCGCCAAGTCGCGCAGGTACTCCACCATTGAACTCCTCTTGTTCAGTGCGAGCAGCGTGAACTCCTAGTTGACCCGCAACCCCGCCAACCCGCCGTCGACACCGAGCAAGGTTCCCGTCGTCGAACCGCGACATCGGCGACGCCAGGTAGACGATTGCGTGCGCGACCTCTTCGGCACTGACCAGACGGCCCATCGGCTGACGAGCACGGAGCGAGGCCGCGGAGGCGACTGGATCACTCGCTGTCTCGAGCAGTCGCGCGACCCACGGCGTGTCAGCGGTTCCGGGTAACACGGCGTTCACTCGAATACCATCTCGAACGTGGTCGGCAGCCATGGCCAACGTGAGCGAGGCGACGGCGCCCTTGCTCGCCGAGTACAACGCGCGATTCGCGAGCCCGACGATCGCGACCACCGAGCAGGTGTTGACGATCACCGCGTGACTCGATTGGCGCAGGAAGGGAAGGGCAGCTCGACTGACGCGCGCGAGACCAACGACGTTGACATCAAAGACGCGATGCCACTCCTCGTCACTGTTGGCCGTGACGTCACCCTGGGCGCCGATGCCGGCGTTGTTGATCACGATGTCGATGCCGCCGAAGCGCTCAGCGACCAACGCGACTGAGGCGTCGACCTGATTCGAGTCCGTGATGTCACAGACGACACCGAACACTTCGTCGGAAAGACCTTCGATCGAGTGATCGAGCACCGCGACTCGCGCTCCGCACTCCGTGAGCCGCGCCGCGGTCGCGGCACCGATTCCGCTCGCTCCGCCGGTCACGAGTGCGACCAGACCGTCGAATTCTGTCATGACTCCTCCACTCAGATTCTGGGATCGATGTGCATCTTGGGGCCCATGCCCGCACCTTCGGGTCGAACGCCCGCGAGAATCGCACTGATCCCATCCAGCCCGACCGTCGCGGCGACCAAGGGGCGTGGATCAAAGGATCCCGATGCGAAGATGTCGATCGTGCCAGCGAGGCCGGGTGACGCGCTGAGGATTCCGACGGACGTGACGTCTTTGAGGGCCATCGTGCGGGTGTCGATGAGGCTAGGACTGCCCGCGAGCCCGATGAACACAACTCGTTTTGCCGGCTCCACCAATTCGAGCGCCCTCGCGGGTCGCGATGGCGAGTTGGTGGCGTCGATCACCGCGTCCCAAGGCAGATTCGGAAGATCCTCCTCGGTCCAGACGCCGTCGAAGCCGAGCGTCCGCGCGAATTCGAGTGACTGTGGCGAACGTCCCATGAGGTGAACCTCGGCGCCGGCGGCCGTGGCGAACATCGCGACAAGGAGACCGATCGTTCCGGGACCCAGCACCAGGGCACGATTCCCGGGTGAAAGTTGGGCACCCCAGACGGAGCGAAGGGCGTTCCCTCCGGGTTCGACGAGTGCCCCGATGGTGTCGTCGACCGAGTCGGGCAGCGCGTGGAGAGCGGTGACCGGCATGGCCAACTGCTCCGCGAGCGCTCCGGGGAATCCCCCACGGATTCCGACTTCGAATCGTTGGTCACAGACGTGTTGGTTGTTCGCCAAGCACCGTCGGCAGGTGCCGCAGCCCAACATGGTGTCGCCGGTGACCCGGCGATTGAGCCACCACGGGTCGACGCCGTCCCCGAGAGCGGACACGGTGCCCATCCATTCGTGACCGAGTCGCATCGGAAAGTGCGCGTGACCCTCGTGGAGGTAGGGCATCGCTCCGGTGTAGAACTCCATATCGGTGCCGCAGACACCGGCGCGGTGCACGTCGATGACGACGCCGCCCGCGACGGCGATCGGAGGATCGATGTCTCGCACCTCGCACTGACGTGGTCCGGTCAATACGAAGGCCCTCATCGGGGTGGTCCGATTCCGATGCCGTGCACTGTGTCTCTTTTCACTTGAGGGCAGAGGAGTCCCAAGGCGTGGTGGGAAGTCCGGCGACACCGACGTCGGTGACGAAGAGTCGACCGGCGTCCGGATAAAGTGTCCGACCCTGTGCGTCGAGGTCACGGTACGACGTCGTGACGAGCAGGAGGTCCAAGTCGTCGCCCACGAAGGCCACGCTCGACACGTGCGGCGCGGGCAGTGACACGACGTCGCGCGGTTCGCCCGCGGGCGAGAACGATCGAACCTCGCCGTCGCCCCACATCGCGATCCAGAGGTCCCCATGGGCGTCCATGGCGATGCCGTCGGGATGGCCGCCTTCGATCCGCAGGTGCGGTTGCCTCGTCCCGACCCGGCCGGTCGAGGTGTCGTAGTCACGTACCCAGATGACGCCCTTCGCGGTGTCGGTGCTGAACATCAGGGTACCGTCCGGTGACCACGCCACACCGTTGGAGATCGAGAGGTCGGCGTCGATCAGGGTCAAGGTGCCATCAAGTTCCAGCCGCTGCAGGGTGTCCTCGTTCTCGCGTTCGTCGAAGTGGTACGTGCCGACGAGGAACCGACCGGACGGATCACACGCGCCGTCGTTCGACCGGCTGGCCGACCCGGTAAGAATCGAAGGTCCGTCTCGACGGGTATCGTCCGGAGCGACGACGACGAGTCGATCCTGCCCGGCGACGAGGAGACTGCCGTCGTCACCGGGGACGACGGCACCGACCTTGTGGTCAAAGTCGAAGTGGGTCGTCGTCTCGACCACTCCGTCACTGAGGCGACCAGCGAAGACGCTGCCCACTTCGACGTCGATCCACAAGAGTTGCGATCGCTCAGCGACCCACACGGGACTTTCGGCTAAGACGTATCGGTCCGGCGACGCTGGCGTGGCGCCGTAGTGGGTCACTGGCGTTCCTCGTCTATCGCGCCGGCGACGGTCCCGCGAAAGAACGGAAGTTCTCCGATGAGATCGAGCGTCGTCGTGCGATACGACAGCGCACTCACGCTGACGGCGCCACTCGGCTCGGTCGGCGACGAGAGGAAGATCGGGAGCGCGAGACAGTTCACGCCGGGCTCGTTCTCTTCGTCGTCGGTGCCGTAACCGCGAACGCGAATGAGCTCGAGTTGTTCGTGCAACTGTTCTGGCGTTACCGCGGTGCGAGCGGTCCGAGCGACCAGTGTGCGACCACCGGTCCAGGCCTTCACCGAGTCGAGATCCGGCAATGCGATTGAGAGCAGCACCTTGCCGACCGCGGTTGCGTGAGCGGGGTTGCGACCACCGACGGTGGACGTGAGGCGAATGGCGCCGATCGCCGGATCCACCTTGGCGCGATAGACGATGTCCGGTCCGTCGAGCACGGCGTAGTGTGCGGTCTCTCCGAAGTGAGCGGCGAGACGGGCAAGGATCGGTTGCACGCGGACGTGGTCGGGGCGCAGTTCTTGATTGACGAATGCCATGCGCAGGAATTCATCGCCGAGCACGTAGCGTCCCCGACCGTCCTTGGCCGCCAAGCCCGCCTTGCGCAGAGAGGCGAGCGCACGGTGAACGGTGGGTTTGGGACTCTTGACGGCGCGAGCCATCGCGTCGAGGCTCGCTCCTTCAGGGAACTTCGCGAGTTCGACGAGAACGGCGAGCACGCGGTCCGATCCGACGAGTCGGTCCGGCGGCGGTTGATGATCCCTGTCACCCAAGATGGCCATAACTATCCACATGATATACACTCATTCCAATAAACGGAAGAAGAGAACGTGATTGAACGGCGCAGCTCTGAGTGGTACGGCGGAACTGATCGCAATTCCTACATTCATCGTGCCTGGATGCGCCGGGGACTCCCGGAGAACGCGTTCGACGGAAGACCGCACATTGCGATTGCGAATACGGCCTCGGACCTGACGCCGTGCAACGCCCATTTGAACGAAGTCATGGAGAGCGTCAAGGCGGGCGTCTACGAGGCGGGCGGTGTTCCCCACAATCTCCCGGTCGTCTCCCTGGGTGAGACCCAGGTGCGACCGACGGCGATGTTGTGGCGCAACATGGCGGCCATGGCGACCGAAGAGATGCTGCGCGCCAACCCCATCGACGGCGTCGTGCTGCTCGGGGGATGCGACAAGACCATCCCATCTCTTCTGATGGCCGCGGCCTCGGTCGATCTGCCCGCCATCGTCGTGCCCGGTGGACCCATGAAGACGGGAACCTTCCAAGGGGCACCGCTGGGATGCGGCACGGACGTGTGGCGCCTCAGTGAAGAGGTTCGTGCGGGGAACCTCAGTGAACAACAGTTCCTGCGAAGTGAATCGTCGATGATCAGTAGCAAGGGTCACTGCAACACGATGGGCACGGCGTCGACCATGGCGCTGGTCGCCGAGGCGTTGGGCATGACCATTCCCGGTTTCGCCGGCACGCCCGCCGCGGATGCTCGACTGCTTGAGCACTCCTTCGAAACGGGCCGGCTCATCATCGATCTCGTCAACGCGGACCGTCGTCCGAGCGCGATCATGACGAGAGGATCGTTCCAAAATGCCATCGTGGCGCTGGCGGCCATCGGCGGATCGACGAACGCCGTCGTGCATCTACTGGCGATTGCCGGGCGACTAGGTGTCGACGTGGAACTCGACGACTTCGACGAGATCGGCTCAGGCGTGCCGCTGCTGGTCAACCTGCAGCCCGCGGGCACATTCTTGATGGATGACCTCTATCGCGCGGGCGGCTTCTTGTCGGTACTCAAAGAAGTGAAGGATCTTCTCGATCCCACCGCGATCACGGTCACCGGGCGACCATTGGTCGATTACCTCGAGGCAGCACAGATCTGGGACCGCGAGGTCATCCACGTCCGGGACTCTCCGCTCCTCGCTGATGCCGGCATCGCCGTTCTTCGTGGAAATCTTGCTCCCGGAGGGGCGATCATCAAACCGGCCGCGGCCTCACCGGAACTCCTCTTTCACCGTGGCCGGGCGGTGGTCTTCGACAGCATTGAAGACATGCACGCTCGTCTCGACGATCCTGGTCTCGAAGTCGACGCCGACTCGGTACTCGTGCTCCGGGGCTGTGGTCCGAAGGGCTATCCCGGGATGCCCGAAGTCGCGAACCTGCCCATTCCGAGCAGGCTCCTTGAACAAGGCGTCCGCGACATGGTTCGTGTCTGCGATGGACGCATGAGCGGCACGGCGTACGGAACGGTTGTTCTGCACGTGACGCCCGAGGCCGCCGCGGGCGGGTTGCTCAGCATCGTCGAAACGGGAGACTGGATCATCCTCGACGTGGCCAATCGGCAACTGACACTCGACGTCGCCGAGAGTGAGCTCATCGCGCGCACTCCGAGTCGGGCTACCACCGACGGATTCGCGACGCCGAACCGTGGCTGGGAACACCTCTACGTCACGCACGTCATGGGCGCCGATACCGGCGCGGACCTCGACTTCCTTCTCGGCTCGAGTGGACCTACGGTCACGCGTGAATCCCACTGACGCTGTCGATCGCGCGTCAAGACGTCTCCTTCACGTCGAACCGTCGTTGATCACGGCTCTCGAGCACGCCGTCCCGGGCAGAGTCCATTCGCGTCCTTCGGAGGGTCTCGGTCGCGCCCACGACGCTTCGCACTTCGTGCTCGTAGCGCGCACGAACGTGACACTCAAGAGCACGGTCCAGAGTGCAACTCCAAAGGTCCGGGTTCCGAGCTCGAACAAGTCAGAACGTCAAAATAAGAGTTTGCGCGAGCGCTGACTCGTTGCACCTGAAGCATTGACCAGGTCAAAGACAGATAATTCCGAGCACACAGAGTTTGAGAGTCGTCGTCGTCGTGCTTTTGGGTGTCGTCGTCGTCGTTGACTTCACCGTCGTCGTCGTTGACTTCACCGTCGTCGTCGTTGACTTCACCGTCGTCGTCGTTGACTTTGGCGTCGTGGTACTCGGGGACTCATTCGGGGCCGTCGTGCTCGTCGTGCCCTTGCCTGCCGGCGTCGTCGTAGTGGTCGTCGCCGAGGGCACCACGGTCGTGGTTGAATTCGCTGGCGACGATGTATTCGAAGGCTCTTTGGCCACCGTTCCAGCGTTTCCCGATGTGCTCGACACTCCCGATGAGCCTGCCGACGACGTCGTTGAAGTGACGAGGGACGTCGTCGTGATCGACGAGCCCGAAGTTCCGCCGGAGCCACTCGCGAGACTCCCCGATGTTCCATCGGTTGATTGCGACGCCGAGAAACTGGCCGCACCTGGTGACGCCGACGATGATCGGTCCGCGGCAACCGTCGCTGCCGTTGCCGCAGGTGGGTGATACGTCACGTGGGCGGCTCCGACCACGACGGCCCCCGCGAAGCTCATCGAGATCGCCGCGGTTCGAACCGCGGCGACGCCGACCTGTGCGAGCGTCGGCACGTTGCCCACGAAGGGGAGTGATCCGAGCCAGGCGACCGGGCCCGCCACCACACGCACACGTCCAATCGATATGTCCAGGAATGCCCGAACGACCGCGGGGTCAAAGTGGGTCCCCGCGCAGGCCAGCAACTCTGCTCGTGCCGCCTGCGGTGTCATCGCGGCTTTGTAACTGCGTACCGCGGTCATCACGTCATAGGCGTCGGCGACCGCGACGATCCGTGCGCCCATCGATATCTCTTGGCCCGCTAAGCCGCGCGGGTAGCCCGAACCGTCATACTTCTCGTGGTGTTCGGCCATCGTGTCGGCCCACTGACCCAGCCACGCTGAAAGCGGTGCGGTGAGTTTCGCGCCTTCCAGAGGGTGGTTCTTAATCTGCTCCCACTCGGCGTCGTCAAGTGCGCCGGGTTTGTTCAAGATGTCTGGATGGACGGCGACCTTTCCGATGTCGTGTAGCAGTGCCGACCAACGGAGACGATCTCGATCGGCTTGTGGCAACTTCATCTCTTCTGCGATCAGGTCGGTGTACATTCGCACGCGCTCGCTGTGACCGCGGGTGCGACGATCATGGACGTTGAGGGCGCCGGCGAGCACGAGAATCTTTTCGGCGGCGATGACGGGCGCATCGCGCATGCCGTTGTCCTTGGCCTCCTGCACGCGTCGAGCCAGGTCCCTGGTACTTCCCGCCTTGCGCGCCACGGCCATTCGTTTCGGCGCTTGGTCTGGGAACACCAATGTCATCTTCAACAACACGGCGAGTGGGAGCAATCGGCGCGCCAACCGATCGGTCACAACTAAAACGATCAACGGCGTGCCGAGAACAATCACCCACCACCCAACCGTCATCAAGGCGCCGTTTGGTGTGGCCAGGGTGCGAGCGACTACGGCCGCCGCGATGATCGAAAGGGCAATGGGTATCAAGAATGCGGTGGCGCTTACGACCGTTGACAACCACTGGTGCCCACGCCAGCGGTCGGTCCTGCTCTGTGCCGCATGGATTTTGCTCTTCGCGTTGTTCACTCTTCGCCCTCGCAACGTTGCCCGACACCGTTGCGAACGACGATAGTTCTACGCTCCTGGTCAGAGGCTCAAATCGCCGACAACTCGACGCGTTGATTTGTTGTGAAAGAGAGCCATGACGGCCGACGGCTCACGCAATCCGGTTGCCGTGCGACGAAACTAGGCGCTGAGTCGATCCGATGTGTCGCGCAGCGGAATCGCCTTGATTCGCTCGAGTGAGGCCAGCGCCGGAGCGGTGAGCTTGCGCCGACTCGGCACGATCAGTGCCGTCACGACGCCGATCGTCACGACGAGAGCTCCGACGTACATCGCTGGACGCAGACCGTTGACGTAGTCCTGGGCTGAGAGGTAGCCACCACTTGAGGAGAAGACCGCACCGAGCAACGCGATGCCGAAGACGCCACCGATCTCTCGGAACGCGGCGTTCGTTCCCGACGCGAGTCCTTCTTGGTCCTTCGGCACCGAACCCAACACGAGTGAGGCGACGGGCACGAAGAACAGTGTCATGCCGATGCCGGCGACGATGAACGCCGGGACCATGTCCGTGTACGGCGTCGTCGCGGTCAAGAGCAGCGCTAACCACGTCAGGCTGAGCGCCTGCAGGATCATGCCGGTCACGACCAGCGGTTTGCCGCCGACGCGCTGGGCGAGTATCCCGACCAACGGAGCGAGCAGCATCGGCATGCCGGTCCAGGGCAATACGCGAAGCCCAGCGCCGAGCGGTGAGTAGCCCTGCACGGTCTGGAGGAACTGCGAGAGGAAGAAGACGGTGCCGAACATTCCGAAGCTGAAGAGCAGCGCGGTCACGTTGATCGCCGCGAAGCCGCGATTACGGAACATGCGCAGACTCAACATCGGCGCGGTAGCGCGCAGTTCCCATCGGATGAACGCGGCCAGCAACACCGCACCGATCACGAAAGAACTGAGCACGCTCGCACTGGTCCAACCGCTGGCGTTGCCGCGAACGAGGCCGAGCACGACGCCCAAGAGGCCACCGCTCACGAGCAGTGCGCCTCGCACGTCCAATCGGCTCTGCGCGCCACGCGACTCAGCCAGTTTCCACCAGGCCAGGGGCACCAGGACGATGCCAATCGGAACGTTCAACCAGAAGATGTAGTGCCACGACCACCCGGTCGTCACCGCGCCACCGACGAGCGGCCCGAGCGCGATGGCCGCGCCGCCGATCGCGCCCCAGATTCCGAGCGCGGCGTTGCGACGCTCTGGCCTCACGGCCGCGCTCAACAACGTCAGCGAGAGCGGCATGATCATCGCGCCGCCGGCGCCCTGGAGGGCCCGGGCGGCGATGAGGAATCCGATGTTCGGCGAGATCGCGGCCAGTGCCGAGGCCGTCGTGAATATCGCGACACCGGTCATGAACGTGCGGCGGCGTCCGAATCGCTCACCGACGGCGGCCGCCGTGAGGAGCAGCACGGCGAAGGTCAGGGTGTAGGCGTTGACGGTCCACTCGAGACCCGAGAGTCCGGCGTGGAGGTGAACGCGGATGACCGGCAGTGCGGTCGTCACGACCAGGTTGTCGAGCGAGGCCATGAAGAGAGCGAGTCCGGTGATGATCACGGCCCAAGCGCCACGGTGATTATCGACGCGCTGGGTAGTCCGGAGATCTCGGGGCTCGACGTCGATCGGCCTGGTGAGTGTCGTGGTCATTGGTGTGCTCCTTGCCCTTGCGCCCCCACCAGGAAACCCCTGATGGAAGGCATTGTTAGTTGTGAGTAGTCACTATCATGCGAGAGGAAAAAAAATATAGGGGTCGTCACGATGCCTGCGCGGTGGTGACGTTGCCGGGTTGACGCGCGTCCGAGATGACCTTCATCGCTTCGAACTTCTCCATGCCTGGACAGATCGACTGCGCCCAGGACTCTTTGACCGAAAGCAGGTCGATGGCGGACATCACGGAGATCAACATGCCATTGGCGAAGAAATTCTGGATCATCTCCTCGTCGAGTCCCAATTTGTCCTTGACCAGGCGCCAGAGCACCTCAAAGGTCTTTCGACAGGCCGCGGCGATTTCCGGATCGCTGGTCGCGGCGGCGTAGCCGTGCATCTGGACCTGGAGCATCTCCGGGTCCTGTAAAAGTTCGAGGTAGGCCATGCCCATCGCGTGCATGGCCGCTTCGCCTTCCAAACCCTCGATCGCCTTCGTGAGGTCGGTCTCGATTCGATTGCCGACCAGCGCGTGGGTAGCGATGAAGAGATCCTTCTTCGTGCCGAAGAGGCGGAAAAGGTACGGCTGGGAGATGCCAGCGCGCGCGGCGATGGCGTCAGTTGAAGTCCCGGCGTAGCCAGCCTTCGCAAATTCGGTCACCGCGGCGCTCAAGACGGCGACGCGTCGTTCCGAAGCAGTCTGTCGGGGAGAAACCATCACTTCAGCATTGTAAGTGCTTACTCACTACCTTGTCAAGCCAACGGCTGACAACTTCGGCGGACCCTCGAGGAGCTCAATATTTCAAGGAAACTGGCGGCGATGTCAGTGAAAGGGTCGAAAGACTTTGACCTGCATGGTCGGAATACGGACGTACGGGAAGACAATCTTCGAAAGCATCCCGCGGTGGTCGTCATGCGCGAACGGACGTAGGTAGGCGACCTGCGCCGTTGGAATTCGAACGTAGGGGACGCCAACGCGACCCGCCAAACGCTTGGTGACTTCAGAGATTCGAGAGACCATCGTGTCCTCCGTGTTGATCGTCATGTCATCGTATCGATTCGTCAGGGAGGTGACTGTCGAGGAGGCTCGTTAGAACACGCTCTCAGCAAGCTCCTTGCGCCAGCCGATGAGTTCGTCGCTCAGTTTATTCGAGCGGAATCCAGCTTTCTCCAGGACCCGTTGACTCGCCACGTTCGTTCGCTCGGTTTCAGCCAGAACAACTCGCGCGCCCCTCCTTGCGAAAGCGCAGATGGCGATGACCATCTCGGTCGCCACGCCCAGTCCCTGAAACGAGTCGCATATCCCGTAGCCGATCTCCACCTCGCCGCGCTCATTCGGAGAACTCTTGAAGCCGATGCCTCCGATGGCGAGACCACTCAAGCGTTCCACGACGACGTACAGTCCCCACGGAGCCTCCTCGGTGACGAACGCGACGTTTCCCTCGAGCGCGAAGGCTCCGATACGGATATCGCCCGCCGTCGGATAGTCCTCGGCCCACGACTGTCCCGAGCGATCGCCCGCCACGATCGAGGCGGCGTCATCGCGCGTCAGTGCCCGCAACGTCAGCCGGTCGGTCTCGATCATCACCCCGGCATTCTGACAGTGAAGGAACCGTTCAGTGTTAGCGGACCGGTGTCACTTCTTTTTCTTGGGCAGTGGCAGGGCATCGCTCGTCACCTTCACGAGCGAAATGATCCAGTCACGGTCGTTCAGTTTGGTCGAGGAGATTCGGTAGGCCGGCTTCGCGCCGTCATACGGTGGACCTTGTGCGATGCGTCCGGCGACTGCGGCGCCGGCCGCAGTGATCTTCACGAAGAGTGTGTTGTCACAGACGAGCGCGAAGTTCCTGCCTTCGTAGTAGAGGCCGTACTCCCCGAACATCGGTCTCGCGACGATCTCGAGCGGCTGCAACTTCTGGACGATGGTTTCGATGGACTTCTTCTCCGTGGCCATGGTCGCAATGTACCAACGAGGACCCGTTCGCGTCAGTCGTCACTCACCTCGCGGCCACGAATGCGTCGCGATGCCTCAACTCATGTTCGAGGAGCCACGTCTTTCGCTCGAGGCCACCGCCATAACCGGTGAGCGAACCGTTGGCGCCGATCACGCGGTGACAGGGAACGATGAGGGCGATCGGGTTTCGGCCGTTGGCGAGACCGACGGCGCGCGACGCATTGGCATTGCCGACGCGACGTGCCAACTCTCCGTACGAAATTGTTTCGCCGTAGGGAATATCGCACAACTGGGACCACACGCGTTGCTGGAACGGAGTGCCGAGCAGGTTCATCTCCAGGTCGAACGTCGAGAGCTCGCCCGCAAAATAGGCATCGAGTTGTGCGGCGACGTCTTTGAACCAGGCGTCGTCGGTGAGCGCATCGGCCGGGGGAGGCGACATGTGACGTTGCTCGTGCATCGACACGTTCGTAAGGACGCCGTCGCGAGCGATAAGGGTGAGAGGTCCAATCGGACTGGCCACCGTGGAGGTGAGGATTTCGTTCATCGGGTTCCTTTGTTCGTTGGGATGGTCGTCACGATCGAGGTGGCCAGTCGTTGATCCGGTGGTCGTCGACCGCCCAGAGGTACTGCACCGCATAGGCACGCCAGGGCCGCCAGCTCTGCGAGTGCGCGACGAGCGCGGCGGGCGTGGTCGGGAGTCCGAGCCGTTGCGCCGCGTGGCGAACGCCGAGGTCCGTTTCGGGGAAGGCGTCGGGATCGCCGAGTGCGCGCATGGCGATCACCTGTTTTGTCCAGGGCCCGATACCGGGAATGGTGGAGAGTTGGCTCATCGCTTGGTCGCGATCACTGCCCGGACCGAGTTGGAGATCGCCACTGCGCAACACCTGCACCAGTGCGGCGAAGGTCTCGCGTCGCTTCGTCGGCATCGCCAGGTCCGCTTTTCGCAACGCACTCGGTTCGGGGAAGAGGTGCGTCAGGCCACCCTCCGCATCGCTCACTGGCTCGCCGTGGCGCTCGACGAGTCGTCCGGCGTGGGTCTGGGCGGCGGTCGTCGAGACCTGTTGGCCTAAGACGGCGCGCAGCGCCATCTCGGCGCCATCGACACACCGAGGGACGCGACGTCCCGGAGCTTTGGCGATGAGCGGAGCCAGACATTCATCGACACTCAACTGTCGATCGATCGCCACCGGGTCGGCGTCGAGGTCGAGTAGCCAACGACTCCGCGCGATCGTCGCCGTCAGGTCACGCATGTCACTGAGTACGGCGCGACAGTTGATGTATTCGGGTGTGGGCGTGAGTTCGACGATGCCGGGTCCGTGGGACAATCGCAACGTTCGACGATAGGTCAGTCCCCGCACCTCTTCGACGCCAGGCACGGCCGTCGCCGCGAGATGACCGAACAGATTGTCGGGACAGAGTGGTTGGCGAAAGGCGAGACGAAGTTGAATGGCGGTCGAACCCTCGCCGATGCCGCGGGGTCCTTTGACTCGCGAACGCAGCATCGTGGGTGACGTCGCGAAGACGGACTGCACGGTGTCGTTGAATTGACGCACGCTGGCAAAGCCGGCGGCGAATGCCACGTCGGTCATCGACAGGCCGGTTGTCTCGATGAGAATTCGTGCCGTCTGGGCGCGTTGGGCTCGGGCAATCGCGATAGGACCGGCGCCGATCTCGTTCTGGAGTACACGTTCCAACTGTCGGACGCTGTAGCCGACCTGGCGGGCGAGGCCCGTAACGCCTTCGCGATCGACGAGGCCGTCGGCGATGAGGCGCATCGAGCGAGCGGCCACGTCCGCGCGCGAATTCCACTCCGGGGAGCCGGGCGAGGCATCCGGGCGGCATCGCTTGCAAGCGCGAAATCCGGCGAGTTGTGCCGCCGCCGCCGACGGGTAAAAGCGAACGTTCTTGCTCATCGGCGTCTGGGCAGGGCAACTCGGTCGACAGTAGATGTGAGTCGATGTCACGGCCGTGAAGAACCAACCGTCGAAACGCGGATCGCGCGACTGCACCGCGAGGTAACACCGTTCAAAGTCTTCGACCATGCGTCGAACCTACAGCTGCGGACCCCATTCCACTAGCGGAAAAACGACAATGCCATCGGGCCTTCGCCGGGCTCGATTGCGGTGTCGTAATTCCGCTAGTTCGACTCCACCTCGACCGGCGCGTCGAACGGCGATTGGAACGTAAAGGCATACTGCGTCGGTCCGAGGCGCTGCAGAGCCTCCAGGCGCGCGACGGCATCGGTTGGTTCGGGAAGGCGACCGGCGCGAAGCCACCACATGGTCGACTGGACGCCCGCGAAGCGGTCAGCCCACTCTCGACGACGACGCAGAACGTCTTTGTGGCCGCTCCGATACACGAACTGTTCGAGCGCTGCCATCGACTCCCACACGCTCATGTTGAGAAGGATCTGATCGTCCGCAAAGACGCGAATACTCGTCGCGTCGCCGTCGTCGGTCTTCAATCGCCATACGAATCCCGTCGCGGAATCGGCCAGGGCGTTGATCGGATCGAGGGCCGCGACGAAGCCAGCGACGTCGGGGGAATCGAGGGGTGCTCGCAATTTCACGATGTTGCACTGCGCCAAGTGAAAAGTCATTACGCGAGGATACCGGTGACCTTTTGCGGCCCCGAGCGAAGGTGACAGCGGGTAACTAGACACCCCTTGACTCGAAAAATCAAGCTGCAATATCTGCTCGCTGCTTCCAGGCAAGACTTTCATCGTAGGTGACGCGCTGTTCGAGGCAAGCGTGGAGGATGCCGACCCACCGATTGGCGAGCTGTCGAACGGCTTGTCGGTAGGTTTTGCCTTTGGCTCGCAGCTCGTCGTAGTAGGTCCGAGCGCCGGGTGACTTGGTGAGCGAGCAGAACGCCCATTGGTCCGCTGCGTCGCCCAGCCAGGTGTTGCGCGAGTGGCGAGCGAGCACCACGCGGCTTTTGCCCGACGCTTTGGTCACGGGCGACGTGCCGGCATAGTTTTTGCGAGACTTGGCGTCGGCGTAGCGGTTCGGGTCGTCCCCGAACTCGCCCAGCACCCGGGCGCCGAGGACCATCCCGAGTCCTGGCAGGGAGAGGATGATCTTCGCGTCCGGGTGCTGCTCAAAATCCTTCGTCAGCGCTCGTTCGAGCTCAACGATTGTCACGCCATAGGCGCGGATCATGGCGACGTGGGCGCTCACGATGGTGCCGTAAGCGAGTTCGACCATGGGTCGTTCGCGCAGCTGCTCTTCGCGCAGCGCCGCCTGGATCGTCTTCGCGGTGCGCTCGAGGTTGCGCTCGCGACCGCCGCGACGAAGGGCCGACGTGATCTTTGAGAGTGAGAGCTGAGCCCCGAGCGCCGGCGTGGGAGCGGTTGCCAATACCTCGACGGCGTCGCCCTTATGAAGGTCGGTGCCGAAGGCGGTGAGCGCCCCAGGGTAGTAGTCCTTCAACGCATTGCGCAGGGCGTTCGTCTCACGCTGACGTGACCAGATGGCGCTTTGGTGGGCGCGCGCGAGTACCTTGATCGCTTCGGCCCCTCGCTGTCGCCGGCCGCTTCGCGGTGGTTGTGGCGATCGGTGCGCACGACGTCGGCGAGGACCTTGGCGTCACCGGGGTCGGACTTCGACCCTGATGTGACGTGACGCTCGCGATAACGCGCCACCGACAAGGGGTTGAGCGCGTAGACGTGGTAGTTCGCGCCGAGCATGGCGGTCACAATCAGGCCGCGGTCCTTTTCGATGCCGACGATCACCTCGTCGGGCTCTTCAGCGTGCGGGGCCAGTAACTCGTGCAACGCTCGCACGCCTTCAAACGTGTCCGGGATCCTCTTTCGCGCGAGCACTTCGCCCGCACCGCTAAGGACGCAGATGTCGTGGTGGGTCTCAGCCCAGTCCACTCCAACAAAAATCATGTAGTCACCTCCGTTGGTCAATGGTTTCAACGAGCCCCGAGGCAACGGCGGCGACCTAATGAATCAGTGCTCCTGGCACGACACCCCTCCAGCCCTCTCCGTCAACCTCGCCGAACTGACTGGGGCACGTTCTAGTCATAGAGCTCAAGGCTCGGATTCTTCGAGTACTCACCAGTCAGCGGCTCAGTGGGAAGCCTTCCTCAACAAGCGGAGACTTTCCAGTCCCATTAGATTCGGGACCGTTGGCGCCCGGCAGATCACCGGGATGCATATCGAAAGGTTGAAGCATGGGGAAGGCGTACGAAATATCGATTTGGGAACCGAATCCCGGCAAGTCCGACGAGTTCATGGAGACCATCAAGAGCCTGACGCAAGCATTCGTCGAGTCGGGCGTCTCGAAGGTCGACCTGCTCACGGGTGTGGCCGGCAAGGATGTCTTTCGGATCGTCGTGATCCAGCACTTCAAGGGTTTGGCGGACAACGGCGCCGTCAATGAGTCGATCGGTGAGAGCGCCGCGATGAAGGCGTGGCGCGATGCGCACCCCGGCGATTTCCCCGGAAAGCTCATCTCCCACGACCTCTATCAGTCCATCGACGACTGACCTCTACGTCGGTGTCTCGGGCGAAGCCTTCGTTGAGTCTGGAGGAGATCTCGGAGTTCGCGTCGACGCTGGCCGGTGTGGTCGAGGAGCAGCCCTTTGGTCCGAGTGTTGACGTGCTCAAGGTGGGAGGCAAGATCTTCGCGATCCTCGCGCCCGAGAGTTCACCGGAGTCACTCTCACTGAAGTGCGATCCCGAACTGGCGATCGAACTCCGGCTGCAGTACGCGGCCGTGATTCCCGGGTACCACTTGAACAAGCGACTTTGGAACACCGTTCACCTGGACGGCAGTATTCCCGACGACGAAGTCATGCACATGGTCACCCACTCCTATGAACAGGTCGTTGCAGGACTATCGAAATCGGTTCGTCAGAGTTTGCATTCGAACTGACGAGGCAGGTCGACAAGTGACCGCCTTAACGGATCCGCGTGATCACGTCGGCGCGGCGTGCACCGACGCCGTGGATGAGCGACGCCAAGGCCTCAACGCCGTCGACTAAACGAGGCCCAGGTCGCACCATTACGGCGTCAGCGTCGATCGCCCAGACCTCGGCGGTGTCGGGCACGAGGTCGAGGATCATGCGAGCTTGGGCGCCGGCTTGGTCGAGTCCAAAGCCGCATGGTGCGACGACGATGATCTCGGGCTGCGCCGCAGCGATCTCCTCCCACGTCACCGCGACGGATCGATCACCGGGGCGAGCGAGCACCGGTTCACCGCCAGCAGCGACAACGAGGTCGGGCACCCAGTGACCGGCTCCGAAGGGCGGTTCGATCCACTCCAAGATGAAGACGCGGCGCCGAGGGAGCTGGTGAACGGCCGTGAGAACTTCCATGAGACGTCGTCGTAGTGATGCAACGAACTCGACACCGCGTTGCGCGACGTTCGCCGCGCTCGCGATGGTCTCGATCGATTCGAGGACGTCCGAAAGCGTCTGGGGGTCGATCTGGAGCACCTCGGCATGGCAGTTCAGTCGTGCCGTCGCGGCCGCGACATCGCCGCTCGCGACGGCACAGACTCGACACAGGTCCTGGCTCAAGATGAGATCGGGATCGCATCGCTGCAGGGCCGCGTCGTCCAGTTCGTAGAGGTCGAGACCGGCGGACAGTCGAGCGCGAACGTATTCATCAATCTCGCCGGGGGTCATGGCGGCATCGGCGAATGATCGAACGACGATCTCGCGGCCGACTTGGACCTGTGCTGGCCAGTTGCACTCCGCCGTGACTCCCAAGAGTTCGTCTTGGAGACCCAAGTCGCAGATGATCTCGGTCGTCGAGGGTAAGAGCGAGACGATGCGCACGTTATTCATCCTATGAATCCTCATTTACGGCTTTCGACGAGAGTCTCGGCTCGTTGCTCGCGATCACGATGCGAATCGGGGGTGGAAGTCGCAGGATCGAAACATGAACGAGTCCGAGGTCGCTTCGATGTGAGCCTTCGCACGCGGCGTAGGAATTTTGGACCGTCGGGCTTGCGCTCGCGCGACGACGCTGATATCGTACAACCATATGGTTGTACATCAAATGGAAGATCGTGAAGTCGACCGGGTATTCCGTGCCCTCGCCGACGCCACGCGACGCGACATCTTCGAGCGTGTCATCAGTGAAGGTCTGTCGGTCTCCTCGCTGGCGAACGACTACCAAATGAGTTTCGCCGCGGTGCAAAAGCACGTCAGTGTTCTCGAGCGCGCCGCGTTGGTCACGAAGGAGCGACGCGGCAGGGAGCAGATCGTCCACGGCAACATTCCGACGTTGCGTGGAGTGACGGCGCTGCTCGAAGCGTTCGAAGAGATCTGGATCGGTAGGGCTACAAGAATCGCCGAAATCCTCGGCGAGAAAGGAAGTGAAGAATGACTGTCATCTCAACGCTCGTGGATCCACGAGCACTGAACCTCACGGTGGTCGCGGAGTTCGCGGCGAGCCCTGAACAGGTCTGGGGTGTTTGGGAGAACCCACGCCAGCTCGAGCGCTGGTGGGGACCACCGACGTATCCCGCGACGTTCACGCGTCACGACTTCACCGTTGGTGGTGAGTCGCGCTACTACATGAGCGGACCGGGTGGCGATACGCCGCACGGGTTTTGGCGCATGATCGCCATCGACGAGCCGAAGCGCATCGAGTTTGCGAACGGTCTCGCAGACGATGACGGTGAACCGAGGCCCGACGTTGAGCCGATGGCCGCGCACGTCACGTTCGAGTCCATCGACGGGGGAACTCGGATGACGTCGGTGAGCGTGTTCGTGGACGAGGCGCACATGAAGGTCTTGATTGACATGGGCATGGCCGAAGGGATGACGCAGGCGGTGTCTCAGATTGACGATCTGCTCCTGCCCGCGAGCGCATAGACGTTCGCCGGCGCCGCTCACGTCACATCAGCGTGACGTGAGCGGCGCCAGACCACTCGTACACTTGGGATGTTGTCCCGGGCAGTGACTCTACGAGGATGAATGATGGCCATCGCGCACAACGGCTCGGTTGAGATCTACTACGAGACGTTTGGTGAACCGTCGAATCCGGCGTTGCTGCTGATAAACGGACTCGGCAGTCAATGCATCAACTTCGACGTGGCGTTCTGCGAGATGTTCGTCGAACGGGGCTTCTTCGTAATCCGATTCGACAATCGCGACGTGGGACTCTCCACGAAGTTCAACCTGGTGTTGCCCGACCTCTTCGCCGTTCTCGATGCGGTCAAAGACGGCCGGGAGCCCAAGGTGGCCTACCGCCTCTCCGACATGGCCAACGACGCCATCGCCGTCCTCGACGCGCTCGACATCGAGCGCGCCCACGTGGCCGGATGGTCGATCGGTGGCATGATCGCCCAACAACTGGCCATCGATCATCCCGATCGACTGTTGTCGATGACGTCGAACATGTCGACGACCGGCGACCCGGACGTCGGCCAGCCATCGCCCGAAGCACTGAACATCATCTTGGGCCCGAGCGAAATCGATCGCGCGTCGATCATTCAGAGGCGCCTGGACCTCGAACGAGTGATCGGCAGCCGAGCTCACTTCGATCCCGAACGGGTGACCCAGCAGACGGGTGACGCGTACGACCGCTGTTTCAACCTGGCTGGCGTCGCTCGCCAACTGTGCGCCGCCGCGGCATCGGGGAGTCGAACGGTGCAACTACACGAGGTCACTGTTCCCGCCTTGGTGATGCACGGCGACGTGGATCACCTGATCGACATCAGTGGCGGCGTGCGAACGGCCGAGAGCATTCCCGGTGCTCGGCTCGTTGTCCTGGAAGGTATGGGTCACGACCTCAGCCTTTTCTATTGGGACCAGTTGGTAGACGAGATCACGGACCACGCGAAGGCTGCCACGTCGCCCTAGTGCATCGACGGATACGGTGTTGTCATGGGACGCGACACTGCGGTACTGGAGTGCGGCGCTGGCCGTGACGAGCATCATTCCGTTGGCGCTGACGGGAACGCCCAGCAGCGCCGCTGCGCGTCGGCGCATGCGAGCTGCCATGTTCCGCGAATGACCGGTTTGACGGTGAGTGCGGCACGCTTGAGAGCCCGCGACGCCGGCTGCCGGTTGCGACTCGCGGGGTCCGCCGTGAAGATGCCGACGATGCAGACCGTGCGCACGCAGAACGTTCGACCAGGACTCAGTGCCAAACTCGTGAGCGTTTCGGTCAATCCACTCTGTCCCGGCCCCGCGGGCCTATCGGGCCGCCACTCGGCGAGCCGATTGAGAAGTCAGGTGCGACGGAACTGATCACCGGACTGTTCGTCGAAGGTGGGCCGTTCATCTTTCGTTCGGCACCCGTCTGCAAAGACCTCGTCGGAAAGTCGTCCGGAGGGACCATCACCGTCATCAACTCGGTGGGTGCTGTCATCGTTAGTCGAACGCTCACGGCCGGCCAGTTAGTGCACCAGAATTTGAAGGCCGGCACCTACACCATTACTGGCGTATTCAGCGATGGTCTCAAGGGAGGAAAAGTCATCGTCAAGGTTCCTTCAGGAGAAGTGGTTCGACAGGACGTGGTGCTCGACGTGCCGTGACTTTCCTCTGCGACGCATTGATGGGGAGCGCGATAGTGGTGAGCGCCTTTGAAACACAATTCAAGTGGTTCTGAAGGATCTCACCGACTGACCGGTGACAACGCGTAGGGCACAGCGAACGTTGAATCGGGGCCGCTCGTCGCGTTGACGGGCTCACTCCACATGTAGGTGATTCGTAAGCCGAGGTCTTCGGGATTGAGATCGTGTTTTGCCGAATCGACACCGTTCCCCTTCGCCCATGCGAAGAGAGCCTCCATCGCGAGTTGCGCCTGCGCCGGGCCCCAGGTCACACCTTTGTCCATGGCGACGAACGCCTCGCTGTGCGCCGGTTCGGTTCGTAGGACGAATTCGGGATACTGCGAAGCCAGCGCCTCGGCATCGCTGCTCGGCACCGGTCGGCACCATTCGACTGGGCCGTCGCTGTCGGCGCTCACCTCGCCCCAGAAGATGAGGAACGATGCCCCCTCGATCCCGCTGACCTTGGGGGCGGGTCGTTCGCGCATGATTGCGATGAACTCCTTACCGAGTGCCCACGCACCGGCCTCATCGACGTTTCGCTTTAGACAGAGCATGCGGCGCTCGGGCATCTCGCGTGTTTCTACTTTGTACATTTCGGACCTCTTTCCGTTGAGTTGATCGATGAGATAGAGAGCGAGTTCACGACGTTTGTCGTGGACGGCGTCCACGCTTTGCCAGTGCGACTCGACGAGTTGGGACGCTTCACCGCGAGGGAGCGCGAGGAGTTCTTTGATGGTCGCGAGCGGCATGTCGAGTTGCCGCAACATGGCGATCAGTCGCGCGTCATCGAGTTGCTCCGCCGCGTAGTAGCGATAGCCCGACGACGTGTCGACACGCGCCGGTATCAGCAGTTCGTGATCGTCGTAGAGACGCAGCGCCTTGACGGAGAGTCGCGAACGCCGTGCGAACTCACCAATACTGACTTCTTCCACCACACACTCCCTCGCCGCACCATTTCCCGGTCATTCCAGTATGGGGTCTCCTCCAAGGTGAGAGTCAAGCCCAAAAGGAAAGCGGATTCGGTATCGAAGGCGTCGCCTAAGGCATTCACGTAGCGGTACACGACCGAGACATCTTCGTCGCCGGCCCCGTCGGCCACGGCACGTTGCCAGGTGGCCATGAGACTCTCGGTGAGTGCGAGTTCAACGTCGACGCTGCGCGCGGCGTCAAGAGCGAGTCCCGCGTCTTTGAAGGCATGCTTCAGGGCGAAGTTTGGAGAGAAATCACCGTCGAGCATGGTGCGCGCTTTGGCCACCGCGTACGGCGAACCAATCGGTGCATCGGTGAGAATATCCACGACATGGCGTGGATCGAGACCAAGGGCGGTTGACACCTGGATCGTTTCGGCGGTCAATTCAACGAGGTCGACCAGCCAGTTGTTGAGGACCAATTTCGCTCGGCTCCCGGCACCGGCCTCGCCGAGCCAGAACGTCTCACGGCCCAAGGTCTGGAAGATTCGCTCAGCGCGTGGGTGACTGTCGGTTGGCCCACTGGCGAGGATGAGGAGCTGTCCGACCGATGCGGGCAACACGCTTCCCGACACTGGTGCATCGACCAACACGACCCCGTGGTCGGCACTTGACCCCTGAAACCGATCGGTCCACTCGATGCCGATCGTTCCCATCTGCAGCCAGAGGGCGCCGTTCGCCAAGGTCGCGAATGCTCCGTCTGTTCCTTCCATGACACTCTCGGTCGCCGCGCCGTCGGGCAACATCGTGATGACGACGTCGGCGCCCGTGGCGGCCGCGGCCGGTGTCGATGCCTCGATGCCGCCGAGTTGGACCAGGTCCTGCAGTCGAGTCTTCGATCGATTCCAGACTCGAACGTTGAAGCCCGCCGTGATCAAGCGCGTGGCCATTGGTGTCCCCATCTGACCGACTCCCAAGAAGGCGATGGTGGGGGTCCCTACCTGCTCAGTGGACATCTTGATCCTCCTTGTGCTGGGTACCTCGACTCGCGAACGCGCCACTGGCTACTCGGCGTGTCATCGTGCGGTGTGTTTCGCGACCCGTGTGAGCGACACTAGGTCGAGCGCCGGAGCCGAGGTTGGTCGGCGAAGGGACTGGCGACTCGAGAGCCGCGGACCCTGTCTGCGCCGGAGCTTTCGCGTCACCACGTACGACCGATCGCACGGACAACGTCGTCGCGAGTGCGACCGCGAGTCCGAAGACGAGCATGAGGACGCGTGTCGAAACGTGTCCCGACGCCAGGCCTAAGACGACGACCGGCACCGAGAGCCCGACGTAGGCGCTCAAGAAGAATCCGGCAAGCGCCTCGGCGCTCGAACCACTCGGCGCACTCTCGCTCACGGTCGACATCGCGCCTCGAAAGATCAGTCCCGTGCCGACGCCGGTCACGACCGTGCCGATCACGAAGATGGCCAGGGCGGCGGACCATATGCCTGTCACCAGCAGCGCCAGGCCCACGAGCAACGTCGGCGAACCGGTGCGCAGCAGTGTCGTTGACTTCAGCGAACTCAACGCCATCTGGGCGAGAGCTCCGGACCCAAAGACCGCGAAGGCGACGAGGCCGGCGACCGCGTGTGACGTTATGCCCATCGTTTCGGCGAGGAACCGCGGAACCAGGGAGCTGAAGACGCCGTAGACGGCGAAGGCTGAGAGTCCAGCGAGACAGGCCGCGAAGAACTGTCGTCGAGCGTTGACCGGCACCACGATGCGCTGTGCGTGCCAACGTGTGCGCGACTTCGGCGCCTCGATCGTCTCGGGTGTCGCGATGACCAGTGTCGCGAGTACGACCAGTACCACGCCGACCACGACGTAGGGCAATACCAAAGGCGCCGGCGCGAACTGGGCCAGCAGGCCCGCGACGAGTGGGCCGAAGCCGATGCCGCCGAGGTTGACGGCGATCGCCACGGTCTGCGCCCGACGACGATTGGCATCCGGGTGAGCGCGAACGTGCAGTTCGGCGAGGTACGCGGTGGCGGTCGCGGTGGTGAGTCCGACCGAGAAGCCCGAGATGACGCGACCCACGATGAGTCCCGTGAGACTGGGCGCCACGATGAAGACGAACGTGCTCGCGACGTTCATGAAGAGTCCGGTAACCAGCACACGACGTCGTCCGAGCCAGTCCGAGACGTGGCCAACGAGGAACAAGCTCGCGATGACGCCCGCGGCGTAGACGGCGAAGACGACCGAGACGACGAGTGACGTGAAGTGATTCCTCTGCTGGTACAAGACATAGAGCGGCGTGGGGATCGTGGAGGTCGCCATCGTCATCAACAGCGCCAACGCCACGATCCAGTAGCCGGCCCGGCTGGTGAGACGACCGCGCCACGGGGTGTGCACTTTGCGACGATCCCTCCATGGGGCATCGGGCCAGTCGCCCGTCATGGCGCGCCAGCTGTCCGTGTACGGGGGGAATCGAAAGATATTCTCGTAACCAATGCTCATAGCAACTCCTTTGACTGTCCGAAGTATTAACAATACGGAACGTCTCGTATTATATATGGTACGGTAAAGGTCATGTCAAGTGAAACTTCTTCCGCCAGTCCCACGAGGGGCCGTCCCCGCAGTGATCAGGTCGATCAGTCGATACTTCGGGCGGCGTCCGCCTTGCTCTCGGAGCGCGGTCTCGACGCCATGACCATTGAGGACGTCGCTGCGCGCGCGGGCGTCGGCAAGTCCTCGATCTATCGGCGCTGGCCGACCAAAGGGACGTTGGCTCTCGACGCCTTTTTGGTCGACTTTCTCGCCCAGCAGCCCCCCGTCGACACCGGCGTCCTCGAAGACGACCTGCGTGAAGCGTTAACGCACTGGGCGGGTGCCGTCGTGGGTACGCCGACGGGGCGCGCCTTGGTGGGACTCGTCGCCGAGGCACAAGTCGACGAGGACCTGGCTCGAGGCTGGATCGAGCGTGTGATGACGCCCGTGCGAGAGCAACATCGATCGATGGTGGTTCGGGCGATCCAACGCGGCGAGATTCCGGCGGCCACCGACGTCGACGTCATCATGGACCTGCTCTACGGTGCGGCCTACCACCGTCTCTTGCAAGGTCACCTCGAAATCACGCCGCAGTTCATCGAGCTCGTGGCGCGCATGGTCGCCGAGGGGGCGCACTCCGGGGGCGCGGTCGCGACGAGTTAGCGAAGAAACGCGCGAACTGGTCTTCGAGCAACGTGGAAGACGCAATCCTCGACGCGCGTGACTACTGCGGTGCGGCCTTTGACAGTTCGTCGCGAGCGGCCGCTACGATGTCGGCGCTCGTGTTCGCGTGTCCGTTGATGCCCCAACCGCCCTCGGGTGATTCGGTGATCAGTACCCACGTTCGATCGACCTGACTTGGGTCGCCCGCCGCGGCCGCCACGATGTCGGTCAGCTCTCGCACGACGCCGAGCTGCTTGTCGCGGTCCAAGACGCCCACCGGCGTGAGGACCTGGACGCGGATGTAGTTGGTGTCACCGGCCGCGTTCGAGATCGCTCCGTTGGGTAGTTCGTGCACGAAGGCGGCCGTGTTGTTCTTGAAGAGGGAAATCGGTGGCACCTTCTCCCAACGCATCACGGCGTTGGCCAGATCGGTGGCCAGTGTGTGCTTGTCCGAGAAGGTTCCCTCATTGGCATAGACGTCGATCATGGGCACGGTGTTTCTCCTCAGTTCAGTATGATGGGTGTCATAGTCAGCGGGCTCAGCGTACTCTATGACGCTCGTCATAGTCAATGGAGAGAGTGTGACTAGCGACAGTCGCAAGAAGATGGTCGAGAGCGCCGCCGCCCTGATCGGCGCCCAAGGAATGAACGCCACGTCGTTCTCCGATGTCCTCGCCGACAGTGGAGCCCCACGCGGCTCGATCTACTTTCACTTCCCCGGCGGCAAGAGGGAGTTGGCGGAAGACGCCATTCGATGGACGTCGGAGCAGGTCACGGCGCATATGCGCGCCAGCTCCGCCACGTCGGCGTCGGAAGTCCTTCAACACTTCGTCGCACTGTTCCAACACGTCGTGGGCGCGAGCGATGGTGCGGCCGGATGTGCCGTCGCCGGAGTGACCATTGACGTCCCCTCGAACGATGACGCGCTGCTCGTCGTTGCGCACGAGGCATTCGACTCGTGGTCGACGCTTCTCGCCGATCAGTTCGCTGCGGTGGGCATCGCGCCGGAACGCGCACACGGCATCGCCGTGATCGCGGTCGCGAGCGTCGAGGGCGCACTCATCCTCTGTCGAGCGGAACGAGGTGGTGCGCCCCTGGACGCCGTCGCCGAGCAGTTGCAACACCTCGTGGCGTCATAACGCTGCCTTACGCGGCCGCTGAGTACGTGGACTTCTCGTCGCCGAGCGCCGGCAGAAGCACGTCGGCGATCGTTCCGGCCAGATGGAACGTCATCTCGTTGCGAACCTCCTCCGGAACGTCTTCTAAGTCCGGACCGTTTCGCTCGGGCAAGATGACTTCGGTCAAGCCGGCGCGGTGGGCGGCCAAGACCTTCTGTTTCACCCCGCCGATGGGGAGCACGCGACCCTGCAGCGTGACCTCGCCGGTCATGCCGACGATCGAGCGAACCGGCTCGCCGAGCAGCAAGCTGACGAGCGCCGTCGTCAGGGTGACGCCCGCCGACGGACCGTCTTTGGGAACCGCACCGGCCGGCACGTGGAAGTGGAATCGCTTTCCGTTGAAGACCTTGGGGTCGATGTTCAACTCCGCGGCGTGGCTTCGCACGTAGGACATGGCGATCTCCGCCGACTCCTTCATGACGTCGCCGAGCTGACCCGTGAGCGTCAGGCCCTCCGGACCTTCCGACACGCTCGCTTCGACGAACAAGACGTCGCCGCCGGCGCCGGTCACCGCGAGTCCGGTCGCGACACCGGGCACGCTGGTGCGATCGGCCGACTCGAAGTAGAAGTGCGCTCGTCCGAGCCAGTCACGTACCGCACTGGCCTCCACGACGATTGGTGCCTCGCGCTCGCCGGCGGCGAGCTTCGTCGCCGCCTTGCGAAGCAGTCGACCGATCTCTCGCTCCAAGTTCCGCACGCCCGCTTCGCGCGTGTAGTCAGCGACGATGACACGCAGCGCCTCGTCGTCGATGACGACTTCGTCGTCGCGCAGTGCCGCGCGGGCGAGCTGTCGACCGATTAGGTGGTGACGAGCGATCGATATCTTCTCAGTCTCGGTGTAGCCGTCGAGCCGGATGACTTCCATCCGGTCGAGTAGCGGACCGGGGATCGTGTCGATCACGTTGGCCGTCGCGACGAACATCACGCGTGAGAGGTCGAGGTCGACCTCGAGGTAGTGGTCACGGAAGGTGTGGTTCTGCGCCGGGTCGAGGACCTCCAACAGCGCCGACGAGGGGTCGCCGCGAAAGTCCGAACCCAGTTTGTCGACCTCGTCGAGGACGATGACCGGGTTCATGGTGCCGGCCTCGCGCAGGGCGCGAACGAGCCGTCCGGGTTGCGCACCGACGTAGGTGCGACGGTGACCTCGGATCTCGGCTTCGTCGCGAACGCCACCGAGTGAGACCCGGACGTACTTGCGTCCCAGTGCGTGGGCGATCGATTCACCCAGCGAGGTCTTGCCGACGCCCGGGGGGCCGACCAGCGCGAGGATCGCGCCCGAACCCCGGCCGTCAACGGGCGCGAGTCCGCGCTCGGCCTGCAGCTTCCTCACCGCGAGGTGCTCGAGGATCCGGTCCTTGACGTCTTCGAGCCCGTCGTGATCGGCGTTCAAGATGCGCTGCGCCTCGGGCACGTCCAAGCGGTCCTCGGACTCGACGCCCCACGGGATCTCGAGGATCGTGTCGAGCCACGTGCGGATCCAACCGGTCTCGGGGCTCTGGTCGCTCGTGCGTTCGAGCTTGTCGATCTCTCGAAGGATGGCGGTGCGCACGTGCTCGGGCAGGTCGCGATCGGCGATCTTGGCTCGGTAGTCATCGGGGTCGACGTCGTCGTCGCTGAGTTGCCCCAGCTCCTTCTTGATGGCGTCGAGTTGGCGACGCAGCAAGAACTCGCGCTGCGTCTTTTCCATTCCCTCTTCCACGTCGTTCTTGATGCGGTCGCGAAGCGTCAGGTCGGCCAGCGTGTCGCGGGCCCAACCGAGGACGAGGCGTAGTCGGGTTTCGACGTCGATGGTCTCGAGGACCTCGACCTTCTGCGCGAGCGAGAGGTCGGGGGAGTAGCCCGCGACATCGGCTAGACGTCCTGGTTCGGTGATCTCGCGCAGTTGCGCGGCGATCTGTCGCGCTCCGCGACTGTGCAGGATGTTCTCCAACACCGCGCGGTACTCGCGAGCGAGTTCGACCACCGAAGGCGTCGCCTCGGCGTCGGAGAGTGGTTCGGCCTCCACCCAAAGGGCGTCGCCGGTCCCCGGGACGCCCGTACCGATCGTGGCGCGTTGGTCGCCTCGAATGACGATGGCCTCGAGACCGCCGGGCAACGAACCCTCCTCCATGACTTCGGCGATGACGCCGACGTTGGAGTAGCGACCGTCGATGTGGGGAACTAAGAGGAGATGACCGCCGGCCGAACGGGCCGCCTCGACAGCGACGCGGGCCTCGCTCGATTCGAGGGCCATCGTGAACATCATGCCCGGCAAGATGACGCCGGACTTCAAGGGGAGAAGCGGCAGGGTGACATTCTCATTCGTCATTGCAATACCCTTTCAAGTGAGTGAATCCACCTGAATGACTGAGGTGACACCAGGCAAACTCCTTCCCACCCAGACCCGAATGGTCCGAGACAAGAAGCCGAACCGAAGTTCGAGAGGTCGAGCATAAAGGTCCGTCGCAAGAATCTGGCACTCTCGTATTGAGAGTGCTAATCACCGGGAATGCTCGAAGCGAGCCGTTTCGTAGCTCGGAGTCGAAGGTCTCGGCCGGTACGGGGCCGAGTGAGCCGTCCTATACTCACCGTGAAAATAGCGTGAAACAGCGAAAACTGTCGTTGGAGAGGAGTGCCCGTGGCGTTAGAGGTGGGGGCGGAGGCCCCCGAATTCGCCCTGTTGGCGACCCCCGATCAGAAGGTGAAGCTCTCGGAGTTCAAAGGACCAGTGGTCCTGATCTTCTATCCCGCCGACTGGAGTCCGGTCTGCAGCGACGAGCTCTCGGTGTTCAGCGCCGCGAGCCGCATGTTCCACGATCGCAATGCCCAGTTACTGGGAGTATCGGTCGACGGTCCGTGGTGTCACGAGGCCTTCAAGGAACAACGAAACATCGCCTTCCCGCTCCTGGCGGACAGTAATCCCAAGGGCGGCGTCGCGAAGGCCTACGGCGTGTACCGCGAGGGTGACGACACCTCGGAGCGTGCGCTGTTCGTCATCGAAAATGGCAAAGTCGTTTGGAGTGATGTGTCACCCGTGGGCGTCAATCCCGGCGCCGACGGTGCCCTTCGAGCTGTGGAGGCGTTGTCATGAGCGACAAGGTCCATCTTTCGATACCCGTCGGGCCCGACGATCACTCGCGCGGTCCGCTCGACGCGAAACTCACTGTCGTCGAGTACGGCGACTACCAGTGTCCCTACTGCGGCCAGGCGTATCCGATCGTCGAGCAGTTGCTCTCGACGTTCGCTGACTCGATGCGACTCATCTTTCGGAACCTCCCGCTCGCCGATATGCATCCGCACGCCGAAGCGGCGGCCGAGATGGCCGAAGCCGTCGCACTCCAGGGGAAGTTCTGGGAGATCCACGACGCCCTGTACGAGAACCAGCGCGACCTCAGTGACGCGTCGATTCGCCGCTACGTCGAAGGCGTCGGCGCGGACGTTGAGGCGGCCACGAAGGCCATCGCCGATGGCGGACCTCGACAACGCGTCGAGGCCGACTTCGAAGGCGCCATTCGCAGCGGTGCGAACGGCACGCCGACGTTCTTCGTGAACGGCGTGCGCTACGACGGTTCGTGGATGTATGAACCATTCGCGGAGTACCTGTCCGAACTGCTTGACGGTTAGTACGACGTCGCGCTGACAACATTGGATTAACGTTGAACCCGGAGCGCCGGGAAGCCTGGTCGGCAAGAAGTCTGAGGGAGACCGACTTGGCATTTGCGTTCCTTGCGTTCATTGGCGGCGCCATCGTCAGTCTGGCGACGAGTTGGGTCCTCGTCACTCGTCTCGAGCGCGTCGGCGAGCGCTTCGGGCTCTCCGAAGCCCTCCTCGGGGTCGTCGCCGCACTCGGCGCCGATGCTCCCGAGATCACGTCCTCGGTCACGGCGCTCGCCCAACACCAGCGCGTCATCGGTGCCGGCGTGGTGATCGGGTCGAACGCGTTCAATCTGGCGGCACTCCTGGGTCTCGGGGCGGTCGTCTCGGCGTTCATCGCGTTGCATCGACGAGTCATCGTGCTCGGCGGCTTCGTCGCGATGTGGATCGCTACGTGGTGCGTGCTCGCCGCAACCGGTGTCGTCGGTGCACTCCTTGGTTTGATCCTGTCCGCGACCGTGCTCGTCGTCTACCTCATCACCCTGGGGCTTCGTCGTGAACGTCGAGATCGGCTCCCGTTTCCGCGCGGTCTGCGCTCGTGGCTCTCATCGGCGATCGACGAAGAGGAGTTGGAACTCCAAGAGTCGATTCGGCCTCCTCGCGGACGCCCCATTGACATGGCGGCGGTGTTCGGAGCGTTGATCGTCGTCGTGCTCGCGAGCGTCGCGATGGAGCACGGCGCGTCGTCGTTAGGTCGTCACTTCCGTATCGCCGATGCGGTCGTCGGGGGCATCATCCTCGCCGCCGTCACGAGCCTGCCCAATGCGGTCGCGGCCGTTCACCTGGCCGCGAAAGGTCGTGGGGCCGCGGCGTTGAGTACCGCACTGATGAGCAACAACTTGAACGTCGTCGCCGGACTGTTGATCCCCGGCGCCATCGTCGGACTGTCGCGACCCTCGTTCGCCGGCAACTTCACGGCGTTGACCTACCTGGTTCTCACGGCGGTCGTTCTGGTCCTGGCATTCGCTCGTCGAGGGCTGGGTCGGTTCTCCGGTTCGTTCATCATCGTTGGTTACGTCGCCTTCGTCATCTGGCTGATCGCCGCTACGTGACAGTTTCATTTCCACTGGGCGGGCCTTGACAGATATATGCCTTTAGAGGCATACTTTGGACGGTGCCCACCACTTCGACGCTTGCGGTGATCGCTGAGCCGAACCGGCGACTCATCTTGGACGAGTTGCGCCACGGAGAGAACGCCGTCAGCGTCCTCGTCGAGCGACTGTCGATCAGTCAGCCGTCGATCTCGAAACACTTACGGGTACTTCGCGACGCGGGACTCGTGCGGGTACGAGCTGACGGTCAACGACGCCTCTACAGCATCCGACCGGAACCGCTCGTCGAACTCGACGCGTGGCTCGAGCCGTATCGCGCGATGTGGAGCGACAGCCTGGACAAACTTGAAGGCCACCTCGCCGAGAAGTGGGTCGCGAGGAGGAAGACGTGAGTGAAGCGACGCTGGAGTCAACCGGTCCTCGACCCGTGCTGCGATTCGAGCGACGGCTTCAAGATCCGATCGAGGTGGTGTGGGAGGCGGTCACCGACCTGGTGGAGATGCGCGCATGGTTTCCGACTCGCATCGAGATCGACGAGTGGAAAATCGGAGCGTCACTGGTGCATAACTTCGACGAGCACGACGTCGGGCCCTTGTCGGGCACCGTGCTCGAATGGGATCCGCCGCATCGTGTCAGATTCACGTGGGACGAGGACACGATCACGTTCGAACTCACGCCCGCAACAGGTGGCGGCACGATCTTCGTGTTGACCGAACAGTTGAGTGCCGAGCGCGCCGCTTGCAACGCCGCGGGCTGGGAGAGTTGTCTCGATCGACTTCAGTTCCAACGAGAGATCGAAACGTGGTCGACTCGCTTCGGTCACTACCGCCAACTCTTCGAGCCGATCCTGGGTACTCAAGTGGGTCCACCAGAGAACTTCGACGTCTCTTAGCGTCGCTCCGAAAGGCGGGTCAGTAGTTCTGACAGGGGCTTGACGGCGAGAACATGTCGACCTATAAACGAGTTGTGAAAGAGAGGAAGACAATGACGATGAACGAGGGAAGTGAGTCTGATTCCATGGGTGGATCCGACAAGACCGAATCGGAAGCGCTCGGTGGGAGCGACAAGGGTGCCGCGGACACGGTTGGTGGCGCAGATACGTCGGATATGGACGACGTTGGCGGTGCCGACTCGACGGACGACGACCTTATGGGCGGTGCCGATGCCGCCGATGGGGATGCGCTGACATAGACGCTTTGATTCGGCAGTGGTCGCCGAATGACGTCGCGATCCCTACAAATCGAGAAGGGATTGAAGCGTCTTAATCTCGGAAGAGAGAGCCTTCTCGCCCGCGCGGATGAAGATTACCCACGTACGTGCTCGCTGACCTCTGTGGCCTATGGCTGGGTCGAAGTAACCGTCACCTTTGCCGCGGAAGTGCTCGTTGCAATTTCGATTTTGAATGTGACTGCAATCTGCAGCCGTTGGCGGACGAAAGCCTCGACGGCATCGGCCCTGTTTCGTGCCAGTTTTCCGCTCGCGCGGGCGTAACCGGTGATGACGATGTGCGCGCCCGTTGCCAGCAACGCGGACAGAGCAGCAAGTGATCGCATGGCGTTCTTACTCAGGTGGCTCGTCCCCTTGGAGAAGTTCACGCGCACGGCGGCCGGGTTCGCGAGTTGGGTCATAGAGATCGCCGTAGATGGGGAGGACTGTGTGAAGTATGACGGGTCGGCGACTTTGGTGGCAGTCACGAGACACGTTCCTGCGCTGGTCGATATGAGGTCGCTCCCCGAAACGGCGCAACCGACAGCGGTGCCGTTCGTGGCGACGTACGTGACCGCTCCCGTGCCCGATCCGCCGCTCGTTGCGAGCTCCAACGGCACCTTCACGTGCCCTGCGATGCTCGTGATAATGAGTGGAGACTGCGCGATCTGAGACGAGGCGACCACGTAAAGCTCCTCGGCCGAGAAAGTAACCGTGATAATGCCATTCTCTATGGAGGGTGCCACGACGTATTGGGCGCTCGTGCCCATGAGGTAAAGGTTGTCACCATACTCAATTGCTGGATCGGTGATCGTCAGGGTGAGCGGTATCGTCGCGTCGGTTACGGCACCACCGGGCGTCGACCACGTGACGGCAAAAGAGTCAATTGAAGTGAGGTCCGAAGACAGTGCGCCGGAGAATTTCGGTGGAATCAAAACGGGGTAGATGCTAACCGTTGTGCCGCTGGGCAATGCCCCAGATGGCACCCTCACGTACGCGGTCGCACCACCTGAAGTTGCGTGGAGCGTGGCGGGGGTCGATGACGAGACAAGCGCCGATGTCGGAGTTCCGTAGTCGGCCGCCGGAAAGCTTGTCGATGGGGGTGCGTTAGTACCGCCGCCACCACTGCCACCACCACCACTGCCACCACCACCACTGCCGCCACCGCCGCCGCCACTGCCGCCGCCGCCACCACCACCTGTGACTGACGTACTCAGTACTTCATTGATGGTCGTCGCAGAACCCGCGGCCACCGCGACGGAGTTCGCTGTCGTCTCTGCCAGCGTCGTCGAGACCGACCCGCCGCACGACGGATCGAATGCCACGGTGTAGTCACCGGCGCTCACGAAGTTTATGGAGAACGTTCCGTCAGTCCCGGATTTTGTCGCGAGGTTTCCTACCGTCTGGCCTTCGATCGAGACGCACACCCCTGAAACGGGACCGCCGCTCGAGTTCGTGACGGTACCGGTAATCGACCCTGGCGCGGCCAGCGTCGCATTCAAGACCGTGGTCGCTCCGACCGTCACCGTGGCGTAGCCATCGCTCCTCCCCAGTCCGGTCTCTTCCGAGCCGTAGCAGGTCGGGTCAAATTGGACCGAGTAATCGCCGCCGGCCATCCCTTCCAACACGTACTCACCGTTTTCATCGGTCTCGAAATTGGCGCCGGAGTTCACCACTGAACCTCCCCCCTCGTACTCAGCGAGGATGCACACGTCGCGCACGGGGTTGCCGCTGGAATCGGTCACCGTCCCGGCCAAAGTGCCACCCTCTGCCAGCGATGCATTCTCCGTAATCGTCGCGGCCGGGTTTACGACGATGTTCGCGATGGACGTAGCTCGCAGCGGCGACTCAACTCTGTTTCCACATGTCGGATCGACTTCGAGGCCGTAGGTTCCTGGAAACAGTTGGGAGAATGAGTATGTCCCGTTGCTTGCAGTCGTAGCAACCAAGTTGGTATTTTCCGTCACGCATACTCCTGCCACTGGACTGCCTCCCGGACCGGTCACGGTTCCCGAGATCGAGCCAAATGCGGGGGGTAGCGCCGCGTTGAGCACTACGGTCGCACCTGGATCGACTTCGACGGGCGGGCTGCTGACGTTCGATCCGAGCAGCGACTCGACGGTACCGCCGCATGTCGGATCAAAGTCGAGATAGAAACTGCCCTGACTCAGATTGCCAACCGTGTACGTTCCGTCACTGGCGGAGATTGCCGAACCAGCCACAGTGCTCGACCCGAACGCAGTCGCGGAAACGCACACGCCCGCAACCGGATTGTTATTGGAGTCAACAACGACGCCAGTGATCATGCCCGTCGTCGACTCTCGGGGAGAAGTGTCGCCCACCTGGGCGTGATGAGGCGAAGAGAGAACTGCAGAGCCGGCAGGCGTGGCGACGACACTGAGAACTACGACGACCAACAAAATGAGTGCGGAAGCTGAACCCTGGCGCTTCATTGACGCCACCTTCGGGCAGACGTCAAAACGCCCCGATTATCGCTGACGTCATTCGTTGGTGACTCGCAATACCATGACGTCATTGCAGCCGCTACCGTTCCCTCACGTCGGTTTGCCATGGGACTGATTCTCACATGAAATGAACATCCACGTGCATGCGGAATCAGGTGGTTGGATCGTCACTCGATTAAGTGGTCTACGGTTGACTTCGTTATCGCCGGGTGAGAGCCACAGAAGGGATTCAACGTTGAGCAAGTCGTTACGAATATTGATTATCCTTCTCAGTCCTCTCACCGTTCTCGTCACCATTACCGCAGGTGCCGCTACCCCCAACGGAAAAGTAGTACTCGCTCAGGCGTTGAGAGACGCATCGAAGATGACGAGCATGACGATCTCGGGGACGGTCTCTGAATCGGGAACTCGGTTGAGTCTCGACGGCGGATTTACCCCTGAGGCCTCTGGAGGCGTAACGACGATCCAGGGGAGCGGTTCTTCAGTGGAGATTCAGCCGAACGGAGCGAAGTACGGCTACGTAAAGGCCAACTCCATTGCCGCGTTGGGCAACCAACTCGAGATCAAAAAGCCTACGTCGAGCGAGATCAATGTCTGGTACAAGATTACGAGTAAGGACCCTCGATTCTCCGACATATTCGGGAGTGGCGCCGATACCGTCGCTCAAACGTTCTCATTTAGTCCGGTCGGTTGGAGTCGCTCAGCGACGTACGAAGGCACGGTCATACTGCGAGGGGTTCATCTAATTAAGTTGAGCGCCGCGGCAAACCTGTTCGTGGAGAAAAATGGTTTCGCGAAGGAGACGCTCTACGTCACCGACGCCACTCATCCGCTGCCGTTTGCCATGACGGGTCCGGTCGGTACGACAGGTCTCATCTATTTCAGCAAGTGGAACGCCACCACGGTCACGATTCCGAACGCGACGACCGCGCTTCCCCACTGAGCGTTTCCTGAGCTGCGACGGGATCTGAACACGTTTCGCGTTCAGTGAACTACTTGATTCAGGCATTTTCAACCTCGCACTTTTTGCTCACTGTGGGCACCACATCTAGCGATGAGTTGGATTGCGGCAAGAAAATCAATGTAAGAACGCAACCGACTACGGCGATGCCCGCGGACACGAGCAACGCTTCGTCGACTCCGTGCACAAACGCGGTGCGCACGTCGGCCAACATCGACGACGACTGAACTTCGCGTGCGATCGCCACACCTGCGAAGACACTCTGACGCGCTGCGGTCGCGGCTGAACCCGGCAAGCCGGAGAGATCTAGTCGAGCAAGGTATCCGGCGCTCACGACGCTGCCGAGGATGGCCGCGCCCAGCGGAGAACCGATTTCATCAATCGCCTCCAGCGCCGCCGAACCGGTCCCGCTTTTTTCCGGCGTCAGCTCGACCAGCGCCGCTGAGGTGGCAGTGGTCAACACGAGTCCCAAGCCGGCACCAACCACAATCAGCCACATCGCGACGAAGTGTTCACTCGAAGCGACGCCGGTGGCGGCGCCGACCAGGAGCCCGATGGCGAGAATGGCGAATCCCAAGGCCACAGTGACCTTGGAACCGACGGCTCGCGCGATTTGAGAGGCGGGGAGGGCTCCGATGAGAACACCGATGATGAGGGGCAGGAGCCGGAGGCCAGAACCCATGGCTGTCGTGCCCAGTACACCTTGGAAATATTGAGGCATCGTAAAGAGAACGCCAATGAGCGGGAGCGACGAGATGGCCGCTAACAGCGAACCGCACGTGAAGGATCGCGAGCGAAAGAGCGTCACGTCGAGCAATGGTTGACCACCCGGAAGCAGCGTCAGTCGCCGCTCCCACAAGAAGAAGACGCCGAGTAACGCGACTCCCGCAAAAACGGCGATGAGCGCCAATGGATTCGTCCATCCGCCCTCACCCGTCTTGATGAGTCCGAAGATTATGGCGACGAGTCCCGCGGCTGACAGGGCGATACCGATGACGTCGATGCCTGGTTGATTCTGTGATCGAAATTCGGGCAGCAACGCGGCCGCCGCAATGAAACCAATGACGGCGATGGGGATATTGATGAGAAACACCCATCCCCACCAGAAGTTGGTGAGCAACCAGCCACCGAGGATCGGACCAATCGGGAAGGCCAGGAAGTTTCCGGCGCCCAGAATCCCCACTGCCTTTGGTCGCTCTTCTTGAGAGAACAACACGGTGAGTGACGAAATGGCCATCACGATCACTCCGGCCCCCGCGAGTCCGAGAAGTACCCGCGCGGCCATGAACTCGCTCACCGTCTTTGAATAGCCACACGCCAGTGAACCGAGACCGAAGAGTCCCAGCGATATCAGGAAGACTTTCTTGTGACCGAAACGGTCGCCCAGGAGGCCGGCGGGGAGCATTGTCGCCGCTAGAACGAGTAGATAGCCCGAGGAGAACCACTGGAGTTCTGATTCGGACGCGTGTAGTGATTTGGCGAGAGTCGGTAAAGCGACGCTGAGAACCGTACTGTCGACGCCGACGCAAAGGATTGTGAGGAAGACTCCGCCTAAAGCCCACCACTTTCTGGCACCCGTATCTCCGATTGACGCTTCCGTCATCGGAGGACGCACTTCAAGCCGAGAACGAACTTCAATCCTTCGAAACAACTCATGGGAAGCCAGTTGTCGCGATCAGGGCATCGCCAATCCGCAAACACCTCTGACATCGCCGGTCTCCTATCAACAAGGTGACGCTGAACGAGGTCTAGGTCGAGCGCTTATTTCCCAAATACCTGGGTATCTCGGGACCTTAGTCCTTACAGAAAATGGGAACGGATAAACGGCTCCCTGTTCCTCGTCGATCCGGAGGACCCGACTCCTATCTCGACGTCAATGCAAAAGCCGATTCTTGATGGTCGATGGTGACGATTTCGGATTCCTCGGTGAGAGGCGACGTTCCAAATCGAGCGCGACGGGAAGGTGGCTTCGATCCGCATCGGCGCCCACGCGTATCACCGTGAGATTCTCTTGCCAAATCGGCAACGGCCGCCGGGACGGTTATCGATTCAATTGCTGAAATCCTCGGCACACTTGGCCCGTGTCAGTCGAGGATGTCTGTTGCCAGGCAGAACGGGTGACCGGCCGGGTCAAAAAGGATTCGCCACAGCTCCGGATTGGTCTGCTCTGTCGCGACTCGAGCACCCAATCGCACCGCGTCGGTTTGTGCTGTGTCAAGGTCGTCGACTTTCAAGTGGAGATGCATCTGTTTCGGCACGGCGGGGTCCGGCCACGTAGGCGGCGTGTAGTCCTGCACCTTGACAGCGACCAACAATCCCCCGTCCGCCTTGACAGCGCAGAACTCGTCGTTGCGATGTGTGACTTCGCCGCCGAGTAGCGCCGCCCAGAAGTGAGCGAGGAGCGTAGGGTCAGAGCAGTCCAGCGCCGTTAAACCCAATCGCGCCGTCGCCATTCCTCAGAGCCTACGGTCACAAAAAATGACCGAGTCGGTCGCGTTAGCCATGCGTCGTTGAAGCGCCACTACGCGTATTTCAAGGCACCCTGAGTCACAAAGACTCCCCGACGAGCGAGGGAGATTGGACTGTGGACAAGCGCTTCGGCGTGCAGCTTCGATATTCCTGAGACGAACCACCATTTCTTGAGGAAGTAGTGCTCCGAATCCACCCAGTTCGGTGCCACCATGCCGTGCGATGCGCACGCGTACTCCACAATCCCTGCCAAAAGGGCGTCGTACCGATCATCGCCAGTCGTCACGGGTGGCTCGGTAGTGATTCGTTGGCGAGTTCCCCAATCGGATTTGTCGTATCGCTCCAGGAAGTGAAACGCTAGACGTGTGGCCGAATTCGAGTCACCCTTGGCGAGGCACGCTGCGATCTCGTCGGCCACATCGCTCACCGTGTGTTCTTGCCACGTCATTGACCAATCGTACGACCCTCAAACGACAACACCTGCTTTCAAAGCAGAGAGTCGCTTAGCAAAAACTGCTCTTTACCAGGAAATTCAGAGCACCCCTAAAGGGATTCGAACGGTGCCGCCACCTTGAAAGGGTGGCAAGTAAAACGACCACAGGTCTTTGTAGCTCCAGATCAAACGATATTTGAATTGTTCGGCGGTCCATGCGAAACGCCGACAGTTGTTTCATAGGCTATGAACATGGTTTCTTCGCGCTCTTCAAATCTTGGACCGGCATCACGCCCAGTCGCAATTCCTGATGACTTTGCGACCACGACCTGCGATAAGGCGTAAACGATTGTTGACAAGGAAAGTCTGTAAACGCTCAGAGACATGATATACTTGTCTTCGTTCATTGACAAAACGATACTGTCTACGTACGCTTACAAAGGAGAGTTCATGAAGAAGATCAATTCCGCCATCGACCTCGCCGCAGTTATCCGAGGTCGCAGACACGATCTTGGACTCAGCCAAGCTGACCTGGCGGCGCGCGCAAGCGTTTCTAGGGTGTGGATTGCAACAGTTGAAGGCGGGAAGCGCTCTGTGAATTTTGGAATGATCCTTCGTCTCTTGGACGCCTTGAACTTGGAGATGGATATATCTCCAAACCGAAACCTCAGCGAAGTCTTCAAGGGAAGCAACGACTTCCAAATGTCTCGCAACCTCAGCGAAGCCATCAAGGGACCATCCGTAAATCTGGATTCTTTGCTCGACGAATATCGACGCCAATGACTGACGAACTTCACGTAATCCTAGAGGACGAACTCGCCGGAACTATCGAAAAGATGCCAGGCGGAAAGCTTCGATTCACCTACGAAGACACGTACAGGGCTCGCGACGGCGTAACCCCGCTCTCCCTGTCGATGCCAGCTCAAGTTGAGGTCCACCCCAATAGCGTCGTCACGCCTTGGCTCTGGGGACTTCTTCCAGACAACGAACAGGTCCTTTCTCGCTGGACACGGCGGTTCCACGTGTCGAGAACACCGTTTGCCCTCTTATCGACGCAAATTGGTGAGGACTGTGCTGGAGCTGTACGTTTTGCCAAACCAGAACGGTTGGATCTTGTCCTAAGCCAAACAGGAAACGTCGAATGGCTCACCGATGACGACGTGGCGCACCGATTGAGGGAGTTGCGCGAAGACGCGACGAACTGGCTTGGGCGCGAATTCACGGGCCAGTTCAGTTTGGCTGGAGCTCAATCCAAAACGGCTTTGCTGCGCGTAAACGGCCGTTGGGGGGAGCCTTCTGGGTCAACTCCAACCACACATATTTTGAAGCCGGCGGTCGCGGGATTCGACGACCACGATCTCAACGAGCATCTTTGCCTTCATGCTGCTCGTCGAGCGGGGCTCATTGCAGTCCGCACTACGGTGTCCCGATTCGATAATGAATCCGCAGTCGTGGTGGATCGATATGACCGAATCGTCAAAGGAGACGCGATCGTACGAGTCCACCAAGAGGACCTCTGCCAGGCGCTTGGTATGCCTCCAACGCAGAAGTACCAGAATGACGGCGGCCCAACTCCAGGAACAATCGCCGGCCTGCTGAGACGCGCGATGGCACCTCGAGTTGCGGACGAAGCCGTCTGGAGATTCACCGATGCTCTGATATGGAATTGGCTCATCGCGGGTACGGACGGACATGCCAAGAATTACTCCTTGCTACTTGCCGGAGATCAAGTTCGATTCGCTCCGCTCTACGACATCGCCTCAGCGTTGCCTTATGGCACACACGAGAAAAAGCTTCGGCTCGCTATGAAGATCGGAGGCGAATATGGGGTATTCCCAAATCGCAACACGTGGCCCGACGCTGCAAAGGAGTTAAGCCTCGATCCGGATGCCCTTTTAGACCGAGTACGAACGATCGGGAACAGTCTCCCCGAGGCATTCGCGGAAGTGGCTGAATCCCCTGACGTCGTCGCTCTTGCGAGCCCGATGCCTGACCTACTCGTCCGTTTAGTGACCGAGCGTTCACATAGATGTCTCGAATTGATTGGCAAAGGCTAAATAGTCGGACACTTCGTGTAGCGACAAAGTGAACACCACCTGAGATCGGTGGTGGCTCGGATGCAGCCAGAATTGAGTAGCGACAAGAGTTTGACGGCACGCTACGTCCGTTCCCCGGTTATTTTGGGCATTGAAAGGGCATTGCTTGGGCATTAACGGTGCTCTTTTTGCGAAAAAACGGCGCATTTGATGCAGATGCTCGCTAGGCGGAAAAATATTCTCACCAGGAATTACGAAGCACCCCCAACGGGATTCGAACCCGTGCCGCCACCTTGAAAGGGTGGAAATTGAAACGGCCATGTGTGACAGCAACTCCTGATGAAAAGCGATATTTCCGCGCGATATTCTCCGCGAATTAGTTGATGGGCATTGAATGGGCATTAACGCCTTCCGTTGCAAATGCACGCAAGTCCGTTCAACGTTCACGTCGTCAATGTTCGTGTCTTACTGTCAAAGTACAGAAGTCACATACCACTTGCCGAATTGCACTCCGAGTGCATCATTATTCTCAGCCCCAAAAAATATTGGTTCGATCACGTTCAATCTCTTCGAGGATTTCGTCAATTGAGCCGGGCGATAAGAGGTCGAAGATATGCCATCGGCTGTTGCGGTCCGACCAGTAGAGCGTCCACTCATTGTTCGCAGTATCAAACTTCATCCGAGCAACCCCTTGTCGGGTCCACTCGGGTCCGAAATCTTCCCTCCAAGGAGGTCGACACTCAACAATCGTCACCGTCTTTCCCCGAATGTCGACTTCAATTCTGATCTGATCCTGAAAGTCCGGTGGGACGACTCTGGCTGCGTACTTGTGAATCTTCCGTAGGTCGAGGTCCGGAATGCCGGTCATAAAGAGACTCTACGCAGCACAGTGGTTGGACTTCCGAAAGAATACCTGCGGAGTAGTTCCAGGAGATTCGATCTCGATTCTTAGTCGCTTTCTGGCCGACGTCGAAGGGAAGATCGCCCCAAATGAAGGTCCGGCACCGTGAACGCTCGTACCGCCACAACGAGTTCGTAATCTATATGCGTGGTGGTATCTCGTTCATCTACCTTGGGCCCAGCATCAAGGCCCGTCGCTATCCCTTCTGGATTTGACACGTCCAAAGACATCAAGGCTCAGGGCATAGTTGAACTCCCTATACATGTCTGGTGGTCAGAGCCGAAGCGCCTCTTCGACCTAACTAAACCTGAAGATCGGTTGCGAGCATATGAACTTGTGCTCACCGAGGGCGATGAGGACGACATTCGTCGTTACATCCGCTTTGATGTCCTGCGATGGTCATGGCATCAGCTGTTCCTTCCGCGCCACGTTCGTGAGGCGTGGGAAAAGAAGTATCAGCAGCTCAGCGGCAACAGTTAGACGTGCTCAGCCCGCTGCAAGAGAGACTTGTCGCCTTGGTGGCGGAGTCACTCGTGGGCTCTGACTTTGCCCTGGCCGGAGGGGCGGCTCTGATCTCGCAGGGACTGGTCGAGCGCCGAACGAACGATTTGGATTTCTTTGGTTCATCCGAGGCGGCACTGGCTGAGCGACTTCCGAAGGTCATTTCATCCTTGCAACAAGAAGGATTTGAAGTCGACGTTCGGCGCTCTACGCCAAAATTTGCCCGCATAGTGGTTCGGGGTTTGAATTCTGAAACTGAGGTCGATTTTGGATTGGATAGTCGACTATTTCCCCTTGAACAAGGTGAACTATCTCCGGTGTTGGCGAGTAAGGAGTTGGCCGTTGACAAAGTGTTGGCGGTCTTTGGGCGAGCCGAGGCTCGCGATTTCGTGGACCTCTACGCGCTCGAGCAGTTTTTCCAGCTTGACGATCTCTTCGTCTGGGCTGCCGAGAAAGATCGCGGATTCGACTTAGGAGTTTTCGCCGATATGACGAGACGAGCGAGCTCGTTGGATTCCTCAGAGTTCAATTTGAGGGATTCGGAGCATCGCAGGCTTTTGACGGTAGTAGAGAAATGGCGCGAACTCGCCCTTGATCTTGCTCGGAAGCGGAATCGCGACCAAGGCCTCGAGAGATGAACCGAATTGGGCGGCTTCGTTTCGACACAGTGAACGGATCTGTCGCGACAGGGGTGAACACCTCCTGAGATCGGTGGTGGCTGGGACGGAGCCCGAATTGAGTAGCGACAAGTGTTTGGCGGCTTGTTACTTCCATTTCCAGGTGATTTTGGGCATTGAATGGGCATTACTTGGGCATTAACGATGCCATATTTGCCAAAAATGGCACTCTTGTGGTTGCAAAGAGGTAAGAAGAAACCGGCCTTTACCAGGAATTACGAAGCACCCCCAACGGGATTCGAACCCGTGCCGCCACCTTGAAAGGGTGGGTGCCGGATCAATGACTTTCGATACTAAGTCCTGGTCAAAACCGGTTTGTAGTGATCGCCGTTTCTCAATCGAAGAGTTTGGGCATTCAGTGGGCATTAGCGCCTTCCTTCCAAATGAGAAGTGCCGACAGTTGGTTCGTAGGCTATGACAATGGTTTCTTCGCGCTCTTCAGATATTGGACCGGCGTCTCGGCCCGTCGCGATTCCTGATGATTTTGCGACTTCAACTAACGATAAGGCACCGGGAATCATTCGACTTCCTAATCGGATTCGTTGGTCAGGTCCAGATTTGACTTTCGACATGGACAACGCCGCCGATCGACGGCGCGTATATGAATTGGTGCTCGTGGATGGGTCAGAGGAAGACGTACGATACTTCATCAGTTTGGATGAATTGATTGCGATCTGGGGCGAATATTTTTCTCCCCACATACGTTCGCAGGGATTGGCAGGAACGGTTTGCAATACACCGCACTGATGTCGTGACTTGCTAACTCCTCTCCAAGAACAAATAATCATCGTTGTTGGTCGAGCACTTGAAGGTTCTGGCTTTGCGCTGGCCGGAGTCGCAGCCATTATTAGTCAGGGCTTGGTCGATCGGAGAACGAGAGATCTTGATTTCTTTGGATCGTCAAGTCGCGTAATTTGGCGCGCAGCTTTCGTCGATACCGAACATCCTGATTGGCAGCGCATCCAAGAACAGGCAGGTTCAAAGAGTCCCGCGTCTTTCTTGAGTCAGCTTCGCCCTGGCTAAGCCAACCACATTTGCTACAGGCGTAAGTAACCCGCTCCGTTCGCTGCCAACGTAAGTTCCATCCATGATATTGGCCCTCATAGCGGAGGCACGGTGCCGGCTACCTGAAGGTTGGCTTGCATCGAAGTTCGCCAAACACTCTCAGTCTCACTCTCTTGCGCCGCCGAACTCCCTATCAATACTCAGTAACAATTTTGACGCAACCAAAGAAAAAGTCCTTGAAATTACTGTTTTTCTAACTATCGTCCCGCTCAGCGTAGAAGCGGCTCAACCTGTTGAGCATGTCGGCGTCGATGCGTACAGAGACTTTTTGACTGTCTCCGTAAAGGGGGTATCGATGCGGTTCCATTTGAATCTCGTTCGTCCGGTTTGCACGGGGCTGTTGTTGATCGCCGGTGTAACACTGGCGACGCCGACTATCGCAAGTGCGGCCACTCCCAATGCACCTACGGGCGTAGGAGTCGCTTTCTCGACAGCAGGGGCAAAGGTTTCTTGGACAGCTCCAACGCCGGTGAGCGGAGTGACAATCACGGGCTACACGGCTACGGCTACTCCCGCGGGACAAACGTGCACCTTGCCCGCAAGCGCGCCGACGCTTGCGTGCACTATTCCTCAATACTCGCCGGGGACATCGGTTACCTTCAGCGTTTTTGCATCTAGCTCGGGTGGTGACGGCCCTACCGGGTCATACACGGTAACGACCACCCCATCGCCGTCGTCTTCTTCGACGACGTTAGGGGCGTTTCCAGCCTCACCGCAGAATGTAGGGACCGCGATTACGTTTGTGGCGGACGTCCCGATCGGCGCAACTGGAACGGTAGATTTCCTTCTCGGTGGAGCGACCATTTCTGGGTGTGGTTCTCAATATGTAAGTTCCGGATACGCGCTTTGCACCACGTCCGCTCTGGTGATGGGATCCAATTCGGTCACTGCCGTCTACTCGGGCGACACAAATTATTCGAGCTCTACCTCGTCCGCACTGAGCTTCCCGATTTCCTCCACTTCACTGGTCTCTCAAGCAACGCCGCTGGTAGTGAGCACGACTTTCGGACCCGGAAATGCCGCTCTCACGCTCACGACGACGGGTGGATCTGGCTCGGGTTCGGTTACCTATACGGCGTCCAATGGTACGGCGACGGGATGCTCAGTCTCCGGGGCCCTTCTTACCTTTACGTCTGTATCGACTTCGGGGACATGTCTAGTTGTCGCGCAGAAGGCAAGTGATGGGACCTATCTGCCAGAAGTGTCCAACGTTACGTCGGTGACGTTCTTCGGTTCCTACGCAGCGATATATGGGATTACAAGTGAAACGCCTATCTACTCGTACTCATGTCCCGAAGGTGGCGTGTTGTCGGGCACGACTTGCGGGGCGCAATCAATCGGAGCTACCCCGAATTACTCCTGCTCAAGTGGCTGGAGCGGACCGATTGTTTATGAAGGTTACGAGGCCTGTTACCGACTTACTCACACGTCGACACAGTTGAGTTGCACGAACAACGGTGGAGTTTGGCTCGGTGGAACGGGAAATAACTGCGAGCTGTACACCACGGCGAACATCAGTTCCCACTCTTGCCCTTCAGGTTGGACGTTATATTCGACGGTTTGTCAATATCCGGCATATGCCGCCACCGCGACCATCACCGGTTACAACTACACGTACGGCTATACCTGCCCTGTTGGCGGGTCTGACAGCGTTTACACCTGCACCATAAGCGGCGGTGATGGACCAAACTTGCGCCACGCGGCTAAGTCGAGTTTGGAGAGTGTGGCCGACCCGACCGGGCAGACATCCGGAGTGCAGCGCTCGTCGAGGCTGTCGTGAGTGTTCCGAACTTATCTTGGACGCGAGCCGCAGAACCTCTTTCAGATACGGAGGATTAGATGTCACCGCAAAACACATCAACCCTGAGTTCCGTGGTGGACAGATTTGTTCATCTATTGAATCGAAGATCCCTGGCTTTCGTCATCGTTTCCGCCGGGGCGCTCGTGATCGGTTCTCTGGTGGCCTATGGAGTGTCTAACCAGAACGCGAACGATTCAGGCGTTTCGAGACTTTCCTCAACCTCGACAACGTCGACGACTCTTGCTGTGGCTTCAACGTGGAAAGTTCCTAGCTCTGAGACGACCGCGCCGATTGTACTTACACCCGGTGGGGCATTCGGTGGAAGTGGGAATTTCAACGCGATCACCTGCATCGCCGCCTCTACGTGCATCGCCGTCGGAGGCGACGACAACTTGCAGGGGGTTTCGAGCACATTGTCTGGGGGAACAACCTGGAGCGCGGGGTCAGTTCAAGCGGGTCTTCCCGACCTGGAAGCCGTCAGTTGCTCAAGCGCATCGGCCTGTGTCGCTGTTGGTCAGGGTGTCTCAGCAATCTCGACAGATGGGGGCGCGACCTGGAAGGCCTCATCGATCCCCGATGGCGCGACCACGTTGCTCGGTGTGAGCTGCCCGACTTCGAACTTCTGCGTCGCTGTCGGGGTTGCGCCCGGCGACAATGGACCGTACGAAGGCGAACTACTGACCTCCAACGATGGCGGAGTCACGTGGAGCAATCCCGCCGTGCCGTCGTCTACGGGTGCGCTCGGGGCCGTCGACTGTCCTTCTGCTTCCTTCTGCGTTGCCGTTGGTGCCTCGGTGCTTGTGAGTACCGACGGAGGACAGACGTGGAGTTCTCGAGCCGTTAGCGGCGGATCGGGTGTTTTGCGGTCGGTGTCGTGTAGCTCGCCCACCACGTGTGTCGCGATCGGAGCGAATCCAATCGGAGCGCAGGTGCCATCGGCGAGCGCGAACGCGGTACTAACCACGGACGGTGGCACAACATGGTCAACAGAAGTGATGCCTGCTGGATCGGCAAACCTATTTGCGCTGTCATGTAATGCAACACGCTGTGAGGCAGCAGGTACCTCGACTACTGGTGTGGGCGCTGAGATACTCGCGAGTACGAACGGTGGTGCAACTTGGCACGCCGATTCCGCAGGTGCGGCAGGTTTCACTGCCGTCAGTGCCATCAGCTGCCTGTCCGGATCAAATTGCGTGTTCGTAGGAACCAGTCAAGGCAGTCCCGAGGCGGCGACTAGTTCGAGCGGGATCATCTCACACGAGAGAGCAGTGACATCACTCGTGAGGCGTCAAAAGGTGGAGTCATGAAAAAAGCGTTCATTTCGGCAGTTGTAACTATCGCGATGGCATCGACGTTGAGTGTAGCCACGGTCGCCGAAGCGAGTGCATTGAACGCGTCCAGTACGGACGGTGCAGTCTTGCGAGTGGGACATTCACTCGCACGTGGTGCGTCATTGGAGTCACCCTCGGGCGAATACTCACTTCGAGTAATCGGCGGAGGACGACTTGAAATCTCTCGTCGCGGTGCCATCGCTTGGATCAGTACGTCCGGCTCGGGCCTAAAGAGCATTTTGAGGACCAATGATAACGGGAGTCTCACACTTAAGACGCATAGGTCGATGGCCGCGACGGTAGCCCCGTCGTACTTGGCGGTTTCCAATGATGGCGATCTCACCGTGTTCAATCGCTATCACGTACCAGTCTGGCAAGGCGGACTTCACGCGCGAGTGACGTCATCCTCGATCTCTCCTTACAGTGCGGGCAACCTCTTTTCGAGCACGAATCCTTCCGTTACATGCTTTACGTGTCAGGCCGCTGACATTACGGGTACGGCGCCACCGTCCAACACCCTGGATTCTGGAACCGACATAGACGCGATGACTGGTGACTTCAACACCGCCAACGCACTCTTTGACGCTCCGGCGATCGGTGGCGATCTGAGTCTGACACTCAGTTACGACGCACAGTTGGCGCAGAGCGAACTCCATTCCGGCACCGGAGTTGTTGGAACGCCGGGACTGCCCTTTGGCTACGGTTGGTCGGCAGATTTCATGGCTTCAATCAACACTCAGAGTGGTTCAACGCCTACGCCAACAATCACTGTGGATCAGGGGAACGGATCACAGGTGACGTTCACGCAATCCCTGGACTATGGGACATCGACGTCGTGTCAGCCCGTAAGTTCGTCCGTCGCCCCACCGTACAGTGGAGATCTGCCAACTACCAACAAATACACATTAAGTGGATCGGACCTTCAATGGTGTGCGCCGGCCAGCGTTCAAGGACAACTGAGCGACAATGACGGCACCAGTGTGACATATGAGACAGACGGTGGCGCGAGCATCGAGGACTTTGCTTGGGATGGTGAACTCAGTTACGCAACGACTGCCGCCGCGCAAACAGGCTCAACACCTGCTGGGCTCACCGTCGTGCAAGGTGTCGCGGGAGCGAGCACGACCAAGACGGCATCCGGAGTGACGCTCCCAAATCAGTGCCCGAGCGGCGTTACGTGCACGATTGCTTACTCCTCTGATGCACGTGACCTGGTCGAGGAAATCAGTTCAACGTCACACCTCATTACCACCATCATCGATCCCTCCGGGGCGTCATACACGCTGGGGTACACAGGAGACAATTTGACAAGTGTGGATGTTCCCAACGGCACGTCCACTCCGAGTGCATGGAACTACGCTTATTCGACAGCGGGAAGTCCATATTCGAGTGACATCACTGAGATCGAGGGTCCTGACTACAACGCGAGCGTCTCGACCGTGGCGCACACGACCTCAATTGCTTACTACTCATCGTCATCATCAGAGGTGGGAATGGTCTCGAGCTTGGTCGATGGTACCGGGGCAACGACCGGCTACGTGTACACCGAACCCTGTACGGCGATTGCCTCTACGAACTGCGCTGCAACGGGTCAATCACAACAGACAACCATCACCTATCCCGCGGAGGCGCTCTGTCCGTCGACGGTTACGGGCTGTGGGACTGGATCACCGGTCGAGGTCGATCAATACAGCGCGGGGCTCGAAACGTCGAGCGAACTCGGCTCGACCACCAATGCTATCGAGAACGAAACGTGGAAATAGTGTGGAACTATGGCGATGGCACGGCGAACGCGTCCGAGGTAGTCACGTACCCCGACACCCTCAACGTTGCCAAACTGTCAACCTTCGTGGCGCCTATCGCGACGATAATCTCCGATCCTTCCGGGAACGTGGTGTCAACAACTAATGCATTGGGCGACGTGTCGACCTCGGCGTACAACGACGTTGGCGCGAACAATATGAATGAATTGCTATGGAGTTTTCCCGGTCCATCAAACAATTCCGCATCATCACCCCCGACCGGTTCCTATGTCTACACGTATAACTCTTTCGGAGGGATGATCACTTCGACTGACCCCCTCGGCAATAGCACTTCGTACGGTTACTACACGAACAACGGTCTGCCGTGTTTTGTGGTGCCGCCCAGTGTTAACGGCACCTTGAGCGCTCCAGCCGCAACATCGTGCACAAGTTCAACGTCACCGGCTGACCAGGGGGCCGTCGGAGCACCGACCGGTGCGACAACGTACTCGTACGATGTGCAAGGCGACGAGATAGGTCAGACGGTAGAACGCCAACGACACCAGTAGCAACGCTTCTCCGCAAACGACGACTGCGCAGTATGACGTAATGGGAAACCGACTGTTGTCAATACCGGCGCCAGGTCAGTCTGGCGTTCAAACTTCCGCAAATCCATACGCGACGTCAACGACATATTCAAACGCAGATTTGCCAACATCAGTCGTCAATCCTGGAGCGGGTACGACAACGCTCACCTACGATGCGGCATTCAACGTGGTGAGTCAAGCAACGCCGGCCGCAATCACCAGTTACGTCTACGACGGCGACAATCGAGCCTGCTACCAATTGATTGCAAGTACCGTGCCAACGGGACTGACTTGTGCTAGTGGCTATCAAGCTGGATCAACTGCAACGACAGTACGTCCCCGGCAGCACGGCGACTCTCCACGCAGACGGACGCGAATAACAACACAACATCGTCCTACTACGGCGATTTGGCCTATCCCGACGCGGCGACAGAGGTCGTCGATGCCGCCGACAATGCCGTTCAGTACAGCGCCTTCGACGACTACGGCAACAGTTGCATTAGCGGTGACACTGCACCGGTTGATGCCGCACCCGCTGCGGGATCGTCGACTCAGTGCAACGCGTTGTCAGGCGACACGTCGACTGTCTTCAATCCTTTGGGCAAGGCAATCTCGGTCACTGATCCGAACGAGAAAACGACGTTGAACGCCTACGCTGATTCCGCGTTTCCGACCTCACTAACCTCAACGACGAATGCCCTGGGCGCGACGACAAACTACTCGTACGACGGTGATGGAAATCTACTCACGACGATTGACGCCGATAATACGACAGCGGTATCTTCTGCATACAACGCGAATGGTGAAGTCTGTTCGAAGGCTCCGACAAAACTGCACTACGCCTGCGGTCAAGGACTGAGCGTGCCAGGAGTTACTGAATTCACCTACGACGACGCCGGCGAACGAACGTCAATGAGCGACCAAGTTGGGAGTCCCTCGATGCCCGCGATCTGGAGTCAGGTAACGACGTACGCCTACGCCAACGGGCAACTCGCGAGTACGACGGATTCCAACGGGAAGACGATACTCTTATCTGTACAACTATGCCGGACAACCGGCCTGCATTGCGTATCCGGTCTCTTCGAGCGCGACGTGCGGGACACTGGGTTCACCGGCGACGCCGTCGACGTCCAACACGATCGTCGATCGTTCGTACGACGGTGCGGGTCGGCTCGCAAGCGTGACTGACTGGCTAGGTAACACGACGACCTATACGTACGGTGACGCTTGGACGCCGACGACGCCGACAAAAATCAGTTACCCCACATCCACAGGCCTTTCAGCCACCTACACATACGACAATGCCGACAACGTCACGGGCCTCACGGCGGGCACGTCGTCACTTACGACCATTAGTGACACCTGGCATTACGACGTAGACGGAGAGAGAGTCATCCGCAACCCTAAACGGATTATCGTCGGGTACCACCAGTTACAACGGTGACAACCAGACGACTCATGCCACCAATCTTGGGACTTCGACGGGCAATGACGCCTACACAATTGCTCCGAATGCTGAGATCACGCAAGACGCACCGCCATCGGGACCAGCGGAGTCCTTCGCCTACAACTCGGGCGCAGAACTGTGCTGGTCTTGCCAATGTCTCGTCGAGTGCGTCGTGTTCATCACCACCAACGTCAGCCTCGACACTGACCAACTACACGTACAGCACCAACGGTCAGCGCTTGAGCGCGGCAACAACCACAAGCTCAGGCGGTGGTTCGATCTCTGCCGTTGGCACTTTGCAGCAAAACCTGTCAAGTGGCACGACGACCTTGGCAGTCGATCCGCAACACGTTGGTGACGCCCTCGTACTCGCTGCAGCGATCAACTCAGCAGCAACGATCACAGCAGTCAGTGGCGGTGGCGCGACATGGACGCCTCTTGAGACAACAGCGCCGGAGAGCGCCTACGGGATGACTCAACTCTGGTTGGGCACGGTGACGACGACCGGTAGTTCGACGATCACCGTTACCTATTCCACGAGCGTTACTGGTGTCTGGATTGACCTTTCGGCCCAGGAGTACACAAACGGCACTGGATCTTCAACGGTGTGGAGCGAAGACACGAGCGGTTATCAGAATCCTTCATCCTCGTCGACCTCAATCGCTCTCCCGTCGCTGTCCGCGACTTCTTCAGGCGAACTGTACGTCGGTATGGCTTTTACGGGGGGCACGCCCTCGGCCGGCTCAACGAGCGGATTCACTTATGACACGCCCTCGTACGGACTGTTTGTCTATAACCCGAGTTCGTCAGGGACAGTAGCGCCGACCGCGACACAGTCTCCCGCAAGTGTCTTCGGCTCTGTGGCGGCACTCATCAAGGCCAGCGGATCGTCAACGTCGACGACAAACTATGGATGGAACGCGTACGGGGAACTTTGCAACGTCAGTACCGCCGCGGTGACAGCTTGTGGAGCGACACCATCGACGGGCGATAGCTACACGTACAACGGCGACGGATTGCGGATGAGCACAGTTGCGGCGACTTCAGGTACTACGACGTCAACCGTCGATTCTTCCTGGGACGCAGTGACCGGGGCGGTGCCGCTTAACGTGAATGACGCGACAACGACGTCAGGCTGGCACTTCCAACACTTCATACTTGTACGGGGACCTGCTACTGGGCGGTACTGCGCCAATTGAGCAAATTACGACGACCTCGTCAGGTTCCACAGCACTGTTTCTTGTCGCAAATCAGACTGGCGTTCAAGGCGCCTACTCGTCTGCTGGCACCAACGTTGAAATGGCCCTGTACTCTAACTTCGGGATTCAGACAATTGAATCGGGAACAAAGGTCACGCCCTTTGGCTTCCAGGGTTCGTACTCTGATTCGACGGGGCTCGTGTATCTCATTAACAGGTACTATGACCCCGCGACCGATGCGTTCATGAGTATTGACCCGGACATCGACGAGACAGATCAACCTTATGTATTCACGAATGACGATCCTCTCAACGGAACTGACCCACTCGGATTGAAAGGCTGGTACTGCGTCAATGGCGTTTCACACTACTACTCGGGAAATCAGAAGGGAAAGGCAACCGGTAAATGCAAGAACAAGACTACGACGACAAAAGGAACTCCGACAGGAACTACTACGACAATCCCGACATCGACCAAACATCCGCCGGCAACGACTACGTTACCGGTTACTCAAGTACCTTCCCAAGTTGCCAAGAACCAATCAAACAATAATGCCAAACTTTGGTGTGAATCGGTTTCCGGCGTGGCAGGTGTATCTCTCGTGGATTCGGGTGCCGCTATCGTGAACGGCGTTGAGTTGGGCCCCGAAACTGGAGGTGCGAGTATTGTGGCCATGGGAGTTGGGGTAGTCGCTGCCGGTGCTTACGAACTTGCGGTTGCGTTTAACCTCATTCCTAATTATTGTCCGAAGGGATAGCATTAGTGACGGCAAAACCTTTCGCCTTGGATACTCTCATTGTTGTCGTCGGCACTTTATCTTCACTGAGATACGGTCGACGTTATGCGGCACAGCAAAAGAGGGGCGAACGAGAAGACGTTGTACCGAAAAAAACGGCCGTCATGTTCTCGATGGGTATTTGGTTAGATGTATTAGTCCTGATGACATTGATCGAATCATTCAGCAATTTGTGGTGGGAGATTTTCATACTCTGGTTCGTGGTCACGCTTACGGCGCTGCTTGTCATTAAGCAGAAGCGTTCGAGACACTACGCATTCAAACAACAGTGACTGATCGAAGAATTCGCGGCAAGTACCATGTTGAGAAGGTTAAATAAATATCGAGTCCTAATTCTGAAGTAGCTCTTCCTCCAACGCATTGGACACCTCTCGCGCGACGAAGCTCTTCAGACGGCGCAATACATCCCTCGTCGACGGCTCTTCGGCTTGATTGACGTATATGTGAGTTCATCACGCTTCATTCCCTTGGTCTTTGGTCTTGCTAAGTCCAACAGCCCGAGGACGGCGGGCGCGAAGCGCCAAAGCCGTCCGCACGGGCTCACTGAGTGATCATCAAAATCGTCGTCTTCCCTGACATTCATAGGTTCTGGACTCATCACTGAAAGTTGTGTCCCAAATCTCGGAAAAAAAGTGGGGCGGATTCAAGGGGTCAACTATCGCTCCACCGTTCCTGTTTCTGACGACCGTTGTCATTGGCTATCTAGGTAAGGAAATCAAACGCGATGACTCGGCGTCACTTCGGATCGGTCAGAAAGCGTCCCTCGGGTCGCTGGCAGGCGCTCTTCTGGCAGGACGAGCGGGTTCAATCGGCGGGCACATTTGCGACCAAAGCTGACGCTCAAGCGTGCCTCTCCGCGATGGAGACGGACCTTCGAAGGGGCAAATGGATTGACCCTAAGGGGGGCCAGGAGACACTGGGCGCCTACGCCAACGAGTGGCTGAATCAACGAACCGATCTGGCGGAACGAACTGCCGAACTGTATCGGCACATCCTTGATAAGCACGTCCTTTCATTTCTCGGCAGCTCAACGCTGGCCGAATTAAGTCCGACAAAAATCCGTTCCTGGCACACAAACATCGCGAAGGATCACCCCGCCACGGCATCAAAGGCTTATCGATTGCTGTCTTCCATAATGCGTACCGCCGTTGCCGACGGCTTCATCGCCACGTCTCCTTGCAAAGTGGAGGGCGCCGGCACCGAACACGCAGCAGAAAGACCGATCGCCACCGTCGACGAGGTCGTATTGCTGACTAGAGCGATGCCAGAGCATCTCCGAATCGTCGTTCAACTCGCCGCCTGGTGTCAGCTTCGGCGAGGAGAGATTCTCGGTCTTCGAAGAATGGACATTGATCTCAGGCAAGGCGTGATTTGTATTCTTCAAAGCCGCACCTTTGGTATGGACGGCAAGCAGATTGTGAAACGTCCAAAGTCGAACGCAGGTCGACGGACAATCTCAGTTCCTCGACCTGTGATGAACGATCTCATGCGACACCTCGAGACGTTCACTTCGCCCGATCCGGAAGCTCTGGTCATAGTCGGGAGGGAAGGCTCAACGCTCACAAGGGACGCTCTCCAAGGATCGTGGGAACGGGCACGAATGACCATTGGCCGACCTGACTTACGGCTCCACGACATGCGCCACACGGGTTTGACGCTTGCAGCTGCAACAGGAGCAACTACCGCTGAGTTGATGCACCGTGCGGGCCACGCTTCCGCCCCAGCAGCTCTCCGGTATCAGCACGCCTCGAGAGATCGTGACCGGCGCCTCTCCGAGGCTCTAGAGGCCATGATGCCTGGCGGAGAGATCTAAATCACCGGAATCAAACTCGGCAGTGCCATTGCTGTCTAGAACTCCACGCGAAATCGGGGCATGAATGGCTCGGTCGTCGGTCGGATTCCTGCAATGCGGTCGACCCGATAGCCCCTGAGCATTCCGCGATCGTTGACAACATAGAGCAAAAGATTGCCGTCAAGGGTTCGACGAAGTGAGTAAGGCTCCACTGTGCGCGGACCGTGCCTACCTTGTTCAGCGCGATAGTCGATTTCAACTCTCAGACGGTTTGCTCCTGCGTATCGGAGTAGCTCCATTGGAACGCCGAGGCGCCAAGACGCCATCGCGGTGGGTGCGATCCAATCGGAGACTTCGCCAATCTCCGCTCTTGGCAGGGGAGACGTGACTTGCGTCCCGTCGAGCCAGGTGAACACGCTGCCGAGTTCGCTCCAGAACGTGTCGAAGGGGACCAGCGGCTGCGGGAGTTGGTGTCCCAGCATGTTTGCCCACTCCGCCTGCAGTTCCTCCCTGTGGGGTGACGACTGAATCGACTCCTGCGTCGGTACTTCGATGCCGGCGTGCTGACACTTTGCAGAGAGTATCGACCGAACCGATAGGGCGTAGCCAATGAGATCTGGGTGACGGTGCATATGCACAACGTCGTACAGATCGCGCGGACGACAACGCTCCGCAAGCGCGCGCAACTTCTCGCCGAAGAGTTCCTCGATCGAATAGCAGAGAACTGAGTCCATAGGAAGCGAGTCGCTGTATGGGTGGCCGATCGGTCGAATTGTGGGTCGATCGGTGATCACTTCATCAGAGGTGATGTCGAGCTTCACTTTTGGCATCGCGTTGTTCGCATTCGGACCGCGGTACGCGATGCGAGCTTGTGTCGTTGGATTGCCGCGTCGATTCTGGCGGCGTCGAAACACGCTGTCATCGATGACGAGGTCGACACCGGATTCTTCACGAATCCATGCACTGACGTCCGCGAATATGGGCACGAGATCGTGTGGCTCTTCAGGTCCGCCATCACGCACGGTGAAGTCGAGGTCCTCAGAGAATCTGTACGTTTCGTAGTAACACTTACGAAGACACGTGCCGCCTTTGAAGACCCATGTCTGGTTGAGTGCTTGGTGGTGTGCGATACCAGAGAGAAGCCAACCCAGGATGTAGTCCTTCTCGATGACATCCTGCGAGAGAGCCCACTCTGCGCGTAGGGCTGCCAGTTCTCTCTGCGGTATCACGATGGTCCTTCGTCCGTCAGGTTCACGTTGATCCGGAGCGTCCAGCGCATGGCGCGACGTCCTCCACTCGGACCGTCGGGATCGAGCGCTGAGATACCCTTTGAGACTCGCGCCCGGCAGGCGTCGATGAGCTGGACGTGCAAGGGAGAGAAGAACTCAACCATATAGCCGAGGCGTTTGAAAATCGCACGGTTGCCAAGGCGGTCACCGTAATCAACCAGGAGGAGAGGATCGCCTTCTTCCAGATACACGCGCACGATGTCGGCAACGTTACGGATGCCACCACCCAGTTTCGGCATGTCGAGAAGATCAATGACTGTCCGCGCCGGATCAGCGAAGCGGAGCCGAACGTTGTCGCGCCACTCTGAGCGCATTCCCCATGACAAGGAGTCGGGCGGAGTGTGTGACACGAGGTACTCGTGGTCGAGCAAGGTATCCTTCGAGTTGCGCACGCGGCGATTGGATTTCAGAACGGTGGTGCGGAAGACCTGGTCGGTCAGTGACCAGTGGTGGGCGGCGGTCCAACCTGTGAAGTAGCAGGGCGACCACACGGCATCTGCGACCAATAGTGCGTCCTCGGTCCAGCCCTTCGGATTCGCCGCGTCAACCGGGACCCCAATGTAAAGACCGCGCCGCACTCGCCGAACCCAGCCGTCCTTGGCCCATCGTGCGAGTTTTCTGGCGGCGTCATCAGCGTCGAGGTCTAAGGCGTCCGAGACTTCGGACGGTGTAATGAACCGAACGCCCGAACCGAGAACCTTCGAAAGTTCAAGCCTCCCCTGACCGCTAATGCCGGAAGATAGTGACATTGTGGATCCGATACCTCCCCTGAAGTCATAACTAATGGATTTATGATATCAGTGATACTTACAGGCCAATACCTCACCTTCGAGACGAAGTGGTGGCCTTCTGCTGTCAGGTGATTACTTTGAATACCGAGCCGCGATGGACATTTTCGGGCATACTGCGGGCATATAACGGGCATGTAGCAGGGGTAAATGGTGGTCACTCGTGGTCACTCATGGTCAGTCGCGGTCACTCCAAAACCCTTGTAAATTAAGGGTTTTGGGGTGATTTTCCTGAGCACCCCCAACGGGATTCGAACCCGTGCCGCCACCTTGAAAGGGTGGTGTCCTAGGCCGCTAGACGATGGGGGCCTGCACTGCATGTCACCTGGTGATGCATTGGTGGTCGGGCTGCCGGGATTTGAACCCGGGACCTCTGCGTCCCGAACGCAGCGCGCTACCAAGCTGCGCTACAGCCCGCAGCGAGTTGCCTCGCAGCCCGGCAATCCTACTCGGTGGCCGGATATCCGAGCAACGCTCAAATGACCGACGGGATCTCTTCTGGTGGCGGCTTGTGGTACTCCACGACGATCTCACTGATGCGTCGTCGCTCGACCGACTGCACCCGGAATGTCCAGTCCTTGTAGGAGTAGGTCGTTCCGGCTTGGGGGATCTCGCCAGCCAGGTCGAGGATGAATCCGGCGATCGTGACGTACTCGCCTTCGGGAATGGTTATGCCGAGCGCCTCTTCGACCTCGTCCACATGGGTCTGTCCGTCGACCAGCCAGCGATCCTGTCGGATGCGCACAATCGTCGGTTCCTCGTCTTCGTCGAACTCGTCGTTGAGGTCCCCGACGAGTTGTTCGAGGATGTCGCGAATCGAGACCACGCCCGCGACGCCGCCGTGTTCGTCGAGTACCAGAGCGAACGTTCGACGCTTCTCGCGCATCTCACTGAGGCTCTCCAAGAGGTCCATCGTCTCAGGCAACATGAACGGTCGACGAATCTTGCGCGCGATCTCCGACGCCGATGGCAATGAGACACCAATGGCCCGCTTGGTCGTGGTGCTGCGAAAGAGGTCGTTGACGAAGAGAACACCCTCGACTTCGTCGAGGTCGCCATTGACGACGGGGAAACACGAGTGACCCGTGTCGCGGATCACCTCGGCGATCAACTCGGGCGTCACCGGCGTCGTGAGGAAATCGACGTCGGTGCGTGGGGTCATCACGTCACGCAGTTCGAGTTCGCTCAGTTGGTCAACACGCTCGTGGATGGCGATCGCTTCGGGCGACTTCGGTCGCGACTCTTCACGGCCGACGATGCGTTTTCGCAGCCGAGACAGTCCCGATGACGGGGGCTGTTGGTCGCTCATTGAATGTCGGAGCTCCCGACGCGAACCGTCGCGGGGCGCAGTGACTCATCTTCGTACTCTTCGCCACGCAGCAACGCTCGCACCGCGTTTCGCAGTCGTTGGGGGTCCAGTGGCTTGACAAGGAAGCCTTCGGCGCCACTTCTCCGGGCGAGGAACACGTCCGGGCGACGATCCAGCAGCATCAAGACGGCGACCGGCTCGGCCGCTCCATAGGACTCCTCGTGGCGCAGTTCCATGCAGATCGCCATACCGCCCATGGTGCCGATCTGGAGGTCCAGCACGACCAGGTCGACGCCGCCGTTCTCGACGCGGGCGATGACGTCTGGGCCATTGGCGGCCTCTTCGATGAAGAGGTCCGGTCCTTCGAGCGCGGCGCGTAGCTCTTTGCGTAGGGAGGCGAGGTCACTCGCCAGAAGAACAATGGCCATTGGTTCAGCGTAGCGGAGCCAGAAATTACCTCGTTGTAGTCGCAGACACGATAAAAAGTTCCTCTTGCCCGTTCGCCGGTGAGTGGTTAACCTGCGGTTCTAGGTCAAACCGGGGGGGAGTGACTTATGGCGATTACGCCTTTGGATTGGACTGACGCTGCCGCTTGTCGCAACAGTGAGGGCGCGCTTTTTTATCCAGCCGACAGCGCGGAGCGCAAAGAGGATCGGCTGGAACGCGAGTTGGTTGCCAAGCGAATCTGCGCGAGCTGCGGCGTTCGAGAAGATTGTCTCGAAGCGGCGCTGGCGCGCCACGAGTCCTACGGGATTTGGGGCGGGCTGAACGAGTTCGAACGACGGGGTTTACTCCGTACCTGAGCGCACCCATCCGAGTTGAGCCAGGCTCACTTGGGTAAGCACGATGAACAGCGCGAACGTCACGATGTGTACACCCGTGCAGTAGAGACAGAGACTCTTGATAATGAGGAGTTCTGCAGTAATTAGCCAAAGAACGAAACACATCGAGATAATCGAGAGCACGTACCTGGCGACGTGTATCCAATAGTTCTTCGCTCGCCACATCCACGGTGAGTTCAGCACTGTCATCACGACGTAGGTACCCAAGCCGAGAAACGCCACGGGGATGCCGATGAATCGACTCTCGCCCGAATTGGTCACGAGCCCGCAATTGAAAACTCCGTTTTCAGTGCAGAAGAGGTCCGCCGGCCGGAAGTGCGTGATCGTGAGGTACGTCGAAAGCGCCAGTCCGATCAAACTCAGGATGAACGTCGTGGCGATGGCCCACGTAGGGACCCGCCCTAGCGGTCGGTTCACTTAATCTTCATGGCCGTCTTCGCGGCCATCACTCCAGAGCTCGTGCACACGTTGGACGGTTGGTTGTTCGTCAACGAGCAGATCGCCGCGGTCTGATAGTTCGCCGACGCGATGATCGCGTCGGTGACGGGACTCGTCGGGTCACTCAGGCCTGTCGCGATGGATGAGCGCGACAGATTCGTCAACGTATCCGGGGAGTAGCTCGCTCCGGAGACGAGGAACTTGTTGTCGAAGGTCATGAACGGAATGGGATTGCCGTCAGACGAACTGAGTCCCGGGATGAACTTCGGCGTGTCGTACTTCTCCACGAGCTTCAACTGTTCCTTGGTCGGCGTTTGTAGCAACTGGTAGTTCGTGCCAGCGGCGTTCAGATAGTTCGTGTACTCCTCCACACTGGTGAACACGAGGTACTTGGACTTATACGTCGCTTTCACGAAAGTGAATGTCGGGGTGTTCGGGTAGATGTCGTGGGCGTAACTGGTCATGTTGCCTAGTTTCGACCACGTGCCGAAACGACTGAGGGCGATGATCGTTGCCCAGCGTTGCGCGGCACAGTAGGGGCAGTACTCGGCGCCGACGTACAGGATCTCCGGCACCGTGGCACCGGAGCTGTTGCGCACCGTCAAGGGCGGCTGCCCCTTGATCGAGATTGGAGGCGATACCTGCTCGACGGTCGAGGTGACGCCGACGGTGTTGAAGACCGACGTCGGCACGGTCGTAAGTTGGGCGAACGTCGTCGGGTCGGTCTGGACCCAGGTGCCCTTTCCTCCCGTACTCGTTGGACCACCGCTCGCCACCTTGATGATGACTAGCGCCGCCACGATGACGACAACGAGACCGACAGCGAGCCACGTGAACAGTCCCGCGGGGCGCCCGCTCGAGGACTTCACGGGAGGTCGGGCCGGGGGCCGCTTGGCTGCTTGGGTCGCGGGCCGACTCGACGCGGTGTTCTTCTTCGATGCGGGGGACTTAGCCACGTTGCTCCTTGTAGCGCGTAGGACAACAAACTTAGTGGACCGGACATCGACCTCAATTGCAGGGTCGGCGCTGAGTAGTTTTCACTATGGCCGAAATTTTGAGTCCCCGTCCGGCCGCCACGGTGATTACGGTGCGTGACGCTAGCAATGGTTACGAAATTCTTATGCTCCGTCGCAACCTCAACAGCGATTTCGTCGGCGGCGCGTACGTCTTTCCCGGAGGCGGAGTGGACGTTGCCGACGGTGGCCCCGCGGCCGATCGTCTCGCCTTCGGACTGAGTGACGCGGAGGCGTCGCGCCGACTCGCCCTCGAACGAGGTGGACTCGCGTACTACGTCGCGTGTCTGCGTGAACTCTTCGAAGAGGCCGGTCTTCTCATCGTGTGTGACGCCAACGGTGAACCCGTGCAGCTGAGTGACCCGGCGTCAATCGTGCGTCTGGCGGCCAGTCGTCGCGACGTGAACACCGGCGCATCGACCTTCACCGAGATGATGGAACGAGAAGGACTACTGCTCGACTTTCGCGGACTCGAATACGTGGCGCACTGGGTGACGCCGGTGGGGCCGCCTCGTCGATACGACACGCGGTTCTTCGTCGCACTGACGCCGAGCGACCAGGTGGCCACTCACGACGCCGGCGAAACCGTCGCCGACCAGTGGATTCGACCGCTCGACGCCCTTGAAGCGCACGCTCGCGGTGAACTCGAGATGATCTTCCCAACGATCAGAAACCTCGAAGCGATCGCGCACCTCGAATCCGCGCGCGACGTCCTCGACTACGCGAGGTCGCTCACGGACATCGTGCGTGTCGAACCGCGAATCGTGACGAGCGACGGCGACGTCCGGATCCTGCTGCCGGGCGATGACGGCTACGACGACTGAGACGCCGCGACGGCCTGGTCGATGGCGTCGAGCATTCGAGCCGAACAGCCGATCGCGCCGAAGGGTGGTGCGACGTCGTCGAGGATGCGCCGAGCGAGTCGATGAAAGATGCCGTCGTCGGGTTCGATCAGGACCGCGGGCTGACCGTGATCGCCGCCTTCGCCAATGGCTTCGTTGAGTTCGATCTCCGCCAAGAGCGGGACGTTCAGCTCTTCACTGAGTGAGCGTCCCCCACCTGCACCGAAGACGTTGTGTCGTTCACCGCACGCGCACGCGAAGCCGCTCATGTTCTCGATAACGCCCAGCACGCGGATGTTCGACTTGCGCGCGAAGTCCGCGGCGCGCGCCGCGACACGTTGCGCGGCGATGGTCGGTGTCGTCACGACCAGTTGACCCATCTGCGGCAGGAGTCGCGCGAGGGTCATCGCGATGTCCCCGGTCCCCGGCGGAGTGTCGATCAGGAGATAGTCGATGCCCGACCAGTCGGCATCTTCTATGAACTGCGCGACTGCCTTTTGCACCATGAGCCCGCGCCACATGAGAGCCTGGTCCTCATCGGCGAGCAGTCCCATGGACAGTAACTTGATGGTTCCCGCGCCGACCTTGCGTTCGAGCGGTTGCATCTTGCCGTCGTTCGCTTCGACGTCGCCGTGAATACCGAGGAGGCGACTCAGAGAGAATCCCCAGATGTCGGCGTCCAAGACGCCGACGCATCGGCCGGTCGCGGCGAGAGCGACCGCGAGGTTCGCCGTGATCGACGACTTGCCGACGCCGCCCTTGCCCGACGCGATCATCAGGACCGGCGTATGCGTCGGAATCGAGGTCGACGGCGCGTTGGACTGGGCAACCGATCGCGCGCGCTTCATGAGTGTCGCCTTCGCTTCGGCGTCCATGACGCCCATGACGAGTTCGACCGTGTCGATGTCGTCGAGCGTCAACGCGGCCTCTCGCACGTCTCGTTCGATCTGACTTCGCAGGGGACAACCGACGGTGGTGAGAGCGACGTGCACGACCGCGCGACGTCCCGAAACGTCGATATCGCCCACCATGCCCAGTTCGACGATGGAGGCGCCGAGTTCGGGGTCGAGTACCTGGGCCAGGCGCTCTCTGAGTCGATCAACGTTGTGCACGTTAGAAACGCTACCGGTGAATGAAGTGGGGTGTTCAGCGAGGATTTCGGTCACTATCATGGGACGAAGAACTCTCGAAGGAGCACGATGTCCAACGTGACCACCACCAGCGTGAACTTGACCAAGAAGGATCCCAACCCGATCAACTTGACCGACGGCGCCGCCGAGAAGGTCGCCGAACTCATCGCCGCCGAGGGCGTCGACGAGGTGTTGGCGCTTCGCGTGTCCGTGAAGCCGGGTGGCTGCTCGGGCTTCAACTACGACATGTTCTTCGACTCGGAGTTCGCCGACGACGACATCGTGCGAGAGTTCGCTGGCGTCAAGGTCGTCGTCGATGGTGCGAGCGCTGAACTTCTGAACGGTTCGACGCTCGAGTACTCCGACTCGCTGCAAGGCGCCGGGTTCCACATCACGAATCCCAACGCGACGCGCACCTGCGGTTGCGGCAACTCCTTTAGCTAGGAGCACGCCATGGCAGTGACGTTCGGTCCGTACTCGCCTTGGCGTCGCGCGGGCGACCTCGTCGTGATCTCCGGTCAACTCGGCATGGTCCCCGGTCCCGATAAGCCAACGATGGTCGAAGGCGGCGCGCCCGAGCAACTGCGTCAGGCGCTCGTCAACGCGCGCTCGGTCCTCGCCGAAGCGGGTGCGACGTTCGACCAGGTCGTCAAGGCGACGCTGTTCCTCACCGACATGGACGTCTTCGCCGCCTGCAACGAGGTGTGGAATGAAGCCTTCGAACCGCCGCGTCCCACGCGTTCGGCCATCGCGGTGCATCAGCTCCCGCTTGGCGCACTCGCTGAAGTCGAGCTCTGGGCCTACGCGCCCCTCGACTAGACGGAGTACTCGTTCGGCGACGTGCCGAACTTGTAACCGACGGAGCGCACCGTCTGGATCAGGTGCGCGTACTCCTCACCTAACTTGGCACGCAGTCGTCGAACGTGGACGTCGACGGTTCGTGCGCCGCCGTAGTACTCGTATCCCCACACCCGGCTGAGGAGCGTCTCGCGGGTGAAGACGCGATTCGGATTCGTCGCCAAGAATCGCAAGAGCTCGTACTCCATGTAGGTGAGGTCCATGACCCGCCCGGCGATCGAGGCCTGGTAGGTCTCCAGGTTCATCGAGAGTCCACCGTGCTCGATGCGCGGTGCGACACTCTCGTTGCCGGCCCGGCGAAGGCGATGGCGCAGTCGGGTCGCTAGCTCGCTGACGTCAAAAGGACCGACGATGAAGTCGTCGAACAGGTCTTCGCGGAAGGTGAGTTCGTCCAACTGGTAGTGGTCGAGTAACAAGATGATCGGTCCGACACCGCGGTTGCGCGAGCGCAGCTGACGACAGAGGTTCATCGCTTCGGTGAAGGGGAAGGCCGCGGCGTTGATGACGGCGCCGGCAAAACCGTCGGTCGGCTCCAGCGCGGTGACCTCGTTGAGCCGTCCGGACACGGCCACGGCCGGGGTCACCCCCGTGACGTCGAAGGCCTTGCGCACTGGCCCCTCGCACGAGGGCACGCAGAGTACGACGTCGATGTTCATAGCAGCGGGAGGTAGCGCTCGAGTTCGAAGGGCGTGACCTGCCCACGGTAGGCGTCCCACTCCGAACGCTTGTTGCGGAGGAACCACTCGACCTGGTGTTCGCCCAGCGTCTCGTGCAGTAAGGCGGAGCACTCCATGAGATCGAGGGCCTCGGCGAGCGACTGCGGCAGCGGCGCCGTGCGTTCGCCCTCGGACGGCAGTTCGTAGTTGCCGCGTACGCCGCGCAGTCCCGCGGCGAGGATCACGGCGAAGGCGAGGTACGGATTGGCGGCGGGGTCCGGGGAGCGGTACTCGACGCGCGTCGAATCGACGCGTCCGGGCTTGACCGAGGGGATCCGTACGAGTGCCGCGGCGTCGTAGCGCGCCCACTTGGCCTCGACCGGCGCCTCGGCCCCGGGGACGAGTCGTTTGTAAGAGTTGACCCACTGGTTGGTCACCGCGGTGATCTCCGGGGCGTGACGGACGAGTCCGGCGATGAACTTCGTGGCGAGTTCACTGAGACCGTACGGGCCCTCGCCGATGAAGGCGTTCTGGTCGTCGCGCCAGAGCGAGAGATGCGTGTGCATCCCCGAACCCTGAACGTTGGCGAGGGGCTTGGGCATGAAGCTCGCCGTCACGTCGGCTTGGCGCGCCAGCTCTTTCACCACGTGTCGCACCGACATCACGGTGTCGCCCATCGTGAGCGCGTCGGTGTAACGCAGGTCGATCTCGTGCTGTCCCGGCGCGTCTTCGTGCTGGGCGTGCTCGACGCCGATACCCATCTCTTCGAGGGTCAAGACGGTTCGACGGCGCAGCTGGCTCGCGGTGTCGTCGGGCAATAGGTCAAAGTAACTGCCGTGGTCGATCGGCACGGGCGCCGACGACGTATCGAGGCCCTCGAAGTAGAAGTATTCGATCTCCGGGGCGACGAAGAAGGTGTAGCCCTGCCCTCGGGCCTCACCCAATACTCGGCGAAGCTGCTGGCGCGGGCATCCATCGAAGGGCGTGCCGTCGATGTTGACGATGTCGCAAAAGACGCGCGCCACGCCGGCGCCCTCTTCGTACCAGGGGAGGAGCTGAAAGGTGGTGAGGTCCGGTCGGGCCAGGACGTCGGACTCCTGGGTTCGAGAGAAACCGTCAATTGAACTGCCGTCAAAGGTCATGCCCTGGTCGAGGGCGTCCTCGAGTTCAGCCGGGGTGACGTGGAACGCCTTGTGGCGACCGAGTACGTCGGTGAACCACAGTTGGACGAAGCGAATGCCGCGCTCCTCGACGGTTCGCAGTACGTACTGAGCCTGGTCTTTCATAGGGACCATTCTCGCACCTTCCCGTACGTTGCATTTTCGGTCCGCAAAGTACGAAACCCGCCGCCCGGCAGCGGCGGGTTTCGTCCGTGATTCGTCAGCGTCGAGCGGCCGCCTTCTTCGCTGGAGCTTTCTTGGCGACCTTCTTCGCCGGAGGCTTCTTGGCCGCCACCTTCTTCACCGGAGCCTTCTTGACTGGGGCCGCGGTCTTGGCGCTCGCGGCACCGCACACGGTCTCAGTAATGAGCCGAGCAACGACGTAAGGGTCGACGTTCGCGTTCGGGCGGCGGTCTTCGATGTAGCCGCGCTTCTCGCGAGCGACCTGTCCCGGAATACGCACGGACGCGCCGCGGTCCGAGACGCCGTAGGAGAACTTCGACCAGTGGGCCGTCTCGTGGGCTCCGGTGAGGCGCTCTTCGATGCCGACACCGTAGGCAGTGATGTGCTCTTTCACGCGCGTCCCCAGTGATTCGGCGGCCGCGACGACCGCGGCGTAGCCTCCGGCGGCGCGCATCTGCTTCGTGGAGAAGTTCGTGTGCGCGCCGGCGCCATTCCAGTCGCCCTTGATGGGTTTGGCGTCGAAGCTCACGTCGACACCGAACTCCTCGGCGATGCGCTCGAGCAGCCAGCGCGCGAGCCAGAGTTGGTCGCCGATCTCGACCGGGCCGAGCACGCCGACCTGGAACTCCCACTGGCCCATCATCACCTCGGCGTTCGTTCCCTCGATGCCGATGCCGGCGCGGATGCACGCCAACGTGTGCGCCTCGACGATGTCACGGCCGGGCATCTTCGCGCCGCCGACACCGCAGTAGTACGGGCCCTGGGGAGCGGGGAAGCCGTCCTCGGGCCAGCCGTAGGGTCGACCGTCTTCGAAGAACGTGTACTCCTGTTCGATGCCGAACTTCGGTTCGAAACTGGCGTACTTCTTGGCCACCGCGGCCGTCGCGGCGCGCTCGTTCGTGACGTGCGGCGTCATGTCCGCGTTCAACACCTCGCACATGACCAGTACGTCGTTGGCGCCGCGAAGAGGATCGGGAACCGTGAAGACCGGCACCAACACGCAGTCCGAGAAGTGACCGGTCGCTTGATTCGTACTCGAGCCGTCGAAGCCCCACACGGGCGGCTTCTGTCCTGCGGTGACGATCTTGGTTTTGCTGCGCAACTTACGGGTTGGCTCGCTGCCGTCAATCCAGATGTATTCGGCCTGATACTTCAAAGTCGCTCCTTATAGACGTCATGACGCACCGCGTGCGTTCGCATCCAGTCTGGTCCAACGTCGTCGATCGTCACCCCTAGTTTTGTTAACCGCGTGTGAACGTTCGCCAGGGGTTCTCGACGCGTGCACCGGTAGGCTCGACGTCGTGCCAGTGATACGACTCGCCATGGCCCAGATGAATGCGGTCGTGGGCGGATTCGCGCAGAACGTCGAAACACTCGGGCGATTCCGCACTCAGGCGGCCTCGGCCGGTGCCGATCTCGTCCTGACACCCGAACTTTCCCTGATGGGCTATCCGCCCGAGGACCTGCTCTTGAAGGAGGGCTTCATCGAGGCGTCGCGTGTGGCCTTGATCGAGATGGCGCTCTTGGACAACGTGCCGCCGGTCCTGGTCGGCACGGTCGTTAGCGAGGGCCTCGAGGACATCGCCCTGGCGCCATCGAGCGACGGACGTGACGTCGCGCGAGCGGCCTTCGGCGAACTGAGTTCCCCCCATATCGCCAACGCCCTGGTGGCGTTGAGCGACGACGGCGTCGTCGCCATCGCGACGAAGCGGCACTTGCCGAACTACGACGTCTTCGACGAACAGCGTTACTTCCATCCGGGCGTCGGACCCCACACCATCATCAACGTGTGCGGCGTCGCCGTCGGGCTTTTGATCTGTGAAGACGTGTGGATGCGCAACGGTCCGGCCGCCGAATTGGCCCGCCAGGGCGCGACGATGTTGGTCGTCGCGAACGCCTCACCGTACGCTCGAGGACGGCGCGAGGAGCGCGAGGCGGTACTGCGCGAACGCGCCCTCGAGACGAACTGTCCCATCGCCTACGTCAACCTGGTGGGCGGTCAGGACGAACTGGTCTACGACGGTCAGAGCGTCGTGGTGAACGCCCAAGGTGACGTCATTGCCCGCGCCGCGGCCTTCAGCGAGGAACTCTTGGTCTGTGAGGTCGACGCTCGGGAGTCGAGCCAGGGAGTGGCGCTCACTATCGGCTACGCCCGCGACGACGAACGCCTCACGGCGCTGCACGTGAACCGAATCGCTGAGCCGTTGAGCGAAGTCGAAGAGGTCTATCAAGCGCTGGTGATGGGAACGCGTGACTACTTGCGTAAGAACGGATTTCGCACCGCGGTCATCGCGCTCTCCGGCGGCGTCGACTCGTCGTTGGTCGCCGCGATCGCCGTCGACGCCGTGGGTGCGCGCGCCGTGCGCGGCTTCACGATGCCGTCGCGCTACTCGTCCGGACATTCGGTTTCCGACGCGGAGGAGTTGGCGCGTCGCCTGGACATCGAGATCTCGACGATTCCGATAGAGGGTGCCCACGTCGCCTTCGGGAGTGCACTCGGCGACGTGCTCGACGGCGAGCCCAAAGGGATCACCGACGAGAACCTGCAGTCGCGCATCCGCGGCGTCCTGTTGATGGCTATCTCCAATGACACCGGTGCGATCGTGCTCACGACGGGCAACAAGTCGGAGATGGCGACGGGTTACTCGACGCTCTACGGCGACTCGGTCGGCGGATTCGCGGTCATCAAGGACGTGCCCAAGACCCTGGTCTACGAACTCTGTCGGTACCGCAACGACCTGGCCGCGAAGGACGGGGACCCCGAGCCGATCCCGGCCGACGTACTGACCAAGGCCCCGTCGGCCGAACTTCGCCCGGATCAGCGTGACGACCAGTCACTGCCGCCCTATGAGGTGCTCGATCCGCTGCTCGAGCTCTACGTTGAGGACGACGCGACCGCCGAAACCATGATCGCGAGTGGCCACGACCCCGCGCTGGTCCTGCAGATAACCCGATTGGTCGATCGCAGTGAGTACAAACGCCGTCAGATGGCGCCGGGCGTTCGGATCTCCAAAAAGGCCTTCGGTCGCGACCGCCGTATGCCGATCACCAATGCGTTTCGCCCCGAGACCCTGTGACGCCCACGAATCGCGAGATCGCCGAACACCTCCTGGCGTGTTACGACACTATTTATATTGTCCTGGGTGAGGGTGCTCCGACGCTGTCCAACGACGCCTACGTGGTGCGAGCCTACGAGACGGCCCGGGCCTACGGCGCTCTGGCACTCGAGCTGCGAGAACACCTGGGCGATCCGGTCGTCGTGCCGGTTCCCGTGCTTGACGAGGTCCTTCGCCGGGCAGTAGCGGGCGACGAAACCGGTGCGCTGGTGCTCTACGCCTTGGCCATGGTCGTGGGACCGCGACTTCTGGTCTCGTTGCTTGATGCGCGCACCGCGCTCGATGGTGACCCGGCACTGACGTCGCTGTTCAATGAAGCCTCGATGGTCTGCGTACGAGAGATCCGCGCTACCGGCGAGGTCGCCAAGGACCAGGCGCCCATCGACGATCTCGAGTGGCAATCGCTGGCCCGGGACCTCGCGACGACGCTCGATTCGGCGGGAAACGCTGAGAGTTTGGGCATTTCCCGGTAAAGTTGCCTCCGCCCGTATAACTAGTAGTACCGGAATCTCCGGTGTCGGGTATCAAGGGAGAGCCATGGCAAAAGATCGCGTTGATAGGGATGACGAAGACCTCGTACGTCTCTATCTCTCCGATATTGGTCAATACACCCTTTTGACCAAGGACGATGAAGTGCGCTTGGCCCAGACGATCGAAGAGGGTCGCGAAGCCAAAGCCGAACTCGAGGCCTCGGAGACCGACAAGAAGATCAAGCTCACGCCGAGCAAGAAACTGGCGCTCAAGCGGTCGGTGCACCGCGGTGACCAGGCCGAACGTGACTTCGTGCAGTCGAACCTGCGACTCGTGGTCTCGATCGCCAAGAAGTACCAGGCCTCCGGCCTCCCGCTGCTCGACCTCATCCAAGAGGGCAACCTCGGACTGATGCACGCCGTCGAGAAGTTCGACTGGCGCAAGGGCTTCAAGTTCTCGACCTACGCCACGTGGTGGATTCGCCAGGCGATCACCCGCGGCATCGCCAACACCGGTCGCACGATCCGTCTCCCGGTGCACGCCGGTGACACGTTGGCTCGCGTCCAGAAGGCCCAATCGCGCTTGGAGCTCAAGTTCGGTCGGCCCCCGACCATCAAGGAACTCTGCGACGAGTGCGAGATGCCCGAGGACAAGTTGATCGAGGCGTTGCGTTTCCGCTCCGAGCCGATCTCGTTGTCCGAGCCCCTTCGCGAAGACGGCGACGCCGAATTGGGTGACGTCGTCGAAGACCGATCCGCCGAGTCGCCCTTCGACGTGGCCGCGGTCAAGATGATGCCGGCCGCGATCGAGAAGCTCCTCCAGCCGCTCGACGAGCGCGAGCAGAAGATCCTGCGTATGCGATTCGGACTCGACGGGGCCGGGGAGATCCGCACCCTCGAAGACGTCGGTGCCGAGATGAACCTGACGCGTGAGCGCATTCGCCAGATCGAGGCGCGCGCGATGAGCAAGTTGCGTCACCCGTCGTCCGATACGGGCGCGCGCGACCTTCTGACGCTCTAGCGCCGTTGGTACGTGCGACCGAGCACGGCCGCCACACCGATCACGATCGCACTGAGCAAATACGGGATGTTCGACCTCGAGCGGTCATGGGCGCGCACCGGGTGCTTGAAGCTGAGTATCGGCCACTGATTCTCGTGCGCGGCCCGAGCGAGGTGACGGTCGGCGTTGACGGCGTAGGCGTGTCCGACCGCCTCGAGCATGGGGATGTCCGTCTCGGAGTCCGAGTACGCGAATGACTCGTTGAGATCGATGTCACGGACCTGAGCCAGTTCACGAATCGCGATCGCCTTGTTCTCGCCCTGGGCGAAGAACTTCATCTCGCCGGTGAACTTGCCTTGTTCGTCGATGTTCGCCTTGGACGAGATGGCTCCGGTGATCCCGAGCAGTTCGGCGAAGGGCTCGACGATCTCAGCCGGCGACGCACTCACCAACCACACCTCGTCGCCCTGGGCCAGATGGTGGTCGATCAACTCCAGGGCCTCTTCGTAGATCAGAGGCTCGACGACGTCGTTGATGGTCTCGGCGACGAGATTCTTCACTTCCAAGTGGTCCCAACCCTTGGTGATTTGCAGGACCGATTCACGGATCTTCTCGAGCTTCTCCTCGTCGGCGCCGAAACGCATGAACATGGTCTGACTGAGGACGCCCCAGAGGACGGTGCGCCGGTGCAGTAGTCCGCGAGCGTGGAATTCGGGACCGAACGCGACGAGCGATGACTTGGCGATCACTGTCTTGTCTAAGTCAAAGAAGGCCGCTCGCACCCATCCATGCTAGGTCCCACGGGATTTGCGCTCTCCGCGCACTACGCAACGAACGCTGATGCGCACTCTTGGGCGGCGTCGGCGCGAGTGATCAAGATCACGTGATCGAGTTCGAGGAAATGCATCGACGCCGACGGCACCAATGGTTGGCCGCTTCGAACGACGGCGACGACGCGCACCGAGTCAGGGAGGTGCAGTTCATCAAGCGTCAGGTGGTTCGTGACCGCGGGTGCGTTCGCCGCGAGGGTGACTTCGATGAGTCGCATCCGACCTTGCGCCAGGTCCATGAGATTGATGATCGCGCCTACTTCGACGGCTTCGTCGACGAGTGAGGTGATCAGTGCCGGTGTCGATACCGAGATGTCGACGCCCCAACTCTCGTTGAAGAGCCATTCGTTTCTCGAGTTGTTGATTCGACTGATGACGCGCGGCACGCCGAACTCTTGTTTGGAGAGCCAGCTGATCACCAGGTTGTCCTCGTCGTCACCGGTCGCGGCGATGACCACGTCGACGCTGCGCAGGTCGGCCGCGGCGAGGTTCGCGTATTCACACGCGTCAGCCGCCATCACGTTCACGCCCGGCAACATCGACTTGAGGCGTTCGGCGGTCGTGGAGACCTGCTCGAGCAACGTGACGTCGTGGTGGCGGTCCACGAGGTCCAACGCGATCGACACGCCGACGGAGCCGCCGCCGGCGATCATCACTTTCATCGCTGGCCGTTCTCGATGAGAGACTTCAACTCTTCGAGTCCTTCCGTCGTGACCAGGAACTCCAGTACGTCGTCTTCTTGAGCGAAGAGTCCGTCGATGTTCACCCGACCCTGTCCGCCGCGAATCAGGCCGACGACTCGGATGCTGTCGCCATGGTCGTAGTAACTGATCGGCTTGCCCGCGAGAACGTCCGGGACGATTCGCTCGACCAGGTGCAGCGTGCCCGAACTCGCGGTCCACTCCACGGAGTCGTCGGCCGGCAACAGCCAGCGTTTCACCTGTTGGGTCGTCCACAGCGACGTCGCCACCGTCGGGATACCGAGTTTCATGTAGATGTCGGCGCGCGCGGGGTCGTAAATGCGCGCCACCACGTTCTTGATCTCGTAGTTGTCGCGCGCGATTCGTGCACAGAGGATGTTCGTGTTGTCCCCGCTCGTCACCGCGGCCAACGCGTTGGCGCGTCGCGCGTCGGCCTGAAAGAGTACGTCGCGATCGAAGCCCGATCCGACGAGGGTCTTGCCGTGAAAGTGGTGCAAGCGCCGAAAGGCGTCACGGTTTTTGTCGACGACGACGACGGAATGACCCTCTTCAGAGAGTTGCATCGCAAGCTCTGATCCCACTCGACCACAGCCGACGACAACGATATGCACCCAGTCATCTGAACACACTTCGCGACGAAGGTGCAACTGATGAAACGGGCGATCTTGCGTCACCAAAGTGCTTCTGAGGCCTCGTTTAGTATCGAATGAGTGTCAGAGGACGATAAACAGACTTCCAAGACTTCGCCCCTCCTGACGTCCCACGCCAATTTGGCCGACGTGTATCCCGAGTCCCTGGGGTACCGAGTCAAACGTCTGCTGCTGGGAAAGCCGTTCGTCACCGAGCAACTGAGCGGCGAGCGACTCAATCGCGCGGTCGCGCTCGGCGTCTTGGCGCCGGACTGCATCTCGTCCTCGGCGTACGGCACCGAAGAGATCCTCACGCAGATGACGCCATTCATCGGCATCGCGGCGTTCGCCCTCGTCGTACCGATCATGTTCGTGATTCTCGGCGTTCTCTTCTTCGTCACGACGAGCTACATGGACGTCATAAAGTACTACACGACCGCCGGTGGGTCCTACGTCGTGGCGCGCGACAACTTCGGTCCGAAGATCGCCCAGATTGCCGCGGTGGCGTTGTTGATCGACTACACCGTGACCGTCGCGGTCCAGTGCTCGGCCGGTACGGCGGTCTTGGCGAGCATGATCCCGTCGATTCGTGACCATCCCTACCCGCTCTTGATCACCGTCGGTGTCGTGCTGATTCTGATCTACGGCAACCTTCGTGGTTTGAAAGAGGCGGGCAGTTACTTCGCCTTTCCGACGTACTTCTACATCGTGATGATGACGGCGATGATCGTCTTCGGTTTCTATAAGAAGATCGTCGGCTCCCTTCATCGCATTCCGCTGCCACTACAGAACAATCTCATCCAGCACCATCTCGGTCACAAGGGCACGGGCATCTTGATGGGACTCGCGTTCCTCTCGCTCCTTCGCGCCTACGCCAACGGTGGATCGTCGTTGACCGGTCTCGAAGCGATCTCCAACGGCGTGGCGAGTTTTCGTCGTCCGGAGTCGCCGAACGCGCGCAAGACCCTCGTCACGATGTCGAGCATCCTGGCGTTCCTGCTGCTCGGCATCACGCTGCTGGCGGCGTGGACGCACGCGATTCCCTACGACGCCGGCTATCCCACGGTCGTCAGCCAAGAGGTCCTCGACGTCTTCGGCGGCCACGGCGTGGGACACATTATTTATTACGTCGCGTTGGTGGCGACGATCCTGATCCTCTACACCGGCGGCAATACGTCCTTCAACGGCTTTCCGTTCCTGGCGAATTACGTCGCGACCGACAAGTACTTGCCTCGGCAGTTGACCAAACGCGGCCACCGACTCGCCTTCTCCAACGGCATCATCGTGCTGGGCATCGTGGCCCTCACGTTGATCATTGTCTTTGACGCGAGTGTGAACTCCCTCGTCGCGCTGTACGCGATCGGCGTCTTTACCGGATTCACCCTGGCCGGCGCCGGGATGGTGGCTCGCCACCTACGTGAGCGTACCGGCAAGTGGCGCCGCGGTGTCTTCGTGAACGCGCTCTCGGCGACCGTCACGTCGATCGTCGTGATGATCTTCTTGATCGTGAAGTTCACTGAGGGCGCCTGGATCATCGCCGTCGTGGGGCCGTTCATGTACTGGGCGCTGATTCGACTCAACAAGCAGTACGTCCGCGAAGAGAGGGCCTTCGAAGCCGTGAGTGGTCGCGCCGCGACGATGAACATCCGGATGAACCGCGTCGTCGTCTTCGTCGATACCTACGACCTCGTCACCGAACGATCCCTGCTCTACTGCCTCACGCTGAACGCCTATTCCATTCGCGCCGTTCACTTCGACATCGACCCGGTCGTCACCGCGCGTCTCGAAGAGAAGTGGGGCGCTTCGGGGACCGCGTCGGCCGGGATCACGCTCGAGATCGTCGAGTGCGATGACCGACGCGTCGACCGCGCCGCGTTAGAACTTGTCGCCGACGTCGTGCGCGACCCCGAGGTGTTCTGCATGGTGATCCTGCCGCGCCGGGGCTACGTCTCTCGTCTGCAGCGGTTCTTGCACGACCGCAGCGCCGACGCGATCGCCGGCGCCATCATGCACGTGCCGCGTACCGCCGCCACCATCGTGCCGTACCGCGCGGTGCGCAAGATCTCCGAGGGCGCGATGCAAGAGGCCCCGCGAAGTGACGAAGTCGTGCGCGGTGGCGTGCGCGACAGCGCGCATCTCGTCGCCGACGTGAAGCTGGCCCAACGCTCCGCCGACTCCGAACCGATCGGCGGACTGGTCGAGCGTCAGTTCGCCGAGATCGCCGGACGGGTTCGTTCGATGGCGATCAACCACGAGAGCGGGGGCCACGAACTGCGTTGCGTGATCGCCGACAACTCCGGCTCGGTCACGCTCGTCTTTCAGGGCCGTTCGAACATACCCGGCATCGAGCGCGGCACACGACTGCTCGTTCGCGGCACGGTCACGTCACTGCGACGAGAAGCGGTCATCCTCAATCCGCAGTACGAGATTGTGGCCGCGCCCCAAGGTGACAACTAAGAAACAACAACATTCCAATCGCCAGTGCTCGCCCAGCGATTGGCGCGACCGACGGGTCGATGAGGTCGCCCATGACGCCGGTAGGGTCGAAGACCTGTCTATCTTGTAGAGCGCAAGGTGCGGTGGTGAACGCCACGACATCAGTCGGAGAAAGGAGCAGCCATGGCCAGAGCCCTCGTCATCGTCGAATCGATCGCGAAAGCGACGCGGATCCAGGGCATGCTCGGCCCCGATTACATCGTGAAGCCGTCCATCGGCCACATTCGCGACCTCCCGCAGAGCGCCGCGGACATCCCGGCATCGGTAAAGGGTGAGAAGTGGGCCCGACTCGGCATCAACGTCCACGACCACTTCAAGCCGGTCTACGTGGTCTCGAGTGACCGCAAAAAGATCGTCGCCGAACTGAAAGCGGCCCTCAAGCAGGTGGACGAGCTCTACCTCGCGACCGACGAGGACCGCGAAGGCGAAGCGATCGCCTGGCACCTCCAGGAGGTGCTGAACCCCAAGGTGCCCGTCAAACGCATGGTCTTCCACGAGATCACGCCGGCCGCTATCGCCAAGGCGGTGAGCGAGACCCGGGACCTCGACCTCCGCCTCGTCGACGCCCAGGAGGGACGCCGCTTCCTCGACCGACTCGTCGGCTACGAGGTGTCACCCGTACTGTGGCGTGCGGTCGATAAGGCCCGCTCCGCCGGTCGCGTGCAATCGGTGGCGATCCGCCTGGTCTGTGAGCGCGAGCGCGAGCGCATGGACTTCACGTCGGCGACCTGGTTTGACGTGACGGCCGCCATGGACACCAAGGGCAACGCCTTTGACGCGACGCTCGAGTCCGTCGACGGGTCGTCGCTGGCCACCGGCAAGAACTTCGACGCGAGTGGCGCACTCGACGCCAAGGCGAACGTCCAACTCTTGAGTGAGGCCACGGCGACGTCGATCGCGGGCGCGTTGCCCGGGGCCGCGGTGACGGTGACGTCGGTCGCCTCGACGCCTCGCACCCAGCGCCCCCAGCCACCATTCATGACGTCGTCACTGCAGATCGAGGCCAGTCGCAAACTGCGCTTCGACCCGGAACGCACCATGCGTGCCGCCCAGCGACTCTACGAACAGGGCTGGATCACCTACATGCGCACCGACTCGACGACCTTGTCGGATGAGGCGATTCGCGCCGCGCGCGCGACCGCCGCGTCGATGTTCGGTGACGACTACGTCGCCGACGCCCCGCGGCGCTACGACCGCAAGGTGAAGAACGCACAAGAGGCGCACGAGGCGATCCGACCGGCCGGCGAGACGTTCCGCTCGCTCGACGAAGCGCAGTCCCAACTCGGGGGCGATGAACTCGCGGTCTACGACCTCGTGTGGAAGCGCACGCTCGCCTCCCAGATGGTCGACGCCCGTTTGACCCAGGACAAGGTTCGGTTGGAGTCGACGCTGCGCGGCGTCGCCGGATTCGACGCCGACGTCCACGTGGGCCTCAGCGCGACGGGGCTGCGCATCGAGTTCCCCGGCTTTCGCCGGGCCTACGTCGAGGGGACCGACGACCCCGAGGCCGAATTGGCCGACCAGGAGCGCATCTTGCCGCCGCTCGCCGAGGGCGAAGTGGTTCCCGTCACGAGCGCCGAGGCCAAGGGACACGACACCCAGCCACCCGATCGCTACTCCGAGGCGACGTTGATCAAGAAGCTCGAGGACCTCGGGATCGGTCGACCGTCGACGTACGCGTCGGTGATGAAGACGATCGACCGACGCGGCTACGTCTGGAAGAAGGGCAAGTCGCTCGTGCCGGCCTTTCGCGCCTTCGCGGTCGTGAATCTCCTCCAGCAGTACTTCGCCGATCTCGTGGACTACCAGTTCACGGCGGCGATGGAAGACGAACTCGACGAGATCGCCCGGGGGAACCAGGACCTCGAGCCGTGGTTGCGCAAGTTCTACTTCGGCGACCCGTCGGCGACGACGGAGTTGGCCAGGCTCGGTCTCGAGCACATGACGCATGAACCCCACGAGTTCGACTTCGCCGCCATCAATTCGATCCCGCTCGGCGTCGCCGACGACGGCGTCGCGGTCAGTGTCCGCTCGGGACGTTACGGACCGTATCTCGTGCACGGCGATGACCGTGTCTCGATCCCCGAGGCCACGGAGCCGGATTCGCTCAGTGTCGCCAAGGCCCTCGAACTGCTGTCGGCCCCGAGTAACGACCGCGAACTGGGGACCGACGAGGAGACCGGTCTGCCGATCTTCTTGAAGGCCGGTCGCTACGGCCCCTACGTGCAGGTCGGTGAGATGACCGACCCGAAGGAGAAGCCCAAGACCGCCTCGCTCTTGACGACGATGTCACCGGAGAGCGTCACGCTCGCCGACGCGAAGAGACTCCTGTCATTGCCGCGCACGGTTGGCGAACACCCCGAAGGTGAATCGATCATCGCCCAGAACGGCCGATACGGCCCGTACCTCACGTGGGGCAAGGAGACGCGTTCGCTCGAGGACGAAGAACAGATCTTCTCGATCGACCTCGCCGGGGCGCTGGCGTTGCTCGCCCAACCCAAGCAGCGCGGTCGTCGCGCGGCGGCTGGACCGCTCAAGGAACTCGGCGAGGACCCGGCGACGAAACGCAACGTCGTCGTGCGCACCGGTCGCTTCGGACTGTACGTCACCGATGGCGAGACCAACGCCACCCTTCGACTCGGCGACACGCCCGAGACCATCACACTGGACCGCGCCTGTGAACTCCTCGCCGAACGGCGAAATGCCGAACCGTCGACTCGAGCACGAAAGGTGACGAAGTCGACGAAGAAGGCAGCGAAGAAGACCGCCAAGAAAGTGACCAAGAAGTCGGCCCCGAAAAAGTCCACCGGCACCGCCAAGCGTGCGGCGGTGGCACAGGGCGCGAAGTCCAACGCCGCGTTGATCGCGGCGACGCACACGGACGACTGATGCGTCGCGGCGCCTTCGTCGTCTTCGAAGGAATCGACGCGAGTGGCAAGAGCACGCAGGCCCGACGCGTCGCCGAACTGCGAGACGCGCACTTCACGTTCGAGCCCGGCGACACGCCCTTAGGGGTCGATCTTCGTCGCTGGGTGCTCGACGCCGCGACACCCATGACGCCGATCACCGAGGCGCTGTTGATGCTGGCCGACCGGTCCCATCACGTGCGCACGGTCATCGAACCGACGCTCGCCGGCGGACGCTCGGTCGTCAGTGATCGGTACTTCGCCTCGACCTTGGCCTACCAGGGCTACGGCCGCGGCGTTGACCTCGCGCGGCTCGAGGCGGCCACGGAGCTCGCTATCGGGGGGTGTATCCCGGATTTGACGGTGTTGATCGACACGCCGCTCGACGTCGCGAACGAACGTCGAGCGCCGGACGTGCGCGACCGATTCGAATCGGCCGACCCGGACTTTCACCAGCGCGTGCGCGACGGTTACTTGGTGATCGCCGACAAGTGGGCTGAACGCTGGTGCGTGATCGACGGCTCGCTCAGCGAAACCGATGTCGCCGCGTTGGTCGACGAGCGACTCGCCTCTTTACCATGGTGAGATGACTGACGTCTTCGATGCACTGGTGGGCCAAGAGTCCGCCGTGGCGGCGATGCGCCAATACGTCAAGGCGCCGGTGCACGCGTATTTGATCAGTGGGCCGGTCGGTTCAAGCCTGCACGACACCGTATTGACGTTCGCGGCGGCGTTGCAATGTCCCCAGAAGGGCTGCGGGACGTGTGACGTCTGTCGACTGGTGCTAAGCGAGGCTGACGCCGACGTCTACTTCGCCGAGCGCGCCGGCCTCGCGTGGCGAATCGATGAGTTGCGCGAAGCGGACCGTGTGAGTCGGCGTCGACCATTGGGTTCGGGCTATCAAATCGTCATCATCGAAGACGTGGAACTCACGACTACCGGGGCGTCGCCGAGCGCGCCCGCACTGTTGAAGTCCCTCGAAGAGACGCCCACGCGAACGATCTTCCTCTTGACCGCCGAGGACGTCCCACCGGCGCTCGACACCGTTGCCTCGCGATGCGTGGAACTCAAACTGAAGGGTCTGAGTGAGGAGGGGATCGCGGAGGTCCTCATTCGTGAAGGTGCCACGGCGCTCGCCGCGCGCGCGGCCGCCAGCGCGGCGAACGGCAACCTGCGACGCGCACGGATTCTCAGTCGTGACCACGAACTGGCCCAGCGCATCGCCCAGTGGCGTTCGGTGCCCGATCGACTGAACGGGACACCGGCCACGTCGGCCGCGCTCGCCACCGAGATCGCGCGCGCACTCGACGACGCCATCGCGCCGTTGCAGCAGGTCCAGGACGAGGAGATGGAGCTTCGGGTGCGAGAAGCCCGGCAAATGGGGCAGCGATCGGTATCGAATCGCCGTGACACCGAGGCTCAGTTCAAGCGCGAACAACGACGTTTTCGCATCGACGAGTTGCGCTTCGGACTGACCGCCCTGACCAACGTCTACCGAGACCGCATGGTCGAGAGCCTCGAGGGCAGTGAACTCGGCGACGCGCGTGATCAGTACCGCGTGGGAGCGTCGATTCGAGCGATTGGGGTCTTGAGCGAGGCGACACGTCGACTCTCGTCCAACGTCGACGAGACGCTGCTACTCAACGATCTCATGCTCTCGTTGATGGAGTTCTGAGATTTCGCAAGGTCGAGCGCGCTGACCCATGAAGTAGAGTTGCTTCTTGCGCCTGGGTAGCTCAGTCGGTAGAGCAACGCATTCGTAATGCGTAGGTCGTGGGTTCGATTCCCACCCCAGGCTCCCAATTCGTGTAAATGTTCGGTACTTCCTTGTCGAAATAGTTCCGGGACACCCTTTACACGGGCTCCCATTTGATGTGCTGAGACACCTGATTCTCTAGGTATCGGCTTCGATGAGAGCCCGGACTAACGAAGTGAAGTCCTCGGAGCGTTCTTCCCAGTTCTTGTACGTGTCGAAGCTCGGCGCACCGGGTGAGAGAAGGATCACGCCACCGGAACCAAGTGCCTGGCGGGCTTCACCCACTGCGTCGCGCATCGACGCTACTGGTATCTGCAGGAGTTCCGGGGAGCGTCGAGACACCTCGTCTCCAATGCGGCGTCCGGCCTCACCGAGAAGGATCACCACAGTTGGTGGTCGTCGCTTCGCAATCGCTTCGGCCAAGGGTGCGTAATCGACACCGCGGTCGAATCCACCGGCGATCAGCGCGACCGGTTCATCAGTAAAGACGTCCAACGCCGCGACCACTGGAAGCGCCGAAGTGGCGAGCCCGTCGTCGACGTAGCGCAGCGTCCCGCCATCGACGTCCTCACTTGCCACCGACGTGAGTCGACCGCGCAGTGGCTCGAAGGTCGATGCCGAGTCAATCACTCGCTCGCGAACCTCGTCAACGCCGTTGTTGGTGAGGAGGGCCGTAGAGGAGAGCGCGAGCGCGACGTTGGCTTCGTTGTGCGCACCTAAGAGCCCCAATACATTGGCCAGATGCGTCACGTCGGGCGCGACGTACGTGACTTCGCCACCGATTTGGTTGGCGTAGTCGCGCATCGTCGAAGTATCCGCGACAAGCGTACGATGTTCGCCCTGCGCTCGCGTCAGTGACAACTTGTCGCTCCGGTACTCCTCAAGCGTGCCGTGCCAATCGAGATGGTCTTCGCCGAGCGACGTCACCACGACCAGTGCGGGCGCCACGTCGATGTCGACGGACTGGAAGCTAGAGACCTCGAGAACGAGCCACCCTTTCGAAGTGTCGAGGTCGGGATCGTACGGGGGTTGGCCGAAGTTGCCGAGGCGCAGCGCCTCCTCACCGAGACATTGGAGGAAGAACGTCGTGAGCGCCGTCGTCGTCGACTTGCCTTTGGTACCGGTGATCGCGACGACCCGCGTTCGATCGACGTCGCGGAGCCACAGATTGAGCGACGACGTGACGGTGACGCCACCTCGTTCGAGTTCGAGGACGTCGGTTCGTCGGCGCGGTATCCCAGGACTTTTCAAGACCACCTCGCACCCACGCAACGCGTCGAGACCGCCCTGGCTCGTGACGATGACGTCGTCGTCGACGTCGTCGTCGTCGACGAGCACGATCGTGTCGGTGACACCGCGCAGGCGGCGTCGCGTCGCGCGGCCTTCGACGCCGTAACCGAAGATTCCTACGCGCCGGCCGGCGAGGTCAGCGAAGCCAGTTGGTCGGAACACGACTCGGTCCTTGTGATTCGAGCAGGTCAGAGGGGCGTTTCTCGGTCTGCAGCTCTTTCGCGAGGTCATCGAGACTCGTTACGTCGCGCCACTCCTCGAGTTGGCTCACCTCGGTCAGCGCTACGGCGCTCTCATCGGGATCGCCTACACACTCGAATGGCTTGTGTTCGTCGCCGAGTCCAACCAGGGTGCGCAACTGTTCGGTACGTGCCGAATCACTCAACGGCTCGCTCTCGAAAATGGACCATAACGCCGGACGCGACAGGTACGGCGCCAGCACCAGATTGACGAACAGACACTTGTCACATTCGCCGCACCACTGTGACGCGCGGCCTGCGGGTGACTGAGCGAAGGCTCGATTGCAACTTCGAAAGACGTGGTGGTACTGCTCAAGTTCACTGAAGGCCTGAGCGACCCAGAGTTCACTGCGATCGCGCAGATAACTGGCCACCACCAATTCGTCGCCCACGCGTTCAGCGATCGCGTGAGCAATCAGGTTCTCCGCGTTCCAGGACTTGCTCCACTGGTGATTGATGTCCGAGTTGTACCAGCGAAGGTTCGCGATCGACGAGGAGTACTCGTTGCTGAGCGCGACGCCGCCTCGACCGGAGGCGACGGCCGCCACCGCGGCCAACAACGTCACCATCGTGGTCACCGGCACGTGACCGTTATAGAAGGACTCGTCGCCCCGCACGATCTGCGGGTCGAGCGTGCGCGAGGCGCGAATGACGTCCAAGCCCGTGACGGCGGCGGTCGCCTCGAGTGGAGTGAATCGACCGGACGAGGGACTGACGACGAACAACGCCTGATCGACGAGGCCCCGCAACTTCTCGACGGTCACGACCGAGTCGATACCGCCGCCGAAGGGCGTGAGCACGCGACTGGTGTCGACGAACGGCTCGTAGGTTTGGACGCCGACTCGGCCCTCGATCGTGACGTCACTGAGTTGGATCTGGTTGCAATAGGCGAACTCGCCGAGTCCGTCGGAGAGCGCGGCCTTGAACAGTCGTCGGCCGTTGGTCCCGAGGGGCGTCACGCCGACGTCGATCCGCCGTGCGGCGCCCGCCTTGTAGTACGACAGTCCGGCAATCAGGTACCAGAGTTCGGCGAGCGCGACCACGGCCGGTGCCTCCAACGACTTCACACCTTCGAACGTGACCGTTTCTACGAAGGTTCGTCCGTCGAGGTCGAAGAGACCAGTAAGCGTGTCGGAGGTGACGTCGAGGCCGACGTAGCGGAAGAGTTCGGCGCGTTGCTTCACGCGATCACCCGACGCGCGACGAGGGCGAATCTTCCGCACGGTCGTTGCGCACGGTCACTGAAGAACGTCGTGCCGCCATCGGTCGATTGGGTCGCCACCGTGATATGGCTCTCGGTGACTTTGTGGGCCAACAGTTGGGCGACGGCGACGGCGCGTAGATCGAGTCGGGATCGATCAGCAGCGTCGGGCGTCAGCGCGCCCGGGACGTCGGTGAAGTTCTGGGCCACCTCGGGACCGACCTGATAGGCCGCCGCAGAAATCGACGGTCCGAGAAATGCGTGCACCGCGTCGTGGTGCTCGAAGTGCTCGAGCGCGCTCTGGAGCACGTTGTTCTGGAGCCCTCGCCAACCGGCGTGGACCACCGCGAGCGTGGGCGAGTCCTCATCGACCAGCAAAATCGGCAGACAGTCGGCGACTAAGACGGCGATGGCGAATTCGTCTCCGAAGTCGACGATGACATCGCCGGAACTCTCGGCCGTGGCCTCATTCGCGTTCACGACGTCGCGCCCGTGGACCTGGTTGACTATCACCAGTCGATCTACGCCCACGCCGATGGCCTCGGCGACGCGTCGCCGATTCTCCAAGACGTTGGCCGGGTCATCACTTACGTGGTCGCCGAGATTGAGCGACTCGTACGGCGCGGAACTCACACCACCACTTCGGTCAGTGACGAACGCCCGGACGCCGAAGTGACGAGCGAACTCGATCGGATAGACGTTGAGCGTCCCATGCTGTGACGGTGCCAGGTTCATTTCGACGGGCATGACGGTCAGACCCCGTTGCATTCCACGGCGTGACGACGATCTTCGTAGAGGCGGCCGCCGCCACTGGGGAGGCCCGAGTGACTCGGGACCGTACCGACGACTCTGTGTTGGTCGGCGATTCGCGAGGTGTTCACGCTTCGAAGCCTACGATGGGCACCGCCTGGGCGAGCACGTGGGCCGTGTGGCCGTCGGCGTGTGGATCGCTGGACCGGTTGGATTCTGTTGCACGTCCCGGGCCGTGCCGAGTCTCCCTGGCGCGAGCGTCCATGATCGGAATCGAGTTCGTCACGTACGACGGGCACTTGCCTAACCTTTGGCCATGAGTTCCGATCTGCTGACGAGGTGCCACTTCGACGCGGCACCGGCGCCCGTGGACCTCGCGGTCTCCGGGGGACCGGACTCCCTCGGACTGCTTCTGCTCGCCCTCGAAGCGGGGTTGATCGTCACCGTGCACCACGTCGATCATCACGCGCGTCCGACGAGCGGCGACGACGCCGAACACGTGCGCGCGATCTGCCGGCAGCTCGACGTCGTCTTCGTTCGCCACGATGTGGTCGTGGAACCCGGCGCGAACTTTGAATCGAGGGCCCGGAGTGCGCGTCGTTCGGCCATGCCGGTCGGTGTCCTCACTGGTCACACGATGGACGACCTGGCCGAAACGGTCCTGTTGAACATGCTCCGCGGTGCCGGTTTGGACGGTCTCTCACCAATGGTGAACGATCCCACGAAGCCACTTCGTGACCTGCGCCGAAGTGATCTCCACGCCTTCGTGAGCGCAACGCCCTTCGCGGCGCTGTACGACGAGACCAACGACAGTCCGGATTATCGCCGGAATCGTGTCCGTCACGAGTTGATCGGACAACTCAACGACGTCGCCGATCGCGACGTCGTGCCGATCCTCGCGCGCCAGGCAGTGTTGTTGCACGACGAGCGGACCTGGCTCGATGAACTTGCCTTGGACGATCGAGCCGTCTCACTGGAAGAGGCCGACTGTCGGGTACTTCGGACGTGGCCGCGAGCGCGCCTGCGCCGATGGCTACGAGTACAACTGCGCGTAGCGGACGCGGGTGACGGTACTCACCCGCCCAGCGCCGACGAGGTCGAGCGCGCGATCGTCGTCGTCGACGGTGACGTCGTCGCGACGGAGTTGAGCGGCGGTCGTCGACTGTCGCGACGCGACCAACACCTGACGTTGGAGTAGAGCCAACAGGTACGCTTGCCTGACATGGGTAGCCACTCTTCTAACGACTTCACCGCGCTCTGGGCGCAACACGACCTCGGCGACGTCGTGGTCTCGGCCAAAGAGGTGCACGACCGGGTGCTCGAACTGGGCCGACAGATCACCGCTGACTACGCCGAGAGTCCGCCCCTGCTCGTGTGCGTCTTGAAGGGCGCCATCAATTTCATGTCGGACCTGATGCGGGCGATCGAACTCCCGGTCGAGGTCGATTTCATGGCGGTCTCCTCCTACGGCGCGGCGACCAAGACGAGCGGGGTCGTGCGAATCGTGAAGGACCTCGACGTCGACCTGCTCGATCGCGAGGTACTGATCGTGGAAGACGTCGTGGACTCCGGTCTCACGCTCAACTACTTACGTCAGTACCTCGGTGCGCGCAGTCCGAAGAGTCTCGAGGTCTGTGCGCTGCTGCTCAAAGATGGCGAACAGCGAGTCGAACAGTCCTTGAAGTACGTCGGCTTCACCATCCCCTCAGACTTCGTCGTCGGTTATGGGCTCGACGTGAACGAGCGCTACCGCAACCTCGACGCGATTTACACCTTCACCGGCGAGGCCTAGACGTGGTCGACCACGAGCGCGTGCAGAGCCTCGTGCGCGAGCTCCTCGAAGCCATTGGCGAAGATTCGTCGCGCGAAGGACTCGTCGAGACGCCGCGGCGCGTGGCCGATATGTACGTCGAGCTGTTCCAGGGCAGTGAGGCCGATCCCGGTGAACACCTGCGCGTCACCTTCGAGGCCGGTCACGACGAGATGGTGATGGTCCGCGACATCGCCTTCACCTCACTGTGCGAGCACCACCTCGTCCCGTTCGTGGGACTGGCCCACGTGGCCTATCTCCCCGGTCCCGGCGGCAACATCACCGGACTCTCCAAGCTCGCGCGACTGGTCGAAGGCTACGCCCGGCGCCTGCAGGTGCAAGAGCGCATGACGACCGACATCGTCGAGGCGATGGAGCGCGAACTGAAACCGCGCGGCTCGATCGTCGTGATCGAGGCCGAACACTTCTGCATGTCCATGCGCGGCGTGAAGAAGGCCGGGACGACGACGGTCACGTCGGCCGTTCGCGGGTCGTTCCGCACCGACGCCGCGAGCCGGGCCGAGGCCCTGCAGTTCATCCACCAGCGCCGCTCTGCATGGCGCTGAGCCCCAGCGTCATGGGCATCGTGAACGTGACGCCGGACTCGTTCTTCCCGCAGTCGCGCACGCTCGCCACCGATGACGCCGTGCGCCGGGGTCGGGCACACTTCGAGGTCGGTTGTGACGTCGTCGATGTCGGTGGCGAGTCCACGCGACCGGGCGCGACGCCCGTGGCGACCGACGAGGAGATCGCCCGCGTCGTGCCGGTGATCGAGGCACTCTGCGCCTTCGGACCGGTCTCGGTTGACACGCAAAAAGAGTCCGTGGCGCGCGCGGCCGTCGCGGCGGGTGCGAGTGTCCTCAATGACGTCTCGAGCACGTTGGTCGACGTGGCCGGCGAACTCGGCGTGGGCTACGTGGCCATGCACCGTCAAGGCGACTCGACGGTCATGCAGTTGAACCCGACCTACGACGACGTCGTGGGAGAGATCGCCGCGTTCTTGGTGGCAACGGCGAAACGCGCCAAGAGCGCCGGCGTCACGAAGCTATGGCTCGATCCCGGGATCGGATTCGGCAAGACGACCGAGCACAACATCGCGATTCTGGCCCACGTCGCACACTTCGTAGGAATCGCGCGCGACTACGACGCCGGGGTCTTGATCGGTACCAGTCGCAAGCGCTTCCTTGGTGACTTCGGTGGCGAGGGCCTCGACGTGGATCAGCGTTTGGAGGGCTCGATCGCCACCGAGGCGTGGTCCCTCTTGCAAGGTGTCAGTATGGTACGAGTGCACGACGCTGCGGCCGCCGTTCAGCTCCGTGAGCTGCTCGTCCGTCCCGTCGAGGAGGTAGTTGCGTGAGGGGCAAGTGGGCTGCGGGTATCGAGCCGCGAAGTTTCACCTGGGTGTACAAGGGGATTCTGGCGGTCTCGGAGCGGCCAGGTGGTTCGACGACCGTGCACCGGCGCGTTCGACGCGACGAAGAACTGCTCTGGTTGAAGCACCAGGGCTTCGGTCGGGTGATCTCGATCCTGCCGGTGATGCAGAACCTCAGCGCCTACTTCGAACACGGCCTGACCGCGAGCCACTACGCGCTGCGCGGCGGACCACAGCAGCGCGAGGTGCTCGAAGCGTGCTATCTGGACCTGGCGAATTCGATGTCGAACAAGACCATGGTCCTTTTGCACAGCGACGAGGTCTCGGACCGACTGCTCGGCGTCATCGCCGGCTACCTCGTGTGGAGTCAGCGGGTGCCGACCGTGCCGCTCGCGATCGCCTATGTCGAACGTCTCTTCAAGCGCTCGATCGGCCCGGACGGACGAACCGTGTTGTTCGACCTCCCCGAGGTCTCTGCGTGAACGACGTCATTGAGCTGCGCGAACTTCGCTGCAGTGCGATCGTCGGCGTGTTGGCCGAGGAGCGCGACCGAGCCCAACCGCTCGTCTTCGACCTCGAACTCGTTCGTCCTTTCGAAGAGGCCGCCCTCAACGACGACATCGCCGAGACCACGAACTACGCCGACGTCTTGACTCTCACCGTGCGCACGGCGACCGAGGGTCGCTACCTCTTGCTCGAGACCTTGGCCTACCGCGTCGCCTACGAAGTCCTCGCGCTCGACGAAGAGATCGCGTCGGTCACGGTCGCGGTGAAGAAGGTCCGCCCGCCCGTCGTGGAGGACGTCGCATCGGTCGGCGTGCGCTGCACCGTACAGCGCTAGTGCGCCGCGCCTATCTCTCGTTGGGCTCGAATATCGGTGACCGCGCCGAACACCTCGCGTCCGGCATCGCCATCGTCGCCCAAGACGACGACTATCGAACCTCATCGGTCTATGAGACCGAGCCCGTCGGCGGCGTCGCCCAAGACGACTTCTGGAACATGGTGGTCGAGGTTTCGACCGACGCCACACCTCGTGAGTTGCTCGAACGCGCTCGACGAGCCGAGACCGCGCGGGGACGGGTCCGCGACGTCCGCTGGGGACCGCGCACCCTCGACGTCGACGTGTTGCTCGTCGGCGACGAACGCAGCGACGACCCGGAGATCGTCGTGCCGCACCCGCGCATGTACGAACGGTCCTTCGTGCTGATCCCGTTGCATGAGTTGGCGCCGGACATGGTCACCCGGGTGCAGTTGGACGCCGGCAACGGAGCCGTCACGAGACTCGGTACACTCGAGTCGTTGCGCGAATAACCGAACGGCACCCGCGAGGGGCTGGAACGGACAGGAGCTGTGATGAAAATCTCAATTGTCGGAGCCGGTCGTGCGGGCTCGTCCTTCGCCACCGCCCTGGAGCGGGTGGGCCACGACGTCGACGTGATGCATCACGAGGACGTCGCATCAATGGGCGAGTCCTCCTTGGTGATCCTGTGCGTGCCCGACGACGCGATAGCGAGTGTTGCGGCGTCGATCGCGCCGAGTGAGGACCGAGTCCTGGCGCACGTGGCCGGCTCGCGTAACCTGGACGTCCTTGCGCCACATCCTCGGGTCGGATCACTGCACCCACTGATGGCGCTGCCGTCGGGAAGCGACGCTGAGCGTCTCATCGGCGCGACGTACTGCGTCGCGGGCGACGACTTGTTGCGCGAAGTCGCGCTCTCGCTCGCGGGACGCGTCATCACGCTGCGCGACGATCAGCGAACCATCTATCACGCGGCCGCCGTGGTCGCGTCGAATCATCTCGTGGCGCTCATGGGTCAAGTCCGTACGCTCGCCGAGTCGATCGGGTTGACGCTGGAGGATTTCCTTCCGCTGTCCGATCAGACGATCGACGACGTCGCGCGCTACGGACCCGATGACGCGCTGACGGGCCCGGCTTCGCGGGGCGATATGGCCACGATCGACGCCCACCTCGCGGCGATCCCGGAATCGGAACGCTCGACGTACGTGGCGCTCGCCAACGCCGCCTTCGAACTCTCAGAACTGCGCCGCTCACAGACACCGGCCTGATGCGCCTCGTCAGCGACGTCGAGGAGTGGCGAGCCCTGGCCGAATCCGAACGTCGTGCCGGACGCAGCGTCGGACTCGTGCCCACCATGGGCGCGCTGCACGCAGGTCACCTCTCTCTATTCGACGCCGCCAAAGCGCACGCCGATGTCGTCATCGCCACGACCTTCGTAAATCCCCGACAGTTCGACAATCCACACGACCTCGCGCGCTATCCGCGTACGCCTGACGCCGACCGTGCGCTCGCCGAGGCCCACGGCGTGGACGTTTTGGTCGAGCCGACGATCGCTGCGATGTGGCCCGACTTTCCGGATCCGACGCCCACCACCGTGACGATTCGAGGTCTCGGTGATGTACTCGAGGGTGCTGCACGACCCGGACACTTCGACGGGGTAGCAAGCGTCGTCGCGAAACTATTGGTCGTGACCGGACCGTGTCGTGTCTATTTCGGCGAGAAGGACTTCCAGCAACTCTGCGTCATTCGACAGATGGTGCGCGACCTGTCCTTCGGCGTCGAGGTCGTCGGATGTCCGATCGTGCGCGACGCCGACGGACTCGCGCTCTCGAGCCGCAACGTGTTGCTCAGTGACGACGCGCGCCGCCGTGCGTTGGCGCTCTCGCTCGCTCTCGCGCGCGTCGCCGAAATCCCTGCGACCGCGAGTGAGCATCGGCGGGTCTTACGCGAAGAGCTGGCGAACGCAGGTGTCGACGTGGTCTACGCCGAGGTCGTCGACCCGGCGAGGTTCGTAGTTTCGGGCGACACGGACTCGGGCGACGCGCGGGCACTCGTCGCGGCACTCGTCGACGGCGTGCGACTGATCGACAATGGACCGGTCCTACTCAAGGGAGATCACTGATGCTGCTGGCCATGGATGTGGGCAATACCGAAACCGTGATCGGACTCTTCGGGCCCGAGACCCCCGAGACGCCCGACGCCATGGGCTTCGCGCGAGCCACCGACGAACGCGGATTGGCCTTTCACTGGCGGATCTCGACGGTCGCGGACCGCACGCCCGACGAGCACGCGATGGTGCTGACCCAACTGCTCGACCTCGAAGGATTGGACCTACGAACCGCGGTCAGCGCCATCGCGATCTCGTCGTCCTCGCCGATGGCCAACACGCAACTGCGCCGCATGGCGAACCGCTGGTTCTCAGCCCTCGACGTCACGGTGATCGGACCAGGGACGAAGTCGGGGATGCCGATCCTCTATGACAATCCCCGCGAGGTCGGTCCCGACCGCATCGCCGACGCCGTCGGGGCCTTCGACCTCTATCCCGGCGCGTCGATCGTGGTCGACCTCGGGACCGCGACGGTCTTCGACGTGATCTCGGCCAGAGGCGAGTACCTGGGCGGCGCGATCGCTCCCGGTGTCGCGATCTCACTCGACGCGCTCTACTCGCACGCGGCCGCGTTGCGCTCGGTCGAACTGGTTCGGCCCCGCTCGGTGATCGGCCGTTCGATGGTCGAATCGATCCAGTCCGGGGTCCTCTACGGCTTCGCCGCCCAGGTCGACGGCATGATCGGACGCATCCTCGAAGAGCTCGGCGAGGCGACGGTGATAGCGACCGGCGGCCTGGCGGGTCTGATCGCACCCCACACGAAACACGTCCAGCACGTCGAACCGTGGCTCACCCTCCACGGATTGCGTATCGTTCATGAACGGAATCATTCGGGAGACAATTCGTGACAGTGCCGTATTCATTTGCCCACAACGCCTTCGCCGCGGCGCTGCAGGCCAGCTACGACCATCTCGCCGACGGTGAGGAGTCGGGCGATTCCGTCACCGTCGCCGGACGATTGATGCTCCTGCGTCGTCAGGGCAAGCTGGCCTTCGCGACGATGCGTGATTCGAGCGGTGAGATCCAACTCTTCGCGCTTGAATCGGTGACCACGGACTTCGATGCGTTCACCAAGTTGCACCTGGGTGACTGGGTCGGCGTCAGCGGGGAAGTGGTGCGAACGAAGCGCGGCGAACTGTCCGTGAAAGTGGCGTCGTGGGTGACGCTCGCGACGGCGCAGCGCAACTTCGGCGACAAGTGGGCCGGTATCGCCGATTTCGACCTGCGCTATCGCCACCGCGAGGCCGACCTCTGGGCGAACCCGATGTCGCGCACGACCCTGAAGCGCCGAAACGACGTGACGCGCGCCGTTCGCGAGCGCTGCTGGGCCCAGGGTTTCATGGAGGTCGAGACGCCGATCCTCAACGCGATCGCGTCGGGCTCGGACGCGCGCCCCTTCGCCACGCACCACAACGCGCTCGACACCGACTTCTACCTGCGCATCGCGCCCGAGCTCTGGCTGAAGCGCCTCGTCGTTGGCGGCTTCGAGCGCGTCTTCGAGATCGGACGGGTCTTTCGCAACGAGGGTGTCAGTCCCCGTCACAACCCCGAGTTCACGATGCTCGAGATCTACGCCGCGTACTGGAACTACGAGGACATGATGACCTTCACCGAGGAGTTGACCGCTGGGGTCGCGATGGACGTGCTCGGCACGACCGAGGTCGAGTACCAGGGTCGAGCGTTCTCCTTCGCGGCACCGTGGCCCCGTCGCACCATGGCCGAACTCGCGAGTGAAGGGGTGGGCGAGGACGTGTCGGTCCACACACCGCGAGAGAGGCTGGTCTCGATGCTCCAAGAGCGCGGCGTCGAAGTGCACCGCGCGTGGGGTGCCGGGCGCTGCCTCGCCGAACTGTTCGAAGCGACGTGTGAGGCGTCGCTCTGGAATCCGATCTTCGTGACGGACTTCCCGGTCGAGATCTCGCCGCTGGCGCGCCGACACCAGGGCGACCCAGAGTTGGTCGAACGCTTCGAGTCCTACGCCGTCGGGCGCGAGCTCTCCAACGGATTCTCCGAGTTGGTCGATCCACTCGACCAACGGGTGCGCTTCGAGGACCAGGCCCGGCTGGCCGCCGAGGGTGAGCCCGAGACGATGCACATCGACGAGGACTACATCAAGGCGCTGGAGTGGGGGCTACCACCGACGGCCGGCCTCGGACTCGGCATCGACCGACTCGCGATGTTGATCGCCGATGAGTCGAATATCCGAGAGGTGATCGCCTTCCCGACGCTGAAACCGCTGACCGACTAATACGTCGGCAGGTCCTCGAGGAGTGACTCGATGAGCGACGCGAAGCCGGCGCGCAGTTGCGCACTCGGGAGTGACGCCAGCGCGACCCGAGCCTGGGCGAGGTAGGTCTGGGCCGCGGCGATGGTGCGCTCGATACCGTCGGTCGCGACGACGAGCTTGCGCGCTCGCTCGCGGTCTTCGTCGTCGAGGATCGCGCCTAAGACGCCGCGCAACTCGTCGCCGACGTTGGCGTCGCGCAGCGCGAAGATCGTCGGCAGGTTGTAGATACCCTCGGCGAGGTCCTGGCCGGCCGGCTTGCCCAACTCGTTGTCCGTCGCGATCACGTCCAAGATGTCGTCGCGCAGTTGGTAGATCATGCCGAAGCAACGACCGAACTCGGTCAACGCTTCGCGTTCTTCGTCGCTCAAGTGAGCGGTGAGCGCACCGACGCGACAGCTCGAGGCCATCAGCGCGGCGGTCTTGCCTTCGATCGCGGCGAAGTAGTCGGCCTCGGTGCGCTCCACGGAAAAGGCCGTTCGCACCTCGGAGACCTGGCCCCGGGTGAGCGCGGCCAGGGTTCGCGCCAAGAGTCCCGCGACGTCGGTGCCGAGGTCGGCCGCGATGGCGGCCGACCGGGCCATCAGGTAGTCGCCGGCCACGATCGCGATGAGGTTGCCGTAGCGCGCGTTCACGCTGTCGACGTTGCGCCGCACTTCGGCCTCGTCCATGACGTCGTCGTGGTAGAGCGACGCGAGGTGCATCAACTCGAGGGCCACGCCGCCCAGGAGGTCCTCTTGGGTGGCGGTGCCTTCACCGCTCGTGGCCGAGGCCACCGCGAGTATGGGCCGTAAGCGCTTCCCACCGGCGTAAATGAGGTGCGTCGTGACCGAATCGAGGTACGAGTCGCCAAAGATCACCGATTCGGCAAGTAAAGTCTCCAACCTCGTGAGGTCGACTTCGACCGATGTCAGCTGCAGTCGCTCGTGAGGGTTCACGCACCCACACTAATTGAGGGTCCGTTGGCCATTCTCTGAGGTCCGAGGGGTGGGGCTCAACTACCACACCTCACCGGTACACTTTTAAGTATTGACGCTCAAAGGATGACAATTGTTCGAACGATTTACTGACCGTGCCCGCCGAGTACTTGTGCTCGCGCAGGAAGAAGCACGTGACCTCAACCACGCGTTCATCGGCACCGAGCACATACTGCTCGGTCTGATCCGCGAGGGCGAGGGCGTTGCGGCCAAGGCGCTCGACGCCTTGGGGGTCACCTTCGACGTCGTACGCGAAAAGGTCGAAGAGGCCATCGGGGCCAACACCAATCCCTCCCCGGGATCGCCGCCGTTCACGCCGCGCGCGAAGAAGGTCCTCGAGCTCTCACTGCGCGAGGCGCTCCAACTCGGTCACTCCTACATCGGCACCGAGCACATGTTGCTCGGGTTGGTCCGTGAAGGCGACGGTGTCGCGGCCCAGGTCCTGAGCGACCTCGGGGCCGACATGGCGCGCGTGCGCACGCAAGTGATCCAGATGATGTCCGGCCAGGCCGGCAAGGAGTCGGGCGCCCAGAGCGCCTCGGGTGGCCAGAAGAGCGATCCCGAGGGCGCCGGCGGCTCGGCCGTCCTCGATCAGTTCGGTCGCAACCTCACGCAGTTCGCCCGCGAGGGCAAGCTCGACCCGCTCGTCGGGCGCGAGAAGGAAGTCGAGCGCGTGATGCAAGTGCTGTCGCGGCGTACCAAGAACAACCCTGTCTTGATCGGTGAGCCCGGCGTCGGCAAGACCGCCATCGTGGAGGGCCTGGCCCAGAAGATCGTCGCCAACCAGGTGCCGGTCACCCTGGCCGATAAGCAGCTCTACACCCTCGACCTCGGCGCACTCGTCGCCGGCAGCCGCTACCGCGGTGACTTCGAAGAGCGTTTGAAGAAGGTGCTGAAGGAGATCCGCACGCGCGGCGACATCATCTTGTTCATCGATGAGATCCACACCCTGGTGGGTGCCGGTGCCGCCGAAGGGGCCATCGACGCCGCGTCGATTCTGAAGCCGATGCTCGCGCGCGGGGAGCTCCAGACCATCGGTGCGACGACGATCGACGAGTACCGCAAGCACATCGAAAAGGACGCCGCGCTCGAGCGCCGTTTCCAACCGGTGAAGGTCGAGCAGCCTTCGGTCGCGATGACCATCGACATCCTGAAGGGTCTGCGTGAGGTCTACGAAGAGTTCCACGCCGTCAAGATCACCGACCAGGCGTTGATCGCGGCCGCGAACCTCGCCGACCGTTACATCTCGGACCGGTTCCTGCCCGACAAGGCCATCGACCTCATTGACGAGGCCGGTAGTCGACTGCGTATCCGACGCATGGACACGCCGCCGCAGCAGAAGAAGTTCGATGAGGACATCATGCGCCTGCGCGCCGACAAAGAGAGCGCGATGGCGAGTGGCGCCCTCGAGCAGGCCAAGGCCCTCGACGAACAAGAGCGCGAACTGGTCGCCAAGCGTGACGAACTCGATCTGACGATCCAGGCCTCGGGCGGTGTGGTCTTCGACCTCGTCGACGAGGACACGATCGCCGAAGTGCTCGCGGTGTGGACCGGCATCCCGGTCTATCGCCTCACCGAAGAAGAGACCACCAAGCTCTTGCGTATGGAGGACGAACTCCACAAGCGCATCGTCGGCCAAGACGAGGCCGTCATCTCGATCAGCCGGGCCATCCGACGCACACGCGCCGGTCTGAAGGACCCGAAGCGTCCGGGTGGGTCGTTCATCTTCCTCGGTCCGACCGGCGTCGGCAAGACCGAACTGGCCAAGACCTTGGCCGAGTTCCTCTTCGACGACGAGGACGCCTTGATCCAGCTCGACATGTCCGAGTACATGGAGAAGCACTCCGTGAGTCGACTCGTCGGTTCGCCCCCCGGCTACATCGGTTACGACGAGGGTGGTCAGCTCACCGAAGCCGTTCGACGCAAGCCCTTCTCCGTCGTGCTCTTCGACGAAGTCGAAAAGGCCCACCCCGACGTCTTCAACACGCTCCTCCAGATCCTTGAAGACGGGCGACTCACCGACGCGCAGGGACGAGCGGTCGACTTCAAGAACACGATCTTGATCATGACGTCGAACCTCGGCACCGCGGACCTGCGAAAGGCGGCCATCGGTTTCGGCAAGGCCTCGGACGTCGCGGACCACGAACGCATGAAGGAGAAGGTCCACACGGCCCTGAAGGCGCACTTCCGTCCGGAGTTCCTCAACCGCATCGACGACACGATCGTCTTCCACGAGTTGAGCCGCGAAGAGGTGATCTCGATCGCCGATATGTTCATCGCACGCCTGCGTGACCAGTTGGCCGTCCAGGGCCTGGGCTTGGAGCTCTCCGCCGCGGCGCAGGGCTTCCTCGCCGAAAAGGGCTACGACCCCGAACTGGGTGCGCGACCACTGCGCCGCGCCGTCCAGCAGTATGTCGAAGACGCGCTCAGCGAGAAGATCCTCTTCAAGGAGTTCCACGCCGGACAGACCATCGTCGGTGACATCGCCGAGGGACCCGACGGACCGTACCTGACCTTCGAAGGTGTCGAGGGCCTACCGCCGTCGGTCGACTTCGAGGATCTCTCCGACAACGCCTGAGGCTGAGGTCACAGTTCACTCGTAATCTCACGAAGGTGAAGTCACACCCCGTCCACGTCTGTCGCGAATGCGGCACGTCGTCGCCTCGCTGGAGTGGACGTTGCTCCGGTTGCGGCGAATGGAACACGCTCGACGAAGAGCGATCCGTGTCGAAGGCACGCGTCGTCGCCACGTCCGCGACGTCACTGCGCGACGTTGACGAGGCGACGGCCACCGTGCACTCGACCGGCGTCGGCGAATTGGACCGCGTGCTCGGCGGCGGCTTCATCGCCGGTTCCACCACGTTGCTCTTCGGCGAACCGGGTGTCGGCAAGTCGACGCTCGCTCTCATGTCACTGCGCGCGTTGGCCGCGACGTCCACGCCCGTCCTCTTGATCGCTGCCGAAGAGTCCGTGGCTCAGGTCGCACAGCGGGCCCGGCGCCTCGGTGACGTCCCGGCCGGCCTCGACGTCGCTGCCACGACGGACGTCGACGCGGCCGAGCAACTCGTGCGCGAGCGTCGACCGACACTCTGCGTCATCGATTCGATCTCGGCGATGACCGATGACGCCGTTGCCAGTGTCGCGGGCTCCGTGCCCCAGATTCGCCACGTGGCCGAACGACTGTGCTCGGTCGCCAAAGAGACCGGCGTCGCGTTGTTGATCGTGGGACACGTCACGAAGGACGGTGACCTGGCCGGACCGCGCGCGCTCGAACATCTGGTCGACACGGTGATCCGCATCGACGGCGACCGAAACGGATCCCTGCGCCTCATTCGGGCGATCAAACACCGCTTCGGCGCGACCGGCGAGGTCGGTCTCCTGGAGATGGTGCCCGAGGGACTGCGCGAGATGCCCGACGCCACGATCTTGCGCGGTCCGGACCTGGACGTTCCGGGCGTCGTCTTCACGGTCACCAATGACGGATCACGTTCGTTCCTGATCGAGATGCAGGCGCTCGTGGCGACCGCGTCGGGATCGCCACGCCGCGTCGCCCATCAGGTGTCGTCCCAGCGACTCGCTCTGTTGTTGGCCGTACTGGAGTCACGCTGCGCGGTCGACACGAGCGATCTCGACGTCTTCGCCGCCACCGCCGGCGGACTGCCGGCCAATGAGCCGGGGGTCGACGTGGCGCTCGCGCTCGCCGTTGCGTCGGCGGCTTTGAACTTCTCCGTGCCGCGAACCTTGGCCGCAATGGGCGAGGTCGGCCTCGCTGGGGAACTGCGCGCCGTGAGCGGTCTGACGCGACGGGTCCGAGAGGCTCAGCGCCTCGGGGCCACCCGGGTGGTGGTACCGAGCGATGGGGAGTTAGAAGACGTGTCGGGCGTCTCGGTCATTCGCTGTCGAACGCTGGCTGAGGCCATTGAAACGGCGCAATCAGTCACGATTTGACCAATCTCTGGTAGAATAACTAGTCCCCCTAACGCCATTCAGGCAGATTTTCATTGAGGAGAACCTCGTTTATGACTGTTCGCAAGTACAAAAAGGGCGATCGACTCGTCTACCCCCACCACGGCGCCTGCACCGTGGAAAAGATCGAGAAAATGACCGCTTTTGACGTAAAACAGGACTATTTGAAGCTCAAGGTCGCCTACACCGACCTCGTCTTGATGGTCCCGGTGGCCAACGCCGAATCGGTCGGTCTGCGCGACGTCATCAACGACGAAGAGGTCGAAGAGGTCTTCGCGGTCCTTCGAAAGAAGGAAGCGCGCATGCCCACGAACTGGTCGCGCCGTTTCAAGAACCACTCGGAGAAGCTGCGTTCCGGCGACATCTACCAAGTCGCCGAAGTCGTGCGGAACCTCTCGATCCGTGACAAGGACAAGGGACTGTCGGCCGGTGAAAAGCGCATGCTCACCCGGGCCCGCCAGATCCTCGTCTCAGAGCTGACGTTCGCGTTGAACGTGGACACGGAAGCGGCTGAAGAAAAGCTCGCCTCGGTCCTCCCGTAGTCATGTCGGTCGCGGCCGTGGTCGTCGCCGCCGGCCAGGGCCAGCGCTACGGCGGACCGAAGCAGTTCGCCGTCTTGAATCACGACACCGTGACGGCCCACAGCGTCCGAGCGGCCCGTTCCGTCGCGGAGCGCGTCATCCTCGTCGTACCGACGAACTACCAAGGAAACGGTGAAGGCGCCGACGTCGTCGTGGTCGGAGGCTCGACGCGTGCGGCGTCCGTTCGCGCCGGCCTCCACGAGTGCGGTGACGCCGAAGTAATAATCGTGCACGATGCCGCACGACCACTGGCCACGGCTGCGCTTTTTCACTCCGTCGTCGACGCAATTCTCGCTGGCGCCGATGGCGCGATTCCGGGACTGGCGATCTCGGACACGGTGAAGCGAATCCGCCACGAGGGGGATGTCACCCTCGTCGGGTCGACCGAAACGCGCGATGAACTGGTCACGGTGCAAACGCCCCAAGCGTTCACTCGCGACGCATTAGTGCGCGCTCACGCCAATGGCGACGAGGCGACCGACGACGCGGCGCTCGTCGAGTCGCTCGGCGGCCGTGTCGTCGTCGTCCTTGGAGAAATCGACAACGTCAAGATCACCGTGCCTGGCGACCTCGCCATGGCCTCGTCGATAGTGTCGCGCCGATGAGGATCGGTCACGGTCTGGACGTCCACCGCGTCAGCGACGACCCGTCACGTTCGCTCTGGCTCGGTCTCGTTGAAATCGCCGGTGCACCCGGACTCGTCGGCCACTCTGACGCCGACGTCGCGACCCACGCGTTGTGCGACGCCCTGCTCGGGGCGGCCAATCTCGGCGACCTGGGTCGCCACTTCCCGGACACCGATCCCCAGTACGCGGGCTCGACGTCTCGCCGCCTGCTCGAAGAGACCGTCGCCCTTGTGGCCGCGGCCGGCCTTCGCACGGTCTCAGCCGACATCACGATCATCGCCGAACGTCCGAAACTCTCCGACTCCATGCCGCGAATGTCCGACGAACTCTCGGCGGTCGTGGGCGCCCTCGTCACGGTGAAAGCCACGACCGCCGAAGGACTCGGCGCCCTAGGTCGCGTCGAGGGCATCGGGGCGAGTGCCGTGGCGTTGTTGGAAGAGACGCCGTGAGTCCTCGTCCCGCTCCGCGTAAGGGTCCACCTGGTCGATCGTCGCGTCAGGGCGGTCGCCCGATGACCGGTGGTCAGGTCGGTGGTCCGAGGCGTGCGCCGAGCGGACGGGAGAAGGAGGGACTCGGCGGCGAGCAGGTCGAGGGACGTCACGCCGTGCTCGAACTCCTCAAGGCTCGTCGACGCCAAATACAGAAGATCTACGTCGCCGACGCACAGGACGCCAGCGAAACCCTTGACGCCATCGAGTTCGAGGCGCAACGCCAGCGCGTGCCGGTCCAGGTCATCTCGATGGCCCGCCTCGATCGTGAAGCGCGCACTGAAGGTCACCAGGGTGTGATGGCGATCGCCGCCCGACTGGAGACCGTGAGTCTCGACGAACTAATGGAACATCGTCATCCCTTCTTGCTGGTCTGTGACGGCGTGACCGATCCGCGCAACTTGGGCGCCATGCTACGAAGCGCCGACGGCGCGGGCGTGACCGGCGTCGTCGTCCCGCGTCATCGCTCGGCGCGTATCTCGCCTTCGGTCACCAAGACCGCGGCCGGAGCCATCGAGTACCTCACCTTCTGTGACGTTGGCGGAGTACCCGCGTCGCTCGACGTTCTCAACAAAGCCGGGGTATTGACGGTCGGGCTCGCCGGTGAGTCGCGAGATTCGATCTACGACCTCGATCTGGGGACCACGCCCGTCGCCCTCGTGGTCGGGGGAGAAGAAAAAGGACTTTCTGTGTTGACGCGCAAGCGTTGCGCGGCCGTTGTGTCAATACCCCAGTTGGGCAAGATCAGCTCATTGAACGCCGGTGTCGCCGTGTCGGTGGCGGCGTTTGAAGTGGCGCGTCAACGAAGTCGACGTTCGTAAAGCAGTGCGAGAAGGGACTTCGGACCCTATCCCGTTCGACGTTCGACGCCTAGTCTTGCGACGCAAGGGAAAGACTGCAGCAGGATTTAATCGTCCCTGATGATCAACGTGGAGACGTCGCCAACCGCCTCGAGTGCTTTTCGCTCTCTCGGAATGGTGGCTGCGGGAACAACGCTCGTTACTACAAGAGCGCCAATTTCTACGAAAGACGTCCCATGCGCATCCAGTCCGATTCAAAACATGCATTTTCTTGCGACCGGTTGTGGTCATGACACTCGGACACTCACTGCGGACCAATTCGATGATTCGAACTGCGAGCGTACTTTTACTTGTACTGATGTCATTTGCTATTGCGGCTCCCGCAAATGCCTTTCCGTTGGTACATGCAGTGACGTTCTATGAAAACGCAAGTGCAACTGATGCAGTGTCCGCGATGCAGATGAGCAATTCAACTCAGCAGTTAACACTTTTGCAAGATTTAGACCCAAGTTTTTCAAATGTCGGCTATGCATTTGAGGGCTGGAATACATCAGTGAATGGAAGTGGCACATCTTACGCAGATGGTGCCAGTTATTCGTTCAGCGCAGACATAGGTCTTTACGCACAATGGCTGGTAATTCCAGTGGTGCACAGTGTTACCTTCTTCGAAAACGCGAGTGCAACAGATTCGATCACGTCAGTTCAAGCTGAAAGTTCGCCTCAATCTCTTACTCTCCTACAAGACCTGAATCCGAGTCTGTCAAACGTCGGCTACACATTTGAGGGCTGGAACACATCACCAAATGGAAGCGGCACCACTTACGCAGATGGTGCCGCTTTTCAATTCAATTCCGATCTCGGTCTATACGCGCAATGGGCTCTAATCCCAGTCGTTCACTCCGTGACCTTCTTTGAAAATGACAGCGCAACGGATTCAATTGATTCGGTCGTGTCGGAAAGTGCCCCAACCCGATTGACGACTTTTTCAAGTCTTCAGCCCGCTTTCTCTAACCCCGGGCACAGTTTCTCTGGATGGAATACATCGGCCGACGGCAGCGGCGTCGCTTACGCGGACAACTCGATCTACTCATTCGACGCAGATGTCGGTCTATATGCGCAATGGTCGAGCAATATTGTGCTTCATACCGTTACGTTCGTCGAAAATGACGGTGTATCTGATGCGGTGTACTCAACAATGACTGACAGCACTGCTTCGCCGCTTGATCTTGTTTCAAGCCTGCAGCCCGCTTTTTCCAACCCCGGGCAAAGTTTCTCTGGATGGAATACATCGGCCAATGGAAGTGGCACATCTTACGCAGATGGTGCCCAGTTTTCGTTCGCAGCCAATTTGACTCTTTACGCTCAATGGACGCCGGCGTCATCGATGCACACCGTGACGTTTAACGAGAATGCCAGTGCAACTGATTCTCTCGATGTAGTCATGTCCGACGACCAGACAGCCAATTTGACGCGATTTGCGAATCTCGAGCCGGCATTTGTGAATGGTGCGTTTTCATTTTCTGGTTGGAATTCGTCTAGGGATGGAACCGGCACGCCCTATTCGGATGGTGCACAGTTTGCATTTACTTCCAATCTGGTTGTGTACGCACAATGGTCCGAGAAGACTGTCGTAACGATTTCGTTTGTTGCGAACGGCGGCAGTGGAACAGTTACTTCAATCAATGGATCAATTGGAACGACGATTACAATTCCAAATCAGACCGGATTGATTCGCGCTGGATTTGTTCTGACTAATTGGAACACAACTTCCAACGGCTCAGGGACAAAGTATTCGGTTGGCGAAACGATGGTGATTACAGGGTCAGCTGTTCTTTACGCACAGTGGAGTGGCCACAAATTAGCGACACTGTTCGGCGCAGTAGGAACATTTAAGAGTGGCTCTACTTCATTGTCAGCATCGCTCAAGAGCCAAATCAATCGACTTGCATTGACGATTAAGTCTAGAAAGTACCTGAAGGTTGATCTCTTCGGTTACAGCGCGGCGACTGGACTGAAGTCACTCAACATATCGCTCAGTCGAGACCGAGCAAGAAATGTTGCGACCTATCTCGCGAACCGACTGCACTACCTCAAAGTACGGGGTGTCAGTATCTCTTCTTCGGGGCAGGGTTCGATTGCGGGACAGGCGAGCAACGCGTACTCGAGGGTCGAGGTCTTCGGAGTCTGATTCGTTTCTTGCCCAGTCGTCGAGGGCCGTGGCGTTACGCAAGACTCAGTTGCTTAAGCGTGACCACGGTTCTCGGTGACAGTTTCTGAAGCTTGCGGGAGACAATCAGCATCACGCAAAACCGCAAAAACATTTTGGGTGCCGGCGGAGGGATTCGAACCCCCGACCTGACGATTACAAATCGCCTGCGCTGCCAGACTGCGCCACACCGGCTTGGAAGTCCAAGGTTAGTGAAAATCGTCTGGTCTCAATATGTAGGCTGAGACGAATGAGTGAATCATCCCAGCCCCATCACGGCGCCAATCCGCCAGGCTCTCACTACCAACCAGCTCTAAGCGTCGTGTTGATCATTGTGGTCCTATTCGTTGGAGCTGCGTTCCTCATGCTTCGATACGTCAACCCAGCATCTCCCGCGGGCACGGGCACTACGTCGTCGTCAACCACGACGACAACGTCGATTCATCACCACACCGTCCCCAAGTCGAGCGTTCGCGTGCAGGTGGCCAACGGTACGAAGGTCGCCAACTTGGCCCGCGGTTACTCGCAGCAGTTACTGACGCAGGGCTGGAACACGCTTCCCGGTGTCAACGCACTGACTCCCGCGAAGAAGACGGTCGTGTACTTCAATCCCGGATTCAAGTGGGCCGCCATACAGATCGCGCACAAGATCCATTTGGGTGTGCATTCGATTCAGGCGCTGAACGGTCAGCGTCCGGTGCCTGGTGCGTCGAGTGACGACGTCATCGTGATCCTGGGACACAACTCCGCATAGTTACGTCTGCGGCGGCAGGTGCACGGAGTAGCGCTTGAGCGCCGCTCGCAATACATCCATCGACATCGGACGCAACTCTTCGAGTGGTCGATTGCGATGCCGTCGCACGCCGAGATCGACCTGCGCCAGGCTACGCACGCCGAACTGTCGGGCGATATCGATCAACAGAGCGATCTCGACGCCGTACGCCTTCTCCAACGTGATGGCGTCGAACGCGCTGCGTCGTCCGGCGGTCTCACCGGCGAGCGGTTGTCGGATCTCGCCGAGTCCCGGGTAGAGGAGCGAAAGGATCGGACGCGCGGCCAGTTCGTTCACGCGCCCGCCGCCAGTCGGCATGTTATGCAGTGGACGCTCGTAATATCCCTTCACCAACTGGGTTTCGGAACGCTCGAGGAGTGGCTGGATCAGGCGGGCGACGAACTCCGAAGTGGTGTTCATGACGTCGGCGTCGAGGAAGACGACCAACTCCGACGTCGTCGCGGCGAGTCCGGCCCGCATCGCCTCTCCCTTGCCACTCGGACCATCGAAGCGAACCACGCGCGCGCCGTGGTGGTCGGCGACGGTCGAGGTGTCGTCGACCGAATCGTCGTTGACGACGACCAGCTCATCGACCAACTCGCGGTGCGTGAGGACGGCGTCGAGGACCGCGCCGACGGTCGCCGATTCGTTGCGGGCCGGCACGATGACCGCGACCGTCGTCTGGGACTTCAATTCGGTGACGCGCTCGAGGCTGAACTCTTCGCGGCTAAGCGTCCACGGGACGTCTGGGCTGCTCACCCGTACGAGACTACGGGTCGGGCGCGCTGTCCGAACTTGACACGGGCGGTGCCGTCGGCGACAATTGAAGGGTCATCAAGAGCGACTGAGGGACGGCCCCGTTGAAGTCGCGACAACCAGTGTGATCCCTGAGCTACCCGCTCATCACACCAGGTGCCAAAGGCCGAACGATGAAAAGGGAGTTATGAGTTTCGCTACAGGTCTTTTATGTCGAGAGTGCGGTGCCACCTATCCCAGTGAGGCGCGGTACTCGTGTGATTTCTGCTTCGGTCCCCTGGAGGTCGACTACGACCTCGACGCGGCCCGAGACGTTCTGACTCGCGAGTCAATCGCGAACGGTCCGAACTCCATCTGGCGATACGGCGCGCTGCTACCCGATCCCGGCGTCGATCCCGTGGACCTCGGCGCCGGTTGGACACCGTTACGGCGCTCCACCCGCCTGGCTGAAGTACTCGGCGTGCGCGAACTGTGGTTGAAGGACGACACTCGCAATCCCACCGGTTCGTTCAAGGACCGTGTGGTCTCGGTGGCGCTCTCGAGCGCGCGTCGCCTCGGATTCACCACGGCGGCCTGTGCGTCGACCGGAAATCTCGCGACGTCGGTCGCCGCCCACGCGGCGTCGATTGGCTGGCCGAGCGTGACCATAATCCCGGCCGACCTCGAAAAGTCCAAGATCGCGATGGCGGCGATCTTCGGGGGCACGGTGCTCGGCGTCGAGGGTAACTACGACGACGTCAACCGGTTGTGCGTCGAGTTGGTCGCCGAACACGAGGACTGGGCCTTCGTGAACGTGAACCTTCGCCCGTACTACGCCGAAGGTTCCAAGACCTTGTCCTTCGAGATCTGCGAACAGCTCGGCTGGCGCACACCCGATCAGGTCGTCGTACCGCTCGCGTCGGGCAGTCAGTTCACCAAGGTCGCCAAGGGCTTCAAGCAGTTCGTCGAACTCGGACTCGTCGATGGCGAGGTACCCGTGCTGTTCGGTGCTCAGGCGACCGGCTGTTCGCCGATCGCCAGCGCGTTCGCCTCCGGTGCCGACGTCGTCACGCCACAGCGCCCGGACACGATTGCACGCTCCCTCGCGATTGGCAACCCGGCCGACGGTCCGTACGTGCTGGACGAACTTCGTGCGCACGGCGGTGACTGTGGCTCGGTGCCGGACTCAGAGATCCTCGAATGCATCGGGCTGCTCGCCGAGACCGAGGGCATCTTCGCTGAGACGGCCGGTGGCGTGACGATCGCGTCGCTGCGCCAGATGATCGATCGAGGCACGATCGACCGCGAAAAGTCGATCGTGGCGATCATCTCAGGTCACGGTCTCAAGACGCTCGACGCCATCGTCGAGACCGCGACGGTGAGTTCGACGATTTCGCCGTCGCTCGAAGCGGCCGAAGAGGCGCTGCGCTTTCACCAGTTGGTGGCCGCGTCATGAGCGTCACGGTCCGACTGCCAAGCCAGTTGCGGACCCTCGTCGGGGGAGCCGGCGAGGTGCCCGTCGAGGCGCTCACCGTGCGAGAGGCCATCCTCGCCGTGGACGCGACGTATCCGGGAATCGCCTTTCGGGTCCTGGACGATCGCGGGGCGCTTCGCCGATTCGTCAACGTCTTCGTGGCCGATGAGGACGTTCGTTTCCTCGACGGCCTCGACACCGTGATCGAGGCGGGCCAGACGGTTTCGCTCGTCCCGGCCGTGGCCGGCGGCTGATCGCCGTTAGCACTCGCCAACCTAGACTGCTAATATTGCGTTGCACCAAAAGGGTGTCTCGCTTTAGGAGGAATCACAGTGGCGAAACTGATCGCATTCGATGAAGAGGCCCGCCGGGCGCTAGAGCGCGGCATGAACAAGCTGGCCGACGCCGTCCGCGTCACGCTTGGGCCCAAAGGCCGCAACGTCGTCCTGGACAAGAAGTGGGGAGCCCCCACCATCACCAACGACGGTGTTTCGATTGCCAAGGACATCGACCTCGAGGACCCGTTCGAGCGCATCGGTGCCGAACTGGTCAAAGAAGTCGCGAAGAAGACCGACGAAGTCGCCGGTGACGGCACGACGACGGCGACCGTACTCGCCTGGGCCATGGTCCGCGAGGGTCTCAAGAACGTGGCCGCCGGTGCGAATCCGATGTCACTGAAGAAGGGCATCGAGACGGCCGTCGAGGCCGCCGTCGCGTCGCTCCACGAACTCGCCAAGCCCGCCGACACCAAAGAGCAGATCGCCCAAGTGGCGTCGATCTCCGCGGCCGATGACGAGATCGGCGCAATGATCGCCGACGCCATCGACAAGGTCGGCAAGGACGGCGTCATCACGGTCGAAGAGAGTCAGTCCTTCGGCATGGAGATGGACCTCGTCGAAGGAATGCGCTTCGATAAGGGCTTCATCGCCCCGTACTTCGCCACCGACACCGAGCGCATGGAGGCCGTTCTCGAGAACGCCTACATTCTCTTGGTCTCGAACAAGATCACGTCCGTGCGCGACGTGCTCCCGGTCCTCGAAAAGGTCATGCAGTCCGGGCGCCCTCTTTTGATCATCGCTGAGGACATCGAAGGCGAAGCCCTCGCGACGCTCGTCGTGAACAAGATCCGTGGCACGTTCAAGTCCGTCGCCGTCAAGGCACCCGGATTTGGCGAGCGCCGCAAGGCCATGCTTCAGGACATCGCGATCCTGACCGGTGCCACCGTCATCTCCGAGGAGATCGGCCTCAAGCTCGAGACCGCTGACGTCGAGATGCTCGGCAGCGCTCGAAAGATCGTCGTCACGAAGGACGAGACGACCATCGTTGAAGGATCAGGCTCCGAAGACGACATCAAGGGACGAATCAATCAGATCAAGGCGGAGATCGAGAACACCGATTCGGACTACGACCGCGAGAAGCTCCAAGAGCGTCTGGCCAAGTTGTCCGGTGGCGTCGCGGTCATCAAGGTGGGCGCCGCGACCGAGGTCGAACTGAAAGAGAAGAAGCACCGCATCGAAGACGCGGTGTCGACGACGAAGGCGGCGATCGAAGAGGGTGTCGTGCCCGGCGGTGGCGTGGCCCTCCTTCGCAGCCAGGTCCGAATCCTCGAAACGGCCGACAAGTTGAGCGGCGACGAAGCGACGGGCGCGCGCATGGTCGCCAAGGCCGTCGAGGCGCCACTGAACCAGATCGCGGTCAACGCCGGACTCGAAGGTGGCGTCATCGTCGACAAGGTTCGCAATCTGAAGAAGGCGACCGAAGGACTGAACGCGGCAACGGGCGAGTACGAAGACCTCATCAAGGCCGGCGTCATCGACGCGGCCAAGGTGACGCGCTCGGCTCTGCAGAACGCGGCGTCGATTGCGGCGCTCTTCTTGACGACCGAATGCGTGATCGTTGACAAGCCCGAAGAGAAGGTCGCGGCGATGCCCGGCGGCGGGATGGACGACTACTAAATCGTCCGCTTTTCAGATCGACGGAGAACCGTGGGGCTTTCGGGCCCCACGGTTTTTCCTTGGTCCGGCTCCCAAGTTCAGCGTTTGCAGCGAGGTCCTAGCATTAGGACATGACTCCCGAACCGCTCGCACCCGCCCGCGGGCTCAACGTACTGCACCTGTTCTGTCACCCCGGCGCCGACATTGACGCGGGAGCACTGCGAAAAGCGGTCGATGACGCTCGGGCCGACGGTCTGCAAGTGGTGAGCGTGGCGATCATGGGTGCAAAGGCCGACGTGTGCTTCATGATCCTTGGCGAAGACCTCTGGACGTTGCGTCAGCTGCAGTCAAAGATCCAGGCCGCCGGATTCTTCGTCGCCGAGAGCTACGTCTCAGTCACGGAAGTGAGCGAGTACGCGGCCGGCATGCCCGAGCAGATGTTGCACGACCGGTTGTTCCCAACGCTGCCACCTGACGGCAAGCGCGCCTTCTGCTTCTACCCGATGTCCAAGCGTCGCGACGAGACGAACAACTGGTACGCCCTCGCCTACGACGATCGCGAACGACTCATGCGCCAACACGGGGCCCTCGGTCGCGAGTTCAAGGGCCGGATCCTCCAGGTCGTCACCGGTTCGACGGGTCTGGACGACTGGGAGTGGGGCGTCACGCTCTTTGGCGTGCACGTTGATGACCTCAAGGAGTGTGTCTACACGATGCGCTACGACGAGGCCTCGACGCTCTACGCCGAGTTCGGCGCGTTCTACACGGGTCTCGTGGGCACGCTGGACGAGGTACTCGACGCCACGTTGGCCTAAGTCGCGTTGCTAGCGTCATCAACGTGGAACCGATCCCCGAGAAAACCCTTCTGCGCTGGGCCGAGTCATTGGCCGGCGTCGCACGAACCGGCCTGGGATTCACCGAGAGCCAGTACGAACGCGAGCGTTTCGAAGAGGTCCTCAAGATTGCCGGCGACATCAAGACGGCCGCCGAGACGGGACTCGATGGTGTGCTCGACGCCGATGGCTACATCGCCGAGTGGATGAAAGAGGTCGGCACCGGTGTCGCGGGCTATCAGACGCCCAAGGTCGCCGTGGGCGCCGCCGTCACGAACGACCGCGGTGAGTTGCTCCTGATCCAACGCGCCGACTCCGGTGTCTGGCTGTACCCGACGGGTTGGTGCGACGTCGGCTACTCCGCTCCCGAGGTCGTCGTAAAGGAGGTCTTGGAAGAGACAGGCATCGAAGCCGATCCCGTGCGTCTCATCGGCGTCCTTGACGGTATGCGCCTCGGCTCATCGCGAATACCGCTCTACTCGCTGCTGTTCTTCTGTCGCGCAGTCGGCGGCGAGATCAAGATCCATCCACTGGAGTGCACCGACGCCGGTTGGTTCACGCGTGACAATCTGCCGTCGCCGATCATCGGCGCCGAGCGCTGGGCCGGTCCGATCTTCGCGGCCATTGACGGCGAACACCGTGACGTCTTCTATGACGACCTTCGTCGACCGGTCTGGAGAGGGGAGCCATGAGCGTGAACGTCGAGATTGCGACCGAAGCGAGTGACGAGTTGGTGGAGGGTCTGAATCATCTCCTGCCCCAACTTTCAACCAACGCCGCACCATTGACGATTCAGGACGTCAATGAACTGATCGCTTCGCCTTCCGCGACCGTCTTCGTCGCACGTGATGAAGGTCGCATTGTTGGCTCGCTGACACTGGTCGTGTTTGCGATCCCCACTGGTCGGCGAGCGTGGATCGAAGACGTCGTCGTCGATGGAAACGCACGAGGATCGGGCATTGGTGAGGCGTTGACGAATGCGGCCATCGAGGAGTCCCGCCGTCGACACGCACGCTCGCTCGACCTCACGACCCGACCTTCTCGCGAGGCGGCCAATCGGTTGTACGCGCGACTCGGCTTCGAGCTTCGTGAGACGAACGTGTACCGTTTTTTCCTAGAAGATCGTTAACCGGACATTTCTCCCCCTACTCGCGTCTATCTCGATACTGTCGCAACCGTTGTGTGGTGTGAAGGTTCGAGAGATCATCAAGGAACTTGAGCGCGACGGCTGGGTACAGGTTCGGCACAGAGGGAGTCATCGCCACTACCACCATCCAACGAAGCCTGGCACAGTCACGGTGCCGGGTGCGATGGGAGATGACCTGCACCGAGAACTGCTCGGTAGCATTATGAGGCAGGCCGGAATAGAACGGAGAAGGCGATGATTGAATACGCAGTAGTTATCGAACGCTCTCCGAATAACTACGGGGCGTGGGTACCCGATCTCGATGGATGTGTCTCGACAGGTAAGACGGTCGAGGAAGTCAAGGCAAACATCGCCGACGCCATAGAAATGCATATTGAGGTAATGCGCGAGCACGGCGAGATCGTCCCACCGCCGTCCGCACAAGTGGCAGTCGTGCAGGTCGCCTCATAGGCGCGTGGTCGTAAGTTCGTCCACCTCGGCGAAGACCGCAAGAGGACTGGTTCTCTTCGATCTCGACAACACGCTGCTTGATCGTGACGCGGCGTTCGCAAAGTGGGCTTTGTTATTCATCAACCACCACGACCTCGACTGCGACGCATGGACGGTAATCGCGTCGGCGGACGAAGAAGGCTTGCGTCCGCGAGATCAGTTTTTCAATCTCCTTCGGACGTCGCTATCAATCAAGGTGAGCACTGGCGAGCTTCTTGACGCGTACCGCGACGAATACCCACGGTGCTATACGGTCGACGACGAGACGGTCGACGCTGTTCGTCGACTTCGAGTCAATGAATGGAAAGTCGGCGTGGTTACCAATGGACCACCTTCTCAGCTGTTGAAGATCGACGCCACAAGTCTCGCTAGCGAGTTTGACGCAATCTGCGTTTCCTCGATTGTCGGCTCGAGGAAACCTGAGCGAAGGATTTTCGAAGAGGTAGCGCAAATCTGTGAAGTCCCGCTCAATGGTTGGATGGTCGGAGACTCGCCGCACGCAGACATAGAAGGGGGACGCGCGGCAGGTCTCGCCACGATTTGGATGGCGAGAGGCCGTGATTGGGATGACTCGACCTTCGCGCCGCCCGACGCCGAAGTCGCCACCATCGTTGAGGCAGTCTCTAGGATTCTCGATCACCAGGACGAATAATCTGCTGGCATTCCGAAGCGACAGACGAATGTCTACAGATTTGTGCTTGAGGACTAATTCCCCCGCAACCTGTTCGCAACTTGTAATGCTCAGCGTCGACAAATTGGGGGACCCGTGAGCCAGCGGTACTTCGACCGAACTAACCGACCCGATGCCTTCGCGGGTGGCGTGAGGATGATTCCGATCACGACGCCACTGGGTACTTTCAATGTGTGGACGAAGCGGATTGGCAATAATCCCGCAATCAGGGTGCTTCTCTTGCACGGTGGCCCCGGCGCGACGCACGACTACTTTGAGGCTTTTGACAGTTTCTTACCGGCAGCAGGTATCGAGTACTACTACTACGACCAATTGGGTTCGGGTCGCAGCGACAATCCGGCCGATCCACGCATGTGGGACTTGGATCGCTTTGTCGATGAGGTCGAGCAGGTGCGCAGTGCTCTGGAGTTGGGACCGGACAACTTCGTCCTCTTGGGTCATTCCTGGGGCGGGATTCTGGCGATGGAGTACGCCCTTAAGCACGGCGAAGAGCTCAAGGGTCTGGTCATCTCGAACATGATGTCGAGCGTCCCGGCCTACAACCGCTACGCGACCGATATTTTGATGCCGGCGATGAACCAAGACGATCTGGCGGAGATCCTAAAGATCGAAAGCGCCAAGGATTTTGCGAATCCTCGCTACATGGAGCTGCTAGTTCGCTCCTATTACGTCGACCACATTGTGCGTATGAACCCTGTGCCGGAGCCGGTGACATATTCCTTCGCGCTCCTCAATCAAGACCTTTATCAAACGATGCAAGGTCCGAGTGAGTTAAGTATCTCGCGAGAGGCAAGTTTGGCCTCCTGGGATCGCACGGACGACCTCCAATTCATCACCACCCCGACGCTGGTCCTCGGCGGTCGCCACGACACCATGGACCCCAAGTTTCTTGAGACGATGGCGGCTCGTCTGCCCCGTGGATCGTGCTACATCTGCGAGAACGGCAGCCACATGGCGATGTACGACGACCAGGAGGCTTACTTCGGAGCCTTGCTCGACTTCCTCTCATCGCTGTAGCTTTCAGGACCAATACGCGACTTCTACCAAAAGAGCGGTAGACCAACGTAGGCAGGTACCGGATATAGGACTGACGAATCACACGACCAATGCACGGTCGAGGCGATCCAATTAGAGGACGGTGGCATGGCCGAACCGCAAACACCAGAGTGGTACGAGCAGGTTCACGAGGACGTGGTCGATCCCGCGCAGCGGATCGTTGACCCACATCATCACCTGTGGCCCTCTGGAGGTCGTCTGCCCTACGGATTCAACGAGCTCAAGGCTGACGTCGCCAGCGGCCACCGCGTCGAGCACACGGTGTTCGTGGAGTGTCGCGCGAGTTATCACAGTGACGGACCGTCGTTCCTCAAGTCGGTGGGCGAGACCGAATTCGTCGCCCAGACCGCGGCGGTTGATCCCGACCACCTCATTGCCGGTCTCGTCGCCCACATCGATCTGGCGGACGCGACGCACCTTGACGCGGCACTCGACGCGCACCGAGACGCCAGTGACGGACTGCTACGCGGAATCCGCGACGCCGCAGCACGCGATCCGCACCCGGAGGCGCTGATGATTCCCGGTCGTGGCGCAGAGGGAATGTACGCCGCCCCGGCATTTCGCGCCGGAGTGATCGCCCTCGGGCGTCGGTCACTGACCTACGACGCCTGGCACTACCACCATCAGAACCGAGAATTCGCCGCCCTGGCACGCGCGGTACCGGACACCATGCTGGTGCTCGACCACTTCGGCACGCCTCTTGGCGTCGGAACCTACGCCGGTCGACGCGACGAGATCTTCACTCAGTGGAAGCGTGACATCGCCGATATCGCTCAGTGTGACAACGTGGTTGCGAAGATCGGTGGACTGGCGATGCCCGACAATGGCTTCGGATTCGACGTCGCCGCGAAACCCCCGACTTCGGATGAGTTCGTCGCGCTCCAGGGGCGCTACTTCGAGCACGCGATCGAGTGCTTCACTCCAAGCAGGTGCATGTTCGAGTCAAACTTTCCGGTCGATCGTTATTCGCTGTCATATCGCGTCTTGTGGAACGCAATGAAGAAGATCGCCGCGCCGTACTCGGCGAGCGAGCGTGACGACATGTTTTTCGGGACTGCGACGCGCGTGTACAACCTCGCGGGTAGTCACTAGACATGTCATCGATTGTGCGCGCCGTGATGTTCTTCGTGGATGAGCCCGCGGTGGTGGCTCACTGGTGGGCCGATCTGTTGGAGTGTCCAAGTGACCGGATGCGCTTCGATGATGGATTCGCTTGGTTTGACGTCGGCGACATTGAATTCGGCTTTCATCCCTCAGACGCGAAGAAAAACGCCATCGGCGGTAGTCCGGTCGTCTATCTGCGGGTCGACGATCATTCGGCAGCCGTTGCTCGCGCCGAGTCGAAGGGTGCGCGTTTGCATCGAGGACCGCTTGCAATTGACGACTTTCGTTCGATGGCACAAATGGTTGACCCATTTGGCAATGTCTTTGGAATTGATGGGCCGCCGGTTCAGTAGTCGACTCCTCCAACAAGAGTCCGAATTCGAAGTCCGAATTCGCGAACGCAGTGATGGAATGTCATCGAGTGTGCTCTATGAACGACTACGAGAACTCACTAAGGCTGGACTGATTGCGTGGGTCGAAAACGAGAGTTGCGTTCTCACATCGCACGGTGCTTCTCTGGGTGTCGCCCCCAAACCTCTTGATCCGTGGGCTAAATCGTGGGCGCTGGGTCGCTCCCCGTAGCCGCACGTCGTATGAAGTCGTGGTGAGCGAACGCGTATCGGCGGCACTCCACCGGTCAGCCATGAAGCGAGGGCGTCGTCGAGGTGCGAGACTTTCCGGATGAGTGAACGTCAATGGAACGATGTCGATGAATACCTAGCTGGGCTGTTCTTGCCTCCCGATCGGGCGCTCGAGGAGACCCAGGCCAGTAGTGCGGCAGCTCAACTTCCTCCGATAAGCGTCGCCCCGAATCAAGGGAAACTGCTCGAACTTCTCGCACGAATGCAACGATCCCGTCGAATTCTGGAGATCGGAACTCTCGGAGGGTACAGCACGATCTGGCTCGCCCGCGCGCTGCCCGATGACGGCCAACTCGTGACACTCGAACTGGAGTCGTTGCACGCCGACGTGGCGCGCAAGAACATCGACCAAGCGGGACTCGGGTCGTTGGTTGTCATTCGTGTTGGTCCGGCGGCGACGTCGCTGCAGGACCTCATCGACGAGGAGTCCGAACCTTTCGACTTCATCTTCATCGACGCGGACAAAGAGAGCTATCCGACGTATCTGGAGCTTTCACTTCAACTGTCTCGACCGGGCACGGTCATCGTTGCCGACAACGTGATTCGCGACGGCGAAGTTGTCAATTCGAACAGCACCGACGAGAGGGTCCAAGGAACTCGCGCGTTCCTGGCGATTGCGGCCGCGAACGAGAGAGTCGAGGGAACGGCGATCCAAACGGTGGGGAGCAAGGGCTACGACGGTTTCGCTCTGCTCCTCGTTACTCACTAGAGCGTCGCGGTGAGGATCCGCCGAGCGGTACTCGAGGACGTGCCGACGATCCACGAACTGATTCGAGACCTCGCCCGCTACGAGCGAGCACTCGAAATGGCACGAGCCACGCCCGAACAACTTCGCGAGAACTTCTTTGCTGACGTCCCCAACGTCTTTTGTGACTTGGTGGAAACCGATGAGGGAGACGTCGCCGGCTTCGCGGTGTGGTTCCTCAACTACTCGACGTGGACGGGAACTCACGGCATCTTCCTCGAAGACCTCTTCGTCAAACCTGAGTTTCGCGGCCGTGGATTGGGCTCGGGACTCTTGGGCCATCTCGCGAGAGAGTGCGTCGCGAAGGGCTACCACCGACTGAAGTGGTCGGTGCTCGACTGGAATCAACCATCGATCGACTTCTATCGCTCGCTCGGTGCCGAAGCGTTGGACGAATGGACTGAGTTTCGCCTCACTGGCGAAGCGCTCGCCAAACTCGCTGACACAGCACTCGAGTAATCGCTACATGGTTCGTCCCGTTCGACAATTACCATTGCCCGATGGAAGTTCTGGAGCTCACCATCGATGACGTCGCTAGCGCGGTCGCGCTCTGGGCCGAAACCGGATTGACACGGCCGTGGAACGATCCTCACGCAGACTTTCGACGCGCGATTGAGGGACCGACGTCCGCGGTCCTGGGTCTAAAGCAAGACGGCGAGTTGATTGGTTCCGTGATGGTCGGCAGCGATGGCCATCGAGGATGGGTCTACTACTTGTCGGTGCGCACGGCATTGCAGAACGCAGGTCTCGGATCAGAACTTATGAAAGTCGCTGAGGAGTGGCTACTGCGCAATGGTGCTGTGAAGATCCAGTTGATGGTTCGCAGAGGCAACGACGCGGCGTTCGGTTTCTACGAACGTCGCGGCTACGAGACGAGTGACGTCCGTGTCCTTTCAAAGTGGCTCGTCGCAGAGTGACACGCGTGCGGTAGTCACCCATAGCGTTCTCGTTGTGGGAGAAAACGCCAGTCAGGTGTTGCAAGAGTTACTCGATGACGAGCTTGGCACCGACCCAACGACAGTTCGCGGCCTAACCAATCATCTTCCGATGGCACTCGTAGCGAAACGAGGTCTCGGCGCCGACGCCGACGAGCTCCTTCGCTTCGCCGCCGCCTACTCTTCGCGCATCGTCGCGATCGATTCGCCCTCAACACAGCTTGATGGCAATACGTGGCGCTCGGCCATCGGCGATTACGACGCCGCGGCCGACCTCCGGGCATACTTCGTCAAACAGGTTGCCGACGCGGGGTCGGACGAAACGTTGCGACTTCATCTGCCCGCACTACTTCCGGGCATCAGTGGAGCGGCCTTTCATGGCGTGATTCGCCTCGCCTACGCAATTGAGGTCTCGTCGCCCTCGCGCATCGCGGCCGGCTTGGCGTACCTCGCCGAAACCGGACAGCCCCTGAAGGAGTTGGCGCAAGGAGACGTTACGACGACCGATCCGATTGCAATCTTGACCAAACTGGCCACGACTCCGGGTCTCCCGGTCCCGACGAAACAGAAGAGAATTGACGAAGAGATGCGCGCGGTTGCCCGCAGCGACATCTTTGACGCGGCCGTGGCATCGCTCGAGGTCACCGATGAGACGGATGAACTTTTGGCGCGAGCGGCGCTCCACTTATACGCGTCGACTGACGATTTCACTGCACTTCATGGCGTCACCGGTTACGAAGCCATCTCTTCGATTCGGCCTTGGGTGGATGATCAAGAACTGTTAAGTCGATTCGCCTTCCAGGCGCTCGTCGCGGCCTATCTGTCGATCGGCGCACCGCAACTGTGGTCTCGAGACCGACTCGATGCTTTCGTCGGCTCGAATGAGAATGATCCGATGGACGTCACGTCCATTGCTGCATTCAACGATGATGAGCATGTCTCGAAACTCGTCTATACCGCGCAACGATCCTGGGCGAAAACTGGCGACCCGCTCTACCTTGCCGTTGCCGCAAGAAAGACAGTTCGATGACAGTTTGTCGAAGCAACGGTCACCGACATTAGATTGGCCATCGTGCGGCAGGTGTTCTCTCGGTGCGGGGGTTTAGCGACTCGAATCCTGATTGTTGTGGCCTCCTTCGCCCTTATCGGCGTTGTCCCCTCGGGTGCGAGTACAACAACTACGTCAACACTGCGATGTGGTTCCGACGCATTGACGGTCGTATGGCGCGGGACGACCGGAGGTCTCGCCGGGACTTACGGTGACCTGTTCTGGATCCGCAACGACGGAGCATTCTCTTGCGTGGTGAGCGGTTTTCCCACGATCTCGTTCTACAGGAACGGCGCGCGGGTCGAAGTGAAGTCCGAGGACACAATTGGTCACCGTGGCAACGACGAGATGGGCGTCGCGAAGCTTCGACGGCCGCCGACGGTGCGGATCTTGCCTGGGGCCACGGCCTCCTTCTGGCTGTTTGGCAGCGACGTCCAGACGCCGTGTGCGAACGCCAGTCAGGTCGTTGTATCCTTGCGATCGTTGAGCGGATGGGCATCTATTCCTGTCCCGCGAGGCTTCTCATCATGGCCCTACTGCGGCGGAGTTGTCTTGGTGAATCCCATCGTGCCGGGTGGCTCCGGGAGCGATCCCGCTCGTCCACTCCACACCGAGATCCAGTAAGTGCGAGTGATCCGACGTCGCTTGTAGTGTGCCGTCATGATTGAAGTCTCGAAGTTCCGATTGCGTGCCGACATCCGCCCAGAGGATTTCTTGGAGCGCAACGCTGACTACCAGCAGCGCTTCGTCTATCAACAAGAAGGTCTCGTCCGTCGCACGGTGGCGAGCGGTCTCGACGGCGAGTGGATCGCCATTACCTGGTGGCGATCGATGCGCGACGCGACGGCCTCGGCATCTTCTGCATCGACATCACCCGTGGCGGATGACTTCAATGCACTACTCGAGCCGACGTCGATCGTGAGCGAGTACTTCAAAGAGCTGGTGGGTTAGGAACCGCTACTGCTGAACCAACATAACGAAGTTGCCCTCGGGATCTTCGATGGCGGCCAACGTCTGACCGTTCGCCAGGTCAAACGGAGGAATGGTCTCCTTCCCGCCGAGCGAGATCGCTTTGTCGATCGTTGAGCGTAAATCGCCCACCTGGACGTACAGCGACACGTCCGGACGTGTGCCGGACTGGATGTGACCTGCCGGTCCCGGTTCGGGACCACCGATGCCGGCCGGTATGTCCATAATCGGTCCGTCACCGATCTCCCAATTGAACAGTCCGGCGTAGAAGGCGCGCTGGCGCTCGGGGTCGACGGCGACGATCGACCAGTGGACGACGGGTCGTGCCCAATCAGACGTCATAGGGCAACGATAGTGACACTCCGATCGTTCTATCCGTGGCGAGGAAATAGTCTGACCGGATGGGTCTCGAACTTGTCAGTGTGATTGTGAAGGAGTACGACGAAGCCATCGAATTCTTCGTGAACGTACTGGGTTGTGTTCTGGAGGAGGACTCCGCCTCGCTCGACGGGGACGGTCAGCCGAAGCGGTGGGTCGTCGTTCGCCCTCCCGGCTCAGGCTGTGGCATCTTGCTCGCTCAGGCGCGAGGTGAGGAGCAAGAGGCGTTGGTCGGTCGCCAGTTCGCTGGTCGCGTGGGTCTCTTCTTGCGCGTGGACGACTTCTTCGCCACCTACGAGCGCATGACGAACGCGGGCGTTGAGTTCCTCACGGCTCCGCGTGCCGAACCCTATGGCCACGTCGCTGTCTTCAAGGACCTGTACGGCAACAAGTGGGACCTCCTCGGCGCGGCGTAGTTCATTGCGCACGTCGAATGAGTAACGTCTGAGCATCCACGGTCGAAGCGAGTTCCATGGCGCAAGGCAAATCACTTTACCGAGTCAAGGGGATAGCGACGCTCGCGCCTCACCTCAACGCGACTTACGACATTGAAGTCGCCGCGATGACCGAGCTGGACCTGGGGGTCATTCGCGTAGACCGTCACGATGGTCCCAGCTGGGTCGCTCGAGTGTTCCCGCGGTCACGTTCACTCGACGACGTTCGTCGCGACGCGATCGTGCTCGAGCAACTGGAGCAGGGTGGATTCCCCGCCGAAAGAAACGCCGCGTCGGATCCGGTTTCGACGCACGAAGAACAGGCCGTATTGGTCACGACATTCCTCGTCGGGGAGCGACCCCGGCCTGGCGGTCGAACGTTCGCGTACCTCGGCGCTCTTCTCGGCGCACTCCACGCTCGCGAAGGGTTCAACCTATCACCGGGAGGCGGATGGCATCACGTCGTTTCGTCCGGAACACCGAGCGATGAGGTTCGTGCACTCCAGATGATGTTGGAGGACTACGCACCGTCAGTTGCCCCGGCGGACCGAGCGTCGTTAAAGGCACTTTCGACGGCGGTGTCCGAAATTGACACGTGTGACGATCTTCCGCACCGTTTCGTGCACCCCGACATGGTGCCGCTGAACGCCGTCGAATCGGACGATGGCTCCATTCGCCATTGTCGATTGGGCGAATGCCGGACGGGGACCTCGTCTCTGGTCACTCGGCATGGCACTCTTCGCCGCCGGCGTGCGCGATGCTCGGCTCATCGAAAAATTCGTGTCGCGATACGTGAAGTGGAGTTCACTCGAGACCGAAGAGCTGGAGCGACTTGAAGCAGCGATTCGAGCCCGACCTTTGACGATTCATGCGTGGGAGGTCGTTCATGGACGCAAGCCCTTGAGCGAGACCGCACAAGCGATCAGATTTCTGAAGCGGGCGTCGGCCGAGATCGCCGCCGCCGCCCATGAATCGTTCGCACTGCGTCGTGATGAATGAATCAAGTGCGGCGTGACGATTCGTCGCGTTACGTTGCGTTCATTCGCAACGTGATGATTGGGCGAGCCGGCCTTCATCGTGACGTGCTCCTTCGAATCTTTGCGGGTGCCGGCGCGAAGGATCCTCGCTCGCACCTGGCCACGGGCAACGTCTCGTTCGAATGGGACAGCGGTGACGTTACTGCGCTCATCGAAGCGACGCAGGTGGGCATCGAACGCACGATTGGTCGATTCGAGCCAGTGTTCGTACGTAGCGTGGCCGTACTTCGAAGTTCCGTGGTGTCCCAGCCGTTTCGGATCACGCCCATCAGTGACGTGGGTCAACGCTGCGTGACGTTTACCGAGTCTTCGGCGCGCACGGACCTCCCTATCGTCTCTCCTCGAGAAGACGCGTATATCTTTGATGCCAACGAGACGGACTGGTTCTCCGTGACTCGACTCGTGGAGGGCCGGGGCGGCAACGTGAATCGAATGATTGAAAAGGCGCTGTCGTGTGCTGCGACGACACGCAACTGGAACACGATCGAGCGAATCGTGAAGTTGCACGAGCCGTCAACGTAGAACCTTCACGGTTGACACCGCGAAAGCGTTGTGTTTGGATTCGGTCATGCCGTTCACCACGTGGAATCGCACTAGCAGAGCCTCTAGGAGGATTTCTCACCATGCCATCTGATCCATCGACCACGTACGTGTGGCCGTCGCTCGCGGCACGTAACGCCCGCGCTCTCATTGACTTCTACGTGGACGCGTTCGGCTTCACGATCTCGGCTCTATACGGCGAAGAGGACCACGTCGATCATTGCGAGATCCTTTGGCCACTTGGCGGGGGCATCATGCTGGGCGATGAGAAAGCCGACGGCGGCGACGAGTGGGCGCTCAAGCCGGGGACCTTCGGCGTGTACGTCGTGACCGACAACCCCGACGCGCTGCACGACCGAGCATTGGCCGCCGGCGCGACGTTGCTGCGTGGACTCAACGACACCGACTACGGATCGCGCGAGTTCTCGGTGCAGGATCCGGAAGGCAATCGATGGTCCTTCGGCACCTATCGGGGCGCGGAACACTCTCACCCTCACTAGTCGAAGCCGCGTACGGCGAGCGTTCCTTGGGTCATTCGATTGCACTATTCTCGGCGACATGTCGACGCCGAACGTCTCCACCATCGAAGTTCCGGCGACCACGGTCGTGGGGGTGTCGGGACAGTTCGTCAGTGGCCACGAACCGAACTCCGACGCCGGCGAAGTGATTCCGGCTCTGTGGGACCGCCTCACGGAGTCCCACGGACACGCGTTCCACGACGCGCACTGGTCGGTCGGTGTGATGAGCGACGTGGAGGGAAGTTCGAAGATGAACTATCTTGCAGCGATTCGACTCCAAGACAGCGAGCACAACACGCAGGGTCTCGAGACACTGGAACTTCCCGGCGGATCGTATCTCGCCTGTGAACACGTCGGACCGCTCAGCACCTTTCGTCAGACGGCCGTGTGGTTCTACTCGGAATACATTCCATCGTCCGGCGTTCAACTTCGCAAGGGGTATCACCTCGAAATCTACGATGATCGTTTCGATCCTGAGTCGAAAGACTCAGTCGTGCTCATCTGCGCGCCGGTCTAACCGCTTCGACATCTAATCGTTTCGCGCGAGCGCCCGCTTGATTTCGGTGACGAGCGCGGACTGCTGCTTTCGCGTCGTGACAGCGAGTCGAGTGAAGGGATCATCGTGTCGCAAGCGGACGTCGACGAATATCCCTGCCGGGTCTTCGTGGAAGTGCAAGAAGGCCTTGGACTTGCGGTAGTACACGCCTGGTCCCTTCTCGACGAGACCGTCCATGGCCCGAAGTTGTTTGAGGAGCCACGCCAGACGCTGGAGAGTCTCTTCCGACGCGTGCCGCATCGAAGCGACTCTAGTCCTCGGCGAAGAATGTCACCGACTTGCAACGCGCAGATCTCGTAGAAGATCGGCGCGATACTTAGACTCGTCACGTGACCAATCCTCGTCCCGGTGAAGGTCGCTACGCGCGCGTCGAACGAGAACAGCGATGGTTACTGGACCGGCTGCCAACCGGCGCCACTAATGAACGTGTGATCGTCGACCACTACTGGAGGGGCACGACGCTGCGTTTGAGGATGATTCAAGACCACGACATCGTCACCTACAAGCTCGGTCAAAAGGTTCGAGTCGACGAGAGAAGTCCGGAGATAGTCAAAATGACGAACATCTATCTCAGCGAAAGTGAGTTTCACGCACTCTCTGTCACACCCGCGGCCATTATCGCGAAGAGCCGCTGGAGAGCAACGTCCAATGGCCTCGACTACGCCATTGATGAGTTCAAGGGCCGACACGCGGGACTCATCTTGGCCGAGATCGAGTTGGAGGAAAACGCATCTCGCGTTGGTGGACCGGAGTGTGCGGTGGCCGAGGTGACCGATGACAACGAGTATTCGGGTGGCTGGCTCGCGAGTGCATCGAAGGATGACCTCCAGCGAATCCTCCACCGCTAACACTCGCTCGACCCTTCGAGCGCCTGCCTGCTCAATGTCAATCGCCCGTCGTGGCTACTACGATGGCGCTCGAAAGCGACATCAACGTGGACGGCGCTTAGGCACAAACACTTGGAGGTAACTGTGGACCACGTTGAGAACTGCCACGTGTTGAACGACGAAATAGTGCGGTTCTCCTACGTCATGGCGACACTTGCGCCGGGCCACGAGGTCGCAACCTGTCCAGGGTGGACGGTGCTCGATCTGGCCGAGCACCTGGGAGTAATCCACCGCTGGGCCGAAGAACTGGTTCGTCTTCAATCGCCGGTGCGGATACCGCGCAACGCACCGCCATCGTTGCGAGACGACGTGAATCCGGAGTGGATCATGGAAGGCGGATCACAGCTGGTCGCGACACTGCTCGCGGCGAACCCGGACGACGCGATGTGGGCGTGGGGGCTCGATCAGCACGTTCGGTTTTGGTCGCGCCGTCAGTTGCATGAAACCCTGGTCCATCGGATGGACCTGGAACTCGCCGCCGAGATTGAACCGAGTGCCGATGCCATTATCGCCGTCGACGCCGTCGATGAATATCTCTCCAACCTCGAGAAGGTGGCGAAACACTCGCCGGAGTTGTCGCTGCTTCGCGGTCGCGGCGAAAGGCTCGCGTTTCGTATCAGTGACAGTGTCAGCGAAGAACTGTGGTCGATTACCTTGAGCGACGAAGGTTTCAGCGTTTCGCGCTCGGAAGGCAACTTCGACGCCGAACTGGTGGGTTCGCCGGTCGACGTACTGCTCGCTATCCTGCGGCGCCGTGGAGTGGATCGTGGAGGCGTCGAAGTGCGCGGGGACCGTCGACTCGTCGATTTCTGGTTAGAGCACTCGGCGTTCGACTAAGCGAAAGACTCGAAGTTGAGTCAGACCGCTGCACACTCGCTGCACACTGAACTCCCCGTGGGCAACGCCTTGCCGCAGTTCTTGCAGAACGTTTCCGGTCGATCTTTTGAGCCGCAGTCATGAAAGAGGGACCGGTTTCCTGGGAGCGGTTCGGCACACCACGGGCAAAACTGGGCGCCTTGACGCTTCGCCACGGAGGCGCTCGGCACGGCGGGACCCGACCCGGGGCCGGCCCCTGATGCGGGTACGACACGTGCGGTGGGGACCGCGGCGCCGGGGGTCGGGTGAATCGACGCAGGGCCCGGGGTCGCCCGAAACGAATCGGGCGGACGCGGCGTGACGACGCTAGGTGAGTGGTGTGCGCCGGACACGGGCCAACGAGAGAAGGCGAATATCAGGAAAAAGATCCAGTTGAGAAAGATGCTGATCTCGTCTAAGTCCCAGGCAACTCCAACGTTGTTGATACCTCCGACTCCGAGACCGTCGCCAGAGAAAATCGTGTGAACGTCGCTCACAAAAATGATGAAGCAGATGATCGTTAAAACGAATGGTGCGACCGGCACCAATATCCAAAGGGGCGAGTAACCCGCCTGCGCAATGATTCGAGACGTGGCCAAATAGTTCAGGACGATCAGTCCGATGACGACCAGGAGAGCGAATAAACCGCCAGCTGACGCCGCGATGATTGGTGTCACTAGTCCCATAGCCGTCGATTTCTCCCACCACGAGACCACGCACGGGCGGCCTTCGATTAAACCCCAGGGGATTGTAACCCGATGGGCGCAACTCTGGGTGTTCTTCGACGCATCGTGGTGCGCGTGTCGTGCGTGCGAGAGATCATCACGGCGCACTGACGGCGCCGTTGCTTTGTAGGCTGCGGCGGTGCCGGATCATCGTGAAACTGCGCCGTATCGTCTGTCGCGTGTTGTCGTCCAAGGCACGTCGGGCAGTGGAAAGACGACGGTGTCGAAGGCGCTTGCCAACGTTTTGGGCGTCGCGTGTCTCGAGCTCGATGGACTGTACCAACAACCAGACTGGACGCCGCTCGACGTCGAGGAGTTTCGTTCCCGCGTCGAGACATTCGTCGACCAGCCTCGCTGGGTCGTGGACGGCAATTACAGTCAGGTCCGCGGCATCCTGTGGCCCAGAGCCACAGCGATCCTCATTATTGACCTGCCGAAACGGGTCGTGATGGCGCGAGTCATCAAGAGGACGATCCTGCGAATCCTCCGACGCGAAGAGCTGTGGAACGGCAATCGCGAATCATGGCGCAACGCGCTGTCGCTCGACCCCATGAGGAACATCATCCTGTGGTCCTGGAATTCGCACTCGAAGTATCACGACGTCGTTCCCCGCGAGGCCCGCGAGGCAGTCGGACCGGATCGCGTCGTTGTTCTCACCAACACTCGTGACGTGCGTCGATTTCTCGAAGCAGTTGCCGGCGCTCCTTAAGGCGGAGGTCTAGCCGCGTCGCTTCGCGTAGGCGAGGGCGTTCTCGATCGCTCGGTGTCCGATTCTTCCGTAGGTCGGCTCGTCGGACTCACCGAGGAGTATGAACATCAGCCCAAAGTGGACAGCCCAACCGAGTGTGCGTTGGATGGTCGCGTCATCGACCGGTCCGTACGCGTCGATGAACCCATCGATCGATTGGAACGGGAGTGACAGGAAGCATCCCGCCAAATCAGTGGCGGGATCGCCCGCACACATGTCGCCAAAGTCGATCACGCCGACCAGGACGTCGTCGCGAAAGATGAGATTCGCGGTGTGCGGATCGCCGTGAATCCACTGCGGCGTTCGGGGCCACGACGGCGCGTCGAGCGACGCCTGCCACAGCTTCTGCACAGCGTTGCGATCAATCACTGTTCCGACGTCTTCGAATCGGGAGCAGAAGTTTCCATCCTGAGCACTGAGCGGCACGCCCCTGAAGGGGTTGCTCGGAGCATCGCCAGGTGCGTCACGGTGTAGTGCGCGGAAGAAACCGCCCAGTCGTGTGGCCGAAGCTCCCAGGACCGAATCGGTGATCAAATTGCCCGGCGCTCCTTCGATCCATCGTGCAATGGTCCACGGCCACGGGAAGAGTTCACTTGGTCGACCCACGCGGATCGGTGTCGGTATCGAGAGCGGCAGCAGCGGTGCCAATTCGGGGAGCCAACGCTGTTCGCTCTCGATCAACGGGACCGCGACGAGGCGTCGTGGAATTCGTACGACCAACCTGTCCCCGAGTCGCCAAATGGAGTTGTCGAATCCCGATGACATCTCGGTGATGACCTCGTTGATCAGGTCCGGGTGCTGCTCGCGTACGAGTTGCTCGACGAGCTTCGCGTTCACCTCGATCTCGGCGCCGGGCCATCTCACAGCACTCGACACTAGGTCCGATGAAGACGGGACTCGAGCCGTCGATGATCCGTACGTGCAAGTATCGCATCGTGCGAATCGTGGTCATCGGAGCGGGGGCGATCGGCGCCCCGATTGCTGCGCAACTCTTCGAACACGGGTATCGCGTGGTGTTGGTGGCGCGCGGAGCGAACTTTGAGGTCATCGCCAAAGACGGTGTCACTATCGCGACCCCCGAATGGACGCGACGATCAAAGGTGGACGTCGTGAACGGGACGTCGGCCCTGACCGTGGATCACGGTGACGTCGTCGTCCTGTGCGTCAAGAGCCAAGACACCGCAGGTGTACTCGAGGAACTCGAACACGTCGCTCCACCCGACGTGGCCGTGCTGTGCGCACAAAACGGCGTCGCGAACGAACGCTTGGTCTCGGGGCACTTCTCCAACACGTACGGCGTGTGCGTCATGTCGCCGGCGTCCTATCTCGAGCCGGGACGGATCGAAGTGTTCGCGGCCCCGATCATCGGCGTCCTCGATGTCGGGCGTTGGCCGACGGGCGTCGACGAGACGGTAGCGGCGGTCTCGCAACAACTGAGCGATTCCGGCTTCGCGTCGATGGCGACCGTGGAGATCGAGACGTTGAAGTGGGGGAAGTTACTGTCGAACATCCTGAATGCACTCGAGGTGCTCTGTGGACGAAGCGCAGTGAGTGATGAACTCGCCGATCGAGTTCGTCTCGAAGCCGTTCTCTGCCTGACGGCGCACGGCGTCGACGTTGAACACGCGACGCAGCTGGCCGAAGAGCGCTCGAAACTGGTGAACTACCACTCCATCGGTTCGATTCGACGCGTCGGGAGTTCGTCGTGGCAGAGCGTGCTACGAGGCACCGGCAACGTCGAGACCGACTACCTCAACGGAGAGATCGTCGCGCTCGGGCGACGCTACGGAATTGCCACTCCGGTCAACGAACTGCTCCGGCGCCGCGCGAATGACATGGCGAATCGAGGGTTGGTCCCAGGATCCGTTTCGGTCGCCGAACTTCACCAGGAACTTGAACGTGGGTCGTGAACGACGCGCCTCACGAATCGACGACGCGAGGATCCCGGTCATAGAGGTCGGGACGGCGAAAGTCCACGAACGCGATCTGTTCTCGTCGACGCGCGACTTCACGCAGGTCCAAGGCCGCCATCACGACCTCGGGTCCATCACTCGTCGCTTCGGCCAGGACCTCTCCCCACGGATCAACGATGAGGGAGTGACCGTACGTGGCGATTCCTTCGGCGGTCGTCCCGGCCTGCGCCGCCGCGACCACGAAGGCGTGGTTCTCAATGGCGCGTGCTCGAACTAAGAGATCCCAATGAGCCCGTCCCGTGACGGCGTTAAAGGCCGCCGGGATGGCGATGACGTCGGCACCGGCGAGCGCCAGCTTTCGGTACAACTCCGGGAAGCGAACGTCGAAACAGATCGACAGACCGAGTTCATAGTCCGCCAAGCGCGCCACGACGATCTCTTCGCCGGGAGTGATGACGTCCGATTCGCGATGGACGATTGCGCCGGGAACGTTGACGTCGAAGAGGTGGATCTTGCGGTAGGTGGCGATGATGTCGCCGCTCGGTCCGATGAGCACACTGGTGTTGTAGAACTTGCCTTTGACTGGCGACGTCTCCAGCAGGCTTCCGAGGTGCAACGTCACGGCGCGCGACGCGGCGAGTTTGGCCATTCGGTTCGTCGTCGCTCCGGGAACCGATTCCGCGGCACCTTCGAATCCGCCGAACGGTCCGAGGAAGTTGAAATACTCGGGCAACTGCACGTACTCGGCGCCCCGGTCGGCCGCCACGTTGACGAGTCGCTCCGCCTCGTCGACGTTGTGCGCGACGTCAGATCCCGAAGAGAGTTGCACCGCGGCCACGTTGAGATTCATCGGTCCTCCTCGCAACTCGTTCGCACGTACCAAACTACCGCTGACGCCTCCGTGACGGCCACGGCGTACATGCGAACGGCGAGGTCAGGGGCGAGTGACGTCGAGCAGTCGCAGGTTCTCGGTGGCGTCGCCCAAGTGGTGTTCGCACTCGTGGAGGGCGTTGGAGAGTGCGCCGGAAATCGTGATCTCGAGTGGCGTCCGAGGGCTGTAGACGAGACGCCGCTCGTCGAAGTTCGCAGGCAACGTCGCGATGGTCTTCAAGAAGAGATACGTGACCACCTGGAGCTCGACTGCGACGTCCGACGCCGCGTCTTGGGTGTAAAAGCCGATGTCAACGCGCTCGTCGCGGTAGATCGGCGTCCCCGTCGGCACGTCGAGGATGGACGCGAGTACGACTCTCTCCCGGATACTCAAGATGACGTCGCGAAGGTGCGCGCCGTACTCGAGGATCGACCACCGTTCGTCGCTCGGTCGCTGGCCGACCTCGTCGCCCGCTCGCTGGATCACGTCGACAAAGGACTCAATGGCCGCGCTGATCCGAGTAGCGACCTGCGCTCTTGAGATCGTCGCCCACGTGAATCCACAGTGCTCGCAGATCTGCACGTCGATAGCGGGCTTGTTGCTCACGAGCCTCATGTTGTCACAACTAACCCGTTCGCTGCTCGTGGTCGTTTCTCGCAACGAGCGCAATGCCGCTATTACTCCGAGGACGTCCATTCGTAGTGGCGGACGATCTCGGCCACCTCGACCTCGTAGTCGGTGTAGAACGACGTTCGGCCCAGCTCTTGGGCCTCGAGGTGCTCAGCGACCTGTTTCCACGCCTCGAGGTCCGCCATGGACGCGAAGTAGGAGATCGTGACGCCACGCCGAGACTGGTCGTCGCGAAAGCTCGTGTGCCCGATGTAGCCCGGCATCGTGACGACCAGACGGTCCATCCGACCCGACCAGGCCTCGTATTCGTCCGCGGAATGGTCGGTTCGAGTGGAGCGAAAGATGCAGACGACGTGGGGATCCGGGCTCATCGTCGCATCGTACCGTCGAAGAGGCGTCGAACAGGAAGCGGTCGTTGGCATCGACGCGCGTTCGAATGTATCTTGACAAAATGGCACCTCTCGATCGCTACACGCATGGGCATCACGAGTCGGTCCTGCGCAGCCATACCTGGCGCACGGCGCAGAACTCGGCCGGCTTCCTTCTCGCGCACCTGAAGAGCGGCGACCGCCTGCTCGACGTCGGATGCGGACCTGGAACGATCACCATGGATCTGGCCGATTTGGTCGCGCCGGGTCCCGTAGTCGGCATCGACCGTTCGCCTGAAGTGATTGGCCGAGCCCGTGAAGCGGCCGAAGCCCGGGCGTTGTCGAACCTCACCTTCGCGATTGGCGATGTCTACAACCTGGACTTCGAAGACGATTCGTTCGACGTCGTCTACGCCCACCAGGTCCTCCAACACCTGAGTGATCCGACGCGCGCTCTGAGAGAAATGCGCCGTGTACTGCGCGACGGTGGATGGCTGGCGGTGCGAGACGGCGACTATGGGGAGTTCACCTGGTCTCCACCGAGCGACGGACTGACTCGATGGATGGAGCTGTATCACCAAATCACTCGGAGGAACGACGCCGAGGCCGACGCGGGCCGCCATCTCGCCGAGTGGGTGGAGTCGTCCGGATTCGATTCGCTCGAGCGCTCGAGGTCCGATTGGACCTACGAGAGTGTCGAGGAGCGCGAGTGGTGGGCCGATCTGTGGGCCGACCGCGTCCTCTACAGCGAGTTCGCGCGGCAGGGACTCGAGTACGGTCTGACGACGAGTGAGGAGCTCAGTGCGATCAGTGACGCCTTTCGAGCCTGGTCGGACAGTGACGACGGGATCTTCGTGGTCGTCCACGAAGAAGTACTGGCTCGCAAGTAGACGCGAGCTCGCATGGCGAGGTACTGGCTTGGTTACTTGGCGACGAAGTGTGGATTGTAAATGAGTCCGACGACGTGTCCGCTCGGGTTCTCGACGGAAGCGACGATGATGCCGTCGCCCACGTCTTGGGGCGTTTCGAGGACGGTCGCGCCGTTCGCTTCGGCATCGGCCACGGCCTGGGCGACGTCGTCGACGCCCCAGTACGTCGTGGGGTTCGACTCGGTCTGCTCAGTGGGCACGAGGCCCAGTTCGTAACCAGCGACGTCGAAGCCGACGTAGAACGGTTCGTCGAAGTAGGGAGCGATGCCGAGATAGTCGCTCCACCACATCTTGGCGGCGGGAAGGTCACAGGTCGGATAGATGAGAGTGCGAAGACCGCGTAGTTGAGTGGACATGCGCTCAACGTAGCAAACGTTAGCGACGTCGGCGCACTCGAGTCGTCAGTGACGTCTCGTCACGGCGACACCGCAAAGGTGATCAGCCCCGCTGGGATGGAATGAACGTGGGAGTCAGGACGTCACTCGCCGCGAGGTTCAGCACGCGTTCGAATCCTGCGCAGACCGCGAGCATGATCGTCTCGCTACCCGGTCGACCGACGACTGAAAGTCCGACGGGAAGACCGTCGATGACGCCCATCGGCACGGTCGCGATCGGCCATCCAGCGATCGCCGGCGCCTGGGTCACCTGCGACCAGCGTCCGCTGCCGCTCCCGCCCAAGACCAGGTCGTTCTTCCACGCGGGGCTGTAACAGGGTGCGATGAAGCAGTCGACGTCGACGAGTGCGGGCGTCAGGCACTGGTCGATCGCCCAGTTGACGTTTCGCTCTCTCGCATCGCGGTACCTTTCGCCGCCGCGCCCTCCCGAGGCGAGCGCCTGATCGAAGTATTCGTGACCGAAGAACGGGAGTTCGACGTCGCGGTGCTCGTTTTCGAAGTCGATGCACTCGGCGAGCGTCGAGGGACCGGCGCCGCCGCGACGCTTCAAGAATGCCGTCAAGTCGTCACTCATTTCGCTGAGCTCCACGGTCAATTCGTCGCCATCGACCGTCGCGTCGGCTTCGAGGACGGTGATCTCGGACAGCGTGATCCCGGTACTCCGCGCTGCTTCGACGACATCGACGAACAGTTGGTCGGTGGCGCGATGTCTGGTCGTGAGGTTCGTGGCGACCGCGACTCGCGCACTGTCAAATCCCCGCTCGACGCGCTCGAGCACGTCGTCGAGACCCGTGAGGATTTCGTAGAGAGCGGCCGTGTCTCGCACGGTGCGGGCCATCGGGCCGGGGCTGTCCTGACTCGAAGAGATGGGAACGATGCCTTCGCCGGAGACCGTGCCGACCGCCGGTTTGATCCCGACGACACCGTTCAGCGACGCCGGGCAGGTGATCGAGCCGTCGGTCTCGGTACCGATCGCCAGCGGGGCGAGGCGCGCCGCGAGCGCCGCTCCGGAACCCGAGGACGAGCCGCCGGCACAGCGGTCGAGTCGATACGGATTCGCGGTGAGTCCACCAACCGCCGACCATCCGCTCGTGGAAAAGGGGGAGCGCATGTTGGCCCATTGCGAGAGGTTGGTGGAACCGAGGATGACGAGGCCGGCGTCGCGAAGTTTCGTGACCAGCGGCGCGTCGCGGGGAACGGGACGTCCGAGCAGTGTCGTCGAGCCAGCGGTGCCGGGAAGTCCCACGGCCTCGATGTTGTCCTTGATGAGAATCGGAACGCCGTGCAAGGGACTTCGAAGCGTTCCACGGGCCCGTTCGTCGTCCATGAGTGTGGCGTTCTCGAGAGCGTCGGGGGCGAGCGCCAAGACGCTCCGCAGTTCGATCTCGGATCCGGGCGCGTCGATCCGGCCAATTCGCTCACTCAACGCCGAGACGACGTCGACGGACGTGGTCGCACCGGTGGCCATGGCGTGGGCGAGATCCAACGCCGACATTTCACAGATTTCTTGACTCGTCAGTGGCATGGGAGCTCCTTCGACGACGCCGAGGCTAACACCGCACTTGTCACGTTTCGCTCGTCGAGTGGTTCAAGTGATGGGAGTTGCCGCTATTAAAATCGTCGGATGGTCAAATTGGAGTCAAAGAGTTCCGAAGAGCTGGCGGCGTGGTTGCCGAACCTGTTCGAGCACTACGTGGCTGAACGAATCAAGGCGGGCGAGAACCCTGACGTCGCGAAGAAGATGTCCGACGCGCAGGCCGCGGAACTCTTCCCCGACGGAAGCCCGGCCGACGGTCAGCACGTGATGAACGTGATCGCCGATGAGGAGAGCGTGGGAACGCTGTGGATGGGACGACCTCTGTCGGGCGACGCTGACACCTGGTACATCTTCGACGTCGAGATCGCCAAGGAAATGCGGGGACGGGGCTTCGGGCGAGCCGCGATGGAGGCCGCCGAAGAGTGGACGCGTGAACGAGGTGGGACGCGCGTCGCCCTCAACGTCTTTGGACCGAACCTGACCGCGCGGGCGCTCTACGATTCGCTCGGCTACGAAGTGCTCGCGACGTCCATGTTCAAGGACATCTAGCCCCCATCGTGGTCGCCGCCGCGTTGACTTTGGCCAGTCAGCGCCGACGACAGACGAGTTCGCCCTTGCCGACGGTGGCGACCATCGCGTCGACCCGGTCGTCGTCGAGAACGCGGTCGATGAATGACTGAAGATCCTCGCGGTGACTCGTCGCATTGTCAGCGATGAGGATCGCTCCGGGCACCATCTTCGGAACGACCGCGTCGTAACAGGCTTCGTAGACGTCCTTCTCCGCGTCGAGGAAGCAGAACCCTACGTCCGTGAAATCATCCGCGTGGTCGAGGAAGTCGCCTTCGACGAGACGAACGACATCGGTGAGGCTCGTTCGGTCGAATGTCGCTCGGGCGAGTCGTGCCTTCGCGGGAAGGATCTCGAAGGTGGTGAGGCTTCGTCGGCTGAGTCGACAGGCCTGGGCGAGCCACAACGCGGAGTAGCCGGCGCTCGTCCCAATTTCGATCATCGCCCCAGCAGGTGCCGAGGCGGCCCACAGCGCGATGAAGCGCCCGGTGTCCGGAGTGATCTGGCGCAGGCGCTCCAGATGCGGCGTTCCGTCATCGCGGTCACGCTCGTCGCGAGCTTCGAGCTCGTGCATCACCTCAAGTAGGTCGGCGTTCAAGTCGTTGAACATGGCATCTCCTCGCAGTTCGAATCCAACATATCTGTCGATGCCGCGAGACCGTGCTTCGTCGTTAGTCCTTCTCGTAGTACGCGATCGTCGAGCGCAGCACGTCATCCCATGGCGTCGGCGCGAGACCGAACGTACTGCGGGTCTCCGAGTCATCGATGACGAACGGCGCCTGGAACTGATACAGGGTCTTGGGCAACTCACGAACGTCGGTGTTGAACAGTCCCATCACGCGAAGCGCCACCGTCGGCACCTTGGTGATCTTGACCTTCGGGGCGCCGACGATACGAGCGATGTCGTCAATCGCCTGTCGCACGGAACACGCCGGATTGGCCGGCGCGTGCCACGCGCGACCCCAGGCCCGATCGTCCTGAGCGCAGGTGACCAGCATGTGCGCCACGTCCACCGTGTAGTTCCAACTGTGCGCGGCGTCGACGTTGCCGATGACCTGACAACTGTTCCCGGCGATGATCCGTGGGATGAGCAGACCGAGATAGCTCTCCGAGCGCGGGCCGATGAAGTCAGAGGCGCGGACCTCGGTCGCCTTGATACGGCCCTCGTCGTGCGCGCGTTTGGCATCGCGCCACATCGTCGCACGTACCTGGGCCTTCTCGTAGTCGGCATTGAGCGGGTCGTGGGGGGTCATGGGACCGGTCGGACGACCGTAGGCGTAGAGGTTGTTGAGGGTCACGAGCTTGGCGCCACTGGACTGGGCGGCCGCGAGGATCGAGTTAGCGATGGGGGGCCAGTCCGTCGACCAGCGATGATAAGGGGGATTGGCGCAGTTGAAGATGGCGTCGGTGCCGGTCGCGTGTCGCGCCACGGTCGCGGGGTCCGAGGCGTCACCCGTGACCTTCTCGATGAGGGAGTGATCGGGGCCGGTGCCGCGACGAGAGAGGAGACGAACGTCGTGGCCCTGTTGGGCGAGCTCTTCCGCGACCACCGTGCCGATAGCGCCGGCACCAACCACTAAGTACGTTCCCACGGATCCTCCTCTGTTGGGAGAGCACTGCTCTCCCAACCAGTGTGACACATCTCGATCTGAATTGCAAGAGCACTGCTCTCTAATTACGTGCGCGACGGTCGTTGACCTGTGATACTGGTGTGATGACTGACGTCCGAGCGACCCGAGCCGAATCCCGACTCCTCCAGATTGAGCGGATTAAGTCGACGTCGCGAAGGTTGATCGCCGAGAAGGGCGCTCCCGCTCTGTCGTTGCGCGAGGTCGCGCGTGAAATGGGCCTCGTCTCTTCGGCGCTCTACCGGTACTTTCCGACACGCGACGATCTGTTGACGGCGCTGATCGTGGACGCCTACAACGACCTCGGAGCCTTCGCCGAGCGCGCCGCCGCTCGAGTGCCCAAAGACGAACCGCGACGCCGACTGCACGCGGCCGCGTCGGCCATCCGCAAGTGGGCGAAGTCGTACCCCAATGAGTACGCCCTGCTCTACGGTTCGCCCGTTCCCGGTTACGAAGCGCCGCCGTTCACGGTCGAACCGGCCGCTCGCGTCGCGCTGGTGCTCGGTTCGATCGTCGTTGACGCGTGGCAACGGACGAACCTTCGGATCGATGATGACGAGTCGGCGATGAAGGGGGTACTCGAGACGCGCGCTCTGGACGAGGTGATGCCGGGCGTCCCGGAGTCCGTGCGCGCCCTCTCGTTGATGGTGTGGTCCCAGATATTCGGCTGCATCAGTTTCGAACTCTTCGGCCACTTCGTCGGGACGGTGCGAAACGCGAATCGATTCTTCGTGATCGTGGTCGACGAAGCAGCGAACCTGGTACTGCCAGAATGAGTCCGACGGAAGGCGCGTGATGCAACTGGTCTACCCACTCTCGACGAAACGACTGCTCATCCGCGCGCTCACGCCGGACGACGCAGATCGTCACTACGCGCTGTTCTCTGATCCCGAGGTCGTGCGCTATCTCTACTTCGGGCCGTTCGATCGTCCTGGTGCCGAGGAGCATCTCGCTCGTCGAAGTGTTGTCGACTTACCCGAAGAGGGCGGCTGGATCAACTTCGGTCTTGAAGTTCAAGGAGAAGGAGTCCTCATCGGTGAGTTGGCGATGGGTTTCATCAGTGCGACGCACAAGCACTACGAAGTGGGCTACGTGCTCGACCCGTCCTACGCCGGACGGGGCTACGCGACCGAAGGCGCGGCCATGATCGTCGAACTGGCCTTCGCGGGACTCGGTGCCCATCGCGTGAGCGGGCGACTCGACGCTCGCAACACGCCGTCGGCTCGCGTACTCGAGAAACTAGGGATGCGACGAGAGGGCCTCTTCGTCGAGAACGAGTACGTCAAGGGTGAGTGGACCGATGAACTCGTCTACGCCATCCTCAATCCGGAATGGCGAGCGCTGCGCGGTCCGGCGACGGAGTTTGAATTCCGTCTGTAACGGTCGTCGGTGCTACGCGCTGATGGATCGATTCGGTCGGAACCATTTGTATTCAATGCTCTTCGCGATCTGTTGGGCCAGGAGGTCACTGAGTTCGCGCGCCACCAACCACAAGGCCAGGTCGAGCCCACTGGTGACGCCCCCGCTCGTGACGAGGTCACCGTCGTCGACGACGCGATCGGGGACGACCCGGACGCCCAGTTCGGCTAGTTCTTCGTGCGCCGTGTGATGCGTATTGGCGCGACGACCGGTGATGACGCCGGCGTGAGCCCAGAGCATCGTGCCGGTGCACACGCCGGCCATCACGGTCGCGCTCTGCGCGGCTTCGACGAGCAGTGGGGCCAACTCACCTCGCTGGTACTCCGCCCACGCCCCCTGTTTCGAACGAGCGTTCCAGCCCCCGCCCGCCACGATGACCATGTCGGCCTCACCGGGAACGAAGGTGCCGTCCGTGGCGAACGTCAACCCACTGGCCGCGCTCACCGTTTGTTGACCGGTGTAGGTCACGAGGCGCACCGAGAAGTCGATACTCAGTTGACCGGCGCGCCTCAGAATCTCGTACGGACCAAGGGCGTCTAACTCGTCCAGTCCGTCAAAGACCACGATGTCGGCGAGCATGACCTGAGTGTAGAAGAGGTCATTGTGAACCTTGAGTATCACGTCAGGGACAGACGAAGCATCTGGTCGCGACGCGTTTTCTAAGAATTGCGTAAAGCTGAACGCTGTAACGCTTTGGTGATTCCCAAGACTGTTCGATATGGAGCATCGTGGTCGGTCACGACTTAGAGTCCCAACTATGGGTCGTCGGTCGCAATGGTCGGATGGTTCATTCGTAGGACAGATTTCGTGACGCTCATATTCGTGGCGTTCGCCGCCGGACTAATCGCGGGCATATCGCCGTGCATCTTGCCCGTACTCCCCATCGTGTTTGTAGCCGGTGTCGCCGCTCCCGACGCGACGGCAACGCCGAAGGGAACGTGGCGTCGATCCGTGGCGATCGTGCTGGGCCTCGTCCTGAGTTTCAGTCTCCTCGTGCTCATCGGCTCAGAGATCTTGTCGGGACTGCACCTCCCACAGAACACGTTGATGTGGGTGGGCGTGGTGCTGCTGGGCCTCGTCGGCATCGGCTTCGTCGTTCCCGTCATCGGCGAGTTGTTGGAACGGCCGTTCGCCCGGTTGATCGGTCGTCAACCGAGCAGCTCGAGCGGCGGATTCGTGATCGGCTTGGCGCTCGGACTGGTGTTCGTACCGTGCGCCGGGCCGGTCCTGGCGGCCATCACGGTGCTCGGCGCGACGCGCGACGTCCATTTCGAAACCGTCTTGGTCACGCTCGCATTTGCGATCGGTGCGGTGGTGCCCCTGCTCTTCATCGCTCTCGCCGGCGGCGGACTGGTGCATCGGGTGCAGGCCGTTCGTCAACGCGCACCGCTCTATCGACAGATCGGTGGCGTGGTGTTGATCGTGATGGCTGTCGGCATCGCAACGAACTCCTTCGACTTCTTGCAAAAGGACGTGCCCGGTTACACGAGCGTGCTGCAGAAGAACATCGAGGGGTCAACGAGTATTCGCAAGCAACTCAACGCGCTGAAGGGCGGCCAAGGAACCCACGGCGTCTCCGGGTCGCTCGTCTCGTGTCCCGCCTCGTCACCGGGACTGGTGACGTGCGGTCTGGCGCCCAACTTCGCCGACGTCACGACGTGGCTCAACACTCCCCAGGACAAGCCACTCACGATGAAGGCACTTCGCGGCAAGGTCGTCCTTGTGGACTTCTGGACGTATTCGTGCATCAACTGCCAGCGGTCGTTGCCGCACGTGGAGGCGTGGTACAAGCGTTACGCCCCGTACGGGCTGGAGATCGTCGGGGTGCACACGCCGGAGTTTGCGTTTGAACACGTGATCAGCAACATAAAGGCGCAAGCCAAGACACTCGGCGTCAAGTACCCCATCGCCGTTGACAACGACTACGGCACGTGGAACGCCTACGACAACGAGTACTGGCCGGCGGAATACCTCATCGACGCCGACGGCGTCGTGCGCCACGTCGACTTCGGCGAGGGCAACTACGCGCTGACCGAGACACTGATCCGAAAGCTCCTCGTGGCGGCCAACCCGGGACTGAAGTTGCCGCCGCCGACGTCGGTGCCCAACCTCACACCGTTCGTCGAGACGAGTCCGGAGTCCTATATCGGCTACAAGTACGGCCTGACCTACATGGACACGAGCTCCGAGCCGCCCGAGAACGTCGCGACCACGTTCCACTTCCCGTCGAACCTGGCGTCGACCACGTGGGCGCTGTCGGGTGTCTGGAACGAACACTCCGAAGAGGCGACGTCGATCAAGGACGCGAAACTGGAGATCAACTACATCGCCCAGAACGTGTACCTCGTGATGGGGGGCACCGGAACGGTGAAGGTGTCGGCGGGTAACGGTACGGCGCCGGCGACGATCCAGGTGAGTGGCGTGCCACGGCTCTACACGCTCTTGCACGCCAACTCCTCCACCTCCGGCACCATGGTGTTGAAGTTCACTCCGGGCGTGCAGGCCTTCGATTTCACGTTCGGATGAGTCGCGTCCCCGTCTCGCCAGGTCTCCTGATGACCACGGGAAATGGACAAGTACACTCCGATTAACCGGCCGAATCGATTGGTTCCGGACCGTAGTGAAGGGATTCAGATGGTTGGCATTGTGTTAGCAGTGGTCGCAGGAATCATCGTTCTTCTGGTGCTCGCGGCGATCTTGAAGGCCGTACGCATTGTCCAGCAGGGCTTCGTCGGGGTCATCACCCGCTTCGGTGAGTTCAAGGACATCAAGAACCCCGGCCTGACCTTCATCATTCCGTTCATCGAGGTCATGAAGATCGTCGACGTCCGTGAGACGCCGCGTACCGGTGACCGTCAACAGGTCATCACCCGTGACAATGTGGCGGTCATCGTCAACGCGACGATTTTCTCTCAAGTGGTCGACGTCCGCTTGGCCCTCTTCACGAACTCGGACTATCTCGTCAGCGTCGACAACCTGGCGCGAACCTCCGTGCGTGCCGTCTTCGGCTCCATCACGTTGGACGAGGCCTTCTCTCAGCGCGAGCGCATCGGCACGATGCTGCAGACGCAGATGGAAGAGGCGACGGACAAGTGGGGCGTGCGCATCAATCGCGTAGAGGTCCTCGAGATCACGCCGCCGGAGCAGATCCTCCAGGCGATGGCCCTGCAGAAGCAGGCCGACCAAGAGAAGCGCGCACGTATCCTCGAATCTGAAGGACAGCAGCAGTCCGCGGTCAACGTCGCCGACGGTCAACGCCAAGCGGCGATCAAAGAGGCCGAGGGTGCCCAGCAGTCCGACATCTTGCGCGCGCAAGGGCGACGCCAGGCACTCATCCTCGAAGCCGAAGGTCGCGCGCAGGCCATCTCCTCGGTGTACGCGGCGATCAAGGCGCAGGCGCCGGACCCGACGCTGGTGGCGATCTTGCAGCTCGACACGTTGTCGAAGTTCGCCGAGAGTGCCAACACCAAGTTGATCATCCCGGCCGAGAGCGCCGCGCTCTTGGGTGCCGCGCAGGCGATCAAGAGCGTGATGGCCGACGTTCCTAGCACGCAGTCCTAGAGCAACGGCTCTTTCTTCCCGGCCGCAGCGTCTCGCGGCGTCGGTCAGGCGATTAAACCGGATCGACCCATAACGTCGTGCCGTAGGCCTTCTTCACGACGACGGGCGTTCCATCGGGCAGTTGCGCCGGCCAGTCGGTGACGGCCTTCCAGGACTCACCTTGAATCTTCACGCGTCCCGGGTGCGTCGCGTCGCCGACCGACATCTCGACGGTGCCGCGCATGTCGGTCATCGCGGTATTCGTCGGTTGGGACATATCAATCTCGTACCGATGATGGCGAAACTTTCGCATGGCGAACGGTCGCAGCGTGACGAGTGACACCGCCGACACGGCGATCCAGGCGCCCGCTTGGAAGGCGAAGGGAAGTCCAGCGAGGGCCAGGACGAACGAGATCGCCGCGCCGAAGCCGATGAAGACCGCGATGAAGGCGTTGGAGTGCAGTTCGAGCGCGAACGAGAACCCGATTAGGACGACCCAGAACAGAATTGCAAGCATTAATCGCAGTATATGGCCGGTCTGAAAACCGAAACAGTACGTCGAAGAAGCGAATTTTTCCGCTTCCCGAGGTCGATTCTCCCAACTTTCGAGATGGAATCCGTGCGAAGCACCTCGGTAGCATGAAGCCGTGGTGGACCTCACTCCATTCCTCTGGTTCGACGACAACGCCGAACAGGCGCTGGAGTTCTACGCGAGCGTCTTTGCCAACTCTGAGATCATCGATGTCACCCGGATGGACGTGCCGGAGGTGCCCGGCGGTGGCTTCGTCATCGGATCGATCCGCATTGAGAATCTGACGATCACGATAATGAACGGCGGACCGACGTTCAGGCTCAATGAGGCGTTCTCACTCGTAGTCGCGTGTCAAAACCAAGACGAGGTCGACTACTACTGGTCGGCGCTCGGCGACGACGGTGAACCGGGACCCTGCGGTTGGTTGAAGGATCGATTCGGTGTCTCGTGGCAGATCATTCCGACGCTTCTGGGCGAACTCTTGGGCGATACCGATCAAGAGAAGGCGGGCCGTGTTCACGAAGCCATGATGGCCATGAGCAAGATCGACTGCGCCACACTGCAAGCCGCCTACGACGCGTGATTGTGTTCTCGTGGAGCGTCGAAACGTGACTGACCACCACGTCGAGGTCATCGAGAGTCGCGAGGCGCAGGTCGCGGGGCTCCCTGTACGTCGGGCATTGCCGACGAAGGGTCGGCGCACGGTGGGGGCGTGGTGTTTCGTCGATCACATGGGGCCCATGTCGCTCAGTCCGGACCGGTCGATCGACGTCGCGCCGCATCCGCACATGGGACTACAGACCGTGACGTGGCTCTTCAGTGGTGAGTTCTTGCACCGCGACAGTCTCGGGTCGGAACAACTCATTCGCGCCGGTCAGCTGAATCTCATGACGTCAGGACACGGCGTGGCGCACTCCGAAGAGAATCCCGGTCTTCGTTCCGGTGAGATGCACGGCATGCAGTTGTGGGTCGCGCAGCCGTCGTCGACTCGCGACGGTGGCGCCGGTTTCGAACACTTTGACGCGCTGCCAATTTTTGAGACGTCGAACCTCACGGCCACGGTGCTCGTGGGCACTTTTGGCGAACTTCGTTCGCCGGCTCGTCGAGACAGTGCGTTGGTCGGTGTCGAACTCGGTCTTCACGGTGGCGACGCGACGGTCGCCCTCGATGCGACGTTCGAGTACGCGCTGGTCGTCGCCAACGGCTCGGTGCTGGTGGACGACATCGCCGTGCAACCAGGCGAGTTGGCGTACCTTGGTGCCGGACGAGACGAGTGTCGCTTCGAATCAAAGGGCCCCGCTCGGGCCATGCTCATCGGTGGCGTGCCCTTCGACGAGCGACTCTTCATGTGGTGGAACTTCGTGGCGCGGACTCAAGACGAGATCTCTGAAGCGTGGCGCGCGTGGACCAGTGCTGACGAACGTTTCGGACGCGTCGACTCGCGCTTCGCGCGGATCGAAGTCGACGCGCCAACGTGGCTTGCGCGCCAGTGAGCGCGACGCCATTTCGCTCGCGATAGCTCCACACTTTTTCGAGAGACTTAGTTGGAATTTGGCGGCCACTACGATGGGCTGAGCCATTGCGTTGAGAGGTCCATGGTGCGAAAGCGCAACACCGAGAGTGAACGCCTTCGCGTTCCTCCGCCAATGATCAAGCGGCGCATTCCGTCGGGCCGTGGTGCGATGGAACAACCAAACGTCACCGACGACGGTGGAGCGCGCCTCACGCCGCAGTTCTGGTTCGCCGTCGTGTTGACGGGTATCGCGACCGGTCTCTTCGGGGACCTCTTGATGTGGCTACTCACCGAGGTCGAACGCGTCGGATTCCGCTATCACTCCGGGTACTTCCAGAACGCCGTGGCCGCAGTGAGTTCGAGCCGCCGGATCATCGTGCTGCTGATCGGAAGCGTGATTGGGGCGGTGTCGTGGTACTTGATCAGGCGCTATCTCAAGCACGAAAAATCCGACATCGATGACGCCATCTGGAACGGCGACGGCGAACTGTCACTGCGCCGGAGCTTCTTGACATCGATCGTCTCGGAGGTGGTCATCGGTCTCGGCGCGTCAATCGGTCGCGAAGCGGCGCCGAAGTTGATGGGCGGAGCGTCGGGCAGTGTGCTCTCGCACTGGTTCAACTTGAGTCCCGCACAGAAACGCCTGCTCGTCGCCTGCGGTGGGGGCGCGGGCCTCGCCTGTGTCTACAACGTTCCCCTCGGCGGGGCGATCTTCACCGCCGAAGTCCTCTACGGCAGCTTCACGTTGCCGGTCGTGATGCCCGCGCTCGTGACGTCGCTCATCGCGACACTGGTGGCCTGGCTGTATCTACCCACCGGCGCCACCTACGCCGACATTCCGAGCTACCGCTTCTCGGGTTCGCTCATGGTGTGGTCGCTCTTGGCGGGCGTCGTCATCGGTCTCCTCGCCGTCTTCTACGTCCGACTCATCGGGTGGGCGGCACACTTTCGTGCCAAGGGCGCGCAGATCTTGTGGATCATGCCCGTGGCCTTTGGGGTCCTTGGCGTGATCGGGATCTGGTATCCGCAGCTCTTCGGCAACGGTAAGGACATGGCGCACGAAGCGTTCCTCGGCGTGGGCGGTGTGGGACTGCTGTTCGCACTCTTCGCCTTGAAGCCGATCGTCACCGCCATGATGCTCGGAAGCGGGGCCGCCGGCGGTGTCTTCACGCCGTTCCTCGCGACCGGGGCACTCTTCGGCGCCTGCTTCGGCGCGCTCTGGATCGATATGTGGCCCGGTACACCCATCGGGGCGTTCGCCCTCGTGGGTGCCGCGGCCATGATCGGGGCATCGATGCAGGCCCCACTCGCCGGTCTCGTGTTGGTACTCGAGTTCACGCACAGTGGCTTCTCGTTGGCGATTCCCATGATGGCCGCCACCGCGATCGCGACGTTACTGGTACGTCAGATCGACGGTTACAGCATCTACTCGGCGCGACTGCCGCGGCGAGACGACGCTGAGTCGCTCGCTTCGCCGGAAGGTACCTGAGCGTCTCACAGACGCAGACGCCAAAGCGCATGAAAGAATGGACGGGTGTACGTACCCCCCAAACACGCCATTGACGCCGACGCCGCGTGGCAGATCGTTCGCGAGGCCGGGGCCGGCATGCTGGTCGTCCAGACGCTGGGCGGGCTGCAAAGCGTCTTCGTGCCCGTCGTCGTCAATGACGACCACACGAAGATACTCACGCACGTCGCCAAGGCCAATCCGTGGTGGCGCTCACTGAAGGACGGCGATGAAGTCCTCGGTCTCTTCCTCGTCGCCAGCGCCTACGTGTCACCGTCGAACTACCCGAGCCGCTTCGAGAATCCCGGCGTCGTGCCGACCTGGAACTACGTCGCCGCCGAAGTGCGCGGTCGCGTGAGCGTGCACGATGACCCGTCGTGGCTGCAAGGCCAGGTTCGCGAGTTGACCGATCAATTCGAGACCGGGCGTTCACCGCGGTGGCGCGTCGAGGACTCGTCACCCGACTACGTCGAGCGCCAGGTGAAGGCCATCGTCGGTATCGAGATCGACGTCGAAGGTATCACCGGCAAGGCGAAGCTCTCCCAGAACCGGCCCGAGATCGATCACGACGCGGTGCGCGACAACTTCGCCGAGGGAACGCCCGCCGAACGCAACGTCGCGGTGCGCATGACCGATGACGAGTGAGTCCACGCTGAGCATCCGGATGTGCGGCGTGGACGACTGGGAGGACCTGCGCGCGATACGTCTCGAGGCGCTCAGTGACACGCCGGAGGCCTACGGCTCCACGTACGAAGAGTCGGTGCGCCAGTCCGATGCGCAGTGGAAGAACGCGGCGTCGACCCGGCTGTACTACCTCGCCTATCGCGACGGCCGAGTGGTCGGCATGGTCTCGGGCGGCTTCAACGACTCGTATCCCGGAACCCGTTGGCTCTACGGCATGTACGTGACGCCGAGCGAACGAGGCACCGGGACGGCCGCCGTGTTGGTGCGATCGATCGGTGAGTGGGCGAAGAGCCACGGTGTCGGCGAGGTCTACTTGCACGTCGGCTCGTCGGTCCCGCGTGCGCGCGCCTTTTACGACAAGATGGGTTTTCGTCCGACCGGAGAGAGTTTCAACATGGACCGCGATACGTCGCTGACTCTGTACACGATGGTGCAACGACTTGACTGACGACGACTTCCACGTCGAACGCGTCCCGGCCGATCAGTTGCACGCGCTGCGTCGACGGGTTCTTCGCAATGACGACCCCGCGATCTATCACCCCGATCCGCGCGATGAGGAGGAGACGTCGCTGCACTACGGCGGTCTCCTCGGTACCCGCGTCGTGGTGAGCGCCTCGTTCTTTCCGTCGGCGCCGCCGTTGAACGCGTCGCTCAACACATTTCAACTTCGCTATATGGCGACGGACTTCGACGTCCAGGGTCGTGGCTACGGCGCGCGAGTACTGGAGGTCGCCGAGGACGACCTTCGCTCGCTCGGCGTCGAGCAGATCTGGGCGAACGGTCGCGACACGGCGTTGGGCTTCTATGAGTCGGTGGGCTGGCATCGCATCGAAGGCTCCGAACACCTCAGCCCCGAGACCGACTTAGCGCATACGGTGATCTTCAAACGCCTAATAAGCGATTAAGAACGACGAGACCCACGAGCGCCCTCACTAAGTTTGAGACATGCGAAAGACAATCCCGGTGATCGTCGCCGTGCTCGTGGTCGCGGCAATCGGGGGATTGGCGTTCTTCCACTTTCACAAAACCACGCCGACGACCACGAGCACGACGACGACCACGACGACGTTGCCGACGTACCCGACCGCGCCGTTGAGCGGACTACCCGATCCGTCTGGTCTTTCGATCAAGCGACCGGCGCTCACGATCAAGATCGAGAACACCCCGCAGGCGCTTCCCCAGTGGGGCATCGATCAGGCCGACGTCGTCTACGAAGAGATCGTGAACGGTGGCATCACCCGATTGGCGGCGATCTTCAACTCGCACGCGCCCGCCAAGGTCGGACCCGTGCGCTCGGTGCGACCGACCGACACGCAGGTCGTGTGGCCCCTCGGCGGGATCTTCGCCTACTCCGGCGGCGCGCCCTACGCCGTCACGAGTATCGAAACGGTGCCCGGATTGCACCTCATCGACGAGTCGAGCGCCGGCACGGCGATGTTCCGTGATCCGAATCTCTACGCTCCGCACAACCTCTTCGCCATCGCGCCCCTCCTCTTCGCCAAGGGTGGCACCCCGGTGCCACCGCCGTCACTCTTCTCGTACCGCACCGTGACCGAGAAGGCCGGTGGCACGCCGGTCGTGCACTTCGTCGTGCCCTTCCCGAGCATCTATCCCGTGACGTGGACCTGGGACAGCGCCTCGGCGTCGTGGGACCGGACGCTCTTCGGCAAGGCCGACGTCACGGGTACCGGCGTGCGCGAGTCGCCGAAGAACGTCATCGTTATGTGGGTGAACTACGTGAACGGCATCGGCACTGAGGCCTCGTACGCGAACCTTCAGGGATCGGGGAGGGCCGCGTTCTTCGTCGACGGAAAAGAGACCACGGGGACCTGGTCGCGCGGTCCATCGATGTCCGACGTCGTTACCTATAAGACGCTGAATGGCAAGACGGCGCTGATGACGCCCGGTCAGACCTGGGTCGAGCTCTTGAACGTCGGATCGACACTCGCCGTCACGAAGTGACGGCGGCCTCGAGGCGCTCGAGCGTTCCTTCCATGGCCGAGCGGTTTCGTTCGGGAAATTCCATGGCGATGATCGCGAAGGCCCACGGTTTGTCGTAGTCGAACGTCTCGGTCACCAACGTTCCTCCATCGACGGCTTCGAGTTCGTAGCGCCAGACGAACTGCGAGAAGTGGTGCCACGCGATGCGCCGGTCCTCTTCGAATTCGACGACCCGGTTGCTCGTGACGTAGCCGAGACCCAACTTCATGTGCATCGAAAAGGTGGATCCCAGCGCTAGTCGATCAGGTGCGCTCTTCACCGACGAGACCGAACCGGAACCGTCCAGCAGTACGTGTTGGCGTGGATTGGCGAGGAGATCGAAGATCCGTGCTGCAGGGGCGTGAATCAATTTCGAGACCGAAATCGAGCGTGACGAGGACATCTCCCAAGCGTAGGGTGGAGAGTTGAGACTGAGATCGGAACATCATGAACTACAACGAAGTCCTGATTGACCTTCCCGACGGGAGGACACTCGAAGTCGGCACCCTCGGTGAGCCGTCGGGCCAGACGGTCCTCTTTCATCACGGCACGCCCGGTTCGGTGAACTTGGTGAGGATGCTCGCGCCGCTCGCCGAAGACGGCAGCCTCTTCATCGTCACGACGTCGCGTGCCGGCTACGGAAAGTCAACGCGCCTCGAAGGCCGAGATGTCGCTTCCGTCGTGAGTGACGCCCGCGCGGCGTTGGATTCGCTCGGACGAAGCGACTACGTCGTGGTCGGATGGTCCGGCGGCGGGCCGCACGCCCTCGCCTGCGCGGCCCTCGACGCGCCGCGTTGTTTGGCGGCGTGGTCACTCGCGGGTGTCGTGCCAACGACCATGGACTTCGACTGGACCGAAGGAATGGGGCCAGAGAACGTCGAGGAGTTCGCGCTCGCCAAGGCGGGCGGGCCGGAATACGAAGCGCGCATGGAGTTTTACGGCGACGCCTTCTCGACGTCCACAAAGGACAACATCATCGAACTCTTCGGCGGGTTGCTCTCCGAGCCGGACAAGGCCGTCATGGAACCTGAATCGGCGCGAGAGGACTTCGTCGCCTCGATGCACCAAGGTTTCGAGATGGGATGGCGAGGGTTCTTCGACGACGACGAAGCGATGATGAAGGAGTGGGGCTTCGATCCCGCGTCGATCGCGGTACCGGTCGCGGTGTGGTTCGGTCAGCACGACCTCATGGTGCCGCCCACGCACGGGGAGTGGTTGGTCAAGAATCTGCCCACGGCGACCAAGAGCTTCTTTCCCGACGACGGACACGTCTCGCTGGTCGTCAACCATCTCGATGAACTGTCGTCGGCGATCAAGAAGGTCTATGCCTAAGTCCCCCACCGTCCTCACTCGCGAGCGGGTCAACGCATGCGCATAGGTAATCTCTACGGGCCCGACGCGACGTTTCTCGGTGTGCCGGCGGCCGACCCCGACGAACCCGTCGAGTGGTCATCGTCCGGCGCGGCGATCATCGGCGCGCCGTTCGACGGCGGCACCTCACACCGATCGGGATGTCGCTTCGGCCCCCAAGCGATTCGTGTCAGTGACTACCTGCCGCACGACGGAATGCGTCCGAGTCTCGCCCTGGGTGTCGATGCGCTCAAGGACCTTTCGGTGGTCGACCTCGGTGACGTGGAGATGCCGTCGGGCGATACCGAGAAGTCACTGCGTCTGCTCGAAGAGCGCGTCACGGAAGTCGCCGCGGCCGGTGTGATCCCGATCGTCCTCGGGGGCGACCACACGATCGCACTGCCCGACGTGACCGGCGTCGCTCGACACGTCGGCTGGGGACGGGTCTCGGTCATTCACTTCGACGCGCACGCCGACACCGGCGACACGCAGATGGGTTCGCTGTACGGACACGGCACCCCGATGCGCCGGCTCATCGAATCCGGCGCCTGCCGCGGTGACCGATTCCTGCAGATCGGTCTTCGCGGTTACTGGCCCGAGCCGGCCACGCTGGACTGGATGGCCGAACAGGGGATGCGTTCATTCGAGATGAGCGAGATCGTGTCGCGCGGACTCGACGACGTGCTAGGCGAAGCGATCGCCATTGCGACGACCGACTGTGAGGCGGTCTTCATGTCGGTGGACGTCGACGTCGTCGATCCCGGATCGGCCCCCGGCACGGGGACTCCGGAACCTGGCGGACTCACCAGTCGTCAACTGCTCGACGCCGTTCGACGCATCGCGATGGAGACGACGGTCGGCGGCGTGGACGTGGTCGAGGTCTCCCCGCCGTACGACCACGCCGAGATCACGGCCTACCTCGGCAATCGAATCGTCCTCGAGGCGCTGGGCGGCATCGCCTGGCGCAAGAAGTCCCTTCGCGGCGAAACAGCGCGCTTGCCGAGCGATCCGTTGTTGAAGAAGCCCTAGTCGGCCATCGACTCGAGGATCTGGTCCACGAGTTCGTCGGTCGTATTGGGGTGCAAGAAGGCCAGTCGTCCGACCGTCTCGCCCTCCCACTTCGTGGGCGTCACGAAGGCGATTTGATCGCGCAGTAGTCGATGACTCCACTCGGTGTAGTGCTCGCTCGTCCAGCCCTTGCGCCGAAAGAGGACGATCGAGAGGCTGATAGGCCGGACCATCTCGAGGTAGTCGAGCTCTTCGATCTTCTTCTGCGTGCGGTGTGCGATGTCGACGGCGCACTGCACCGCGCTCTCGTAGGCCGCGGTGCCGTTGGTGACGAGGGAGAACCAAAACGGCAGCCCCCGGGCTCGGCGCGAGAGGTGGATGGCGAAGTCCGACGGGTTCCACTCGTAGTGCGCGTCGTCACTGGAGTGCAAGATGTCGAGGTAGCCGGCCTGTTGGGCGAGGACCTTGCGAGCGACGGTGGGATTGCGATAGATCAACGCGCAACAGTCGAGCGGACCGAAGAGCCACTTGTGCGGATCGACGATGAAGCTGTCGGCGTGTCGCAGGCCCTTGAGGAGGTGGCGTTCGGTCGGCGAGAACAGCGCGGCCCCGCCGTAGGCGCCGTCCACATGGAACCAGAGGTCGTGTTCGCGCGCGTAGCTGCCGAGACCTTCGAGGTCGTCCACGATGCCCGCGTTCGTCGTTCCCGACGTCGCCACGATACCGATCACGCTCTCGGGATTCGGGTCGTTCGCCATCGCTTCTTCGAGGCTCGCGCGCGTGAAGCGGTGGTCGTCGGTCGTCACGATGAGCGGCTCGATGCCAAGGACGTGCAACGCCTTGCCGACGCTCGAGTGAGCGTCTGAGGAGATGGCGTAGCGCACCTCGTGGGGCAAGAGTTCCGGATGCTTGGCGCGACCGACATCGCGACCGACGGTGAGGCTCGATAGGTTGCCCAACGAACCACCGGAGACGAAGGCGCCGCCGGAACCTTCCGGCATACCGGCCAACTCCGCGATGAACTCGAGGGCCTGATTCTCGGCGATCACCACGCCGCTCGATTCCAACCAGCTCGTTCCATTGAGGCCCGAACAGGCCACCACCATGTCGAAGAGTAGCGAATTCTTGGTCGGCGCATTCGGGATGAAGGCGAGGAAGCCGGGTGAGTCGATGGAGACGACCGACGGGGCGAGCTCGTTCTTGAAGAACTCCAGGATCTCGTCGGCGTCGTGACCTTCGGGTCGGATGAATCCCTTCATGTCACCGGGGGGCGTCTCGTTCAAACTTCCGTAGTCGAGGGGCACCGGGTCCATCGAAAGTCGGTCCCGGCAGTAGTCAAATACTTCGTCCGCCAACGTGGCGTCATACTCAAACATCGGGTGCCCCATTGCACGGCCTTTCGAAATTGATCCCTGTATATCGTACGACCTCAAACGACCTCTCTCGACCTGGAGCGATGGGCCGAATAGGCGCTCGAAGTAACCTCTCGTGATGGGAACGCTGCGCATTGGCTACCTCGGGCCCGAAGGCTCCTTTTCACACGAAGCCGTCTCCACGATGCAAGGCGTCGATCCGGTAGCGTGCGACACCCTCGCCGACCTCCTCGCGTCGGTCGCCGATTCCTCGATGGACCAGGGTCTGGTCCCACTTGAAAACGCCATCGAGGGGACGGTGTCGGCCACGATCGACGGTCTGGTCTTCGATCACGAGCTGGTGATCGTGCGCGAGATCGTCATCCCGATTCGACTCCACCTGCTGGCGCGACCGGGCGTCTCGATTGACGACCTCACGGGCGTTCGTAGTTACGTCCACGCGCTGGCGCAGTGTCGGAGTTATTTGCACAATCTTGAGGTGCCCATCGAACAGACCTCTTCGACGTCACAGGCCGCCCGCGAGGTCGCGGAGTCGAGCGAACCGTGGGCCGCGGTGGCTTCAACGCTCGCCGGTGAACTCTTCGGCCTGGTGGCGTTGGCGACCGATATCGAGGATCATCCCGATAACGCGACTCGTTTCGTCGTGGTGGGTCGCGACGTCGTCGCGGCGCCCACCGGACACGACCGAACGACCATCGTCTGTTTCCAGGACGCCGACCGTCCGGGATCGCTCTACGGCATCCTCGGACGATTCGCCGCGCGTGACATCAACCTCACGAAGCTGGAGAGCCGTCCGACGAAGCGCGGCCTGGGTGACTACTGCTTCGTGATCGAGTTCGAAGGTCACGTCGCTGACGACGTCGTCGCCGACTGCTTGGCCGATCTCCAGGCACATTTGGCGCGCGTGAAGTTCCTCGGTTCGTATCCGGTGACGGGCCTTGCCGCGACGGATCGCCGCGAAGAGGTCGCCGAAGCGCGCCGCTCGGCCGACCAGTGGATCACGGAGATTCGTTCTCGAATCACGCCGTAGGCGCGACGTCCTGCGACTTAAGGCGTGGTGATGCGCTCACGTGCCTGGGCGATGACCTGCGATGCGGCCCTCGCTCCCACGTGCTGGTCGATAACGTCGAGCAACTGTTGGAGATTGAGCGGCTTGGACAGGTAGTCGTAGACGCCGGCGTTGCGGAATCGTCGGCGTTGCCACGTCGTCGCGTCGGCCGAGAGCACGACGACCGGGATGTCAACGGTGCGCGAGTCACCCTGGAGGCGTTCGAGCACCTCGAATCCGTGCAGGTCCGTGAGGTGAACGTCGAGCAAGATGAGGTCCGGCCGGTACTCCTGGGCCATCTCGATACCGACGCTGCCCAGCAGTGACGTGATCACGTTGATGTTCGGGCGCTGCACGAGGAGTCGCTCCACGAGTTGCACGTTGGCGACGTCGTCTTCGATGTAGAGAATGGTCGACTCGGCCGGATTGGTGGCCTGGAGCGCGACCGCCGGTGGTGTTCGTGCGATCGACGACTTCGGACTCTTGACGTTCGGAAGTTCGATCCAGAACGTGGACCCGTGTCCGACCTCGCTGTCGACGCCGATGGTGCCGCCGATCGCCTCCACGAGGCCCTTGGAGAGTGCCAGACCGAGTCCGGTGCCCTCGATGCCGGAGGTCTCGGCGTCGAGTCGGTCGAAGGGGGTGAACAGTCGACTGATCAAGTCGGGATTGATGCCGGGACCGGTGTCTCTCACCGAGAGCCGGACCAGGCTGCGCGGCTTCGGTGTGCATTCGATGGTCACCGAGCCGTTCGGCCGGTTGTACTTGATGGCGTTGGAGAGGAGATTCAACATGACCTGTTTCAGTCGCTGTTGGTCACCGAGCACCTGGAAGTCGTAGCGCGACTGCGAGAAAATGGTGATCCCGAGTTCGTTGGCCTGGGGCTTCACGAGCTCGATGCACTCCTTTTCGAGTTCTTGGAGGTTGATCGGTTCGATCAGGACGCTGACGTGACCGGACTCGATGCGCGAGATGTCAAGGACCTCGTTGATCAGTTCCAGCAGGTACTTCCCCGAGTGGTGGATGTAACCCACCATCTCGAGTTCGTCGGGGGACTGCAGTTCCATCTCGAGAATCTGTGCAAATCCGAGTACGGAGTTGAGTGGTGTGCGCAGTTCGTGGCTCATGCGCGACATGAACTCGCTCTTGGCGGCGTTCGCGCGCTCCGCCGCCTCTTTGGCGACCTTCAACACCGACTCCGCAGCGACGGCTTCGGTGACGTCACGCGAAACGAGGACGGCGCGAGGATCCTGTCCGGCGCCGTCGCGTATCAGGCGACCGCGCGTTTCGATGGTGAGCATCCTGCCGTCCTCGTGTTGGGCTCGGAAGTGGTAGCTCGTCAGAGCGCCGTCATCACCGCGGAAGAGTCGGCGCAGTTCCACGGCGACGTGGTCGCGGTCGTCCTCGAGGACGATGTTCAGTGAGTTCATGCCGCGGCGCTCCTCGGTCGACACGCCGTAGATGCGGTCGGTACCGGGACTGACGTCGAGTATCTGGAAGTGTTCGTCGATGGTGATGATCGAGTCGACCACGGCGTCGAGGATCGCGCGCTTCGTCTCCAAGCTCCCGGCCAACTCCATCTGAGCCTCGACCTGGCTCGTGATGTCGCGTCCGGCGGAAAAGACCTTGCCGTTTCGGCCCTGGCAGCTCCACCCGATCCACCGATAGGTACCGTCGCGTCGTCGCTGGCGGTTTCGGAATTCAATCAGCGTCGCGTCGGGCGCCGCGATCAAACGCTCGAACTCGCGCACGGTGGTGTCCACGTCATCAGGATGGATGAGGTCGATGAACGGTCCGCTCTGGAGGTCTTCGAGGGACCAACCCATCTGATCGGGCCAGGCCGCGTTGACGATCAGCCATGAGCCGTCGCTACCCAGGACCGACAACAGGTCCGACGAGTTCCAAAAGAACTCGCCGAGCACTGAGTTGTCGAAACTCTTTCTTGGCATGGGTACAACGCTCCGTTCGGTAAGCATGAATGCAGATCGCCCTGCTGCGCCATTCGACAACGTGAAAGACCGTTCGACGCAAGAAGAACTTTACTGTCGCTCATTTAGTTTCCCCTGTGAAAAGACGCCCACGCAACGAAGTCGTGACGTCACGTCAGAAAGAAGTTGCGCTCTTGATGTTGCGTTGGGAATAACTGTTGACGTCGAGGCGCGAAAGCGTCCGACTACATCAAATGTCAACTTTTGACGCTCACGCGTTCCAGTGAGTCGAGGTAGTAGCGGATCTGAATCGCGACCGCCGCGCCCTCGCCAACCGCCGACGCGATCTGCTTCGTGGAGCCCGAGCGCACGTCGCCCGCGGCGAAGATGCCGTCGACGCTCGTGCGAAAGTTCGTGTCGGTGAGGATGAAGCCACGCGCGTCGACGTCGAGGGAGTTTTCGAGAAAACTCGTATTGGGATCGAGCCCGATGAAGATGAACGCACCGGCGGTCGCGTGCTTCGCCTCGGCGCCGTCGCACGCCAGGGTGATCGACTCGAGCTTGCCGGACTCGTTGGCGTTGAATGACGTCACCGACGTGTCGAGGAGTACCGACATCTTCGGGTGGTTCGACACCTTGTCCTGCAGGAGTTTGTTGGCGGTCAGTTTCGACATCGCCTGGACAACGGTGACGTGATCGGCGAACTGGGTGAGGAAGAGTCCCTCTTCGAGGCCGCTGTTGCCCCCGCCCACGACGGTGAGATCCTTGGCGCCGCGGTAGAACGGGCCGTCGCACGTCGCGCAGAAGTGGATGCCGGCGCCGATGAGGTCCGCTTCGCCTTTGGCGTCGGTGCGGCGATAGGTCGAACCCGTCGCGACGAGGACCGCCGGTGCCGAGACGAAGTCACCGGTCGAGAGATCGACGCGCATCATGGGACCGTCTCGTTCGATCTTCGTGACGCCGACGGCCTGAAGGATCTCGACGCCGTAGCGCAACGCCTGCTGGGTCATGCGCTCGGCCAGCTCGGCGCCGCCGACGCCGTCGGGAAATCCCGGGTAGTTGTCGAAGCGCTCCGTGACGCCGGCCTGGCCACCGGGAGCCGACTTTTCGACGATGAGCACCTTGGCGTTCTCGCGCGCTCCGTAGATCGCGGTGGTCAGTCCCGTTGGCCCTCCGCCGACGATGATGAGGTCGTACTCCCTCTCCGAGGCCACGCGCGAGAGTCCGATTCGATCGGCCAGTTCGTCGTTGGACGGCTCGGCGAGGAACGTACCGTCGGGAAAGACGATCGTCGGGATGATGCGCTTGCCGTCGTTGCGCGCTTCGACCTCAGTGGTCTTCTCCGGGAACTCCTCGAGGTCGATCCACTCGTAAGCGACGCGGTGCGACGCGAGGAACTGCTTGGCGCGTCGACAGTCCGGGCACCAACTCGCTCCGTAGACCGTGATCGGGGTTTCACTCAACGCCATGGGCAATGCCTCTCACTTGTCGTCCCGGTACTGACGAAAGAGGTTGACGAGGCCTTCGACGACGTCACCGGGGAGATCCTCTGGAGTGACCTTGCCGCTCGCGGCGATCGTCGCGCGCATCTGATCGAGGTAGGCCGTGCAGGCGTCGCACCCGGCCAAGTGCTTTTCGAGGCGGCGACGCTGGCGACGTGACAGGGTGCCGTCGAGATAGTCGCTCACCAGTTCAACGGCGTCGCGACACACGAGTGGTGACGACAGCAACTTCATATCTTCGATCCCTTCATGGCCTCTTCGACGATTTCTCGAACGCGGGCTCGGCCGCGGTGCAAGATCACTCGCACGTTCGCTTCGCTCAATCCGAGAAGTGTGGCCACCTCCTGCGTAGATAGTCCTTCGACGTCTCGAAGCGTTACGACCGCCTGTTGGGGCTCGCCGAGAGAATCGATGGCGCCTCGAACCGCGCTCAGGAGTGCCGTATTGTCAATTCGCGTGTCGATCGCGTCAGTGAATGGAACGGGCGGGTCACTCCAAAGACCACCGTTGTCGAAACGGTGCGCCGCTACGCTCGGTCCCGACTCATTTGGGTCGACCGGGATCGATCGGTGTTCTTTCACGCCGGACGTGCGCGCCCGGTTGACGCAGATCCGAAGGAGCCACGTCTTGAACGAACTGCGCCCTTCGAATTTCTCGACGCCTCTGAGCACCGCGATCCAGGTATCCTGAGCGACGTCCTCAGCGCTCTGGGCGCTCGCCACGTAGTAGCGCGCGACCTTGATTAACGTCACGTGATAGCGCCGCACCAGTTCGGTAAAGGCTGACTCGTCTCCCCCGAGCAGACTCTCCAAGAGCTCGGCGTCGTCCACGTCAAGAACAGTACCCGGCGACGTTGTCCGCGTAGCGCCGAGGGCGATCGGCGGCGAAACGAGTGCTCGACCGCCTGGCCGGCCGACTCGTTGGTTCCTATGGCGCCGTGACTAAGAGGCGACCGCGGGGCATGTAGCCCCGCGGTCGCCGCCACAGTGCATCGGGACTGCCTAGCTAATGGCCAGGCCCTCCGAGCCGACAGGAATGTTGAAGAGCGTCTCGATCGGGGTCAAGGTGCCGCCGCTACCGATTGCGAAGGCGTCAATCGTGCCCGAGGAACCACCCTCGACGTAGAAGAACTTCCCTTCGGGTGAGACGACCGAGTCGATCGTACCGGCGGTTGTCTTCGCAGCCGTGGCGTTCACGAGCACTGGTGCACCGCTCGCGTTCTCGGTGAATGAGCTCACCGTCGCGCTTCCCGCGTTCGAGCCGAAGAAGTAGCCGTTCGCTCCCGAGATCCAGCAGAGCGCCGCGCCGCCGTCACTGACGGTACCGAGCGACGTGAGGGATCCGTCCGAGTTCACTCGATACGTCGTGGCCGAGCTGTTCGACGCTTCGGCAGCAACGAGGTTGCCGGCCGCGTCGAAGGTGAACGCGAACGGCAGGGCGTTGACGGCCGTTGTTACGACGGGCGACGCGCCGAGAGCTCCGTTGTTGCTCACCGAGAACACTTCATACGCGTTGGTCGAGAGTTTGGTGGTGACGACCAGGTGCTGACCGTTCGGGGAAAAGCCCACTTGGCCAGGCCCGTGGTGAAAGTCCGGGGGCGTCGTGTTGGAGAGCCCGAGCGAGCGAACCTGTCCGGGAACCGGGACGAGCCGGTTACCGAACCACTGGAACTCGGCCACTGATCCGGCGCCACCGGCGTTGAGCACCGCCACCAAGCGCCCGTCCGTAGCGACGGAGTCGGGGAAGAGACCGCCGCTCGGCAGCTGCTGGAGCGCGGTGAGGTGCGTGCCGTCAACCGCGAAGACCGTGACGGTGTCACTACCAGGGTTCGTCGCGACGAGGTCGGCGCCGTCGTTCGCGAGCACGAGCGCACCCTGACTGGCGGGGCCGCCGGACGCGCCAGCCGCGGTGGCGCCGTCGCCGCCGGTCGAGTAGCTGCCGGCAAATGAGATGGTGCCGTCACTCGCCTGGCGGTAACTGAGGACGCTGTTGCCTGCGCTCGCGTCCGTTTCGACGAACAGCGCCGGACGTTGGCCGAACGAACCGAAATCTCGGGACGAGAGCGCCCGCGGTCCCGACGACAGCGAAGCCGAGGCCAAGCATCAGCACGCTCGCGCTCGCTGCTCGAAGTGGTGTACGCAGATTCATGAGATTCTCCTTGATTGGGCATTGTTGCCAAGAAGTAGTCCGGCATGTCGCATTCGCGTTACAGAACGTTTGGGGAGACAGAATTTCTTTGCGATCGTGTCGACAATTCTCCGAAAGGCGAAGACATCGCCGTCAACTGATCGACGTCGCTCGAAGAAAGTTCACCCGCCGAATCGACCGTGGCGTTGTCTTGCGCGATTGGCTTGCAAGGACTCTCGTGGAACTGAGCGGAGGGAGTGGGATTTGAACCCACGGTGGGCAAGCCCACGCCGGTTTTCAAGACCGGTACATTCGGCCGCTCTGTCATCCCTCCGGGGACAACAGTACTGGCTACTTCTTCTTGTGAAGGCGGTGTCGCGCGGCGACGTCGAGGACGGCTTTGCGCAGTCGCACCGACTGCGGCGTGACTTCGACGGCCTCATCGTCAGCGATGAACTCGAGCGCCTGTTCGAGCGAGAAGATCGTCGGCGGCGCGATTCGCTCCGTGTTGTCACTGCCCGAGGCGCGCATGTTGGTGAGCTTCTTCTCTTTGGTCGGGTTCACGTTCATCTCGTCCGATCGTGCGTTCTCGCCGACGATCATCCCTTCGTAGACCTCGACGCCGGGGCCGACGAACAGGGTGCCGCGCTGTTCGAGATCGAGCAGCGCGTTGCCCGTCGTGTCGCCACGTCGGTCGGCCACGAGGACACCGTTCTGGCGCAGCCGGATGTCGCCGAACCACGGGGCGTAGCCGTCGTAGTTCGAGTGCATGATGCCCGCGCCGCGGGTCTCGGTCATGAACTCGGTGCGAATCCCGACCAACCCGCGCGCCGGGATACGCCATTCGAGGCGAACCCAGCCGGTGCCGTGATTGACCATGTCGGTCATGGTGCCCTTGCGGGTCGCGAGCAGCGTTGTGACGTTACCGACGAACTCCTCGGGAACGTCGATGGTGACGTGCTCGACCGGCTCGTTCAGTTTGCCGTCGATCGTTCGCGTGACGACTTGCGGCTTGCCGACCGTGAGCTCGAAGCCTTCGCGGCGCATCGTCTCGATCAACACGGCCAACTGCAGTTCGCCGCGGCCCTGGACCTCCCAGGCGTCGGGACGCTCGGTGTTGAGCACCCGTAGTGCAACGTTGCCGACTAGTTCACGGTCGAGGCGGTCCTTCACCATTCGCGCCGTGAGTAGTTTGCCTTCGGTGCCGGCGAGTGGGGAGGTATTGATGCCGATCGTCATGGAGAGACTCGGCTCGTCCACGTGCAGCGGCTCGAGCGCAATGGGGTTCTCCGGGTCGGCGAGGGTCTCGCCGATGGTGATGTCCTCGAAACCGGCGACCGCGACGATGTCGCCGGGCCCGGCGCTCTGAGCCGGGATGCGTTCGAGCGCCTCGGTGATGAACAGTTCGGTGATCTTGGCGTGCTCGATCGTGCCGTCGATGCGGCACCACGCGACGCGTTGACCGCGCTCTAGGTTGCCGTTGATCACGCGACAGAGTGCCAGGCGCCCTAGGTACGGCGATGCGTCGAGGTTGCAGACCAGCGCTTGGAGTCCGTGACCCTCTTCGTATTCCGGCGCCGGGACGTAGTCGGCGATGGTCTGGAAGAGCGGCGTGAGGTCACCGGAGGTGTCGTTGACGTCGAGCGAAGCCCAGCCCTGTCGCGCACTCGCGTAGAGGATCGGGAAGGAGATCTGGTGCTCATCGGCGTCGAGGTCGAGAAAGAGGTTCTCCACCTCTTCGACGACCTCCTTGATACGCGCGTCGGGACGGTCGACCTTGTTGATGACGAGCACCACCGGCAGACGCTTCTCGAGCGTCTTGCGCAGCACGAACCGGGTCTGGGGCAGGGGGCCCTCGGCGGCGTCGACCAGCAAGATGACCGCGTCGACCATGGCGAGCCCGCGCTCGACTTCACCGCCAAAGTCGGCGTGACCAGGCGTGTCGATGATGTTGATGGTGAGGTCGTTCCATTTGACGGCGGTGTTCTTGGCGAGGATCGTGATGCCCTTTTCGCGCTCCAGGTCGCCCGAGTCCATGACCCGGTCGGTCAGTTCCTCGTGGGCCGTAAATGAACCGGTTTGGCGGAGCATCTTGTCGACGAGCGTGGTCTTTCCGTGGTCGACGTGGGCGATGATGGCGATGTTTCGAAGGGAAGTTCGTAAGGGCATGGCACATCAAGGCTACTCGGGTACCCCTTGACGCCATACCTACGCCGCGAGTAGTGTCCCGCGCCGTCGTTGTGCGACGGCCGTTCGCACGAGGTCGCGCGCACCACTTCGTAGGTCGCTCATGGTGCCGTCAACCGAAAGACAGACTCCGGCTTCAGGCCACAGCCCGATGTAGCGCACCGGCGCGACGCCGTCGTGGTCGGCCAGCGACTCAATCGTCAGGTCGGCGCGCAAACCGGGACCGGCGCTCTTACCCGGTGAGCCGCTTCGCACGCGCACGATCGTCCGCGATTCGCCGTTGTGCACGACGAGATCTCGACGAGCGCGAAGGGTGGTTCGCGCCGTCGCGACGTCGTAGTAGGCGTCGCTCGTCGGCACGGCCCACGGCGCCTCGATCCACGCAGCGATCTCTTGGAGCTGCGTCGCCCAGTTCACGGCCTCGGCCGTCACGAGACCGATGACGGGATGCGGCGCCGAGGCGAGCCAGTGCGAAAGCGATCCGCTCCTGGAATAGCCCGACGCCGCTCGGAGCATCTGATCGCCGAGTTCGTCGCGCACGGCGTCGCGCACGGAGACCGGATGCGTCGCCATCCGGCGAAGTGACGCGTTGCCAAGGACTCGTCGGGCAGTCGAGGGCGACCAACGAAAGGCGCTGCCGTTTCGCCCGGCGCGCTCGACACTCCACGCGTCGAGTCGACGATGTCCCGGCACCCCCACGGCGCGAAATCGCGTCGACAGTGACGCACGATGCGCGTCGGAGAGTTGCACGGGTTCGGCCGGCGCCTGATTGAGCAGTTCGTTGAGATCGCACTTCGTGAGACGGCGATGCAGCAGTGTCACCGAATGCTCCACTGGTCGCGCACGCTCGTGAGGACGTCGTCGACGCTGCGCGCGAGGAGCTCGTAGTCGACGTCACGGATCCAGATCTCGCCCGTGGCGCTCGAGAACGTACACGTCCGAAGCGGCATCACTGAGGTGCGAAGGGTCTGCACGAGGGCGTGATAGCGCATCGATCGTTCGGCACCCTCGCCGAGCGGGGAGGTGGTGACGTCGAAGAGGGCGATCGACGCCACGTCACTCGTCGGGGTGCCGATCATGAGGTCAACGACGTCACGCAGCACGACGTTGCCGCCGGCCAGTCGCTGGGTAGCGCGCACGCCACTGCGCGGCATCCAGCGTGCCGGGATCTCCCCCAGTGCGCGCGTCAACGTGACGCAGTGGGCCTCTAAGTCAGTGGCGAGGCGAGCACGGTCGTCGCCATCGAGGGCGTCGAGTTGATCAATGAGATCACCGGTACCGACCTCGGCGCGCCAGGCCGTGACCGCGTCGTCGAAGGCGTGGTCGATCGACATCCCAACGCTCAGGAGTCGCAGGAGCTGTCCGATCAAGACGCCACGTATTCGACCGGGCGTCGACTGGGCGAGGTCGGTGGTGGCGAAGCGTTGGTGGAGTGTCGAGGTTCGCACGACGAGCGGCGAATCGAGTTTCTGCGCTCCAAGGATCTCGAAGATCCCGTCTTCGAGGAGCGACCGCAGGCCGCCGGCGCTCGCAATATCGATCAGGGGACGCTTGGACCGATCCCCGCGCAACGCCTCCACCACGTTGATGGGAGAGGAATCGAGCATCGTGGTCATCCATCCACTGTTGCGCCTCGGTGTGACACGTCGTAGCGTGACGACGTGTTCATCGCCGTCTTCTCAGTCTTCATCGCGGCGACGCTCGTGCTCGTCGTTTTGACGCTGCGTTGGGCCATTCGTCGCGACCGCGATGGTCGCGCCGCGCAACTGCGCGACGAGAAGAATCCCTAGGGTTGCTTCACCTGCAGCTCTTTCAAAGCGCGGTCGATGTCGGCGATGGCGCGTTCGATCACCGAGAGTCGCGCGGCGAGCGCCTCGTCGACCAAGGTCTGGACTCGCTCGTCCACCCGGTCATCGACGCGGCGGTCGATCTGATCGCGCAGACGTGAGTCGAGGGAGTCGACGAACGGCTGGGTGAGATGCTTGAGTCGGTTGCGCAGGTCCTGGACCTTCTCGCCGAAGGCGTCGGTCGAGTCGCCGGATTCCCGGGGCTGCGACGGTTCCGCGTTTTCGTTGGCGTCGGCGGTTTCGCTGGTGTCGCTCATGAGCCCAGACTACGGCGTGGTCGGCGCGCAGTAGACGCCCGCGTTGAACTGCAACGTGTTGAACTGACCGGACCACGGCGGATTCAAGAGCGTGGCCTCTTCCGAGGCCAAGGTCGCCGTCGGCGTGCACGCCGCGGCGAAGGAGATGTAGCCGCGAATGTTCGATCCGGTCGCGCCGCCGATTGGCGTCGGGCCCCCGTTACCGAAGGCGACGGCCACGAAGACCGGCATGGACTGGGTCGCCAGGCTGTAGTTGCGGTACTCGGACTGCGAGGCGTAGACCCCGGCGTTGAGTGACGGATCGACCGACGCCATGCCGCTCGCCCAGCCCTTCAACATCGCGCTCCAGTAGGTGGCGTACTTGGCCAGCGTGGCGCTCGATGAACCGCCCGGCGCGTCGAGACCCGAGTGGTTGTCGGGGTAGCCCTCAGGGTCGAAGATGACCCAGTCAGGTTTCAGGCCGACGCCGAGTGCGCGGTACTGATCGATCTGCGTGGCCACCCAGGCCCCCGCGGCGAAACCGTGGTTGTAGTAGTTCGTCGTCGTCATCGGCTGACCCTTCAACGGTCCGCTCACGGTCCAAAACGAGAGCCACGTGACGCGCTTGTGCGAGTTGTAGATGCTCTGGCCCATCAGGAAATCGGGGGAGTTGGCGACACTGCTGGTACTCGTGTAGCCGACCCAGGGCGCGCTCTGGGTGCCGAGGCCTCCGGTCTCGCTGACGATAGGCCAACCGTCGGTGATGGCCTGGGTCCATTTCGACGAAGGAATCGCGTAGACGCCGACACCCTGTGGCGGTGGCGAGTTGACGCCCGCGGCGTAGAGCGTCAACGTCGTGCCCACCTGAATACCGGTGACCGCGTCCCCGACGGTGCGCGCCGACGTGCCGCCCGTCGCCGAGACGTCGGTGGCGCTCCAGGTCGGTGAGCCGGGCGTGTTCGTCAGTGAGAAGAGGTCGCCCCAGTTAGCGGCCTGACCGTCGATCGAGACCTGCGTCGGCGTCGCGCTGACGAAGAGCGAACCGCTGAGAGGCGGTGCGCCCGTGGCGACGCCGGTCACGTTGAGGGCCGACCACACCGGCTCGCTCAGCGCTTTCCTGCTGAACGGATTCGGACTCGACGTGATGGGTGAGGCGAAGAGCTCGACGCTGCCGCCGCTCGTGAGACCCGCGATGTCGACGCCCGAAGCGTCGTAGGCCATCGTGAGGGTTCCGGCGATCTTTGGGGCCTGGGTCAAGGTCGTGACGTCAAGCACCGACCACGTGTTCAACGTCACACCGGTATTCGTGTAGACGAGGAGGTCACCGACGTTGGACGTCGTCACGAACGACGCGACCTGACCCGGAATCACGATCGGGTCGCTCGCCACGGCGACGCTCGACGCCGGCAGCGTCGTCGTGGTCACTGGCCTCGTGGTGGTCGTCGTGGGCGGCTTGGTCGTCGTCGTGGTGCCGACTTTGGTCGTTGTCGTGACCGGTTTCGTGGTCGTTGTCACCGGCTTCGTCGTTGTCGTGACCGGTCTCGTGGTCGTTGTCACCGGCTTCGTCGTTGTCGTGACGGGCCTCGTGGTCGTCGTCGTGGGCACCGGCGGCGGCGCCGTCACCGTTACGCTGCCCGGCGTACTGGTCAAGGACGGAACGGGGTGACCGAGGGCCCAACCGACCTGAACCACTTCAATGGTGCTCTTGGTCGTGCGAAAAGCGACCGTGCCCGTGAGACCGTTGACCACGATGCTCGCCAGACCGTTCGCCGCGGTCGCGCCACTCAGGGCCGACAGGTCGGTCGCGACGTAGGGCCGCCACGCGGCCTGCTGGTGCACGTGACGCCACAACGGGGTGTCGGGATCGTTCTGGGTGAGCAGGATCACGTGCGCGACGTCATCGACGTAGAGGAGGTCGACGTTCCCGTTGGGATCGAAGAATGGAATGGGATCGGCGCTCGGCGCGGGAAGACTGTTCTGGGGGAGCGACAGATTCGTCCACGTCGTGGCGCCTGCGCTCGTCTGGGTGAAGAGGGCGAGCTGATCGTGATTCGTCCGGTAGGCCAACACGCCTTCGGTCGCGTCACTCGCGGCGTGGGGGGCGCCGATCATGGTGGTGCGATCGATTTTCCCTTCGAGCGAGACCGCGTTCCACGGCAGGGGACCCGTTCCGGAGTTGACGAACTGATAGATGGGCAGACCGGCCGGCGCGGCGAGCGACGTCGCTCCGCGCGACCCAGTGGCCGCGAGGGTGATGCTGGCAAGCACCACGGTTGCTAAAAGCACTACCCGTCGAAGTTTCACTCGTGTCCTCTTGGGAACTAACCCAATTCGTCGTGCACTTCCACAAGGAAGTCTAGGGGTGACGTATTTTTGAACCCGTTCAGCGACCGTCCGATCAGGTCGTGAGTATTACTTTCGCGTGACGATTGACTTGGCGGCCGACGACGCACCGGCCCCGTTGCTATTGAGCGCTCGCACCGTGACGCGGTACGACCTGCCCTTCGCCAAGTTGGCGACCTTGATCGATGTTGCGCGCGGCGCCAGTGAGGTCCACTTCGTGCCGTTGAGCGAATACTGGTAGGCCGAGATTGCGACGCCACCGTCCGACGAGGGTGCGCGCACGACGAGTTCGAAGCCGCCCACGAGTGCCGTCAACTTCGCGATCGCCGCGCGACCGGGGACTTTGGTGGTGACCTTGGCCGACGCGGTGACGTCGATCTTCGTGTCACCGATCGATTGGGACTCGTAGTTGACGACGACGTCGATCGATCCGGCGGCACTGCCAGAGATGCTGAACTGCGCGACGCCGTTGGCGTCGGTTGCGACGGTATAGCTCGCGCTGCCGTTGGACGTCGCACTCGAGTGGTCGGCGTCGATGAGCACTTGGCCCTTGCCGCCTTCGTTGGTGGCCGTCACGTTGACGAGCGCATTGGTGAGCGGGTCGCCGTCGGTGTTGCGTAACGTCGCGGTCACGTTGACGGGCGTGTTGACCGGAGCGCTCGTCGTGGAGGCGACGAACGAACTCTTGGTCGCGTCGAATTTTGGAGGACAGAGACCGGCGAAGAAACCGGCGCCGTTGGGACTACCGAGTCCTGACGCCTCGTCGTAGCCGACGCCGGCGCTGTACTCCCCGACGTTGTAGAGGTCGTTGGATCCCGTCGTCACGTCGGCGAATCCCGTCGAGGCCATGGCGTAGAGCGACGGGTTGATGAATCCGAGTCGAGCGGTGCCGCAGGCCTGGGCCGCGACGGCGATCAGGGAACTCACCATCGGTGAACCGATGGAGGTCCCGCCGACGGAGTTCCAGCCACTCTCGCAGTTTTGATGGCACGCGCCGGCGCCCGTTCCCGTGAAGTACTGGATGAATCCGCTATCGGGATCCGCGTCGGTCGACAGGTCGGGCACCAGTCGCTTCGTGTCGCCGGCCGCTATGCCCGGGGCGACCTGCCACGACGGGCGTGACCACAGGGTCGAGACGCCGCCGCCGCCCGCGCCCGCGTTGCCCGTACTGACCGGCGTGTTCCATACGGTCTCACTCAAGGGATTGACGTTGTTCACGGTGAGCCCGCCGACGCCCGTCACGTAGGGCTGAGAGGCCGGGTCATCCACGGCCGGGTTGTTGTTGGTGATGCCGTTGCAGTCCGAGGAGCCTTCGTCACCGGCGGCCGAGACGATGGTCTGTCCCTGGGCCGCCATCTGCTCGAAGATCGGCTGCTCCGCCGCCGGGTCACCACTGGGGTCGCCTTCGCACGTACCCCACGACGTCGAGATCACCGTCGCGGTGTTGTCATCGGCGATCTGCTGGTAGACGTCGATGGGTCCGTTGCTGTTGTTCGGTCCCTGGTAGATCTCGATCGAGGCGCCTGGCGCCATGGCCGCGACCTCTTCGATATCGAGCGTGGGCTCGTCGTCGTAGCCACTGGTCGGTCCACCGTCGACCGAGACCGGCGTGATCTGAGGATTGAGTCCGTAGCAGTTGAGGAACGTCGCGAGGTCGCCCGGGTCGTACGCGCTGAGTTCGTAGACAGCGATGGTCTGACCCGTTCCGGTGATGTTGTTCGCCCACAACGTGGACAGTCCGTACAGCTGAGCGAATTGAAATGGTGTGTAGCCGCCGTTGGCGTTGGGCGTCGTTGAGGTTTCGCCGCCGTCATCCGGACATGTCGTCGGCAGCGCGGTGTGCGCACTGACGTGTGCGGCGACCAAGTTGGTCGACGGTTGCACCACTGACGAGAGCCCCGCGATGCCGGCGATGTGAGCGGCGACCGACGACGGCACGGTGCCCTTCGATGCGAGCTGCGCGACGAAGTCGCCGTTCGATCGGCGAAGCGTGTCGACCTGTGCGGCGAAGGCGTCGGCGATCTCTGTCGTGGTGCCCTTCACGTGCAGTACGAGGCGTCCGCGACTCAAGGAACCGACGTGGAGCCCGAAGCCCTCGAAGTAGTTGCGCACCGCGTCCACCGATGACGTGGACGCACCGAAGCGCTGCGCGAACTGCTTCGTCGAGAGGTAGTGGCGATAGTTCGCGGACGCCGTGTCCGAGAGGCTGGCGATGTAGTTGGTGAGTGCCGCGGAATCGCGCGGCGTGAGCGTCACGTCGAAGCTTGTCGTGATCGCTTGATGGACGACCGTGACGTTCATGGGAACGGGCGCCGAGCCCGCGACGACGACACGCGCTTCGGCGGCTGACGCGACGATCGTCGGCAACGCGAGCCCGATGAGCGCCACGCTCACGGCCATGAGGGGCCAGCGGAGACGACGGGATTCGCGCGACATGGCCTCAGCCTAGGAAAGTTGCGACGTGAGCGAAGTAGCAGGTTCGAATGTTGTGGAAGAAGTTAGATGATTCTTACGACTCATTGTTTGTAACGGAAGCGTAACGACGCGACAGGTCCGCACATTCGACGCAGATCTTCTCGGGGATGACGCCACCACGCATCAACCAGCCAAAGACCGTGCAGCCGAGGCAGTAGCCGAAGAACCCCTCGAGTGTCGCGGCCAAGATGAGTGGAACGAGTATCCAACGTGCGTCGCCCCAACCGGCGCTCAACCACACGATGGTCGCGGCACCGGTGAAGGCGAGTCCCATCGCTTGGGCGAATCGCTTGGGTGGTCCCGGAACGGACCTCTGCCACTTCGTGAGTCGCGGCGCCATCACGCGCACGGCGAACTGCCCGAGCGGTGAGATCTTCGGACCGGCCGCGACGCGCGCCACGAAACCGTAGGTCAGGGGAATCAGCAGCCAGGGGGTATTGACGACGAGGGCGATCACCGCCATGGTCCAGACGCCGAGGGCGACGGTTCGCGCGGCCGCGTCGTTCACGGGGTTCGGGAAGGAGAAGAACTTCTTCATCCACAAATCTTATCGATAATGTCGTCTATTGGGGCTACGCCGTGATCGCCAATCGAATGGTCGTGACCGCCCCGACGACGATGATCACGACGCGCACCACGTTGGGCGAAAGTCGCAGGATCAACATGGCGCCGAGCCAACCGCCGATGAACGTCCCGATCAAGAACATGTAAACGGCGTCGACGATCAAGTGGCCGCGGAAAATGAAGATCGCCGCCGCGATCACGTTGATGATCAAGGAGAGAACGCTGCGCAGCCCCTGGAGCTCTTGGATCTCGAAGGGCAGGCTGAGGGCCATCACGGCGAGCAGCAGTATCCCCATGCCGGCTCCGAAGTAGCCGCCGTAGATCGCGACGACGAAGACGCCGACGAACAGGCCCCAGCGCCGGGCGCGGTGCGCGTGGTCGACGTGCGCCAAGCGCTTCGTGATGAGTGGCGACATCGCGAATAGCAAGGTGCCCGAGCCGATCAGCCACGGCACGATCAGCGCGAAGAGGTGCGGTGAACCCAGGAGGAGTAACGAGCAGCCCAGGGAGGCACCCAGCACGCACGACGGAATAAGCGACCGGATCAGGTCGCGGTGGTCGCGAAGTCGGAAACGAAAACCTCGTATGCCGCCGAGATAGCTCGGGACGACGCCGACCGTCGTCGTGACGTTCGCGGTCAACGCCGACGCGCCCGTCGCGAGCAGCGTCGGAAATGTCACAAACGTTCCTCCGCCGGCGATGCCGTTGGCGATGCCCGCGCCGATTCCAGCTAGTAGATAGACGCTAAGACGCCACCCCAATGGGAGGGTGGCGACGAACATTGCCGTAGCCTAGGCAATGTGAATTCTTTGCGAACTCGAAGGGGTAATACCAGAGATTCACGTTGTCGTCATCTACCGTTAGCGACGTGTACCTGTTGAGCGGTGAGTTGATCGTCCCGAGCGATGCACCGAGTGACCTCATTCGAGCAGCCGGTGGCATCATCCGGCGTTACGTGGCCGGCGGACGCGTCGAAGTGGCGTGCATCTACCGCGAAGCGCGCGGTGACTGGACCTTCCCCAAGGGCAAGATCGACGAGGGCGAGACCTTCGAACAGGGCGCGCTGCGCGAAGTGCTCGAAGAGACGGGCATGTCGTGTCAGGTCATCCGATTCGCCGGCACGACCAACTACACGCACCGCAAGGGCAAGCCCAAGATCGTGGCCTACTACCTGATGGAGGCGAATGAGGTCGAGTTCGTACCGAATGAAGAGGTAGACGAACTCGTGTGGGTGCCGCTCGAGAGCGTGCGCGCGAACCTGACCTGGAGTCGCGATCGTGAGTTGTTCGACGAAGTGATGAAGTTCCCCGAACTGCTGGCCGAGGCCTCTTAGCGCACCCGTTCCAAGAACAGTCGCGTGGACTCATGCTGGGGGTTCGAGAAGATCTGCTCCGGCGTGCCCTGTTCGACCAGCACACCACCGTCGAGATAGACGATTTTTTGTGCGACGTCGCGGGCGAAGTTCATCTCGTGGGTCGCGATCAACATCGTCGTCCCGGTGTGCGCGAGGTCGCGTAGGAGATCGAGCACCTCGCCAACGAGCGACGGGTCGAGCGCGCTGGTGACTTCGTCCAGCAACAGCAGTGCTGGTCGCATCGCCAGGGAGCGAACGATGGCGACTCGTTGTTGCTGTCCGCCGGAGAGTCGGTCGGGGTAGTCGTTCGATCGATCACGCAGTCCGATGCGCTCGAGGAGCTGCATCGCTTCGTCGATGACGTCGTTGCGCTTGCGCTTGAGGGCGCGCACCGGCCCCACCAGGACGTTTTCGAGCACGGTGAGGTGAGGGAACAGGTTGAACGATTGGAAGACCATGCCCGTGTGGCGACGCACCCGGTCGGGGTCGACCCGGGGATCGGTGAGGGACTGCCCGAAGAGCGTGATCGTGCCGTCGTCGATCGATTCGAGCAGGTTGATGCAGCGCAGCAGCGTCGACTTTCCCGATCCCGAGGCTCCGATCAGACAGACCACTTCGTGTCGATGCAGGTTGAGTGATATGCCGCTCAGCACTTCGTTGTCGCCGAAGCGTTTCACGACCGAGTCGACTTCGAGAATCACCTCGTTCACGAGGAGGCCAATCGACGATTTCGATCGCGCGCGATGAGCCCATCGGTGAAACGTGTGAGTGGAATGGTCATCGCGAGAAAAAGGAGCGACGCCACAACGAGTCCGCTGGAGTTGAAGTTGAAGTCCTGATAAATCGTTCCGGCCTGGACCGCTTCGACGACGCCGAGCACGCTGAGGAGTGCCGTGTCCTTCTGCAGCGAGATGAAATCGTTGAGAAGTGGCGGGACGACCGTTCGCACGGCTTGGGGCAAGATGACGCGACGCATCGTGGTCGAGTTCGTGAGTCCGAGCGAACGAGCGGCGAGGAGTTGTCCATTGGGGACCGAGTGGATTCCGGCGCGCAAGACCTCGGAGACGTAGGCGCTGTAAGTGAGGATGAGCGCGACGCAGCCGTACACCTCTTGGGACTGACTCGAGATGAACGCGACTTTGAGTCCCGGTACGCCGAAGCCGATCAGCAAGAAGACCAGCAACACGGGAATCCCACGAAAGACGTCGGAGTAGATCGTGGCCAAGATGCGAAACGGCAAGAGAACAGGCGACTTGGACATTCGGATCCACGCCAGGGCCAGTGCGAAGATCAAGATGAAGACCTCAGCGATGAGAAACACTTTGATGTTGATGAGCAAGCCCAGTCCGATGGAGCTGAGCGAGTGTTTCGGATCACCGACGAACGACTGCCACATCTCGTGCGGATTGAAGAAGAAATGACGCACGTTTGCGCCGCCCGGCGCCAAATAAAAGGCCGCGATGAGTCCGCCGATGATCAGTACGGTCGAGATCGTGCTCGCGACTATGGCGCGGCGCCCGAGGAACAGTTGCTTTCTACGCGGCGCGAGGAACGACGGCGTCTCTTCCGACAACGGCGCGTCGGTGTGATTGACCACGGAAGTTACGGCTGAACGATTGGCACGCTCGTGTAGATGCTGAGCCACTTGGTCTGCAGCGCCGCGAGTGTCCCGTTCGACTTAATGGCCGCAATGGCTGCGTTCACGCAACCGACGAGCTTGTCGCCCTTTTGAAAGAGCAAGCCGTAGTGCTCGCCGACGCTCGGGAACTGTCCGACCTGGACCGCAATGGTCTTGCCCTTGGAGTTCGTGACCTCATCGGCACCGGGTGACGCCATGTACTGGCCGTCCGGCGTGTCGAGAATGATGGCGTCGATCTGTCCCGTCTCCAGGGCCTTGGCCGCGAGCACGAGCGTGTCGTACACGTGTGGAGCCTTCGTTGGCTTGATCTTCTGATCGATGTAGAGCAGTCCGGTCGTCCCGATCTGGTCGCCGTACTGGTAGGTCTTGAGTTCGGCCGGCGTGTGGTCCTTGACGATCTTGCTCCCCTTCAGAGCGATGATCGACTGCTGGACGTCGTAGTAGCCACTGGAGAACGTCACGACCTTCGCGCGCTGGCCGGTGTAGGAGATCTCGTTGATGTCGAAGTCGAACCTCTTGTCGCCGGGTGAGAAACTCGCGTCGAACGGTTCTTTCACCCACACGACGTTCGACTTGGCGATACCGAGTTCCTTCGCGATCGCGTACGTGACGCCGGATTCATAACCCTTGCCGTTCGACGGCGTGTTGTTCACGAACCACGGTGTGAAGGCCGGCGAGTCCGTCGCGACGGTCAACTTCCCCTTCGTGAACTCGTCGGCGTTGATCGAGGTCTTGCACGACGCGAGCGACGGGAGCGATGACGCGTTGGCGCTGACGGACGATGAGAGCGACACGGTGCCGATCGTGGCGAGGGTCACGAGTCCCGCGAGCGTGAGTCGTAGGTTGCGCATTGGTTTCCCTTCTCGGTGCTTCGACGATTCGGTGTTTGTCAGTGTAACGCTGGGATTCTCACCGATTCTGATGTCGAGGTCGATCGGCGTCGCTAACGGAATCCATTTTCATTAACGATCTTCCTTTAGTAGGATGAGTCGGCTGGGAGAGGTGGGTGAGTTCGGTTTAAACCACATTCCTGCTAAGAATGCGGCCTGCGAAAGTGGGCCCGAGGGTTCAAATCCCTCCCTCTCCGCCATTACCACCGAGCGCAGTGCGCTCGGTGTTGTCGTCAACTGAGGAGATGTGGTGCGGTACTGGATCGAGACGCTCGGGTGCCCCAAGAATCACGTGGACTCCGACAAATTGGCGGGACTGCTGGAGTCCCAGGGCTACACGGTCGCTCTGTCGCCGGCCAAGGCCGACCTCGTCGTCGCTAATACCTGCGCGTTCATCGAAGCGGCCCGCGAGGAGTCCATCGAGACCGTTCTCGCACTCGCCGACGTCAAGCGTTCGAGCGCCCGACTCGTCGTCACGGGCTGCATGGCCGAGCGCTACGGCAACGAACTCGCGACGGCGTTGCCCGAAGTCGACCTCGTCGCCGGATTCGGTGAGAGCTTGACGGCGATGGTTCCCTCGACGCCGGTCGCCCTTCGTACTCGACCGCTGCCGTCATTCGACCTCTTGAACCTGCCGCGACCGAAGTCCGCGACGCCCTGGGCCTACGTCAAGATCGCCGAAGGTTGCGACCGTCGCTGCGGGTTCTGTGCCATACCGTCGTTTCGTGGCGACCAGCGCTCGCGCTCCACCGAGGAGATCCTCGCCGAAGGACGCGCCCTCGCCGAAGGCGGCGTTCGCGAACTGGTCTTGATCGCCCAGGACCTCGCGAGTTGGGGACACGACCGTCGTCGCGCCGGACGAGGGGAACCGGTCGAGGTGCTCGATGAGGGCGGTACCCAGCCGTTGATCGAACTGACCCGCACGCTGAGCCGTGAGGTCGATCGCGTGCGGCTGCTCTACCTGTATCCGTCGGGCCTCACTAGTGGTCTGATCGACGCGATCCTCGAGAGCGGCGTGCCGTATTTCGACCTTTCGTTGCAACACGCTTCGAGGCCGTTGCTTCGCGCGATGAAGCGCTGGGGCGATGCCGACCGATTCTTAGAGCGCATCGCCGCCATTCGAAGCGCTGAGCCGGACGCGACGTTTCGGTCGTCTTTCATTCTGGGCTATCCCGGCGAGACCGAGGACGATCAGCGACGACTGCTCGAGTTCATCGACGCGGCGCAGCTTGACTGGGCCGGTTTCTTCACCTTCTCCTCTGAAGAGGGCACGCACGCCAACGCCTTGGACGCGCAAGTTCCCCACGAACTGGCGCTCGAGCGTTTACGCGAAGTGAGTGAACTCCAAGACGACATCACCGCTCGCCGTCGAGACGCCCTGGTAGGTTCGCGACAACAACTGCTCATCGACGCACCTGGTGTGGGCCGAAGTGTGCGCGAGTGCCCCGAGATTGATGGCATTGTGATGGTGGATCAGTCACTCACCGTGGGGACGCTGGTCGAGTGCGAGATCGTGGCGAGTCACGGAACGGATCTGGAGGCGGTGCGGGTATGACGAGCGAGCCCACCTACGGCGAGTCCGCTCTCCTCACGCCGGCCAACATGCTCACGGCCTCGCGACTGCTCGTGGCGCCGGTCTTCATCTATCTCATCGTCTTCGACCGCATCTCGTGGTGGACCGCGCTCGTCGGATTCCTCGCCGCCATGTCGGACTACTTCGACGGCATCGTCGCGCGTCGCCACGGCACGACGACGTCGGGCGCGTTCCTCGACCCGTTGGCCGACAAGGTCATCGTCCTCGGCTCGCTCTACGCCTTGATCCTCGCGCGACCCCACGGACTCAAGGGCTTCATCGTCCCGGCCGCGATCATCACATTGCGCGAGATCTGGATGAGCGTCTTTCGCGCCCGCGCCGCTCGGCGCGGCATCTCGATTCCGGCGAGCAAGCTGGCGAAGTGGAAGACGTTCACCCAGGACTGGGCGATCGCACTTTGCGTCATCCCGGTGACGGCGCACCACACGTGGATTGGCATCACGGTCATCTGGATCGCCGTCGTGCTGACGCTCTACACCGGCTGGCAGTACTACAGCGAAGGCAAGAAAGTCGGTCTGCGTGCGCGTTGAGATTGTCGCTGTCGGTACGGAGTTGCTGCTCGGTCAGATTCCCGATACGAACTCCCAGTGGTTGGGCGAGCAACTCGCGGCCCACGGCATCGCTTCACAGTTCCACCAGCACGTGGGCGACAACCACGAACGGATCCTCCTCGCCTTTCGAACGGCACTAGCGCGAAGCGACGCGGTCATCGTGTGCGGGGGACTCGGCCCGACCCAAGACGACATCACCCGCGCCGCGTTGGCCGAGGTGATGAACGTGCCCCTCGATCGTGATGAGGCGATCGTCGAGAAGATCCGCGCGATGTTCGGCGCCCGTGGTCGAACGATGCCCGAGAACAACCTCCTGCAGGCCGATGTTCCGCGCGGCGCGACGATCATCGCGCAGACCCGTGGCACGGCGCCGGGACTGATCTGTGCCGTCGGCCAGAAGGTCGTCTACGCCGTGCCGGGCGTGCCCTATGAGATGACCGACATGTTCGAACGCGCGATCCTCCCCGACCTGGTGGCACGCCAGATCGCCATGGGAACGACCTCGGTGATCACGAGTCGCGTCCTGCGTACCTGGGGTGCGAGCGAGTCGGCACTCGCCGAGGCCGTGGCGACGCGCTTCGACGAACTGGTCGATGACGACCGGGTCACAATCGCGTTCCTCGCGTCGGGTATCGAGGGCATCAAGGTTCGCCTGACCGCGCGCGGTGACGATGCCGCGCACGCGACGTCACTATTGGTTCACGAAGAGTCGATCGTTCGCGCGCTCATCGTAGAGAAACTCGGCGACATCATCTTCGGCGTCGACGATCAGACGATGGAAGACGTGGTCGCCGCGCAACTCCTCGAGCGCGGGCTCACGCTTGCGGTGGCGGAGTCCGTCACCGGTGGACTCATCGCCTCTCGTCTCGTCGGTGTCGCGGGTGCCTCGCACTGGTTTCGCGGTGGCGTCGTGAGCTACGCCTCGGAAGTCAAGTTCGACCTCTTGAACGTGCCGGTCGGACCGGTCGTGAGCGCCAGCGCCGCCGAGGCGATGGCGATCGGCGTGCGCGACCTCCTCAACGCGGACGTCGGACTGAGCGTGACGGGCGTCGCCGGACCCGAAGAACAAGACGGCCAGCCGGCCGGGACGGTCTTCGTCGGACTCTCGATCGGCGACACGCTCCAACACGCCGCGCTGCGGCTGCCGGGCGATCGACCGCGCGTGCGTGCCTACAGTGCGATCAGTGCGCTCGACGTGCTCCGTCGGAGTCTCGACGCCATTTCCTAGCTCCGCGTTCGCGCATAATGTCGAAATAACCCTTTGGAGGTCGTCATGTCGTCATTGGAGATTCGCGTCGATCCGGCGGCCATGGGATTCGATCCCGCGCGACTCGAACGGATCGCGCCGCACTTTGACGCCTACGTCGAGGACCGGCGACTAGCCGGCTGGCTCGCCACGGTCGCGCGCGGCGGAGAGCTGGTATGGAGCGCGAAGGGCGGCCACCGCGACCGCGAGAGGAATCTCGAGGTCACCGACGACACGATCTGGCGTATCTACTCCATGACCAAGCCGATCACGTCGATCGCCGTGATGATGCTCTACGAGGAAGGTCGATTCGACCTGACCGACGACGTCGGCCAATGGATCGACGAGTTGAAGGAGCCGCGTGTGTGGGCCGGCGGCACCGCCGCCAAGCCCCTGACGGTGCCGGCCATCGAACCGGTCCGCGTGCATCATCTACTCAGCCAGATGAGCGGACTCACCTACGGCTTCCACTACGCCCACCCGACCGACGAGCTCTACCGAAAAATGGGCTACGACTTCGGGTTCGCGCACGGCGCCGACCTTGCCCAGGCCGTCCACGACTGGTGCTCGACGCCGTTGCGGTTCCAGCCCGGTAGCGGATGGAACTACTCGGTCTCGGTCGACGTGCTCGGGCGACTCATCGAGATCTGGAGCGGCCAGAGCTTCGAGTCGTTCTTGCAGGAGCGGGTCCTCGGACCCTTGGCCATGACCGACACCGACTGGTACTGCCCGGAGGAGAAATGGGACCGCCTGGCGATGCTCTACGTGCCTCACGGCGGCGACTCCTTCGCGTTCGAAGACTTTGCGAAAGGTGCGACGCGCCCGCCGCGTATCCACGGCGGCGGTGGCGGTTTGGTGTCCAGCGCGAGCGACTATCAGCGCTTCATGACGATGCTGCTCCGCGGAGGGGAGTTGGACGGCGTACGTCTGGTATCCAGTCGCACGCTGGATCTGATGACGCGTAACCACCTCCCGAACGACGCCGATCTCGAAGAGTTCGCGACGGACTCGTTCTCCGAGATCAGCTACGCCGGGATCGGCTTCGGTCTCGGCTTCTCGGTCGTCACCGACTCGGTGAAGAACAAGAGCCTCACCTCAGAGGGGACCTACGCCTGGGGCGGGGCCGCTTCGACCGCATTCTGGGTCGATCCGACTGAGGATCTCACCGTTGGTTTCTACACCCAACTGCTCCCGAGTAGTACCTATCCGATACGCCGCGAGCTCCAGCAACTGGTCTACCAAGCACTGGCCGATTAGGCAGAATTCCATTGGCTTTTCGCGGTTTCTGCACCCTTAGGGTGCAGAATGAAGTGGTCGGGAATCATCCATACTACGAACACTTGTTCGTAGTATCTTGAAATACAGGTGGAGACCGACCGATGTCACAAGAGGCACATAGCGTTCCTCCGATGACGAAGAACAAGGAGACAGTAATGGCAACCGATGACCGCGAAAAGGCCCTCGACGCCGCACTTGGCCAGATCGAGAAGCAGTTCGGCAAAGGCTCGATCATGCGCATGGGCGAGAACCTGCACATGAACATCGAGTCCATTCCGACCGGTGCTCTCGCGCTCGACATGGCGCTCGGAATCGGCGGACTGCCCCGCGGTCGCATCGTTGAGCTCTACGGTCCAGAATCATCCGGTAAGTCAACGCTCGCGATGCACGTTGTGGCCGAAGCCCAGCGCAACGGTGGCGTCTGTGCGTACATCGACGCCGAACACGCCATGGACCCGGTCTACGCGCGCGCCATCGGCGTCAATGTTGATGACCTCCTCATCTCCCAGCCCGACACCGGCGAACAGGCCCTCGAGATCACTGACATGTTGATCCGCTCGGGCGCGCTCGACGTCATTGTCATCGACTCGGTCGCGGCGCTGACGCCGCGTGCGGAGATCGAAGGCGACATGGGTGACACCCACGTCGGTCTGCAAGCGCGTCTTATGAGCCAAGCGCTTCGCAAGCTCACCGGTGGACTCTCCAAGTCCAACACCGTCGCGGTCTTCATCAACCAACTTCGTGAAAAAATCGGTGTCATCTATGGTTGCTTTTCCTATGGCGCTCGCGTGGTACTGGCTGACGGGACCACCGAAAAGATCGGCAAGATCGTCAATCAAAAGATGCCGGTGGAAGTGCTCTCCTACGATGCCGTCACCGGGACGATCGTCCCTAAACGAGTGGTGAATTGGTTCAACAACGGCGTCACCGATGAGTTCCTGCAGATCACTGTGACCAAGCCCTTCAAGAACGGCGTTGCCCAATTCGGCTGCACGCCCAATCACTCGATTCGCACTCCCCATGGCTGGGTCGAGGCTGGAAAACTGAAGGTCGGCGACCACGTTCTTGAAGCACTGCCGCACTATCTGTCGGAGTTTCAGATGACGGCTCTGCGCGGAACTCTGATGGGCGACGGAGCAATCTCTCCGTCAAGTGGCGGAAACGGTGCACGCTTCCGCTACACCCACTGTGAGGATCAAACCGAATACGCCGATTGGAAGGCGTCACTTTTCGGCAACATCGGTGTGAGCCGCTACGTTCGAAAAGACAAGGTCGTTACCTTCGACTTTCATCCGATGCCTGAACTGGCTGACATGCGTAAGACGGTCTACCAGGACGGCAAGAAGATTTTTGACGATGACTACCTGAAGACGCTCACACCATTGTCACTCGCACTTTGGTACATGGACGACGCTAATTTCGATCTTCGTTCGAAAGGGCTCCAAAAGAGGACCGAGGGTGGGACCGGTCGCGTAACTATCTGTGTCGAGGCAATGGAAGAGGCGACGCGCAATCGGGTCGTGGCGTACTTGGCCGACACGTGGGGAATCCAAGCGAAGTTGATTTCCAGTGGCGCGGCGCGCAAGGCCGTGTTGGTTTTCAATAATGCGGAGTCGGCGAAGTTGCAGTCATTGATCGCCCCCTATGTTCACCCCAGCATGGAGTACAAGCTTCTGCCTCGCTTCCGAGATCAGTTCAAAGTTGAACCGGAATTCGAACCGATGCGATACGAGCTCTTCGCAATGCCCGTCATTGATATACACGTAAAACCAAAGACGCGAATTATGAATCGCTACGACATCGAGGTTGAGGACAGTCACAACTACTTCGTCGACGGCGTGATGGTTCACAACTCGCCCGAGGTGACGCCCGGTGGCCGAGCCCTTAAGTTCTACGCCTCGATACGCCTCGACATCCGCCGTATCGAATCGATCAAGGACGGCACCGACGTTGTCGGCAACCGAACGCGCGTGAAAGTCGTCAAGAACAAGTGCGCGGCGCCCTTCAAGCAGGCCGAGTTCGACATCATGTACGGCCAAGGGATCAGTCGTGAAGGTTCGGTCCTGGATGTCGCTGTCGAGTTGGGCTTCGTGAAGAAGGCTGGCGCATGGTTCACCTACGAAGGTGAACAGATGGGTCAAGGTCGTGAGAACGTGAAGGCGTTCCTTCGCGAGAATCCGCAGACCATGGCCGAGATCGATGGTCGGGTGCGCGAGCACATGGCCAACGCTCTCTTGCCGGACGTAGTCGGCACTGGCGTCGAATTGGACATCGACACGCCGATCACTCTCGATTGAAACCTGATCCATCTGCGTCACGAATGAGTTGAGTTGACTCGTCTTCGATGAGTCACGCTCGCAGGTAGAAGTAGCGTGACTCAGGTGAATAATCGGCTTCGCTTCCGCCAATATCTCGGCGCTTGGATACGCACTGCCCGTCGCTACGCCAACGATGTAGCGACCGTCGGACCAAGTGACCCATACGCAAAGAAGTTCCAGTACTTCGGCAGGGGGGCCGCACTCATGGCGCCCCAGGGCGTGATCTACAACGAGCGCTACCTCGCGATTGGTGATGAGACTCTCATTGGTCCAAACGTCTGTCTGACCGCGGGGATCAGCGGCGAGCAGACGATGCTGAGTTCGCCGGTCGTGACGATTGGTCGAAAGTGCATCATCGGGCGCGGGTCGCACATCGTCGGGCATTGGTCGATCGTGTTGGGCGATCAGATCCAAACCGGTCCGTACGTGTACATCACCGACGAGAACCATTCGTACGAAGATCCGGACCAGCCAATCGGCTGGCAGACCCCGACCGAAGCTGCCGTCCGCATCGGTTCGGGCAGTTGGCTCGGGGCCAATGTGGTGATCCTGCCGGGAACTGAGTTAGGCGTGAACACCGTCGTCGCCGCCGGCGCAGTCGTGCGAGGAACGTTCCCCGACTACGTGGTCTTGGGCGGCGTTCCTGCAAAAGTCCTTCGTCACTACACCCGGGAGAATGGATGGCAATCGGGACCGCCCGGTGAGTAGAAAGATCGGCGTCGACCTTACGCCGCTTCGGGTCAATAAGCAGTACCGACGTCTCTACATCGCTGGATTCGTGACCGCTCTCGGCAGTCAGGCCACGTACGTCGCCGTGCCGTTTCAGCTGCGACTCCTGACCCACTCGACGCTCGACGTGGGTTCGATCGGCTTGGCGGAACTACTGCCCCTGATCGTCTTCGGACTCTACGGCGGTGTCCTCGCTGACCGGCTCAATCGTCGTCGACTGATCATTTCGATGGAACAAGTCCTGATGATCTCCACGGCGGTCCTGTTCATCAACGCGCTCTTGCCCCATCCTCAGGCCTGGATCCTCTACGTGGATGCCTTCGTCGCCTCCGGTGCGGGCAGTCTGCAGCGTCCGAGCATCGAGGCCTTGAATCAGATGTTCGTGCCCCACAACCTGCAGCGATCGGCGTCGGCCCTCGCGAATATCCGCAGCACGACCGCTTCAATCATCGGACCGGCGATCGGCGGGTTCGCTGCCGTCGAGCTCGGAGCCGGCTCGGTCTACTTGGCGAACCTCGTGACGTTCACGTTCTCGCTCATTCTGCTTTACTCGCTTCGCGCGACCGCCGCGACCGTGCCCGGTGAGGGTGACGTGGCCGCGCTTCGTTCGGGACTGCGCTACGTCATGTCTCGGCCGGACATCGTGGGCACGTACATCATCGATCTCCTGGCGATGATCCTGGCCTTCCCCGTGGTCATGTTGCCCTTCGTGGCCGCGCGGTTCCACGAGACCTACGCCTTACCCTTGTTGTACTGCGGCATTCCGGCGGGCGCACTCGTCGCGACGCTCACGTCCGGGTGGTCGCGCAGTGTCCATCGATACGGGCGGGCGATCGTGGTCGCCGCTGCGCTCTGGGGTCTCGGCATCGCCCTGTTCGGCTATTCGTCGACGCTCTGGCTCGTCTTTCTCGGGCTCGCGGTCGGAGGCGGTGCGGACGCGATCAGTGGGATCTTTCGCACCACGATGTGGAATGAATCGATCCCGCCGGAGATGCGCGGTCGCATGGCGGGTATCGAGATGATCTCGTACTCTCTCGGACCGACGGCGGGACAGTTTCGTGCCGGTGTGATGGCGGCGTGGACGACGTTGCGGTTCTCCTTGACCTTCGGCGGATTGGCCTGCACCGGGTCGGTCGGCGCTGTGGCGCTCGCGCTGCCACGACTCTGGAGCTTCGATGAACGCACCGACGCGCACGTCGCCGAAGTGCGTGAGATGCGCTCGGGCGAAGACCACTCAGAGTCCTAGGCGAGAGTAACCAACCTCTACGATTCTGTAGTGAGTTCTTCGACGTTTCTGGTGACGGTGAGCGGTCCTGACCGCGTCGGCGTCGGCGCCGAACTCTTCGCCGCGCTCACGTCGCTCGAGTCGCGCGGCATCGTGATCACTGACGTGGCCCAAATCACGATTCGTGGCGCGCTCGTGCTCTGTGCCGAAGTCAGTGCACGAAACGCCGTGGATCGCGGCGTGGTCGAGGAGGCACTCGGGCAACGAGACATCGCGAGTCGGGGGATAACGGCAACGGTTGAAGCGGTGACGCCCAGCGACGTCAACGATGGCCGCCGACTACTCGTCACGTTCCTCGCTCCACGCATTGGTGCGACGCAACTACAGAGCGTCTTTGGGGCGATTGCCGCTTCCGGTTCGACGTGCGAGCGAATCGTGCACCTCGCCAGTTATCCCGTTGACTGTTATGAGCTCGTCGTGCGCAGTTCTGATCACGGGTTGCTTCGTGAAGCCCTCGTCGCCGTGGCGGGCACGATCGGCGTCGATCTGGCCGTCCAGCGAGCGGGCTTGCATCGCCGAGCAAAGCACCTCGTCGTGATGGACGCCGACTCCACGTTGCTCCAGGACGAAGTGATCGACCTGCTTGCCGAGGCGTGTGGATGTGCGGCAGAGGTTTCGGCGATCACGGCACTGGCGATGTCCGGTGAGATCGATTTCGCCGAGGCCCTTCGCCGTCGCGTAGCGCTCCTGGCGGGCTTGCCGGCCTCAGTACTGGACGACGTGCGCTCACAATTGCGATTGACTCCTGGCGCTCGGACGTTGCTTCGAACACTGCAGCGACTCGGCTACGTCCCCGCTGTCGTGTCGGGGGGATTCGTGGAAGTGCTCGAGCCCCTGATGGCGGAGTTGAAGGTCGAGCACTTGGCGGCGAACCGCCTGGAGATCGTCGACGACAAGTTGACGGGCAATCTCGTGGGCGAGATCGTGGACCGGGCTGGCAAGGCCAATGCACTTCGACGCTTCGCCGACGAAGTGGGAGTTCCCTTGGAGCAGACCGTCGCGGTCGGAGACGGCGCGAATGACATCGACATGCTGTCGGCGTCCGGATTGGGGATCGCTTTCAACGCCAAACCGGTCGTCCAAGAGCACGCTGACACCCAACTCACCGTTCCCTATCTGGACGCCGTCCTTTACTTTTTGGGAATTAGCCGAGAAGAGATTGAGAATAGTTGAGGCGAAATCGGCGACTCTTCCTATTCATTCGTCAAGGGCACACCTAGGACGTCTTCGAGAACTGTTGGAATGTCACCGCGCACGATGACGTCCGCGTCGTCGTCGTAGGGCGTTGGTTCCGCGTTAAGTATTACGAGTCGTGCGCCGCGCTCGACTGCCTTCGGGACCAGTCCCGAAACTGGACGCACCGTTAAAGTCGTGCCGATGCAGAGGAGCAAGTCACAGGTCTTGGCGCGATATTCGGCGCGAGCGAAATCGGCCGCCGGCAACGGCTGACCGAAACTCACCACTGCGGTCTTGAGGAAGCCGTCGCACTCAACGTTCTCGACGATTGCGTGACAGTGAGGGTCGAGCTCTCCCGAGGCCACTCGGTCGAGGATCGTGCCGGTTGGCGTCTCGTCGCCGCAGCGAAGACAGCGCGTCGTCCGGGTGTTCCCGTGAACTTCGATAACGAGGTTCGGGTCGGAACCTGCCGCGACGTGCAGACCGTCGATGTTTTGCGTGACGAGGGCGTGGAGCTTGCCCGTGCTCTCAAAGGCGACGAGGGCATGGTGCGCCCGGTTGGGCTTGACCTCGATGTCTCGGCGCAGGAGCAGTCGATGCCACGCCGCCTCGCGGACTTCGGATGAGGAGGTGAAGGCATCAATGTTCGAGAGTCGTTCAGCGGATGGATTCTTGGTCCACACGCCTTCAGGGCCACGAAAGTCCGGAATTCCAGAGGCCGTCGACACGCCGGCACCGGTGATGACGACGACATCTGTGGACCGTTCCACGAGGCGGTGCGCGTCGTTGAGAGCGGTACTGGTCACAGCGTGAAATCGTAAGCCACGGCTCGGACATTTGATGCCGTGGACGCCAAATCGAATCGCGCGAGCCGGACGCTTCGGGTTCCGGTTGTCCGTGAATTGTGTTGAACGACAAGTCATACATGATGTCTTTTACTGGGTAGTAAGGTCAGTCCCAGTAGGGAAAAGGGGGACCCGTGAAAGTACGAATCGACCCCGAGATCTGTCAAGGTCAGGGGCGGTGTTTCTCGATCGCACCCGGGATCTTCGACTTCGACGATCTCGGTAATGGCGTCGTCATCGGTGATGGCACGCTCACGGACGAGACCCTCGAACTCGCCCGACTCGCGCAAGCGAACTGTCCCGAGCACGCAATCTTCATCGAGGAGTAGAGATGACCGACAGCCCTCTCGTCCAAGACTTCGCCACCGACTTCGATCACTCCGATCCGCAGTGGGTGGCCGATCCCTATCCGATCTGGGAGGACCTTCGTGAGCGATGCCCGGTCGCGCACACCGAGCGATACGGCGGCGCCTGGTTCCCGGCGACGCACGCCGGCGTCTCTCAAATCGCCAAAGATACCGACAACTTCACGAGTCGTGCCGTGGTCATGGGGAACGGTCGTCCGACAGAACTGGACTTGCCAGCACCGATTGGCGGAGCGCCACCCATCACGTCGGATCCGCCTTTCCACGCAATCGCTCGGCGGTTGATTCTCCCGGCCTTTGCGCCAGGCCCCATTAACGCGCTCGAGCCGATGATCCGTGAACTGTGTTCGCAACTGTTGGACGGCATGGCTGGCGAGGACGTGGTCAACGCGGGTACGAAGTACGCGCAGTACATCCCGCCGAGCGTCATCCGCGGAATGCTGGGCTTTCCCGAAGAGGATATTGAACAATTCTTCGAGTTCGTAAAGATCATCCTCGAAGGTATCGACCACCCTGAAGAACAGCGGATCGTGGAGTTCGAGCCGATCGAAAAATACTTCACCGCCCAAATCGAAAACCACATGGACAACCCACGCGACGACCTCACGTCGTATCTGTTGAACGTGGAGCTGGAAGGTCAGAACCTCGCCCTCGAACACGTCTTCGGGACGATGCTGTTGATCCTCGTCGCCGGTATCGACACCACGTGGTCGGCCATCGGGGCGGCGATCTGGCACCTCGCGAAGAACCCCGAGGACCTCGCGCGCCTGGTGAACGAGCCCGACCTCATGCCCGTCGCTATCGAGGAGTTCCTCCGCTTCTACGCTCCGGTCACGATGGCCCGTATGGTGAAGCACGACATGGACTACCTCGGTTGTCCGATGAAAGAGGATGACTGGATCCTCTTGGGGTTCCCGGCGGCGAACCGTGACCCAGTTGTCTTCAAGGATGCCGATCAATTCATCATCGACCGTGCCGAGAACCGCCACGTCGCCTTCGGACTCGGCATCCACCGTTGCGCTGGATCGAACCTGGCCCGCCTCGAGTTGCGCGTGGCCATCGAGGAGTTCATAAAGCGATACCCGAAGTTCGAACTGGCCGACGCAGAGGCGGTGACCTGGGCGCCGGGTCAGATTCGCGGACCACGGAACCTGCCGATTCGAATCCTGTCCTAGGGAGCCTGCGGTGACCGACATCATCGACGAAGCGATGGCGAACAAGTTGCCGGTCGAAGACTTTGCATCGGACTGGGACCACACCGATCCGCGCTGGGTGAACGATCCCTACCCGATCTGGGAGGACCTGCGCGAGCGTTGTCCGGTCGCCCACACCGATCGATACGGCGGCGGCTGGTTCCCCACGACGCACGAGATGGTCTCGTCGATCGCCAACGACACTGAGCACTTCACGAGCCGCATGGTCGTCGTCGTGAACAACAAGTACCCGCCGAACTTCATCCCGGCGCCCATCGGAGGCGCGCCACCGATCACGTCGGACCCGCCCTTTCACTCGATCGCGCGTCGTGTCATCTTGCCGGCCTTCGCGCCGGGACCGGTCAACGCGCTGGAGCCGCAGATTCGCGCGCTCTGCAACAAGCACCTCGACCAGATGGAGGGACGCGAGTTCGTCGATGGGGGAACGGACTTCGCGCAGTTCATCCCGCCGGGCGTCATCTCCACGATGTTGGGATTCCCACCCGAGGACGAGGAGATCTTCCGCGACATCGTGCACCTCGTCCTGGACCTGATCGACTTGCCGTCAGAGGTGCGGGGTCCGCTGTTCGAGCCGATGAGCGAGTACTTCGCCAAGCAGATCGATGACCACATCGAGAATCCCCGCGACGACCTGACGAGTTACCTCTTGAACGTCGAGGTCGGCGGCAACAAACTCGAGCGACAGCACGTGGCCGGGACCATGGTCCTGATCCTCGTGGCCGGTATCGACACGACGTGGTCGGCCATCGGCTCGGCCATCTGGCACCTCGCGCGGCATCCCGACGATCTCGCGCGGCTGGTGAACGAACCGGAGCTGATGCCGGTGGCGGTCGAGGAGTTCTTGCGTTTCTACGCCCCGGTGACGATGGCCCGTCTGGTCGCCGAGGACTACGAGTTCTTCGGCTGTCCGATGAAGAAGGACGACTGGGTCCTCTTGGGATTTCCGGCGGCCAACCGTGACCCGAACGCTTTCGAGGACGCCGACAGGTTCATCATCGACCGCGCGGCCAACCGGCACGCGGCCTTCGGTCTCGGTATCCACCGATGCGTCGGTTCGAACCTCGCGCGTCTGGAACTTCGTGTCGCGATCGAAGAGTTCATCAAGCGCTTCCCCAGATTCGAACTGGCTGACAGCAACGCGGTCACGTGGGCGCCCGGTCAGGTGCGAGGTCCGCGTCACCTGCCACTGCGAATACTTCCCTAGCGACTACAGACCGAGATTCGGGCCGGGCTCGCTCCAGAGTCGCGCCATCCACGCCTCGATCTCGTCGGCGTCGCGCGCGAGTCCCTCCGAGAGGTTTCGAGAGCCGCTCGCCGTGACGAGGATGTCGTCTTCGATGCGAACGCCGATGCCGCGATACTCCTCGGGCACCGTGAGGTCGTTGCTCTGGAAGTACAGCCCCGGTTCGACGGTGAGGACGTAACCCTCTTCGAGGACCCCGTCGCGGTACATCTCGTCGCGCGCGTTCGCGCAGTCGTGCACGTCGAGTCCGAGCATGTGACTGGTGCCGTGCAGCGTGTAGCGCCGGTGCAGTTGGTTCTCCGGACGAAGCGCCACCTCGGGCTCCTCTTTGAGGATCCCGAGTTCGAACAGACCCTGGGCGAGTACCTTCATCGCCGCCTCGTGCGGTGCCTTGAACGTCGCACCGGGCTTCACCACGTCGATGCCGGCCTGCTGAGCGGCCAGCACGAGTTCGTAGATTCGTCGCTGCGCCGGCGAGTACGTGCCACTGATGGGCATCGTTCGCGTGACGTCGGCGGTGTAGAGGTTGTCGCACTCGACGCCCGCGTCGAGCAACAAGAGATCGCCCTTGCGCACGGCGCCGGTGTTCCTCGTCCAGTGCAAGACCGTCGCGTTCGAACCGCTGGCCGCGATGGTGTCGTAGCCGGTGTCGTTACCTTCGACGCGCGCGCGCATGTGGAAGACACCTTCGATGACGCGTTCGCCGCGACCTTCGGCGGCGGGCAGCGCCCGCACGACGTCTTCGAATCCCTTGACGGTGTAGTCAACGGCCAGTTGGAGTTGCGCGACCTCGAAGTCGTCCTTCACCAGACGATGTTCACTCAGCGTCGCGGCCAGGACCTGGTCGTCCTTGTTCGCCTCGAGGTAGTCATCGAGCTTCTGGTCGAATCCCCGCACGCTGACGATCTCGGTCGTCGACAGGGCGTCGAGTCCGGCCTCGAGCGCTTCGAGTGGCAACGTGTCGATGTCGTAGTACGTCGCCGACTCGTCGACGCCTCGTCGAGCGCCGACCCACAGTTCGCCGTAGCGTCCGTCGGTGAAGAACTCGTGCGTACGCTGATCGCGCCGGTCGGCGATGTACAGCGTGGAACGCGCTCCGGTAGCGCTCGGCGCGATGACGAGTACCGCGTCGGGCTCGTCACATCCGGTCAGGTAGAAGAAGTCCGTGCCGGCGCGGAATCGGTAGTCCGTGTCGTTTGCGCGAACCTTGTAGTTGCCGGTCGCCACGACGATCGTTCGCCCGGAGAACTCCTCGGCGATACGCGCTCGCCGAGTCGCGCAGAAGGTGGCGGCGGGGTGCACGTCGGTACTCGGCGCGACGCTTGCCCAGTCCTTGGTCATGTATTCCACGAGGCCACGTGGCACCGCGGGTCGGTGATCGCCAGTCCAGATCCAGTACTCGGAGACGGGATTCTCTTTTGAGACGTCCGGTTCGGGAATGGCAGCAATGTTCTCGGTCATGACATCAACTTACATCCGGTGGTGCGAAATAGGCTCCCTCCATGGACATCACTTTGACCCGTGAGGGCGCAGTCGCGGTACTGACGTGGAACGAAGGGGAGAACCGGATCAATCTGGACTCCCTGGCCCGACTGAACGAGTTGCTGGACGAACTCGAAGCGACCGAAGGCCCGCTGTCGGTGGTCCTCACCGGTTCGGGAAAGTTCTTTTGCAACGGACTTGACCTCGGACGCTTCGCCGACAAGCGCGACGAGTTCGTCGAGACGCTGCACCAGTTGGAGCAGACCATTGGCCGATTGCTGGTCTTCCCGGCTTACACCGTCGCCGCGATCAACGGACACGCCTTCGCCGGAGGCGCTCTCATCTCGACCGCCTTCGACTATCGCGTTATGCGCGAAGACCGCGGCTACTGGTGCATGAACGAAGCCGAGATCGGATTGGCTCTCGATGAACGACTGTGGTCGATTCTGACTAATCGCCTGCCGCGCGCCACGGCGATCGTCGCGGCGACGACCGCTCGTCGGTTCTCCGGACCTGACGCGATGCGTTCCGGCATCGTCGAGGCCGTCGCGAGTGAGTCTGAAGTGCTCGTTCACGCACTCAGTGTGGCGCAGAGCATGGCCAACCTCGATCGACCAACGCTCGGCGTACACAAGCGACTCGCGCACGGTGCCGAAGCCACGTTCTTAGGGTTCGATCTCACGTAGGCGCGTCGCAACGGCGGACTCGTTTGTCAATAAGTTGTTCGCTCCGCACTCGAGAACGCGGGAACCCATCGGTATCGTTGGAACGTGAACATCGACGTCTATCGCGGCTGTACGTGGAGAGAGAAGCGCGACGTCCTCAACGTCTTTTGGCGAACGAACGTGGACGCCACGTCGCGCATCGTCGAGGCCGCCGTGCAGTACGGGTACTACGCCGTCATCTGCCTCGTGGTCGTGATGCTGGAGATCGCCTTGATCTTTGCCGCGACGATCGAGCACCACACTTTCGTGGCCGGTTTTGCTGTCGCGGCAGAACTCTTCATGATGTGGTCGACGTGGTGGGCGATCAAGCGCTACCGAGTGTTGAAGACTCAGTTCGCTGGTGCCTAATTGACACCGGCCGTGGTTGTCACCTGAATCGACGAAACCGTTGCCGGGCCGGGCCACCAGGCGGCGAAGAGTCCATTTTCCACCGTCGTCACGACGCTCGAGCCGTCACTGAGTTCCAGTGTCGCGCCCGAGACCTGCGACCCCACCGCGCCTTCGACGACTGAGAAGTAGTTCCCGTCGTCAACCGTCGTGTTATTAATATCGACCACCGCTGCGCCGGGAGCCGGGGGCACTGCCGCTGATGGGTTTGTGGTCTCACCCTCTGTGATCGTTTGATGAACAACCGAATTGAGTTTGGCGGGCACTCGTACGCTGGTGAAACCGTACGACGCGCCGTCTTCGTGAAGCGAAGAGAATCCATTGCCAAGGACGCAGAGCGCCGGATTCGTGGTGCCAAAGACGAGCAACGAGTACGGACCGCGCACGTCGCTCAGTGACAGAGGCGGGAGCGACGCGGACGCCGTACTGCCGGGTGCGTCGGCGAGGTTGGCCGCGAGCGACGCGCACACTGTCTGGGCGGTACTGACTTGACCGAATGCCGGTGAAGTCGGTTGAGCCGTCCAGCCGGCGAATGCCGGCGTCGCCCAGGGACCCAAGAGGCCCACGAGCGCCACGCTGAGCGCCACGGCACCTCCGCCGACACCGGTGAGCAGATAGCGCCGCGCGCGCCGCGGTGACGGTGTAGCGACCTCTTCCAGGAGATGCTGCGTACGTTGAGCGATCCACTCATCGCTCAGTGGCGGTACGCCTGGAATCAGTAGCTCGTCGTTCATGATGTCTCCTTCGTGACTCGGCTGTCGCCGAGGCGTAGTTGCAGCTTTCGTCGGGTACGCGACACCCTGGAGCGAACCGTCCCCACCGGGACGCCGAGCGCCACCGACGTCGCTTCGTAACTCAGGCCACTCCAGAAGACGAGGAGTACGATCTCGCGCTCCTGTTCTGAAAGGTCTCGCGCCATGTCGTTGACCAATCTCAGAGACGTCTCCGCGTCGATCCGGTCGATCACGCCATCGTCCGAAGGTACTTCGCGATGGCCGTCCAGTCGTTTCAGGGCTTGGGTGTAGCGACGAAGGGAACGAGTGGCGTTGCGTGACGTGTGGTTCGCTACACCGAGCAGCCACGGTAGAACCGAGCGTTGTTCGAGCACCACCAAGTCGCGTCGTCGCCACGCTTCGAGGAACACGACGCTGGTGACGTCCTCGGCCATTGCGGCGTCGCCAGTTCGCCAGTAGCAGACGGCGAACACAGCCCTCGCGTGGCGCCGGAAGATCTCACCGAAGGCCTCGCGGTCTCTCGACGACAGTTCCCAAAGGTCCGCGTCGTCGAGCTCGTCATAGGGGCGCATACCAAATAGTGTCCGACGAGAGCGATCGAGTTCCCTGTTTTTGAAGAAAACCGCTATCCGGCAGTTAGGACTGCGCGATCCATCCTTGATCGACGCCAATCTGTTCGACGTCACCGATCCGCAGTCCGGTTCGGTGTTGCAGCGTGCGTATCAATCCACCGGCCTCGTAGAGCGACTCGTGCGTCCCGGTGTCGAGCCACGTCGTCGCGCGCGAGAGAACCTCGACGCGAAGTTCCCTGCGCTCGAGGTACGCGTTGTTAAGAGCCGTGATCTCCAGTTCACCTCGGTCGCTTGGTTTCAGTTCGCGCGCGAGCGCCGGTGCATTGGCGTCATAGAAGTAGATACCCGGCACGGCGTAGGTGCTCTTCGGCTTGAGCGGCTTCTCCTCGATCGAGATAACCTTGCCGTCATCGTCGAACTCGACCACTCCGTAGTGCGACGGGTCACTGACCTGGTAGGCGAAGATGAGCGCGCCCTCGACCGAGGTGTTCTCCTGTAAGTGGGTGCCGAGGCCCGGACCATAGAAGAGGTTGTCACCGAGGATCAGCGCGCAGCTGTCACCATCGAGGAACTCTTCACCGAGGAGCAACGCTTCGGCCAGTCCGTTTGGTTGGTCTTGCACGACGTAGGAGATCGCGATGCCGAGTTGTGAACCGTCGCCGAGCAGGCGACGAAAGGCGTCCTGGTCGTGCGGTGTCGTAATGAGAAGAATTTCACGAAGTCCCGTCAACATCAGCGTGCTGAGCGGGTAATAGATCATGGGCTTGTCGTAGATGGGCAGTAACTGCTTGGACACCGCACGAGTTATCGGGTGAAGGCGCGTGCCGCTACCGCCAGCCAGAATGATTCCCTTCACTGAATTAGTATAGAAAGACTTGCAACCCCTTCTAAAGGTCGAGGTATCGCCATGCGCGTTGTCATAACTGGAGCCGCGGGCTTCATTGGATCGCGATTCGCAGAAGTGCTTCTCGAGAACGCCGAGCGCCTCAACTACGACGACATCGTTCTGCTCGACGCGTTGACGTACTCCGGTCGGCGAGAGAACATGGACGAAGTGTTGCGCGATGAACGCGTGAGTTTCGTGGAAGGATCGATCACCGACGTCGACGTCACGGACAACGTCATGCGAGGTGCACACGCCGTCGTGCACCTCGCCGCGGAGAGTCACGTCGATCGCTCCATCACGGGTGCACGGGCGTTTTACGAGACGAACGTGATCGGCACACACCAGCTGTTGGAGAGTGCGCGCGAGAGTGACGTACAGCGATTCGTTCACGTCTCGACCGACGAGGTCTACGGATCGATTGGCGAAGGATCGTGGAGTGAGGATCACCTCCTCGAGCCGAATTCGCCGTACTCGTCCAGCAAGGCCGGATCCGACCTCGCGGCGTTGGCCTATCACCGCACCTATGGCATTCCCGTCATGGTGACGCGTTGTTCGAACAACTACGGCCCGCGACAGTTCCCGGAGAAGGTCATACCACTGTTCGTGACGAATCTCTTCGACGGCGTAAAGGTCCCCCTCTACGGAGACGGACAAAACATTCGTGACTGGCTGTTCGTGGACGACCACTGTCGCGGGATCCTCGCGGTCCTCGAAGGCGGTCGCGCCGGCGAGATCTACAACATCGGCGGCGGCACGGAACTGACCAATGAAGAGCTGACGACGCGACTCCTCGATCTCTGTGGCTACAGCGACACGATGATCGAACCGACGACCGACCGCCTCGGCCACGACCGTCGATACTCCGTTGACTGGAGCAAGATCAAGAACGAACTCGGCTACGAACCCCAGATGAGTTTCGACGAGGGGTTGGCCTACACGGTGAAGTGGTATCACGACAACGAGGCCTGGTGGCGGCCGTTGAAGGATCGCCCGTGAAGTTGATCGAACTCTCGATCCCGGGTCTTTTCGTCCTTGAATCACCCGTTTGGAGCGACGACCGAGGTTCGTTTCGCGAGTGGTTCAAAGACGAAGACTTCAAAGAGGCTGGCGTGGAGTTCCATGCCCGACAGGCGAACCTCTCGCTCTCGATGAAGAACGTCGTCCGGGGCCTGCACTATTCAATGGCGCCCGAAGGTCAAGCCAAGGTGGTGACCTGTGCACACGGAGAGCTCGACGACGTGATCGTCGACATCCGGGTCGGCTCGCCGGCATTCGGCCGCCTCGAGGTCGTGCACCTCGCGGCGGGCGAAGAGCGCTCGGTCTACGTGCCGGCCGGTGTGGCGCACGGCTTTTGTGTGACGAGCGAGCTCGGAGCGTTGACCTACCTGCTCTCCTCTCCCTTCAACGCCGCGTTCGAACTCGAGATCGACCCGTTCGATGCGGAGATCGATGTCCCGTGGACCATTGACGGCGAGGCCATAGTGAGTCCCAAAGACGCCGCCGCGCCGTCACTGCGTGAACGTCGTGACGCGCAGGAACTGCCTCGGTATCACGGACGTTCCTTCAACTAGCGAAGAGTTTCCAGTCCCATTAGCGTTGTCCAGGTGAGTACCGCGCCGCTTCGACTGGTCACCGAACAAGATCGAGACGTTCAGATCGCCGCCACGATCGCGGTGCCGACCATTGAATCCGAGGCACAACTGAAGGCCCTCCTCACCAGTCTTTCTGGCGTCGACGCCGTAGGCGCCGAGGCGCGCGTGGCGAAACTCTCGACGAGGTCGATAAAGAAGTCCACGAAACTGGCCGCCATCGAGATGGCGATCTCGATGGTCGATCTGACGACCCTCGAGGGCGCCGACACCCCCGGCCGGGTGACGTCGCTCTGTACCAAAGCCATGCGGCCCGACCCTCGTGACCTGACGGTCCCCTCGGTCGCCGCCGTCTGCGTCTACCCCGATCTCGTCGCGCACGCCCGCTCGGTGTTGGGCTCGTCGCCGGTCGCGGTCGCGTCGGTCGCGACGTCGTTCCCGTCCGGGCGCGCCTCACTCAAGGTCAAGTTGATGGACGTTCGTGACGCCGTCAGCGCGGGCGCGGATGAAGTCGACATGGTGATTGACCGCGGCGCGTTCCTCTCGGGCCGCATCGGTCAGGTCTTCGACGAAGTCGTCGCCGTGAAGGAGGCCTGCGGCGACGCGCATCTCAAGGTGATCTTGGAGACCGGGGAGTTGGTGACGTACGACAACGTGCGTCGCGCCAGTTGGATCGCGATGCTCGGCGGCGCCGACTTCATCAAGACCTCGACGGGCAAGATCACGGTGAACGCCACGTTGCCGGTCGCACTCGTCATGCTCGAAGCGGTGCGCGACTTCGCCGAGACCGCGGGACCGACCGTGGGCGTGAAGGTGGCCGGCGGGATCCGCACCTCGAAGGACGCCATTCGTTACCTCGTCCTGGTGAATGAGACCGTCGGATCCACGTGGCTCACGCCCAACCTCTTTCGCTTCGGTGCGTCGTCACTCTTGAACGACCTGTTGATGCAGCGACTCAAACAACAGCGCGGCGCCTACGTTCGCGCCGATGAATTCAGCGTCGACTGATGAGCGATCGACGACTCGCCAATTCGCAACTGGGGTCACTCGAGTACGACCCGGCCCCGGAGTCGGCGTCCATCGCCAAGCTCAAGCCGAGCTACGGACTGTTCATCGACGGAAAGTTCAGCGACGCGGAGGCCGACGCCCGGTTCGCGTCGGTCAATCCCGCGAACGAAGAGTCACTTTCATCGGTCGCCCAGGCAAGTGCCGCTCGACGTCGACCGAGCGGTCGTGTCCGCACGTCGTGCCTACGACAAGGTCTGGTCCAAGACGACGGGCGCGCAACGTTCGAAGTACCTCTTTCGAATCGCTCGACTGATCCAGGAGCGCTCGCGCGAACTGGCCGTCGTCGAGACGCTCGACAACGGCAAGCCCATTCGAGAGTCGCGCGACGTCGACATCCCGCTCGCGGCGGCGCACTTCTTCTACTACGCCGGTTGGGCCGACAAACTTGACCACGCCGGATTCGGTGTCGATCCCAAACCATTGGGCGTCGCCGGACAGATAATTCCCTGGAACTTCCCGTTGTTGATGGCCGCCTGGAAACTGGCCCCCGCGTTGGCCGCGGGCAACACCTGCGTGTTGAAACCGGCCGAGACGACGCCGCTGAGCGCCCTGGTGTTGGCCGAGATTCTCGAGCAGGCCGAACTCCCGCCGGGCGTCGTCAACATCATCACCGGTGACGGCTCGACGGGTGCCGCGTTGGTCGAACACCCCGACGTCGACAAGATCGCCTTCACTGGATCGACCGAGGTGGGTCGGATGATTCAGCAACGCACCGCCGCTAGTCACAAGCACCTGACGCTGGAACTCGGCGGCAAGGGCGCCAACATCGTGTTTGAGGACGCGCCCATCGACGAGATGATCGAAGGGATCATCGACGGCATCTTCTTCAACCAGGGACACGTCTGTTGTGCCGGTTCGCGATTGCTCGTCCAGGAGTCGGTGGCCGACGAAGTGTTGCGACGTCTGGTCCGTCGCGTTGAACAGTTACGTGTCGGCGATCCGCTTGACAAGAACACGGACGTCGGCGCGATCAACTCCGCGGCGCAACTACTTCGCATTCGTGAACTGACGGCGTTTGGCGAGAGTGAAGGTGCGACGCGTTACACGAGTTCGTGTGAGTTGCCCCAGAAGGGCTACTGGTTCGCTCCGACGGTCTTCGCTGACGTGTCACAGTCCCACCGGATCGCGCGCGAGGAGATCTTCGGACCTGTGCTCTCGGTGTTGACGTTTCGCACGCCGGACGAGGCCGTCGCTAAGGCGAACAACACGAACTACGGACTTGCGTGCGGTGTATGGAGCGAGAAAGGCAGTCGGACCCTCTGGGTCGCCGAGCGGCTGCGTGCCGGCGTGATCTGGGCCAATACGTACAACCGCTTCGATCCGACCAGTCCCTTCGGCGGCATGCGCGAATCGGGTTTCGGGCGTGAAGGTGGCCGCCACGGACTGGAGGCGTACCTCAATGTCTGACGCCCGACTGGATGTTCGAAAGACCTACAAACTCCTCATCAACGGTTCCTTCCCGCGTTCGGAATCGGGGCGTAGTTACGAGGTCACCTCGGCGAAGGGCGAATTCCTCGCCAACGTCGCCCAGGGTTCACGCAAGGACGTGCGCGACGCGGTCACCGCCGCACGCGGCGCGCAGGCGAAGTGGTGGAACGCCACGGCCTATAACCGCGGCCAAGTCCTCTACCGTCTCGCCGAAATGGCCGAGTCGCGCCGCGACGAACTGGCCGAGCACGTCGCACTGTCCGAAGGCGTCAACGCGAGGGCGAGCCAGAAGTCGGTCTCGGCGTCCATCGATCGCATGGTCTGGTACGCCGGGTGGACCGACAAGATCGCCCAGGTGCTCGGCGGGACGAATCCCGTCGCCGGACCGTTCTTCAACTTTTCGATCCCGGTGCCGAGCGGTGTCGTCGGCGTCGTCTGCGTTCAAGAGTCGTCGCTCGAGGGATTCGTGGACGCCGTCTTGGCACCGCTGTGCGTCGGCAACACGGTCATCGCGCTCGCCAGTGAAACCCGTCCGACGCCGGCCGTCCTGCTGGGGGAGATGACGTCGTCGTCGGACTTTCCCGGGGGCGTACTCAACATCGTCACCGGATTCACCGACGAATTGGCGCCGGTGCTCGCCGCACACGAGGACGTCGACGGAATCGACCTCTCGGGCGTCGCGCCCGACGTGGCCGACGGCCTCGCCGCGTTGGGTGCCGGCTCCATCAAGCGGGTCTATCGCCCCCACGAGAAGGAAAGTGCTTCATCGCTTCGACGACTTCGTGCCTTCGTCGAGACGTCCACGGTGTGGCACACGATTGGACAGTGATGACGAATCCGTACAAGCTCGCTCGACGCGCCGCCGATGAACTGCGCGAATCAAGTGGCTACGACAACTACGACATCGCTATCGTCCTGGGTTCGGGATGGCGCGAAGGGCGCCGTCGCGTTGGGAACGCCGACCGACGTCATCTCGACGACGTCGCTGAGCGGATTCATTACCCCGACCGTCGCCGGTCATAGTGGCCAGATCCTCTCGCTCAAGATCGGTGATCGTCGGATCGCGCTGGTGGCCGGGCGCGTCCATCTCTACGAGGGGAACACCGCCGACCAGGTCGTGCATCCGGTTCGCACGGTGATCGCGGCCGGGCGCGACCAAGGTCGTCCTGACGAACGCCGCGGGAGGCATCGATCCGACCTGGACTCCCGGCACCGTCGTGATCATCCGCGACCACATCAACTTGACCGCCACCTCGCCGCTCGAGGGTCCCGCGCCGCCCAAGGGCTACGCCTCGCGCTTCGTCGACCTCACCGATCTCTACAGCGCGCGACTGCGCAAAGCGGTGACGAAGGTCGAACCGAATCTGGTCGAAGGCGTCTACGCCGGGTTCCGCGGTCCGCACTACGAGACCCCGGCCGAGATCGTGATGGCCCGCACGATGGGCGCGACGCTCGTCGGAATGTCGACGGTGCTCGAAGCGATCGCCGCTCGACATCTCGGCGCCGAGGTCCTCGGTCTGAGCCTGGTTTCGAATCCCGCCGCGGGCGTCACCGCCGGCCACTTGAATCACCTCGAGGTTCTCGAGGCCGGTCAGTCGGCCGCCGCGTCGCTCGGCACGTTGTTGACTCACGTCGTCCCCGTCTTGTGAACGAGTCGCTGCCGAACGCGTACTCGACTGGATCGAGGGTGATCCGGACATCGAGGACCGCGAAACGCTCCAACGACTACTCGACAGCGGCGACGAAGGAGGAACTCCACCGCCGTTTCGATGCGCCGTTGACCTTTGGCACGGCCGGACTGCGCGGACCGGTGATGGCCGGCCCGGCCGGAATGAATCGATATACGGTGCGCCGAGCGACCCAGGGCGTGATCGCGTGGCTGGGTGAGATCGGCGTCGACGCGCAACGTGGTGTCGTGGTGGGACGAGACGGCCGCAACGGATCGGAGTCGTTCAACAACGAAGTGGTGGCCGTATTCTCGGCGCGGGCGTCAAGGTTTACGAGATGCCCGGGCCATTGCCGACCCCGATCGTCGCCTACTGCGTGAAGCGACTCGGCGCCGCGGCGGGCATCATGGTGACGGCGAGCCACAATCCACCCCACGACAACGGCTACAAGCTGTACTCGGCCGACGGATCCCAGATATTCCGCCGAACGACGAGATCGTCGAGCGTTTCGCCCGCGAGGCCACGACACCAAATTGGGCGAACGGTCGAGTGCCCATCACCGATGGATCTCCCACGATCTGCTCGATGAGTACCGGCACCACTTCACGCGACGATTCGCGGTCTCGGGCGGCAGCGATCTCGCGATCACCTACACGCCGCTGCACGGTGTCGGTGGTGCGATCATGATGCAACTCTTCGCCGAGGCCGGGTACTCGTCGGTCACGCCGGTCGCCTCGCAGTTCCATCCAGACGGCGCCTTCCCCACGCTGCCATTCCCGAACCCCGAAGAACCGGGCGCCCTCGATCTCGCCATGGCCCGCGCCGACGAAGTCGGCTCGCAACTCGTGATCGCGAATGACCCCGACGCCGATCGACTGGGCGCGGCCGTGCGTGACGATGACGGTTGGCACGTGCTTCGCGGTGACCAGATCGGTTGGCTGCTGGCCTCTTCGATGTTGCCCTCGATGACCGATCCCCGAGACGTCGTCGCGACGACGATCGTGTCCTCCACGTTGTTACGCGAGATGGCGCGTGACGCCGGGCGTAACTTCGCGATGACGCTCACCGGATTCAAATGGCTCTCGCGCGCCGCCGGTCGACGGGGTACTGCGACTGGGCTACGAAGAGGCCCTGGGCTTCGCCGTCGATCCGGAAGTGGCGGACAAAGATGGCCTCTCGGCGGCCCTCGCGCTGGCGTACCTCGCCGATGAACTTGGGCGTCGGGGCGAGACGTTGATAGACCGATTAGACGAGATCGAGACGCGATTCGGCGTACACGCCGTC
>CAWDPT010000006.1:0-222999 GCA_963804325.1 uncultured Acidimicrobiaceae bacterium
GATGCCGTAACGCAGGACTCCCAATCCAACAATCAAGACGAGCAGCGTCAATGCGAAGAGAGCGTCCATGAACATGGTGGCACCCCCGACGATCCACGTGGAAGTGGAGATCGACGGGAGGACCCAGTGAACGCCGGGCTCGGAGACAACTCGGGTCCGAAAGAGAGTCAATTGGAATGGGTAGCCGCTCTCGACCGCACCGGAACTCGAAGTGAGTGTGAATCTGCCGATGACGTACGACAGGAACGGCACGATCGCCAGCCATGGCAACGTCCCTGTCGCGACCGACGTTCGTGTTCGCGTCGCGAGCAGTCCAAAGTTGTGCGGCATGCCTCGAGCTTGGAAACGAGAACGCAGGGCATCTCGAAGTAAGCCCATCGCAATTCTTGATTCTGAACGACCTTCGTGTTGGAGATCGTCAATGACGGCGCGCATCTCTTCGCCGTAGCGCTCATCCCACCACGTCGGATAACAACGCAGCGCGAGTTCGACGAGTGACCTTCCCACGCTCAGCCGATCTCTCCCAGACGTCGAAGACCGATGGTGGCGACTTTCATGGCGCTCTGCAGTCGTTCGGTCAACACCGCCGAACCGGCGCCGGTGATGCGATACGGCCGGCGGCGATCCTTCGACGGCAGCGCCGCGATGAGTCCCTCTTCTTCGAGGCGCACGAGCACGCCGTAGAGGGTGCCGGGCCCAAAGACGGTGCCGGTCATCTCTTCGATGTCCTTGATGATCGCGTAGCCGTGCTTCGGCCCACCGGTCAGACTCGTCAACACCAGAATCGTCGGGTCCTGCGTGCGGCCCAATCGTTTCGACTCCACTAGCACCACCTCCCCGCGACAGTGACTCTACTACGGAATTCGTAATAGTGCCTTGTGGAGCGATATCGTCGTCGGGAAATGCGATCGGTTGGTGCAACGTAGCCGTAGGGGCGAAAGTCACTTTGGCGGCGCGGTGAACGACTCAATCGACGTTGAATTATCACGATGTTGAGCCAATGTTTTGAACCAACAGAAGTAAAATGTCTCCGTGCCTCATGTTTGGCCGACGTTGTCCGCTGTGGAATTCTCATGTCGTTGTAGTGGTGACACGAGTCAAGAACTTCGTTTATCGCAAAATCAGTTTCGCGGTTACTTCTCCGATCGGCGCGCCACGTGAGTGAACCTCTGTTTCGCGGACCTGACCACAAGAGTCTGCGGCGAGGTTTCTGGATCGCCATCGCGGTCGTCGTCGTCGCCCTCGGTTCCCTAGGGGCCTTCTTAGGAGCAGGCAATCTTTCGAACTCCGATGTGCAACAGGCTCACGCAAATCTCCAGACCTCGACGGCGGAGATCGCGTCGGCGCTAAACCTCGCCATTCAACACGAGCAAGACCTCGCGATCAGCGCTGGCGCGTATATCGTCGAGAACCCCAACGCGTCGGAATCGAGCTTCCTTCGTTGGGTCAATGACGTTGACGCGTTTCAGCGCTATCCCGAGATTCTCGCCGTGGCGGAAGTCGAGATCGTTCACCCGTCGCAACTCAACGCGTTTGCCACGCGCGCCGCCATCAACGAGAGGGAGTCCAGAGCACCGAGTCAAACCTTCACACTCACGCCGCCGGGCAAGCGACCTTTCTACTGCTTGGTGGACGTCGAGCACGCGCGAGCCGGTCTCCCGGAGATCCCAATCGGTCTCGACCTGTGTGACTCGTCCCTCGGGCCGCAGTTGCTCCAAGCACGCGACTCGGGCCAGCCGACGTATGCTCCCGACTCCTTGGGCGGGCCGGCAGCCTTCGCCGTGGGCACACCGCTCTATCGCAACGGCAGTCACCCGAGCACAGTGGCCGCGCGCCGAGCCGATCTCATCGGCTTCACGGGCACCGAGATCCTCCCGAAGACGATCTTGACGACGGCACTGCTTGGCCACCCTGATGATGCCGTGGCCTTCGAATACAGACGAAGCGGATCGGACGCTTCCTTCAAGGCGGGCCATCGACCAACGAACGCGATTTCGGCCTCCATCGGCCTTCATAACGGTTGGCACGTCCAGGTCTTCGCCGCCGCCGTCGCCGGCGGCGTCTTCGGCCAGGGCGATTCAACACTGCTCTTTCTCGGCGGTGCGCTCCTCAGCCTCTTACTGGGACTGCTCGTCTACGTACTCGGCACGAGTCGATCGAGCGCCATGCAGCTCGTCAAGGAACGAACCGACCAGTTGCAGCATCAGGCGCTCCACGACTCACTCACGGGTCTGCCCAACCGCGCACTGATCCTCGACCGCATCGATCGGATGCTGTCTCGTTCGAGACGCGAGCACACGGAGGTCGCCGCGCTCTTCCTCGACCTCGACAACTTCAAGGACATCAACGACACGTTGGGGCACCGCGCGGGCGACGAGTTGCTCGTCAGCGTCGGTGTTCGGCTTCAGAGCGCGGTGCGCGAGAACGACACCGTCGGACGCCTCGGGGGCGACGAATTCGTCGTCCTCGCCGATGGCGTCTCGTTGGACGCCGGCGTGGACGTCGTGGCCGACCGACTACTCGACGTCATGGCAACGCCGTTCATCATCTCGGCCAGCCGAGTGCCGTTGAACGTCTCGGCGAGTATCGGCATCGCCGAAGGCGATCGTTTGACCCCCGAGGCGCTCCTCCAAGACGCCGACATCGCGCTCTACCAAGCCAAGGCGGCCGGCAAACAACGGGCCGTGAAGTTCATCCCCTCGATGCAGGAATCGGTCGATCACCATCGGCGTCTGGAAGTGGACCTGCAAGGTGCACTCGAAAAGAGCCAATTCTTCTTGATGTACCAACCGACGGTCGACCTCGCGACAGGCGGCTTCACGGGCGTCGAGGCGCTGCTTCGGTGGAACCATCCCGAGCGCGGCATCGTCCAGCCCAACGACTTCATCCCCGCGCTCGAATCGTCGGGGCTCATCATCCCGGTCGGCGCGTGGGTCCTGCACGAGGCCTGTCGACAGGGCGCCCTGTGGCAGGGACGCGGCCACCGATTCACGGTCTCGGTCAACATCTCGGCCAAGCAGCTCGAACGCGACCAACTGGTCACGGACGTCCGAGAGGCGATCTCGATCAGCGGCTTCGACGCCGACGAACTGATACTGGAACTCACCGAGACGGCGCTGATGCACGACTCCGGTTCGACCCTGTCGCGACTCATGTTGCTCAAGGCGCTCGGCGTTCGCGTCGCCATCGACGATTTCGGCACGGGCTACTCGTCCCTGGCCTACCTGCGCCAGTTCCCCATCGACATCTTGAAGATCGATCGATCGTTCGTCTCCGGCATCGCCGACTCGAGGGAATCGGCCGCACTCGTGCACACGCTCGTGCAACTCGGCAAGGTCCTCGGCATCGAGACGATCGCCGAAGGCGTCGAGACGAGTGATCAGCGAACTCGACTCGAGACCGAGCGCGTCGACACGGGTCAGGGATTCCTGTTCGCGCGCCCGCTCGCCGTCGAAGACCTCGATCGACTCCTCCTCGACTCCGCCGGCAAGCCCGAGTGGCTGAGCGTCGCCTTGCCAAGTGACGACACGTAATTCGATACGCAACTGTCGCCTAGTCACATTCACCAACGCTCCCGTGACATATACAGTGACGAGCAAAGTAATGGAGGGAATCACGGTGCCGAAGAGTGCTCCAAAAGAAGAGACGGCCGCGAGCAAGATCACCAAGCGAACGCAGGAGTTCGGCGATTGGCGCGGGGTGACGCTCGCGCGCCTTCGTCAACTCATCCTCGAAGCCGACCCCGAAATGGAAGAGGAGTGGAAATGGGTGAAGCCCACCAATCCGGGCGTCCCCGTTTGGAGCCACGACGGCGGCGTCTGCACCGGCGAGGTGTACAAGGCGGTGGTGAAACTCACGTTCTTTCGTGGCGCGATCGTTGAGGATCCGAAGAAGCTCTTCAATTCGAGTCTCGAAGGGAACGTACGGCGCGCCATCGACTTTCACGAAGGTGAGAAGATCAACGAAGCTGCGTTCAAGCAACTGATCAAGGCCGCGGTCGCGGCCAACCGGGCCGCGCTCGCCGAACGCGCCGCCAAGAAGAAGTAGGCACGGGAGAACGAGCCGTGCCGCCTACTGACCTACGACGAGGGAGTTGAAATCATGACGGAAGCCTCAATCACCGAGTCTCGTGACATCAACGCGTCCGCGGCACGAATCTTCTCAATCGTGTCCGATCCGGCACAGCACCCGGCTATCGATGGAACGGGGATGTTGCGATCGGCCGACGCCAATCAAGTCATGACCGGAGTGGGAGACGTGTTCTACATGTCCATGACCCACTGGGACATGGGTGACTACGTCATGGAGAACCACGTTGTCGAGTTCGAACACGACCGTCGCATCGCGTGGGAACCCGTCGCGCAGACCAGTGAGGATCCCCGATGGGTAGCGCGCGGTCCCGGACCTCGCGAACCACGGTCGTGGGGATGGGAACTCGAGACGCTTGGCGACGAGAGGACTCGAGTGACCGCGTTCTTCGAAGGGAGCCGACTGTCGGAGAATCTTCGGCGGTTCATCGAGGACGGCGAGTTCTGGCGACCAGCGATGGTGACGAGTTTGGACAACCTCGAACGATTGGCGACGCAAGCGAGCGATGAGCGCCCACTCCCACAAACAGCGCCGAAGTTCGTTGAACTCTTCGAGGCTGGCTGAGCCTCCTATGCCGCGAAGCAGCCGGACTTGGGAGAGCTTGAGCCGTCCGATCCGTGCGAGGGAGCGCCTCTCACCGGGATGACGCTGAACAACGTTCCGTTCCACGTGATCCTGTAGTACGTGGCCGTCTCAGGCCACTCCTGCAGGAAGGGCCCGCCGTTGGCCGACGCCGTCGCCCACGCCTCCCCGGCCGCGGGTGCCGACCCGTTGAGTGATTCGTAGTCGGCGAGTGCCGTCTCGAGGGCCTGGTAGTTCGCCTGACAGGCCGAGACGGCGGCCTCTTGAGCGCCATTCGCGGGTGTCGCCGGCGCCGTCGTCGGGGTCACGCCGGCAATCGTGGTGGTCGGACCCGTGCTTGATGGCGAGGCGTCCAAGGTCTTGAGCATGATCACGACCATCACGCCCAAGATGATGACGGTGAGCAAGATGCCAAGCATCGCGACCCCTCGTTCGTCGCACGAAGCGTGAGTATTGCGGCGTCGTCTCCTGAGGGCGTCCATAGGGCCAATGGTATCGGCGGGATCGGCGCCCAGACGGGGCTCGAATCGCATAGTTCTCGGCTTCTGGGCCGGATCTACGTCACCACTTGACAGGCAGCCATTTGGCTGCATAAAATCGATTGTCGTAATCGCTTTGAACCATGCGATTTCTCCTAAATACGACATGAAAGGAGGCTCATGCCCGACATCCGTCACCGCGTGGTCATCTCGGCCCCACTGGAAAGCGTGTATCAAGCCGTATCGACCTCCGAAGGGATCTCCGAGTGGTGGACCCGAGGCGGCGTCAAGGGCGAGTCCATTGAAGGATCCAAGATCGAGTTCTACTTCGGCGGACCGGACCCGTCGGCGATCATGGAAGTGACGCGACTCAGTCCTGAGGGTTCCGTGAAGTGGAACTGCATCGACGGCGCCGAGGAGTGGATCGGGACCACACAGTCCTTTGACCTCGCTCGACAAGGGGACGACACCGTCGTGCTGTTCACCCACGCCGACTGGCGCGACCCCACTGAGTTCATGGCGCACTGCAGTGCGCGCTGGGCCTACTTCCTTCTCAGCCTGAAGAGCCTTGTGGAGTCCGGCAAGGGAACTCCATTTCCCGAGGACCTCAAGTTCTGAGCGACGAAGAATCGATCAACCCCGAGGTCTTCAAGGCGCTCGCCGACCCCAGTCGCCGGCGCCTACTCGATCGCTTGAACGCTCGCAACGGACAAAACCTTCGTGACCTCTCGCAGGGATTGAATATGGCTCGCCAGTCCGTCAGCAAACACCTGGCGATCCTGGAGACGGCGAATCTCGTGACCACGGTTCGACACGGTCGAGAGAAGTTGCACTACCTCAACGCCGTTCCTATTAACGAGATCGCCGAACGCTGGATCAACCGCTACGACCAACAACGGGTCCGAGCCCTCTCGGACTTGAAACGAGCACTGGAGGAAACACCGATGGATCAGCCGCACTTCGTCTACACGACCTACATCAAGACGACGCCCGAACGCCTGTGGCGGGCCTTGACCGATCCCACCTTCACGAGTCGTTGGTGGCAGATGACCTTCGACACCGACTGGAAGGAAGGGTCGCGCATGATCTGGGACAACGACGGCGTGATCATCGATGACCCCGAACAGGTCGTGCTGGAGTCCGATCCGTACCGCCGCCTCGCGTACTCCTGGCACACCTACGTACCGGCGATTCAAGGACGGATGGGACTTGATGACGAGGCGTTCGCCAAGTTGTCGAGCGAACGCCGTTCGCGAGTCACCTTCGACATCGAGCCCGTGAAAGAGATGGTCAAATTGACGGTGGTACACGACGACTTCGAAACTGGCAGTATCGCGGTGACCAGGGTGACCAATGGCTGGCCGATCTTCCTCTCCAGCCTGAAGACGCTCCTCGAATCCGGCGAGCCCCTGGAGTCGTTGCGTCCCCCACGTAAGGCGAGCTGAAGAACACTTCGACGTTCGAAACGGCACGACACGCCGACCGCACTTATCGGCACACGGGTAAGGGTTGCGAACGCTTTTACTCTCCGATCGAGCCGTACGTGGGCTCGCCAGCGATCTCGTAGGTGATATGGACTGCGCCACTTGGATAGGTGACCGATTCAGTGAGACGGAGCGCCTTGGGCACGGTCCCTTCAGCGAATATCTTCTTGCCGCTACCGAGCAGTAGCGGGAACACCCACAGGCTCAACCGATCGACCAGACCGAAACGCAGCAGAGACTGCACGAGGTTGAGGCTTCCGATCACGTGGACCTCGTCATGACGCTCCTTGAGGACGGCGACGTTCTCTGCGAGGTCGCCGGAGAGGATCGTCGAACCGTGCCAGGCCAAAGAGCCAACGAGTGCGTGACTGGCAACGTATTTGGGGACGCCGTTGAGGAGGTTGGTGAATGGGATCTCGGGTGGAGCAGTTGGCCAGAAGCCGGCAAGGATGTCGTACGTCTTTCGCCCAAGGAGCAGGGCGTCCATTCTGCTCGCTTGCTCGAACACGACGTCGTCCGAATCCGAATCCTGGTCCGCCAGTGGCGCCATCCAACCGCCGTGCACGAAGCCGCCGTCGCGGTCCTCGTCAGGCCGTCCTCCCCCTTGTCCCACTCCATCGAGTGTCATGAATTCGGTCACGACGAGTGCGCCCACGTCGAAGCTCCTGTCTTACGATCCTGATTTCCTCAATGGGTGGAGGTGATGGGATTCGAACCCACTGCCTCTACATTGCGAACGTAGCGCTCTACCAATTGAGCTACACCCCCGAAGAGGGTTCTACTTTAGCCCAACGCCCGGCGTGGCTGGGACTGTCGCTGCCAACCGTCGTCGTCTTCGTCCTCGTCGTATTCGGACTCGTACTGGTCGTCGTAACGCGGCGAGACCGCGTCGTAGAGACGTTGCACCGACGCCAACTTGCGCGGCTGAGGTAGTCGAAGGGGCAGCGACGACTCGTTGAGATAACCCTGGGAGACCGAGTAGAGCGCCAGTGCGACATAGGTCACGATGCAGACCCACGACGCCACGGCCAGGTCCATGACCAGTGAGTAACTCAGGGTGAAGGCGAGTATCGATAGGACCGCCGAGGCGAGAAGCAGTCGCACGAACATTATCTGGCGTCGCGACTTCATCGACCGCTGACGGATGGGCGCGTCGTAACTGCGGCGTACCGTCGACTCGTTGGGCACCGACGAGTAGGCGGCCGCGTAGCGGTTCATCGAGTCGCGTTCGTTGATCGGCTCGTCGTCGTACTCGTAGTCCTCGCTCCACTCGTCCCACGAGCTGCGCGACTCCAGTGAGCGGTAGGTGTCATCGGCGTGAACGACGGTCAGGCGCGAGCGTCGCCCGGGTCCCGGCTGGGCCGTTTCCACGGCGTCGGGCTGATCGAGACGGTGGGCCGGGTTGACGGCATACTCCTGGCGGCTCAGGACCTCGTGTTCGGCGTGGAATGACTGGATCGAGCGTTCGGCACCGCCGTCACGGAGCCGTCGGATGGCCATGGGCGCCAAGAGCGCCACCCAGAAGAGGGCGAGGACTATTAGAAGCATTCGTCATACCCCACCACACGCCACCTTGACATTGCCCTCAAAGTTACAAGCGTTTAAAGGGTTTTTGGTGGATGTCAGGCCTCGTGGAGGCCGCACTCTTCCTTGTCGGCGCCGACCCAACGGCCCGAGCGACGGTCCCCCGGCACGAGTGGTTTCTCGGTCATCGCGGCACACCCGATCGAGGCGTAACCCTGCGCCCACAAGGGGTGTTCGGGCAGGTTGTTCGACGACAGGTAGTACGCGACGTCGTCGTCGGTCCACGTCGCCAAGGGGTTCACCTTCACGAGTTTGAATTTCTCATCCCACATCAGGGTTTTCATGTGCGTTCGCGACGGCGCGTCCACCCTTTTCACCGACGTGATCCACGCCGATCGACCGGCGACGGCGCGTCCGAGCGGCTCGACTTTGCGCAGTTCACAGCATCGTTCCGTGCCGCAGGGCCAAGCGTCGGCCTCCGGTCCCGGCGTCGTGCGCGACATGTTGAGCGACCAATCGCGTTCGATTCGCGACGCGAATTCGAGCGTCTCGGGGAAGTGTCCGCCCGTGTCCAAAAAGACGATCTCAGAGTTGGGGCGAAGTTGATGAACCATGTGGAGCAGGGCGACGTCCTCGAACGAGCAGGCCATCGCGACGTCGTCGTTGAAACGATCGAACGTCCATTCCAGGATCTTGATCGGCGTCGAACGCTCGAAACTCTCGTTCGCCGATTCGAGTTCATCGATCAGTTCACCAGTCGGCGTAATCAGGGGCATTTGTCTCAACAGTCTTACATTCTCGAGTGTTTTACTAGGATATACGGAGACCTAACGGACCATGACGACGACAACCTTGCCCACCTCCACGACCACCGACCACCTCGACCTGCTGGAGTCCCACGCCATTTTCATCCTCCGAGAGGTGGTCGCGGAGTGCGAACGACCGGTCCTACTCTTCTCCGGCGGCAAGGACTCCGCGGTCCTCTTGCACCTCGCCGTCAAGGCCTTCGCGCCACAGCAACTGCCCTTTCCGGTCATGCACATCGACACCGGCCAGAACTTTCCGGAGGTCATCGACTTTCGCGACGCGACCGTCGAGCGCGTGGGAGCGCGCCTCGTGGTCGCCAAAGTCCAGGACACGATCGACCAGGGCAAGGTCCAAGACCCCGGCATCATGGGTTCGCGTAATCGACTCCAGACCGTGACGTTGCTCGACGCCATCAACGACAACAACTTCGACGCCGCCTTCGGCGGGGCGCGTCGCGACGAAGACAAGGCGCGCGCCAAGGAGCGGATCCTCTCCTTTCGCGACACCTTCGGGCAGTGGGACCCCCGCAAACAGCGTCCCGAGCTGTGGCAGATCTACCAGGGCAAGGTGAATCCCGGTGAGAGCTTGCGCGCCTTTCCCCTTTCGGATTGGACGGAGCTCGACGTGTGGCAGTACATCCAGCGCGAACAGATGGCGCTGCCGGCGATCTACTTCGCGCACGACCGCGACGTGGTCATGCGCGACGGCATGTACCTGGCGGTCGGACCGTTCGTGGAGCCGCGCGACTCAGAGACCGTCGAACGACTGTCCGTTCGCTTTCGCACCGTCGGCGACGCCAACTGCACCGGCGCCGTCAGATCACGCGCCGCCACGCTCGAAGCGATCATCGATGAGGTGGCGCTGGCCAACGTCTCGGAACGTGGCGCGACGCGCGCCGACGACAAGTTCTCCGAGACCGCCATGGAAGACCGCAAGCGCGAAGGGTACTTCTAGTCGTGGAACTCGCCACCAAGGACCTCTTGCGCCTCGCGACCATCGGCTCGGTCGACGACGGCAAGTCCACGTTGATCGGTCGGATCCTCGTGGACACGCGCCAGCTCTTCGACGACCAACTCGACGCCGTCGCCGAAGCCTCCGAGAAGCGCGGCGTCGGCGATCTCGACCTCAGTTTCGTGACCGACGGGCTGCGCGCGGAGCGCGAGCAGGGCATCACCATCGACGTGGCCTATCGCTACGCGACGTCGCCGACACGCAAGTTCATCATCGCTGACTGCCCGGGTCACGTGCAGTACACCGGCAACATGGCGACGGGCGCCTCGACGGCCGATCTCGCCCTCGTCGTGCTCGACGTCGCCTCCGGACTCAAGGAGCAGACCCGCCGACACCTCTGCATCGCGGCCCTCCTCGGCGTGCGCTCGATCATCGTCGCGGTCAACAAGATGGACGCCGTCGACTGGTCCAAGCTGGCCTTCGAGCGCGTCGTCGACGAGATCCAGGCGCTGGCGCGCGACCTCGACTTCACGTCGGTCTCGATCATCCCGGTCTCGGCGCTGCTCGGCGACAACGTCGTCGAGAGCTCGATCCACTTCCCGTGGTACGACGGACCGACGGTGCTCGAGGCGCTCGAGAGCTCCGAGGCGGGCGCCTGGGAGCACACGACCACGCGCGGCGCGCGCCTGCCCATCCAGTGGGTGCTTCGTCAATCGGGCGGCGGTCGAACCTACGCCGGCATGGTGAACGGCGACACGTTCCACGTCGGTGACCGCGTCACGCTATTACCGGCCAACATCGAGACGACCATCACCGCGATGAATTTCGGCGGCGACGAGATCAGTGAGGCGACCGTCGGACTCGCCGCGGACATCGCGCTCGCCGACGAGACCAACGCCGGGCGCGGTGACCTCATCGCCACCGCTCCCCTACCCTCGGTCGTGAACGAACTGAAGACCACGATCTGCTGGTTCGGCGAGAAGCCACTGGTGATCGGTCAGCGCCTCAAGATGAAGCACACCTCGAAGGTCACCCCGGTGCGCGTCAAGTTGATCAACGGCGTGATCGACATCGAGAAGCTCGACATCGACGAATCCACGACGCTGAGCACCAACGACATCGGGCTGGCGACGCTGCAGACCGCCGACCTCCTGGTCGTCGACGACTACCGCTCGAATCGGGTCACCGGGAGTTTCGTGCTGATCGACGAAGCCACGAACGCGACGGTCGCCGCCGGCATGGTGGGCCACGCCAGTTTCCTCTAGAACCTAGAACTGCACCAGCATCGCGATGAACGCCACGGCGATGAGCGTCAACAGCACGTCGATCGACTTCACGAAGGCTCGACCGCTCTGCGGTGGCGCCACGCCGTCGCGCGCGATCACCTTGGCGAGGGCGCGCTCTTGCGGCAACGTCCTCGCTTCCAGGTGGCCGGCGATAGCGAGGTAACAAAGGATCCCGACGCCGATCCACGGCTTGGTGATCGAAACGGACTTGTCGCCACTGAGCGACATGATCAGACCCGTCACCGGCAACACGTGGACCACGCGCACCGCCCAGTTGTGTCGATCCGGGAAACGGGTCAGTTGGACCGACGCGTCGGCACCACGAGCGATCGCTTGCGCGCCGCTTCGCATCACGATGAAGACGATCAGCGTGTCGATCGCCGCGAGGATGTGCATCAAGAAAACGATGTCGTAGGTAATCGAGGTCGCGATCACGCGTCGGCCAAGAGCTCGTTCGCCGCGCGGTAGGGATCGGTCGCGCCCGCGAGCAGTGCGTCGACCTGGCCCTCGTAGGCGTCACCGTGGGCCAGCGCACCGATTCGCGAGCGCACCATCACCGAGAGCACCTTGTCGAGTTCGACGCGCATGCGGGCCCGTCGACGTTCCTCTAACTGCCCACTCTCGAGGAACCTCCGATGCTCGACGACGGCGTCCCACAGTTCGCCGATTCCCGCACCGTCGGTGGCCGTCGTCTCAAGTATTGGTGGGCGCCAGTCGTGGGCGCCGCCGAGTTCGAGCATCTGATCGAGGTCACGTCGCGTCTCACGCACCCCCGGACGATCGGCCTTGTTGATGACGAAGATGTCGGCGACCTCGAGGAGACCGGCCTTGTTGGCCTGCATGGCGTCGCCCCACCCGGGATTCACGACGACGATCGTAGTGTCGGCCGCGGAGGCGATCTCGACTTCCATCTGGCCGACGCCGACCGTCTCGACGAGGACGAGTCGGAAGTTCGCCGCGCCGAGCACGCGAACGGCGTCGGGCACCGCCAAGGAGAGTCCACCGAGGTGACCCCTCGTCGCCATCGAGCGGATGAACACGTGCTCGTTGGTCGCGTGACCCTGCATCCGGATCCGGTCACCGAGGATCGCCCCACCCGTGAAAGGAGAACTCGGATCGACGCACAACACGCTCACTTGGTCGAACGCGTCGGCGCCACCGAACGATCCGCGTTCGAGCACCACGTTGATCATCTGATCGGTCAACGTCGACTTCCCGGCACCGGGAGGACCGGTGATCCCCACGACGTACGGCGCGTCCGTGCGATAGGCCAGCGCCGCCGTCGCCAACTGCTGGGCTCCGCCGGACTCGACGAAGGTCAACAGACGAGCGAGCGCCGTGCGCGAACCGCCACGGGCCTGCGCGACCAGCTCAACCGGATCACTCGAGATCACGAGAACCGTTCGATGTTGGCGCCGAGTCGGCGTAGGCGTCCCACGAAGTCGTCGTAGCCGCGGTCCATGTGCTCGAGTCCGGTGACCGTCGTCTCGCCCTCGGCGACGAGCCCGGCGAGGATCAACGCCGCCGCGGCGCGGATGTCGCTGGCCTGTACCGACGTCCCGGTCAGGTGGTCGACACCACGGATCATCGCGTGGTGTCCCTCGGTGGTGATACTCGCGCCGAGACGGACCAGCTCGTCGACGTAGCGAAAGCGTCCGACGAACAGGTTCTCGGTGACGACCGAGACGCCATCGGCCACGCTCAGCATCGTGGTGATGAGTGGCTTGTAGTCGGTGGCGACGCCCGGATACGGCAACGTCGCGACGTCACAGGCGCGCAACGTTCGTGGACCTTGGGCGGCGACACCCGGTCCGTCAATGTCGACGACTCCCCCCATGGCCTCGATCTTTCGCAGCAGCATCTCCATGTGCTCCGGGTGGGCGTCGAGGACGCGAACTTCGCCGCCGGTGATGAGCCCCGAGGCCAGATAGGTCGCGCTGACGACGCGATCGGTGACGACATGGTGGTCGGCGGGGGTCAACTCGGCCACGCCGTCGACGGTGAGCCGCGACGTGCCGAGGCCCTCGATGCGCGCGCCCATCGCGATGAGCTGTTTACCGAGGTCTTCGACTTCGGGTTCACGAGCGGCGTTGTCGATCACCGATCGGCCCTCGGCCAGCACGCAGGCCATGAGCAGATTGTCGGTGGCCGTGTGACTCGGGTATTCGAGGGTGATGCGCGCCGCGCGCAGTCGCGGCCGTTCGATCGTGGCGCGGATGACGTTGCGGTCGTTGTGGAAGGTCGCGCCCATCGCCGTGAGGCCGTCGGTGTGGAAGTTGATCGGTCGCTGTCCGAAGTCGTCGCCACCGGGCAGCGCCATGTCCGCTCGGCCGCAACGCGCGAGCAGCGGACCGAGGATGACGATCGAGGCGCGCATGGCCTCGAACAGCCGCGCCGGCGCCACGGGATGGAGGTCCGCCGCATCGGGCACGACGATCGAGAGTTCGTGATCGGCCGGTCGCGTCACCGTGCACCCGAGCGCATTGAGCAGTTCGATCATCGTGGCGACGTCCGTGATGTTCGGGACGTTGGTCAGCCGGTGCTCGCCCGAGGCGAGCAGACAGGCCGCCATCTCCTTCAACACGGCGTTTTTGGCGCCAAAGGCTTGCGCCTCGCCCTGAAGTGCTCCGACGGGCTTGACGACGAGGGTTGTCACCTTACAAGTATTGCCGGTGAGGCGAAATGGCCCGGGACGAGGTCGAAGAGGTCGCGAACTGTAGGGTGGTCCACGTGCTGCAACCGTACCAACCGGACCGCAATATTGCGCTCGAGTTAATCCGCGTCACCGAAGCAGCCGCCATCGCCGCCGCGCGCTGGTCCGGACGCGGCGACAAGAACGCGGCCGACGGCGCGGCCGTCGACGCGATGCGCTTCGTGCTCGGCGGCGTCGCGATGGACGGCATCGTCGTGATCGGTGAAGGCGAGAAGGACGACGCCCCGATGCTCTACAACGGCGAGCAGATCGGCGACGGGCGTCCGCCGCTCGTCGACATCGCGGTCGACCCGGTCGACGGGACGACGCTCACGGCGATGGGCCGCAACGGCGCGCTCTCGGTGATCGCGCTCTCCGAACGCGGGACGATGTTCAATCCCGGCCCGATCGTCTACATGAACAAGATCGCTGTCGGACCGCGCGGGCGCGGTTCGGTCGACATCAACGCCTCGCCGACGGACAATCTGACCGAACTCTCCAAGCGACTGAAGAAGCCGATCCCCGAGCTCGGCGTCGTCATCCTGGATCGCCCACGGCACGACGCGTTACTCCAAGAGGTCCGTGAAGCCGGCGCGCGGGTGCTCTCGATCTCCGATGGCGACGTGGCCGGCGCCATCGCGACCGGCTGGCCGAACTCCGGTGCCGACATCCTCATCGGTGTCGGCGGAACACCGGAGGGCGTGATCGCCGCGGCGGCGATGAAGGGCCTCGGCGGTGAGATCCAAGCAATGCTGATCGCGCGCGACGAGGAGGAGCGCCGTTCGGCCGAAGCGCTCGGCTACGACTTCACCCGCGTGTTGACCATCGACGATCTGGTCGCCAGTGAGAACTGCTTCTTCTCGGCGACCGCCATCACCGACGGTGACTTCTTGCGTGGTGTTCGCTTTCACGACTTCGGCGCGACGACGCAGTCAATGGTCGTTCGCTCACGTTCGGGCACGGTGCGAACGATCGAAACGTTCCATCGCCGCAACAAACTCGAAGAGTTCACGTCCGCCGGCTTCTAACACTTGCGCGATTGTTCACGAAGCACGAATGCGCAGCGAAACACGCACCTTGTCCGATTGCACACAAGACCTCGCCGTCGTAAGGTCCGCAGTAGGGCCCGTCGGGCTTTGAACGGTCGTCGTAATGAGGAGGTCGCCATGCAAGTTTCGAATCTCTTAGCGAACAAGAACCAAGATGTGGCCACGATCTCCCAAGAGCGCACCGTGAACGATGCGCTGTTGCTCTTGAAGGAGCGCGGAATCGGTGCACTCGTCGTTACCGGCCCTACCCCGCCGCTCGTTGGCATCTTCAGCGAACGCGACGCCGTGCGAGCCCTCGCCACCAACGGCGCGAAGGCCCTCGAGACGACGGTCGCCGAACTGATGTCGACCGACGTCCAGACCTGTGATGAGACAACAACGGTGACCGAGTTGATGGGACTCATGACCGAGCGGCGCATTCGACACCTCCCCGTCGTGCATGAGGGTCAGCTGATCGGAATGATTTCGATCGGCGACGTCGTCAAGGCCCGATTCGACGAGTTGGAACACGACAAGAAGGATCTACTGGATTACGTGTCGGCGAGGTAACACTCGGTCGACGCCGTGAACTAGCGAGCGCATCTCATTTCTTGGGCACCAACCACTTTGCCAAGTCGACGGCATCGGCTTTCGTGAAACGCCCCGAGATCTCTCCGGTACCTCCGAACGACGTGAAGCGGGTGCTTGCCGGCTGGATCAGAGGCGCGGAGTAGACCTCGCCGTTGGCGACGATGGCGATCAACGCATGAAACTGCCTCTTTGCGTACGCGTTCCACGCCGCGCTTCCCTTGGACGTGAGTCGGAAACTAACCACCCACTCTCCCGTAGAGATTTTGAACGCCTTGGCAGATTTGATTGCCGAACTTGTCAACTGTGCGGGACCCAATACGAGTCGCTCGCTCTTTGCGTTGGCGTGGATCATCGGGAGTAAGACGTCGGACGACGACAAGATCTCGGCGCTTGACGTGCTTCGAAATCGTACGAACCGTGGGTCGGGTTGAATGGTTTTTGACGTGAAGCCGGCTGCCGAGTCGCCGGGGGTTACGTCGAGGTTCTTGGCCGTGAGGTCGAACTTCGACCTGCACGTCGGGAGCGCACTGGCCGAAGGAAACTCCGTCTTCGTCGCCAGGGCCGGCGCGAAACAGAGAACCGAGCGAAAGGTGACGACGGTTGACGAACTCTTCGCCGAAGCTGATGCCGACAACGTCGGGACGACCATCACCGCGACCGCGACAATACTCAACGCAATGGACGAAAGTAGCCGGTGTTTCATGAGCCCACGCTAACCGCCATGTGTGCTCGAATCCCTTCGGCGGTTGCGGCTATTCGGACGCGAGTTTCACAGCTTTTCGAAACTTGAAGCGCTCCGCCAGCCAGCACACCAACGGGAAGAGTCCGACGGTCGCGATCATCCATCCGATGTACTGCAGCGTGTGCCCGTCCGGCGCGATCATCAGTGCCAAACCGACGAGGTAGAAGGCCCACGTGATGCGCTTCCAGATCTGAGCTCGTCCGTACTGGTCAGCGATCAGGTCGCCGAATTTCGCGCGCTCGGAGTACTTGGCGCCCCAGTGATTGACACCGGTCTGTTCAATACTTTCGACGACGCGCATTAGTTGGTTGACCCCAAATCGTGGTTCATGACAGTCCTACAATACCCGCCATGAGCGAGGCCGCGATTGGACGACCCGTCGGGCGAGCCGTCACTTTCTACATGCTTTGGTACGGCGCGCTCTGCGTGGTGGTGGTGATCGCGCTGTTCGTGGCTGGAAGAGCGCCTACGGCCGTTGGGGTGCTTCTCGGTCCTTGCTTCGTCGGGACGCTCGCTCTCAAGTTCAAGCGTGCACTTCCCAAAGGGACGCCGACGAGACCCCGGCCCGGCGGGATAGTGGTTCAGGCCGTGGTCGCTGCCATGCCCGGAGCGATACTCATCTTCGTCGGCAGTGTCATCGGCGGCGCCTTCATCGAATGTTTCTGCACGGCCGTTGGCACGACCTTTCTTGGTCTCAGCGGCCTTCTGATCGCCATCGCGAGGACCTTTCCGCGCGCGTAGCTCGTGTGGAAGGGATCAGATCCGAGTTAGGACTTGGTGGCGCTCAGTCGCAGTTCGGCACGCTCGAGTGACGCCTTCGCCATGGCGCTGGCGGCGGAGTCGTTCTCGTTTCGACTGTCGGCGGCGATCTCGGCCTCGGCCGCTTCCTTTGCGGCCTGCGCGCGAGCGACGTCGATCTCGTCCACCTTCTCAGCGATACCGGCCAGGACGGTCGCGAGCGTCTCGTCGTCGCCTTCACCAGGACCGACCTGGAAGAAGCCGCCGTGCACCGCGATGGCGATCTCGCCTTCCGCGGTGCCGACGCGAACCACGCTCGGCACGACGTCACCGACCATGTCCATGTGCTCCGGCAAGATCGTGAACCATCCTTCGGTCGAACGCGCCACGAGGGCCGTCGCCTCGCCGACCCACAACGGCGCTTCGGGCGTCACGATCTCAACCTTCAATGTGGCCACGACTAGTCCTTCTGGAGTTCCGCGGCCTTGCGCTCGACGTCCGAGGCTCCCCCGACGTTCAAGAACGCCTGCTCCGGGAACGCGTCGAGGTCGCCCTTCACCAAGTGCTCGAAGGATTCGATGGTCTCTTGCACCGGCACGTTGATGCCGTCGATTCCGGTGAAGACCTTGGACACGAACATCGGCTGGGACAAGAAGCGCTGGATCTTGCGAGCGCGCGTCACCGTGATGCGGTCCTCTTCGGAGAGTTCGTCGAGGCCCAGGATCGCGATGATGTCCTGGAGCTCCTTGTTGCGCTGCAGGATCTGCTGCGTCTGTCGGGCGACGGCGTAGTGGCGATCGCCCACGATCTCCGGCGCCAGGATGTTCGACGTCGAGGTGAGCGGGTCGACCGCGGGGTAGATACCCAGCGCGGCGATCTGACGACTGAGTTCGGTCGTCGCGTCGAGGTGGGTGAACGTCGTGAACGGGGCCGGGTCGGTGTAGTCGTCCGCCGGCACGTAGACCGCCTGCAGTGACGTGATCGAGCGACCACGAGTCGAGGTGATGCGCTCTTGGAGTTCGCCCATCTCGTCCGCCAACGTCGGTTGGTAACCCACGGCGCTCGGCATGCGGCCGAGCAACGTCGAGACCTCGGAGCCGGCCTGCACGAAGCGGAAGATGTTGTCGACGAACAAGAGGACGTCCTGGTTCTTGACGTCACGGAAGTACTCGGCCATCGTGAGCGCCGCGAGCGCAACGCGAAGGCGCACACCCGGTGGTTCGTCCATCTGGCCGTAGACCAGGGCGGTCTTTTCGATGACGCCCGACTCGCGCATCTCCAACAGGAGGTCCGTACCCTCACGGGTTCGCTCACCGACGCCAGCGAAGACCGAGACGCCTTCGTGGAGCTCGGCGACGCGTCGGATCATCTCCATGATGAGGACGGTCTTGCCGACGCCCGCACCGCCGAAGAGGCCGATCTTGCCACCCTGGACGTACGGGGCGAGGAGGTCGACGACCTTGATACCGGTCTCGAACATCGTGGCGTGCGGCTCGAGCTGGTCGAAGGCCGGCGCGCTGCGGTGGATCTCCCAGTAGTCCTCGACCGGTCCGATGTCGTCGGTGTCGAGTGACTCGCCGATGACGTTGAAGACGTGTCCGAGGACGGCGTCGCCGACCGGCACGGTGATGCCGCGACCGGTCTGGCGAACGACGGCGCCGCGAACGAGTCCGTCGGTCGGCTTCATGCAGACGCAGCGCACCCGGCCCTCACCAATCTGCTGGGCGACTTCGCCGGTGACCGTGATCGTGGCGCCATCGATGACGATGTCGACCTCGATGGCGTGGTTGATCTCGGGCAACGAGTGCGGCGGGAACTCCACGTCCACGACCGGTCCGGCGATGGCGACGACGCGCCCCGTCTCGAGCGTGGTCTTTTCTGGAGCGATGGTCATTTGTTTCTCACTTTCCCGAGCGGAGCGCTTCGGCGCCGCCCACGATTTCCATGATTTCGGTGGTGATCGAGTCCTGGCGGGCCCGGTTCATGATGCGACTGAGGTTCTGTCCGAGTTCGTCCGCGTTATCGGTCGCGGCCGCCATGGCGCGCTGCTGGCTGACGTGAAAGGACGCCGCGCCCTCTAAGAGCGCCGAGAAGATTTCGCTCTCGAGCGCTTTGGGCGCGAGGGTCTCCAGGAGTTGCTTGACTTCCGGTTCGAACTCGGTATAGCCCTTCAAGACCTTCGGCCCGTCGTCTTCGGGCGCGTCCGGCAGGCTCAACGGCAAGAGCTGTTGGACTTCGACGCTTTGCGTGGCGGCCGAGAGGAAGCGCGTCGAGACCAGCAGGACCTGCTGGGCGTCACCGTTGACGAAGGGCGCCGCGACGGTGGTGGCGATGCGTCGGGCGTCCTCGAACGTCGGACGATCCGACATTCCGACGAAGCCTTCGGTCAGGTCGATGCCACGGAAGCGGTAGAAGGCCCCGGCCTTCTTGCCCACGCTGAAGAGCTGCACCACGGCGCCGTCGTTCTCGAGCTTGCGCACGAGTCGCTCGCCGGCTCGCATCGCCGACGAGTTGTAGGCGCCCGAGAGTCCGCGGTCACCGGTCAGTACCAGCACGATCGCCGACGTCACGTGCTCGGGGACCGTCAGGAGCTTCGCCGCACCGGCCGGATCGGCCTTGGCCGCCTCGACGATGATGCGTCGCATCCCCTCGCGGTACGGGCGGTTCGCGATGATGCGCGCCTGGCTGCGAGAGATCTGGGAGGCGGCAATGAGTTCCATCGCCTTCGTGATCTTGCGCGTTGACTGCACCGACTTGATCCGTCGACGCAGGATCCGTTCCTGTCCACCGGCCATTGCTCCTCCTTTCTCGCTCGTTCGCTACTGAGTTACTTCGTGGAGACCGCGAAGCCGTTGACGAACTGCTCCATCGCCTTGTCGAGTTGATTCACCTCGGGCAAGGCACCCGTCTCACGGATCGCGTACAGCAGGTCCGCGTGTTGCGCGCGGAAGTTGATCAGCAGTTCGGACTCGAAGCGACGCACGTCCTCGACCGGGATCGTGTCGAGCCAACCCTTGGTGCCGGCATAGATCGCGATGCACTGCTCTTCGACCGGCATCGGCGCGTTGAGCCCCTGCTTCAGCAACTCCGTCAGGCGATAGCCGCGGTCGAGCTGGCGCTGGGACGACTTGTCCAACTCCGAACCGAAGGTCGCGAAGGACTCGAGGTCACGGAACTGGGCGAGGTCGATCTTGAGCGTTCCCGCGACCGAACGCATCGCCTTGATCTGCGCGGCGCCACCGACGCGCGAGACCGAGTTACCCACGTCGATGGCCGGGCGCACACCCGAGTAGAAGAGGTCGGACTGCAAGAAGATCTGGCCGTCGGTGATCGAGATCACGTTGGTCGGGATGTAGGCCGAGATGTCGCCGGCCTTGGTCTCGATGATCGGCAGCGCCGTCAGCGATCCCCCACCGCGCTCGTCGCTCAACTTCGCCGCGCGCTCCAACAGGCGACTGTGGAGGTAGAAGACGTCGCCGGGATAGGCCTCGCGACCCGGTGGGCGTCGCAGCAGCAGCGAGATCTGGCGGTAGGCCTCGGCCTGCTTCGAGAGGTCGTCGTAGACGACGAGCGCGTGTTCGCCGGAGTCCATCCACTCTTGACCGATCGCGCACCCGGCGTACGGGGCGAGGAACTTGAACGGCGCGGGGTCGCCGGCCGAGGCGACCACGACGACGGTGTACTCAAGTGCGCCGAAGTCCTCCAGCACCTTCACGGTCTGGGCGACCGATGAGTTCTTCTGTCCGATCGCGACGTAGATGCACTTCACGCCCTGACCCTTCTGGTTCAAGATCGTGTCGATGGCGACGGTCGTCTTGCCCGTCTTGCGGTCGCCGATGATCAACTCGCGCTGACCGCGACCGACCGGCGTCATCGCGTCGATCGCCTTGATGCCGGTCTGCAGCGGTTCCGAGACCGGCTGGCGACCGGTGATGCCCGGCGCCTGGATCTCCATACGGCGTTCCTTGGGGTTGACGAGTGGTCCCTTCCCGTCGATCGGCTCGCCGATCGCGTTCACCACGCGACCGAGCAACGCGTCACCGACGGGCATGTTCAAGATTCGACCGGTCGCGCGAACGACCTGCTCCTCTTCGATCGTGTCGACCGATCCGAGCACGACGGCGCCGATGGTGTCCTCGTCGAGGTTCATCGCGAGGCCCAACGTGCCGTCTTCGAACTCGAGGAGTTCGTTCACCTTGGCCGAGGGCAGGCCCGAGACGCGCGCGATGCCGTCGCCGACCTCGACGACCCGACCGACCTGCTCCGCACCGACGGCGGGGTTGAAGTCCGTCACGTGCTTGCGCAGGGCCTCGGTGATCTCGGTGGCGCTAATGGTGAGCTCTGTCATCACAGATTCCTTTTCTTAGTCATTTCGATTCAAAGACGATTCGTACAGGTGGCCCGGTGAGACGGCGTCACGCAGCGCGCCCAGTCGCGCGCGCGTCGTCGCGTCCAGTCGCAGGTCACCGATCTCGACGAGGACCCCGCCCAGCAGTTCGGGGCTGTCGGCGATCTGAAGTTCCACGTTCTTGCCGGTGAGCGAGGTGAGCGAGGCGACGAGGTCGGCCTGGCTCTGCTCGTCCAGCGGTCGAGCGGTGTGCACGCGAGCGACACGCCAGTCGCGGGCCTTGGCGACGTAGTCCACGAGGTAATCCAGCGTCCCCACGACGTCGCGGGCGCGACCGCCGCGGATGACGAATCGCGACAGCGCCAGGGTGATGGCGTCAACCTTGTCACCGAGTAGGGCCTGCACGGTCCCGAGCCGCGACTCGACGTCGGCGTCTCGATCGAGCAGGAGTCGTCGTAGATCGAGGTTGCCTTCGATGGTGCGCGCCCAGCGAAAGAGCTCGTCTTCGATCTCGTCGAAGTTCTGTGCGTCGACGTCGTCGAGCATGGCGTCGGCGTAGCCGGCGACACGCTGGCGCGACGCCATGAGACCGAGGCCGGCGAGTGGGAAGGTGCCCATCTGCATGAGCTCGCGCGAGGCGAAGGCCAGTTCGGCCAACGCGTGCGGTACGTCTTGGGCCGGCGCGTTGCTGGCGGCGTAGACCGCGACCTGCAGGGTGACCTCGTGGACCTTGCCGTTCAGCAGGTCGTTCACGATCAACCCGCGCGACGCGCTGGCGATCGATGTGTCAGTCAGTACGGCACGTAGGTCGGCGCGACCGAGGACGGTCTGTTCGAGCGTCGCGAGCTCGCCGGCCACCGTCGCGAGTGCGGCGGCGTCCAGTGAGCCCAAACGGGCGGCGGCGTAACCTTCGAGCTTGGGCAGCATGATCAGTTACTAGATCCCCGGGCCGCTTCGACGTTCAAGGCGGCGACGGCCTCACGGACCAGGTCCTGGTGCGAACTCTCGTCCACCTCGCGACCGACGATCTGATTCACCAGGTCGAAGACCACCTCGCCGATTCGCGCCGACGCTTCGTCGATGGCGCGCTGGCGCGCCGTGTCCACTTCGGCGTTGGCGTTGGCGAGGATGCGGTCGTATTCGGCCTGTCCCCGACCGGCCGCTTCGGCCCGGACCTGGTCCGACGTCGACTGCGCGGCGGCGACGATCTCACGGGCCTGGTCCCTCGCGGCGGTGAGGAGCGCGGCTCGCTCGTCACCGGCCGCGGCCGCTTCGGCCTTGGCGGCGTCGGCGGCGGCGAGTGACTCGCGGATCTTCTCTTGACGAGACTCCAGGGCCTTGTTGAGGGGCGGCAAGATGTACTTCGTCATCAGCAGCAGTATCACCACCACCGTCGCAAGTTCAATGAAGAACGTGCCGTTGGGGAGGAGGAAGACTGACGTAGCGATCATCTCAATACCCTTCTAAGTCGTTAGAGATCTTTTGTTCGACCGACGAACCTGGATGTTCGTCGAACTACTTGATCTTGGCGAATACGTACACGAACACGATCATGAACAACAGGTTGATGAAGTACATCGCCTCGACCAGTCCGACGGTCAAGAAGAAATACGTTCGGGCCTTGTTCTCAATCTCGGGTTGACGCGCGATGGCCGCGATGGTCTGGCTACCGGCCAGGCCGTCACCGATCGCCGCACCGATGGCGCCGCCACCGAGAGCGATGCCGCCACCGACGAGTGCACCCGCGATGCCGATCGCACCTGCGACTGTTTGTCCTGCCATTGTCTATTCCTCCTGGTTGGTGTTACTGCGAAGTCTCGAGTACTGCGGGTTGCTTCTTGTCCTTCTTCTTCTTCTCGTGCTTTTCTTCGTGCCCTTCCTCGTGGCTCGTGGCCATGTCGAGGTAGATGATCGTGAGCAACATGAAGATGTACGCCTGGATCAGACCAATGAAGAGGTCGAAGGGCTTCCAGAGAATCTCGAACGGGCCGATCGCCTTGGCGGCCAACGCCGCCACGACGACGATCATCAATCCACCCGAGAAGAGGTTGCCGAAGAGACGGAGCGTCAACGTGATGGGCTTGGTGGCCTCTTCGATGAGGTTCATCGGCGTGAAGGCGGCGAACGGGGTGGCGTAGTGCTTCAGATAGCCTCCGACGCGGCGCGCGCGCAGGGACTCGATGTGCACCCACACGATGACGAAGAGTGCGAGCGCCAAGGGCAGGTTCACGTCGCTCGTGGGTGCGGGAAAGATCTCGCCCGAGACGCCGGGGTGCATCGCCGTAGGGAGAAAACCGATCCAGTTGGACACCAGGACGAACATGAAGACCGTGACGGCGAGGGGAATGAACCGCTTGCCCTTGTCCCCCAGGGCCGACTTGACCAGGTCGCCAATGATGTCGACGACGAGGATCTCCCAGATGAGCTGGTACTTGCCGGGCACCCCGTCGGTGACCGACTTGCGCAGGCGATAGCCCATGAAGATGATGATGAGGAGCGCCAGCACCGTCGACATCAAGATGTCGCTGTCGATCGTCAGACCGAGCAGTTTGAGATGAGGGTGAACGCCAACGGAGATCGTCTTGGCGGCGTACAGCATCGTCACCGCACTCCTCCCTGACTGGTCACGACACGCATGACGTTGACGACGAACACGAGCTGATATAGCACGAGCCCTGACACAATACCGATTCCTAAGGGGGCATTCAGGAAGACGGCGGCCAAAACGATGACCGTCATCGCCAGGAGGCGCGCCGTGGTCCGGCCACCCAGTTGGCGCCGAACGGCCTTGGTGCTTTGCTCGCCGCGCAGTTCGACCTTGGCCGCTTGGCCGTCGAGAAATCGGAGGTTCGCAATCGCCATGGCGACCCCGATGATGACGCCCAATGCCGCGAGTGGCGGCGCCACGAATATGGCCACGAGGAAGCCCGCGGCTCCAACGATGATGGCTGAAAGTGTGGTGCGACGGAGGAGGCGCGGCAGGGTGTCGGTTGGGAGGTTATCTAGCACGAGCAATGGGTTTCTAAAGGAAACGCCGGACTTGCTTTACCACGCTCACCACGGCGGCGACCGTTCCTAATGTTATCCCGATTAAGAGACCCCACGGCGCGGTCCCCCACGTGCGGTCGGCCCAAATGCCGAGTACGACGAAGACGCCGATGATGATCGCGACCGTCGTTCCCATGGTGAGGAGCGCCAGCGCGCCGGGCAAGTCCTTCACCGGGTGATTGTCCTGTTCAGGAGGTGTGGAGGGACCGTGGTCGTCGGATGCGTCGCTCACGGGCGCGAGCTCTCACGGACCCTTCGGGCCTCTTCGCCGCGGTAGTAGAGGCGATTGACCAAAGGACTGAACCACGTCATCAATCCGATCAACAAGAGCGCCACGCCGAGGGGAATGAAGACGTTCGCTTTCGTGTCATAGAGCGGTAACAAGACGAACCCGCAGAGCACCGCCGTCCAGAGCCAGAGGATGACCACCGTGCGACGATGACCGTGTCCCAGACGCATCAAGCGGTGGTGAATGTGGTTCTTATCGGGCGTGTGAAAACCCTGCCCCGAGACCGTGCGGCGAACGAACGCCCAGACCGCGTCGATGAGCGGGACTCCGAGGATGAAGACGGGAATCAACAGAGGCGCGAAGAAGAAGAACGTCACGCCGCTCGCCGGTGGGGTGCGCCCCCCGATGACCATCGTCGAGGCGCTCATCAAGAGACCCAGCATCAACGCACCGGCGTCACCCATGAACAACTTGGCTGGATGAAAGTTGTCGCGCAAGAATCCCAGACAGATGCCGCACGTCAACGCCGCGATGAGCGGCCCCACGTTGTTGCTCGGCAGGAGACCGAGGTCCTCGAGTCGCAGTCCGTAGAGACAGAGCGTTCCCGAGGCGATCGCGACGATGCCGCCGGCCAGGCCGTCGAGGCCGTCGATCAGGTTGACGGCGTTCGAGAGCGCGAAGACCCACACCGCCGTGATGATCGGCAGGATCGATGGGCCGAGCACGACGAAGCCGGCGAAGGGCAGCTTCAGTTGGTACATGGTGACGCCACCGAAATAGAGGATCGACGCCGCGAGGAACTGACCGGCGACCTTCGCCGGCGCGCTCATCTCTCGAAAGTCGTCCAGCACCCCGACGACGAAGATCACGCCGGCCGCGAGCAGCACCGCGATCATCTCGTGGGAGGAGAGGATGACGTTGCGCAACGTCGGGATCGCCATAGCGACCATGAGCGCCACGCAGAAGCCGACGAGCATCGCCGCCCCGCCACCGTAGGGCGTGGTGACCTCGTGGACCTTTCGTTCGTCCGGCGTCGCCGTGTAACCGATGCGCAGCGAAATCTTCCTCGCGGGAACGTTCGCCACCAACGTCACGACCGTTCCTACGGCGATGACGGCGATGTACGCGAGGATGTTGTGCATCGACTACTTCGTGAAGTTGGCGTAGGGGTTGAAGGACGCGCACAACTCCGCGACGTCGGCGCGCACCTCGGCCACGATCGCGTCGTCGTCACGGTGGCGCAGGGCGCGCGACATCAACGTGGCGATCGTCTCGAACTCCCCCTCTTTCATCCCGGCCGTCGTTTCGGCGGCACTGCCGACGCGAAGACCCGACGTGACGAACGGACTGCGCGGGTCATCGGGGATCGTGTTGCGGTTCGTCGTGATGCCCGCGCGGTCCAACACCTCTTGGGCGGCCTTGCCGGTCAACTCCTCGTCGAACTCGCGCAGGTCCAGGAGCATCATGTGGTTCTCGGTACCGCCTGAGACACTCCGGAAGCCTTCCTTCGCGAGCGCGTCGCTGAAGGCCTTGGCGTTGGCGACGATCTGCTCGGAGTACGTCGCAAAACTTGGCAGCGCGGCCTCTTTGAAGGCCACGGCCTTAGCGGCGATGGCGTGCTCGAGTGGACCGCCCTGTTGTCCCGGGAAGACCGCCGAATCGATCTTCTTGGCGTACTCCTCGCGGCAGAGGATCGCGCCGCCGCGCGGTCCGCGCAACGTCTTGTGCGTGGTGAATGCGACGACGTCGGCGTAGGGCACCGGGTTCGGATGGACGCCACCGGCGATCAGTCCGGCGACGTGCGCCGAGTCGAACATGAGCAGCGCGCCGATCTCGTCGGCGATCTCGCGAAACGGTACCGGATCGATGAGTCGCGAGTACGCCGTCGCACCGGCCAGGATCATCTTCGGTCGGTGTTGGAGCGCCAACGCGCGCACGTTGTCGAAGTCGATCATCTCACCGGGATTTTCCGGATCGTCCGAGCGAGGCGTCACGCCGTAGGAGACGAAGTTCCACCACTTGGACGTGATCGACGCCGGCGACCCGTGGGTCAGGTGGCCACCCTGGTCGAGGCGCATGGCGAGGATCGTGTCGCCCGGCTCTAACAGCGCCTGGTAGACCGCGACGTTCGCGTTGGCGCCGCTGTGGGGTTGGACGTTCGCGTGATCGGCGCCGAAGAGCGCGACGAGACGACGACGGGCCAGGTCCTCTACTTCGTCGACGATCTGGTTGCCGCCGTAGTAGCGACGCCCAGGGTAGCCCTCGGCATATTTATTGGTCAGGATCGAACCGGTCGCGGCGAGCACGGCCGGCGAGGCGAAGTTCTCACTCGCGATCAACTGCACGGTCGTCGTTTGGCGGTGCCACTCCTGGGCGAGCAGCGTCGTCACCTCGTCGTCGTTCGTGATCCACGCGTCAAAGGGTGAGGAGGTCATGGACTACCTTTCATCGTCGACGAGGTGCTCGTCGAGTTCATCGAGTTTGGCGATGCGCGTGACGTGGCGGCCATCGCCCGGAGTCGCGTTCAGCCAGGCAGCGACCGCTTCGACCGCCACCACGGGTCCGAGGAGGCGCGAGCCGAGACAGAGCACGTTCGCGTGATTGTGTTCGCGCGCCAGGTGGGCTGACGTCACGTCGTGGACGACGGCGGCGCGCACGCCGGGAACCTTGTTGGCGGCGATGGACATTCCGATGCCTGTGCCACAGATCGCGATGCCGAAGTCACAGACACCGGAGGTCACGCTCCGTCCCACCGCAGCACCGAAATCGGGATAGTCCACCGAATCGGTGCCATTGTCGGTGCCGAGGTCCAGCGTTTCATGGCCCCAATCGGTCAACGACTTGGCGAGAACGGTCTTCATGTCATAGCCAGCGTGATCTGAGCCGAGGGCGATACGCATCGCTCCAACCCTACCTAAGTAATTCGATTCGACGTGGCCCGGCAATACTTCTGGAGTGACCGTTCCACCACTAACGCCCGTGCTCGTCGGAGTCGGACAAATCACCGAACGACCAGGTTCGAACACTTCCTACGCGTCTCGAAAACATCCGTTGGACCTGATGGTCGACGCCCTCGAACGCGCGGTAACCGACTCGGGCGCTGCGACCATGCTCGACAACATCGATGAGATCGTCGCGGTGTCCTCCTTCACCTGGCACACCAACGACCCGGCGCTCCTGGTTGCCCAACGACTCGGACTCGATGTTTCGACGAAACTCTTGAGCGTCGGGGGCAACACGCCACAGAAGTTCGTCCACGACGCCGCCAAGCGCATCCTCGCCGGCGAACTGCGATGCGTCGCGGTCGTCGGTGCCGAGGCCATGTACGCGCGACTCCTCGCGCGACGCGAGGGTTGCGAACTCGACTGGGTCGTCCAGAGCGATGACGTTCCGAGTCCGATCGTCGCGACCAACGACCCGCCTCCGTTGACCGCCGCAGAATACGGGCAAGGTCTGAACCTGCCGACGAACGTGTACCCGCTCTTCGAGAACGCCCGGCGCGCCCGACTCGGTTGGACGATCGCTGAGCATCAGGAGCGTCTCGGCCAGCTCTGGTCGAACTTCGCGCGCGTAGCGTCGACGAACCCCTACGCCTGGATCCGCGACGCGCCGACGGGCGAAACGATCACGACCCCGAGCGCCGGCAATCGAATGGTCGCCTTTCCGTACACGAAGTTGCTGATGGCCAACATGCCGGTTGACATGGCGGCGTGCTACATCATGACGAGCTTCGAGCACGCCACCTCTCTCGGCGTCGCGCGCGACCGCATGGTCTTTCCCGTCTGCGGCGCCGACGCCAACGATCACTGGCTGATCTCGGATCGGCCGCAACTCGACGACTCACCCGCCATGCGCACGCTCTGGCGCGCGTTGGGCGACTTCGGCGTCACACGTGACGACATTTCGTACCTCGACCTCTACAGTTGCTTCCCCACCGTGGTGCAGAGCGCATGCGAGGCGGTCGGCCTCGACGCCTTCGATCCTCGTCACGTCCCGACGCTCACCGGCGGCCTCACCTTTGGCGGTGGTCCGGGCAACAACTTCGTGACGCACTCCATCGCGGCGATGGTCGACGCGCTGCGCGCCGATCCGGACGGTCAAGGACTCGTCACCGCGCTCGGCTGGTTCTGTACCAAACACTCGTGGGGTGTGTACTCCGCTTCACCGCCCGGCGAAGGATTTCGTTGGTCGAATCCGCAAGCGGCGATCGATGCGTTGCCTCGTTGTGCCAGTGACCAACGTGATGGACCGGCAACGGTCGAGAGCTACACCGTGACGCACGGGTCGAACGGCGAACCGGAACGACTGATCATTGCCGCGCGCACGCCAGACGGAGTGCGAACGTGGTGTCACAGCACGGACGCGGCCTTAATGATCCAGTCCGAGCGTACGGAACTGATCGGCCGCTCCGGCGAGATACGAAGCGACGTCTTCTCGATCTGAACTGGCTGTGCAGACGCGGCTGCGGCTACGCAGCACCCCCGACATCCACCATCGCTACTTCAGGCTGTCCGTAAACGGCTAAGGAACGCGAGGTCAGAAACAATCCGAGTGTCGCGATCAAGGCACCCAACAGGTCCATCCAAAGTGCGAACGTGATCCAATAAGAGCCAAAGTTATGGATAGGCGTGAAGATGAAGTTGAAGCTCGCGGCGACGAGCACGTATTCAATGGCGAAGAACTGATACGCGCGGCGCAGAACCCGGAGTTGCGAAGGGTCGCGGGGCTCCACCTGAGTCAGCCAATACCACGCCACGATCGCGGCGATCGACGTGAGTGGCAGGAGCAAGGGGTCCACGACCGTTTGGAATGAATCGAACCGGTAACCGCCCGTCGAGATACTGAAGACATAGTTGACGACGCTCGCCAACGCGCTGAGGGAGAAGCCGAGGATCACCAGGGTCCGAATCTGAATTCGCGAGGTGGGAGTCATGAAATCACCCTAGTGACGCACGGTCCTTGGAACTCTTGAGGAGTCGTCCGCCGCAATCGGCGAGTTGTCGGTCTCTCAAGTACTGCGTAGGTTCGCGGGGTCAGACGTCGAAGAACTTCCAGTGCCCTTCGGAGATGACGTCGACAGCGCCGTCGACGACTCGTATCGCCGTTTGATCGTCGATCGCGTACGACGGTCCCGCGAGTCCAGCCGCCCATCGTTCTGCATCGGCCAGCGAATTCTCCGGCATCCTCTCGTGATCGAGGTGGGGAAATATCGAGAAGTCAACGATCCCCAACGCCTCGTCACCGCCGTTGGGCGGATTCCAGGTCTTGAAGTCATCGCCGATGCGCGGAGTCATCACCATGCTTCCACCGCTCAAACCGACCCAGACCAGTTCGTCCTTCAACGAAGGGAGCAGGTCCGCCAGGCCGGACTCTCGCATCCAGTAGGTCAGGTACAGGGCGTCGCCGCCGTTCACCAACAACACGTCGGTCTCTCGAACCCACGGGACCCACAGTTCCTCGCCGAGCGTGGGCAACGAACTGAGTTCGAGGACGCCGAGGGACTTCCATCCCAACTCGCACATCGGTGTGGTGGCGTTGCCAGTGATGAAGCGCCACGACGACGCCGGTCCTCCGAGGACGTAGGTCGCCGTAGGAATGGCGAGCGCGTCGCACTCGTCGATCGGTTTGCCGAGCATCTCGACGAGCGCGTCGTGAATGCTCTTGTTCTTAATGCCAGCAGAAGTGAGAAGTAACTTCACGATGCCCCTTCGTAGTGAAAGACGCTCACGCGGATCAGTTCAAATATAGAAGCGATTCCGCGAACGATTCCACCCGGCCGTCAGTTGAGGACGCGGGCCAATTCGGCCGCTGAGACGGCGCCTTCGCGAAGCACGCGCCACGGCGTCACCGAGAGGTCGACGACGCTCGACACGTCACCGGAACGCTCGCCGCCATCGATCGCGCCATTGAGTTCGTCGCGCGAGGCGAATCGTTCGAGCACCTCATAGGCGCTGTGACACGGCATCTCACCGTGCTCGTTCGCACTGGTGACCGCGAAGGGACCGAGCACCGCCATCATCCGACGAAGGACGTCGTCGTCGGGAATTCGAAATCCGGCGGAGTCGTCCTCGCCCCCCAACAGCACGGACAGTTCGTGCGGGACGGTGACGATGATCGTCAGCGCCCCGGGCCAGAACGCGTCCGCGAGTCCCTGCGCGTCGTCGGGCCACTCGACTCCGAGGAACTCGATCTGATCGATCGAGTCGACCAACACCGGGATAGGGACGAACGTCGGGCGATGTTTCAGCGTGAAGAGCGTGGCGATGGCCGCCGGTTGGCTCACTTCGGCAGCGAGTCCGTAGACGGTGTCGGTCGGCACCGCCACGATCCCACCGGCGTCCAAAGCGGCGATGGCCGCTTCGACCTTCATGAGTCTCGGCATCAGCGCTTCGCGATCAGGAAACGTGGATTGCCGAACATGTCGTCGAGGTCGCGGACGTCGTTGAACATCGCTTCCTGGGCCGCTCGGAGTGCTGGCGCGCGATGCATATTTCCATGTTCACATATCAGCAACCCGTTTGCCACGAGCCACGGACACGATTGTCCAATTATCAGCTCGAGGTCGACAAAGCCCTGGGCGTTCGCGGTGTCCTGCGCGACGAGCGCCCCGAAGGGCTCGTAGCCGAGGACCGGGTCGAGCGTCGCGAACTCCGCGGCCCCGATGTAGGGCGGATTGGCGACGATCAGGTCGACGCGACCGAGGAGCGACGGGTCCAGCGCGTCGAACCACGAGGAGTGCACGGTGGTGACGTTGTCCAGATCGTGCTTGGCGGCGTTGGCCCGGGTGACCTCGAGCGCGTCGCGCGACGAGTCCACCGCCACGAGCGTGGCCCCGACGCCCCACTGGCGCAGTTCGTAGAGGAGTGAGAGCCCGATGGCGCCCGAACCGCAGCCGAGGTCCACGATGAGCGGTTCGGTGAGCCGGCGCTGCATGAGTTCGTCGAAGGCCAGACCCACCAGTTCTTCGGTCTCGGGCCGAGGGATGAGCACCCGCGGATCGAGGTCCAGGTCGAGCGAGCGAAAGGGCCAGTGACCGAGGACGTACTGGATCGGTTCGCCGTTCAAGCGGCGCTGAGCGGCGCCGCGCAGGGCGGCGACCGCCTCGTGGTCCTTCGGGCAGAACTCTTCGACCAACCACCGGGCCTCTCGACGGTTCAAACCGGCGTCGATGAGTTCGGTCACCAGATACGAATTAGCGTCCATCGCTCTCGCCCAGTTGTCGCGCTCGTTTTTCTGCCAGCAGCGCGTCGACGTAGGGATCGAGGTAACCGGCCAGCACGTAGTCGAGCGTATAGGTGGTCAAGTTGATCCGGTGATCCGTGACCCGGTTCTCCTTGAAGTTGTAGGTGCGGATCTTCTCTGAACGCCCGCCGCTGCCGAGTTGGGAGCGCTTGAGGTCGCCCTGCTCACTGGCCTGGGCGTCCTGGGCCGCCTTGAGCAGCCGCGAGCGCAGCACGATCAGGGCCTTGGCGCGGTTCTGGATCTGGCTTTTCTCGTCCTGCATCGACACGACGATGCCGGTCGGCAGGTGCGTGATGCGCACGGCCGAGTCGGTCGTGTTGACGCTCTGTCCACCGGGACCCGACGACCGATAGACGTCGATCTTGAGATCGCTCTGATTGATGTCGACGTCGACCTCTTCGGCCTCGGGTAGTACCGACACCGTCGCTGAGGAGGTGTGGACACGGCCCTTGGCTTCGGTGACGGGTACGCGCTGGACGCGGTGCACGCCGGCCTCGTGTTCCAGGCGGAACCAGGCGTCCTCACCTTTTATCAGGTAGATGGCCTCATCGAGTCCGCCCTGCTCGGACTCGCGCTCTTCGATGACCTCGAGCTTCCAGCCCCGCAGCGCGGCGTAGCGACGGTACATCTGGGCGAGGTCGCCGGCGAAGAGGTTGGCCTCCTCGCCGCCTTCGGCGCCGCGGATCTCCAGGATCACGTTGCGGCCTTCGTTCGGATCGTGCGGCAGGAGCATCGTCTCGAGGGTCAGCTCCAACTCGGAGACCTTCGCTTCGGCGTTGTTCATCTCCTCGCGCCAGAGTTCGCGGTCCTCGCCGCCGGTCTCGTTGAACATCTCCTTGGCCGTCGCGAAGTCCGACTGGGCGGCCTTCAACTCGTTCCAGGCGTTGTTGATCTCCAACAGCTCCTTGTGGCGTCGCGAGAGGTCGCGCAGTCGCTTAAGGTCGCTCGCCACGTCCGGTTCGGAGAGTTGTGCCTCGACAGTGCGAAGCTCGTCCTGGAGGACGTTCAGGGTCTCGTCAAAAGAGCGCACGGCGGGTGAGCGCTCGAGGCTCTAGGCCTTGGGAGCGCGCGCCTTGGTCTTTTGTGCGTAGCGACGCTGGAAGCGCTCGACGCGGCCTCCGGTGTCGACCAGCTTCTGCTTGCCGGTGAAGAACGGGTGGCATTCGTTGCACAGTTCGACGGTCATGGCTGACTTCGTGGACTGGGTCGTGAAGGTGTTACCGCACGAGCATTTGACGGTCGCTTCGCCGTAGTTGGGGTGAATATCAGGCTTCATGGGTGCTCCTCGTTGCGAAGTACAAGTTTATCGGGAAATCAAGATGTCGATGCGGGGCCGCGCGCGATCTCGGCCAGGAACTCGTCGTTGGACTTGGTCGACTTCAGCTTGTCGATCAAGAGCTCCAGACCGGCCGCTTCGCGACCTTCCGAGGCCAGTCCGTTCAAGACGCGGCGCAACTTCCAGACCTGCGGCAGCGCCTCGCGGCTGAAGAGCAACTCCTCGTGGCGGGTCGAAGACGCATTGACGTCGATCGCCGGGTAGATCCGGCGCTCGGCCAGACGGCGGTCGAGTCGAAGTTCCATGTTGCCGGTTCCCTTGAACTCTTCGAAGATGACTTCGTCCATCTTGGAACCCGTCTCGACCAGGGCCGAGGCGATGATCGTCAATGATCCGCCCTCTTCGATGTTGCGCGCCGCACCGAAGAACTTCTTCGGCGGGTAGAGCGCGCCGGAGTCGACACCACCGGACATGATGCGCCCGGTCGCCGGGGCGGCCAGGTTGTAGGCGCGAGCGAGTCGCGTGATGCCGTCGAGGATGATCACGACGTCGCGGCCCTGCTCGACGAGGCGCTTGGCGCGCTCGATGCACAGTTCGGCCACGTGGGTGTGCTCCTCGGCCGGACGGTCGAAGGTGGAGGCGATGACTTCGCCCTTCACGGTGCGACGGATGTCGGTCACCTCTTCGGGGCGCTCGTCGACCAAGAGCACCATGAGGTGCACTTCGGGGTTGTTCGACTCGATGGACTGGGCGATCTGCTTCATGATCGTGGTCTTGCCGGCCTTGGGCGGCGAGACGATCAGTCCGCGCTGGCCCTTGCCGATCGGCGAGAGTAGGTCGACGATGCGCGGCGTGAGGTCGGTCTTACCCTCGTTGAGCTCGAGGTTCAGCTTCTCGTCCGGGAAGAGTGGCGTGAGGTCTTCGAAGCGCGGGCGAAGCCGTGCGACCTCGGGGTCGATGCCGGCGACGCTGTCGACGCGCAACAGCGCCGGGTACTTCTCATTGGAGGCGGCCGGGCGGAAACCGCCGACGACGGTGTCGCCCTTGCGCAGGTGATAGCGGCGCACCTGGTTGATCGAGACGTAGACGTCATTGGGCGACGGGTGGTAGCTCTTCGTGCGCAAGAAGCCGTAGCCGTCGTCGCGCAGGTCCAGCAGTCCTTCGATCTCGATGAGCTCGCCGGAGTAGGGCTGGTCGGCGTTGGGCATGGAGTCGCCCCCGAAGCGCTCGCGGCCGTTGCGGTTGCGTCGGTTGCGTCGGTTGCGCCCGGCGGTGTCGTTGCCGAAGTCACGCGGTTGTCGGTCCTGGCGCGGTTGGGCGTTCTGACGAGGGGCCGCTTGCGAACGTTCGGTGCCGTTGGTGCTGGGTGCCGTCGGGGCATCGGCCGTCGCGGACTCGAGGTCACTCGCCGTTGGCGCGGTGGCGGGGCGATCGGTGGAGGCGTCGGCGACGAACTCGCCGAGCAGGTCATCGAAGTCATCGGTCGGCGTGGCGACGGTGCGGCGTGAGCGCACGGCGCGTGAAACGGTCTCCGAGGAGTCGCCGGCGGGGGCGGGATCGCCCATGATCGCTTCGATCAATGAGGCCTTGGAGGCGCGCGTCGAAACGTCGACGCCTTTTACCTTGGCGATGGTTTGGAGGTCCTCACGAGTCTTGGACTCAAGATCGGACCGGTCTGGGGAAGGCCTTACAGCCATTTATATTCCTTTCGTTCCGCTCGGAATTGATTGAGCGAAGAAGAAAAATCGGGAAACGTCATCTCGGAAGAGTTCCTCACCCCGGGGAAAGGCCGGGCGTGGATGACGTCACCAGTGTAGCGGAGTCGGCCGTGTAATCCAACATTTCATCGAATTCTTAGTTTCCTGCCGCGCGCAAGGGATCTGAAGCGTTGATTTCTTGCTGTTCGGTCGTCAAAATCCTCGGGTGCTGGCACTACTCACATTCGTAGGCTGACCTCCTTCATTACGGCATCGACATGGGAGAGATTGTCAGGGACCGAACGATGAATTCGTTGGCAGGGGGCTTCCAACCGGTGGTTGACACGACGCAGGATTCGACGCGACGATGAGGTCGAAGGCGACGCGCGTCGGGTGGTTCTGGTTCCGGGCGAACTTCGCGCGACGTTGGTCGAACTATCTGACGATCATTGTGCTTGTCGGCGCGATCGGCGGACTCGCGTTGGGATCGGTCGCCGCGGCCAGACGGACCCAGTCGTCCTACAACACGTTCTTGGCCAGTACGAATCCCTCCGATCTCGTCTTGACCGTCTTCGCCCCCAACATCGCGTCGGACTTAGCCCGGCTACCGAACGTGCGGCACGTGGGCGTTGCGACGTACTCGGTCAACGCCTTTCCGGCGGGGAAACACGGTCTGCCAGAGTTTCCCAAAGCCCTCGACAACGGAACGGTCACCGCGTCGGGCAGCCTCAGCGACGAGTACTTCACCGAAGACCGCGTCGCCCTCGTGGCCGGGCGCATGGCCAACCCGAAGAAAGTCGATGAGTTCATGGCCGACCCCCTCGCGGCCAAAGCCCTGGGTTGGCACGTTGGTCAGTACATTCATATGTACTTCTACACCGACGCCCAGACCGAGCGACCCGATTTCGGCAGCAAACCCGTCACCCCGACGGTCAACGTCGAGATGCACCTCGTTCGGCACGGTCGTGCCGAACGATGACGTACTACTGGATCAGGTCGACCGGATTCCGGAACTGACGATCTACACTCCCGCGCTGACGAAGTTGATCGTGAACAACACTGCGCACTACAACCAGTACGCGCTCCAGCTCGACCACGGCGTTCGCGACCTTTCCGCCGTGGAACGTGAGATCATCGCCGTGCTCCCACCGGGAACCACCTACGACTTTCACATCAACTCCACGGTCGCCGCCGAAGTGAATCGATCGATCGAACCGGAATCGATATCGCTCATCGTCTTTGGCCTCATCGCCGCCATCGCGGCATTGATCATCGCGGGAGGCGTCATCGCGCGGGGCCTGCAACGAGAGAGCGAGGACATCAAGGTGCTTCGCGCCCTCGGCGCCACTCCGTCGATGTCGGCGAACGCCAGTCTCATCGGACCACTAGCGGCGATCGTCGTCGGAGCCGTTCTCGCGGCTGGCGTGGCTTTTGCGCTGTCACCGCTGTCACCGATCGGACCGGTGCGCGCCGTCTATCCCGATGGTGGTTTTGCGTTCAATGGGCGCGTGCTCGGTTACGGTGCCCTCGCGCTGTGCGTTCTCCTCAGCGCGATCTCCGTGGGCGTGATTCTGCGACGATCGCCCCAAATCGCCCGACGCGCTCGACGGTTGTCGGCACCGCTCGGATCGCGCGCCGGTCGCGCCGCCTCCGACGTCGGTCTGCCCGTAACGGCGGTCGTCGGCATCCGCTTCGCCCTCGAAACGCCGAACGAACGTGATTCGGCCCCGGTGCGATCGGCGCTCGTCGGGGCGGTGCTGGCGGTCACGATCGTGGCGGCGACACTGACCTTCGGCGCCAGCCTCAGCACGCTCGTGACCCATCCCCCGCTCTACGGATGGAACTGGAACTACGCGCTCGGCTCCAACGGCAACGGTATTCCACCGCAGGCGGCGCGACTGCTCAGTAGTGACCCCTACGTGGAGGCGTGGTCGGGCGACAACTTCGCCAACGCACAGATCGACGGTGTCACCGTCCCCATCATCCTCACGACCTATCGCGCCAAGGTGACCGCGCCCATACTCTCGGGTCACGAGGTGACCGGTCCGAATCAGATCGTGCTCGGCGCCGAAACAATGGAACAGCTCCACAAACACCTGGGCGACACGGTGATCGCCACCTACGGCACGAAGAAGGACTATCCCGTCTACGTGCCTCGGACGAAGATGAGAATTGTCGGCACCGCGACCTTGCCGGCCATTGGCGGCACCCTGACGCTGCACACGTCGATGGGCGAAGGCGCGATCATCCCGTTCAGCATCGAACCGCCGGCCTTCATGAAGTACATCCACAGCAAAAACGAGACGCTCGACGGTTACTCGACCATCTTCGTCAGATTGAAGAGGGATGCACCGGCCGCGCCGGCACTGGCGTCGCTCAAGAAGATCGCCCAAATCGGCCAAAGGGAGATCGAGGCAACGCCCAACGGCGGCGGCAGCGACGTCGAAGTCGCGTCCGTGCGCTATCCCGCGGAGATCGAGAACTATCGGGCCATCGGGTTCCTGCCCAATCTGCTGGCACTCGCCTTGGCACTCGGTGCCGTCGTCGCGCTCGGACTGACGCTGGTCGCCTCCGTGCATCGGCGGCGGCGCGACCTAGCGCTCCTTCGAACCCTGGGATTCACGAGCCGACAGCTCCTGTCGGCCGTCGCGTGGCAGGCGTCAGTGGCGGGCGCGGTCGGAACGGTATTCGGTATACCCCTCGGGATCCTCGCGGGTCGTTGGCTCTGGACACTCTTCGCTGACCACATCTACGCCGTGCCGCGTCCAACCGTGCCATTTCTTCCGCTGGTCATCGTCGGGCTGAGCGCGGTGATCCTCGCCAACGTCGTCGCTGCCTTGCCCGGACGAAGTGCGGCTCGGACGTCGGCCGCACAGGTGATGCGCGGAGAGTGACGCCGAACTAGGAGAGTTTGGCGAGCAGCGCCTTCAACGTCGCGTCAACGACGTCCGGGGTGACGCTCGTCTCAACCGCAGTGTCGGGGTCCTTCAAACCATTGCCGGTGAGCACGCACACGACGGTCGAGTCCTTGGGCACGCCGTACTTGATGATGCCGGCGATCGAGGCCGCCGACGCCGGCTCACAGAAGATCGATTCGTGCTTCGCCACGTAGCGATAGGCCTCGATGATCTCGTCGTCAGTGACCGCGCGGATGTCCCCGAGCGATTCGTGGATGACCTCGAGCGCCGGTATCCAACTCGCCGGATTGCCGATGCGGATCGCCGTGGCGATCGTCTCGGGGTTCGTAACCGGATGGCCGAGGACGATCGGCGCCGCGCCGGCCGCTTGGAAGCCCCACATCTTGGGCAGGATCTTGCAGCGCTCGGCGAAGTGGTACTGCGTGAAGCCACGCCAGTAGGCGGTGATGTTGCCGGCGTTACCGACGGGGATCGACAGGACGTCCGGGGCCTTGCCGAGGACGTCGACGATCTCGAAGGCGCCGGTCTTTTGCCCCTCGATCCGATCGGGATTGATCGAGTTGACGATCGTGATCGGCAGGTACTGCGTCAACTCGCGCGCCAGGTTGAGCGCCTGGTCGAAGTTGCCGCGGATCTGCAACACCTTCGCGCCGTAGACGATCGCCTGGGCCAGCTTGCCCTGGGCGATCTTGCCTTCTGGGACGAGGACCACGCAGTCCATGCCGGCCTTGCCGGCGTAGGCCGCGGCCGAGGCCGACGTGTTGCCGGTCGACCCGCAGATCACGGCGGTCGCGCCATTGGCCTTGGCCTTGGTGATCGCCATCGTCATGCCGCGGTCCTTGAACGAACCCGTGGGATTGAGCCCTTCGTACTTCAGCCAGACGTCCGCGCCGACCCGCTCGGACAGTCGCTCGGCGTAGATGAGCGGCGTGTGGCCTTCTTGCAGCGTGACGATGTCGTCCACGCCGTCGAGGTCGAACCACTGCGCGTACTCGACCAACAGGCCCTTCCACCCGATCACGAGAGTCCACCGTCGATGACCCGCAGGCACGCGCCGATGGAGTCCACGGATCGGTGCTTCGCCAAGTCCTTCACCGTGGCCTCGACGCTGTCGGTACGGGCCATGTGCGTCAAGAACGCGAGTCGGGCCTCGTCACCGAAGCCCGACTGCTCCATCGACTGGATCGAGACGCCGTTGTCACCGAAGATGCCCGCGACCGCGGCGAGCACCCCCGGTCGGTCCAGGACGTCGATGCTTATGTAGAAGACGCTCTCGAGACCTCCGACGGGCACGCTCTGCAGCGTTCGGTCGACGCTGAAGGGAATGTCGTGTCGACCACTGAAACGGTTGCGCGCCGCGTCGAGCAGGTCGCCCAGCACGGCGGTCGCGGTCGCCTCTCCCCCGGCGCCCTGGCCGAGCCACATGAGAGGACCACTGCGCACGCCCTCGACGAAGACCGCGTTCATGGCGCCGTGGACCGATGCGAGCGGGTGCTCGACCGGGATCATCGCCGGGTGGGCCCGACGCGAGATGCCCGAGTCGCCCACGCGTTCGATGACGCCGAGCAGCTTGATGACGTAACCCGATCGCCGGGCGAACTCGATGTCCACCGAGCGGATGCCGACGATCCCTTGGCGCGCGATCGCGTCACCGACGAGTTCAGTCCCGAATGCGAGCGACGAGAGGATCTGCACCTTGGCGGCGGCGTCGTAGCCCTCGACGTCGGCGCTCGGATCGGCCTCTGCGTAGCCCAGGGTCTGGGCCTCTTTCAGCGCCGCGGCGTAGTCGCTGCCCTCGCTCGTCATCTTGGAGAGGATGAAGTTCGTCGTGCCGTTCACGATGCCCATGACGCGGTTGATGCGTTCGCCCGCGAGCGACGTGCGCAACGCGCGAAGGATCGGGATGCCACCACCGACCGCCGCTTCGTAGAACAGGTCGGCGCCGTTCTGGTGGGCCAGTTGCGCGAGTTCGGTGCCGCACTCGGCCATCAGGGCCTTGTTGGCGGTGACGACCGAGACCCCGTGACGCAGGGCCGTTTCGATGTAGACCCGTGCCGGCTTGATGCCGCCGGCGAGTTCCACGAGGATGTCGAGGTCGTCACTTGCGACCAGCCCGGCCACGTCGGTCGTCAACAGTTGTTTGGGGATTCCCTTGCGACGCTTGGCCGCGTCACGAACGGCGACGCCGACGAGCTCGATCGGTCCTGTCGCGGCGTCGAGCAGGGCCTCTTGGCGTTCGGGGTCGTGCAAGAGTTCGACGAGGGCGCCGCCGACGTTGCCCGCCCCAATGATTCCGACTCGAACGACCGGCCTGTTCACCTTTAAAGGCTAACCGACCATTTCGGCGCTCCCGAGTTCACACCTCGAGTCGCGCCATGTCGTCGAAGGTCTCTCGGCGGAGCACCTCGCGAACCACGCCGTCGCGCACGAAGAGCACGGCCGGACGCGGCACGCGGTTGTAGTTCGACGCCATCGAGTAGCCGTACGCTCCGGTCACCGGCGTGGCGATGATGCTGCGCACGCCGGTCGACGCCGGCAGCCACGCCTCGTCGATCAGGACGTCACCGCTCTCGCAGTGCTTGCCGACGAGTCGCACGTTCTGGGGACGCGCACCGAGTGCATCGGCGACGTCGAAGGCCTCGTAGCCCGAGCCGTAGAGCACGGGACGCGGGTTATCACTCATCCCCCCGTCGACCGCCATATAGGTGCGCTGCTCGACCGGCTTCACGGCGCCGACCTCATAGAGCGTCACGGCCGCCTGGGCGACGATGGCGCGACCGGGCTCGGCCAGAAGCCGCACGTTGGAGTCCAACCCGACTTCGTTAGCCGCGACGCGGATCGCGTCGCCCCACTCGTGAATCGTCGGCGCCGACTCGCCGGCGACGTACGCGACACCGAGTCCACCGCCCACGCACAGTTCGTCGAAGTCATCGTCGGCGATGAACTTCGCCAGGATCGTGAGTGACTCGACGAAGCCGATCAGCTCGAACACCTGCGAGCCGATGTGCGCGTGCACACCGTGCAACGTCAGCCCGGGAATTGCCCGCAGTTCGTCGATCGCTTTTCGCGCGTCGCCGGTCGCGACGGAGAACCCGAACTTCGTGTCCTCCTGGCCGGTGCGGACGAACTCGTGCGTGTGGGCCTCGACGCCCGGCGTCACACGAACCAGGCAGTCGAGGGGTGCCGACGCGTTGACGAGCGTCGAGAGCAGCGCGATCTCTTCGAAGTTGTCGACCACGAGTCGATGCACGCCGACCGCGATGGCGCGCTCCAACTCGTCGGCCGACTTGTTATTGCCGTGCATGATGGTCCGCCCCGCCGGCACACCGGATCGCAACACGAGATCGAGTTCGCCGCCGGTCGCGACGTCGATGCAGAGTCCCTCTTCGAAGGCCAGTCGCGCCATGGCACCGCAGAGGAACGATTTGGACGCGAAGGCGACGCCGTCGTCGAAGGCTCCGGCCGCTTCGCGACAGCGCGAGCGTAGCGTCTCCTCGTCGTAGACGAACAGCGGCGTGCCGTAGGACCCGGCGAGGCCACGCAACGAGACGCCGCCAATCAGGACGTCGTTCGCCGTGATCTCGGCGGTGTCGGGAAGTAACGACGCGACGATCGGCTCAGCGCTCATAGATGAACATTACGGGCTCGAGCGACCACTTCGAAAATGAGTCGCGCGAGTCCGAGCACGTGGCGGGCGCATACCGATCATCGAGAACTCGTCGTCTCGGCGCGTCCTTCGCGTATTGGCTAGCGTCGTGGCAAACACGAATGGGGGTTGAGGATGTTAAAGGGGTTCAAGAATTTCTTGATGCGTGGCGAACTGATCGTCATTGCGGTCGGATTGGTCGTTGCGCTCGCCTTCAGTACACTCATCGCCTCGTTCACCGGCGACATCATCACGCCGCTGATCAACTCGCTCGCCGGTAACGCCACCAAAGGTCCGGGGCTGGGATGGACGATCAATGGTCAGTTCATCGCTGTGGGTGCGTTCATCTCAGCGATCGTCTACTTCATCATCTTCATGTCGGTGGTCTATTTCATCCTGGTCGTGCCGTATCGCAAGTACATGGCCCGTCAAGGCACGGTAGTATTCGGCGCACCAACGCCGGCCGCACTCGTGAAGACCTGTCCCGAGTGTCTCTCCGCGGATCTTCCCGAGGCCGCCACCAAGTGCTGGCACTGCTCGAGCGTCGTCGCCTAGTTGCATCATCCTTTCAAACCGGCATCAGGAGCAGTGCGTCGAGCGAGAGGGCCCCGTTCGAACCTCAATGATCTTCGATTTGAATCGGGAGTAAGTGACGAGTCAGCGGAGGTGTCGTCGAGAGCGACTTGGCCACGTCCTCGAAGTCGCGGTCGGCGGCGGTCAGTCGTTCGCGGTGCTGACGCAAGTGCTCGTCCCACGAGGCGACGAAGAAGACCTCTTCAAAATGTCCGGGCTCTTCGCCGTTGCGAAAGAGGCCCCACTCGATGGCACCCGTGCGAAACCGTGACTCACGGACACGATTCATGGCGTCTCTGAACTCCGCTTCCCTTTCGGGTGGGATGGTGAAGGTCGTCCAGACCGCGACGGAACCGGCACTGGAATCTGTCTCGAAATCAAAATCGGGATCGGGCCGAACCACCGTGGATCGGTCCATCTGTGAGGTGTCGATGAGGGGCCACATCCGCGTCGACGCCGTGCCCAACGCGAGCAGGATGGCTGAGGCGACGAAGGCGACCGCAAGACTGAACGCGTTGGCGACGACGCCCCATACGAGGGCACCGAGACCCTGTGCTCCAAAGAGCACCATCTGGTAGATCGACAGTCCTCGTGCCCGGACCCAGGTCGGAAGAAAGAGTTGGAGCGACGTATTCACCGTCGCAAGCATCCAGACCCAGGTCACGCCGGTGGGGATCAGAATGAGGACCACGCCGATCGTCGAGTGCAACACGGCCACGCCAACCAGCGCGAGACAGAAGAATCCACCCGCCAGTACGACGATCCCATTGGCCGACAACTTGGTGCGCGCTCGTGCGAGTACCAGGGCACCCACGATCGCTCCAACGCCGAGCGCGCCGAGCAGGAGTCCGTACCCGCTCGAACCCAGACCGAGGCGTCGGCTCGCCACGAGCGGCAGTAGTCCCCACAGCGCACTCGCCGGGAAGAGAAACAGTGAGGCGCGCAAGAGTATCCGCCGCACGACCGGTGCATGACGGACGTAGCGCCCGCCAGCACGCAACGCGGGGAAGAAGCGCTCGGGGCGCCGCGCCGTACTGTTCGCTGGCGGTCGCCAAAACACCACGACGACGGCGTAGAGAAGGAACGTACCGGCGTTCAGTGCGAAGTCGGCACCGACGCCGAAACGGGCGATCAGTATTCCGGCGATCGCCGGTCCCACCGCGCGCGCAACGTTGACGTTGAGGGAGTTGAGTTGGACGGCCGAAGGAACGTCCTCACGTGGAACGAGCTCGGGGACGAGGGACTGGTAGGCGGGCGTGATGAAGACCGAGCCCGAACCGATGATGAAGGTGAATATCAAGAGCAGTGCCGGTGAGATATGACCCGCGAAGGTGAGCGTGGCCAGTAGTGCACCGGTCACGGCCAGACCAGACTGGACGGCAATGATCAGTCGACGCCGATCGAGAATGTCGGCGAGGACTCCTCCAACGATCGCGAACAGTACGTCAGGGAGCATGTCGGCGGTCTGGACCAACGACACCAGGATCGCGGCGTTCGCGGTGTGTACGAGAAGCCACTGCGCTCCAACGGTCTGCATCCATGCGCCGACGTTGCTAACGAGTGAGGCGAGCCACAGCCATCGAAACACTTTGACTCTGAGCGGAGTCCATATCGACGGAGTGCTGGCTGGTGGCTTCACCGAGCGAAGACCAACGAGCGCCGAAGTGTTTCCACTTTGAGAGAGTAGGTCCAACGTTGAGATCGTGCAGGAGATCTATTCACGCATCGTCGACTGAAGAATTCCACGAATCATGACGTCGGATAAACTCGGAGCGAACGGGCGAAATCCCAATATGCCCTCGTAGCTCAGTGGATAGAGCATTGGCCTCCGAAGCCATGTGCGCAGGTTCGACTCCTGTCGGGGGCACCAAACATTTGCGAAACGATTCAACGATTTCTTCGCGTTCTCGAGAGGTTCAATGGACCTAGCCCAACGCGACGATTTCCATCCTTCAATGCCGACTCAATCGAGTCTTCAATCCCAAGAGAGTGCACCCGAACGTAATAACGGTGAGAAGAGGCGCGTCGATACGGAACTGGCCAGCGTGACGCGCCGCTTGTGCCCTATTCTCCGAGCAATTCTGGGCGAACGCGTGACCACTCCAAAGAACCTCGTATGCCGTCGATCAACGAACGCTGTGGTATCCAACCTAAGAGACGTCGTGCTTTGTCGTTACTCGCGTAAGCACCCGCAACGTCACCCGGTCGGCGCGGCCCATCGACCGAATTGACTGGTGACGTCACCACGCTGTTGAAGGTGGCAATCAACTCTCGAACGGTCGTACCCACTCCCGACCCAAGATTGATCACCTCGTAGTGCGATGCACCCATAACGCTGTCGAATCGTTGTAAGGCCGCGACGTGGGCCAGGGCCAGGTCCCACACGTGGACGTAGTCTCGTATACCGGTGCCGTCACGCGTTGGGTAGTCGTTGCCCGTGACTACGAAGTCCTCTCCCGATAGGTGGCGACTGATGAGTCGACCCAGCGCGTGCGTTGGTTGGGCGAGTTGCAAGCCAGTGCGCATTTGGGGATCCGCGCCGATTGGGTTGAAATATCGCAACGACAAGACTCGTAAGCGACTGGCTTCAGCGAGGTCACGGAACATCGCTTCACATACTGCTTTGGTACGTGCGTAAGGACTTTCGGGATGAAGAGGCGTCTCCTCGTCGACTTCGGGCGTGTCACTCGTGCCATAGATCGAGGCCGTCGAACTGAAGATCAGTCGAGTGCATCCGCGCTCGACGATGCTCGATGCGAAGCGCAGGGCCTTGACGACGTTCTCTTCGTAGTAGGCCGCGGGTTCGCGTACCGAGTCCGGCACACTTATGAGCGCTGCGCACAGGACGGTTGCATCGATGTCGGGATGTTCGGTGAAGACTCGTTCGACTAATGAATCGTCTGCGATGTCGCCTTCGAAGAAGATCCGCCCCACCGTGAATTCGCGCCGACCGGTGTGGAGGTTATCCAAGATGACTGGAGTCAACCCAGCGTCAAGACAGGCCGACGACACGGTGCTACCGATGAACCCGGCCCCACCGGCGATGAGGACCTTCACCGAACACCTCGGAGGTATGGGCTTGGAAAGTCTGTCGTCACGTATACCGTCTCCAGGTCAACCACGCGTCTTTATTTAGCAACCTCGCCGACGTGCGATGCTCGAGAAAACAATACGCACCCCAGCCTTACCAGGCTGGCACTCCCGTCCGCGCTCCACCGCTCGCGACATCCACGTGAGTCCATCGTGGCCATGCAATCAGTGAGTACATTCACTCGACCCGTCCAGCGCCATCGCAAGGGCGGACCACGAGACTTTGAGGTGGGCGAAAGCCTCGACTCTGGAACTCCCTCTCCACTTCCGACACGATGGGTCGCCAATCTTCGGCGAGAACAATCGCGCAACCTCCATTCCCCGCCCCGAACATCCGAGCACCTTCAGCACCACTTGACATTGCGGTGTCGACCACGCAATCCAGCTCCGGACACGAGACTCCGAAGCAGTGCTGCAACGACCGATGCGACGCCAGTAGGAGATCGCCAATCGAGTCTCCCCTCGAGAGTCGGCCGACCGTCTCGGTGACCCGCTCGTTCTCGGTCACCACGTGACGAGCCACGTTCGCCAGGTCCCCGTCCAACGAACTCTCCACCATCGAGACCGTTGCCTCTCTCAAGGACCCAACGCCGAGTCGAGCGGCGGCCCGAAAGCATTGCGAGCGTTTCGTTGCGTAATTTCCATCTCGATTTTCGTGACGGACCATCGTGTCGACGACGACGAAATGGCGTGGTGTGAGTGGTACTTGCAGAATCGACTGATCGAGACAGTCGATGAACATTGCGCTATCGGTGTGCGCGTTCAGCACGGCGAGTTGATCCATCATTCCAACGGGTACTCCTACGTATTCCGTCTCCGCTTTGTGGCACAGTCGAGCGAGTTGCGATGCGTTCAGATGCGACTCGGTGATGTCGTTGATCGCCACTGCGACTGCAGCCTCGATCGCCGCCGAAGAAGACAGTCCGGCGCCCGACGGTATGTCTGAGTGAATCGCGAACTCCAGACCAGGGACATCGATCCCCAGCTCTCGAAACACCCAAACGACGCCCGTGACATATGACGCCCAAGAGTTTGCGTCGGCCGGCGTCAACTCGTCCAGGTTCCTCACGACGACATCGCTCGTCTGTGCCGAAGAAACGACGACTTCCGGATCGTCGAGCAGTGCAGCAAGTACGTGCAGTCGGCGCGAGATTGCGAATGGCAATACGAGTCCCATGTTGAAGTCAGTGAACTCACCGATGAGGTTCACACGACCTGGTGACTGCCAGCGTCCGAGCGGCCTCTTCCCCTTACGGAGCGTTGAGCCAGAACTCCCGCCGTCCATTATCAAAGCGCCTCTCTCAACTTCTCGGCTGCGTCCTCGGGACGAATGTCAACGACAAAGGTTCCGGCAGCGAGTTCAACGCCGGCGAGATACTTGATCCTTGTCGCGTCTCGGTTCATCGGTTTGAACTCGAACCGAACATGGCAGAAATCGTCCCAACCGTGTTCATCGTCGCAAGGCCGCTGATGGACTGCCATCACGTAGGGGAGCGAGAAATTCCACAGTCGGTCATAACATTTCGTCACCTTCGAGAGCACGTCAGCCAGGTCCTGTCTCTCGTCAATGTCCAATGCGGACAATGAAGGAGCGTGACGCTTCGGGACGATATGAGTCTCGAATGGAAACTGTGGGGCGAATGGAACGTAGACGAGCCAACTACTCGTGTTCATCACGAGCCGGTCCTTTAACTCGATCTCTTGCGAGCAGACGTCGCATTGGATGCACCGCTCGGTCGCAGACAAGTATCGCTGCGCGGTGGTGACGTGTTGGCGCACTCGCGGCGGGATATCAGGAAACGCGTATATCTGACCATGGGGATGGCCGAGCGTCGCCCCGATGAGTTCACCCTTGTTCTCGAAGGGCATGACGTAGTGAACGCCCGGGTCGAGTCCGAGTGTCTCGCAACGATCGATCCAGGCGTCGATCACCAATCGGATCCTATGAAGCGGAAGGTCCGCGAAGGTTTGACCATGATCGTCGGAATAAGCGACTACCTCACAGTGACCGTACGCCGGAGTTGTCTGATACGGGGAAGGATATTCCTTGAAGTCGGTCTCCGTCGTATCGGTGAGCGCCGGGAAGCGATTCTCGAAAATCGCAACTTGATACTCCTCGAAGGGAATCTCCGTGAATCCATCTCGGTTGACGGAACTCGGGCATAGCGGACACTGCTCGGTCGGTGGACGAAATACCCGCTCCTGTCGATTGGCGGTGATGATCACCCACTCGTCGGCCAAGGGATTGTAACGACGTTCAGACATCGTCGTGAACTCCGACGTCTTTCGAAGTGCCTGTCGTCGCGCCGTATCGATAGAGGACCAGGAGCCGACCATCGGCATTCACGAACTTCTCACGGATGAGGTCTCGATCGCCCGCATCGGATGTCGTCAGACCAACGAATCGAATCCCGATCCCGTTCGTAAGCGCGGCCCCTCCCCGTCGCTCTGGGCTACCGGCTTCATACGTTCTCGGCATCGCTGGCTACGGAATCAATCGGAGCGACGCTGAGATTCCGCCGGTAGATCCGCGACCCGTCAGGTTCATCGCCCGGTCCCAACTTCCCAGGGCGTCAGGAACGGTATTGACTTCCTCGGAGGTCCTTTCACTCAACGCACCATCCGCGCCGAACCTCCGTCGACAAGGCTGCGAACCTCTTCCAAGGCGGCCATCGACGAGTCACCGGGAGTGCTCATCGCGAGGGCGCCGTGGGCGACCCCGTATCGAAGCGCTTCGTCGGCGGGCATCCCAACGAGCAGTCCGTAAATCAATCCCGCGGCGAATGCGTCTCCCCCGCCCACCCTGTCGAAGATCTCGAGCGAAGCCATGAGGTCACTCGAGATGACCACGCCGTCAGCCCAACAGACGCCTCCCCAGTCGTTACGTGACGCCGATCGGATGGTCCGGACGGTCGATGCGATGACGCGCAGGTGTGGGAACGCCGATGCCACTGCTCGGAGGGCGGCGACTTCGCTGCTCGCCCATCCGAGTTCGCCAGACGGTTCCGTTCTAGGAACTTCAATATCGAGCGCCTCTACATAGTTCTTCTCATTGCCAAACACGACGTCACAGTGGCCGATCAGACGTCGATTGACTTCGACACCGCGCGAACGACCCGACGCGTCCCCCCATAGGGAGGCCCGGACGTTCACGTCATACGAGACGACCGCTCCCGATTTCTTCGCCGCGAGCATCGCCTCTTCGGCGACGTCAGCAGTATCTGAGGACAGAGCGCTGAAGATCGCGCCGGTATGAAACCATCGCACTCCTCGATCCACGAAGAGATCGTCCCAGTTCACGACGCCGACCTTCATCTGACTGGCGGCAGAGTTCGCGCGATCCGAGCAGCCGACCCCGGCGCGAGGTCCGAATCCGCGCTCGGTGAAGTTGAGCCCATTTCGAACGGAGCGGCCGATCCCGTCATAGGGCACCCACCGGAGCCACGTGAGGTCGATTCCCCCCTGTCGCATCAAATCTTCGATGAGCCGTCCGATCGGATTATCAGCAAGAGCGGTGACGACCGCCGCTCGCTGGGCGAAGCAGTGATGCAACCCACGTGCGACGTTGTACTCACCCCCTCCCTCCCAGACCTGGAACGAACGCGCGGACGAGATCCGCACCTCACCAGGGTCGAGTCGGAGCATCACTTCGCCAAGGGCCACGACGTCGAAATCACAGTCATGCGCTGAGCGTCTCACGAACGAGAAGTCGCTCACGTTGGTGGATTCAGAGTCCATCGCGGACCGCCTGGACGATTCCGAGCGCTCGACTCGCGAGATTGGTGATCTCGTCGTAGTTTCCGGCGGCAAGTAGTTCCGTCGTCACCATCCAACTCCCGCCACAGGCTGCGACGTGCGGCAGTCGCAGGTACTGCTCCAGGTTGGCCTCACTGATACCTCCCGTAGGAACGAAACTGACGTCTCTGAATGGACCGGACAGAGCGTTGAGGAAGCCGACACCGCCCGCCGCCTCGGCCGGGAAGAACTTGAGCAGACGTGCACCGACGTGAACGGCGCGGAGCACTTCGGTCGGGGTGCAGACGCCGGGAAGAACCAGCACGTCGAGTTCGATGCAGTATTCGATGATCTCCTCGTCGGTACCGGGAGAAACGACGAAGGATGCGCCGATATCGATCATTCGCCGAGCGTCATCGAGCGTGCGCACGGTTCCCGCTCCGAGCAAGGCGTCGGGGTTTCGCTTGATGAGATGCTCGAGAGCGGCGGCGGCGCCCGACGTGCGCAAGGTAATCTCCGCCGCCTCGATACCGCCCCTACTGAGTGCCGCAAACATGTCATCCGCCTGGTCGGGGTTCTCGAGTTCGACGACGGGCAGGACGCCGTATCGACGCACTCGTTCCTCGGCAAGAACGGCTCGGGTCATCGGAGGTTCCCCAACTGCGAGAAGGCAGTCGCGGCACCACGGTTCGCAGATAGCTCCACGATCATCTGGCGAGCCAACCACCGTCCACGGGCAATATTGCGCCGCACACATAGTCCGACGCAGATGAAGCCAGGAAGAGGGCCGCGCCCGCGATGTCGAGTGCCTCGCCCCACCTACCGGCCGGAATGCGCTCAAGAATCGACCGGCTGCGCTGCGGGTCGGCGCGCAGGGCCTCGGTGTTGTCCGTCGTGATGTAACCGGGCGCGATGCCGTTCACGTTGACGCCCGCCGACGCCCACTCATTGGCAAAGGCCTTGACGAGCCCCGCGACACCGTGTTTGGACGCCGTGTACGACGGGACAAGGATTCCGCCCTGAAACGAGAGGAGAGATCCCGTGAAGATCACCTTGCCAGCGCCGCGTTCAACCATCGTGCGTCCGATCTCGCGCGTGAGGATGAAGGGCGCGGTGAGATTGATGGCGATGGTCCGCGTCCACATGTCGTCGGTGTGATCCACCGCCGCGGCGCGCACGATCGATCCGGCGTTGTTCACCAGTATGTCGATCGGTCGCTGACCTTGTGAGAGACGCGACGCGAGCTCGTGCACCTGCTTCTCATCGGACAGATCGGCCTGGATCGCCTCAAATGACCGACCCGTCGACTCCACCGAATCTTGGACTTCGGATCCCGATTCATCGATCTGGGCACTGACGCCGACGATGTCCGCGCCCGCCGCGGCGAGCAATTCGGCAATCGAGCGACCGATGCCCCGACGTGCTCCAGTGACGACGGCGAGTTTGCCAGAAAGATCAAACAGACCCTCGACTCGAGCTCGACGCTCGCCTCCGGTCACTTCTGTGCACCGCAGTCGACGAGCACCTTCATCGCCTTGCCGGCCCGCAGTCGCTCAAACGCGGTCGCGGCTTCCGAGAGAGCGACGACGTCAGTGACGAGTTCGTTCGTGGGGATCGCGCCACTGCCAAGGAGTCGAAGCGCCTCCTCGAAATCACCGTGCTCGTAGACGCGAGCACCTACCAGCGTCAACTCACGCCAGAAGAATTTGAAGAGATCGACCGGCACGGGGCGAGAGTGAATGGCAACGAGAACGAGGCGGCCCCGAGCCACCAACGAGGTGATCGCCGCTTCCACACCGCCTGCGGACCCGGAGACCTCGAAGCTGACGTCGACACCGGCGCCCTGGGTCCAGTCCTCGATGACGGCGGCCAAGTCTGTGGAGGGGTCAACGGTTCTCAATCCGACTCGGTCGATGAGTTGGCGTCGTTCCGCGTTTGGTTCGCTCACGAGAACCTCACCGCCGGCGGCGGTCGCGACGGAGGCGATAAGAAGCCCGATCGGACCTCCACCGACGACCAAAGCCTTCTGGCCCGGCTTGAGCTCCGAACGTCGAACGTCATGGACTGCGACCGCGACGGGCTCGGCCAGCGCCGCTTCCTTCAAACTCAAGCCGGTGGGCACGCGGACCAGTGTGCGTTGCGGCACGTTCCAGGAACTCTGGAGCGCTCCGGGCGAATCGATGCCGATGAAGTTGAGCCGGTAGCAAATGTGTGAGAAGCCGCGAAGGCACGCGGCACACGTGCCACACGAGTCGAGCGGTACGACCACGACGTCGTCGCCCGGCGCCCACTGAGTCACACCATCGCCGACCGCCGAAACGGTGCCCGACATTTCGTGACCCAGGATGGCTGGAAGGGTCACCCTCGCGTCCATATCGCCGTCGAGAATATGCAAGTCCGTGCCGCAGATGCCCACGTAGGCGATCGTCAGCTGGACTTCACCTGGTCCGGGAGTCAATTCTTCGGCGTCGCGCACCGCAATGCGACCCTGCCCTTCGTAGTATGCCGCGAGCATCCTTACCTTTCTCCTTGCATTCGAATGAGTGTCGGCACTGGATCGAGTTCGACGTGCGCGTGCGTCACGGTCGTGCTCCCCCGCTGGGGATACTGGGGATCCTCGTTCCGAGAATGCCTCCGTCGATGACGAGATCGATGCCGGTCGTCGATCCGGCGTCAGGCCCTGCCAGGTAACAGATTGCGGCGGCGACTTCCTGCGGCGTAACCAATCGGCCGTGAGGTTGTCGCGCCACGACCGCCGCCCGTTCCGCCCGGGGATCGCCGGTGGCATCGATGAGACGTTCGATCCACGGCGTATCGACGGTGCCCGGGCTGACGGAGTTCACGCGTATCCCTTCGCGCAAATGGTCGGCGGCGAGAGCCTTGGTGAGTGCGAATATGGCACCCTTCGAGGCCCCGTAGGCGGCGCGGCGCGGCGCCCCCGTTTGGGCGACGAACGATGCAAGATTCACGATGGCGGCGTGCGAGGAGAGCCGTAGTGCCGGAAGGCAGGCCCGCGTCACACGCATGGTGCCCAGAACGTTCACTTCGAAAAGTCGGCGCCACTCGGCCTCTGCCAATTCGGGATTCTCGTCGACGGAACCCTGCATGCCGACTCCGGCATTGTTGACCAACACGTCCACACCACCGAGACCATCGAGCGCAGCCGACACCGCTGAACGAACCGACTCATCGTCGGCCACGTCACAGGACGCCCAGGCGATTCCTTCGACGTCGTAGGGTCTCTTCAGATCGAGCGAGATGACGTTCGCTCCTCGTTCGAAGAATCGGAGCCCGGTGGCAAGCCCAATTCCCGAGCTCCCGCCCGTAATGACGACTCGCCAGTCTTGAAACTCACCCTCGGTGCGGGCGTTTCGTTCGTCGGCTGCGTTCATGACAACCGCAACCCGTAACAGCGAACGGCGACGTCTCCGCGCAACGCTGAGCGCTCGGCGTTCGTGAGGCCGGATGCGAGTTCGAGGAGCGCTCGCATGACGCGCAGGTAGCCGCCGGCAACTTCACAGATCGGCCAATCGCTGCCAAACATCAGACGCTCGGTGCCGAAGGCTTCGAGCGCCGTGTCGAAGGCTGGGCGCAGGTCATCGACGGTCCACGGGTACCTGTCGCCTTGCGCTGGGTAGAGTCCCGAAACTTTTGCGAAGACATTGGGGTGCGCCGCGGCGCGCCTCAGCCGCTCAGACCATGAGGAGAGGTCACGTCCAATGGGTGGTTTCGCGAGGTGGTCGATGACCAGCCGCAGTTTGGGACATCGTTCCGCTATCACCGATACGAGTTCGAGGTGGCGTTCGAGCACGGCCACGACGTCGAACGTGAGGTCGTGTTGCTCAAGTACCGCGAGGCCTTCGAGGACGTCGTCACGAACGATCCAATCGGGATCGGGTTGACTGTGGATCAAGACGCGTACACCTACGAATTTGTCGGTTGTGCGAAGTCGAGTGATCGTGTCGTCCAGCGCGGGCAGGTCTTGCAACGGGGCCCACGCGACGATGCCGGCGATCTCCGGGTGACGCGACGCGATGCTCATCATCAGTTCGTTATCGGCTTCGTCGTCTTCGGACTGGACGAGCACCGTGGCGTCGATGCCGCTCGCGCCGAGGAATGGGGCCAGATCGTCGAATCCGAAATGCCGGTTCAACTCGGGATAGGCGCTCTCAAGCCAAGGGTACGAAACGAGTTCAGGGTCCCAGAAGTGCTGGTGAGCGTCGATCACCGCCACGGGTGACCTCGACTGCGCCAGAATCGTGAGCTTGAAGACTCGATCGACGGCTGTACCGCGGTCCGGCCCGACAACGTTTTGCTCACTGTCTCACGATCCGTACACCCGTCTCGGCGTCGAACAACAACATCGAGTCATCCTTCACGCGCAACGTGATCCGGTCACCGCTCTTGACGACCACGGTCGGAGCGACGCGCACGACTATCTCCGGCATGGCGGCCGTGCTCTCGCCTTCGTTGGCCATTTGAGCGTAGATGTACGCCTCGGATCCAAGTTCTTCGACGAGTTTGACGACCGCCGATAGTCCGCTGCCGTCACCCGCGAGTTCCAATGCCTCCGGTCGGAGTCCGATCGTCACCGGACCCTTCCCGACCGTCTGTCGGAACTTCTGCGGCAAGGCGACAACGGTGGGGCCGATTTGAACGCCGTTTTCGACGATGGTGGCCTCGAGAAGGTTCATCGCGGGCGATCCGATGAATCCCGCGACGAAGGAGTTGATCGGTGAGTCGTAGAGTGCGCGCGGCACGTCGACTTGCTGGAGCACGCCGTCTTTGATGACGGCAACCCGGTCGCCCATCGTCATCGCCTCGACCTGATCGTGCGTGACGTACAGCGTCGTGACCCCGAGCCGACTCTGCAACTCGGCGATCTGGGTGCGAGTCGAAACGCGCAGTTTCGCGTCGAGATTTGAAAGTGGCTCGTCCATCAAGAAGACCTGCGGCTTGCGAACGATTGCGCGTCCCATCGCGACGCGTTGACGCTGACCGCCGGACAGTTGTCCGGGCTTGCGCTCGAGGTACTCCTCAAGATCGAGGATCTTGGCCGCTTCGCGCACGCGCGCGGCGATCTCAGACTTCTCAAGCTTCGCCATCTTCAAGGCAAAACCCATGTTTTCCCCCACGTTCATGTGCGGGTAGAGCGCGTAATTCTGGAAGACCATCGCGATGTCCCGGCTCCGTGGCGGGAGTCCCACCACGTTCTGGTCACCGATGAAGATGCCGCCTTCGTCAACCGGTTCAAGTCCAGCGAGCATCCGAAGGCTCGTCGTCTTCCCGCATCCCGACGGTCCGACGAGGACGACGAACTCTCCGTCGCGGATCTCCAGGTCTAATCGATCGACGGCCTTGCGGGCTGTCTTGGGATAGATCCGAGACGCCTCCTTGAACGTCACTGTGGCCATGACTGTCCTTTCAAATCTCTAGATTCCGATCTCACGACGTGGCCGTCGTTCCGCACTGCGAACTCCGAACTGCGTGCCACCGCGCGATCTTGACTGCACGGTCGAGCTACTAGTTGAATCGAATCGGATAGTTCAGTCATGACCTGAAACCATCCTTTGCGTCGCGTCTCCGATGATCTATTCCTTCGTAGCACCGGCAAGCATCCCCTTCACCAATGTGCGCTGCGCGAATAAGAACACGATTGCCACGGGCGCGATCGCGACGAGGATCGCCATTGCGAGCTCGGGCCGCTGCACTAACTGCGCCCCGGTCCCCGGATTGCCAGGATTGAACGCCTCCGTCGAGGAGATCAAATATTCCAGACCGACTTGCACCGGCAACTTGCTGTTGCTGGCGATCATTACGAACGGCAGGTAGTAGTTGTTCCAGTCGGCGACGAACGCGAAGAACGCCACGAGCGCCACGACGGGTCGAGCGAGAGGTAGCGCGATGTAACGAAAGACTCCCCACTCGTTGCATCCGTCGACTCTGGCCGCTGACAGCAGATCTTTGGGGATCGTCGAAGAGAAGAAGATGTAACAGAGGTAGACCCCGAAGGGGAAGAACGAGAATGGGAGGATCACTGACCACGCCGTGTCGGTAAGACCCACCGAGTTCACCTCGAGGAACAGCGGGAGCACGAGTGCCGTAGCGGGCATGATCATCGTGATCAAGGTGATGCCCAACAACATTCGACGACCGATGAATTGAGTGAGCGCCAGACCGTAGCCCGCCGGGATCGCCGCGATGATGGCGATCGCCACTCCGCCGAAGGAGTAGATCGCTGAGTTCTCCAACCAGCCCACCATGGCGTCGCCCTGGAAACCGAATAATGCCTTCCACGCGTGGACGAGGTTGCTGATGCTTCCGAACGAGAACGGACTCCCCGAGGTGAGGTGGACGTCAGTCTTGGTCGTGGCGAGTAACACCCAAATGACCGGTACGAAGAAAAAGGCCGCGAACGCCAAGAGCACGATCAACCCGATGATTCGCCAGGTGAAATGAGAGAGTTTCATTTCAGTTGATCTCGAAGAGTTTGGTGCGCCACACGAGCAACGTTGCGCCGATCAGTCCGAGCACGAGCAGCGTGACCGATATCGCTGCGGCCTCGTTGAAATTGTCATTGATGAATGCGATGTAGTACGCGAGTTGATTTGGCGACCACGTATTGCTGACCAGCCCGGCCGTTGCCTGACCAATGAGTTGCGGTTCTACAAACAGTTGCGTGCCACCCGCGAATGACAAAATGAGCATGTACGCAACCCACTTTTTGATCAGCGGCAACTTGATCCTTATCGCGGATTGAAAGGCATTCGCTCCGTCGAGTCTGGCCGCCTCGAGAAGTTCTTCGGGGATATTGTTCAACGCGCCGTACATCACGACGATCCAACCGCCGGCGCCAGTCCAAAATGCCATGATCGCAAAGATGATGGGCAAGTGTGAGGGCTGGAGAACGAGGTCGATCTGCGAATAGCCGAGGACCGAGAGCACGAAGTGCCACGGGCTCAGCGTGGGGTCCAACATGAACAGCCAGATGAGCACACTGGCCGCGCCCGCCAGTGCTCCGGGCATATAGAAGAGAAAACGGAACGCCGCGCTGGTTCGATGTTCCAGCGAGTGAAGTAGGAGCGCCAGTACCAAGATGAGCGTGGCCTCCGCGATCAACCACACCGCGAGGTACTCGGCGATGTGTTCGAAAGCTGGTAGAAAACGAAAATCCTCGTACGCGCGGGTGAAGTTCGATCCCCAGGAGAAACCGCCGCCCACCTTCGTGAGGGAGAGGTAGATCGCGTATGCGGTGGGAGCGATGCCGAACAGACCTAAGAGCACCACGTACAAGCTGACGAAAAGATAGCCAGTAACTCTTGAACTACCGATAGGTGCGGCTCCCTCGTTGCGACTACCCCGGCGAGCGCGCGAACGCTCGCCGGGGACAGAAGCAACCGGGGGAACCGTCATCTATGAATGAACTTGGAAGCCGTCTGAGCGTGCAAGGTTCGATGCGTCCGTTGCAAAGACTCCGAGCGCAGCAGCCTGCGTCCCTCCAGTGGCCAGCGATGGCACGATGTCCGACGCCCAGATCTGGTCGTTGGCGTACGGCACTGCCGACCAGCCAGACCATATTTCGTTGGCCGCCTTGTTGAATGCTTGCGACAACGTTGGCTGACCGGAAAGTGGTGAGGCGTAGCTACCGGAAGCGTTCTGCGTGGCCACCCATGGCGCGTCGTCGGGACCGTACGCTGGGAAACCAGGAGAGAGCTTCTGACTCGTGAGGCTGGTGTCGAGCCACACGAGCGCCGAAGCCGCGAGCTTCAGGTTCTTGCTGTGCGACGAGACGAACCAAAGACCGCCACCAATCGCGCCCGTCACTGCGGGACCGCTGGCACCGAACGTCATCGGATAGGCCGCCGCCATCTTGCAGTCAGGGTTCGCGGCCGTGCACGATCCGAGTCCGGGGAAGACGCCGCCCATCCAAGAAGCACCAGGGTAGAACACGATTTTCCCACCGTACTGCTGACCAAAAGTGGAACTGAACATGTACGCCACTGGAAGTGCCGTGCGCGAGACGCCGTCAAGGAGCGACGCCATCTCCGTGCAGTTCGTTGAGGCAGGGTTGATCAGTAGTGTTCCTGGACTGGTCTCCTTGCTCAGCGGGCACTCGTTGCCCCAGTAGTACGTGTCGGCGTCCCATGAGTCACCCTGTGTTCCGATGATGTCGCCCTTAGCGGCCGCCAACGCACCGTCGGCCGCCCACTCCTGCCAGGTCGTCGGTACCGAGGTGATGCCGTCTTGGGCCATCAGCGTCGGGTTGTACCACAGGACGTTCATCGCGAGGTCGTTGCGCAGACAGTAGACCTTGCCACCGATCGTGCACAGCGATGCCGAGCCGTGTGCGAACTTGGAAAGAGTGCTCTTCGAGACGAGCCCCTTGTTCAGCACGGCTGCGTCATTGAACGGCGCTTGTGCGAGCGACGCGGCGTCGTTGTTCTGTTCGCTGAAGTAGATGTCCGGCCAACCGTGACCGACGCGGTTATACAGAGCGAAGGCTGACTGGTAGGTGCCGTCACCGTTCGAGTCACCGTCCTTGAGGACTGCGACCACGTGGACGTTCGGGTGCGCCTTTTCGTACGCCTGTACCATGGCCTTTCGCGCCGTGTCGTACCAAATGGTCAGTGTTGGCTTCTTCGACGCGCCGGCCGAGGTTGCCCCGATACCCGCGCTGACGATCGACAGGCTCACGAGGCTGGCGCACGCCGCTACCGCCAGCGTTCGTCGATGCCAGCGAGCCCGTCGGTTATCCCCGGCGGATGATCTATAAGTATTCATTTCCTTCTCCCCCTGATTAAGGTTTATTTTCGCTGTTTGCGATCTCATTTGTTTCGACTCGTCACGACGGCGACTTCCCATTCGTCGAGCTCGAAGTTGCCATGGAGCCGTCGGCCATGTCGAACACGTATGGCAGCAGTTCATCCGGGTAATGCGGCCCCGGTTCCAATCCAACGCCTGGTCCCTTGGGGGCAGCGACCATCCCTGTTGCGCTCACACCCACTTCTCGTTTTGCCGGATTCGATGTCACCAGGGATTCGTAGTAGGTGCAGTTGGGAATTGCCATGCACAGGTGTCGCGCGTACATCGTTGGACCGTGAGGCTCAGCGCGCAAACGAAACGAGTCGGCGAGGTGAGCGATGCGCATGGCGCCGGTGAAACCGCCGCGAAGCTCCGTGCTCGTTCGTACGTAGGTGGCACATCCGCTCGCGATGAAGTCTGCGGTGTTCATGTGAACGCCGTCTGACGTCTCGGCAATGTTGAGTGGAACACGGACCCGCTCAGCGAGCCACTTATAAGACGTGATGCTGAATTCGCGAATCGGCTCTTCGTACCAGAGGTACCCGGCCGCAGCGAGGGCATCGCCGACGTAGACAGCGTCGGCGAGATCGAACCCGGCCGAGCCGTCGTACATGAGTGGGTAGTCGTCGCCGACGTGTTCGCGCACCGCGGTGCACAGCTCCGCGTCCCTCCGTGGATCTCCCCAGGCGTGCAACTTGAGGGCCGGATAGCCCAGTTCTATGCACTGCGTGGTCACGTCGAGGTATTCAGCGATGCTCGAGAATGTCGTCGTCGACGCGTACGCGGGAATCTCGCGTCGGAATCCTCCGATCACCTCCCACGTGGGCGCCCCGTAGTAGCGACCCGCGAGGTCCCACAGCGCCGTGTCGACGAGACCGAGAAGCCAGAGTGGGAATTCCTCGGTGCGGTCCAACTCCCACATACGATGCCAAAGCCACTCTCGCTGGAGCGGGTCCGCACCGATCAGTTCGTCGCGTAGGACGTGCTCGACGACGTCGGCCACGACCGGAGCGCTCCCGCGACGCGGCGCGATCGCAACGCCGTCGACGCCTTCGTCAGTTCTCAGTCGTATTACACCGACCTCGCGATCCGGGGGGCTCCCACGAAGGCCGTCACGCCAGATGAAAGATGGATTGGCTCCTGGAGAAAATACGCTGAAGGTCTCAACCTGCGTTATCCGCACGTCACTCCTTCACGGCAAAGTCCTCGCGTCGAAACTCCCTGATCAAACGGTATGGAGCAAGAAGAACGCGGTTCACGAACTCGCGGAGCGATCATCAGGATGTTTCCCCCTAAACATAAGACGACTGTCGTATGATAACATCGGGTTGAAACGAGCGCAAGTGCGGGCATCTCGATGCAATGAGAAAGGAGCGCGATTGATGTGGAGTGCCACTTCCGATCGATGCGCCTCTGAGATGCACGCTCGACGTACCCCGTCGCTGACGACCGGCGATGATCACGACCGCCACATCGTTCACGACTCAAACGCGATAAGCGAATTATGCTGAAATCCGTTGATATACCTGTATCGGATGAAGGGCGCTACGACGTGAGTACTTCGCTCTCCCTTCCAGAACGCCCGGCCCGCCTCAACGAGATTGTCGTCTCGTCGTTGATCAACGAAGTGGTGTCCGGAAACCTTGCGGTCGGGTCATCGCTCCCTCCGGAGCAGATCTTGTGTGAGGACTATAAGGTCAGCCGATCCGTCGTCAGGGAATCGGTGAAACTCCTTGAAGAAAAGGGCCTGATCGTCGCTCGTCAGGGACAGGGAACAACGGTCCAACCGGTTGACCATTGGAATTTACTCGACCCACTGGTCCTGGACGCCTACATCCGCAACGACCGCAGTCTTTCGATATTCGACGACCTGATGGAGGTCCGGGCCGCCCTCGAGATTCAAATCATGATCCGTGCGGCGACACGGCTCAGCGAGGAACAGCTCGAGGAGTTGCACGGCCGCGTGCTGGAGTTGGAATCGCTCCTCGATGACCCACCGAGATACGCCTTAGCTGACGTCGCCTATCACGACCTGATCGCGCGATTCTCGGGCCATTTGTTGGCGCGTTCGATATTGAGGACCGTGCAACCTGTGGCACTCGCGAACGCGTACTACGGGAGAACTCACCGATCGATGGATGACAATCTGCGCTCACATGACGGTCACGCGAAGATCTACGAAGCGTTGGTGAATCGTGACCCGAAAGAGGCCGCCCGTGCCGTGGAAGAACACATCTTGGGATCATGGGAGGCCTACAAGCGCTCCCTGCACGAATCGAAAGCAATTTCTAGTCAAGATGAGAGTTAGGAGCGCGAATCGCCAGGAAACAAACGTCTTTGCTAGGGACCCTGCCCGAGACCTACGCAGGGTCAACGACCATCCGAGAGTGTTTAGTCAGGTTCGTGCGCTGGATAGTGGGTCCCAACCAACGTTTTCCTTCACTCGAACCTGATTAAACGCCCTCGGTGGCGAGGTAGTCACCACATACGTCAAATCCAGCGAAACCCGACCAAAGACTACCTCTCCAGCGCCAAAAGGCGCTGTCGTGACCGCTTCGCAAGTCGGGGTCGGACGATAGGCACGGATTCGCCATGATCCCTCCACCCACCCGGTGGTGACGGACCAAGAAATGACCCGCCCGCACAAGGAGGACAGCTGTTGACTGAGTACACCGCATTTCGCACTCGCCTGAAGCCGGGATTAGAGGAGGCCTATGACAAGGCGCACGCTGAGGTGTGGCCCGAACTCGTGGCCGCGCAACGAAGTCTGGGGATAGAGCACTGGTTGATCTTTCGTCACGGTGTCGAACTGTTCCACGTCGTGGAATGCGACGACTTCGACGGGGCGACCGCCGCCCTTGCCAAACGTCCAATCGAACAACGTTGGCAAGCCGAGATGGCCCAATACGTCATGGTCAATGAACTCGGCACGGGCGCAGCAGTCGACCGAATGCATCTTGTCTACCGTCGATGAGTAACCCAACGCCCGATCCACGTGGGTCTCGCAGTTCGCATCAGGCCCTCGCGAAACGCACCATTCCGAAGCGTGGCGTCTCGATGACCGAGCTATCTCTCGGCTGTGCTCAACTCGGGAATCTTTACAGAGCCATATCGGACGACGACGCGAGCGCCACGGTGGACGCCGCGTGGGACCGGGGCGTGCGGTACTTCGACACGGCGCCTCACTACGGACTCGGGCTCTCCGAACGTCGCCTCGGCGCGGCACTCGCCGACAGGCCGCGGAACGAGTTCGTGTTGTCGACGAAGGTGGGTCGGCTCCTCGAAGCGATCGACGCCCCAGGAGAACGCGACGACGGAGGATTCGACGTGCCCGCGACACACAAGCGCGTATGGGATTTCAGCCGCGACGGAATCAACCGGTCGATTGAGGAAAGCCTTGAACGACTCGGCGTCGACAAGGTCGACATCGTGTACCTCCACGATCCTGACGAACACCGGCGCGAGGTCCTGGAGAACGCGTACCCGGCACTTGAGGATCTTCGCGACCAGGGCACGGTTTCGGCGATCGGAGCGGGCATGAACCAGAGCGCGATGCTGGCTGACTTCGCGCGTCTCACCGACATGGACGTGTTCATGCTCGCCGGGCGCTACACCCTCTTAGAGCAGTCGGCGCTCGACGACCTCTTTCCCGTCTGCGAAGAGAAGGGCATCGGTGTCGTAGCGGCCGGCGTGTTCAACAGCGGACTTCTCTCGCGCGCCACTCCTCCCGACGGTGCCAAGTACAACTACATCGATGCCCCCGAAGAACTCCTGCAGCGCGCACGCAGTATCGCCGAGGTCTGTGAGCGTCACGGAACGTCGCTCCCCTCGGTCGCGCTGGCATTTCCGTTGGCGCACCCATCGGTCGTGAGCGTGTGTGTTGGCGCGCGCTCGCCCGAACAGATCGAGGCGAACATCGACCTCTACCGGACCGCTGTACCGAACTCGGTGTGGGCGGAGCTCAAGGAGCGAGGTTTCTTGCGACCGGACGCCCCCTCCCCCGCCACATGACGACTAGTCGATAGACAACACGCGACTGAGGAACTCGTTGTCGAACTTTCCATCCGGATCGAACTCGTCGACGAGAGCCGTGAAATCCGGTAGTCGTCGGTACAGACGAGCGATACGCGAAACGTCCATCGTGAACCACTTGCCCCAGTGGGGGCGCGCTTGATACGGCAAGAGCGTCTCTTCGATCAGCCCCAGAAGCGCTCGCACTTCCGCGGGATGTCGCTGCCACGTGAAGTGAATCGCCAGAGCGTCGCGTTCGTACGCGGGGCTCAGCCACATCTCATCGGCCGCGACGTAGCGAAGTTCCGAGACGATCAGATGGGGTGAGAATCTCTCGCCGATCCCTTCGAGTGCCGTCAGGGCCTCGAGTCCGTCTTCGCGCGCCACGAAGTATTCGCTCTGGATCTCATCGCCGTGGCTCGGTATCTTGCCGAACCGAAAGTGAGGAAGCATCTCGTTCCACGGCCCGCGGACCCCGCACTGATCCGTCGTATTCGAGGGATCGTCGCCGGTGGGCGACATCGGTTGTGTTGCCAGGGTGGCACCGCCACGACCGGAGGGAGCCGGAGCTCCTTCAACGAAACGAGACTTGGTCCACACCAGATCGACCGTTCCCATCCAACGGGTGAAGAGGCTGACGCTGTAGGCGCTCTTCATGATCTCGTCCAACTCGCCGAGTCCGCTCCACGGCATGTCGACGTACACGTCTTGGCGAACGTCGAAGGTCGTCTCGATGCGCAAGGTAAGTGAGGTCACGATACCGAGTGCGCCCAACGCAACGACGGCACCGCCGAAGCGCCTATCGGAATCGTCGACACGGACGACGTCACCATCTGCCGTCACCATGTCGATGCCACAGACCGACGCGGCGAGTGACTGATTCGTCGCGCCCGAGCCGTGGGTTCCGGTGGCGCACGCGCCGGCCACCGATATGTGCGGAAGTGAACCGAGGTTGTGGAGCGCCCAACCGCGCGCCTGGAGGAAGCGCCCCAGCGTTCCGTACGACATCCCCGCGGGAACCGTTACGCGACGACGTTCTTCGTCGATGACCGGGTCGCTTCGGAGGCCGCTCAGATCCACGAGAATGCCGGAGGAGTCCGCAATGTCGTTGAACGAGTGCCGAGTTCCCAGAGCCCTGATTCGACGCGACGTACGCACGAGTTCGACCAACTCAGCTGTGGTGCGCACGGAGACGATCCCTTGGGCCCGATAGCGATACGTCCCGGCCCAGTTCTCTCCGACTGATGCGTCCATGGTCACCGCATTCTCCGATTCCGTTCGTCAGTTACGTGATCCCTGCGAGCGAGGTTGCTCGTGGACAGTCTTTCGTGTCCGAAAACATTGTGCCGACAATTCCTCGATCCGACGATCTGTCAGAGACGTTCACGGTCGGATGAGCACCTTTCCCACCAGCGCACCGGCACCGTCGACGAGTCTCAACGCGTTCTCGATCTCATCGAGCGAGAATTCGTGGGTCACCAACACGCCCGGATCCAGGGTCCCGCTCACGAATGCTTCCACGGCGCTCTCCCAACCCGCTCTCGTGGCTCCGAAGACGCCGACGACGCTCAAGCTCTGGGACACGATGTCCACCGAGTGCACGACATCGTTCGAGGGCGCGATGCCGCAAATGACGACTCGCCCACCTCTTCGCGCGAGGTCGACGGCCAACTGAGCACTGCCCTCGACCCCGGCCGCCTCGATAACAATGTCGAGGCCCGTGACGCTCGAGAGTGCAATGTCAGGAGCGAAGAAACCTGACGCGCCGCACTGCATCGCGACCGGGAGTCTCGGACTGCGCGGATCGACCACGGTGACGTCCACTCCGTTCGAGGAGATGAGTTGCGTGCAGAGCAACCCGATCGCCCCTCCGCCAACCACTCCGACCTTGTGGCGGGGCTCAATCCGGGCCGCATGGACCGCGGTCGCGGCGCATGCTGCCGGTTCGATGCCGGCTGCCGAACGAAGATCCGCGTGGTCTGGAAGTGCGTGGAGTTGTGTAACGGGTACGAGGAGGTGATCGGCCCAGGCACCGTCGATCGTGAAACCAGCCTCCAGGTACGCGCCTTCGCACGCGGCCCCTACGGCGTCGCGGCACGAGTCGCACACGCCGCAGGAGCGGATGTTCTCTCCAACCACTGGTCGGTGAAGCCAGTAGCGATCGACGCCGTCGCCGATCGCAACCACGACACCCGACCACTCATGACCTGGGACGATTGGATAACGAACTCGGTCCGCGGGGCGACTCCCCTTCCACATGTCGATATCGGATCCGCAAATCCCCGCCCACGCGACGTCGATCAGAGCCTCGCCCGGACCCACTTCGAGAGCCGCTCGAGTGGCCACGCGTAGGTGCTGTGGTCGATCGAGGAACACTGCTCTCTCCACGGTTATGGTCGCGTGCCGCGATACTGCCAGTTCTCCGCGAAGAGATCAAAGTGCGCTCGTTTGGTTGGGTGCTCGGCGACGTAATCGAGGTCCAGGGACACGCCCAATCCCGGACCCTCGGGAATTGAGAAGTAGCCGTCGACAACTTGAGGCTGGCCCGGCGCGCACTTCACGATGTCGGCGTCGGCGAAGTCATTGAAGTACTCCTGAATCTTGAAATTCGTCGTGCACGCTGCCAGATGCAGATTCGCCGCGGTGAGCACAGGGCCCCCGACGTTGTGGGGAGCGACGAGGACGTGATGTGTCTCTGCCGTCGCGGCGAGCTTACGAGTCTCGAGGATTCCTCCCAAGTGACCGATATCCGGCTGGATGATTGCCGACGCCTGGAGTTCGAAGAGTTCACGGAACTCGGTGCGGTCATGAATTCGTTCGCCGGTCGCAATGGGGAGGGTGGTGCCTCGCGAGACGATCGCCAGCGACGCGAGATTGTCGGGCGGAACCGGTTCCTCGATCCACGACGGTTCGAACGGCTCGAGCATCTTGGCGATTCGTAGCGCTTCGTGGGGGGCGAATCGACCGTGCATCTCGACCAACAACTCGTTCGACGGTCCAATCGCGTCACGAACCGCTTCAACGAGGGCGATCGAGCGAGAACGTTCTTCGTACTCGAGCTCAAATTTTCCGGGTCCGAACGGATCAAGCTTCAGTGCCTTGTATCCGCGTTCGACGACGACTCGAGCAGCGTCGTGGAAGTCCTGGGGTGTTCGCTCCACCGTGTACCAGCCGTTGGCGTACGCCTTGACATTCTCTCGGACCTTGCCGCCGAGCAGCCGCCACACTGGTTGGCCGAGCGCCTTGCCGATGATGTCCCAGCACGCCATCTCGACACAGGCGATGCCGCTCATGACGATCTCTCCGGAGCGCCCGTAGTCACCGTATTTCATCCGATGAACAAGGGACTCAATGTCGAAAGGGTCACTGCCCAGGATGTGATTGCCTTCGGCTTCGGCGAGATAGCCGAGAAGGGCCTGCGTGTGACTCAACATGCGAGTCTCTCCAACACCGACCAGCCCGTCATCGGTGAATAGCTGGACGAACGTCAGGTCGCGCCACGGAGTTCCCACGACGTGGGTGGCCACCTTACTGATCTTCATGTGCTCTCCCTTTCGATCGCAGCCGCTTTGTTTCAATCACGTGCGCTCGTCGCCGTCGAGCATGTCGACCGAACGCACAAACGAAGACCGGCCGTCCACATCAAACTCTCGCCGTAAAAGGCGCACGCCGCTGTGATCTGTTCGAAGGTCATCATCACGAGAGTGCGAATCGCTTCGGCTGCGGCAGTGAATGGTCATCGAATCCCGACATGGGAAGAGGGGCGCCACCCAATCGCTCAACGATGTCGATCGCCAGCCTGGCTCGTCGCACACGTTCGCGACCGGTGGCCACTGCCGTCTCGAGCAAATGCTGGCCGACTGGGTAGATCGACGGAGCATTTCGCAAGCCGAACTTGAGATAGATGGGAGCAGCGATCCGAATCAGTTCGGGAACGTCGTAGTGACGCACGAACCCACCCATGTCGTCCGGGGATTCGACGTACATATCGAGTGCCACCGGTGTCGCCGAACGCATCTCGGAGAGCTGACCCAGCGAGAGATCGCTCGGCACGTTGATCGAATCGCCCCCGAGGCCCGCCATGACCTGGAGTCCGATCGGATTCGCCGGACCAATCAGCACGCTCACCTTGAATCGAAAGTCTGCCGGAAGATCGCCCGAGGCTCGGAGTCGATGGCCGGCCCAAAGGACACCTTCGTCGGCGACGAGGACGTTGCGAACGCCGAGATCTGCCGCTCGTCGCATGTCTTCGAGACATTGGGCGAGTTGATCGACGCCCCTCGCGCGCGGTCCCGCACCGCGCGACATTGACACGGCCGCCGCGCCGATATCCCAATGACCTCGCGGCCCAAGGAACAGACACACTTCGACTCGAGATTCATGGCCCAGCGACACCATCGAGGAAATCTCGGCGTCGCTCAATAACATGACGCCACTCCCCTGACTGATGCGATGGAGCGGAACGGCCAATGCGCTGGCTTCTTCCACCACCGCGCGCATCGGTTCAAGTCCTTCAACCGATGGAATCTCGACGCGCCATGCGCCTCCGTCCGGGAATCGCCCCGATGACGTTGGCGGCGACGCTTGACGAGAGATTCCGAGTGAGGACAGTTGACGTGCGCCCGCGAGGGCGTCATTTGCGACGAGTGGATTCATCGACATTCCTCAATCCTCGATTCCGAGTATCCGGGCCAACCACGGACGACCAATTGAAGTCACTTTGGGACGTGACCCTTGAAGCTCACACTCACCCGCGAGGAAGGAGATGAGAAGGTCATTCAGTCGAACACTCCCTGGAGACGTCCGGAAACGACGCCACGCTGGGCGATCAGCAAGACGAGGATGACGGGGGCGGCACTCAAGAGCAGCAGCGTGGCTTCGGACGAAGGGGGCAGGGCGAGTTGTAGTTGGATGTTCTGTGCGAAGTCACCGGTCGTCGAACCGGGAATCAGTTGCTGCGCCATACCCAGTGCCAACGGAAATCGGCCGCTGAAGTTGAACTCTCCGTACATCACCCAAGGCAGGAAGTAGTTCGTCCACGTCGCGATGAAGTTCAGCGCCACGATGAGTCCGACGATCGGCGCCGAGAGTGGCAACATGACGCGACGGAACGCCTGCCACTCGGTGCAGCCGTCGACCCGTGCCGCGGCCAGCATGCCGTGGACCCGAGGCGTGTTGTAGGACAGATAGGCGATGTACACGCCGAAGGGAAACAGTCCATACGGAAGGATCACGGCGAGCGGGCTACCGAGCAAGTGCAACTTATTGGCACCGAGGAACAGTGGTAACGCGAGAGCGTTACTCGGTATCAGCATCGCAATCATCGTCGCGATCAGCAGCGGCCGCCGACCCATGAACTCTGTCGTCGCGAGACCGTAGCCGGCCGGGATCCCGAGTATCACGGCGATCAGTACGCCTCCTCCTGAGTAATAGACAGAGTTCTCGAGCCACGTCAGCGTCTGACCCGGCGGGAAAGGTTTGAGCAAGAGCCACACGATCGGGACGAGGAAGAAGATCGCCGACAACGCGAGCACCACCCACACCAAGAGCCGCGAAGGTCGAAATGACTTCCAGTACGAAAGGCTCATGAGCGGGGCCACTCAATCCTCCTTGAAGAGGCGTGTACGGAACACGAGGAGACCGGCACACAACAGGGCAATGACCAAGAGGTCGATTGAGATCGCCGCGGCGTAGTTGAAGTTATCGCTGTAAAAGGCGAGCCACGTCGCGAGCTGATTTGGGGACCAGGAATTGCTCACGAGGATGCCGCCCGTTGCCTGGCTGAAGAGCGCGGGCTCGGCGAAGAGCTGGGTCCCGCCAGCAAATGAAACGATCAGCATGTACACCACCCATTTCTTGATGAGCGGCAGTTTCACGCGCAACGCCGTCTGCACCGGTCCCGCGCCGTCCAGCGCCGCGGCCTCGAGCACGTCCCCGGGGATGTTGGTGAGTGCCCCGTGAATGACGAGGATCCACGCGCCGGCACCCGTCCAGAACGCGATCAGCGCGAACACGAAGGGAAGACTCCCGGACGTCAGCGAGTCGCCGAGGGTCTTGTGACCGAGCAGACTCAGCACCTCGTCCCACGGACTCAGTCCCGGCTGCAACATGTAAAGCCAAACGAGCACGCCGGCGGACCCGGCGAACGCCGCGGGTAGATAAAAGAGAAAACGGAACGTCGCGCTGACCTTTGACGAAAGCGTGTGGATCACGAGCGAGACACCGATCACGACCACGATCAGCGCCGTCAGCCAGATCGCCATGAACTCACCGATGTGTTCGAAGGAGGGGATGAAGCGAAAGTCACGGAAGGTGTTGATGAAGTTCCGGAAGCCGCTGAAGTGTCCCGAGAACGAGGTGAAGGCCAGGTCGAGGGCGTATCCCGCCGGAGCGATGCCAACGAGTAAGAGCAGGAGCGCGTACCCACCGACGAACAAGTATCCGGCTCTAGACCTCTGGCGAGGACCCGCCAGTCTCGTCCTACTGGCGCGTCCGGAGTCATTCGTCGTTCCGTTGTCCAATTGAATCCCGCGAGAAGGGCCCTCGACGAACCAGTCTTCGGACATAACATCAGACATATGATGAATGATATAACCCAGCCGTTGTCAACGCTGAGGCTCTCGAGTCCGGGTCGCCGTTCGACGTTGGGAGATCGTTGTCATCGGTTCATCGGCATTCGTCCGGCAGGGGCGCCACCGACGCGGGATCGGTCGTCTGCAGTCGTGACTACCTACGGAGGAGGAACTTGTCAATGCGGTTTCTAAGAGTTGGCGAGATTGGGAGCGAGAGACCCGCTGCACTACTGCCAGACGATCGATTAGTCGACTGTTCACGGATCGTTTCAGATTTTGACAACGAATTCCTTTCGACCGGAGGTCTCAGCAGACTCGCGACGCTCGCGGCGAGTGGCGTACTGCCAGAACTGAATATCGCGTCACTCCGGATCGGCGCTCCTGTTCCCAAACCCGAGAAGATCATCTGTGTCGGCCTCAACTACACCGATCACGCCGCAGAGACGGGTGCGCAACCTCCAGACGAGCCGATTCTCTTTTTGAAGGTTCCGGGCACCCTGATCGGGCCGTAACGATGACGTTCTCATCCCGAGGATGTCAACAAAGACGGATTGGGAGATCGAACTTGCCGTCATAGTCGGTCGTCGAGCACATTACCTTTCCTCACCCGACGGGGCACTCGAGTACGTCGCTGGCTACTCGATTTCAAATGACGTCTCTGAGCGGTCGTTTCAACTAGAGCGAGGGGGCACATGGGACAAGGGAAAGGGCTGCGCGACCTTTAATCCCTGTGGTCCGTGGTTACTCACGACTGATGAAGTCCCCAATCCCCAAGACATCGGACTGCGACTCTCTGTAAATGGCGTCGAGCGACAAAATGGCACATACCGCCAATATGGTCTTCAGCGTCGAGTACCTCATTTGGTACATCAGTCAGTTCATGGTGCTTGAGGCCGGCGACATCATCAATACGGGAACACCGGCCGGCGTTTCGTTGGGCAACGATCACGTCGCATTTCTCGCGCCCGGTGACGTGATGGAACTCGAGGCTGACGGCTTGGGCTCTCAGCGTCAAGTTCTTCAGAGTGCGTAGGAGAAAGAACGCACTCGTCTTGACGGTCAAGTTGGCCCGCTACCGCAGCCTTCCACTGGAACTGTCGAGGCAAGTTAAACGCAAAGGAACACCATGAAGCGACGATTACCGGATCCGCGTGCTTTCGCACCGCTCATACGACTCCGCCCTCCTCGGATTAATACCAGGAGTCACCGTCTTGATTCAGCCCTTACGATTTGGGACCTTCGAGAGATCGCCAAACGCCGAACTCCAAAAGGACCGTTTGACTACACCGACGGTGCTGCGGAGGGCGAGATCTCGCTTGCACGTGCTCGACAAGCCTTCGAAGATATCGAATTCAATCCGAGGATTCTTCGCGATGTCTCCGAAGTTGACACGTCGTCGATCGTCCTCGGCGACACCGTTGCCCTGCCTTTCGGCATCGCCCCAACTGGCTTCACACGGATGATGCACGCTGAAGGTGAGGTCGCGGGTGCGAGCGCCGCCGGCGCCGCTGGTATTCCATTCGCACTCTCCACCTTGGGCACGACCTCGATCGAGGGCGTCAAGTCGTCCAATCCCAACGGTCGCAACTGGTTCCAGCTCTATATGTGGAAGGACCGCAATCGATCACTCGACCTCATCAAACGAGCTGCGACTGCGGGTTCGACACGCTCCTTGTCACGGTCGACGTTCCAGTTGCGGGCGCCCGATTGCGAGACGTTCGCAATGGCCTCACGGTGCCACCCCAGCTCACGCTCAAGACAATCTTCAACTCGATGTCCAAGTTGGAGTGGAGCTTCAATTTTCTCACGACCGAACCGCTGGAGTTCGCCTCGCTGAATAGTTGGTCAGGTACCGTCGGCGAATTCCTCGACGCGATGTTCGACCCAACGGTGACCTTTGAGGACCTCACCTGGATCAAGAGTCAGTGGCCGGGGAACTTGGTGGTCAAGGGTGGGCAGACCTTGGACGATGCGAAGAGACTTGCGGCATTGGGTGTTGAAGGGATCGTTCTGTCGAATCATGGCGGTCGCCAACTGGACCGAGCGCCCGTGCCCTTCCACCTCCTTCCGCAGGTGGTGAAAGAAGTCGGAGGTGATTTGGAAGTCCATATCGACACAGGCATAATGAACGGCGCCGACATCGTTGCGTCGATCGCTTTAGGGGCAAAGTTCACGTACGTAGGTCGCGCTTACCTCTACGGACTCATGGCCGGTGGGCGCGAGGGTGTCGACCGCGCGATCGAGATACTTTCGAGACAGATTTCGCGAACGATGAAGCTCCTTGGTGTACGCCAACTGGCGGAACTTACGCCGAGTCACGTCACGCAACTTCAACGTCTTGCTCCGATCCAAGAGTTCTCCGAACCACAAGCCGAATGAACAGCGCACCGGAAGCGCTAGCCGCGGCTCGGCAATTGGATTTTCATCCACCCGCGCTAACGATCGCCACAGCGGTGTTTGCGTTGATCACGGTCATTGACGAGCCAAATGTGCAGCCGGGCTGAACGGAGCTTGGTTGAGGACCTGGGTCAGGTACGAAGGCCACATGTTTGGCAAAAGCAACCCAGACATTCTGGACTTTGAGGCGTGTGTTGGTACCTGCTGGATTGTTCGGATGGAACCGGGCCAGGAAGACCTCATACGTTGCGGTTGATTGCCTTTTCTCATCGAACTTTCGCCACGCAACCCTTGCCGAAGTCCGAGGCACGAACCGAGAATTGACGGGAGTGAAAGAGAATCCGAACAGTTGCCGTGTGACCTTGAGCCGCTTCGGAATTGGCATTGCAATATCCATCGATGCCCGGTTCATATCTGCGACACAAGTTGATGTCGAAGCCGTCGCAGCCTCAACTCCAGGGCCGGTGAGAAGGGGCGCTGATGAGACACAGCCCATCATGATCAAGGCGAGGATCAAGGAATTCCTCGATGCCGGCATGTCTGGATGGTACATGGTACTTCCAATCCAATCAAATCGGATACTCGCGGCGCTCTCTTTAATTCGTTGAGACGCTTAGCGATCGATGTACGCGGGCTCTTCCGGCCGAAGTCTCACGTCGTAGACCGTGGCCAGTTGTCGGGCAACGAACGTGCCGATGACGAGTTCACCGGTGGTGGTGAAGTGGATGCCGTCGGAGAGTCGCAGTGCACTCTGCACATTGTTCACGATGGCACCACCTCGGTAGTGGCCGCTCTTCGTGGCCAAGAGATGCCACATCGGCTGGAACGTGACGCCGGGCGTCGAGGTGGCCACTTGACGATAAATGGCGTTCAGCGCCCGAAGACCTTGGCTGTAACTCTTGGGCGAAGCGATGGGGAGGCCGACCCAGAATGCGTACGCGCCGGCCTTGACCACCATTCGATCGATCCGTCGCACCCGCGCGATGTAGTCACTACGCCACTTCGGTGAGCCGAACGGTTGCGACACTCCGTGGACGCTGAGTGCCTGTTCGTCGTTGGCGCCAAACATGATGACGACGAGATTGGGATGGTGTGCGTGCAGGTCAGATTTCAGATGGGCCGGCCAGTTGTAAAACCACGTCGCGGAGAGACCCGTCGACGACTTGTTGCGTTGGATCAGTTTCAATCCCGGTGTGAACTGAAGTTCGTGTCGAATGCCGTATTCGAGATCGTCACCGAGTGAGTCGCCGATCTCGAGAATTCGACAGTGGCCGAGTGCGAAGGGCGCGTGATGAGGTGCCGTCGCAGATGCGCCCGTCCGTACCAGCGCTGAGACCGGAGTGAAACCGCATCCGCGCGACGGCAGACGAAAGGCGGCCTTGTCCGCAACGGGGATGTCCAGGGGCACCTTTGACTTCGATGTTTTGCTTCGCGCCGATCGTGCCGAGGAGCCCGGTGCCGACGTGGCGACCTTCGATGTTCCTGCCGACGCAGCTCCGTTGACGTGCGAAGTGAGCACCGTTGCCGATCCGGCGTTGGCTGCAACGACCTGACTTGCGGAGAGGACGAGCACGGCCAGTGAGGACGTCATCAGGCAGCGCATCCATAAGCGTCGGGACTTTGGAGAAGGAATCGGGAGGGTATTCGTAGCGGATTCAACGCTAACAGGCGCTCAAAGCTCCATCGCTTCGAACGACCCGCGTCACCATACTTTGGGAACAAGTCGTTCGCGCGTTGCTGAAAACTCCCGGTACGGCTCGCCGAGTGCCTCGAGCAATGCCTTCTCCTCGACGCGGATCCGAATGACGAGTCCGATGGTCGGAACGACGAGAAGGACCACGAGTGACAGCCAATTCTCCAGGGCGACACCAATGCCGACGAAAGACATAACGATCGCCGTATACGACGGATGGCGGACCCATCGATAGGGACCGGTGTCCACGACCGTCTGATCACGGCGCACCTGCACCTGCACCGTGAAGAACGTCCCCAGGGTGAGGACCGACCACTGGCGAAGTGCGATGCCGAGCAGCACGATCACGAGTCCCGCGACGAAGATCGGCCATCGCGCCACGCCGATGCCAGCCGATTGCACGTCTTGGGCGAGAACGAACGCCGCGCCGACGCCCGCGAGGGCGGTCGCGACGATGACGAAGAAGCTCCCGCGATCGTGTTTCGTGCCGCCATGATTCATCCGACTGCGAAGGCGAATGCTCCACTCCGAAGCCCCGAACATTCCAAGGGCCACATAGAAGGCGTACTTGGCGCCTTCGTCGGTGTACGCGAGCGGAGTCATCAGTGTTACTGCTCGACGTCGCCCAGACCGGTGTCGTCGAAGATGCGCGCGACCACTTCTTCGGGAGGCAGATCGTCGACGTCGATCACGAAACCCGAGACCGCGGCGTAGAGGGGATGGCGTGCGAGATAGAGCTCACGTAGTGATCGCGACGGATCGGCACCGAGTCGCGGTCTCGTTCCCCCGTGTTCAACGCGTTCACTCAGCGTCTCGATCGACGCGCGCAGCCACACGACGACGCCAGAGCGCATCAACAACAAGCGATTCGGCTCCGCCAGCACCGCCCCACCGGCGACCGCGACCACGACCGGCACCGGGTGAGCGATCGCTTCGGCGAGCACGCGGCTCTCCAACGAACGAAGCGTCTCGTCGCCGTCGGTTTCGAAGATCTCCTGGGCCGTGCGGCCGGTGTCGACGACGAGTTGCGCGTCGGAGTCCAAAAAGGTCCAACCCAGTTTCGTGGCGCAGAGCTGTCCGACCGTGGTCTTGCCCACGGCCATCATCCCAACGAGCAACAGTCGCTCAGTCATCCGTCACTCGAGGATCGATTCGCGCCATTTGACCCATTCTTCTATGCGGTGGCACTGGACATGACCGATCGGCGCGACCAATACGATTCTCCTAGGACGATTTAGCGACTTCTTAGGTATCCACTAGAACATGTTCACGTTCAACCCTGATACTGAAGTCCGATTCGAAACTGCACTAGAAGGAGGTCCCGATGGATTGGGACAACGAAAGCCCAGTAGTTCCCAGCGCCGACGAGGTGGCGAGTCCGGTGGCGCCGGAAAAGACCGTCACGGTCACCAAGGCGCAGTGGCGGCTCGCTCGGGCCCTGAGTGCACTCGTACTGGTGCTCGTCATCGGCGGCGGCGGCTTCATCCTCGGACACGACATCGTCACGCCGGCAGCGATCCGCATCTCGGCGCCGAACTACACCTCCCCCACCTTCCCCTCGTTCGGCAACGGCTCGGGTTCGTTCCAGATTCCCTCGGTGACGCCCCCGAACACCAAGGCCGACAAGGCCGCGGCCAAGATCGCCACCAAGGTCGACCCCGGTCTCGTGGACATCACGACGACCTTCGCCAGCTCGACCCAGACCGCCGAAGGAACGGGCATGATCCTCACGTCCGACGGACTCGTTCTCACCAATAACCACGTCGTCGAGGACGCCCAGACCTTGTCGGTTCGCGACGTCGCGACCAACGCGACCTACGTCGGCAAAGTCATCGGCTACGACCTCACCGAGGACGTGGCGCTGATCCAGTTGAAGGACGCGAGTGGTCTCACGACGATCAAGACGGCCAATTCCGACAAGGTCGCCTCCGGCGAGAAGATCGTGGGCATTGGCAATGCCGGTGGCGTCGGTGGCACGCCGAGTTTCGTCCCGGGGTCCGTCGTCGCCCTCAATCAGGCAATCACCGCGGGCGACGAGACCAATCCCGCAGGCTCCGAGCGTCTGAGTGGGCTCATCGAAGTCAACGCCGCGATTGAGCCCGGTGACTCGGGCGGTCCGCTCGTGAACGACAAGGGCAAGGTCGTCGGCATGGACACGGCGGGCTCGGATCTCAACGGGGGCTTCGGCTTCGACCCGGGCAGTACCGCAGGTGACCGTGGTTACGCCATACCGATCAACACCGCTCTGTCGATCGTGACTTCGATTCGTGACGATGTCGCCGTCTCCGGCGTGCACATCGGCGAAACGGCGTTCCTCGGCGTTGAGTTCGACTCAGCCACCGCGGCTGGCAACACGAACAGCACGAGTGGCGTCACGATCGCCGGGACCGTCGCCGGATCGGCCGCCAACACGGCGGGCTTCGTGGCCGGTGACGTCATCACTTCGATCGACGGACAGTCCGTCACGACGGGCACCGACCTGCAGACGATTCTCTTGACCAAGAAACCGGGCAACACGATTCACGTGGACTACCTCAACACCAACGGTGCTGCGAAGACGCTCAGCGTGGTACTGGGATCCGGTCCGGCGCAGTAAAGCTCCGAGGCACGACTAGCGCCAGATTGCGTGGGTGACCTGGTTCGGCGGTACTGACACGACTTCACGGATCGAACCGTCGAGGTCCAAGATGGCGTAGTCGCCGCTCTCCAGACTTGGAAAGACCGCCGCGTAGATGACGCCGTCGCGGCCTTCGCGTGGGAGCACCCACACGTGCGTGCGCCCCTCGGGACGCGACACCGGGTGAATCTCGACCTCGATGCCCGATCGCTCTTCGACCGACTCGAGGACCAGTGCCCCGGTGTGCTCGCCGACGTTGATCACGACGGCTCGGCTCGGCGCTGTCGGAGCGACGGCTTCGACATGCACGTACGCATCCCATGACATGTGGTCGTGCGAGTGCGCGCCTTCGGCATCGTGGTCGTGGTCGTGCTCGAGGTCGTGGTCGTGGTCGTGGTCGCCGTGGAGACGTGAAACACCTCGAGGGACGCCCGGGCTGGTCACGTCCCTCGAGGAGAATTGAGTTGAAGCGTCGGGCACTTAGCCGGCCATCGCTCGGACCAGCGTGGACGGGTTGTCGTAACCGTCCCACGGGTCGGCCAGGTAGGGGAAGTCCGATCGGTAGTGCAGGCCGAAGGCACCGAGGCTGGCGACCGTCTTGGGCTCGGTCGTGCCGACGTCGAAGAGCGCACCGGCGGCAGCGTCGGGCTTGTAGCTCTTGACGACGTCGCCGAGGAGTGCGCCGGCGACGGCCTTGAGCTCGATGCTTACGACGTCGTCAAAGACGCGGCGTCCGTTCGGGAATCCGGCGTTGTCCCCGCCGACCACCCCGAGGATGCTCGCGGCTCCTGTCGCCGTGGGCTTGATCGCCACGTTGAGTCGCAACATGTCGGCCTTGGTGGCGCCGGTGTAGTTCTGGAATCCCGGGAACAGCGGCGGAACGCCGGTGAGCAACACCGCGTCGAGGTCGGGACGGAGGTTCGACGAGACGGCCGCGTAGGCCGCCAGGTTGGGGAACGCACCCGGGTAGAGCACGTTCAACAACGAGGCCAGACCCGGGTGGTCGTAGTAGGTGGAGTACTGCGAGTCGTTCTTCGGGGCCTGTGAGTTCCAGCGATCCTTGTGGCCCATCGGGATGATGACCTCGTTGATCAGCGGGTTGCCGAGACGCGAGACCTGCTCCCACGGGCCGGTGTTGGTCTGCGGTGTCGTGCTGTAGATCTTGGTCTTCTGGCGACTCGCCGTCGTCCAGACACCGATCGTGGAGTCGGCGTCCGTGTAGGTCGTCGGCACCGCGCCGCCCTTGGTCAACTCTGAGATCGGCACCTGAATCGCGATGGAGTGCACGTTCGTCGCGGCCAAGGAGTTGACCCCGGCGACGGCCGCGCCCTTCAAGAGGAAGTCTGGTTGGAAGGGGCGCAGGTCGCCGAGGTCGAAGATGGATCCCAGGTCGACGTAGAAGCCGTCGGCGCGCTGTCCGGCGAAGACCTTCGTCGAGCCGATCGTGTGGATCGCCTGGTTGGTCAACGTGCCGTAGTTCGGGATCGAGTTCTTACCGACGTTGCACGGCGGGCAGGCGAGACCGCGCGCCAGGATCTTCGACGAACCACCCTCCTTCTTGGTGACCGAGTAGAACTGCTTGCGGTTCCAGGTGGTGTCGCTCAACTTCGTGATCTGACCGGTGTTGTAGAGGAACGTGTCGTTCGCGCCGGTGTCGGTGAGCTTGGTCTCGAAGCGGAACTGGAAGGTGACGTCAGCGTTGCCGTCACCGGTGTTGTCCACGTGGATCTCGTAGAGCACGTCGTCCCCGAACTCGAAGAAGTTCGGGCCGCCGGCCGGCTGTTGACGCGGGATGTAGTTCGCGATCAGCGTGACCTTGTTGGGAGCGTCGGGGCTGATGAAGGCGTAGAGGTCCGTGCTATCGGCGACGGGGTCCTTGGAGATTTCGGGTGCTTCAGAGTGCGAGGACATGGTGAGGCCTTTCTAAACGTTGGGGGTTGAGTTGGAACGCGGTGTGCGAGGTCAGCTGACGTCGCGGACGAGTCGTGCGACGAGCGCACGGTCGTGACGGACGACTTCGCGGGTGCCCACCATGAAGTGGATCTCACCGGTGCTGGGATTGGGAACGTGGATCACGAGGTTCTCGGTCGATGAGACCGGTCGCACCGTCGGCGTGGCCTTGGCCGCCTTGGGCTTGGTTGCGGCACCGGCCGTCGCGATCAATGCCGTGGGGGCGACGGCCACGAGACCCGCTGCTGCGATTCCGTTTCGAGCGACCTTCAAAAAGCCTCTACGAGAGATGTCTTCCATTTGCCACTCCTCCATATCGGTCGACATCTGTCGAACCGGTCGGAGGCTCCGTTGGTTTCTTAGGTTCCAACGTCAGCCTCGGTGCTTGCGGCACTGATGGCTATTCGTCACCGCGGGTGAATCCGGATGAGTCCGTGAGGGACTTTCTTATCGAAAGTTGAAGAAGACCGCTCGGCTCAGGGAACGATGAGCATGCGTACGGTGTCGGTGACCTGCGCACCACCGGACGCGGAGCCGGCCATGATGACGACCGGATCGCCCGGCTTGGCGATACCCGACTGCTTCAGTCGCGTCACCGCGACTTCGCAGAGCTCGTCGATGTCCTGGGCCGGCGACACATAGATCTCTTGGACGCCCCACGAGGAGTGCAGCTGTCGCGCCGTGGCATCGCTGGGCGTGATGGCGACGATCGGCATCGGCGGGCGAAATCGGGCGATCGCTCGCGCGGTCATCCCCGAGCGAGTGCACGCCACGATCGCGACGGCATCTTCTTCCATCGCGGCGCGCCACGCGGCGCCGGTGATTGCGGCCGTGACCCGGGTCGAACGCGTGCCGACGCCGATCTGTTGGACACCGAGGCCCGCGCCCCAGCCCACGTAGTCGAAGTACTCTTCGGCGCGTCGCACGATGCGGTCCATCGTCGTCACCGTCGCCACGGGATCGTCACCGATCGCCGTCTCACCGCTCAACATGACGGCGCTCGCGCCGTCGAGCACGGCGTTGGCGACGTCCGTCACCTCGGCACGAGTGGGCACCTGTGAGTGCGTCATCGATTCGAGCATCTGGGTCGCCACGACGACCGGTCGGGCGTAGCGCACGCCGTGGCGCACGATCTCCTTTTGGAGGTGCGGGACCTCTTCGATCGGCATACGCACGCCCAGGTCACCGCGCGCGACCATGATCGCGTCCGAGACCGTGATGATCTCGTCGAGATTCTCGACGCCCTCGCCGGTCTCGATCTTGGCCATCAACATGACGTCGTCGCGTCCGAGGGCCGAGCGCACCGAGACCATGTCGAAGGCCGAACGGACGAAGGACACCGCGAGGATCTCGAAGGACTCCGCGTGCAACGCCTCGAGGCGCTCGCGGTCGTCTTCGGTGGGGAGGCGATCGTTCAACAGTGACGACGGCAGCGAGAGACCGGGCTTGCCCATGACGTTGCCGCCGGAGGTGACGCGCGCTCGGGCCTTCGAACCGATCTGCTCGACGAGAAGTGAGACACCGCCATCGCCGATATGGATCTTGTCGCCCTCGGAGAGCTGGGCCAACACGTGGAGGCGCTCGACGACGATGTGCTTGGCGGTCGAGGTCTCGTTGAAGCCCTCACTCAACTCGATCTCGTCACCGACGGTGAGCGTGACCGGCGTCGTGCCGAACGAGCCGGCACGGATCTTGGGACCAGGGATGTCGACCATGATGGCGCGGTCGGGCACGAGCGCGCGCAGACGACGAAGTCGGGCGATTCCCGACGGAATGTCACCGTGGGCGAAGGAGAGTCGAAAGACGTCGACGCCCGCAACCGCCAGACCTTTCAGGACATCGTCGCTCTCTGAGGCCGGGCCGATGGTGGCTACGATTCGCGTGCGTCGCACGTGGTTCCCTTCGTTACTTTTGACAAGTCTAAGGGATGAGAATTGCGCCTTCGGAAAGGTTCACGCCTCGTTCACGTTGACTCACCGTCGAACGGGCACGACCACGTCGGATCCATCGACGTCGACGACGCGCAGGTTCATGCCGTAGCGCTTCGCCAACTCGTCACTTCGGATCACGGTACCGGCAGTACCGTCGAGTACGACCTCGCCACCGTCGAGCAACACCAGACGATCGGCGAACTGCCCGGCCAAGGTGAGATCGTGCAACGTGGCGATGACCGTCAGCCCGCAGTCTCGGACCTCGTGCTTCATCAACTCCAGCATGTCCATCTGGTGGCGCAGGTCAAGACCGGTGATCGGCTCGTCCAAGACGACGACCATGGTCGATTGCGTCAGCGCGCGCGCGAGCACCATCCGTTGACGCTCGCCGCCCGAGAGCGTCACCACGTCACGATCGCGAAAGGCCACCAACGAGAGTCGCTCCAGGACCGATTCGATGATCACCCGATCGCCCGCGCTGGCGGAGTGGAAGAGACCGTGGTGGGCCACTCGCCCCAGGGCCACGTAGTCATAGACGCTCATCCCGCTCGGCACGACCGGATGCTGAGGGACCAACGCCACTTTGAGCGCACGGGCGCGCTCGTTCATGTCGGCGAGTAGCTCACCGAGGATCGTGACCGAGCCATGCGACGGCCGTCGCAGACCGGCGATGGTCTCGACCAACGTCGTCTTGCCGGCGCCGTTCGGACCGATGATCGTGGACCAGGTGCCCGGCTCGAACGACAACGTCACGTCGGAGATGAGGACCTTCGAACCGGCCCGCACGCTGAGTTCGTTGACCGCGACCGAACTCATACCGCGACCGGTCGACGAAGGCTGAGGATGATCACGAAGACCGGCGCCCCGATGAGCGCGGTCACCACGCCGAGCGGCAACTCCGACGGCGCGATCACGGTACGCGCCACCGTGTCGGCGAAGACCAAGAACGCCGCGCCGAAGACCACGGAGATCGGCAGGATCCGTCGATACGACGTCCCGACGAGGAGGCGCACGATGTGCGGCACGATGATGCCGACGAAGCCGATCAGCCCGACGGCCGAGACGATGGCCGCGGTGCCGAGTGACGACGCGGCGATCACTATGAATCGCACGCGACGAACGGGCACGCCGAGGGAGCGTGACTCCTCTTCCCCGACGCTCATGACGTCGAGTGCGCGACCGGCCCCGACACAGATGATGATGCAGACGATGACGTAGGGCACGACCAGCCAGACCGTGCTCCATCCGGCGTTCGACAGCGTTCCGAGGAGCCACAGATAGACCAGCGTGATCGACTCGGCGTTCGACTGCTGAAGGAGAAACGTCTGCGCACTCGTCAGGAGTGACGCCACGGCGACGCCGGCCAATATCAAGGTCGCCGTATTCGCGCGCATACTGCGTCCGCCGATCAACCACGTCACCGTCACGGCGCCTAATGCCCCGACGAACGCCAGGAGTGGCGTCCAGGTCGGGGTGGCGTTGCCGTGGCTGATGTCGATGATCGCGAACGTGGCGCCGAGCCCGGCGCCCGAGGCGACCCCCAGCAGGTACGGATCGGCCAGCGGATTGCGAAAGACCCCTTGGTACGTCCCTCCGGCCACCGCCAACATGGAGCCGGCCAGCAGTCCAATCACCATCCGTGGAGCGCGAAGCGTCCAGACCACCGTCGACTGGGTCGACGTGAGCGTGTTGTGACCGATGCCGACGTGCGCGAAAATGTCGCCCACCACCCGCCACGTGGGGATCGACGTGGGACCGATGACCAATCCGCAGACTACGGCGAGCGCTAAGGCGACGACCGTGCAGGCGGCAACGATCCCCACTCGACGCTTCGAAGGGGGATCGCTGCTCAACGGGCTACTTCCAAAGCTTCGGGTTCTTCAAGGCGCCCGTGACCGCGGCCGTGAGTTGATTCATGAGGTCCTTCAAGCGCGGTCCCCAACGTGATGCGATGTCGTCGTTCAGTCCGATCACTTCATGATCTTGAACGGCGGCGACCTTGGAAAAGCCAGGTCGCTTGGCGACGGTAGAGGCCGACTGTTTGCAGCAGATGGTGTCAGCGAGCAGGATCATCTTGGGATTCGCGCTCACGATGTACTCGGCGCTCAACTGCGGGTAACCGGGGTCGGCCGTCGTGTTCTTGGCGTCGGCGATGTTCACCACGCCGAGGTCCTTCAACAGCGAACCGACGAAGGTCGAACTCGTCAGCGAGTAGTAGGTGGTGTCGAGTTCGTAGTACGCCGTCAGTGTCTTGCCGGGGTGCTTTGGAACGGACGCGATGTCCGCGTTGATGGTCGCCGTGATCGAAGTGGCGAGCTTATCGGCACTCTTCACGTGACCGGTCAGTTTGCCCAGCTGCACGATCTGCGCGATGGCGCCCGCCACGTTGGACGGCGGCTCTTGGTCGATCACCTTCACGCCGACCGCGGCCAGCTTCTCCTTGATCTCGTTGGCGTCATAGGAGATGATCACGAGATCGGGCTTTGAAGAGGTTTGAGCCGACGTCGTCTTGCATATTCCGAGGATCGCCTCGACACTGGGACTCAAGGCGTTGATCCGCTTCTTCGGCAGACCGGTCGTCGGGTAGTCGGAGTCGGTGTCGACTGCCTGCACCTGCGCTCCGGCACCGATGGCGTACAGCGTCTCGGTGGCCGTGGGTGAAAGTGAGACGACGCAACTCGATTTCGCGGCCGCGCTGGCGCTGCTCGAAACGATGAGGGGCAGGGCCAACGCACTCAAGAAGAGCGCGAGAACCATTCGTAGGGACTTGAACATGGATATCTCCTTTCCGTCGAAGTGGGTTGGGCGACGGATGGATATCCGAACGACCGCTCCTTACCTCGAGAGCTGTCTTTCACATCTCCTCGCGGAAGGCGACCTGGCTACATGGTCTCGATGCGTGACCACTTACAGTTGCGGGACAGCGTTGGAATCTCACCAACTTCGCTGCCGCGAGGCACTTTCGACCTTACTGCATTCGCTCCGTCAGACCCCGAAAACCTGACGACGACACGTAGTGTGGGTCGAGTGACCGAGACCCCGAAACGAACGCTCGGCGAATCGATCGGCCAGCTCCTCGTCATCGTCATTCTCATCGGCGTCCTGACAGGTGCCGTCATCGTGCTGCGCCAATTCCTGGACTCACACGCCGCCGCTCAAGGGGTCGCGAACCTGAATCGAATATTCATCGCGTCTCGCCCTTCGTCGTGAGTGCGACCTCCGGCCGAGCAGAGTCTGCGATGTTCTCCTTGATGAACTCCAGTACGGAGTACGCCGCGGCCAGTTGATCGGCGTCGACGTGCGCCACCACCTCGTCGTTCAACGCTCGAAGTGTCGCGACGACCGCACGGAGATAGTCGTGACCTTCCGGCGTCAGGTCAACGATCCGACGGCGCGAGTCCGACGTGGAGGGAACGACTCGCGCGTAGCCGCGTTCGACGAGTCCGCTGACGACTTTGCGCGCCCCTTGGCGCGTGAGGCCGAGCGTCACGGCCAAACTGCCGAGCGGGACCTCCCCGCCGCGCAGTGAGCGCATGACGAGCGGATCACTTCGGCGGTATCCCACGAAGCCAAGGACGCTGAGACGCTGGGCCATCGCGCGAATCCAGCGTTCTCGAGCCAGGGCCAGGACGTCGCCGAAGAGGGCTTTTGGATCCGGATCAGGACTCATAGCAATACTCTAGCATTTAGGCAACCCAGTTGCATATAATGAAATCCGAGAATCGCCAATCGAAGGAGGGCCTCATGAAGGGACGTTCGCGAAAGCGCTCGGCCGGCTCGGTCAAGGTCCTCGTGGCGGCCACGGCCGTAGCGCTCATCGCCCTCGCAGCGACTCCCTTCAGTGTCGCCACCCCGGCGCTGGCCGCGACGACGTCATCCGGCTGCTCTTCGGCGTCGCCCGGATCAACGACCCTGACCATGAAAGTGAACGGCTTCACGCGAACCGTGATCGTGCACGTGCCGAAGCGATCGACCGGTACCACTCCCCTTGCGTTGGTTCTCAACATGCACGGCAGCGGCAGTACCGCGCTCGAACAAGAGGGGTTCACCGCGATGAACAAGACGTCGAATCAAAACGGCTTCATCGTCGCCTACCCGCAAGCGCTGATTCCCGACGGCACGGGCTTCGACTGGAACATCCCTGGCGTTCCCTTGATTGGCGGACGTCCGGTGCCCAAGGGCGCCGCCAACGACGTGAAGTTCCTGACGTCACTCGTCGCCATCTTGGAGTCGAAGTACTGCGTCAATCCCAAAGAGGTCTACGCGACCGGGTTCTCAGGCGGCGCGCGGATGACCAGTCAGCTCGCCTGCGATGACTCCGGACTTTTCGCGGCGGTCGCACCGGTCAGCGGACTGCGCCGAGCGAAGCCCTGTCCGACCACGCGCGCCGTGCCGGTGATCTCGTTTCACGGCTCGGCTGACCCCGTCGATCCCTTCGATGGGAACGGTCAGAGTTACTGGACCTATTCGGTGACGACCGCGGCCAAGGATTGGTCGACGCAGGATCGTTGTACGTCGGTCGCGCACTCGACACCGGTGAACGGCGTCAAATTGACGACGTACGCCGCGTGCGCGAACGCAGCGCAGGTCGAGCTCTACGAGATCATGGGCGAAGGCCACGAGTGGCCCGGCGGTCCGACCCTCCCCTCGTCGCTCACGGGCCTGCTCGGTCCCCAGACGAGCCTCGTGAGCGCGGACGCCCTCATGTGGGCGTTCTTCCAGGCACATCCACTGCCCTAACGTCATCGAGCGCTGCGACTTCGAGGGATACTGGACCTATGAGTCGGTGCTGTACGAAACGCGCGGAGCCACTATCGATCTCCAAGAGTGCTGGAAGGCGCACGACTCGATCCCGAGGGGCGCCACTTCATGGATGAGGTCGTCATCGAGTACCAACTCACGTGGAGTGAGTGGCGCACGATCTATTGGGGCGCTTCTGCGAAGAAGAGCGTTTGGGCGTTCGGCGTCTTTTTCGTCTTTTTCTTCGGACTCTCCGCACTGGTCTTCGCCGACCACAGCGAAACGTGGGCGATCGCGATTGCAGTACTCGCTTTTGCCTACATCGTCTCGAGCTCTTGGATCACACCCCGGCGGTATTGGAACTCAGCCGTCGGTGTGCAAGAAGCGAAGCGAGTCGAGGTCAGCGATGAAGGAGTCGTACGGATCTCTGAGTCATTGGAAGAGCGACTCGGTTGGGATCGATTTCGGCGTTTGAAGGTCACGAAGGACTACTTCATCTTGGTGGGACGTCCTGGTACCGGATCGGCGTACCTTCCCAAGCGCGGTCTCGCTACGACGCACGACGAAGCCACGCTTCTCGAACTGATCCACCGCCACCTTCCCGCATAACGCGGGCAGCATTGTTCAACCGACAGTCATGCCGCCGTCGACAGCAATGTCGGCGCCCGTGATCGCCGAGGCCGCCGGCGAGCAAAGCCACGTAATCGTCGCGGCCACTTCGCCGGGTTCGATGAGTCGCCCGATCGGTTGTTGCTGGGCGAACTCTTCGGCACTCGAGAGTTCGTAGACCTTCGCTGAGGCGTCCAGCAGAGCGGTACGCGTCGAGCCGGGACTGACGGCATTGGCGGTGACGCCGAAGGGCGCGAGGTCCATCGCGGTGCCCCGAATGAGTCCGACGACCGCGTGCTTCGCTGCTGAGTAGGCGGCGAGATGGTACAGACCGGTGCGACCGGCGGCCGAGGCAACGGCCACGACGCGGCCGTGCGCTTCTTTGCCATTCGCGATCAGCGTCGGGGCGGCCGCTTCGATGAGTCGCCGCGTGCCCAGCACGTTCACTGACCAGACCGCGTCCCACGCGGCGTCGGTCAACTCCCAAATGGGCGCTCCGCCCGCGACGACACCGGCGCACGCGACCACGGCGTCGAGGCGTCCGAAGTGTCTCGTCGCGGTTTCGACCGCGAGCTGCATGTCCGACGCGCTGCGTACGTCACCAACGAGTCCGAGCACCGAGTCGCCGTGGTGGGCCACGACGGCGTCGAGGTCGGCCGACGACGCCAACTCGTACGGGACCTCCGGGATGTTGCGACAGCGGTCGACGGCGATCACCCGATAGCCGTCGTTCACGAGCGCATCGACGGTGGCCGCGCCGATACCGCGCGCGGCACCGGTGACGATGGCGACGCGACTCACGATCCCAACCTTCGGAAAAAATCATCGGGCGCGACGACGTCACTGCGGTCGAGTTCGCGCACGTCGGACCTGCCGAGTGCGAGGAGCGTCGAGTCGATGCCGCCTCGTAGCACGTCGAGCACGTTCTCGACACCGGCTTGACCTGCGGCCGCGAGTCCCCACAGGTAGGCACGTCCGATCATCACGGCGTGGGCACCGAGCGCGAGAGCCTTCACCACGTCGCTGCCACGCCGGACGCCACCGTCGAGCAGGACTTCGATCTGATCGCCCACGGCGTCGGCCACGGCGGGCAGTGCACGGATCGGTGCCGGCGTCCCGTCGAGGTTGTTGCCTCCGTGATTCGATACCGAGAGTGCCGTCGCCCCGAGATCGACCACACGCTTGGCGTCATCGACGCGACTCACACCCTTCACCATGAACGGACCATCCCAGTTCGAGCGCAGCCACGCGACGTCGTCCCAATCCGGCAACGGACTCTGCATCCACTCGTAGTACGCGCCAAAGAACGTCGGCGGCTTCTCGCCGGGCTTGGCCATGTTCGGTGTCAACAGTCCGGGCATGTGACCGGTCTTGGCGTAGGACCAGAACCAGCGAGGCCGAGCGGCGACTTCCGGAGCGAGTTTGACGACCGCCTTCAATCCAATCTTGTCGGGGATCCACGGGCTGCCCCAGTCGCGTCCGTTGGCGAAGGACCAGTCCAGGGTGAGGATGATCCCCTTGGCGCCCGCTTCTCGGGCTCGCTCGAGGCGCGCGAGCATCGTGTCGCGGTCCCCCGACCAGTACATCTGGAAGAGCACCTGAGAGTTCACGGCGCACACCTCTTCGAGCGAGCGACTCGCGAACGAGCTGAGTCCCATCGCAACGCCGCGACTCGCCGCGCCGCGCGCAACCGCCACCTCGCCGTCCGGGTGCACCGCCTGAACGCCGGTCGGCGAGATCAACACCGGCATCGAGACCGACTGGCCCATCACGGTCGTCGCCATCGTGCGTTCGCGCTTGTTCCCGGCCACGTGCGGCGCGAATCCCAGCAGGTCGAAGGACTCCAGGTTGTCGCGCGAGGAGAGTCCCTTTTCGGATCCGGCGACGAGGGCCGCGTAGACAGATTTCGGGAGACGTTTCTCGGCCCGACGCTGGGCGACGGCCACCGACTCAAACCACTTGCTCGCCATCGCTTCCTCGTTCCCGACTCAGAGCGACTTTACCCGAGGGCCGAAAATCGGCCCCCGTCAGCGCGCGGAGATGGCGACCGGGATCCTTCGTGAGTGGTCCGGTGACGGCGTCGGTCGCAGCGACACCTGCTTGGCGGCGAGCGCGCTCTCGCCGTGACCGAAGACGCACTCGGGGTCGGGGTCGCTCATCTCGAGTCCCGTGAAGAACTTGGCCGCCATGCAGCCACCGCGACACGCGTCGTAGGAGCCGCATGACGCGCACACGCCGGCGTTGCCGGGCTCACGAAGCGAACGGAACAGTTCGCTGTTCTGCCATACGTCTCGAAAACCGGTCGCTCGCACGTTGCCGGCACGGAACTCGTCGTGGATCACGAACGGACAGGCGTAGACCTCGCCGACCGGGTCGATGAGACAGACCACGCGGCCCGCGCCGCAGAGGTTCAGTCCCGACAGCGGTTCGCCGAGTGCCGACAGGTGGAAGAACGAGTCGCCGGTCAAGACGTTCGGACGCTCGATGAGCCATTTATAGAGACGTCGATTCTGTTCGAGCGTGGGATGCAGTTCCTGCCACGTGTCGACGCCGCGACCCGAGGGCCGAAGACGGGTGAGACGAAGTTCCGCGCCGTAGTGGGCGGCCAGTCGTTCGAACTCGTCGAGCTGTTCAATGGACTCTCTCGTCATCACGACCGAGATCTTGAACTGACCGAAGTCGGCCGCCTTGAGGTTGTCCATCGCGCGACGGGCCTGGCCGTAACTGCCGACGCCGCGAATGCGGTCACTCGTCTGCGCGTCCGCGCCGTCGATGGAGACCTGGATGTCGAGGTAGTCGATGCTCGCCAGTCGACGCGCGGCCGCTTCGTCGATGCGCGTACCGTTCGTCGAGAACTTCACACCGACGTGCTGATCGACGGCGTGTTCGATCAACTCGAAGAAGTCGCGCCGCATCATCGGTTCGCCGCCGCCGATGTTGATGTAGAAGATCTGCATCGCGGCGATCTCGTCAATCAATGCCTCCGCCTCGGACGTGGTCAACTCTTTGGGATCACGTCGCCCGGACGACGACAGACAATGCGTGCAGGCGAGGTTGCAAGCGTAGGTCAGCTCCCAGGTGAGACAGATCGGCGCCGCGAGACCACGTTCGAATCGATCGCGCAGCGAGACGTCAACGCCCACGGATGATCTCCGAACGTGCGAGTGACGTCAGTGCCACGAGGTAGCGACCGCGTTGGTCGGAGGGCACCATTGCGTCGAGTGCTGAGTCAGCGCTGTCGAACTCACCAACGCGACGAACGACGTCCACGAGTTCGCGCGACTTCAAGAAGACCAGTCGACGGGTGCCGTGGTGGTAGGCCAACGCGCCGAAGGACTCGTCGCGCAGCGAGACCTGCTCATTCAACTGCCACGGTGCGGTCGCGTCAAAGACGGCGACGGTTGATGTCGTCACGCTTAGTAGACGCCGCAGAGTCCATCGATCGAGACCTCTTCGACGAGCAACTCCTCGCTCTCTTCGGTCTCGACAACCTCTTCTTCGATCAGTGTTTCGGTCGGCATCGTTCCTCCTCGGATGGCTCCATTCTGACCGGTCCCGCGCCCGTCACAGGATCAAACCGTGTCAGACTCCACCCGTGAGCCAACTCATCCCACTGGCCCCGCTCCCGGTCGAGTTCCCGGTCCCCGCGGGCACGAAAGTGATCCTCGACGCCGGGGCGAAGTTCCTCGACCGAGACCTGTTGACCGGCGGATCGCCGTGGCGCCTCCTGCGTCTCCCGGGTGGCTCACGTGCCGTCGCCGAACGGTGGGTCGCGGGCGGCGAGGTACGGGCCGGCGAGGGTCGCTTCGCCCGAACGCTCGTCCAACAGGGACTGCTGCATCCCCTCTTTCGCGGCGTGGCGGACCCCGACGATGTCGACGTCATCGTGCCGGTACGCGATGACGTCGAATCGCTGACGACGCTGCTCGAGTCCCTCGAGGGCCTCCACGTCACGGTCGTCGACGACGCGTCGAGCGACGGCGAGGCCGTAGCGCGGTGCGCCCTGCGCTTCGGAGCTGAGGTCGTGCGCCTGGAGGTGAACCTCGGACCGGGGAGCGCGCGAAACGCCGGGGCGCGCGCCACGTCGCGACCGCTCCTCTGGTTCGTCGACGTCGACGTCGGTCTCGACAACGCTCTGGACGTCCTCGCCCGACTGCAACCCAATTTCGACGATCCCCTCGAAGGCGCCGTCGCCCCGCGCATCCGGGGGTCGAATGGCCCGTCGCTACGTGAGCGCTTCGAAGAACGATTCAGTCCGTTGGACATGGGCGATCGAGGCGCGCTCGTGATCCCCAACTCGGTGGTGCACTTCGTTCCGAGCGCGTGCCTGCTGATTCGACGCAGCAGTTACGGCGAGGGCTTCGACGAGACCCTGCGCTACGGCGAGGACGTCGATCTGGTGTGGCGACTGCACGACCAGGGATGGCTCGTGCGTTACGTCGCTGATGTCGCCGTCACGCATCGGGCTCGCGACACGTGGCGTGGTTGGTGGGGCCAACGACTTCGCTACGGGCAGTCCTCGAGCGAGTTGGCCAAGCGCCACGGAGCGCGACTCGCGCCTTTTCGAGCGGACACGTGGACGTTGCTGGCGTGGATGACCGCACTGGCCGGCAAGCCAATGGTCGGACTGCGCATCATCGACGCCGCGCGGGACCAACTTCGTGAGCGACTCCTCGCGACGACGGAGAACGCCGACATGGTCGCCGGCGAACTCGTCGGCCGCGGGATGGTTCGCGCGGGACCGTTGATGGCTCGCGCGGCGGTGCGCACCTTCGGCGTCGTGATCGTGCTGAGCGCGCTCCATCCAAAGCTCCGCCGCCGCGCTCTGACGTTGTTCGTCGTGGGAACGGCCTATCGCTGGAGGTCGACGCGCGTACGCGCCGCGGACATACCGCTCGGCGTGGCCGATGACGTCGCCTACGGCGCGGGCGTCATCAGCGGCGCCGTCCGATCGCGTTCCTTGGGCGCGTTGACCCCGCACATCACGAAGTCGACGCTCGGTCTTCGCAGCGTCCTCGGCCTCAAACCGGAGCGGGCAACCCCCGATCGAACCCGTGACGTCCGGCGTCACTCGATCGGTTGACGTCCCAACACTGCCGGTTCGCGACTGGCGAAAAGCCAACCCACGATCGCGGCAATCGCCGGCATGCCGAAGAGTAGAAGCATCAGGTCGCCGATGGGAACGCTGGAGAGCGCCGAGATGCCGCCATTCAACGAGTTACTCCGCAACCATCCGATCATTGCGACGTAGCCACCGACGACGCCAAGGAGAGCACCGAGAAAGCCGAGTGCACCTGCGGTGACGGCGGTCAGCGTTCGACGTGTGTAGCTCGACGCCCCGGTGGCAGTGAGCGTCCTCAGTTCGCCTGAGGTCTCACTTCGCACGAGACCGACCGACATCGCGAGGACCCCGAGGGCGATGAGGATTCCGAAGAGCGTCGCGTAGTTGATGATGGTCGAACCCGAGGGAATGTCGTTCCTCGATTCGACCTGGAGTTGCGCAGTCGACGCCGTGAGTTGTGCGCTGCTGATCTGGGCCGCGGTGAAGCTCTGATTGCCCACGACCAGCCAGTCGGTGGTGTCCTCGGAGATATGGAACTTCTTCATCGCGTATTCGGTGATGACCGTGTTCGGCGCCGAAGTGCCACTCGGCAGAGCACTGATCTCTTGGATCAACGGATTCCGAATACCTCCGCCGGGGCTGTTTTGGCCGGGCCCCTGTTTCGCACTGGAGAAATCCATATTGAGACCCGAGACACCGGAAAGGCCAGGACGAGACGTCAAGACGTCCGCCTTCGGGTCGATCTCGGACGCGCTGATCCCGAACGCGCGCAGCAACTGCGGCGTCGCGACGTAGATCTGGCCACTCCAGCTGCGCCCGCCCTGTCGGCCGCTCAAATTGGCGTTCGGCGATTCGAGAGCGATGAGTTGCGCGTCGAGTCCCTTGGCAATCTGGGCCGCGCCGGCCGCGAGTTGCGCCGAGGACACGGTCTCCGTCTTGGGATGCGACACCGGGACGAGTTGACCCTTGCCGTTGCGGTGTACGACTACTCCACCTTGCGGCGGGAAACCGGTGTGGAGTGCGAGTTGATTCGAGGCCAGGTTCGGTCCCGCGTAGTCCAGAACGTTGCTGAAGCGTGACGCCGACGCGAGGATCACGATGACGGCGATGAGGACGCCGATGCTGATCGCCGAGAGCGCCGAGCCGGAGCGGGCCCGATACCGAGCGAGGTCGCGCAGCGCGAGTCTCGCGGCGATCGGCGCACGTCGCGCGATGCGACCGGTCAACGACAAGAAGAATGGCGCGAGAAGAATCAGTCCGGGCATCAGCAGCAAGAGACCGAGGAGCAGTTCCGGCGCCCCACCGTTGCCGTCACCACCGCCGGTTCCTCCGGCGTAGCCGAGCAACAAGAACGCCGCTACGAGAAAGACAATGCCCGGGACCATCGAACGATGAATCTGGCGTGGCGGCGCCGGTCGACCGGACAACGCGTGCACGATCGGCACCTTGGTGATAGCGCGTGCCGGTCGAGACGACGCGAAGTACGCCGCGAGAACGGCAAGGACCATCGCCAGGATGACGACCAGCCACGGGAGGGCGAAGACGCCGATGAGGTGATGGGCGCTCTGCTCGAAACTGGGACGATAGGCCAGCCAACCTGCGAAACCCAGGATCAGACCGAGGATCGCGCCAGCGATGCCCACGACGGTGCCGTTCGCGCTGACGACGAGACGCACGTGACGGTCCGTCGCACCGATCGATTCGAGCATCCCAATGGAGCGCATACGACGCTGTGCGAGCACGGTGAAGCCGCCGATGGAGACGAGCGCGATCAGCAGCATGCCGAGGACCAGGGCTACCAACGAGATGGTCTCGGGATTCAGAGGATTCGATGCCGCGACCGACGCGGGCGTGATGATCGAAACGCCCTTACTGAGTGACCGAATTTCACCGGCCGCGACGTTGAACAATACGGTGACCTGCGAAGGATTCGCGACCTGGCCCGGCACGACCAGCGCGAAGGCGTCGAGAAGACTTTGTGGATTCTGCACGATGCCAACGACGTCGCGCGTGACGCCGCCCACTTGCCAGGACTTGCCAAGCGAAAGGTGGAAGGCCGATTCCACGCTGCTCGTGACGGCGACCTGGTCAGCACCTGAGGGGTAGTGACCACTGACGAGCGTGAGCATCGGGCCACCGAACGGACCAGGCGCAGCCTGTGATCGGAGTTGATAGGTATTGATCGATCCAGGAATCGAGAACGTCTGATTCTCGATGACCTGAGCGGTGCCGAGATGTTGGACCTTCGCGATGAACGTCTGCGCCTTCGTGTTATAGGACGCGAAGGACGTTGAGTACGGCGCCGTGCCAAAACCGGCATCCTTCGGCGGTGGATCGTTCACCGCGACCGAAGAGCCGAGGATCGTCGCCGCGACCGCAACGGTGATGAGCGCGAGGATCAGGAACTGTTGACGCCATTCGCGTCGAAAGAGACGCCACGCCCAACGTGTGACGGCACGACGCGCCGGCAGACCGCCGTCGGACGGTCGCCGACCCGATGCAACCCTGAAGTCGTCCATCATGCCGGGTTCGCCGTGTTGGGATTCAGCAGTTCCTCGGGCGTCGGCGGTGGCAAGGTCTCGTCGACGGCCTTGCCGTCACGCAAGAACACGACGCGATCGGCCCACGAGGCGAGCTTCGCGTCGTGCGTGACCACGACGGCCGCTACCCCACCGTGACACGCCGCCAGGATCATCCGCATGACGGCTTCGCCGTTGACCGAGTCCAAGGCGCCCGAGGGTTCGTCCGCGAGCAACAGACTTCGATCGCCCACGACCGCCCTCGCAATGGCGACGCGCTGGCGCTCGCCACCGGACAGTTGGTCGGGATAGTTCTCGGCGCGATCACCGAGACCGAGACCTTCGAGTGCGGCCAGTCCTTTCGCCCGCGCTTTCTTCATCGACGTGCCGTCCAGTTCGAGGGGCAGTGACACGTTCTCGACGGCGGTGAGGCCAGCCAGAAGGTTGAAGTCCTGGAACACGTAGCCGACCGAGCGTCGACGTAGGCGCGCCTTTTCGTTGCGCGACATGCCCGACAGTCGAACACCGTCGATCGAGACCTCGCCGGTCGTGGGCTCTTCGAGACTCCCCGCGATCGTGAGCAACGTCGACTTGCCCGAACCGCTCGGTCCCATGATCGCCACGAGCGATCCGCGCTCGACGCTTAGGTCGATGTCGGAGATGGCGTCGACCTCGTTGGCACCTTGCCCGTAGCTCTTCGATACTTGTCGTAGTTCCAGCATGCTCATCGGTGGGCTCCATTCCTTCGTCGAATACTCGGCAGTGCGACGTGACTCTCGATCTCGGGCGCCGGCTCGGTCGCGGCGCGACGCAGGCGACCGTCGGCGGAGTCGAGCCAACGGATGACCGAGTCCAAGCGGTACAGCTCGGCGTCGACCGCGAGGGCGAACGCGAGATCGAAACGTGACTCGTCTTCCTTCATGCGGGTCCACTGCTGCATCAGCTGCACGATGTAGCGACGGTGGACCTGAATGACGTCATAGACGTCGACGTCGGGCAGGAGCGAAGCGACCAGCACCTTGATGACCAGTTCGTCCCTCGGGGGCTCCGAGAGGTCGGGCGGTGTTCGGAGCCATCGAGAGAGTTCCTCACCACCTTCCGGAGTGATTCGGTAGTTCTTTTGGCGCTCGTCTTCCTCGACGTCATCGGACTGCGCCAGACCGTCGCGCTCAAGACGTTGCAATGTGGTGTAGACCTGTCCCACGTTGAGGGGCCACACCTCGCCGGTACTCGTTTCGAACTCCTGACGGAGCTGAAAGCCATATTTTGGGCCCTCGCTCAACAGAGCGAGCAGGGAATGACGGATGCTCATCGAGACCTCACGGGGTTAGACATACTCAGTATGCTACTCCATATACAAAGCCTGTCAAATCGTCAAAACGTCAATTACCCTGAGTCGAATCGGTTGTTTGCAGGGTCGAAGGCTCATCGTTCGAAGATTCGGTGCCACGATCATCGAGACCACAAGGTCGATCCATGGATTCAGCGTAGGTAGGTCGCCATGAACGCACAATCGGGTTTTCCCACTACTTCGGGCACGGGCGACCGCGAACGGTCGGGGTTTACCCTGAGCGAACCGGTGCAAAGTTGCGACGTTGCGACGTCACCAAATGGCGGCGACGTAGCGAGGAGGGGAGCTACGTCCTAGAAGCGGACGACCCCACGAATGTTCTTGCCGGCTTCGAGGTCCTCATAGCCCTTTTGCACTTCGTCGAGCGAGTACTCCTGCGTGACGAGTTCGTCGATCATGAACTTGCCTTCGTGGTGGAGTCGAAGGAGCTTGGGAATCTGCAGACGTGGCGCCGTGGAGCCGAAGACCGTACCGCGAATCTCCTGGTTCATCATCGAGAACATGAAGAGGTTCAAGTCGATTGAGGACGTGTCCCACGCCGCGATACTCGCGACCACGATGACACCGCCCTTGGCGAGGATGGAGCGCGCCTGTTCGACGATCTCGCTCGTGGCCTCGCCGACCGTGATGATCACCACGTCACAGTTCTTGCCCCAGGTCAGGTCGGGCAGGATGTTGAACGCGGTCTCCAGCGTCGTCGTGGAACCGTGCGTCGCGCCGATCTTCAGGGCGCGGTCAATCTTCGACTGATTGGTGTCAATCGCGATGACCGCGCGTGCGCCGGCGTGGACGGCGCCTTGGATCGCGGCCGAGCCGAGTCCGCCGCAGCCGATGACCGCCACCACGTCACCCGGCTTGACTTCGCCTCGGTTGACCGCGGCGCCGAATCCCGTCGAGATGCCACAGGACAGCAGTGCGGCCGCGCGAAGGTCGTACCACGGTTCGATGCGGATAACCGAGGCCTCATGGGCGACGACGTACTCGGCGAACGTGCCCAGGTTGCACATGCGATTCAGGTTGGTGTCGCCGAGGTGGTGGCGCCAGGTGCCATCCGAGATCATCGGTCCGGCGAGGGTGCCCGCGGCCATGTCGCAGATGTAGGGACGACCAGAGATGCAGTATTCGCACTTCCCACACGAGGGGATGAACGAGGTCGCAACGTGGTCGCCCGGCTTGACCGACGTCACGCCCTCCCCGACTGCGTCCACGACGCCGGAGCCCTCGTGACCGCCGATGATCGGGTACATGGAAGGACGACCGGAGATCAACTCCAGAACCTCTGGTGCGTTGCCGAGTGCGCCAGTTCGAAGATGTTCGTCCGAATGGCAGAGTCCGGAGAACGCAACCTTCACGCGGACCTCGTTGGCGTGTGGCTCGTCGATCTCTATGGTCTCGGTGTGCCACGGACCATTGAGTTCACTGACTATTGATGCCCTGACGTCCATGATTTCCCCCGTTCGATGGGCCTGTCAACCCGCGAGTTTCACTCTACCCAGGTGAAAGAGGGCTCGGCGAGCCTGGCGAACCGTTGGACTACATCTTCTCCGGAGCGTCAATTCCGAGAACCGAGAGTCCGATTGAGAGCGTTCGAGCGGCGAGGTCACACAGTGCCAAGCGCTGATCACGCAGCGCACCTTCGGAGGTAAGAACGGGACAGGCGTCGTAAAAGGCGGTGAGGCGCTGAGCCAGATCGAAGAGGTAGACACAGAGGCGGTGTGGTTGTAAGGACGCCAGCGACGACTCGAAGGCCTCGGGGAAGGCGAGGAGACCCAGCGCGAGGTGACGCTCCTGGGGCGTGTCGAGTGCGAACGCGACAGCGGGTGACACCCACGGCGCGCCGAGTCGTCGGAAGATCGACCGCAGTCGGGCGTGCGCGTACTGCAAGTACGGTCCCGTATCACCCTCGAAGGCGATCATGCGATCGAGGTCGAAGATGTAGTCATGATGGCGATCGGTGGAGAGGTCGGCGTACTTGATCGCCGCGCGTGCGATCTCGACCGCCAACTCGGTCCGGGCCATTTCGTCGAGATCGGTGTTGCGCTCCTTCAAAGCCGCGTCGGCACGCTCGATCGCCTCACCGAGCAGTGACGCAAGCTTCACCGTCTCACCGCTGCGTGACTTGAACATCTTGCGATCGGGACCGAGGACGTTGCCGAACGTCACGTGCTCACAGCGCACGCGATCAGGTAACCACCCGGCCATGCGCGCCACGGCGAAGACCATCTCGAAATGCTGGGCCTGGGGAACGCCCACGACGTAGAGCATCTCGTCGGCGTGGAGGTTGTCGACGCGATCGCGTACAGCGGCGAGGTCGCTAGCGGCGTAGCCGAATCCCTCATCGCTCTTGCGAACGATGAGCGGCAACGCCTCGCCGTCGCGATTGGTGAACCCCGGCGGGAAGACGCACAGCGCGCCACCGCTCTCGACGATGAGGCCCGCAGCGCTCAGGTCGGCGACGACGTCACCCAGCATGAAGTCGTAGAAGGACTCACCGACGACGTCGTCAATCGTGAGCGAGATACCGAGGTCTTGATAGACGAGGTCGAGGTAGGCGACCGATTGGTCGACGATCACGCGCCAGAGTCGAAGTGTCTCGGGGTCGCCCGACTGTAGAGCGACGACGCGAGCGCGTGAACGCTCCTTGAACGTCTCGTCGGCGTCGAACTTCGTGCGCGCATCCTTGTAGAAACCGTCAAGGTCGCCAATCGAGAAACTCGCGTCGTCGCCCTCTTCGCGGTCCAAGAGATGTTCGATCAACATCGCGAACGGTGTACCCCAGTCACCAACGTGATTGCGCGCGATGACGTGGTGCCCCGCGAAGCGGTTCATGCGGGCCAGCGCGTCACCGATCACCGTCGAACGAAGGTTGCCAACGTGCATCTCTTTCGCGACGTTGGGCGCGGAGTAGTCGATGACCACGGTCTTGGCCCTCGAAACGACCTCGATGCCGAGGCGGTCGTCACCGCGCAGCCCCGTGAGTTGATCGGCGAGAAACGCCGGTCGCAGGGTCAGATTCAAGAACCCCGGTCCGGCGATCTCCACGTCGGCGACATCGGTCAAATCGGCGCGACTTACGATCTCTTCGGCGACGTCACGCGGCGAACGTCCCAGGCGCTTTGCCAGGGCCATGACGCCGTTCGCCTGGTAGTCGCTTCGATCCGACGTGCGAAGCACGGGATCGGCGCCGATTTCGAGTATGTCGAACGCGCTTTGCAGCCGTGACGAAAGCGTGTCGTAGGTCGACGTCATGGTTCTAAGTCTCGCACTTGGAGCACGCCACCACCTTCCACGAGGCGAAACGTCGACACGACGAACACGGCAGAATGGAGTCATGACCTCACTCAACTCCTTCGGCTCCAAGATGACGCTCAACGTGGAGGGCCGCGAACTCACGTACTACTCGCTGCGCGCGGATGCGCTCGCCACACTCGGCGTCGACCGGCTCCCCTACTCCATCAAGGTGCTCTTGGAGAACCTCCTTCGTCACGAAGACGGCGTCAAGGTGACCGCCGCCGACATCGAAGCGCTCGCGCGATGGGGTGAGAATCCTTCGCGCCACGGCGAGGCCGCCGGTGACGACGCCAAGGAGATCGCCTTCACCCCTGAGCGTGTACTCATGCAGGACCTCACGGGCGTGCCGGCCGTCGTCGACCTCGCCTCGATGCGTGACGCGATCATCGCCCTCGGCGGTGACCCGAACAAGATCAATCCCCTCGTTCCGGTCGAACTGGTCATCGACCACTCGGTGATCCTGGAGCGATCGGGGACCTCGGAGAGCTTCGACGAGAACGTCGTGATCGAATACGAACGCAACATCGAGCGCTACACGTTCTTGAAGTGGGCGCAGAGTTCATTCGAGAAGTTCCGCGTCGTGCCCCCGGGCATGGGCATCTGCCATCAGGTGAACCTCGAGCACCTCGCGCGCGTGGTCTTCGAACAAGACGGCGTCGCCTATCTCGACACGCTGGTCGGCACCGACTCGCACACCACCATGGTGAACGGTCTCGGCGTGCTCGGCTGGGGCGTGGGCGGCATCGAGGCCGAGGCCGGCATGCTCGGACAGCCGACGTCCATGCTCATCCCGCCGGTCGTCGGACTTCGACTGTCGGGCGCCCCGCGCGAAGGCGTGACCGCTACCGACGTCGTACTCACGATCACCGAACTGCTGCGCAAGCACGGCGTCGTCGGAAAGTTCGTCGAGGCCTTTGGTCCCGGCGTCACCTCGCTCTCGCTCGAGACGCGCGCGACGATTGGCAACATGTCGCCGGAGTACGGCGCGACGTGCGCCATCTTCCCTATCGACCAGTTGACAATTGACTATCTCGCCTTCACCGGTCGCACGAAGGAACAACTCGACCTCGTCACGGCCTACGCCAAGGTGCAGGGCCTCTGGCACGACCACGCGGCGCTCGAGCCGATCTACTCCGAGTATGTCGAGCTCGACCTCACGTCGGTCGAGCCGAGTCTTGCCGGACCGAAGCGTCCCCAGGACCGCGTGTCGCTGTCCGGCGCGCGTGGCGCCTTCCGTGACGCCCTCGGTCGCGATCCCAAAGAGGTGCACGGCGAAGAGATGGCCGAGACGTTGCGCGAAGGCGCGGTCGTCGTCGCGGCGATCACGTCGTGCACCAACACGTCGAACCCGTCGGTGTTGGTCGCGGCCGGACTGGTCGCCAAGCGCGCCGTCGAACTTGGCCTGAGCGCGAAGCCGTGGGTGAAGACGTCACTCGCGCCGGGCAGTCGCGTCGTCATGGACTACCTCGAGCGCGCCGATCTCGTGAAGCCGCTCGACGCGTTGGGCTTCTATCTCGCCGGCTACGGCTGCACGACCTGCATCGGCAACACCGGTCCATTGTTGGCCGGTGTCTCAGAGGCCGTCAACGAACACGACCTCTCGGTCGTCTCGGTCTTGTCGGGCAACCGCAACTTCGAAGGCCGGATCCACCCCGACGTCAAGCAGAACTTCCTCGCGAGCCCTCCCCTGGTCGTCGCCTACGCCCTGGCGGGGACGATGGACATCGACCTCGCCAACGAACCACTGGGTGTCGGCACCGACGAGAAGCCGGTCTTCCTGTCCGACCTCTGGCCCAGTGACGCTGAGGTCGCCGAGGCCGTGCGCTCCTCGATCACCCCGGCGATGTTCGAGGAGCGCTACGCCAGCGCCTTCAGCGGCGACGAACGCTGGCAAGAGGTGCCCACCACGAACGCCGTCACCTACGCCTGGGACCCCACGTCGACCTACGTGAAGCTCCCGCCCTACTTCGACGGTCTCACGATGGAGCCGGGCGTGGTGGAGGACTTCGCCGGCGCGCGCGTGCTCGCCAAACTGGGCGACTCGGTGACGACGGACCACATCTCGCCGGCCGGCAACATCCGGGCCTCCTCACCGGCCGGGATGTATCTGATCGACGGCGGCGTCAAGGCGGCCGACTTCAACAGTTACGGCACGCGCCGTGGGAACCACGAGATCATGGTGCGCGGCACGTTCGCCAACATCCGCATCCGCAACCAGATGGCGCCGGGCACCGAAGGCGGCGTCACGCTGAAGTTGCCCGAGGGCACCGAGATGTCGATCTTCGACGCCGCGATGGCCTATCAGGCCGAGGGTACGCCGCTCATGATCATCGCCGGCAAGGAGTACGGCACGGGATCGAGCCGTGACTGGGCCGCCAAGGGCACCAAGTTGCTCGGCGTGAAGGCCGTGCTCGTCGAGAGCTACGAACGAATCCACCGCTCCAACCTCGTGGGCATGGGCGTGTTACCGCTGCAGTTCCAGGCCGGCGAGAGCGCCGCGACCTATCACCTCGACGGAACGGAGACGTTCTCGATCAAAGGTCTGGACGCGCTCAACCGCGGCGAGACCGTCCCGACGGTGTCGTTGCGAGCGACGCGCACGAATGGTGAGGTCGTCACCTTCGACGTGCGGCTACGCATCGACACGCCCACCGAAGCGGAGTACTTCCGCCACGGCGGCGTCCTCAACTTCGTACTGCGACACCTCGCTCAGAGTTAGCCGGTGGTCGCTGGCGCTGAGCGTGCGTTGGTACTCGGCGGTGCCGGAGCGGTGGGCAACGCGTGGGAGATCGGTGTCGTCGCCGGTCTCTTTGAGGTTGGGTTGGATCTCACTGAGGCCGACCTGACCATCGGAACCTCCTCGGGATCGACCGCCGCGGCCCAGATAACCAGCGGAGTCTCGCCAATCGAACTGCTTGCGGGCGTCCTTGGCGCTGCGGCGTCGCCACGCACGGGTCCCGTCGGATCCGAGCGAGCCCGTGCTATCGGGCCGGTGTCCGATCACATGCAGAGAACGAGCGCGGTCATCGATGCAGCGGAGAGTGCGCCCGACATGCGCCGACGGATGGGCGCCGCGGCACTCGAAGCCGACACGGCGCCCGACAGTTCTGTGCAAACGCAGTGGAGGGCCGTCGCCGCCGCCCGACTGCCCACGCAGGACTGGCCGCAACGCCGACTGCTCATCCCCGTCGTCGATGCGCACACCGGTGAACCGGTCGTCTTCGAGCGCCACAGCGGCGTCGATCTGGTGGACGCCGTTGCCGCCAGCACGTCGAACGGCTTCGGGATCCCTCCGTACCGCATCGGTGATCGTCGCTATATCGACGGCGGCTACCGGCGCAACGAGAACGCCGATCTGGCCTCCGGCTACGCACGGGTGTTGGTGCTCTCGCCGTTCAGCGGCAGGTCGCGTCATCCCCAGGACTGGGGCATGGACCTCGCGACACAGGTCGCCGAACTACGCGCGAGCGGTAGCGGTGTCGAAACGATCTTTCCGCCGAGCAGCGCCGAGCACATGTTCGGTGCCAACGCGATGGATCAGTCGCTGCGACCGGCGGCCGCTCGAGCCGGTTACGACCAAGCAAAAATCCTCGCCGAGGAGCTCATCGAACTCTGGCGCTGACGCCACGGCCGTCGATGAAGGCAGCGCTAGTCCTTCGGCGTTGCCTCGGCCGCCACCGCCGCGGCGTCGGTGCTGTCAAAGAGTGCGATCGTATGGATCGCGGTGTTCGTTGACTTCTTGAGGCGATCGCGCACGGTGTCACTGGCGCGCGCAAAGGCGATCGTTATCTTGTCTTTGTCGAGATCGGCCACCACCTGGCTCAACGCGTTCATGCCGGTGTAGTCGATGTCGGCCATCGCGACGGCGTCGACGATCACGTGTTGGGTCTCGGGAAACTTGGCCAATGCTTCGTGCATCTCACGACGGAAGATCCCGGCGTTCGCGAAGAAGAGTTCCTCGCCAAAGAGCACCGCGAGGATGTGGTCGACGCGCTCGACGCCTTCTTCTTCTTCCGGCTCCCAGCTGGTGGTCCCCGTTCGTCGTCCCAGTTCGACCATCCTCGGTCGCGCCGAACGCCACGTCTGGTCGAGAATCGCCAGCGCGACCGCGATCGCCAGACCCTGTTCGACACCGATGAAGATCACGCCGAGCGCCGAGATCAGCGCGAGCGCGAACTCCCATCGACTGGTCGCCAGGATCTTGCGGAATTGGGCCACCTTGACGAGTCGACCACCCACGAAGAGCAAGACGCCCGCGAGGGCCGCCAGCGGGATCATGTGGGCGAACTTGGCGAACGGCGAGAGCACCAGCGCACCGAGCCCGGCCACGAGCAGGACCAGCTTCGTGCGGCCACCGGCCAACTTCGTCACCGTCGTGCGGGCCGGACTGGCGTTCACCGGGAATGCGCCGACGAGCCCGCACGCGATGTTCGCCAATCCGATGCCCACGAAGTCCTGAGAGATGTTGTCGGCGATCGCCAGGTCATCGGCGGTCGTGCGACAGGTCGCGGCGCTCTGACTGAGGATGACGATCACCAACGTGAGCGCGGTCGTGCAGACGGTCCCCCACTCGGAGCCACTCAGCCAGTGCAGGCGCCAGTTCGGCAGTCCGGCGCTCACGGTACCCAGTTGCTGGACGCCGTGCGTGGCGAGTGAACCGACGGCGGTGAGGATCGTCGCGGCAAGAACTGCCGCCAGCGCCCACGGCAACTTCGCGTTCAGTTTTTCGCCGGCCACCATGACGACGAGCGTGCCCACCGCGATGACGATCGACCACGTGCTGACGTGACCGAACTGGTGGCTGATCCACTGCAGCCGCGAGATGAAGGACTCGCCGCCCGAGGGGACGCCGAGGACCCGCGGAAGTTGGTGCGTGATGATGATGACGCCGATGCCGGCCATGAAGCCGGCGACGATGGGCAGCGACAGGAAGTCGGCGAGCCAGCCGAGTTTGAGCAGCCCGATCAACATGACGACGAGTCCGGCGACGACGGCCGTCGCGGCGACCAGCTCCATATACTGCGCCGACGAAGCGGGAGCGAGTCGTAGCAACGCGACGGCAAACAGTGGCGCGATCGTGGAGTCCGCGCCGACCGAGACGATCGGATTGGACCCGATGACGAAGAAGACCAACGACGCGGTGATGAATGCGATCATCGCGGTAAAGGCGGGAACGCCGGCGAGCTGTGACGTGGCGAGTTGTTCGGGAATCGCGATAGCCAACAACGTGATACCGGCGAGCATCTGGCCCGAGAAGTTGGCGCGCGTCAGACCGAGGAAGATCTGGTTGAGTCCCTTGGCGACGCGACGTTGAGCAATCGGTGTTCGTTCAGTGACTGCCGGGGATGCCATTCCGACACACTAGGACCGGCCGCGATGCTCTAACTGGTGATGACGACCTTGAAACCTTCGGCGAGTCGGCCCTTATCCATGTCGGCGTTCTTCGCGACGGCGCGGGCCCACTCCTTCAACATCTTCTTCAGACCCTTGTTGTCGCCGACTTGTGAGACGTGACGCTTGAGCGCGGCGTGCTTGTACTTGAAGCGCTTCGTGATGTCGACGACCATGGTGGCGTTGCTACCGCTCAACCACACGAGCGGCACGGTGTGCGGCGTGAGTCCCTCACGAAGCAGCTCCGGGAAGGCGTGGGGATTGCGCGCGTCGGGATAGACGGCGCGCATCGTCGCTTCACCCGAGGCCATATGGTCGGGGTGACTCGCGCGCATACGTTCCCAGTTGCGCTCGGGGCTCTGCGTGATCACCAAGTCCGGTCGATGCGTGCGAATGACTCGCGCGATTTCACGACGGAGTAACAATGTCGGCTCGACCTGTCCGTCGGGCCAGCGCAGAAATGTGATATTCGTCACTCCGACTTCGCGACCGGCAGCGCGCTGCTCGGTCTCTCGAATCTCGGAACGCTCTTCACGAGTGAGCGTGGAACCATCACCACCAGCGTCACCCGAAGTGACGAGGCAATACGCAACATCAACGCCCTTACCGGTCAAAGTTGCAATGGTTCCGGCCGATCCGAAATCCACATCATCAGGGTGAGCAACGACAACAAGCGCGCGTTTTATGGACTTGTTGTACTTGAAGACTGGTAGCGCCTTCTTCTTGCTCACAGTACTGAGTCCTCCCTGGTCGGATCCCAGCTGGCCAGGTCCTTCAAATGTGGATCGTTTGAGAAGACCTCCACAATCGGCCGCTTGAGTCCAAGACGACGCATGATTATTTCAGCCTCAATAATTTGATTCCACAGTAACAAAGACACAACAACTCCGGTTGAGCCGGCGCGGGCGGTTCGCCCGGAACGGTGGAGGTAGGCCTTCTGGTCTTCCGGGGGGTCGAAGTGGATTACGCAGTCGACTGCGTCAATATGCAGTCCTCGGGCGGCCACGTCGGTGGCCACCAGGACCGCCAAACGGTCCCCGGAGAAGTCCGCCAGCGCCTTCTCGCGCTGACTTTGGCGCAAATCGCCGTGGATTGCGGCCGCGTCGACGCCCTCTTTTTGGAGCTGTTCGACGAGGCGGTCGGCCCCACGCTTGGTGCGACAGAAGATCAGGGTCTTGCCGAACGACGAGCAGATCGTGGCCGCGACCTTGATCCGGTCCATCTGGTGGACGTTCAAGAAGTGGTGCACCATCAGCGACACGGTCTGGGAGTCGCTCGCCACCTCGTGGAAGACCGGGTCGGTCAGGTAGCGCTTGACCAGTCGGTCGATAGCGCCATCGAGGGTGGCCGAGAACAACAGCGTCTGGTGCGGCCGCTCGGCGATGCGGCGAAGCACCCACTCGACCTGGGGCATGAAGCCCATGTCGGCCATGCGGTCGGCCTCGTCGAGGACCAGGACGTCGAGATTCTCAACGTTCACCTCGCCGCGGTCGCCGAGGTCGATGAGACGACCGGGCGTGGCGATGATCACGTCGCAGCCCCGGCGAAGCGACTTCACCTGGCGTTCGATGTCGGCCCCCCCGTAGACGGCGTTCACGTGCAGTCCGAGCGCGGCGCCGAGCGGCTTGAGGACCTCATGGACCTGCACGCAGAGTTCACGCGTCGGTAGCAGTACCAACGCGCGCGGTCGCGCCGGACCACCCTCGACGGCCTTGAAGGTCTTGCCAGCGGAGATCCGCTGGAGCATCGGCAGACCGAATCCGAGCGTCTTTCCTGATCCGGTCTTGGCCTTGCCGCAGACGTCTCTCCCGGCGAGCGCGTCACTGATCGTGAGGGCCTGGATCGGGAAGGCGGTCGTGATCCCCTGTTCGGAGAGAACGGTGACTAACTCGGGCAATACGCCCAGTTCGGCGAAGGTTTTGTTGGTGGCGTATAAGTCCTGTGCCGACGGCACAGAATCCTTGATTTCACTACTCACGGCAAACGACGTTTCTCGGTTGGACCCGGAACCGGCGTAAGAAAGGGTAGGCCCAAGCTCAATTCCTAGAGCTTCAGTACGAGTCTATGACAAAATGTCGTATTTTCGACGCCTAAAGGCAAGGAGATTCATGACCCGACTGGAAATTGGTGCAAAGGCACCGACTTTTGTACTCGAGAATCAAGCAGGAAAGACCGTCTCGTTGAAGGATTTCGCAGGTGAACGATTCGTCATCTACTTCTACCCCGCTGACGACACCCCCGGATGCACCAAAGAGGCCTGCCAGTTCAACGACGGACTGTCGGCCTTTCGCAAGCTCGGCGTCAAAGTCATCGGCGTCTCACCGGACGGGGCCGAGAAACACGTGGCCTTTCGAAAGAAGTACGGACTGACCTTCGACCTCTTGAGCGACCCCGAGAAGAAGGTCATGGCGAACTACGGCGCCTACGGCGAGAAGATGATGTACGGCAAGAAGGTGACCGGCGTCATCCGCTCGACCTTCGTGATCGGGCCGACCGGCAAGGTCGAACACGCGTGGTACGGCGTTCGTGCCGACGGCCACGCCGACAAGGTCTTGGCGACGCTTTCGAACTAGCGGGCGTTCTCGCGCTGCACCGTGCGCCAGCGGTGCCAGATTGCGTACGCGAGTCCGAGGACGACGACCGCGATGATCGGGTACTCCGATGCGTGGAAGTCACTGCTCACGTGCTTCCAGTTCGAACCGGCGGCGTAACCGAGGCCGGCGAGCAGCGCCACCCACACGGCGGAGCCGACCGTCGTGAGAATCGCGAAGCGCGCGCGGTTCATCTCGGCCATCCCGGCCGGGACCGAGATGAAACTACGCACGACCGGGATGATGCGGCCGATCAACACCGAGGCTGAGCCGTAGTGCTCGAACCAACGCTCCGCGCGGTCGAGGTCCTTCGTCGAGAGCAGCAACCACCTGCCCCAGCGTTCGACAATCGTTCGCCCAGCGCTGCGTCCGACCTCGTAGGCGATGACCGCGCCGACGAGAGAACCCAGCGTGCCGACGACGATGACCGCCCACAGCGAGAAGCGCACGTGGCCGGTGACGGCGGCCGTGCAGAGCGCTCCGGCGAATCCGTAGGCGACCTCCGAGGGGATCGGGATGCAGGCCGAGGAGAGGACCGAGAGGACGAAGAGCGCGAAGTAGCCGTAGTGGGTGATGAAGGACTGCACCCCGACATTCTTATCGGTCGCCGCGCAGGTTCATGGATGGGCCGATGCGGCAGACTGATTAGGGGTTTGCAATGACGACGGTGCCATCAATCGACGATCTCGACGAATCGTGGCTGTCGCGTCACCTGGAGCTCCAAGGCGTGCGCTACGTCCACGTCACGTCGGTCGGCCAGGGTCAGGTCGCCAACTGTTATCGCGTCTCCATCCACCACGACGCTGGCGAGACGAGCGTCATCGCGAAGGTTCCGTCGAACGACGACGTCAGTCGCTCCACCGCGCAGCTGCAGCACCTCTATCAACGTGAGGTCTCGTTCTATCAACTCCTCGCGCCCTCGATCGCGACGCGCACGCCGCGTTGTTACTTCGCCGAGCGCGACGATCACGACAACTTCCTCTTGTTGCTCGAGGACCTCAGTCCATCGGCGGTCATCGACCAGTTCGTCGGGATCTCACTCGGCACGGCGCACGCGGGTCTGGCCGCACTCGCCGGACTCCACGGCCCCACGCACGCGCGCACCGACCTGCACGACGCCGACTGGCTCGGCGGCGTGAGTGAAGAACTCCGACCGCTCTACTCGGCAGTGCTGCCGGTGTTGTTCGACCAGTTCATCGAGCGCTACGGCGCGCGCATCGGTGACGACGTTCGCGCGATGGTGCTCGAACTCAAGGATCGATTGGGCCTCTTCGCTGGTTACACGTCCGCGTTCCCGTGCGTCACGCACGGTGACTTTCGCACCGACAACCTCCTCATCGACGCCTGTGACGGAACCGTTGCCTTGGCGGTCGTTGATTGGCAGACCGTGGGCGTCGGAAGTCCGCTGCTCGACGTCGCTTACTTCCTCACGACCAGCCTCACCCCCGAGGACTGCGCGCGCGATGAGTTCGAACTCCTCGACTACTACCTCGCGAAACTGGCCGACTACGGCGTTGACATCCCGGTCCACGTCGCGCGCCAGGAGTTCTCGCGCTACACGCTGCAGCCGATCGTCATGCTCGTCGCGGCGTCGGTCATCGTCGAACAGACGAAACGCGGCGACGAGATGTTCCTCGCGATGATCGAACGCGCGGTCGTCGCCGCTACACGTTGGGACGCGATCAACGAACTGGGGCACGATGCTGTTGGCTGAAGACGACTATCCGCTGCACCAGACGGCGTTGCCCCTGGCCCACGTGATGGACGGTCACCCCAACGCCTATGACCGCTACTGGTTCAACGGGTACGACGAAGAGTTCTACTTCGCCTTCGCGCTTGGGCTCTATCCGAATCGTGGCGTCATCGACGCTGCCTTCTCCGTCGTCCAGGGTGAACGTCAATACTCCGTCTTCGCGAGTGACGCGCTCGTCGGGCGCCCGACGGCGGTCGGACCGATGCGCATCGAGATCGTCGAGCCGATGCGCGTGAACCGCGTGGTCGTCGATGCTCCCGACCACGGACTGCGCTGTGACCTCACCTACACCCGAACCACGGCGATCAGTGAAGAGCCCCGTCAGACCATGCACGACGGCGCACGGCTCTTCATGGACGTGACGCGAGCGACCCAGCTGGGCACCTGGAGCGGATGGATCGAGACGCCCAATGGACGTCATTCGCTGACGGAGAACTTGCGCGGCACGAAGGACCGCTCGTGGGGCGTACGTCCGATCGGCGAGGCGCTGCCCGGCGTCGAGAGCCACCGCGCGCCCCAACTCGCCTTCTTCTGGGCCCCACTGCACCTCAGTGACGGCGGCGTGCACTTCATGACCTTCGACGACGCCCACGGACATCCGCTCAGTCGCTCGGCCGTGGTGTTCAGCGACGACGCGGCCGTGATGACCCACGGCGCCTTGAAGGTCGAGATGCACCGGGGCACGCGTTGGATGCAACGCGCGGTCCTCACCATTGGCGAGCGCGAGATCACCCTCACGCCGCTGCTGCGCTTCCAGATGCGCGGCGCCGGCTACAGCCATCCCCAGTTCGCGCACGGTCGCTGGCACGGCGGACCGATCGTCAACGACGAACAGTTGAACCTCGATACCCTCGATCCCCTCGAGTACGCCAACATCCACGTCCAACATGTCGTGCGCGCCACCTGCGGCGATGAAATCGGCCTGGGCGTCCTGGAGCAACTCGTCATCGGCCCCTACGAACCGACCGGGCTGCGCGGACTACTCGACGGCGCCTAACTCTGGTGCTTCGAGCACCAGTACGTCGTGCGCCCGCCGATGGTGGCCGAGATCATCGGCGCGCCGTCGCGCGGACAGAACGCCCCCGGATAACGGCCCGCCATGTGGTCGCCCATGTGCGAGCCGCCGCGGCGTTGCAAAGTACGCATCGTCTGCGTGAAGGTCTTGTACAGCGTGGCGCGCTGTTCGAGACTCAAGAGTCCCGTCGGAGTCCGCGGATCGATGCCCGCCCGGAACAGCATCTCGTCGGCGAGGAGGTTGCCGACGCCGGCGACCGACGACTGGTCCATCAACCGCGCCTTGATCGCCGGACCGTCGCCGCGCGTCGTGACCACCGTGTCGAACTGTCTTCGCGTCAGGGTCAACGCGTCCGGACCGAGTTCACTCAAGTCCGGCGCGATCTCGAAACGTCCCAGTCGTCGCGGGTCGTGCAGGAGCAACTTGCGCCCGTCGTCGAACTCCAGACCGCCGCGCACCCAATCGGCGCGAAAGTCGTGCGGGCCATAGAAGAGCCCGTCGATGCCGGCGTCACCGTCGATCAGCAGTACGCCGGTCATGCCGAAGCGCACACCGAGTCGAACGCCGTCGGTATCGAGCAGCATCAACTTGCCCCGGCGATCGGTGCCCGTGACCGTGAGGCCCTTCACCGCACGCCCCCACGCGCTGACGCTGGTCAGCTTCTTCGCGGTGTAGGCGTCGGCCCACCCGCGCGTGATCGTCGAGCCGACGACGCGACTGGCCAACTGGCGATAGGACTCGACTTCGAGAATCTCGGGCACGCGGCGAGCGTATCGGCAAATCGATATCGAGTCCTCTTCGTTAGTGTTGGACCATGGCACTCGAGAAGCCGCAGTGGAAAGAACTCTTCAGTGAGGTCGTGACCTCGGGACTTTGCACTGGGTGCGCGGCCTGCGTCATCGCTTGTCCTCATCCGGTGCTCGACTACGAGAGCGACAACGGCGTCTACCGGCCGTTCCACCTCGACATCGACGGCGGACCCGACGACTGCACCCACGGGCAAAAGGGCTGCACCATGTGCACGAGGGCCTGCCCGCGTTTTCGCAACTGGGAGTCCGAGATCGACACGCACAAGTTCGCGCGCGAACGCACCGATGACGAGGTCTGGGGTATCGGCGACGTGCTCTTAGCCCGAGCGACCGACGAGTCGCTGGTCGAGAACGGCCAAGATGGCGGGTTCGTGTCGGCGCTTCTGATCTACGCACTGGAAAACGACGTCATCGACGCCGCACTCGTGAGCGGACTCGAAGGTGACGGTTCGACGTGGCGCGCGGTACCGCAGGTCGCGCGCACGCGCGAGGAGGTGATCGAGACCGCCAAGTCGCGCTACACCTACAGCGCCAATCTGTTGGCCTACCCCGAAGCGGCCGAAGGTGGCGCCGAACGGATCGCGCTCGTCGGGATGGGTTGCATGGCGTCGGCGCCGGGAGCGATGCAGTCGCGCAAAGCCGGCAAGCTCGCGCGACGACTCTGTCTCACGATCGGTCTGATGTGCTCGAAGACATTCGACGACTCGATCTTCGAAGAGCTCTTCGAAGCGAAGTACGACATAAAACGCGCCGACATCTTGAAGATGAACATCAAGGGCGTCTTCCAGATCTGGACGACCGATGGCGCCTTCCACGAAGTGCCGTTGAAGGAGGCGCACGCCTTCACCCGCGAGGGCTGCAAGCAGTGCCCGGACTTCGCCGCCGAACACGCCGATATCTCGACCGGCGGCATCGGTGCCTTCGGTGACTGGACGCTGGTCATCGTACGCACCGACCAGGGTCGTGCGTTGATGGGCGCCATGAAGGAAAAGGGTCTGATTGAGACGCGACCGGGCGATGACGATCCCGGTGCGGTGGCGCTGTTGCACCGCTTGGCGGTCATCTCACGCAAACGCTGGCCCGAGGCAGCGGTGCCCGGTCCGCGACGCATCCCGGTCGCCATCAATTAGACGACCGTTTAAGTTATCCCTGTGCCAACGCGTCCGACATTCACGACGGTACTGCTCGTGCGCCACGGCGTGACGGCGACGACCGGCATCATCTTGCCGGGACGGGCTCCGGGGCTTCACCTGTCGGAACGTGGCGTCGCGCAGGCCGAGCACGTCGCCGAGCGGTTGGGTGAACTCACGAAGAAGCCGGTCGCTCTCTACGTGTCGCCGCTCGAGCGAACCCGTGAGACGGCCGCGCCGATCGCGCGAGCACTGCGACTACGCGCGATCGCCGTGCGTGGACTGCTGGAGTGCGACTTCGGCCTTTGGACCGGGAAGAAGCTGAATCTGCTCGCGAAGAAACCGGAGTGGCGCGCCGTGCAACACGCCCCCAGCACGTTTCGATTCCCCGAAGGTGAATCGTTCACCGAGATGCAGCTGCGGATGTGGACGACGTTGGAGAGGATCGCGGCCAAGCACCGTAACCGCACGGTCGTCGTCGTCAGTCACGCCGACCCCATCAAGGCGGCCGTCACCTACGCACAGGGCGTGCCACTCGACCTCTTCCAGCGAACGGTGATCTCCACCTGTTCGATCAGCGCCATCGGATTCACCAGCGGCACGCCCGTCGTCTTGAGCGTCAACAACACCGATTCGTTGAAGGACCTCGCGCCCTCATGAACTACGTCTTCGCCAATCCCGACAAGGTGATGGTCGGCGTGCGCGGCGAGGTCGGCAACCGTCTGTTCTTGCTGCAGGCTCGCGAAGGACGCCGACTCGTCATCGTGAAGTGCGAGAAGCAGCAGCTGGCCGCGCTCGCGGAATGGCTCGCGCAAGTGATCAGCGACATGGGTCGACCGGCCCATCTCCCCGATGACCTCGCCCTCGAGCCCGAGTACGAAACGGACTTCGTCGCCGGCGACATCGCGGTCGCGCTCGATGAGGAGAACCAGACGATCGAGGTCACCTTCGAATCCCTCGAGGGCGACGACGAGCTGGTCTTGACCCTGACGCGCGAGTGGGCCGGTGGACTCGCCATCGCCATCGCGCGACTCGTGGAAGCCGGTCGCCCGACCTGTCCACTCTGTGGCGGACCGCTGGATCCCAAGGGTCACGACTGTCCGCGCACGAACGGCCACGCTCCCCCGATCCGGTAGTGCGATGAACCGCGACGAACAACAGACCTTGCTCTTGAAGGGTTCGATCGAGGTCGAAGGACGGGTCGTCGCGTCATCGAACCAGGCGCTGTTGGTCACCGTCTCCCTCGACGGCCTGGTCGGACGGGCCTGTTACAAGGCCGAGGCCGGCGAGCGACCGCTGTGGGACTTCCCCGACGGCCTCTGGCGCCGCGAGGTCGCCGCCTACGAACTCGACGTCGCGCTCGGTACCGACCTCGTGCCCACGACGGTCGGACGCGACGACGGGCCCTTCGGCGTCGGGTCGCTCCAGTGGTGGGTCGATGACAACGAGGAGGACCACTACTTCACGTTGCGTGAACATCCCCAGTTCCACGAATGGTTCGCCGAGCTCGCGGCCTTCGACGTCATCGCCAACAACGCCGACCGCAAGGCCGGACACGTCATCTACGACGGAGAGCGCTGTTGGGCCATCGACAACGGACTGTGCTTCCACGAGCAGGACAAACTGCGCACCGTCATCTGGGAGTACGCCGGGCTCGACGTGAACGGGCACCTGCTCGAGCGAATCGACCGATTCGCGAACGGCGACACCGGTCACGTCGGCGACTGGCTCAATCCCATCGAGTTGGCGCTCGCGCAAAGCCGCGCGCACGGGCTGGTGGAGAACGCGACGTACCCCGTGCCCGACGAGGACTCGGACTGGCCGCCCTATCCCTGGCCGCTGATCTAGGTCAGCGTCGCGAGGTTGCCGTCTTGCTCGGGTACCCCGGACTCGAGCAGCCCGAACGTGAGGATGGCCCCGGCGCCGAAGAAGACGGCCGCCCACCAGAACGCGACGGCGTAACCGTGCAAAGTCGCGAGCACCGCTGCCTTGTGCGCGGCGGAGTACGAGTTATAGAACTTGTCAATGCCGTTCGAACGCGCTGTGACCGTGACCGCAATCGTGTTGAGCAGCGCGAGTCCCATCGACCCGCCGATCTGTTGAGTCGTGTTCACGAGCGCCGAGGCCGCACCGACGTCACTCGGGCGGACGCCCGCGGTCGCGCTGGCGATCGCCGGAGCGAAGATCAGTCCGAGTCCGAGACCAGTCACGACGAGGCCCGGCAAGACGTTCGAGAAGTAGTCCGCGTTCGGCGTGAGCCTGGTGAAGAGGATCATGCCCATCATCGACAAGAGCATCCCTGTGGGGATCAGTGGACGCGGACCGCTGACCGCGAGGAGCCGAGCACTGGCGATGAAGGCGGAGAGCGCGATCGCCCCGACGAGCGGCAGGAACGCGACGCCCGTACGCAGCGGTGAGTAGCCGAGTGTCCCTTGCAAGTAGTAGGCGAGGAAGAGCGAGATGCCGAAGATCCCGATACTGGTGAGAAAGAGCGCCACGAGTGAGCCACCGCGTACGCGGTTGATCAGTACGCGAAGCGGCAGCAACGGGTTCTTCGATCGCTGCTGCCAACGCACGAAGGCCACGAGCAGCGCGACGCCGATGACGAGACTCCCCCACGTGATGTAGTTGCCCCAACCGGTGTTAACGGCGTGCGCGAAGCCGTAGACGACGAAGAACAGTCCCGCGCTGCCTAACAGCGTGCCGAAGACGTCGAGATTCGAGGCACCGTTGCGCTTACCGCCGTCGACGAAGAGCGTGACGCCGACGATCGCGATCGCGGCGAAGAAGAGGTTGATGAAGAGGCACCAGCGCCACGTCGCCCACTGGGTCAGCGCGCCCCCAAGAAGCAGTCCGATCGCGGCACCCGAGGCGCCGATCGCACCGTAGATCGAAAAGGCCTTGGCGCGCTCCCGGGGCTCGCCAAAGGTCGACGATAGGGCGGCCAACGCGGCCGGCGCGAGGACGGCGCCGAAGACGCCCTGGACAGCGCGGGCCGTCACCAGCGTCGCGAAGTTGTGCGCCCAACCGCCCGCGGCCGACGCGATGGCGAAGCCGGCGAGTCCAACGTAGAGCGAGGTGCGGCGACCCCACATGTCCGAGAGTCGCCCGCCGATCAGCAACAGCGAGCCGAAGGAAAGGGCGTAGGCCGTGATGAGCCACTGACGATTGGCGACCGAGAAGTGGAGGTCACGCTGGGCGTGCGGCAACGCGATGTTGATGACCGTCGCGTCGAGCGCCACCATCAACTGCGTGATGCTGAGTACCCCCAGAGCCCACCACCGGCGATCCGACGTGGTCATAGGGCTGCTCATGTTGCCACCAGCCTAAATTCTGAGGCCCCGCGAAGTGGGCACGATGTCGAGACCCAACACGGGACTCGAGTCGTCAATGTTTTCCTAGGCTCGCGCCTTGAGCGCGGCGATGAGCGCCGGAAGAACCTTGTTTACGTCACCCACGATCCCGAAGTCCGCGATCTGGAAGATCGGTGCGTCCGGGTCCTTGTTGATGGCGACGATGTTCTTCGAGCCCTTCATGCCGACCATGTGTTGCGTCGCTCCCGAGATACCGCACGCGATGTAGACCGTCGGCTTGACGGTCTTACCGGTCTGGCCGACCTGGTGCGAGTAGGGAACCCAACCGGCGTCGACAATGGCGCGTGACGCGCCCGCGGCGCCGTTCAGCAGCTTCGCGATCTCTTCGATCAGTGCGTACTTCTCGGCCTCGCCGAGTCCGCGTCCTCCGGAGACGACCACGGCGGCCTCCTCGAGTTTCGGACCGACTCGTTCTTCGACGTGCGTCGCCGTGATGGTCGAGGTACCAGTCGCGCCGACGTCACCGGCGGGCGCCGCGACAACTGACGCCGCGGGTCCGCCACTCGCTTCGGCGACGAATGACTTCGCGCGAATGACGAAGATGCCCGGTCCTTCGCCGGTGAAACGGGCCTTGACGGTCTGGCTGCCACCAAAGATCGGGTGCTCGGTGACCAGTCCACCGTTATCCGAGAGCCCGGTGACGTTCGTCAGCACCGGTCGATCGAGTCGAGCAGAGAGACGACCGGCGATGTCGCGTCCGTCGTAGCTCGTCGGAACGAGTATCGCGTCGGGTGCTCCGACCGATCCGATGAGCACCTGAATCGCCGAGGCGACCGGCACGCCGGGCAATGCGCCGCTCAGGTCACCGACGTCATAGAGCGTCGTCGCGCCGTACTCGCCCGCTACGGCGGCGAGTGACGCGTCGCCACCCCACGTGATGGCCGAGAGCGTGGCGCCGAAGGTGCGCGCCTGCGTCAGCAGTTCCAGTGAAGTCGTCGTGAACGAACCGTTTGACGGTTCGGTGACGATCCAAACGTTAGATAGTGCCATGACTCTCCTACAGAACCTTGATCGACTCGAGGAAGGTGACGATGCGCTCGGCGCCATCGCCCTCGTCGACGTACTTCTCGCCCGCCGCGCGCGACTCGGCGACGACGACGTCCGTGATCTCCTGTCGCGCGCCGGCTGGTCCAGTCTGGTCACCAAGTGAGAGATCGGCGACGGAGAGGACCTCGAGCGGCTTGGACTTCGCGGCCATGATCCCCTTGAAGGACGCGTAGCGCGGCTCGACCACGCCGGCCGTCACCGTCACGAGCGCCGGCAGCGGCGCCGTCACCTCGTCGTAACCGGACTCGGTCTGGCGCTCGACCTTCACGGTCGTTGCGTCGATGGCGACGGACTTGGCGAAGGTGATCGACGGCAGGCCCAGCAACTCGGCAACCTGTACCGGTGTGGTGCCGGTGTAGCCGTCGGAGGATTCGGTCGCGCAGAGCACCAGGTCCGGACTCTCGCGCTTGATGACCGCGGCGAGCACCTTGGCGGTGCCCAACGCGTCGGTCCCGCGAAGCGCGTCGTCGCTCACGATGACGGCCTTGGCGGCGCCCATGGCGAGGGCGTTACGCAGTCCAGCGACGTCGGCGGCCGATCCCATCGAGACCACCGTGACTTCCCCGCTCCCGGCCTTGTCGACCAACTGGAGTGCCATTTCGACGCCGTAGGTGTCGGCTTCGTCGAGGATCAGCTTGCCCGAACGGTTGAGATTGTGTGAGGGTTCCAGTGACTGCGGCGCGGCCGGGTCGGGAATCTGTTTTACGCAAACGACGATATTCATGGCCTTCAGACTAGGCCATTATCGATCGGCACCCGTCGGCGACGTTCCCGTCACGAGCGCTCGCGCGAGCGCCGGATCATCGGTGATGATGCACGCCACACCGAGCGCCACCATCCTCTCGAGGTCCTGCGCCGAGTTGACGGTCCAAACGTTGACGTCGAGCTTCAGATCACGCGCTCGGGTGACCACCTCTTGATCGACCGTCGAGAAATGTGGGTTCACCGCGGTGAAGCCGAGCAGGTGCGCCTGGACCAGCGCGTCGCCGAGCGCCACGTCCCACAAGAGCCACGCGACCGGGATCTCGCGATTCGTCGATCGCACGTAGGCACACGTCGCGAGGTCGAAGCACGAGATGATGACCCTCTCGGTCCATTCGGCATCGTCGATCGTCGTCAGGACGTGACGAGCGAGGTCGCCGTGTTCGTCGTAGGTCTCGAACGCTCCTCGGCCGTTCTTGATCTCCACGTTCACCCGGACCCCCTCGAGGGCGCTCAGCGCCTCTTCGAGCGTCGGGACGTAGTCCGGCAGGGCCGAACGCTCCGTCTGGGCGATGGGAACCGACTCGATCGCCGGATCGTGGTGGACGACCAGGACGCCGTCTCGCGTACGCCGGACGTCGAGTTCGACCCCGTCAACACCCAGTGCCACCGCGGCGCGAAATGACGCGAGCGTGTTCTCACGCTCCTTCACGTGCAGTCCACGGTGCGCAAAGACGTCAGTCACCGGAGAAGTTTGGCAGGTGCGAATCGAATTACATCGACGTCATCTCGTTTATTCACGAATCTGCCCTTGTTTTTCGGTTACAAATTCGTTAAAATTGAACTCCCACCACCGCCCGTTTCTCGCGAAATTGCAGTGGAATTACCCCCCACCCTAAGGATTTGAAATGTCGTTGATTTGGAACCGTACGCACGCCTGGGATGACGCCGACTGGCGTTCCAACGCAGCCTGCCGAGACACCGAACCAGAACTGTTCTTCCCTATCGGCACGACCGGAATGGCGACCGACCAGATCGAGTCGGCCAAGCGCGTCTGCCACAACTGTGACGCCCAAAAGGCATGCCTGGAGTTCGCACTCGCGACGAACCAGGAGTCGGGTGTGTGGGGTGGCACGACCGAGGACGAGCGACGCAAGCTGCGCAAGCAGTGGTTGGCCGCGCGTCGTCGCGCGCAGTCGCTCTAGGGCCGAGCGCTCAGCGGCACCGCTACGCGCACGTAGGTACCACCACCGTCGGCGTAGTTCACATTCTTCATCTCAATCGTGCCGAGTAGTTGTGCGCGGATGATGTCGCGCACGATTGACAGACCGAGGCTCTTCGGCACCTCCAACGAGAAGTCCTCGCCGAGTCCGCGGCCGTTGTCGCGAATCTCGGCGACGGCGTCACCGTCTTCGAGATAGAGGTTGAGCGTCACCACGCCGACCTGATCGTTGTTCGCCCCACCGAAGCCGAGAAACGCGTGTTCGACGGCGTTGGTGAGTAGTTCGGCGAGCGCGACGGCCAAGGGCGTCGCCAGGTCCGTCGAGAGCACGCCCAGATTGCCGTTCACCACGATCTCGACGGGGTGCAGGGCCAAGACGGTGTCTTCCACGAGCAGGACCAGTGAACGCACGATCTCGTCGAAGACGACCTCCTCCCCCGGCTCGCGACTCAACACCTCGTGCACGACGGCGATCGAACGAACGCGTCGTTCGGCCTCACCGAGGGCGATGCGCGTCTCGGGTTCGTCGCTGCGACGCGCCTGCAGTCGAAGCAGTGACGAGATGGTTTGCAGGTTGTTCTTCACTCGGTGGTGGACCTCGCGGACGGCCGCCTCCTTGTTCAGCACCAAACGATTCAGTTGACGAAGGTCCGAGACGTCGCGCAGCAGCGTCACGACGCCGGTCACCAAGTTGTGTTCGAGCAGCGGGACGCAGTGGAAGAGGATGGCGACGTCGTGTCCACGGTCGATCTCCTCCATCGCCGGGATCGCGTACTCCAACGAACGCTCGACGCTTCGCACGCGCAGTCCGAGTTCGGCCAGCGTCGAACCTTCGGCCGGCGCGTAGATGCCCATGCGGTGCAGCGCGTTCGCGGCGTTGGGCGTCGCGAACTCTACGCGGCCGTCGCCGTCGATGAGGATGATGCCGTCGCCCACGCGCGGCAGGCCCGGCCCGGCGACGCCCTCTTCGCGGAACGGGAACGTCGCGTCGGCGACCATGAGGCAAAGCCGTTCGAAGATGGAGAGATAGGCCTGCTCGTAGAGCGACGCCGGTCCGCGCAGCGGTCCCTGGAGACGCACCATCACGGCCACGACGCGACCGTCGAATCGCACCGGCACGCACCACACCGGGATGACGTCGTCGATCGCCTCGACGTTGACCTCGCCGATGATCCGGGTACCGCTCTCGAAGGCCAGATGCACGAGCGGCCAGGACGTGGCCTCATGCGTCGTCCCGACGAGGTCGTCGTTGATCATCGTCGAACGGTTGTTGGGGCGCATCTGGCCCAAGACGACGAAACCCGAATCGTTGTTGACCGAGCCTTCGACGCGGGCCATCAGCAACATGTCGGAGAACGACAGGTCCGCGAGGAGCGACCACGACGCCGTGAGGCGCAACAGGTGGTCGATGACCGGCTCGTCGAGTGACGTGCGAAGAGCGGCGAGTTCAGCGAGCGTCGCCACTAGCTGGCCCGCAGTGGAATCATCCGCCGTTGCCGTGCGTCGTAGGAAGCGACCTCGTGGACGCCGCGCGCCTCGAGGAGATCGGCCAACTCGCCGGCGCGCGAGCCGACGCGTTCAAGCGAGTGCGCGTCACTGGCCGTCGTGAAGGTCAGTCCGCGCGCGACGAGGCGATCAAGGAAACCTTCGGCCGGATACTGTTCGCCGATCGGCTTGGTCCAGCCGGCCGACGAGCACTCCATCGAGAGATCGGACTTCGCGGCCGAGTCGGCCATGAGGTCCCAGTAGTCACCGGGATCCGATGCGATGAAGCCCGCGACCTTGATCAGGTCCGGGTGCGCGAGTACGTCGACGGCGTTCGACGCCGCGAGCTCTTCGATCGCGCGCGCGTAGTCGGCCCAGCACTGATCGACGTCGCGTACCGTCCACTCGTGGGCGTGCGTGGGGACGTCGTAGTCGTCGAACTGCCAGGTCCCGAGCCAGTGCACGGAACCAATCAGCACGTCGAAGGGATACTGCGCGAGGAGTGGTGCGATGACGTCCATCTGGTCGGCGTAGTAGTCGACCTCGAGACCGACCTTGACCGGCAGTCCTTCATCCTTCGCCCGCTGGGCGAGCGTGACGTACTCCTCGAGCGAGTTGCGCGCGTGGAAGTCCAGGTACTCCGCCAGGACCGGACTGGTCGGCTCGTGGCCGTAGCGCAGCCAGAAGGGACCGACGGCCGACAGCACGTCGCGAAAACGGCTCGTATGTTCGGTGAGCGCTAGCTCGGTCACGCCGTGACGCGCGGCCTCGTCGCAGTAGTCCGCGATCTGGTCGAGCTTGAACCAGACGGAGGACTCCGAGTGGGGCCAGAGGTGCAGGTGGTAGTCGATCACCGCCCGACGCCCGTCAAACTCAGGCCGAGCCGAAACCGACGATGCGCTCGCTCGACGGAGAACCCAACTCCACGTAGGCGATTCGCGCAGCCGGAATCCCGACGCGGCGACCTTTGCGATCGGTGAGCCAGAGCACCGTGTCTTCGCTTAACGAAGTCTCGATCTCCTTCATCACCTTCTCGCGCTTGGCGTCCTCAGGGAGAACAACCTCGATCTCCTTCATGGACTGCACGATGCCGATACGAACTTCCATCACTACTCCTCTGCCACGTTGGCGACCATCACATGCTAGAAGGAAGGGGCGATATGGAAAACGAGACCGACCCACCTATCTCTGAGCGCAGTCGTCGCTGGGCGGCCACCATGGAGGGCTACGAGGGCGCGGCCGACGACGTCACGGTCGCCCACCGCGACTCCTCGGCCGCCATTGACGTCTCATCACGTCTGCCCGGTTCCCTCGCCGAACGAGAAGAACAGTTGGAGGCTCTCCTCGCCATCGGCGCGACGCGCGGATACGGGGCGGGAAACCGTGCGCGCGAAGAGGAACCCGACGAGTTCCGGACCTGTTTTGAGCGCGACCGCGACCGCGTCCTGCACTCGAGCGCCTTTCGTCGACTGGCCGGAAAGACCCAGGTCTTCGTCTTTCCCGATGACCACATGCGCACGCGACTCACCCACGCGCTCGAGGTCGCCCAGGTCGCCGCGGGCGTCGCGCGCGCGCTGGGACTGAACGTGGCCCTCACCGAGGCCATCGCGCTGGGACACGACTGTGGCCACGGTCCGGGTGGCCACGCGAGCGAAGAGGCCCTCGATCCCTTCGTCGTCGGAGGATTCGACCACGCGGTCTGGGGCGCGGACGTGTCACTCGTCAGCCTGAACCTCTGTCTCGAGACGCTGGACGGCATCCGGAACCACTCGTGGTCGCGACCGGCGCCGTCGACGCCCGAAGGCGAGGTCGTCAGTTGGGCCGACCGCATCGCGTACAGCTGTCACGACTTCGAAGACGCCGTCTCGGCCGGGATCGTCATGTCAGAGGAGTTGCCGGCGATCGTGCGCGATCGATGCGGCGTTCGACGAAGCCAACAACTTGGCACGTTCATCAACGCGATGATCCGCACCACACGATCGACCGGGGTCATCGGCATGGATGCGCGGCACTCCGAGGCACTCGCCGCATTTCGTACGTTCAACTATGAGTCGATCTACCTACGCAGCGCATCGCGTCAACAGGCGTCGGCCGTCGTCGCGATGCTGCGCGCTCTCGTCGAGTATTTCGCGATCCACCCGTCGCTGATTCCGGACGTCGCTGACGGTGACGAGGCGCTCGACAGTCCGGCCGTGGCGCTGGGACTCAGCGTCGCGTACGTCGCGGGGATGACGGACCGCTTCGCGTGCCACTGCGCGGTGACGTTGCTCGATTGGCCGATCGATCAACTACCGAGCGGTATCGACCGCTAGTTGTTGACGTTGACGAGTCCCGCCATCGGCGACGGTCCGCCGCGCATCCACTCGAGTCGCAGCTCGGTGATACGAAGTGCCGAGTGTTCGTGCGTGAGGATCCAGAACTTCTCGTTCACGACCGCGTCTTCGACGGCCTTGGCGACGTCGGCGGCGTCAATGCCCGCATTCACGAGCGCGGCCGCGATCTTCTTGATCTCGGCGCCCTCAGGATTCTCAGCGAAGCTCGCGAGCTCCTTGGGCATGTTGCGCTCGGATTCGAAGATCCGCGTACGTACGAAGTTGGGACAGAGCACCGAGACGTGCACGTTCTTGCCCGTGTTGGCGAGTTCGTGGAAGAGCGACTCCGAGATGCCGACGACCGCGAACTTGCTCGCGTTGTACGGACCCATTCCCGCGACGCCCACGAGGCCGGCCTCGGAGGCGGTGTTGACGACGTGACCTTCATTTTGTTCGAGAAAGAGTGGAATGAAGGCGTTCATGCCGTTCACCACACCGTCAAGGTTCACGCTCATGACCCAGTCCCAGATCTTCTTCGGGGTGCCGATCGTCGCGCCGCCAGCGACGCCGGCGTTATTGAAGATCACGTGGACGGCGCCGAACTCTTTCAAGGCGGCATCGCGTAAAGCCTCCACGTCGGACTCCTTGGCGACGTCGCAGTGCACGCCGATCACCGTGGCGCCGTGCGAGCGCATCTCGTTGACCTGCGTCTCCAGTGGACCATCCTCGATGTCGCCCAGCACGATCTTCGCGCCGGCTTTGGAGAACTGAATCGCGGTGGCGAGACCGATACCACTCGCCCCACCGGTGATGACTGCTGTCTTGTCCTTCAGTTCCATTGCTCGTCCTTACTCGTCAACCTCTCGGAATGACGATAGACGTAAGTCAGTCGAGACTTCTAGTGATGATTACCCGAAGCCGCCGAAAAGGCCCCGGGCCTGCAACGAGTGCCAGAACTCGGGCTCGTAGACGTGTTCGGGGTCGTCGCGCACCATCTGGTCAACGATGACCGCGTCTTCGCCGACGAGGATCCGCCACTTGTTCTTGCGTACACCGTCGAGGATGATCTCGGCCGCCGATGCCGCGGTGAGTGGTGCGAGATCGCGAAAGGCTTCGCCGAACATTGCGACGCCCTTGCGGAGATCCTCGTCGGAGACTTCGTCGACCGGTGTGCCGTCGGCCGCGAGCTGAAGACGAACCTTCACGAGGTCCTCTGCGTCGAGCGTGTCCGGCTCCTTGCCGTGCACGATTCCGGAGTTGATGACGATCGACGTCCCGACGTGACCCGGCATCACGACCGAGACCCGAACGTGGGGAGCGTGCATCCGCAGGTCGGCGATGAGCGCCTCGCTGAAGCCGCGCACGGCGAACTTCGCCGCGCTGTAGGAGGTGTGGGGCCGATTCGGACCGACCGAGGCGAAGATGCCGTTGATGCTGCTCGTGTTGACGATGTGGCCCTCGTCGGCCGCCACCAACATCCCGAGGAAGGTCCGGGTGCCCAGATAGACGCCACCCCAGTCGATCGCGAACGTTCGCTCCCACGCGGAACGATCGTCGTCCACGAAACTGCCGCCGCCCGCGACGCCCGCGTTGTTGAACAACAAATTGATCGTCGTCGTCGCGTGCTCCTTGGCGACCGCGTCGCGAAAGGCGATCAACTGGGCTTCATCGGCGACGTCGGCGACGAACGTGGTCACTCGAGTGCCGGCCGGTGCCGTCTCGAGCGCGAGGGATTTCGTCTCGTCCAATCTCTCGGCCGCGACGTCACAGGTCGCGACATGACAACCGGCATTCGCCAGCTGTCGCACCAGTTCGCGCCCCATTCCCGTGCCGCCGCCGGTAATGACGGCAATGCGTCCCTCGAAGTTCTCCATGGTCCCCCTCCGTTTTTCTCATCCTAGAAGTCCGTTGCCCGTGGCGGCGGGGCCGAAAATCGAGACCGCGCGAGTTACCACGACGCTCTAGCCTTCGACGATGACCGATGTCGTCGACGAACTCGCGGCGCGCCTGTGGCCGCAGCGAGTGCGGTCCATCGAGGTCCTCGCGCACGGCATAACGAACTCGAACTACGTGGTCGACCTCGGTGACGAGCGGGTGGTCGTGCGCGTACCGGGCAATGACACCCACCTGCTCGGCATCGATCGCTCCAATGAGGTCATCGCCGGAGGGCTCGCCGCGGCCATCGGGGTCGGACCCGAGGTGCTCGCCACGGACGCAGCGACGGGCTGCATCGTCTTTCGCTTCATCGACGGTCGAGCCGTGTCGACGGCCGAACTCGCCGAAGAGCCGATGCTCGGTCAGTTCGTCGAGACGCTTCGTCAGGTCCATCACGCCGGAACCACCCCGACGATCTGGAATCCCTACGAGGTCATACGAGAACACCGCGACGTCGCGGCAGCGCGTGGCGTAGAAGCGCCATTCGACGCGACGTTCGCACTCGAACTGCTCGCCCGCATAGAGATCGTGCGACCGTTCCGACCGACGGTCCTCGGCCACAACGACCTGTTGAACGCGAACTTCCTCTTCGACGACCGGCTGCGCATCGTCGACTGGGAGTACGCGGGCATGTCCGATCCCTTCTTCGATCTCGCCAACGTGGCAGTGAACAACGGTTTTCCGGTCGACTCCGAGATCGCACTCCTTCGCCTCTACGTCGGCGACCTGAGTGATCCTGTCTTGTCGACGCTGCACCTCATGAAGATCGTGTCCGAACTGCGCGAGGCGATGTGGGGTGTCGTCCAGATGGCGATCTCGTCTCTCGACGTCGACTTCACGAACTACGCGCGCGAGCGCGGCGAGCACGCCATCGCGTTGGCCCATCAAAGTGACATCGGCGAACAGCTACGACTGGCCCAGCGCTACAGCGACGACGAAGGCTAGGCCCGGACCTTCTCGTTGCCGGGATCGAACAACGGCTCGGCTCGCACCTCGGCACCGACGTCGCGCCCGAACACGCCGACGCTGACGCGCGTTCCCGGCGCGACCAACTCTGACGGCAGGTAGGCGTAGGCGATCGACAACGCGAGGCTGTAGCCGTAGCCACCGCTCGTGACACGCCCGAGCGGTCGTCCCTCGAAGCGCACCGGTTCGGATCCGAGCACGACCGAGCGCGGCTCGTCCAGGACGAGACAGGCCAATCGACGCGTCGGCTCGCCCGCACGCTCGAGCGCCTCGCGACCGATGAACTCGCCCTTCTTCATCTTCACGGCAAAACCCAGACCCGCTTCGAAGGGCGAATCGGTCGTCGTGACGTCGCTCCCCCAGACGCGGTAGCCCTTTTCCAGGCGCAGCGATTCGATCGCGCGGTAGCCACCGGGGACCAGTCCGTGGGGCTCGCCAGCCGCCATCAACGAATCCCAGAGTCCCACGGCGTACTCGCTCGGGCAGTACAGCTCCCAGCCGAGTTCGCCGACGAACGTGACGCGCACGGCGAGACACGGCACCGCGCCGACGTTGATCTCCTTCGCGCTCATGTAGCCGAAGGCCTCGTGCGAGAGGTCCGATTCGGTGAGTGGCTGAAGGATGTCCCTCGCGCGTGGCCCCCAGAGTGCGAAGCAGGCGTACTTCGACGTGACATCTTCGACGGCGACCGAATCGTCCACGAGGTGCTGGCGAATCCACGCGCCGTCGTGATTCCCGAAGGCCGTGCCCGTGACGAGTCGAAAGCGGTCCTCGGCCAGCCTCGTCACCGTGAGGTCGCACTCGACGCCGCCGCGCGGATTGAGCAGCTGTGTGTAGGTCGACCGCGCCCACTCGGCGCGCGACGCCATTGGCACAGAGTCGCTCCAGGAACAACGCTGCGCCGGGACCGGTCACGTCGAGCTTGGCGAAGGAACTCTCATCGAACAGCGCGGCACTCTCGCGACAGGCTCGGTGTTCGGCGCCGATGGCGGGCGACCACAGCATGCCGGCCCACCCGTCGGGGCGTGTCGACTCGTCGCCTGCGCCCGCGTTGGACTCGTACCAGTTGACCCGTTCCCAGCCGGACTTCTCACCGAAGGCGGCGCCGAGGTCGCGGTGCCGGGCGTTGACCGGCGAGACCTTGAGCGGTCGACCGGCTTGGCGCTCGTGTCCGGGGTACTTGACGTCGTAGTACGTGGCGTAGATCTCGTCGGTGCGGATCAGCGTGTAGTCCCGGCTCCGGTACTGCGGGCCGAAGCGTCGCGAGTCGAGCGCCCACGCGTCGAGACCCGGCTGGCCCTCGATGATCCACTCGGCCATCAACTTGCCCATGCCACCGGAGCCGGCGATGCCGTGCGCGCAGAATCCGGCCGCCACCCAGAATCCCGCGACGGCGCTCTCGCCGAGGATGAACTCACCGTCGGGCGTGAAGGCCTCGGGCCCGTTGATCAGCGTCACGATCTCGGCGTCGGCCAACGCCGGCACGCGCGATATGGCGGCCTCGAAGAGCGGCGCGAAGCGGTCCCAGTCGGGTTCGAGCAGTCGCGAGTTGAAGTCCGACGCGATACCGCCGAGTCCCCACACCGAGGGATTGCGCTCGTAACCACCCATGACGAGGCCACCGCTCTCGGCGCGAAAGTAGACCAAGCGCGCCGGGTCGCGCAGTGTCGGCATGTCGCGCGAGAGTCCCGTCGGCTTCGTGATCGCGTACTGGTGGGCCATCGCGACGAGGGGCACGTGCACGCCGGCCAGCAGTCCGATCTCGTGGGCGTAGATGCCGCCCGCGTTCACGACGTACTCGCACTCGATCGTTCCCTGGTCCGTCTCGACGGCACGTACGCGACTGTCCTCGACCCGTATGCCCGTCACTCGCGTGTTCGTGAGGATCGTCGCGCCGCGCTGCCGCGCACCCTTCGCCAAGGCGAGCGTCAACTGGCTGGGATCGACGTAACCGTCCGAGGGCAGGAACGCCGCGCCGAGAACGCCCTCGCTCGACATCGGCGGGAACATCGACTGGGCTTCGTCGGCCGAGATGAGATGCAGCGGAAGTCCGAAGGTCTCGGCCCAGGCCGCCTGGCGCTCGAGCTCTTCCATGTGCTCGTTCGATGAGGCCAGTCGCAGCGAGCCGACCTCGCGCCAGCCCGTCTCGAGATCGACCTCCTCGCCCAGCGTGCGGTACAGATCGACCGAGTTCATCATCATCTGGGTCAGCGACAGCGAGTTGCGAAGTTGGCCCACGAGGCCGGCGGAATGGAAGGTCGAGCCACTCGTCAGTTCTGATCGCTCGACGAGCGCCACGTCACTCCAACCGAGGCGGGTGAGCCAATAGAGGATCGAACAGCCGCCGATTCCCCCGCCGATCACCACCACGCGCGCCCTGTCGATCATGGTGTCTCCTCGCGCACGTCGTCGGCTAAACTGTCTATACCAAAAACAGTTGGCGTGGCAAGTGAGACGCGCCCGTTACTGTGCTTTGAGAGGAGGAGTTGTGCCACCAAACTCCAAATGGCCCCCGAAGATCTCTCGTTCCAAGGGGATGCTGCACACGCAAATCGCGAACGCCGTCGCCTCGTCGATCACGCTCGGACACTTCCGTACCGGCGACCGGCTCCCCCCCGAGCGTGAACTCGCCAAAGAGTTCGGCGTCAACCGACTGACCGTCCGTCAAGCCCTCGCAGAACTGCAGATTCGTAAACTCATCCATCGTCGCACGGGTCGTAACGGCGGAACGTTCATCGCCGAACCGGTGATCGAGAACGACCTCACGACGTTCGCCGGATTCTCCGAACAGGCCCGTCGACTCGGTCACGTCGCCGGTGCACGCGTCCTGCGAACCGAGCGCGTCGAAGCCGATGCCGCGACGGCCGAGGCGCTACAGCTCTCCGAAGGCGATGAGGTCTTCGAGATCGACCGCTTGCGCTTCGCGAACGACCTCCCGGTCTTGCTCGAGCACTCCAGTTTCCCGGCCGAACGCTTCGCGGGACTCCTCAGCGAACCGCTGCACGGTTCGATCTATGAGCTCCTCGAGCGCCGCTACGACGCACGACCGGTGCGTGCCGTCGAGCGAATCTCGCCGATCGCCGCCAATGCCCGTACCGCTCGACTGCTCGACGTCACCCGTGGCACGCCGCTCCTTCGCGTCGAGCGCGAGGCGTTCGACGTGGACGGCGTCCCGGTCGAGAGCGCGTGTGACATCTTGCGCGCCGACCGAAGCCGCACGTTGGTCTGGTCCTTCGAACTACCACCGAAGTAACTTCGAGCGATCGACTACTAGCTGACCTCATCGGACGGCAACGACTCAGCCGGTATCACGACTGGTCCGGATTCAGCGGGTCGAATGATCTCGACCTGCGGCTTGCGGACTTCGACGAGGAAGTAGTACAGCACGCCGATGATCAGAATGATCCCCAGCACGGTGTAGAGGATCGGCACCTTGTTGAGGAATCCGATCCCGGTACTGAGCGCGCCGGCCGTTTGATTCGGCGTCGGGTTGCTGAACGCGCGCGGAATTGCGAAGTTGATCAACATTCCCCCGCCCCAACAGAGCGCCAAGATGTTGACGAGCATCCCCCACTTCCCGAGTGAGAAGGGCGTCTTCTCCCTTGGCCAACCCTTGAGTCGAGCACCGAGCACCGCCAGGTTGCCGAGGAAGTAACTGAGGTAGATCATCGCCGTTGCCGCGATCGCCACGTAGCTGGCACCCGCGTACTTGAAGAGTGGAATCGCGGCGAGGACGGCGACCACGACGCACGAGAAGATCGGCGTGTGCAACTTGGGGTGCACCCTTGACAGGTACGACGACGCGGGCAGGCGGTTGTCTCGAGCCATGCCGAAGCACAGACGGATGGTCGCGGTCATGATGCTGAGGCAGCACACCAGAATCGCTGCCGACACGACCGCGAGATAGATGATGGCGTAGGGCTTGGAGAAGTTCGCCTCGATGATCTGCGCCGGTCCCCACGAATTGGCAATGGCGGTCTTCAGATTGGGGATCGCCATCAACATCGCGAGGAGGAAGATTGCGCCGATGATGAACGCTCCCCCAACGGACGACAGAACGGCTTTTGGAGCGGCCCGGCGAGGGTCCTTCGTCTCCTCGGCCAGCGTGGACGCCGTATCCATCCCGTAGATGACGAAGAGACTCATGAACATCGCGAGGAAGAACGAACCGATACCGAGGTGCAGCCCGCCGGTGTTCGTGACGATGGAAATCGACTGGTGGCGATGGACGATCAGCATCACGACCGCGAAGACGACGAGTCCGACAATTTCGAAGAACACGCCGGTGTTATTCACGACCGAGACGACTTTGACGCTGTAGATGTTCAACACCGTGATGACGATGAGCGTTATCGCGGCGACCCAGATCTGGTCGTCCAGGGCCCCAGCGTCCAGGTGCCAACCCATCAGGTTCACCATCGGAAGAATGGTGAGCGGCAAGGTCACGACGACGGCGGTCACCGTGAGGACACCGGCGAAGATGTAGATCCATCCCGTGAACCACGCGAAGGGTCGACTCGCGAGGTACTTCGTCCACTGGAAGACCGATCCGGCGATCGGGAAGTGACTCGAGACCTCGGCGAAGTTGAGGGCGACCAGCATCTGGCCGATCGCGACGATCGGCCAGCTCCAGAAGAAGACGCCACCGATCGTCGTGAGGCCCAAGAAGAAGAGGGTGAAGATACCGGTCGACGGTGAGATGTAGCTGAACGCCGCCGCGAACGAACTGAAGAAGCCCAGCGTTCGGTGCAGTTCCTGTTTGTAGCCGAAGGTCGCTAAGTCCTTCTGGTCTGCTTGACCCGAACCTACGCCCGCGGTGTCGGTCTCATCCATATCTATCCCCCCGATAGCCCGGGCGCGTTTGCCCAGTGAGCGGAAAATTACCAGATGAAACCTAAATTGTCTATACCCTTTGTGGCCGACGTCACGTAGGTGTGATTCGTTCGATTGAGTCGAACATGGAAGAAGTCCTCACGCCTCGAGAGCTACGACAGTTTCAACTCTTGTCGATAGACGCGAGCGGGACCCTGGTTCACGATCGTCGCCGCGAGCGCCTTGAAGGCAAGCGACACTTCGCTGTCGGGATCGTGAACGACGATCGGTTCGCCGATGTCGCCGCCCTCGCGCAGTTTGGTGTCCAGAGGAATCTGTCCCAGCAACGCGATGCCGAGTTCTTTCGCCAGTCGCGCGCCACCGCCGGCTCCGAAGATCTCGTAACGCTTCGCGTCATCCCCGGTGAACCAACTCATGTTCTCGATCACGCCGCGCACACTGAGCTTCAGTTTGCGCGCCGCGTACGCCGAACGTTGCGCGACGCGTTGCGCGGCCGCCTGCGGCGTCGTCACGACGTACATCTCGATGCGCGGTAACACCTCGGACAGTGTCAACGCCACGTCGCCGGTGCCGGGGGGCATGTCGATCAGCAAGAAGTCCGGTTCGTCCCACCACGCCTCGGAGACGAGCTGTTGGATCGCCTTGTGCAGCATCGGTCCGCGCCAGATGACCGGCTGCTCGTCCGGTACGAAGTACCCCATCGAGACGCAGCGCACGCCGTGGGCCAACGTCGGGATGACCGTGTCGCCGAGCACGATCGGATCGTTCACCGCGCCGAGCATCTTGGGCAAGGAGAAGCCGTACACGTCGGCGTCGAGAACGCCGACGTCGTGGCCACTCTGGGCCAGGGCGATCGCGAGATTGACCGTCACCGACGATTTGCCCACTCCCCCCTTGCCCGAGGAGATCCCCAGGATCCTCGTCTTGGAGAGCTTGTCGAGGAACTTGGGTGGCGTGTCGCCGTGCGCGTGCTCACCCGGTCCCGGGTCACCGGCCATCGCACCCCGCAAGAAGTTGCGCAGTCCCAGGAGTTCTTCTTCGTCCATGGGACGAACGACCACCGTGGCATCCGGGATGATCGCTTTGACCGACACCTCGAGCAACGCCAGATTAGGCCAGGACGAGACCGGCAGTACCAGTTCGACCGTGGTCGATCCGCCACTTTCGACCACGTCACCGAGAAAACCGAGCTCGCCCAACGAGCGAACCAGTTGCGGCTCAACGATGTCGCTGAGTGCGCTTACGTGCGGGCTGTTCGAGGTCACTTATTTCCTTTGAGAGGGCCAATAGAGCGTACCGGCGCGAAAGACCAAGGCGGTCCTAGACTTTCTACGTGGCAACTTCGATGAACGAGAACGATCTCGACCCGGCCCTGTTCACGGCCAACATCACGAGTTTGACGCACTCTTTTGGCGACAACACGCGCCGCAAGATCTACCTCTACCTTCGAGAAAACCCGGGCGCCACGGCGACAGAACTCTCGCGACACTGCCTGGTCCACGCCAATGTGGTCCGTCACCACCTCGAGCGGCTCACCGAGTCGGGCTACGTCACCTTCGACAACGTTCATAAGACCACCGTTGGGCGACCGGCCAAGGGCTATCGAGTCGTCGACGACGGCCTCGTCATGAACGGCTCCATGCGCCGAGACGCCCTGCTGGTGGCACTCCTTGAGATGGCCCTCGAGCGACTTGGACCGGAGGCGGCCGAATCGATGTCCCACGACGTCGGTGTCGAGTACGGCCGAACCCTGGCCGGTGCCGTCGGTGCCGGTGATTCCAGTCCGAGCCTCAAGACCGCGATGGAGTCGATCGCCGGGATCTTGACGGCCCACGGATTCGCCGCCCGCGCAGAAGAGCACGACCTCGAACAGTCCGTCGTGTCGGACAACTGTCCCTTCGGCACCGCGGCCCAACACCACCCGGTGCTGTGCGCGGTCGACCGCGGTCTCATCTCAGGCATGCTCGACGGACTCGGCGCCGAACGGCGCAACGTGACATTGACGTCACGCGCGCGCGGCGATGACGCCTGTCGCGTTACCGCGTAACGCCGCGCCCTAACACGTAGCGCGCGGCGCGATGATCAAGCTCTGCATCGGCACGCTAACCGTGTGATGGAAACTCATGAACGAATACTCAACCGGCACGCTGGTGTACGTCGACGTGCCGCTATCGGCCGAGGTCGGCACACACTGTTGATCCCAGTGGATCGCGAGTTCGAGCTGACCCCCACTCGCGAGCGTCGTCGGACTGAAGGCCGGACCACCCTTCAGTCCGTAGGTACCCTCGTTCTTGGGCTTGGTGTCGAAGTACACGTGCACGTTCGACGTGCCTGACGGGATCGCGGGCGGCGTGACCTTTTCGATCGTGACCGGGAAGCGCTGAAGGTTGTTGATCGTGAAGACCACTTCGACGAGAAACGATCCGCTCGGCTCGGTCCACACGACGTGGGAACTACCTACCGCTCCGACAATTCGATTCGCCGCCAACGTTCCGTTGAGTGTCTCGATCTGCGTGCCGTAACCGCCGTCGAGTTTCTGGGAGAGCGGTTGATAGTGACTCGCCGCGATGTACAACGCGACACCGATAGCGGCGATGACCACCACGACCGAGACCACCACGATGAGCCAACGTCGTCGCTTTTGCGGTTCGTCCGGCTCCTCGCTCCTCCATTCGTTGTTCTGCACGAAGGGGCGGTCCATCGAGTGTTCGTCGTCCACGGCCCTCCTCTTGGCGCTCGAAACGTGCTTTGAGAATCGTAGCGATGAACGGACGGGTCGACGTTCGACCTAGCGCTTGGCGAGGATGGAGTTCACGCGTTGGGTCGTCGCGAGAAGCTGCGGCACCAGTTCTTCTCGGAGTTCCTTCAGATTCGTGCGGCCAACGGGCGTCGAGATGTTGATCGCGGCGACCGTTCGGCCGGTCGAATCACGGATCGGGGCCGCGACGGCGCGCAGACCGATCTCGAGCTCTTGATCGTTGAGCGCCCAGCCGCGCTTGGCGACCTTTTCCAATTCGGTCAGGATGTCACTCTCGCGGTGCAGCGTGAACTTCGTGAGCGCCATTAACGGGCGACTGCCCAGGTGTCGCCGTTGTTCGGCGACCGGCATCGCCGCCAGCAAGACCCGCCCCGTCGACGTGCAGTACGCGGGCAGTCGGCTGCCGACCGAGAGCGACAGCGTCATGATGCGTGACGCGGCGACTCGACTCACGAAGACGATGTCCGACCCGTCCAACACCGACACCGACACCGACTCACGAACCTTGTCACTCAAATCCTGGATGAACGGCTCGACGATGTCGCGAAACGGTAACGACGTCAAGAAGGAGTAGCCGATGTCGAGGATTCGTGGCTGCAAGAAGAACTCGCGGCCGTCGACGCCGACGTAGCCGAGGGCCTCGAGCGTGAAGAGCAGTCGCCGACACGACGCCCGGCTGTAGCCCGTGCGGCGCGCTACTTCACTCAGCGACTGGCGCGGACACTCCTCGTTGAATGAGCGAATGACATCCAGCCCGCGTTCAAGCGACTGCACGAACATTCGATTGCTTTCCTCCACACGGCACCCCCGACATTCTCCGACGCAAGCCCTGAATGTTCGCACAACGAACAGAAGGAGTCAATTGTGTCCGGAGCCTAGATGCCGTCAAGCACCCCGCGCAGGGTTTGGGCGTAGGCGTCGAGTGCCACTCGACCTCGCGGCGTGAGCGCGACCGACGTGCGTGAGGCCACGCCGGCGCCGGTCTTTTCGCTCTTCACGTAACCGGCGTCTTCCAACTTGCGAAGGTGGGTGATCAAATTGCCCGGCGTGAGTTCGATCATCTCTTGGAGTCGAGTGAACGAAAGCGTGTCACCTTCATGCAGCGCCGCCAACGTCGCGAGTATCCGGAGTCGCGCCGGGACGTGTATCAACGGATCGAGTTCGCCTTCGTTCATCGGGCGTGGCGCTGCGCGAGCTTGACGCCCGCGCTCCCCAACAGGGCGGCGCCCGCACCGAAGCCCGAGACGGCCCACGCCCCTACCGGACCGGCGAAGGCGGCGCCGGCCGCGACGCACGAAATCACGAGTGCGGCGGTGAAGAGCGTCCAGTCCTCGCGCTGGGACGCGCCAACGGCGCCGATCATCCCGCCAATGACGAGTGGCACCGTGGCTGGATAGATCCCGTACACCACGGCGTGCGTCACGTGCGCGTGTTCGAGGGCGCCCATGATCACGTACGCGCCGATCAGTCCGACGGCACCGACGGCACCGAGCATTCGGCGATTCTTCTTGTACTGGCCGCCCACTCCCCTGCTCGAGCGTCGAAAGACGGCGAGCGAAATGCCGTCGACCAGCACGACGAGCAGATACATGAGACCGATGGCGCCCAGCGTCGGCCCTTGGTACGGGTGCTGATGACGCACCGACCACCAAATGATGCCGAAGCCCACGGGCAGAACCAAGCCGCCGAGGAGCGAGAGCAGCAGCGAGTTCACTTGCAGCGCGTGCGACGCCTTCTCCGTCGTCTCGGCGAGTAACGCGGCGGCGGCGCGCGGGTCAAGTGTCTCTTCCGCCGAGGGTGATTCCGTGGTGTCGTGGGATTTAGTCATCGCACTCCTTCATTTACTTTGTCTCACAAAGTAGTCTACTTTGTGCGACAAAGTCAAGGTCGTCATGAAAGACCGTGTCACCACGGAAGTTGCGCGTTTAGCCTTTATCACTGGACTTTCGAAGAATCCGGTGCGCCGTTGGCGGCTGTCAACCGGGAATCTTGATCCCGAGATTCTGCAAAAACGGTCGTGCGATCGCTAGCTGACCGATCGACGGCCGGAGCTTCAAGAACTCTTCGAACTCGGTCTTCGCCACTCGCTGGTTGCCTGGTGTCGAGTCGGCGACGATCGCGAAGTAGAGGCGCGGCGCCGTCTGGCGCGGGGCCACCGCGATCGCCTTCTCTAATTCCTTGATGCCGTACGCCACCACCGAGGCCTTCCCGGCAGTGCTGCCCGCGGTGAAGTCGAGCCAACCGGTCTGCGTCAGGGCCGTCACGTTCTTCGGCTCGAGGTTGAGGACCTTCTCGTACGCGCTGAGCGCCGTGGTGTCCTGTTTGTTGGCGACGTCCACCTCGGCCTGCGTGAGCAGGCGATCGATCTCTTGCGTGCGCGTGAGGGTGATGCCGCCGTCACCGGAGTTCCCCGCCTGACGCGGCGTCGTCGAAGACAACAGCGCGTAGAGCAGGACGATGGCGAAGCACACGACCGCAACGACGAGCCAGCGCGCGCGCCGCGTTCGCCCTCGTGCGCGAGTCGTGTCGACGGCGACCATCAGCTCGCCCAGCGCGTTGCGCGCGCGATCGAGTGCCGTTACCTCGCGACGTTCGATGTCGTCGAACTGCTCCGCACTGAGTTCACCGTCGTCACGTTCACGCGAGGCGTCACGTAACGACGCCTCGCGGAGTCGGATCTCGTCGCGCAGTTGGTCGGCGTCGCGGTTCATCGCCGTCTCGCCAGTCGCACACCCGCCACGACCAACGCCGCCACCGCCCCGAGCGGCACGAGCCACAACAACAGACCGAGGCCGGACGTCGAAGGGCTGAGCAGGATCGAGGTGCCGTAGGTCGCCTCCAACGAGGTGAGGATCTTGTTGTCGGACTGGCCCTCTTTGACGCGTCGTGCGATGTCGTGTCGCACGGCGATCGACGACGTCGCGTTGCTCTGGGCGACCGACAGGTCGTCGCACGCGGGGCACTTCACGAGCGTCTCCAGATGCGCGATGCGGCCCTGCTGGGACGCCGTACTCGGCGCCTCGAGTAGCGCCACCGCGAGGACGCAGAGGAATGCGAGGCACCACAGCCGAAAGGACTTCACGACCTTCACGACGAGACCCTCGCCACGACGGCCGCCAACTGTTTCGCGTTCGTCGCACCCAGCAGTGTCACCGCGACGCGACCCTGGCGGTTGATCACGAACGTCGTGGGCGGCGAGGTGACGCCGTAGCTGTTCGCGATGACCCCGCCGGGATCGATGATCGACGGATAGAGCGAGCCGTAGTGCGCCGCGAAGTCCGTCGCCTGATTGACCGGGTCGTTGAAGACGACGCCCACGACCACGACGCCCTTGTTACGCACGCTCCACGCGTAGGTCGAGAGCTCCGGGGCCTCTTGGATGCACGGAGCGCACCACGAGGCCCAGAAGTTGACGACGACGACCTTGCCGCGTTCGCTCTTCAGCGAGAACGTGCCGCCACCGAGTTCGTGGCCCTCGAGTGTCGGCGCGAGTCTCCCGAGCAACGGGCTCGGCGCCTCGGTGGCGGCGCTGATGGGGTGACGCGTCGCGAGGAACGCCGAGAAGGCGATGAGGATCGCGAGGATCCCGAGCGAGATGACCATGACCGTTCGTCTCACGCGTCCCCCTCGTCCCCTCGACGGCGGCGAACGAACGACAGCGCCGAGCCGACGCCGAGGAGCAGTCCGCCGATCCACAGCCACGCGAGCATTGGTTCGACGGTGACGCCGAGCACCACCGAGCCGGCCGGCAAGTTACCTTCGACCTGGGCGCCGGACGCCGCGCCGTTGCCGCCGACGGCGTCGAAGGTGACGTAGACGTCGCGCGCCAGGTCGGAGTCGATCGCCGGCGTGCCGACCGGTTGCGCGCTGCGTCCGTGGTAGGTCGTGATGGCCGGCAACAACGCGTGGTGATTCACGTCGACGCGCAACTGCGTCGCCGTCTCCAGTGAGTCTTTCACCGTGCGAAAGCCGTGGAACGTGACGTACTGACCGGAGACCACCGTGCTCTGTCCGGTCGCCAGTGTCACTTCGTTGCGGGTCGTGTAGGAGGTCGAGGTCACGATCGCGAGCGCCATCACGACGACCCCGAGGTGCACGACCATTCCCCCGGCGCTCGGTCCACGCAACGCGTCGTACCATCGCTGGTGGCGACGCTTGCCCGCGACGAAGGCACCACGCAACGTGCGAAGGGCCGCCCCCGCGGCCGCCGTCGCCAAGAAGTAGGCCAACAACACCATCGGCCGTCGCACGCCAGCGACGATCAACGCGGCGACGATGATGAGCGACGTCCACGCGCTGAAGCGAATGCGCGACCACAGCACGTTCGCGTCGAGGGTGCGCCAGCCGACCAGCGGCGCGAGTGACATCAGTACGAGCAGCACGATGCTCATCGGCACCGCGACCGTGGCGAAGTACGGCGTGCCGACGGTCACCTGACCGCCGTTGACCGCTTCGTAGAGCAGCGGGAAGACCGTCCCGAGCAAGACGACGACGGCGAAGCCGACGAAGAGCACGTTGTTGGCGATGAACAGACCCTCCTTGGAGAGCGGATGGTCGACGCCCACCGGCGAGCGCAGGCGATCACCGCGCCACGCGAGCAGTCCCACGCCGAGCGCGACGGTGACGAAGAAGAAGCCGATCAGGAGCGGCCCGAGTGTGCTCGAGGAAAAGGCGTGCACGCTCTGCAAGACGCCGGAGCGAGTGAAGAACGTGCCGAGCACCGTCAGTGAGAACGTGGCGATCGCCAGGGAGAGGTTCCACACGCGAAAGAGTCCGCGGCGATCTTGGACGATCACCGAGTGGATGTACGCCGTCGCCGTCAGCCACGGCAAGAGGGCGGCGTTCTCGACCGGGTCCCATCCCCAGAAGCCACCCCAGCCGAGCACCTGGTAGCTCCACCACGCGCCCAACACGATGCCGACCGACAAGACGCCCCAGGCCAGCACCGTCCAGCGACGTTGCTCGAGGGGCCATTGGTCATGCACCCGTCCGGTGATCAGCATCGCGATCGCGAAGGCGAACGGCACCGTGAACCCGACGAATCCCATATAGAGCAGCGGCGGGTGAATGGCGACGAGCGGATTGTCCTGCAACAGGGCATTCGGACCCGCGCCCTGGAGTACCTTGGCCGCGTTGTGGATGAACGGATCGGCCGGACCGCACATCAGTCCCAAGAAGAAGGCGCTCACGCCGAAGAGCACGACGGCGGCCCACGAGACCACCTGGTCGTCGCGGCGTCGCCGGTAGTAGTGAAGGACCAGCACGATGATGGCGCACAGCAACAATGACCACAACAGCAGCGACCCTTCGAGGGCCGACCACATCCCGGTGATCGAATAGAGCAGGGGCGTGAACGTCGCGTTGTTCTCCGACACGTAGGCCAACGAGAAGTTGTGCGTGATGAGCGCGAACTGCATCACCGCGACCGCACCCACGATCCCGGCGAGTGACACCAGCGCCCATTGGATCGATCGAGATGGGCGGTCGCTGCGAAGCGCGATGAGTTGGTGGACGAGACCGCCAATGGTGGCGAGGAAGGCGAGGTAGAGCGCCGCGCGCCCGAGCCAGGTCAGCGTCATCGCACGCTGCCGTTGGGCGCCTTCACCCGTTTCGGATACTTGGCGATGTAGGTCGCGGTGTGCTTCACCAATATCTGCGTGCCGTCGAACGTCGTCGAGTGCGCGGTCGTGAAGTGTCCTTCGACGACGACGGGTATGTCGGACTGGAAGAGCTGCGGCGGCGTCCCGTGACTGATGACGTAGACCTCGTGCGTGCCCGAACCGGTGATCCAGAACGACGCACCCTTCGCGGTGCGCGTGATGGTGTGAGGCTTGACGACGCCCTCGAGACGGATCGTCGTCGTGCCGATCTTGGCGCGACTCGCGAAGACCTGATCGACGGTGTCGAAGTAGTTCAGCGAGTGCAATAGACCCTGGCTGAGCAACGCCAGGATCGCGATGACCAAGACGGCCAGCACACCGATCGTTCGACGACGACTGGAGCTCTTCGTCTTGGGCGGCGCGACGGGCGTGAGGTCGAGCGTGGTCTCAGTCAAGGTGTCGCCCTCGCCACCAGATCGACAGCGCGTAGAGCGCCAGCCCCCCAAAGGCAAAGGAATATCCGGCGGTGACGTAGCCCACTAGTGGACTCCCTCGGCGCGACGTCGCTCCAGCGCCACCTCGAGCGTCTCGGTGCCCGAGCGTTCACGCTTCACCTCGAGTCGGTACCGCGCGCGAAGCAGCCACACGTAGGCGAGGGAGAAGGCGATGAAACTCAGCAGCAACGTCCAGAGCATGCTGCCGTGGACCTTGAACTCTCGATTCGGCCCGAGCAGCGTCGCACCCTGATGCAGGGTGTGCCACCACTGCACGGAGAAGTGGTCGATCGGCACGTTGATCGCCGCGATGATCGCGAACACGGCGCTCCGTCGCGCGCGCACTTCGAAGTCGTCGTTGGCCCGACGCAGCGCGAGATAGCCGAGCGCGAGCACGCCGAGGATCGCCGTGGAGGTGAGACGCGCGTCCCACGCCCACCAGACCCCCCAGGCCGGGCGTCCCCAGATCGACCCGGTGATGAGCGTGAGGACGATGAAGACGAGGCTCACCTCCATGGCGCAGTGCGCCACGCGGTCCATGGCGACCGAACGGGTCCTTCGCCACAGGTAGAGCGCGCTCGCGACCGTCGCCGTGCCGAAGGAGAGGTACAGCGCGACCGTGGCGATGGCCGGATGGACGTAGAGCAGGCGGGCCAGATTGCCCTGGACCTTGTCCGGTGGGGTGACCCAGATGCCCAACCAAATGGTGAGGGCCATGGTGACGATCGTGGCCGGTCCTAGTAGTCGTTGGCTGAGTTCTTTCATCACGATTCCTCGAGAACACCGTAAAGGAGAATGCCCAGTGCCAGGTATACGGCCAGCGCCACGACCGATATGACCCACCACTGCAACAGGGCACCTCCGTGCAGCGCCGAGTTGAAGGAGCGCTCGCCGGCGATCAACAGCGGCGCGAAGGCCGGGAGACTGAGGACCGGCAGCAAGGTCGCGGCGGCGTTTCCGCCGCTCGTCAGGGCCCCGTAGAGCGTTCCGGCGCCCGCGATGGCGCCTAGGGTGACCACGATGCTCGGGACCGCCTCCAACGTGCCGTGAAGGGCCGTATGGAGGACCACGACGCTCCCCGCGAGCAGGACAATCGCGCTCAGCCAGAGCTCGACGGCCAAGGCGGCGGCCTTGCCCAAGAAGACGCCCGCCGGGTCGAGTCCGAGGGTCGAGATCGACGCCCGGGTGCCGCTCGTGGCCTCGATCGCGTGACTGCGGTTGATCATCAACAGCGCCACCAGCACGATGACCAGATAGAACAGACCCGGCGCCGCCGAGGAGTGACCGACCTGGTTGGGACCGAGTGCCAGTCCGCTCAAGAGGAGCGCCATCACGCCGAAGGGGACGACCTGCCAGAGCAGCACTCGACTGCGCCGTTCGACACGCAGGTCCTTGCCCGCGACGAGCAGCGCGACGCGGATCACGATTCGCCCACGATCCGTCCGCCGGCCATCGCCAGCGTGCGCGGGTGCAGCTGCGCGCTGCGCAGTGGATCGTGGGCACTGACCACCACCGTGGCCCCGCGTTCGACGACGTCGCCCAACAACGCGTCGAAGAACGTGCGGCCCTCATCGTCCAGCGACGCGTAGGGCTCATCGAGCAGCCACAGCTCCGGACGCCGAAGGAGCAGCCAGGCCAGTCCCAGTCGTCGTCGCTGGCCGGCCGAGAGTCGCTTGGCCGCGGTATCGCGTCGCTCGCTCAGTTCGACGCGTTCGAGGACGCTTCCGAGTTCATCGATCGGTCGACCGAGCGCTTTCGCGCAGAAGGTGAGGTTCTCGGCGACCGTGAGGTCGTCGTAGAACGAACCTTCATGACCGAGCCAGCCGACACGACGACGAAGTTGGCGCCGATCGACGGTGGCGAGGTCCATTCCGAGGACCGAGCCCTCCCCCGCGCTGAGTCCGATCAGCCCCGCGAGGAGACGCAAGAGGCTGGTCTTGCCCGCACCGTTCGCGCCCACCAACACGGTGAGCGACGATGGAGCGAGTTCGAGGTCGACGCCACTCAACAAGGGAAAGCCGCTGGCCATCGAGACGGCGCCGCGCAGGCGGACCGACGGGACCTCGATTGTCGCCACGGGCCTACCGCGCCAGGGCGTCGATGTCCGCGGCCACCATCATCTCGATAAGGCCGAAGAAGTCGACTTCACACTTCCAGCCCAACTGCTCGTGGGCCTTGGTGGCGTCGCCGACCAAGAGATCCACCTCGGCCGGTCGGATGAACGCCGGATCGATCACGACGTAGTCCTCGTAGTTCAGTCCGGCGGCGTTGAAGGCCACCTCACATAGTTCACGAACCGAATGTGATTGGCCGCTCGCCACGACGAAGTCGTCGGGGGTGTCGCGCTGGAGCATGGCCCACATCGCGCGCACGTAGTCGGCCGCGTAGCCCCAGTCACGATGCGCGTCGAGGTTGCCGAGGCGCAACGAACTGTCGAGTCCGGCCTTGATCCGCGCGACGCCGTGCGTGACCTTTCGCGTGACGAACTCGAGTCCGCGCCGGGGTGACTCGTGGTTGAACAAGATCCCCGACGACGCGTGTAGGCCGTAACTCTCGCGATAGTTCACGGTGATCCAGTGGCCGTACACCTTCGCGACACCGTAAGGGCTGCGAGGGTAGAACGGCGTGTCCTCGTCTTGCGGCACGGAGCGAACACGTCCGAACATCTCGGAGGAACTCGCTTGATAGAAACGAATCTCGGGGTCGACGATGCGAATCGCGTCGAGCATCCGGGTGACGCCGAGCGCCGTGATCTCACCGGTCAGCACCGGTTGCGTCCAAGACGTCTGCACGAAGCTCTGGGCGGCCAGGTTGTAGACCTCCGACGGTCGGGTGTCGCGCAGCACGTTGATCAACGAGACCTCGTCGACGAGGTCGCCCGAGACCAGATTGATGTCGTCTTGGATGTGGCTGATTCGCTCGATCGTGAGGGTGGAACTGCGCCGGATCAGTCCGATGACCTCGTAGCCTTTGGTGAGCAACAGTTCGGCCAGGTAGGAGCCGTCCTGACCGGTGATTCCGGTAATTAGCGCTCGTTTCGCCACCGACAGACCTCCAGAAATGGCACCGACCAGCGGTCCGCACCGAATCGACATGGTACTACGGGTCATAAATACGCTTCGCCGCCGTGTCTAGCCTTGAGCGTGGCTCGCATCGCCCTCGTCAGCTTTCGACTCGGTGGGACCGATGGCGTGGCCATCGAGTCGGCCAAGTGGACCTCGGCCCTCCAGACCCTCGGCCATCGGGTGCAGACCGTCGCTGGTGACGGTGTCGCCGACGTGCTGATTCCGGGTCTGGCGATCAACGCCACGCAGTCAACGTCGGTCCAAGAGTTGGCGATGGCGCTGCGCGACAGCGACCTCGTCATCGTCGAGAATCTCGCTTCACTGCCGCTCAACCTCGACGCGCGCGACGTGCTCTACCAAGTGCTCGACGGTCGCCCCGCGCTCTTTCACCACCACGACCTCCCGTGGCAACGTCCCCACCTCGCCCACCTCGAGGGACCGCGCGCCGGCGCGCGGTGGCATCACGTCACGATCAACGAACTCTCGCGTCTCGAACTCCGGGAACGTGGCATCGACGCCGTGACGATCATGAACTCCTTCGACTGCGAACCGCCGCGGGGGCGACGTGACTCCACGCGACTCAGTCTCGATGTGGCGTCGCGAACTCTCGTCGTGATGCCTTCTCGAGCACTCCCGCGCAAGAACGTCGAGGGCGCGCTCGCGCTGTGCGAGGCACTCGACGCAGTCTTCTGGCTACTCGGACCGGCCGAGGACGGCTACGAAAAGACGCTCGAGGAGTTGATCCGTTCCGCCCATGTCGATGTGCGTCGCGGCGTGCCGGATGGCTTTGACGTCCACGACGCGTACGCCGCCTCGGATCTCGTCGTGATGCCCTCGACGTGGGAAGGATTCGGGAATCCGGTGATCGAATCGGTCACGCACCGGCGCCCGCTCGCGCTGTATCCGTATCCGGTCGCGTGCGAGATCCGCGACTTCGGCTTCCGGTTCTTCGAACTCGGCGAGATCGAGGGCATCACCTCGTTCCTCAAAAATCCTGACTACGACCACTACGCGCACAACCTGTCCATCGCACTCGAACATTTCAACGTCGCAACGCTGCCCACACGCTTGGGCGAACTGCTCGATTCAATGGGCATCCGATGAGTGCCAAGTAGCCTCTAAACGTATGGTGATCCACGACGACCGACCGCGACACGCTGAGCGCAGAGAACAACTCTTGAGCGTCGCCAAGACGCTCTTCGCGGAGCGCGGATTCCAGTCGACGACCATGGACGACATCGCGCGCGAGGCCGGTTTCACCAAGCCGATCCTCTATCAGTACTTCGAATCCAAGACCGATCTCTACCACGAAATCGTGGCGCAACTCGCCGAGACGCTGTTGGCGTCGCTCAAGATCGCGGTGAGCGCCGCCGAGACGCCGCGCGCGAAGATCGAAGTTGCCTTTCGCGTCTACTTCGAAATGGTCGTGAGCGAAACCGATGCCTTTCGCATCCTCTTCATCCACTCCCACGAGGGAGACACCGAAAAGGAACTTCGCGCCCTCGAACTCGGTTTGATCTCCTTCATGTTTCCGTTCTTCGATCCCTCGATGAGTGAGGACCACCGTCGTCAGTTGGCCGGTGGAGTGGTGGGCATCGCGGAGGGCGCGGCGATCGTGTGGCTCGAACAACAAGAGTCCAAGGGCTGGCCTCCACCAGCGGCGGGGGCCGCCGAACGACTGGCCGAACGAAGCGCCACCCTGGCGTGGGGCGGACTGCGCACGGTTCATCAGGATTAGCCGCCGCGTTCGTCTGCGACAATCTTTACGAAGGTCTGAGCGAGGTCCCACAGCTGGCGCGCGCACGTGTCATAGGTCGCCTGGTCGCCACCGGCCGGATCGGAGACGTCGAATTCCTTGGATGGTGCATGCTGTGACACGACGTGCAACGTCGATGCGAAGTCACCATCCAACGGTGCGAAGCGCATGAATGCACCGAGTTGCACCGCCTTGTCGGCGAACTGCGGGAAGTTCGTGCGTACGAAGACTGCGTTGTCGGATTCGGCGGCGAGAATCACGTCCGCCCATTCACAGTCCGACGCAACCAATTGGTGGCTGCGGTGGGCACCGTAACGATGGTCGCCGAGACCTTCGATCTTCATCAACGCGTCGCGCGTACGACTACTCATCGCGGAACCTTCGGTCACGTGCGTACCGGCCGTTCGGAGATTCCAATGAACGCCTGCTGACTCTGTCAACGTCGAAAGCATGTATCCGAGCATGACCGAGCGCGCGACGTTCCCCGTGCAGAGAGTGACGACGTTCAGCCCTTGCGAGGTGCTCATCAACGCTTGAAGAACGCCAGATAGAACGCCCCGAACACCAGGACGATCCCGACGTTCACTAAGAGACGTGCCAAAGCGTGGTGTCGGAATAAGAGGATGTCCACGCTCACCACGACAACGACCAGAGCGAGTGCGTAGAACACCACCGCGACTTTTGATTCCACCCAGCAATCCTATGTAAACCGTCTCGAACGGCCAGCGGTGGCTCGGCGACAGCAATCCTGAACGTGGCTCGAATCTGCGACTGTGGAGGTCCCAAGAATCCCCTAGGGTGCGGCCCACTTTCACGAAGTGGCTTTGTACCCTACGAAGTTTTCAGAGATGTGACGAATACTGGCGTGTGGACCAGAGTCACGTGGATAAACCAGAGACGAAGAAACGGACCTCGTGTTTCGTTGAGGACTTCGTCGACGTCGCCAGCCCGTTTGAGACGCTTCGCGTGCGCTTTAGTGGTGATGGTGAGTGGCTCGCGCCACTTGCCACCGTCGCCTCACAGGACGGCGATAACTTTCAAATGCGGATAGGTCCGTCGTGGGCCGCAGGAATCGTGACCCGCGAGGTGAACGTAACGCTCTGGGCACCACGCAAGAGGGGCCGCGCGCTAGTGAGATCTCTTACGTGGACACCAAACGATTGGCAGTTCCTGTTCCCTTTACTTGACGGCGACTTGGAGCTCGCTCCTCTTGGTCCGGACCACTGTCGTATCTCCTTGGCCGCAACCTACACACCCGCGTTGGGAAGATTCGGCGTTCACGTTGACCGTGCTCTGCTTCACCGCGTGGCCGCTTCAACGGTCCGATCGTTTCTCACTCAGTTGTCGTCAAAGCTGCAAACGAACATCGAGTAGCGGTCCTTTTTTGGACGCAGCGGTCAAGTCCATCACGCCTCAGGGCTCTGTGCGACCCTAGGTCGCCGCAATGATTCCGAAGGTCAATTCGCACGATCGCTTACCCGGGATCGGCGCAGGATCACCGACAGTCTGACTGTTGACTGTCATCCTCAACTGCAAAATGTTTGCGCTACCGGATGTGCACGCCCGAGATTGCGCGCGAGATGATCAGGCGCTGGATCTCAGAGGTCCCTTCGAAGATCGTGTATATCTTCGAGTCACGATGCCAACGCTCAACCGGGTACTCGCGGATGTAGCCGTAGCCACCGAGGATCTGAATGGCCTCCTCGGTCACCTTGACCGCCGTCTCACCGGCGTAGAGCTTCGACATCGAACCCTCGCCGTTGAGGAACGGCTTACGGGTCGCGGCCATCCACGACGCACGCCAGATAAGCAGCCGCGACGCGTCGATGTGCATCTTCATGTCGGCCAGTTTGAAGGCGATCGCCTGGTTGTCGATGATCGCGCGACCGAACTGCTTGCGCTCTTTGGCGTAGTCGAGGGAGAACTCGTAGGCCGCACGCGCGATGCCGAGCGCCTGGGCGCCGACGGCCGGTCGAGAGGCCTCGAAGGTCGCCATCGCGGCCTGACTCTGGGAGCGCTTGCCTTCGCGAGCGCGCGCGATCTTCTCGTCGAGTTTCTCCTTGCCACCCAAGAGGCAACGTCCGGGGATACGGCAGTCTTCGAGCACGACCTCGCCGGTGTGGCTGGCGCGGATTCCCATCTTCTTGAACTTCTGTCCGAGACGGATGCCCTTGGTACCGTCGGGCACGATGAACGACGCCTGGCCGCGACTACCGAGTTCCGGCTCGACCGAGGCGACGATGACGTGCAGGTTCGCGATGCCACCGTTGGAGATCCAGGTCTTGGTGCCGTTCAAGACCCACTCGTCGTTGGCCTCGTCGTAGACGGCGCGCGTACGAAGCGACGACACGTCGCTACCGGCGTCGGGTTCGGAGACCCCGAAGGCCGCGAGTTTGATGTCATCAGGCGTCCCGTAGCACTGGGGCACCCACTCCATCACCTGCTCGGGCGTTCCGTTGGCGACGATGGCGGCCACGCCGAGCGACGTGGCCATGAGCGCCATGGTGAGACCGGCGTCGCCCCAGGCCAACTCCTCGGTCGCGATCATCAACGACAGACCGGTCTTGTCGGTGAAGGCGTTCATCATGAAGTCCAGTGAGTAGATGCCGATCTTGGCGGCCTCTTGGATGAACTCCCACGGCGTCTCTTCGCGCTCGTCCCACTCGGCGGCGATCGGGCGCATCTGGTTCACGGCGAAACCGTGGACCCACTCCTGCATCGTCTTTTGATCGTCGTTCAGTTCCATCGAGAATTCGGCCATGAATGTCCTTCGAGTTCGTCCCCGTTACCCATGAGTAACGTTCAAACATTACGTGGGTCGGTGGCACAAAAGAACAACCGCCGCCCGAAGGCGGCGGTTGTCCACTACTAGATGATTTGGTTAGTTCAAGACGACGCGCTTGGCGAGTGGTCCTCGATCGCCCGGCTCGATGTCAAACTCAACGGTCTGACCTTCGACGAGCGTCTTACGACCTTCTCCTTGAATCTCCGAGTAGTGCACAAAGACGTCGGGCTGGCCATCGACAGCGATGAATCCCCAACCCTTTTCGTCGTTGAACCACTTGACGGTTCCTACAGCCACTGTGGGCCTCCTTGTTTCTTTTGGGACCGATTTGCACCGGTTCCGGAGGGAACCACAACGGCAACCTCAACCCTCAACCCTACCGGAGAACCGTTGGCCCACCAAATATTTCTAGGGACGCCGGATCTGCGTCCCGCTCGGGGAGTCCTCGACGACCCATCCTAATGTAACCAATTCGTTACGAAGTCGGTCGGCCTCGGTCCAGTCCTTCGCGTCGCGAGCGGCGTCACGCCTCGTCACCAGGTCTGCGCTGTGCGCATCGACGTCATCGTCTTGCGAATGGAGCGTGAGTCCCAGTGCCCCAAAGAGCGCGTTCACCGCAATAGCGAGACTTTGAGCACTTTCGACGTCCCCTGCGTCGGCGGCCGTATTCGCGGCGCCCAGCGCGTCGAAGAGCAACGCGACCGCGAGCGGTGTCCTCAGATCATCATCCAATACGGCGCCCACTTCTTCGAGGAGCGCCGCTCCGTCGCCAACGAATCGGTGATCCGACGCGACTTCCAGGGTGTCACCGGCGAGCGCGGGCAGTTCGAATCGTCGCGCCATGGCATCGAGACGCGCGAGGGCGCGTTCGGCATCGGCGATCGTGGCCGTCGTCACCTCTATCGGCGAACGGTAGTGCGAACGCAGCACGAGGAGTCGATAGGCCCTCGGATCCGACGACTCGGCGAGGTTCGTCAGGGACGTGAAGTTATTCAGCGACTTGCTCATCTTCTCGCCACCCACCATCACCATCCCGTTGTGGCTCCAGTGGCGTGCGAAGCGTCGCCCCGCGGCGACTGCCTGGGCCCGTTCATTCTCGTGGTGCGGGAACTTCAGGTCGAGCCCACCGCAGTGCAGGTCGAAGTCGTCGCCCAACAGGCCGAGTGACATCACGACGCATTCGGTGTGCCAACCGGGACGGCCGTCCCCGAAGGGCGCGGTCCAACTCGGCTCGCCGGGTTTGGCGTTCTTCCACAGTGCGAAGTCGAGCGGCGAACGCTTTTCTTCGACCGCGTCGATTCGATCGCCGGCGCGCAGACTGTCCAGTGGTTGGCCGGCCAGCAGCCCGTAGTCGCTCACGCGCGAGACGTCGAGATAGACGCCGTCACTGATGATGTAGGCGATGTCGTCGGCGAGGAAACTGCTGATCAGTTCGATCATCTGCGTCCACGTACTGCGTGGCGTGCGGTGCCTCGTCGGGCCGCGCGACGCCCAAATGGTCCATCGCCTCCCACCACAGCCCTTCGTACGCGACGGCGACCTCGGTGGTCGTTCGATCCTCCAGCGCCGCGCGCGCGATGATCTTGTCGTCGATGTCGGTGATGTTCGAGACGTAGTTGACGTCGAGCCCGCGAAACGTGAACCAGCGTCGCGCGACGTCCCACACGAGGGTGAAGCGACCGTGGCCGAGGTGGGGCAGGTTGTCGACGGTCGGACCGCACACGTACATCGACAGGCGCCCGGGATCGCGCAGAGTGAGGTCGCGGACCTCGCCGTCAACTGAGTCGTAGAGCCGAAGCACTGTTCTAAACTACGCCAACCATGGAAGACGCTCTCACCCCGACGCACCGTCGCGTGCCCGACAAGCCCACCGTCGACGGGCTCGAGGAGCGCTGGATGACGCACTGGGACAAGGAACACATCTACCGCTTCAGGGCCGACGCCACGCGAGAGAACGTCTTCGCGATCGACACGCCACCGCCCACCGTGTCGGGCACCCTGCACATCGGTCACGTCTTCAGCTACACCCACCCCGACGTCGTCGCGCGCTTCTGGCGCATGCGCGGTAAGGACGTCTTCTACCCCATGGGCTGGGACGACAACGGTCTACCCACCGAACGGCGCGTCGAGAACTTCTACGGCGTGCGCTGTGACCCCTCGCTCCCCTACGACCCGAAGTACCGACCGCCCGAAAAGCCCGCCAAGGACAAGGTCTCGATCTCGCGCAAGAACTTCGTCGAACTGTGCGTGCAACTGACCGCCACGGACGAACAGGCCTTCAAGGACCTCTGGCGCGCCGTCGGCGTCAGCGTCGACTGGAGCTACGAGTACTCGACGATCTCCAAAGAGGCCCAGGCCGTGAGTCAGCGTTCGTTCCTCCAGATGCTGGCGCGCGAAGAGGTCTACTCCGCCGAGGCCCCGACGCTCTGGGACATCGACTTTCGAACGGCCGTCTCCCAGGCCGAGCTCGAGGACCGCGAGCGCCCGGGTGCCTATCACCGCGTCGCCTTCGATCGCGCCGACAACGAGGGCACCGTCGAGGTCGACACGACGCGTCCGGAACTGCTCGCCAGCTGCGTCGCGCTCGTCGCGCACCCCGACGACGAACGCTACCAACCACTGCTGGGATCGCTCGTCGTCACGCCGCTCTTCGGCGTCGAGGTGCCGATCCTCGCGCACGAGTTGGCCGACCCCGAAAAGGGAACGGGCATCGCGATGATCTGCACCTTCGGCGACACGACCGACGTGGTGTGGTGGCGCGAGTTGAACCTGCCGACGCGCGCCCTGATCGGACGTGACGGGCGGTTCCTCCCGGCCGACTTCGCCGACGAGAGCTGGTCGGTGCGCGACGCCGAACTGGCTCAGGAGTTCTACGACGGCGAAGTGCTCGGCAAGACCGTCAATCAAGCGAGGGCGGCGATCGTCGACGGACTGCGAACGACCGGCGCGCTGATCGGCGACGTGCGCGAGATCACACACCCCGTCAAGTTCTACGAGAAGGGCGAGCGGCCACTCGAGATCGTGACGTCGCGACAGTGGTTCGTGCGCACGCTCGAACGACGCGACGAACTCCTGGCCCGCGGCGAGGAACTGCGCTGGCACCCCGACTACATGCGACATCGCTACCGCAGTTGGGTCGAGGGGCTCAACGTCGACTGGAACATCTCGCGACAGCGGTTCTTCGGCGTGCCCTTTCCCGCGTGGTACCCGGTCGATGAGAACGGCGAGGTCAACTTCGACCACCTGATCACCGCCGACGACGAGGACCTGCCGGTCGATCCCTCGAGCGACGCCCCGCCGGGGTACCGCGAGAGTCAACGCGGCGAACCGAACGGCTTCGTCGGCGACCCCGACGTCATGGACACGTGGGCCACGAGTTCGTTGACGCCGCAGATCGCCGGACGCTGGGGCACGGACCTGTTCCAACGGGTCTTCCCGATGGACCTTCGACCGCAGGCCCACGACATCATCCGCACGTGGCTCTTCGCCACGATCGTGCGCAGTCACTTCCAGTTCGACTCGCTACCCTTCAGCGACGCGTTGATCTCGGGCTTCATCCTCGACCCCGATCGAAAGAAGATGAGCAAGTCCATCGGCAACACCGTGACGCCGATGCCGCTCGTGGAGCAGTACGGCGCCGACGCACTGCGTTACTGGGCCGCCGGTGGTCGTCCCGGATCGGATACCGCCTTCGACGAGGGGCAGTTGAAGATCGGACGTCGACTGGGGATCAAGATCCTCAACGCGTCGAAGTTCGTGCTCGGACGACTGGAAGACGAGATCCCCGGACCGTCGCAGGTCACCGAGCCCATCGACCTCGACCTCCTCGCGCTGTTGTCCAAGCTCATCACCGCGACCACCGACGACTTCGAGAACTACGACTACGCGCGGGCCCTCGAACGGACCGAGAGCTTCTTCTGGTCGTTCTGCGACGACTACGTCGAGTTGGTGAAGATCCGCGCCTACGGCGACGCGAACGACGCCGCGACGAAGTCCGCGCGCGCGTCGCTCGCCATCACACTGTCCGTGCTGCAACGACTGTTCGCACCGATCATGCCCTTCGTCGCCGAAGAGGTCTGGAGCTGGTGGCACGACCACTCGGTCCACGCGACGCAGTGGCCGGCGTTGAAGGAACTGCCGACCCTCGAAGTGAGCGGCGCCGGTGCGACGTACGGACCGGCGTGCGAAGTCCTCGAGGCGATTCGGCGCACGAAGAGTTCGGCCAAGGTCTCCCAGCGCGCCGACGTGGCGTCGGTCACGGTTCGTGCGCCGGCAGAGTTTCTCGCGGCCATCGCGCTGTGCGAAGAGGATCTCAAAGCGGCCGGCGGCGTGACGACGTTGATGACGCGCGAAGAAACTGAACTATCTGTCGAAGTAATTCTCGCTGACGCGTAGTGCGCAAACACAGTAGGTCGTAGCAAAACAACGGCGTCACGTCGTGACTACGTCGTGGGCCAGAGTTGTGAATGGCGTGGTCAGAGTCCCTATAAGTTCGATGAGGGAGGCGCAATCGTGATAAATGCCCTGGGGAATGTTGTTCGGAATCGTGTGCGACTTGGAGGAATCGGGTTAACCATCGTCGCGATGCTCGGGGTGCAACTCATTGATGCGTTGCCCTCATCGGCCGCGACGGTCACCAATCCGGCCCTCGCGACGGTCGGCGCGGCTGGAAGGTTCACCAGCGCGATCGACTTCGACGGCGGCGTCATCACCGTGCGACCCGCTCCGTCCAACGCTCGGACGCTGCAAGGGATCGGCGGCGCGACGGCCAAGATCTGGGCCTCGGCGCAGTTGTCCGGATTCGACCATCAAACACTCGGCTGGGGTTACGTCACCGTTCGAGGGACGGCCGCGGGCGAGGCGCCGATAAAGAACCTCCTCGCCTGGGTCGGATTCGCGAACGGCAATACCTCAAACGTCTGTGCGAAGGACAGCGCTGGAAAGTTCCGCACGAACGGCGAGGCCGCCGTGGTCCTCGGTGACGCCAACTTCTCCCAGGCCGTCTCCTACGTGCCCGCGGGCTGTGGCATCGCCCAACGATCGGGCTACAGGATTCCCGACGAAGTGGTCTCGGTGCCTTGGGTAAAAGTGGGCACCGCCTCCGCCCACGGCATCGTCAACTTTCAAACGACCATCGGGCAATGCGGCGCACTTTCGGGACGAACCATCGCACGCAGTGCAGCGGTGACCGAAGTGCTGCTGTACTCACAGCGTCCCGATTGGTCCGCGAAGGTCTGTTCGGCCAACGTGCTCAAGATCGGCATCCCGATCGCGAAGACCGCGGCCAAGGCGAACGCGATGCGACTCACCCACGGAACGAGTGGCCCGGTCCGTCAAGTGGTGAACGCCGTCGGATAGGAGCCGCAGGTTCTCGGCGCAGCGGGGCCGATCAGCTCAGGACTTCGCCCGTGTCGACGCTTCGGACGAGGACCGTGCTCTCAGTGACGTCATAGATTGCGAACTGGTCCCACGTGCGCGCGAGTTCCCGGGCGAACTCGACGCTCTGATCGAGTAACGCGAACCCCTCTTCGACGGGCCAGGCGCCGCTCGGGTCGCGCCCGATGGTGTGGCGAAGTCGCACGCCCCGTCGTTGCAGGTCAGCGAACAGTTCGCCACGACGCTCGGCGTTCTCGTCGGTACCCAAGGCAGCGCTAAAGGGGTTGTCCGACGTCAGGACCGTGAAGGGGCCGAGCTCTCGCGCGGCCTCTTGGGCGCTCAGCCACTGATCGTCCGATACCTTCACGACGAGTTCGGTCGGCGGCACCTGATAGCTCTTCACGAGCGACGGCGTCAGCCGCGGACGATGCACGACCGACTCCGCGAAGGCCACCGCGGCCCGCGTCGTCGCCGACGTCCGCGGACTCGCCGAGATGTCGAAGGCGTGTTGCGTGAACGGCAACTCCACGTAGTAGATCGGCGCGGGCGCCACGTCGCGGAATTTCGCCACGAAGTCTCGCGCCACTTGGACGTCGACCAGCGTGTCGTTGCGTCCCTGGACGACGAAGAAGGGCGGCGCGTCGACGCCGATGCGATCGAACGGCGACATGGCGTGAAATATCGGCTCGTTCCCTTCGAACGGAACCTGCACGACACGGCGCTCGAGGAGGATTCGCAGGCCTCGACCGAGTCCACGCCAGTGTGACTCGTCGCCGACCATCTCCAACACGCCGTAGAACGACATGGCGCCGCGCACCGTCCAATCGGTGACGCTCGTCCATGTCCTCGGGTCGCCAGGTCGGGTCGTTCGCGCTCAGTGCCACGAGCGCCGCCAACTGACCCCCGGCCGAACCGCCCGCTATGACCACGCGCTGCGGATCGCCGCCGTAGGTCGCGACGTTCTTCTTCACCCAGCCGAGGGCGCGCGTCACGTCGACGACCTGCGCGGGCCACGGGTGGCGCGGGGCCAGTCGGTAGTTCGGCACGACGGCGATCCAGCCGCGTCGGACGAACTCGTGCAGCATCGGACGGCCTTGCTCGCGCTTGTCCCCCATCATCCACGATCCGCCGTGGATGAAGAGCACGACCGGGGCGTGCAACGGTGTGGTCGACATCCGCCACACGTCGAGTCGCTGACGAGGCAACGGGCCGTATACGACGTTCTTCACCAGTTGCATATCACGCGGGTGGAACGGGAACTGCATTGCCGTTCGCCACCACGAGCCGAACACGTCGTCACGCGCACGTGGAATGGTCAACGGTGACGTTGGGGCGTTCGCCATCGACCGGCGAACGATCCGGCGCGAATAGAAGGCGATGTAGATCAGCACCAGGTTCTCGAGAACGACGACGAAGGCCAGCACGAAGACCAACGCGCTCAGCCAGGCGGCGCTCGGCCAGCCCCACCACGCCAACAGTCCCAGGAGCGCTAGCTGGACGACGATCCCTTGGACCGGCAACTCACCGGCCGCCCAGCCGACCGGATAGGCCAGGATCGCCGACAGCCCTCGCCGACCCGGGCGCAGCGCGGTCGCCGCCGAGAGCACGAAGAACGCGCTCGCCAGCGCAACGAAGTAGGCCATCGGTCTAGTTTGCCGGTTCGTCGTCGTGACGTGCCGCAGTTCGTAGGCTTTGCTCATGACCGACTCTGCCTGATTCGCTCGAACAACTGCGCGGCACCATCGGCGTGTGGACCTTCGCCCAAGAGGGCGTTTCGGCCGAACGAAGCGGCGACATCGCCGCGGAGCTCGAAGGCCTCGGCTACGCCGCGATGTGGCTCCCCGAGGCCTGGGGCCGCGAGGCCTTCACCAACGCCGGGCTCATGCTGGCCGCCACGTCCTCACTGACCATCGCCACGGGTATCGCCAACATCTGGGCCCGTGACGCCGTCGCCGCGAACAACGCCGCAAAGACCCTGAACGCCGCCTACGACGACCGTTTCGTCCTGGGCCTCGGCGTCAGCCACCGCCCACTCGTCGAGCGCCTACGCGGTCACGAGTACGTCTCACCGGTCGCGGCGATGCGCGAGTATCTGACGGCGATGGACGCCGCTCCCATGATGGCACCCGAGGGTGAACGGCGCGTCGCCAAGGTCATCGCCGCACTCGGCCCGAAGATGCTCGAGATTGGGGCCACCCTCGCCGATGGCGTCCATCCGTACCTCGTGATGCCCGAACACACCGCTCGGGCGCGCGAGGCGGTCGGCGACAAGTTCGTCGGCGTCGAACAGGCCGTCGTCCTCGGTCAGTCCCGCGAAGAGTTCTTGAAGCGCGCGCACGCCCATCTCGGCTTCTACACCGGTCTCGAGAACTACACGAACAACTGGCGGCGGCTGGGCTTCGGTGACGAGGACTTCGTGCGCGGGGGCTCCGAGCGGCTCTGCGAGACGCTCGTCGTCCACGGCGACGAGGCGGCGGTATTGGCGCGCGTCAACGAACACCGCCGCGCCGGCGCCGACCATGTCTGCCTGCAGGTCCTGAGTGACGAGACGAACAGCGCCGCCACTCGCCGAGTGGCGCCGATTGAGCCAAATACTGCGAGCGAGGAACGCGAACTAGGTGACGTCGCCGCTGGGACCGTAGACGATCACGTCTCCGTCTCGCGGTTTGGACGAACCACGGAACAGGCGGATGAACCCTCCGACGATGAAGAGCGTGACGAACTCGATGCCACCGATCATGACCCAGCCGATCGTCACCCAGAAGAGACCGACGATGAGTCCCTTGAAGAATCCGTCGCGGACCATGGCGGCGACCCACAGCGGGATCCAGGCGATCGTCCAACTGACCAAGGGCGCCACGAATGCCGCGGCGACGCGCCGGCGAAGGCCCAGATAGATCCCGAAGAGCGCCGTGGCGCCGAAGCCGACCCAGAGCGCGTCGTGGTGCGCCCCGTGGCTCGCCTCGACCATGAAGATCACGACGGCCATCACGATCGACCAGATGATCATGGTGGCCGTGACGTTGCCCCGAGCCCGGCCCTTGACTTGCACGAAGACTGCTTCCATCACTTCAATTTAGCCAAAGGTCCCCCGACCACGACATTTCTTTGCCGGTACGCTGCTAACTGTGACTCTGGGCGTCCTCGCACTACTCGGCTCGGGCGAGATCGCCCCCAGCATGACCAAGGTGCACCGACAACTGCTCAAACGTCTCGACACCGTCCACGCGGTCTCACTGGATACGGCCTACGGCTTCCAGGCCAACGTGCCCCAGATGACCGAGAAGATCGTCGACTACTTCGCTACGTCATTGCGTCTATCGATCACGCCCCTGCACTTCACCGTCTTTGACGGCACCAGTGAGGTGGACCGGGCATCATTTCGCCAAGGCGTACGCGACGCGAACTACGTCTTCGCCGGCCCCGGATCGCCGAGTTACGCGCTGTTCCAATGGGCGCCGTTGGACCTCGCCGAGGACCTGCGCGGCAACTTGTCGGCCGGAGGCGTGCTCTGTTTCGCCTCCGCGGCGGCGCTCACGCTGGGTTCGCTCACCGTCCCGGTCTACGAGATCTACAAAGTCGGCGCAGCGGCCCACTGGCTGCCCGGTTTGGACGTCCTGTCGATGGCCGGGATCCGCGGCGCGATCATCCCCCACTACGACAACGCCGAAGGCGGCAACTACGACACCCGGTTCTGCTACCTGGGAGAAGAGCGACTCGTCGAACTCGAACGACAACTGCCCGACGACATCGGCATCCTCGGCATCGACGAGCACACGGCGGGCATCATCAACCTCGAGCACAAGACGCTCACCGTCATGGGCAAGGGCGGCGTCTACTGGCGGCGACACGGCGAGACACGCACATTTGAGAGCGGCTCCGTGACTGAACTCAGCGAACTCCAAAGCTTCGAACCAGAAATGGCTGCAACGACACCTCCTCCGGCACGCGAAGCGAGCGACGTCGATCAGCTCGTCGCGCTAGCGGAAGAGGGCGGGCCGCAATCGATTGACGCCATCGCGCGCTTGGCCAAGATGGCGAGCACGGGTGGGAGCGACCGCATCGACCCGACCGAACTCGTCGAAGGCCTTCTAACACTGCGCGTCGGGGCGACGAGACGCCAAGGATTTCGCACTGGCCGATCGCATTCGTGAGGTGCTCGTGACCTCGGGCATCGAAGTCATGGACACGCCCGACGGATCGACCTGGTCGATCAAGTAGTCGATCCACCAGCGTCGGCGACACCGACGCAGCGGATAAGCGTTTGCACTGACCTCGTGAAATGAAGAGACCCCCTCCTTTCGGAGGGGGTCTCTTTCAACTACTGCGCTGAACTATTTTGCGTCGTTGTACTTCACGCTCGTCTGCTCGCCGTTCGCAAAGCGGATGATGAACGTGTGAACACCCTTCTTGGTCGTCGACTTGGTCGTGACCTTCAGGGTCAGGATCTTGCCAGTGTCACCCGAGACTTTGACGGTGGTGCCCTTGTCGTTGCTGGTGACCTTCGGCTGACCGTAGAAGTGCGTACCGAGAACCTTGACAACGCTCGTCTTACCCGTGTGTACGACACCAACCGTACGCGTCGCCTTTGGAGTGGGCGTTACGGTGTTCGGGTTCGGTCCGCCGTTGAGCGGGAAGGTACCTGAGCCACCGTCGGGGTTCGTCAGCGTGATCGTGCTCGAGGTGCCGGATGTGGCGTTCGAGTCAGTGGTCACGAGCAACGTAACGGTCGTCGGGGTTGAGGCGACGGCCAAGACGGTGTAGTCCGGGTTGGCGCTCGAGGCGGTGATTCCCGTCTCGAAGCCAGTGCCGTTGATGGTGACTTCGGCGTTCGAGGTGAACGTCGGCACGTAGTACGTGCCCGTCACAGCCGGGACCGGGTTGACGGTGATGTCGTTCTGTACCGTCACTGAACCGCCACCAAGTGGGTTGGTGACAACCAGGCCATCAAGGATCGGCGTGCTGCCCGAGAAGCTGACTGGCGTAACCGGGACCGTGATGGTGTTGCAGGTGTCACCGGCGTAGCCCGTGCACATGTCAGGTCGTGCTGCCCGCTTCGGTAGACCACAGCCGTACCGAAGGTGTCGACGCCGGCAACCGCGCCAGATAACCACGGCGCCCGAGACGAAGCCGCAATCCGATGATGGTGATCGTCGTAGCAGTTCCGTCAAGGATCGCCTTAGGACCATTCGGAGCTGTCGCGAGCGGCGAGCTGATTGTCGGAGCCGCAGTGGCGACGAACACGTCAGTCACAACGCCCGAGGAACCACCGTTGGTGTTCACGACGGTCGCCGTTTGGGCACCAAGCGTGTCCGTAGTCGCCGCCGGGAGAGAGATCGTCCCGAAGATGGCATTCGGCGTTACTTCCGTAACGGTGGCCGTGCCCTCGGAGAGCGTCACAGTGGCGCCGGCCAAGAAGCCTGATCCAACGAGTGTGAACGGCACGCCCGCTGAACCGATGGCGATGGACGTCGGAACATTGACATCCGTCACGTCGTCGCTCAACACCGAGGTGCTCTTCAGGTAGGAGATCGCCGGGTCAGCCTGCACCGTAATGGCAGGCGTTGACGCCGTTGATGTTGCCGTCCCGAAGGTGAAGACGACGTGTCGCCAGCTGAAGCTCCGTCGTGTACGGGGTAATCGTCGCAGATGTCGACGCTGACATCCGTCGCCGTGCAACCAGTTACACCAGGCGCCGGGTTCCCGTTGGGGGGCGAAACCGTCTCGGCGCAGGTCATTGCCCGAGTCGTGAACAGCGTTCCAGTCACCGTCAATGTCGGGTCCTGTCCTGCCGGAATCACCAAGGGCGCAACCGTCGTGACGGCTGGCTGACCAGTGACCGTAAAGGCGCCGGCAAGCGTGCCCGCACCAAAGGTCGGAACGTTGGCAGTCGCGGAGCACCAAAGGTGCCGATGTTGGTCAATGTAATCGAGTCGGTGCCGTTGAGCATCGCGGCTCCAGGAGTGATCGTCACGGTCGCGGTCGTCGAAGTGTCGGTGACCGTCTCGTCAACCGCGCAGGTGACGGCCGGGTCAGACGTCGAACAGCCCATGTTGGGATCGCCCGGTGTGCCATTGCCGACCACGAAGTTCGTACCCGTCACACCAATCGTGAAGGGACCACCCGCGGCGCTGAGGTCGCCCACAGCGGTGACCGCAGTAATCGTCGGGCCGGCCACAATCGCGATCGTTCCGGTGTACGTCTCGAGACCATCGGTCAACGAGACGGGAACACTCGCAGCGGCAGGGGTTCCGGCGGCCACGTTGATCGGCACGGTGATCGTGTCGGTGGGACCGGCAACAGCTGTTACCGCCGTTACGGTTCCGAACGTCACTCCGGCCGTGGTGGAACTTCCGCTCCAGTCAGCAGCAGTCAGTGTCCGGTGTCGCCTGGCTCAACGTGAAGACTTCAACAGCCTGATCCGCACCAGCAGTGACAGCACCGTTGGCGCCGGCACCGACTGGGTTCAAGGAGGCAGACGTAATGGTGCCGGCCGTCGAGAACGTGAAGAATGGGCGTGACGACGTCAACGCCACCAGCGCCGTTCGTGAGGTCGATCTGAACGTTGTCGTTCAGCGACTGCGGGTCTGAGTTGTCAGTGATCGTTGCGCCAACACCGAGAGTGACACTACCGGTGTGGTTGTCCGCAAGGGCCGGGGTGACCGACACCGTGGTGCCGACGATGCCCGTGACCGTGACCGTTTCAGGGGTCAAGTAGAAGGCGTCAGCGTTGACCGTGATCGAGTCGCCAACCTTGATGTTTCCACCAGTTGAGGAGTTGGTGATGGCGTTCAGCTGCAATGCGTTCTGGCCGGGCGTAGCGCTTACCGTCAGGTAGTCATTGGTAGGACCGGAACGGACTGCGGGAACCGTGACGGTCAGGGTTGCGTTGTTGCCGTTCACCACGGCCACCGTTCCCGTGACGCCGTCGCTGTTCTGAACACCACCGGGGTTCGTGAAGCTCTGGAAGGTGGCGGCCGAACCGGTGGCGAAGCCGAATCCCGGGACGTACGCGTTAATCGTGTAGGTACCTGGGTCCAGTGTCCCCAACGTGGCGCCGGCGGTGGACTTGTAGGTCGCAGCCGGTGCAGCGTTGATTGTGACTGAAGCCGTCTCGGTGTTCGTGCCGTTGTTGATGCTCAACGTGTTGGCGTGAGCCGGGAACGGGAACTCAACTGTTACGCCAGCGGCGTGCGCGTAGCGCGTCGCCGAGATCGTCAGCGACGTGTTCGAGATTGCGGACACGGTGACGTTCTCGGACGACGCTCCGTCGACGATGGTCACCGTACCGGGGACCGTGTAGCCGGAGGCGTCCGATACGGGAAGGGTCGTCGCACCAGCGACAACCGCGGCCGAGGTAACCGTGGTCGCGAAGCGCGGGACTTCGACTCGGATCGTGGCGTTGTTGGTCGCGTCGACGGAAACGACCGTACCCTCAAGGACTCACTGACGTTCGTGATGCCCGTCTGGTGCACGTTGACCGTCGAACCAGTCGTGATCGCGAACGTTGACGAACCTGCGCGTGGATGATCGACGCGGTGCCGGGAGTCAATGAACCAGACTCAGCGATGATTGCGGGAGCAACCGGCGCGGAAGGACCGGCCGAAGTTGCGCCAGCGGGTTGGCCAATGCCAATGCAACTCCGCGCCAGAGACGTTCGTCGTGTCAGGGTTCGATGACCAAGATGTTGACGTAGTTAACTGAGCACCGGGAGCGACAGTGACGAGAGCCGTCAATCGTCGTGCTGTTTACGAACGTCGGGTCTGTGAACGGTGACGTCAGCACCGTCAGTGCCGAAAGTCGGGGTCAAGACGGCGCCAAGCTCGAAATCCGGTGCCACTGATGGTCACGGTCTGCGAGGAAGGGTTAATCGTCGGAATACCGAGTTCATTGGGAGTCACGGAGGTGATTGAGATCGCCGTGGGGCGCCACTCACGCGTGTATGAACTTGTAGCAACACCTTCAGCCGGTGCCGGGCCAACCGGACGTAATGTCAACACCGTAGGTCCCTGGCCGAACTGCCGTGGCGTTGTTCACGGTGAAGGTAAGGCCAGTTCCATCTTCGGTGCATGTGACGGCCGCACACTAGGAGCACTGTACCGGTCAGCGTGACGCTGAAACCGCGGAGGAGCCGTAGTCACGCAATCATTCAAGAACGTACCGGTCACTGTCACTGTCGACGCGGCACCACCGAGCGGTGCCAGCATTGCCAGCAATGGTCTTGATCTGCGGACCGTTGTCAACGCCAAGGCCCACCGGCTCAGTGACGGTGCCATTGTCGTCGGTCAACGTCACGGGGTAGAAGCCGGGAGTCGTCGTTGATGAGGTGTCGATCGTCGCGGTCAGCGTCCGTGGCGCTGGTCTCATTGACGTTCGAGAAGGTGACGCCAGGGGCCGTAGTGGTGAGGGTTACATTCCCACCCACTGCCTGGTCATCGGCGAATCCGGTGCCTATCGCAGGACGAAATTTCCACCGAATCCCTTGACCAACGATCGCGTACGCAGCACGCTGGAGGAAGTCAGGCGTGCCGTCGGCAGCGACCGAGTGCGTGATCGTCGGAGCAGTGGTAGCTGCACTAGCAGTACCGGATAAAGCCATTGCTGGCAGAGCAGCGGCGACCATAACGGCGCCAACAGCAAATGTCTTCACCAATGGTCGAGATATCCGTCGCAAGGTATTCATTAAGAATCCTTCCTTCGTAGCGGCGTTTGATTTCACTTCACTCCATTCACAGGGGCCGACTCCCATCGACCTAATTAATTTGAGGTAATGCGGTACAGCAGAAATGACATGAGGCAGACGCCCCGTGACAATCCACGGCCGCTTCCTCTGCAGTCAGTATAGATAACCCCAAAGGCGTGGGGCGAATACTGAAATGTATTCTTCATCAGGCAAAGTTCAACCAAACTCTCACTTCAATCTTATTGAAATACCTGATTAAAGGCCATAAATTAACGGCATTGTTGCGTAGCACTGTGGAAAAGTCCAACGCCTGAAAAACGTCACAGAGTCGTAACTCCCTTATTTGTCGCGAAGTTGTTACCGCGATGCTCGCACTTAACTCTGTGAGAGGCTCGATTCGTCTTCGTCACGTCGCTCTTGAAAAGATCATTTTGATCGTCTTTCTCGAAGAAGCAGATCGACTGCTCAATGCCGGCGCACACGTTTTCGAGCATGAACAACTACACGTTCGCTCACCTCAAGAAATCGATGATGCGCCGAGTTGGAATCGAGAAGAACTCGTCGATGCGAATCGTCGCTATCGAGTCAATGGCTGGAGCTTTCCGATTGCTTAACGGCGCTCGGGCACCTTGGATCTTCGAACCTACGCCGCATTGGCGCCTATATATATGTGTGAATTGGGGCAAGAATCAGTCCCTGGAGTCCGAAGCACGGTCGGCAGAAAGACCTATCTATCAGGGACTTCTTCGAGCAGACTAGGCGACCGCGCAGCGGTTCGGGCCGAGTTCCAACTGCGCTGAATCGTCACTCACGCTCTCTCGCGGCCGGCGTTGATCGCCACGATGTGCTGGTAGTTCGGCGGCCGATCCTTGACGTTGGCGATCGCCCACGCGACGAATGCGGACTCACTGAGCGCCAGTGCCGGCAGCGTCATACGAAGATCGCCGAGTCGTCGCGCGACAAACTCATTCGCCCTCACGTCGACGACGGCGCCGTAGTGCGCCGGAAAGACCATGATGTCGTCGTTGAGCGGCAGGACTCGCTCGTGAACGCTTCGGTACAGACTGTGCGCGAAGGCCTCGGCCTGGTCCGCCAAGTCCGGTCGTCCGACGCTCTCGAGAAAAACGGTGTCACCCGTGAAGACCGCCGAGTGACCGAGTTGGTACATCGTCGAGCCCTCAGTGTGACCCGGCACGCTGACCGCCGACACCGTCAGCTCGACCCCGGGGGCCAGAGCGATACTTCGCCCGTCAGTGAGCGGCTCGAAGTCGAACGTGAAGTGGTCCGATGGGTTCAACCAGAGCTGGGCCCCGGTTGTGGCGACCAAATCACGAGCCCCACTGAGGTGATCGGCGTGGAGGTGGGTGTCCAGAACGTGGGTGATCGTCCAGTCGTGCCTGGTGGCGACCTTCAAATACTGATCGAACTCGAGCGACGGGTCGATCACGACGCATTTTTCGCCGGCTCCGATCACGTACGAGAGGCAGCCCTTGCCCCGTCGACGCAGTTGCGCCACGGTCGCTGCGCCGAAGGTCCCTTCGACGCTGTCGTAGGTCGAGGCCCAGGCACCCATACCGCCCTCCAGCACGTCGCTCGCGATGCCGTGGCGCGCCAAGATCTCTGCGCCTTGACGCGCACGCGAGCCCATGGCGCAGATCACGACGATCTGTTCGTCGCGCGGGACCTCGCTGAGTCGTTTTTCGAGCGTGTCGAGCGGGATGTTGTGCACGCCCGGGATCTTCCAGTCGGCGACCTCATCGGTCTCGCGAACGTCGAGCATGTACGGACACTCGTCGGTATCGAGCAGCGGAAGGAGCTCGTACGTCGTGATAGCGGAGATGAATTCGTCGCGAGACACGCGAAAAGTCTAGGACTAGATTCATCTTCTGGCGCTGAGCCAAGAGCGAAGGAATGGTCATGGTTGAAGCCCGCAATGTCAACGTCGCCGAAGCGCTGGAGTTACTCGAAAGTGGCGCCTTCTTATTGGACGTTCGAGAGAACAACGAGTGGGAGTCGGGCCGTGCCGCGAACGCCACGCACATTCCCCTTAGCGACGTGCCGGACCACCTCGCAGAACTGCCTGGAGATCGACTGATCGTCTGCGTCTGTCGCTCCGGTGCCCGCTCGGGGCGGGCCACCAAATTCCTTCTTGAACAGGGTCGCGACGCGGTCAATCTTGAGGGCGGCATGCTCGCGTGGAGCGCCGAGGGCGAGCCAATCGTCGGCGACATCGACGAGCCAACGATCATCTAGTTGCCGACGATTGGCCGGTCGGCGGCATTGAGTGTTGATGTGGCAACGGCACGTCCAAGGGCGTATGCCTCTTTTGGCGATGAAATGCTCGCGGCGACTCTCGACCCCAAGATCCGAACATCATCTTTCAACGCCACCAAAGCCGTGATACGCCGGAATTGGATGTCCAATTGTGGCCAAATTGGCTCGCTATTGACTCGATTCGCTGAGAATTGGACCTAGTGCAAGGGCCAGAACACGTGTCGGGGATACGTGCAAGACTCTCCGAAGCACGATCACGTCTTCAAGGTTTCGCCCGGTCCCCGCGACGCATCAACTGGAGAGAGATTTGCGACAACGCATGACTGTTATGAGAGTGGCAGGTGTCCTGCTCACGGGCCTCATGATGGTCGGTGCTGTCACGACGCCCGTCGGCGCGACCGGCACGCTGCCTCCCGACAACCCCGCATTCAATCTGGCACCCACGCCGAACTTCCTTTCCAGTGGCGCTTGCCACTCTTCGTCGTCCGCGACCCCGTGCTCTAACCCGTGCGTGCGGATGACGGGGCCTCGCCAGAGTCAGCGGGTCGTGTTCCCGTCGTTCAGCGGGACACCGTCGTGCACGCAGTTCGTACTGCGCGCCCTCAACGTCGCTCGCGCTTCTGAGGACCTACCGGCCATCGTCCTGCCGACGAACTGGTACCGATTGAAGCCGCAAGAACAACTCTTCGTCATCGTGGACCTGGAACGAACGGCCCGCGGTCTTCCGCCGTACCTCGGACTGAACCGAAAGCTTCACGCCGAAGCCCAGTCCGCGGCCGTCAACCTCGCCGATCCCACTTTCGCGCCCGGCTTCGCCGCGGGACTTGACGCCGAAGGTGTTCGCGGCATGGGTGGCACATTGTCGACGGGCTACTCGACACTCGAAGCGGACTACGTCTGGATGTACGAGGACGGTTGGGGTGGCAGTTCCTCCCTGACGCCCAATGTCGCGTGCACCGGCGCCGGCGCTCTCGGGTGCTGGGGCCACCGCGACCAACTGCTCGGCTACGACGGCTCGTATAACTTCGGTGTCGGATTGCACTGCAGCACGTGCGAAATGGGTACGGGCTTCGCCGTCGTCGACGGAACCGGATCGTTCACCAGCCTGATCGAACTCCCGGCCGGCTCACCGCCGCCGATGTACTTCACCTGGGCGAAGAACGTCGCACCGTTCCTCGCTCCTTCTGAGTCCACACCGAGTTAACAGTTCATTGGTTGTCGGTAGTACTCAGTGCGTTACTGCTTGGAGGTCGTAACGATCACTTCGTTGGCCGACGTTCTCGTCACCGTCTTGAGGGTGACTTTGACGTGCACCAATGACTTCAGGTAGTTCGCCACCGCCGTGGCTCGAGCCTTCGCCAGCGTGGCGTCTCCTTTGGCGTAGCCGGTCACGCTCACGCTGGCCCCGGTGATCAGTTTCTTGGCCAGGGCGCGCAACTGCGACTTCGCGCTCGCGCTGAGTGCCGTCTTGTGCGCGGCGAAGCTCGTCGACACCTTCGAGGGCACGCCGGGCAACGCCAGGTCGATGGTGGTTGCCCCTGATGAAACCGCGTCGTAGGACGAGTCGGCCGCCTTGGTGGCCGTGACGACGCACGTGCCGGCGCTCTGGGACGTCAACAGCAGCCCGGTCACCGAGCAGCCCGACGCCGTGCCGTTCACGACGCTGAAGCTCAGCGTTCCCGAACCCGAGCCACCACTCGTCGTAAGTGACAGCGCGGTCCCGAATCGACCGGACGTTGAAGTGATCGAGAGCGGCGCCTGGGCGACCTGCGATGACGTGACGGCGAACAGCGGATCGCTGGAGAAGGTGACGGTCACCGTGCCGTTGACCGTCGCGGTGCCCACGGCCTTGAGGCCCGTCGACGTCTCTTCGTAAATCGTGTCACCGGCTTCAATCGCCGGATCGGTGATCGTCAAGGTGACCGGCGTAACGGCGTTCAGCGACGCTCCATCGGGGTTTTCCCACGTGACCGCGAACGACGCGACGTAGGTGTTCCCCGTGGGGAGCAAGGCCGCGAGCGCCGTCGAATCGGGTACCGGATAGATGCTCACGGTCGTTCCCGTGGGCATCGCGCCTTGGGCGACCGTGACGCTCGCCGTTGAAGTGCCGACGGTCGCCGTGTCGGTGGTCGAACCCGTGGCCGCGATGTGGACTGACGTGGGAGTCCCGTACGCGGACGCCGCCAGGCCCGAGGGAGGTGGTGCGTTCGTCGGGCCGACCGTTGAACCGCCACCGCCGCCACCACCACCACCGCCGCCGCCACCACCGCCACCGCCACCGCCACCGCCACCGCCACCGGAAGAAGCCATCGGCGTTACTGGTGCTGACAGTGATGATTGCGTACCCGTGCCGACGCTATTGATCGCTGCGACGGTGAAAATGTACGGATCGCCGTTCGTCAGGCCTGACACGGTGCAGCTCGGCGTGGCACTCGTGTCCGATGACGGGCACGCGTCGAGGGTCGCCACGTCGGTATTGAGGTCAAGTGCCGTGACGGAGTAACCCGTGATCGCGGTGCCGCCGTCTTCGGTCGGGGCGGTCCACTGCACCATGGCCGAGGCGTCCGCGCCAGTTGCGCTGACACCCGTCGGTTCGTGCGGCACGCCCTTGGTCAACGCCTCGGTGTTGGAGACTGCCGAACTGAGTCCGATGCCAATCGGAGTGACCGCCGCGACGGCGAATTCGTACGTGTCGTCGCCGGGGAGACCCGACGGCGAGCACGTAAGGGCTACGTGATCGAAGGTCGCGGGACAGGTGACTTGGTAGACGGTGTCGGACGTGAGATCGAAGGCCGTTACGTCATAGCCGGTGATGGCCGGGCCGCCCGGATCCGACGCTGCGGACCAGGTGAGCGAGGCGGCACCGTTCACCAGAGTTGCCCCACCGATGGCGGGTGCGCTGGGCAGCACCGGCATCACGGGCGTCCACGGCGCGTAGATCCCGGACCCCACCGCCATGCACGACGTCACGTCAAAGCAACTCACGCTCACCAGGCCTTGATAATTGATGCCGTCACCGGAGTCGGTGTAGACGTCGGTCCACGTCCAGACGCCCGCCGTTTCGGTTCCGGTGGCGAAGACCGGATATCCCTGGTTGTTCTGTCCTTGGGCGCCGACGGCCACGCAGTACGTGACGCTCGGACAACTCACACCGGTCAGCGGCGCCGTGGCACCGTTGTTGACGAGTGTCGGATTCGTCCAGGTCCACGTCCCGCCCGACTCCGTGCCCTCCGAGACGTAGGGCGTCTCGCTGTTGATGTCCATGCCGGTCGCGACGCACGACGTCGCGCTGGGGCACGCAATGGCGACGAATTGGGTGTCGCCATTCGTGGCCGAACCAATCGTTGCCGTGGTCCACGTCCAGGTCCCGCCGGAGTCGGTACCGAGGCCGTACATGGGCACGGAGTTGCTGCCGCTCTCATTGGTTCCCACCGCGATACACGACGTTGCCGTCGGACACGCGACTCCGAGAAAGACCGCCGTTTGAGCGATCGTTTGCGGTGCGGACCACGTCCAGACACCGCCGGCAAATGAGAGCGTCGCGGCGACCTCGGTGTTGAACGTTGTCCCCGGGCTGATAGCGACGCAGAGCGTCGTACTGGCACACGTCATCGCGTCGAAGGCAGTGTTTCCCGACGAGTAGTCCGGGTTCATCTGCGACCACGTCCAGACGCCGGCGGAGAGCGTGCCCGTCCAGTACACACCCTGATCAGTGACCACGTCGTCGGCCGAGATGACGCACAACGTCGCACTGGGACACGAGAGATAGGGCTGGTGAGCACTGATCTGCGTACCGCTCGGGGCGGGTAGGAGCGACGTGTCCCACGACCAGATACCGGCGTATTCAGCGCCGATGGAGACGGTCGGCGCCTGCGCCACGTCGATGCCGACGGCGAGACACGAGGTCTCGCTGACGCAGTCCACGGAATCGAGGTTGCCGTCGCCGGCGTCGTCCGTCGGCGTTGTCCCCACGCTTCCTGGCATTATCGGCGTGTCCAACGAGTCGAAGATGGTGACGCCGTTGAGATCCGTTCCGACCGCGAGGCACGTGCCGACGTCGGCACACGTCACGCTGAAGAGTCCACCCCCGCCGGAGCCGTCACTGGGAGCGATCGTTGACGGCGTCCACGACCACACCGATCCCGAGTTGGTGCCCACGGAATAGATCGTCTGTTCGCCCTGATCCTCCCCGACGGCGTAACACGTTGTCGTCGTCGGACAACTCACGCTGAACATCGTCCCGTCGCCGGTGTAGTCCGAGGCAATGGGACTCGACGTCGACCACGTCCAGGTGCCCCCTGACAGCGTGCCGACCGAGTCGATCGCCTGGCCGGCATCGGCGTTGTCCTGGCCCACCGCGACGCAGGTCGTGGCGCTCGGGCAACTCAACCCGATCATCTGCCCACCGGCCCCGTCCGACGCGATTTTCGTCGTCGTCCAGGTCCACGTGCCGCCAGAAAGCGTCCCCGCCGACGCAATCGAATCCGCGCCGTCACCACCAACGGACACACACGAGGTCGCACTCACGCAGGCGAGGCCCTGGAGAAACCCCGTTCCCGACAGGTCATCGGGAATCGTCGCGGACGTCGACCAGGTCCACGTGCCGCCAGAGTCCGTGCCAATTGAGAAGATCGCCTGGGTCACCGTGGCGTCGTCGAACCCGACCGCCACACACGACGTCGCGCTCATGCAGCTCACGTCGTCAAGTACGCCGCCTCCGGATGAGTCGGGTGGCACCACCACGGACTTCGCCCACTGATAGACGCCATTGGAGGTCCCGACGGTGAAAATCTCCTGGGACGGTTGGGCATCGTCCTGCCCGACCGCGACACACGTCACGTCGTTCGGGCAACTGACGCCGTTCAAGCCCCCACCACCGGATGAGTCGGGCTCGATAGGTTGGACGCCTTGCCACGCCCAAATGTTGTCGGGGTTGAAGACGCCGTACTCGCCGAAGGTGTAGACCTCCTGGCCGGGCGACCCGTCGTCTTGACCCACGGCCACGCACGACGTCGATGTCGGGCAACTCATCTCATTGAGAGTGGCGGCGGGACCTGGCTGGAGGACCTGCGAAGTTCCGAACACGCCGGGAGACACCGTGGCAGAGGCGGGGATCGATCGTGCCGCGCTTCCAACGGCGAAAAGAGTGAAGGTGAGGCACACCGCGACCAGCAGCCGGCTGCTCAGCGCTGAACGGCATCGCTTCCACGCCACGGTGAAAATGGTCGTCACGACTTCTCCTATCGCTACGTCGGGGACGAGCCCAAACTAGGTCAACGATGCCCAGGCGCGATGTCGATGACTACGAGTCGCGTACGAGTTAGAGATAGTACTTCTGACCTGCGCTTTTACGAGCAGTCCCAACGGGATTCGAACCCGTGCCTCCACCTTGAGAGGGTGATGTCCTAGGCCACTAGACGATGGGACCATGAAAGAAACGTTGTGGTGCACTGCGTTTCATTCGCTCGGGGGCAAGGACTCGAACCCTGAATAACTGGACCAGAACCAGTTGTGTTGCCAATTACACCACCCCCGAAGGGCTTGGAAAGCCTACCCGACATGCACGAGATATCGCCAGCGTCAAGCGGCGCCGTTGCTCAGTCGAACCAGGAGTGAAAGCGCTGAAAGCCAATGATGCGCCCGATGCCCACTTCGAAGGTCTCCTTCAAGTAGTACTTCCACAACGAATGCTTCACGGTCGGTGAGTTGCGCACGGGCGACGGATACGGCGTCAAGCCCTGCGAGGACGCGATCGCCATCGCGCGGTCCTCGTGGAACGGATCGGTCACCGTGATGACGGTCGTGATGTCGTGGGCCTTCAGTTTCGCCGCGACCGTCGCGACGTTCTCCCACGTGTCGGTGCCGTATCCCTTGAGGATCTTCGACGCCGGCACGCCCTTGGATTCGAGGTACGTGGCCGACACGCCGGATTCGGTGAACTCGTCACCCGGTCGCTTGCCACCGGTGACGGCGATCCACGGAGCGCGACCCTTATGCCACAGCGTCAACGCCTGATCGAGGCGCGCCTGGAGTTCCGGCGACGGCGTCCCGTCGTCCTCCGTCGTGCCAAAGACCAGGATCGCCTGGGCGTGCCTGGTCGAGTGCTCGTGGCCGGTCATCCATATCTGGACGAAGGTGATGGCGAAGTAGAGGATCACGACGCTGATCACGAACGTGACGATGCGAATGATCAGTTTGATGGGGCCGAAGATCACGCGCCCGCACGAACCAGCGCGCCTCGCAGACGCTCCAACACCGCCTCACGCCCCAACAGTTCCATGGACTCGAACAGTGGCGGCCCGACCGATGTCCCCGTGATCGCGCAGCGGATCGGGGCCTGGCTCTTGCGTAGGGCCAGTCCGATCGACTCGCCAAGCTGCAACGTTGCCTCGTGCAACGCCTCGGCGTTCCATTCAACGCTCCGGTAGGCGTCGATGGCGAGCGAGAGCACGCTCTTGCCGGCGTCGTCATTCGCGATGGTCTTTTCGAAGGCGGTCTCGTCGAAGGGAACCTCGTCGAGGAAGAAAAAACGCACCATTGCTGGAATCTCGCCCAGCGTGGCGACGCGCTCCTGCACGAGGTGCGCGACGCGGTTAAACAACGCGGGGTCGAACTGATCACGCGTCCAGGGCACCTCGCGGTCGCTGGGTACCCAATCGCTCGACCAGGGCGCGACCCACGGCGTCGCCGCTTCGATGAACGCCTCGAGCGAGAGCGCCCGGATGTACTCCCCGTTCATGTGCGTCATCTTCTTGACGTCGAAGAACGCCGGCGAGTGCGAGACGTCCTCCAAGCGGAACTGCTCGATCAACGTCGCGCGTGGCACGATCTCCTCATCCCCGTGCGGACTCCAACCGAGCAGCGCGAGGTAGTTCACGAAGGCCTCGGGCAGATATCCCTGGTCGCGGTAGGACTCGACGGCGACCGGGTCCTTTCGTTTCGAGAGCTTCTTGCGTTGCTCGTTCACCAGCATCGGCAGGTGGGCGTACTGCGGGTGGGCAACGACCTCCACGCCCTCGCAGTGATTCAGCGCCTCCCACATCATCACCTGCTTGGGCGTCGTAGGCAGGAGGTCCTCGCCGCGAATGATGTGCGTGATCGTCATACTGCGGTCGTCGACCGCGTTGGCCAGCGGGTAGAGCACGACGCCGTTGGAGCGCACGACGATGAAGTCCTCGTAGCTGTCGTGGGCGAAGGTGATGTCCCCGCGAATCACGTCGTGCACGACCGTGACGCCCTCGTCGGGCACGCGAAAGCGTAGGGCCGTCAGCTCCGTTCGTTCGAGGTCGCGGTCCCGACAGAAGCCGTCGTAGCCCGGCTTTTCGTTGCCTTTGGTGCGCTCGTCGATCTGCTCGCGCGTGCAGTCACACGCGTAGAGGTAGCCGTTCGCGTAGAGCGCCTCGGCCGACGCGACGTGATCGGCCAGCAGATCGCTCTGCAGGAACGGGCCCTCGTCGAAGTCCAGCCCGAGCCAGCGCAGACCGGTGATGATGCCGTCGCGCCACTCGTCGCGGTTGCGCGCGGCGTCGGTGTCTTCGATGCGCAAGATGAAGACACCGTCGAGATGATGCGAGAAGAGCCAATTGAAGAGCGCCGTGCGCGCGGTCCCGACGTGCATGAAGCCGGTCGGCGAGGGCGCGATGCGGACGCGGGGGCCGCTCACGGGTTACTCCTCAAGTGAGAGGGCGCCGTTGGGACAACTCGCGACGGCTTCGCGGAGGCGCGCGTCGAACTCCGGCCCGGGACTCTCGTTGAGCACGTACATGAAGCCGTCGTCGCGGACCTCGAAGATCTCGGGCGCGATGCCCATGCACACGGCGTTACTGGAGCAGGCATCGTAATCGACAACGACCTTCATGGGGACCCCTTCGCGCGTGGACTGCATCCATCGTACCGTTCGGCGATTCAACACGATTGCGTACACTCGAATCGACTCAGATAGGAGGACCGATGGAGACACGCGCCCTGGGATCACTGCGGGTATCGGTCGTCGGCGTGGGGTGCAACAACTTCGGTTCGCGCCTCGACCAGGCCGCCACGACCAACGTCGTACTCGGCGCACTCGATGCCGGCGTCACCTTCTTCGACACCGCCGACACCTACGGCGCCACGAAGTCCGAGACGATGCTCGGCGCCGCCCTCGGTGCTCGACGCGACGAGGCGATCATCGCGAGCAAGTTCGGCATGCCGATCGACGACACGCACTTCGGCGCCAAGCCCGCCTACGTCCGCAGCGCGTGCGAAGACTCGTTGCGACGACTCGGCACCGACCACCTCGACCTCTATCAGTTGCACTACCCCGACGACACCGTGCCGATCGCCGAGACGCTCGGGGCGCTGCGTGAACTCGTCGAGGCCGGCAAGGTCCGCGAGATCGGGTGCTCGAATCTCACCGTCGCACAGCTGAACGACGCGAAGAGCGCCGCCGGTGACGGCCCGGCCTTCGTCTCGGTCCAGAACCAGTACTCGTTGCTCGCGCGCGAACCGGAGCGCGACGGGGTACTCGAGGCCTGTTCGACGCTCGGCATGGGCTTCTTGCCGTTCTACCCGTTGGCCAATGGGCTCCTCACCGGCAAGGTGCGCCCCGGTCAGCCGATCCCCGAAGAGTCACGACTCGCCAAGATGAGCGCCGAACGCAGTGCCCACTGGCTGGGCGATGAACTGCAGGCGAAAGTGACGGCGCTGCTCGACTACGCCGAATCGATCGACGTGCCGATCCTCTCGCTGGCCTTCTCGTGGCTGCTCAGCCACGACGCGGTCGCGAGCGTCATCGCCGGAGCGACCAGCGCCGATCAGGTGCGCGCCAACGCGGGTGCGCTGCGATCGCTCAGCCCCGACGTCATCGCCCGACTGAACGAGCTGACGAGTTAGTTGGCCTTGACGGCGGCCACCATCTTGGTGAGCGTGTCCTTGGCGTCACCGAAGACGAGCGTCGTCTTGGGGTTGTAGAGCAGGTCGTTCTCGATGCCGGCGAAGCCGGGGCGCATCGAGCGCTTCAAGAAGACGACGTTCTCGGCCAGGTCGGCGTGGATGATGGGCATCCCGTAGATCGGCGAACTGGGATCGTCGACCGCGGCGGGGTTCACGGTGTCGTTCGCGCCGACGACCAACGCCACGTCGGCCGTCGCGAGTTCAGAGTTCGCTTCGTCCATCTCGAGGAGCTGTTCGTAGGGGACGTTCGCCTCGGCGAGCAGGACGTTCATGTGGCCGGGCATGCGACCGGCGACCGGGTGGATGGCGTAGAAGACCTCGATCCCCTTGGACTCCAACAGTTCGGCCAGTTCGCGCAGCACGTGCTGGCCCTGGGCGACGGCCAGGCCGTAGCCGGGGATGATCACGACGCGCGAGGAGAATCCGAGCAGGATGGCGATGTCCTCGGGCGTGCCCGAACGCACGCTGCGCCCGTCATCGCGAGTGGTCGCGCCACTCGCGGTCACGACCGATCCGAAGGCGGAGAAGAGGACGTTGGAGAGGCTGCGACCCATCGCCTTGCTCATGAGACGCGTGAGCAAGATGCCCGAGGCGCCGACGAGCGTGCCCGCGACGATCAGCAGGTTCGAGCCGAGCGTGAAGCCCGAGGCGGCGACGGCCAAGCCCGTGAAGGCGTTCAGCAGCGAGATCAGCACCGGCACGTCCGCGCCGCCAATGGGCAGGACGAAGATGATGCCGAGCACGAACGCGAGGGCCAGGAGGATCCAGAGGAGACTCGTCGACGCCGTGACGAGGATCGTCACGATCAGCGCCAGCGCCGCCAGGCCGACGACGCCGTTGATCAGCTGCTGAGCCGGGTAGGTCACCGGTCGCCCGGTCATCAGTTCCTGCAGTTTGGCGAAGGCGATCGCCGAACCGGCGAAGGAAACAGTCCCGATTAAGACGCCCAGCAGGACCTCGAGGATGACGTAGGTCGCCGGGTGCGTGGACTTGATGTGGATGAACTCGGTGATCGAGACCAGTGACGCGGCGCCACCACCGACGCCGTTGAAGATCGCCACCAACTGGGGCATCGCCGTCATCTTCACGAAGCGCGCCGTCGGCACCGCGATGATGATCCCGATGAACATGGCGAGCAGGATCAGCCACACGTGGTGCAAGGAGTGCCCGTCGACGTACTTAAAGAACGTCGCCACGACCGCCACCAGCATGCCAAAGGCGGCGACCATGTTGCCCCGTCGAGCGTGCTTGGGGCTGCCGAGCCCCTTCAGGGCGACGATGAACGTCGTCGCCGAGAAAAGATAGATCAGGTCAATCAGCGTCTCACGACTCACGGAGCCACCTCGTCACTCGGTGTCTCTTTGGCCTTGGGGGCGCGCGGCTTGAACATCTCGAGCATGCGGTCGGTGACGACGAAGCCGCCCACGACGTTCAGCGTCGCGAGTATCACCGCGAGGAAGCCCAGGACCTCCTGGAGGTTCGTGGTCGCTCCCCCGAGGATGAGCATCGATCCCACGAGGATGACGCCGTGAATCGCGTTCGATCCACTCATCAATGGCGTGTGCAGGATGCTCGGGACCTTGGCGATGATCTCGGTGCCGACGAACGCAGTCAGGATCAAGACCGTCAGGTACTGCAACAAGACGTTGTGCATCAGGCGTTCTCCTTCGCCTCGGGGACGATCGCGACGTGTTCGACGCCCAACGCCTCGGCCGTCGCGGCGTGGTTGACCTGGCCGTCGCGCGCGACGGTGACACCGATGACGACCTCGTCGTTCCAATCGGGCGCGAGTTGTCCCTTCGAACCGAACAGGGCGAGCAACTTCAAGACGTTGTTGGCGTACATGAAGCTCGCGCTCGCTCCCATCTCAGCCGGCGGATTGGACATGCCGACGATGCGCACCCCCTGGTGTTCGACGACCTCGCCGACCTTGGTCAGCTCGCAGTTGCCACCGCCATCGGCCGCCATGTCGATCACCAGCGATCCCTCGCCCATCGCCTCGACCATGGCCGTCGTGACCAGGATCGGGGACTTGCGCCCCGGCACGGCCGCGGTCGTGATCACGATGTCGGAGTTGGCGACTTCGCTGAGCAGCGCCGCCTGTTGGGCCACTCGTTCCTCATCGGTCAACTCCCTCGCGTACCCACCGGCGGCGTCGGCCGTCACGTCCAGTTTCACGAAGACGGCGCCGGCCGATTCGGCCTCTTCCTTGGCGGCCGAGCGCACGTCGTAGGCGCGCACCTTGGCACCGAGTCGCTTGGCCGTCGAGATCGCTTGGAGTCCGGCGACGCCGACGCCCATGACCAGCACCTTGGCCGGACGAATCGTGCCCGCGGCGGTCGTGAGGAGTGGGAAGAAGCGGTCGAACTGTGACGCGCCCTTCAATGCCGCGCGGTAGCCCGAGACCGTGGCCTGGGAGGAAAGCGCGTCCATGTACTGGGCGCGAGAGATCCGAGGGAGGAGGTCAAAGGAGAGAATCGTCACCCGGCGGTCGTTCAGCGCCCGAACGACGTCCTGGGCGAGGAGCGGCGAGAGAAAGGAGAGGTGCGTCGACCCCTCGGGCAGTAACGCGACTTCGGGAATGGTCGGCGGATTGACGCGAAGGTTGACGTCGCCGCTCGGCGCGTCGGCGATCGTCGCACCGACCGCCTCGTAGGTCGCGTCATTGAAGTGCGACTGGTCGCCGGCTCCGCGTTGCACCAGGACTTCCCAGCCATCTGCGACGAGGGATTTCACGGCATCAGGCGTCAGTGCGACCCGCGTTTCGCCCGCGCGCGACTCCTTGAAGAGCGCAATTTTCATACCTCGTTTCTAGCAGCCCGACCAAAAGGCTCCCGAAGGTCCAAAGACCCATCCTCTCGAAGTGCGATGGTCAGTCCGCGACGCGCGACCGACTGTGAACGAAGTGAAAACTCGGTGACGCTGTGACATCCCTGGACTAGAAGAGAGCTATGAAACCATTCGTGGCGAACGTGAAGTCTCCCGTCGGCGTGTGGAGCGTGGTGGGCTCCGACGAGGGCGTCACGCACATCCATCTGCCCCACGACGAACTGACCGCGTCCAAGGGCGTCGCGCCCGAACCCGTCGCCGACGCCGTCCAGCAGTTGAAGGAGTACTTCGCCGGCACCCGGCGCACGTTCACGGTCGAGCTCGCGACGTCCCCGGCGACGGACTTCCAGAACGACGTGTGGGGAGCGTTGCGCAAGATCCCTTACGGTCAAGTGCGCACCTACGGCGAGGTGGCCGACTCGGTCGGGAGGGCGCGCGCTCATCGCGCCGTCGGGAACGCGAATCACGCCAATCCCTGGCCGATCGTGGTGCCCTGTCATCGAGTCGTCGCCACCCAGGGCCTCGGCGGCTACGGCGGCGGCGACAAGGTCAAGCGCTACCTGTTGGATTTAGAAGGAGTGCACTACGACTGAGTCGTCGCTTCGAGTACGAGACCAGTTCGACTGATGTCGCTCAGGCGACGGCGACCGGCGCCTTTAACGCGGCGAGCATCGCGAGCGCCCCGTCAGCGAGGTGCTGACGCTCGTCATCGCTCAAGACGCCAAAGCACTCGGCCATCATCGCCGACGTCATCGATTCGGCCCGCACTTTCTTCTCGGCTTTTTCTGGCGTCACGTCCGGCGTCTCGTCCTCGAGGTAACCGTGCATGGTGAAGACCGCCGGGTCTTGGAGGTAACAGGCCTCGACCGCGCTCAGGCCGACGTCGTTGACCGCGTCGATGTGGACACATCCGCGGAGCTCGCGCATCAGGATGCAACCCAGGTACGCGGCGTGCACGGGATCCGTCGGCACCTCGTACTGCCTGTAACCGTCGACGAGATGATGATGTCCTCGTACGACGGCCTTGGCTACCGTGTTCGCCGCCGCGGCGAAGTCCGTGAGGACGTCGACGTCGACGGCGCCGAAGGTGCGATCGGCGAATTCGTAGGCCGCCTGGACGTAGTCGGCCGCGACTCGTGGCCGGCTCCGCCTTGTCGCTGGCCCACATCCGCTCGATGAAGCGAGGGTGGAAGAAATGGAACGCCTCGATGACCTCGTCGACGTCGACGTTGCCGAGCGTGCCGCCACGACCGAGGCCGTAGTACTCGACGGCGTTCAGTCCACTCTCTTTTCCACGCGCTCGAGTGAGGGTATCGAAGTAGAAGGCCTGGCCCAGTACCTGGACGGGGTCAGAAGTGAGGTCGGCGAGTTCAACGGAGTTCATGGTGCGAACTTTACGCCCAACCCGCGGCGCTGTTGTTAGGCGGACGCCCGACCGTCTCGTCGCACGCGCAGTTCGATCGTCGTTCCCCGCGCGCACTCGATGAAGTGGACCGATCCCCCGTGTCGCTGGACGATCTCGGCGACGATGGCCAGACCCAGACCGGTGCCGCCGGAGTGGCGCGCCCGTGCCGGATCCGAACGGATGAACCGCTCGAAGAATCGTTCGCTCTGGCTGACGTCGATGCCGTCGCCGTCATCGGCCACGATGACGACGGCCTGGTCACCGTCGTAGTGCGAATCGAAACAGAGCGTCTCGGTCGCGTAGCGCGACGCGTTGTCCACGACGTTGCGGATCATGCGCTTCATCATCGCCGGATCGCCGGTCACGCGCGTCGGCTGCACCTTGGAGGTGTCCACGATCAGTGCACTCAGCAGTCGTACTCGATGGCCCTCGTCGAACAACAGGTCGTCAAGGTCGACGTCGACGCATTGGATCTCGGCGCGATGTTCGTCGTGACGCGCGAGCCACGCGAGGTCGTCGATGAGCGTCTCGAGTCGTCGGCCCTCGCGCATGACGATCTCACCCACTTCGCTCCAATTGGCGTGACTGGGGTCCTTCGATGCCCGTTCGGTCGTCGCGAGCAGTGTCGTGAGCGGACTCCGGAGTTCGTGACTGGCGTTCGAGACGAACTCCTGCTCGAACTGGGACGACGCCTCGAGTCGGTCCAGCATCGCGTTCACCGTGCGGGCCATGCGCGCGATCTCGTCGTCGCCGCCCGTCGGGGGAACGCGCTGGGAGAGGTCGGACGCCGCGATGGCGTCGACGCGGCGTCGAATCGACTCAACCGGGGCGAGCGCCAGTCCCATTCCGATCCAAATCAGGCCACCGGTCATCAACAGCAGCAGCGGGAACGAGATGACCAGGCTGGTCATCAAGACGCCGACGCTGTGCGAGATGCCCTGCCCGAAGACGTAACCGAAGATCAGTCCCGACCCGCGCTTCGTGAAGATCGTGCCGACCTGGCCGGAACTGATCTCGGACAACGTGCCCGCGGTGGCGGGTGTTCGCACCATCTTCACGCCCAGGCCGTTACTCGACGCGGCGTCAACGGTCTCGTGAGCCAGTATCGGGGCCTTGGCGATGGCCGCGCTGGCGGCCCATATCTGCGTTCCGGCGAGGTTCGTGACCTGGACCACGACGTTGCCGTGCATCGGGAGGACGACCTGGTAGTTCTGGGCCGAGGTCGCCGCGACGAAACGTTCTTGCGTGCGAACCATCTCGCTCTGGATCTCGTTATTGGCGTCGTTCGCCAATGAGTTGCGCACGAGGTGCACGAGCGCGAGTCCCGTGAAACTGAGGATCAAGGCGATCGCGAAGACGAAGATCAGCGTCAGACGCGCTCGAATGGAGAATCGGTGCAACCAGGACATCAGTCCGCGCGCACGGTGTATCCGACGCCCCGCACGGTGCGGATCACCGATTCGTAGGGCTTGAGGTCGATCTTGCGGCGCAGGTAGCCGATGTAGACCTCGACGATATTGGGGTCCCCGTCAAAGCCACTGCCCCACACCGCGGCGAGGATCTCACTCTTGGCGAGCGGCTCGGTCGCTCGCTCCATCAGAAACTCCAGCAGCGCGAACTCGCGCGGCGTCAGGGTCACGTCGCGGCCGTAGGCGACGACCGCGCGGCGCAGAGGATCGAGCGAGATCGGGCCGACCACGAGTCGCTGCGGACGACCCCGGTCATGTCGTCGCAACAACGCGTGGAGGTGCGCGATAAGGATCGAGTTCTCGAAGGGCTTGTGCATGAAGTCGTCGGCGCCGACGTCGAGGCCCTCCACTTCGTCCCACTCGCCGTCTTTGGCCGTCAGCATCAGTAGTGGCGTGTCGACGCCGGCGGCGCGTAGGTCCTGACAGACACTGAAGCCGTTGCGCTTGGGCAACATGAGATCCAACACGATCGCGTCGTAAACGCCCCCGAGCCCCTCGGCGAAACCGGACTCGCCGTCGTGGCGCTGTTCGACGTCGAAACCGTCGTCCTCGAGGAGGTTCGCCACGGCCTTGGCGAGGGCGTAATCGTCCTCGATGACCAGCACACGTCGGCGGTCCCCACTCATTGCAAGTAGAGGTTACCGTTCGACCCTTCGGCGATTTTGAGCTTGGCCAGACCGTGCGGCGCCGGCCCGTTGATGACGTCGCCGGTCGTGACCGCGAACTCCGAACCGTGGCACGGACAGACGATGATGTCGTTCGCGGCGTAGTAGCCCACGGTGCAACCGGCGTGCGGACAGACCGCGTCGTAGGCGTAAAACGCACCGTCGGCGTGGATCACGATGCCCGGATCGCCCGAGGAGGGAATGGTGAAAGCGGCCGCGTGACCCTTGGGGACGTCCTTCGCGCTCCCGAGCAGCGTGCCGCCGGGTGACGGCGTGGTCGGTCCCGTCGTCGGTTGCGTCGTCGTCGGCGAGTCCGAGGGCGGCAGCGTGAGTTGCGTCGTGGCGCTCTTGGCGGTCTTCACTCCCCCGATCATCCGTCCGGCGCCCGCGACGGCGCCGCCGAGTAGAAGCGCCGCCGCACCGACGCCGGCGGCGACCACGCCTCCCGCAACCAGCGCGCGACGATCGACCGAGTCGATCGTGACGCGCGTCACCAACGGTGCGCGGTCCCCGAGCAACACGGGACAGACCGCCTGGTCACAGGCCAACCCCGCGCGCGCCGCACAGACTCCTTCGTGGTAGTTCCCGCAGATGCGTTGCACCGTCGAGAACGCAATCGCCACCAACTCGGGCGGGGCGACGCCTTCTTTCGCAGCGACGCGATTGGCGATCCATGCGTCGGCCGAAAGCTTCGTTCCGCCACCGGTGACGATGAAGGGTAACCACGCGAAGAAAAAGACGATGTCGGCGCCGGTGAAATACGGCGAGGCGTGAAAACTGATCGTCAAGAACAGACTGAAAGACAGGATCGCGCCACCGATCGCCGCGATGCGCGTCCATAGCCCGATCAGCACACCGAGACCGATCGCGACCTCGGCGAAGGCGATGACGATGCCAATCGGCGTGGCGAAACTGATCATGTGGATGAGGAGCGCGTGAATCGGGCTGGTGTGGGACGCGGCAATCAGTTGGGCCTGGATCGATATCGGGCTCTGGGAGCGAAAGAAGTTCGGGTTAGCGAGCTTTTGCAGTCCGGCGAAGAGGAACGTCACGCCGAGGAAGAGCCGAAGCGGCAACAGCGCCCACTCGGCGAGTGACCAGGCCCGAACCGGGGCGCCCAAGGGCAGACGTCGTTCGGCGCCACGGGCGCGACGAACGGGCGTGGAGGGTGCCTTCGTCATCGTTCCATCGTGGCACAGGTCCAAAGTGCCTTTAAATTCGCAAACTGAGTCCTTACTCAATTGTTATCAACGAGAATGGACGAGTGCAGTCCGCATCCATCGTCTCGTATCTGCTCCACGAGATACACCAACTGCCCGGCGGTCTCGTCTACGGACTCGTCACACTCCTCGTGTTCGGCGAGGCGGCGCTCTTCATCGGTTTCGTCTTCCCCGGCGAGACCGCGGTCATCGTCGCGGGTGTCGTCGCCTCGCAGGATCACGTCAACGTCGTCGCCGTCGCGGTGCTGGTGGTCGTGGCCGCGATCGCCGGGGACTCGGTGGGCTACGCGATAGGTCGCCGCTACGGCGAGTCCTTGATGAAACTGTCGATACTGAAGCGCCGCCGCGTCGCGTTGGATCGCGCCCTGGAGGGACTGCGACGACGTGGACCGATCTACGTCTTCATCGGGCGCTTCACGGCGTTCTTGCGCGCCGTGATGCCGGGTCTCGCCGGGATGAGTCGGATGAACTACCGACGATTCCTCATCGCCAACGCCGCCGGCGCCATCATCTGGGGCGTCACCTTCACGCTGCTCGGTTACTTCGCCGGCACCGCCTTGACGCGCATCGAGAACTACGCCAGCTGGGTGGGCCTGAGCGTGTTGATCGTGATGATCCTCTTCTTCGTCATCTTCCACTTCGTGAAGAAGAGCCGCGAGACCAACGAGGACCCCGTCGACGTCGACGGCGACGGCGAGGACGACTCAGTGCAAGACGGCGAGTAGCTCGTCGGGCGCCTCGACACGCCAGCCCTGCGTGCCCTTGACCAACAGTCCCGCCCCCGCGCTCGGGCCGTGACCTCGCACCAGGGACCGGACGTAGAGTTCGTCGCACTCGGTGGCGAGCGCCGCTGCGATCTGGGCGTGTGGTTGATCGATGCGCACGCTGGCACTCGTCGCCACGATCCGTGGACCGACCACCGGATCGTTCCAGAGCGCGGCCAGGATCGCGTTGATCTGGTCGTGCGCCATCTCGGCGTCCACGCGAGCTCCGTGGCGCCACGGCGGAGCACTGGCATCGAGGTAGCCGTTCACGAGTGAGGTCGTGTCGGCGAACATCACGACGCGACTCGCCGCGGTCATCGCTGTGACCACGCGCCTCGCCTGTTCGATCACCAAGGGCACGACCCACGGCAAGAGCCACGCCTCGAGGCCGAGCCAGGCGGGCCACGCCGCATCGACGATGACCGTCGTCACGCCGAGGCCGAGCGACTGCGCGTAGTGCGCGACCTCGCCGTAGCGCTCGAGCGCCGTCTCGTCGACCTGTCCGCGGTACGGTTCGACCCGGGCCCATTCGACGTCGAGGCGCACGCCGTCGAAGCCGAGCGTGGGCACGAGGTCCAGCACGCGTTCGTAGTCGCGCCACAGGTCGTCGGCGTCACCGGGTCCGGCGTGTCGCCCGAGCGCGATCGTGGGACGAAAGCAGGTCGAGGGTTGATACGGACCGTCGAGGCCCCCCTCGACGGCGTAGCCCTCGAGGGTGACGTAGCGCCGCGGTCGTCTCTCCACCGGTTCAGTTTCGCACGCGGGCCCGAATCGAACTCCGGTATCGTTCCACTCGATGCCCCTCGCGGGCCGTTTGGAGGAACCATGGCTGACGAAGTACTACGTGAACGACGCGGACACGTCGAGATCCTCACCATCAACCGTCCCGAAGCGCGCAACGCGATCAACCGCGCGACCGCCATCGCCCTCGGCGACGCGCTCGACGCGTGCGAGGGCGACGACGACGTCTGGGTCGTCGTCTTGACCGGGGCGGGCGACAAGGCCTTCTCGGCCGGCATGGACTTGAAGGCGTTCGCTACCGGTGAGTTCCCCATCACCGACAAGGGATTCGGTGGCATCACGCAGCGCGACTTCCCGAAACCACTCATCGCCGCCGCCAACGGCGCGGCGCTCGCCGGTGGATTCGAGATCCTCATCAGTTGCGACATGGTCGTCGCGGCCGATCACGCGAAGTTCGGCATTCCCGAAGCGGCCCGCGGTCTGATCGCCGGCGGCGGCGGACTGATCCGACTGCCCAAGCGCATCCCCCTCGCCGTCGCCTACGAGATGGCGCTGACGGCCGAGCCCATCGACGCCCAGCGCGCCTACGAACTCGGCCTCGTGAACCGCGTCGTGCCGGGCGATCAGGTGCTCGACGAAGCCGTCGCGCTCGCCGAACGCATCGCCAAGAACGCGCCGCTCGCCGTGCGCACGTCCAAGGACGTCATGAAGCGCTCGCGCGAACTCTCCGAAGAGGCGTGCTGGGAGCTCAATACCGAGGCCTTCGGTTTGATCGGTCGCAGTGCCGACGCCATGGAGGGTGCCATCGCGTTCGCCGAGAAACGCGAGCCGAACTGGCAAGGTAAGTAGTCGAGAGCACGCCTCTCAGTGCAGGTGATAGACGAGCGCTGAGGTCGCGGCGGCGGCCACCACGACGACCGGGAACGGCGCCTTGGCGAAGAGCGCCGCGAGGGCGACCGCAAGGCCCGCCAGTCGATGATCGATGACCACGTGGGTCTTCACGACGACGCCTTGGGCGACGACGAGCGCACTGAGCAGCGAGATCGGGATCAACGCGTTGATGCGCTGGAGTCGAGGGTTGGCCAGCCACGGCTCCGGGATCAAGTGACCGAGCAGCTTCAACGAGAAACAGAGGACGCACGTCGCGCCGAGCACGATCCACATCACCATCGAACTCACCGTGCCCTCCATCCCAGCGCTATGGCGACGACCGTCGTCGCGATGATCGGTAGTCCCGCCGGTAGCCACGGCGTGATGAGGATCGCGAAGGCCATCGACGCGACCGCGACGACGCGCAAGAAGTTGGTCACCAGACGAGGCCACAGCAGTCCGAGGAAGGCGGCCGGCACCGCGGCGTCGAGTCCCCACGAAGCGGGATTGCCGAGCGCCTTGGCACCCAAGGCACCGAGCAAGGTGAAGATGTTCCAGAAGACGAAGACGCCGGTCCCGGTGATCCAGAAGCCCTCGCGCATCGCCGCCACGCCGCGCGGCGCCTGGGAGAGTGCGACCCCGGTCGACTCGTCGATCGTGATGTGCGCCGCCAACAACCGGCGCACGCCCTTCACCTTCAGGAGCGGCGCCATCTGCATCCCGTAGAGGGCGTTTCGGGTGCCCAACAGGGCGGCCGCCGCGACCGCGCTGGCGGCCGCACCACCGGAGGCGACGACGCCCACGGCCGCGAATTGGCTCGCGCCGGTGAAGGTGAGCAGCGAGAAGAGACAGCTCTGGAGAACCGAGAAGCCAGCGGCGACACTGGCCGCCCCGAAGGCCACACCGTAGGTGCCGACGGTGATCGCCACGCTCAGCGAGTCACGAACTGTCCTCCTGGTCAGGCTCGACATCCGAACAGTCTTGCCGAATCGAATAATCACCTGTACGAGGCGCCACCGCGAAGCAACGCGAGGGGCACTACTCTGGAACTAAGCACGTCAAAGGAGAAGGCAGTGTTCTTAGGCGAAATTTTTGGGCCCGATCTCTTGATCGTTGTCATCGTTGTCGCGGTCCTCGTCTTCGGGGGCTCCGCCATTCCGAAGCTGGCCAAGAACCTCGGTTCGGCCAAGTCGGAGTTTGAGAAGGGGCTGAAAGAGGCGAAGACCACCGACGCCTCGGCCGACAAGCCGGCGACACCGGCCGAGACCAAGGCCCCCGAAACCGACAAGTAGTTGTCGGCCGTCACGGACTCTTCGGAGCCCGCGACGAGAGCAGACCGGAGTTTTTCCGGAATCGATATTTCCGTTCTGTGAACGGACTTCAACCCGGTTGACGACGGGTCACGGCGAGATTTTTGAGTAGTGTCGTGACGTGGAATCACCTACCCTGCCCCCACAGGGTGTAACAGATCGCACTCGTCCATGGCGTCGCGTGCGACGCTTCGTTGCACTCCCCATCGCGGCACTGGCCCTGTCCGGCTGCACCATCCCTGCCTTCGGCGCCCACAAGGGCGTGACGACGGAGTCCAGTTCGGTCTTCCACCTCTGGCAGTGGTTCTCCATCGGGGCCGTCGTCATCGGCGGCTTCACCACCGTGCTGTTCGTCTACGCGATCGTCCGCTTCCGGAGTAAGGAACACGGCAACATCCCGCGACAGGCGCAGTATCACTTGCCCGCCGAGGTGATGTACACCGTGATGCCGATCCTTGTTGTCTTGGGACTCTTCGCCGCCACGTTGGTGGTGGAGAACAAGGAAGTGGCCAATCCCAAGTCGAACGTCACCGTCGACGTCAACGCGTTCCAGTGGGGGTGGAAGTTCACCTACCCCGGTACCGAGACCGTGGTGATCGGCCAAACGACCCAGGATCCGACGATGGTGATCCCGGTCGACACCAACGTCCACATCAACCTGACCTCGACCGACGTGATTCACGGCTTCTACGTGAGGGCCTTCAACTTCTCGCGCTACGCCTTGCCGGGAGTGTTGAACCAGTTCACGCTCGAGGCCGTGAAGACCGGCAACTTCTACGGACAGTGCACGCAGCTCTGCGGTCTCTACCATTCTCTTATGTTCTTCAACGTTCGCGTGGTCTCACACGCCAAGTACGTCGCGTGGCTCGCCAGTACCGCGAACCCCGCGGCCTTCGCCGCCGCGCAAAAGACGACCGGTCAACAGACGGCGACGATCGTTCCGACGAAGCCGGCTTCGAGTCACGGGGATAACTGATGGTTGATCTGATCACGCCACCGCCGGCCGTCCTGGACGACGGCCCCCACGAGGACGCGGGCCACGGCGAGCACCACGGCCCGACCGGCATCCTGAAGTGGATGACCTCGACCGACCACAAGGTCATCGGACTCTCCTACACCGTGACGTCGGTCGTCATGCTCGTCATCGGCGGACTCTTCGCCGAGATCATTCGGGCGCAGCTGGCCTCACCCAACGGCACACTGGTCTCGCTGGCGCAGTACAACGAGCTGTTCACGATGCACGGTTCGGTGATGATCTACCTCTTCGCCGGACCCTTCGCCTTCGGTGGGCTCGCCAACATCATCGTGCCGATCCAAATCGGTGCGCCGGACATGGCCTTCCCGCGCCTCAACGCGCTGTCGTACTGGCTCTATCTCATGGGTTCGATCACCATGTTGTTGGGATTCTTCACCGCCGGCGGCGCCGCCAACTTCGGTTGGGTCGCCTACGCGCCGCTCTCGAACTCGATCAACACCCCCGGTGCCGGTGCCGACCTCTGGATCGGTGGACTGTTGCTCACGGGATTCTCGGCGATCTTCACCGGCGTCAACCTGACCGCGACGATCTTCTACCTGCGTGCCCCGGGCATGACGATGTTCCGCATGCCGATCTTCACCTGGAACATGTTGGTGACCGCGATTCTGATCCTGCTGGCCTTCCCGGTCTTGACGGCCGGGCTCATCATGCTCTACTGCGACCGACACTTCGGGACCCATATCTTCTCCGTTGCTGGAGGAGGTGTTCCGGTGCTGTGGCAACACATCTTCTGGTTCTGGGGCCATCCGGAGGTCTATATTCTCGCCCTGCCGTTCTTCGGCATGGCGACCGAGATCATCGCGGTCTTCTCCAAGAAGCCCGTCTTCGGTTACAAGAGCATGGTCTTCGCCACGCTCTCCATCGGCGCGCTGTCGCTCGGTGTGTGGGCGCACCACATGTTCACGACCGGTGTGGTGCTGCTCCCCTTCTTCTCCTTCATGAGTCTCATGATCGCCGTGCCGACGGGCATAAAGATCTTCAACTGGATCGGAACGATGTGGAGAGGAGATCTATGGCTCTCCACCGCCATGTTGATGGCCCTCGGCTTCCTGTTTACGTTCCTCATCGGCGGCCTCACGGGCATCTACCTGGCCAGTCCCCCGTTGGACTTCTTCACCCACGACACGTACTTCGTCGTCGCGCACTTCCACTCGATCGTCATGGCACTGGTCTTGGCCGGGATGGGTGGACTGTATTACTGGGGTCCGAAGTTCACCGGCTACCTGCTGAATGAGAAGTTCGGCAAGGTCCAGTTCTGGTTCCTGTTCATCGGCACCCAGGTCTTCACGTTCCCGCAGTACATCCTCGGACTCGACGGCATGCCGCGACGCATCGCGATCTACCCGCACAGTCCGCAGTGGAAGACGCTGAATGACTGGAGCACGTTCGGCGCCATCCTCGTCGGGATCTCGATGATCGTGTTCGTCGTCAACGTCGGTTACAGCTGGAAGAAGTATCCGGCCGGGGACAACCCGTGGGACGCCCAGACGCTCGAGTGGTTCACGACCTCTCCCCCGCCGCACCACAACTTCTACCGACTGCCCCAGATCAGATCCGAACGACCGACGTGGGACTACAACCACCCCGAGCACCGTTCGCTGGCGCACGGAGCCGGCGCGACGGGCTCTCATCACGAAGCGCCACTCGCCAACGCGGTCGTCGGGACGCTCGAGCACGATCAAGACCACGACGCATGAGAGTCGAAGCCAAGATCCTCCTGAGCCTCGGCGCCTTCTTCGGCGTCATGTGCGCCGTCTATTGGAAGTGGAGCCTCGAAGACGCGGGCGGCGTGATGATGTTCGCCGGGATGCTGCTGTGCTTCTTGCCCGGTAGCTACTACTTCTGGTGGAGCCGTCGGATGAAGGCTCGGCCCGAGGACGATCCCAACGCGACCCAGAGCGAAGGCGCCGGTGTCGTCGGTTCGTTCCCCGGCTCGTCGATCTTTCCGTTCACGCTCGGGATGGGCGCCTTCTTCGTCGTCCTCGCTCTGGTCTTCGGCATATGGTTCCTCGTTCCCGGACTCGGACTCGCGGCCTGGGCGCTGTTCGGTGCCACCGCCGAAGGTCGCCGCGGGGGCCACGTCTAAAGAGTCATCACGCGGCGAAGTAGCGACGTCACTCGTCTCGCCATTCCCAACGTGCGCATCGCGCTGTGGCACTATTGGCGAATGTCTGACAGAGGCTCCACGCGCGCACGACGTCCACTGCAGATCACACTTGGCGTCATCGCCTGTATCCCTTTTGTGTCTGGATTGGTGTCGATACTCATGGGTCCGAGTGCGCTGCCTGGCGATGTGGGGGATGTCTCGCCCAGCCTGGACAGCGAGTTCCGATTCCTCAACGCCATTTGGTTTGCGGTCGCGCCAGTGGTATGGCTGTCGCTCCCCGGGATTGAGAAAAAGAATGTCGCGCTGCGTTTCGTACTCGCCACCGCGTTCGTCGGGGGCGTCGCGCGACTGATCTCGTGGCGCAAGACCGGTCGCCCGCACCCGGTGTTCGTCGCCGCGACGGGCTTGGAGCTCGTGGGAATGCCGGTGTTGGCGATGTGGCAACGTTCGGTCGCCGCCGCTTATAGATAGCGGCGCAAATCTGTCGCCGACGTTGCGTTGCCGCACAGGCGATGCTCTCCGTTGGGACCGTGTTGACGGGGGCAGGCTATGGTGGCCGCTCTACCCGATGAAAGAGGAGCGTTATGAGGCACTTTATTCCGGGGCGCTCTCGCGCCATGTCCAAAGGACTCGTGCACGTCATTCTCGCAGCGACACTTGGCGTTGCCAGCTTCGCGTTGTTCGCCCTTGACGCCACCACGGCCTCAGCCAGTGTCACCTCGCACGACGCGGCGGCGCGGGCGTTGGCGGCTCTCTCATCGCACGTGGGATCTCCCGGTACGTGGAACGTCGCCATCGAACTGCCGGGTTCGGCGGCGCTGAACGTTGGCGGCAACGCCGGCGTCCTCTCGATCTCGTGCGCGTCGTCGGGTAACTGCAGCGCCGGGGGCAACTACATCGACGGGTCCAGTCACTTGCAGGCGTTCGTCGCGGATGAATCGGGTGGCACGTGGGGCGGCGCCGATAGAGGTGCCGGGGACGGCGGCACTGAACATGGGTGGAAACGCGGCGGTCAACTCGGTGTCGTGCACGTCGGTCGGCAACTGTGCCGCCGGCGGCGCCTACACCGACGGCGCCGGTGACGGACAGGGATTCGTCGTCAACGAAACCAACGGGACGTGGGGCACGGCCACTGAGGTCGTCGATCCCTTGGCCATCGGTTCAGTGAACGCCACCGGCGTCGAATCGCTCTCGTGCAGCGGCAACGGGAAGTTGCAGCGCCGTCGGATTCGACGTCACGACCGGTGGCGCGCCCACCGGGTACGTCCTCTCCGAGACGAGCGGCACCTGGAGTGCCGCTACTGAGATCACCATGACGTCGACGTTGGGTTCCGGCGGAGACGGGATTGAGTGACGTTTCATGCAGTTCACCCGGCAACTGCGCGGCCGAAGGCGCCGGGGTCTATCAGGACGCTGCGGTCCACGGCGGCGTGGCGTACATTCCGTTCGAAGTCAGTGAGACGGGCGGTACGTGGGGCACCCCCAGTCTCTTCCCGGGACTGGCCACCCTCAACGTGGGACTCATCGGGGTCCCGAGCGCGATCTCGTGCACCGCGACGGGCGATTGCAGTACCGGCGGCACCTACACCGACGCCCTCGGCAATGCCCAGGCGTTCGTCGCCGATGAGACCAAGGGCACGTGGGGGAACGCCGAAGAGGTCCCCGGCACCGCAACGCTCAACGTGGGCGCCGCGCTGGTGAATTCGATCTCGTGCACTTCTCCGGGTAACTGCGGAGCGAGCGGTGGCTACTCGACGGCCTCGCTCCCTGAGGACTTCGTCGTGAACGAGACGAATGGCTCGTGGGGGAACGCCGAGGAGGTCCCCGGTTTCGCCACGCTCGCCGTCGGTGGATCGGCAGCGATCACCAACCCGATCTCGTGCAGTTCAGCGGGCAACTGCAGTTCGGGCGGAGGCTACATCGACTCGTTGGGTGCCTACCAGGCCTACGTCGTCACCGAGAAGGATGGCACGTGGGGAAATGCCACCGAATCCCCCGGCTCGGCCGCGTTGAACACCGGGGGCGGTGCGCAGATCATCGCGATCTCCTGCAGCGCCGACAGCGGGTGCGGCGCCGGAGGTTATTACGCCATCGGAACGCAGTTCCAGGCTCTCGTCACCGATATGGCCCCGCTGTTCATTCCCCAAACGACGCTCAGCCTCACGTCAACCCACGGCAAGGTCGGCACCGCGCTCCGACTCACGACGTCGGGTGGCTCGGGCACCGGCGCCGTCACGTTCAGCGTGACGAACGGATCGGCGAAGGGTTGCGCAATCGCGGGAACCTCCCTCAAGGCAACGAGCGCCGGAACCTGTGTGGTCACCGCGACCAAAGCCGGCGACGTCACCTACTCGGCGGCCACGGCGACGACCTCGGTCGTGATGGCGGCGCTCGCACGGCCGGGCAACGTCACCGTGTCCTTCGCCGCCAACAGCAGCGCGCTCTCATCGGCGGACAAGAGCGCGTTGAGCGCGCTCTCGAAGAAGCTCGTCCAGGGCGCCTCGATCACCGTGACGGGCTCGGCCAAGGGCAACGCGAAGCTCGCGAAGGGCCGCGCCAGCGCCGTAGCGAGTTATCTGGCGGGCAAGGACCACACCCACGCGTCCGTCAAGACGGTGACGACGTCGAGTGCGAATACGGCGACGGTGGTCACGACGAAGCAGTAGTCGCGCGCCGATTCAGTGACGAGTGGACGTCAAGGGCTCGGAGACGTATCGATGAGAAACTGTCGAAAGCCCTGGGTGCCCACGGCGTGGTCGGGTGTCAGATTCGCCCCGCGACGAAATCCGGCAAACCCACGACCGGGAAGTGACAGTGGCGCGATGAGTCGACGGCGACCTCGAACGTCCAAGTAGGTGCGAGCGAGGTCCTCTGTTCGCAGTATCTCGGGTCCGCCCATGTCCGCCACGCGACCGCCCGGCGCGGCGCTCGCGAGTTCGATGAGTCTCGCGGCCACTTCACGGACGTCGATGGGCTGAAAGCTCGTTCGCGCCGGTACGGGCATGACGGGGAGTCGCGCGAGCGAGGTCAGCGCGCGCGTGACCAGATTGTGGAACTGTGTCGTGCGCAAGATCGTGTACGGAAGACCGGAATCCTCGATGACCCGTTCCGTCGCAAGTTTCGACCGGTAGTAGCCGATGGGGATCTCATCGACCCCCACGATCGAGATGAACACGACGTGCGAAGAGTTCGAAGTAGCCGCGGCGCGAACGAGATTCTTGGCCGACTCGGCGTCACCGCGCCCGCTCGCGCAGTGGATGATGGTGTCGATCCCGACCACCGAATCGTCGACACCGAGACCGCTTCGTAGATCGCCGACCACCCAGTCGGCGGCGCTCGTGTCGTTCGTTCGTGGGCGCCGACTAAGAACCCTCACGGACCGCGATGTCGCGGTGAGTTCGTCGACGATGACGCGTCCGAGTGTCCCCGTGCCGCCCGTCACGAGTAACTGACTCACCTCAACCACTCCTTCGACCCCTGCATCTGGAAACTAAAGAAATCCGATTCGCGACAGTGGCCATATCCGGAAGAAGACCTTGCCGATGATGTCCGGACCGTGGGACGGGGCCCCAGAAGCGACTGTCACACGAGTTCGCGCGATTGTCACCCATCACGAAGTACTCGTTGGCCCCGAGGGTCATCTTCTTGATCGGCGGACTGAGGGTGTGAAAGTACGTCCAGGGCTCTTTCAACACGACGCCGTTGATGAGGACACTGTTGCCTCGCGATGAGATCGTCTGACCGGGCAGTCCGATGACCCGCTTCACCAGGTCCGTGTACGTGCCGTCGTCGCAGTGCTCGGCCGGCGGTTTCTTGAACACGATGATGTCGCCGGCGTTGATGGTGCCGAATCGCACGCTGAGTTTGTTGACCAGGATTCGATCACCGACGTGCAGCGTCGGATTCATCGACTTCGACGGGATGAAGAACGTCTGGACCGCGTACGTGCGAACGATGAAGGACGCCAAGACGGCGATGACCAGAATCACGGCCCACTCGATGATGACCCTGCGTCGGCGTCTATTCACTGAACGACACAGTGCGACGAGACGTGCTCAGAAATGACGGCGCGCGACCAGCGCCGGTCGGTGACCGAATGCGACATCATGCAAGGCTAGCGATGCGCGCGGAAGCGCGGGAAGTGGCACGAGCCCTAAGCGATTTCGTAAAGAGTTGTACGTCGCGCCGAAGCTTGCGTTACGCGTCTCGACGATTCCATCAGCATTCCACCGATGATCAGCAGTACGGCCGCTTCGATGGCGAGGATAAGGATTCCGACCCACGGGGAGAACGACCCAAGTCGAATATCTGCGCGGCTCGTTGTGACTATCCGGACGCCGAGGCGGTCCGGCAAGAAGCGGCGTATGTCGGCCGAGAGCTGGTACGGCAACGCTTGGACGATCAGCGGGACGATGAGGAGTATTGCTACGAAGGCACTTATCGCGCCGGCCGTATGACGGATGATCGTCCCCAGGCCCATCGCGAGCAGCCCCAGGAGACAGACGAAGAGACCTCCGCCGACGACGGCTCGAAGTGCACCGGGGCTGGAGAGCGTCGCGTGCGTGGCGGGTGCCGACAGGAGGAATTGACCGAGGAAGAACGCCACGAACGAAGTGAATTCGGCGACGATGAAGGAAAGCACGCCAAAGACGAAGATCTTGGCGGCGAATACTCGCGACCGATTCGGGTGCGGCGCAGAACGTGGCTCGGATCGTCCCGGTGCTGTATTCGGCACTGACGGCGAGGACGCCGAGAACGCCGATCGAGAACTGCGCGAACAAGAGACCGATCAAACTGGTGGCCGGCGGCGTCAAACGTTGAACGATGGAACGAGTTCATACTGGACCAGTGCGCACGAGTCACCGCAGCGACGAGCGCGCCGATACCAATGCCCAGCACGATCGTGAGCGCAATGGTCCACATCGTGGAGCGAACGGTGCGAATCTTCGTCCATTCGGACCTCACGAGGTCGACGAAGCTGTAGTGACCCGATGGCAATGGCTTTGCATCGTCGCGACTTTGTTCGAGGTAGTGGTGGTCATTGCTTCGCTCCCGTCGAATTGGTCAGCCCATCGGTGGTCCCGTGATACTCGATGCTGTCTTCGGTCAATTCCATGAAAGCCTCCTCGAGCGACGCCGACTGCGGCGCGAGCTCGTGCAGGACACGACCGGAATCTTGGCGGCCAGTTCTCCGATAGCCACTTCATTCGCTCCGCGAACCGAGAGCGAACCGTCATCTTCGATAGCGACGACGGCGCCTTCGCTTTCGAGCGCGGCCTTCAACTTCGCCGCTTCGGGCGAACGTACGCGCACGAAGTTCTCGGTGCTCTGAGCGAGCAGATCCTCGATCGACGTCTGTGAGATCAAATGACCCTTCCCGATGATCACGACTTCGTCGGCGGTGAGGGCCATCTCGCTCATGAGGTGACTGGAGACGAACACGGTGCGACCTTCGCGCGCCAAACCCTTCAACAGGTTGCGGACCCAACGGATGCCGTCGGGGTCGAGTCCGTTGACCGGTTCGTCAAAGAGCAAAATCTCGGGATCGCCGAGGAGGGCGGCCGCGATGCCGAGTCGCTGACCCATACCCAATGAGAACTTCCCGGCGCGCTTGTTCGCGACAGCCGTGAGACCGACCAGTTCGAGCAGCTCATCGACGCGTCCGTCAGCGAGGTGATTGGTCTGGGCGAGCATCTTCAGGTGCGAGCGCGCGCTTCGACCGGGATGGATGGCCTTGGCTTCCAAGAGCGCCCCGACCTCGCGAAGTGGCCATTGCAGGTTCTTGAAGTGTTTGCCCTTCACCGTGACGTCGCCGGCGGTCGGCGTGTCGAGACCCATGATCATTCGCATCGTCGTCGACTTGCCCGATCCGTTCGGTCCGAGGAAGCCCGTGACGACGCCCGGACGAACCGTGAAGCTCAACTGCTCCACCGCGTGTTTGTCGCCGTAGTGCTTGGTCAGTCCCTTGGCTACGATCATCGGCTGTCTCCCGTCGTGACCGAAACAGATGCGGCCACCCCTAAACCTACGACAGCCGCGGAAAAATCGAATCGGTGGGAACCCTCAGTACCTCAGAACATTGGCCTTTGCTCTCAGGGTTTTCCCCCGGATGTCATCGGCCGACCCGAACTCTTCACGCCGTGGGCTCGTCAGTTGGTGGCGTCTCTTTCGCCGCCTCCGTTGCGACGTAGCGTCGCAGGGCCTTGACGTAACGACGGGTGACCGAGCGCTGCACCGCTCGACCGAAGGGCCCGGCGAGTCGAGCGAGCGGGTCAATCGGGTTTCGAGAAGGCCGTGATCGTGAAGTACGTCGCGCCGTTTCGTAGGTTCAACGCGAAGTTCTCCTCCCCGCGCTCGGGGTGACCGGGCAACGTGCCGTAGGAGAAACCGAAGGCGTACGGCTCCTTGAACACGGCGACGATCCGACAGGGCGCCACGATCTGCATCGGGCCGATCGTCGTCACCGCGAGGACCGTGGCCCCGGGCGTCAACGGTTCGTGCGGATAGACGCGCAGCCCGGCGCCCTCGTGGGCGACCCAGGTGCGAAGTCCCTCGACCGCCAGGTCGAAGGACGCCGCGTCGCCGACGCGTTCGCTGAATCGCACGTGATGAAAACCGCGCGGGAGGTCCGCGTCTCGAGAGGCGCCGACCTCGCTGTAGGTGGGCGACGCCAAGCGGGCCTTGGTCAGCAACTCCTCCAGTTGCGTCGCTCCGAGTCGGCGTAATGACATCACTTCTACGTGCTACCAGACCGGCGGCGACTCCCGCTCTATCGAAGGACGAAGTCCGGGCGGAGAAAGTGGCCCATGCACCGGAGGAATCTCCGGTATCGATTGGCGAGATGCGCCGGATTTGCACGCGAAGTAGGGCGCCAGAACGGGCGATCCCTTAATAGGAGGCAGTCGCAGTGATGCCTAAGATTGGCGAGGCACTCGAAAGTGGGCCGGTAACAAGGAGAGTGCGTGGCTGCTGTGGAGAGTTCGACCAAGGTTGTGCTGGGTGGTACGCGCGGAGGTCCGGACGAACCGACTCTCCGACAGGACCGCTGGTGGGTCCAGCCGTTCGTCACGGCGACCATCCTCATGGTCTTCATCATCTACTCGACGTGGGCCGCCTTCCAGAACCGCTACTACTTCGTGGGCGCCGCCATGGGTCGCGACCTCATCAGCCCGTTCTATTCGCCGTGCATCGGCGGACTCTGTGTGCCGGGCGCGAAGGCCGGGTTCACCCTCAACTGGTTCCGACTCTCGCCGGCCCTGCTGATCCTGATCTTCCCGTTGGGCTTTCGACTCACGTGTTACTACTACCGTCGCAGCTACTACCGCGCGTTCTGGTGGTCGCCACCGGCCTGCGGCGTCGCCGACGCACACGGCAAGTACTCCGGTGAGACCCGGGTGCCGCTCGTCATGCAGAACCTGCACCGGTACTTCTTCTACGCCGGTTTGGTCTTCAACACGCTCTTGACCATCGATGCGGTCGAGGCCTTCCGCGAGCCGGGGATCGGCTGGGGTGTCAGCGTCGGCACGGTCGTGCTCTGCGTGAACGCCGTCTTGTTGTGGATGTACTCGCTCAGCTGTCACGCCTGTCGTCACCTCGTGGGCGGTCAGGTCCGGAGCTTCAAGGCGCACCCGATCCGTTACCGCTTCTGGAAGATGCTGACGCCCCTCAACGCGAAACACATGAACCTCGCGTGGGCCTCACTCCTCTTCGTGGGCTTCACCGATGTCTACGTGCGCCTGGTGGCATCGGGCGCAATCACCGACTACCGACTCTTCTAGAAGGACCGCGCATGACCGACTCCCCCTACGAACACCACGCTTATGACGTACTGATCATCGGTGCCGGTGGCGCCGGACTGCGCGCCGCGATCGAAGCCAAGCAGCGCGGCCTCAAGGTCGGCATCATCACCAAGTCCCTGCTCGGCAAGGCCCACACCGTCATGGCCGAGGGCGGCATCGCCGCGGCCATGGGCAACGTCTACTCCGAGGACAACTGGATGGTGCACTTTCGCGACACCATGCGCGGCGGCAAGTACCTCAACAACAACCGCATGGCCGAGCTGCACGCCAAGGAGTCGCCGGAACGGGTCTGGGAACTCGAGCAGTGGGGCGCGCTCTTCGACCGGACCAAGGACGGCAAGATCCTCCAGCGCGACTTCGGTGGCCACCGCTACGCCCGACTCGCCCACGTAGGCGACCGCACGGGCCTGGAGCTGATCCGCACGTTGCAGCAGAAGGTCGTCTCCATGGACACCGACGTCTTCATGGAGTGCAAGGTCCTCAAACTGGTCCACGACGACGGTGGTCGCATCGCCGGATGCGTCGCCTACTGGCGAGCGTCGGGTGAGTTCGTCACCTTCGAAGCCAAGTCGGTCATCATCGCGACCGGCGGCGTGGGCAAGTCCTGGAAGTTCACGTCGAACTCGTGGGAGGGCACCGGTGACGGTCACGCCATGGCCCTGTGGGCCGGCGCGAAGTTGATCGACATGGAGTGCATCCAGTTCCACCCGACCGGCATGGTCTGGCCCCTCAGCGTTCGCGGGCTCCTCGTGACCGAGAGCGTTCGCGGTGACGGCGGGGTGCTGCGTAACTCCGAGGGCAAGCGCTTCATGTTCAACTACGTCCCCGAGATGTTCCGCGCCGAGACCGCCGACACCGAAGAAGAGGGCGACAAGTGGTACGACGACCACGAGGCCGGACGTCGCCCGCCCGAACTGTTGCCGCGCGACGAAGTGGCCCGCGCGATCAACTCCGAAGTGAAGGCCGGACGCGGCACCCCGCACGGCGGCGTCTACCTCGACATCGCGTCACGGCGCACGCCCGAGTTCATCCGACGCCGCCTGCCCTCGATGTACCACCAGTTCATGGAGTTGGCCGGCGTCGACATCACGCGCGAGTCCATGGAGATCGGTCCGACCTGTCACTACATCATGGGCGGCGTCCAGGTGATCGCCGACACCGCGGCGACCGCCGTCCCGGGACTGTTCTGCGCCGGCGAAGCGGCCGGCGGGATGCACGGCGCGAATCGTCTTGGTGGCAACTCCTTGAGCGACCTGATCGTCTTCGGGCGCCGCGCCGGTATGGGCGCGGCGGAGTACATCGAGGCCGGCGACGTCGCGACGACCTTCAACATGGAAGAGGCCGAGGCGGCCGTCAAAGAGGCCCTCGAACCATTCGACCGGGAGAACGGCGAGAATCCGTACACGATCCAACACGACCTCCAAGAGATGATGCAGCAACTCGTCGGCATCATCCGCACCGGTCCCGAGTTGGAAGAGGCCAAGGGCAAGCTCGATGAGTTGACCGAGCGCGTCAAGCACATCGCGGTGAAGGGCGGGCGGGCCTACAACCCCGGATGGAACCTGACGACCGACCTGCCGGCGATGCTCACGGTGTCGCGCTCGACGGCGCTGGCGGCGAGTCTGCGCAAGGAGTCGCGCGGCGGTCACACGCGAGAGGACTATCCGAATCCCGATCCCGAGTTCGCGAAGTTCAACTTCGCGCTCTCGAGCGAGGGCGGCAACTGGGACAGTCCGATCACGGCCGCCGAATCACTTCTGCTGCCGATGCCCGATGAACTGAAGGCCCTGCTCGAGGAGGCGCACTGATGGCTGACGTGACGATGCGAATCTGGCGCGGCGACTCGACCGGTGGCGACTTCGAGAACTACACGATCTCACAGAACGAGGGTGAGGTCGTGCTCGACGTCATTCACCGCATCCAGGCGACCGAGGCGCCCGACCTCGCCTGTCGATGGAACTGCAAGGCCGGCAAGTGCGGTTCGTGTTCGGCCGAGATCAATGGTCGACCACGCCTCATGTGCATGACGCGCATGGACCAACTGCCCGAGGGCCCGGTCACCGTGACGCCGATGAAGACCTTCCCGATCATCCGGGACCTGGTGACCGACGTCTCGTTCAACTTCGAGATGGCCAAGCGCGTCCCGGCGCTTCTCCCCCCGCCGATGCCCGAAGGCGGCTATCGCATGTTCCAACAAGACGTCGAACGCGGACAGGAGTTCCGCAAGTGCATCGAGTGCTTCATGTGCCAAGACGTCTGTCACGTCATCCGCGACCACGAAGAGAACAAGGTCCACTACGCGGGCCCGCGATTCTTCATTCGCATCGCCGAACTCGAGATGCACCCACTCGACACCAACGACCGTCGCGAGTTCGTCAAAGAGGACATGGGGCTCGGCTACTGCAACATCACCAAGTGCTGCACCGAGGTCTGTCCGGAACACATCCACATCACCGACAACGCGATCATCCCACTGAAGGAGCGCGTCGTCGACGCCGACTACGACCCGGTCGCGTGGCTCGGGCGAAAGATTCGCCGTCGCACCAAGAAGACGGCCGCGGACGCCGCCGTGCAGCCCGCTCCCTAGTTCGTGGCGGACTTTCTCTCGACCGAGTGGTTCCAGGGGCTTAACCAATCGCTCGAGAGTGCCGATCCACCTCCATTTCGAAATCTGACGACGAGTCGGTGCGCGTCGTGATCGAGTTTCCCGATGCTCCGAACAACGGGCCGCACGCGATCACGTTCTCGATCGGTGCCGAAGGCGCCCGCGTCGAACCGGGCGACCACCTTGCGGCCGACGCCATCGTGCAGCTCTCCTTCGCCGACGCCGCTGCGCTGACCGGGGGCGACATCGACAGCGCTTCGGCGTTGCGCGATGGTCGCGTCAAAGTACGCGGCGACATCAACGCGATCGTCCCGCTGCTCAATTGGCTGCAGCGCGCGCACCCCAGCGCGAAGTAGGTTCGCGCGATGGACCTACCGCTTCACGAGAACGACCTCGCCGAACCCGGTGTCCTCGAAGCGCACATGTTGCACCGACGCGGTGCCGATGTCTCGCCCGTTGCGGTGTTGTGCTTCTTCAACGAACTACTCGATCAACTCGCCGACGAAGGTGTCCTCGAAACCAAGTACGTCCTGCGCAGCGAGATCGGTCGTAATCCCCTCTACGAGTTCGTCACCGACGAAGGTCCCGTCTCGGTGATCCATCCCGGCGTCGGTGCACCACTAGCCGCCGGTTTCGTCGAGGAGATCGCGTCACTCGGCGTGAACACGCTCGTCGCCTGCGGCGGCGCCGGTGCGCTCGTCGACGATCTCGATCTCGGGCACGTCATGATCGTCGCATCGGCGCTGCGCGACGAAGGGACCAGTTTCCACTACGCCGCACCGAGCCGCATCATCGACGCCGATCCGCTCGGCGTGCAGATTCTCGGCGAAGTCCTCGACGAACACGAGCATCGAACACTTCGTCGGGCGCACCTGGACGACCGACGCGTTCTTTCGCGAGACGAGGTCGAGGGTCAACCGACGCATCGACGAGCACTGCTCCGTCGTCGATATGGAGTCGTCGGCCTTCATCGCCGTCGCCAAATACCGGGGGTTGCGATTCGCCCAACTCCTCTACGCCGGCGACTCGCTCGCCGGCGAAGAGTGGGATAGTCGGTCGTGGTCCGGTGCGCGCAGTGTTCGCGAAGAACTGTTCCGCGTCAGTGCGATCGCTGCGCGGCGTCTCAACGCCGCGCCCTCTGCGTAACCGTCGATCCGGCGTCACCCCTCAAGCGAAAGTTCGGACGAGTTAGCATCGCCCTTAGTTGTTGATGACCTCCTCGAAAGGGGAATGGGTGAGTAGTCGGATCACGTCGCAGCGTTGGGTCATTGTGGTCGTGACGGTGTTGATCGCGAGCGTCGTCGTCGCGCCATCGAGTGTCGCGTCTGTCGCGAAGAAGCCAGTCCCGATGTTTTACGTCTCCATGGGCGACTCGTACGCGGTGGGCGCCGAAGTGGGCCCGGGCGCCATCGGCGGCTACGCATCCAAAGTGGTGACTGACGTCGCACCGAAACACCGACTCATCTTGCGCAACTTCGCGTGCAGCGGCGCGACGACGACATCGCTCATGAGTGACATCGGTTGTCCGGCATTCTTTGAGGCGCCCTTCAGTGTGATCTACCCGAAGAAGACGCAGTTGGCTGCGGCTCTCAGTTTCATTCATGCGCATCACGGCCGAATCGGTCTCATCACGATCTCGATCGGTGGCAACGACCTCGGCGGCACCGCGGACAACGTACCGCCGATCGCGGCCAACATCGCCACCATCGCTACCCAACTTCGGTGCCGCGGCCGGAATGTCAGTCCCGATCATCGGACTCACCTATCCCGACGTCGACCTTGCCTATTGGCTGACCGGTCCGAGCGGCGTCACTACCGCCGAGGAATCGGTTACTTCGTTCCAACAAGTCATCAATCCAGATTGGAAGGCGGCCTACGCTTCGGCGAACGTCACCTTCGTCGACATCACCGCCGCGGCCGGTGCCTACACGCCCTTCACCCAACTCGTGGATTCTCCGACCTACGGCGAGATCCCTTACGCGGTGGCCCAAATCTGCACTCTCACCGGAGAGTGCAGCGTACAAAACGAACACCCCACGAATGCGGGCTACACGTTGATAGCGACGCAGATCGTGCACGCCTATCGACAACTGGTGTCCTAATTCACCGGCTGAACGGCATTCAATAGCGATTGCACGTCGCGGGCTCTGGCGAGCGGTTGGTGATCTACTTTCCGAACCAGAGCTCCGTCAGGGTGTTCGAACCGCCGTTGGCGACCCAGACACGTCCCCCGATATAGGTGATGGCATTGGGATAGTCGAAGCCGTACTTCGCGCCCCGAAAGACCGCGACGGGTCCCCCCGCGGTGAGTGACGTGTTGATCTCGGTCACCGCGTTCCCGGTCGAAAGCGGGACGCCGATACTGGTCGCCCAGATTTCGCTGCCGTTCGAAGTGATCGCCGTCACCACGTCGAGTGCGAAACTCTTGCCGTGGATGAATCGGACGAAGGTGCCCGTCTTCGCATTCACCTCGGAGATCGAATTCGATCGTTCGTTCGCCACCCAGACGTGCGTGCCGTCTGTCGTTATGGCAAGCGGCCCGTCGAATCGATAGGCGGCACCCTTCAATACCTTCACGAGTGATCCCGATCCGACATTCACTTCGGCGACCGAATTGGCATGTGCTGTCAACGGCCCACAGGTGAGTGGAGTCAGACGTGAGGGTGTTGACTCGTTGCAAGCCCAGTGAGGAGACCTTGACGTCCTTGATGAAGGACCCCGTCGTGGCGCTCACCTCGGCGAGTGTCGTGCCGCGCGAGTTCGAGATCCACACGTCGATGCCGTTGGACGTGATCAGATCTCGTTCCGTGCAGTTTGTACGTCGAACCCTTGATCACGCTCACGAGCGCACCCGTCGACGCCATGAGTTCGGTGACCGAGTTACCCGCGTCATTGGCGACCCAGACGTGGGTCCCGTCGTCGCTCAATTGGGCCGGGCCGACGAATCCGAACTTCGACGAACGCAAGACGCGGACCTTGGCCCCGGTACTGGCGTTGATTCGGTAACGGAGTTCCCGGAGCTGTTGGCGACCCAGACGTTGGCGCCGTTCGACGCAATGGCGGTGACGACATTGAACCCGTAGGACTCACCTTGGACGATCTTCACCGTCGGACCGGATCGCCGCACTGGCACTCACGGCACCGAGTACTCCGATAAGGGCCAAGGCGATCGCCAGCGTCGCGCGTAGGTGAATCTTCATGGGGATCTCTTTCAGAGTGTGTTGCGCCATCGAAATGGCTCTCGATGTGGCCCGCCGAATCCACGGAGCCCGGTTCACCAGCGTACGACACGGATCGTCGTGAAAGTCTTCGCCGCCCGACCTGATCACGCCCCGATTTGGTATCAGTTCGGATGCGCTCGAGGCGAGATTAGCCTTGAGCGCATGACGAAATGCGGTGGCTGATGCACGGTTTCGACTCTTTCCTCCATCACATATTCGGATGGACCGGCACGTTCAACGAACCGGGGAGTTGGTACGGCTTCTGGTCCGGATTCGCGGGCGGCTTCGGCATCTTGACCATCGTGATCATCGGCTACCGCAAGATCAACTGCCACACGCAGAAGTGCTGGCGAATTGGCCATCACGACCTTGTCGTCAAACACTCACCCGATGACCCGGGGACGACGTATCGCGTCTGTCGTCACTGTCACCCGGAAATCCAAGGCAAACGATTTTCCCGCGAAGAACTACACCAACTGCACCGTGATCATGTCGAAGGGAGTACGCAATGACCTGGTGGGATCGATGGGTATGGCCAGCCGGCGGTTCGGGCGGCATCCCGGGCGACATCGTCGCCACCCTGATATGGGTGATCCTCGCGGCGATCATTACGGTCATCGCGTGGCCGCCGCTGCGTCGGCTGCTGTGGAAGGCGCTGGGACTGCACGCCTTGCACGCGAAGCTCGACCACATCATCCTCGAACACCCTTCCATTGCGAACGAGATTCCCGGTCTTGAGGCGCAGTTCCAGCCGAAGCGCCAGCCAAATCCTGACGGAACGCCCGCGACGCCTTCGGCTCCCCCGCAAGCACCCAGCCCACCTACCTCTTAGCGATCGAATCTCGTGGTCAGACCCGGCCTCGGGTCTCAGCCCCCACCGTTGTCGTGAAAACCTCGCGCGCAACCCATGGTCGTGGTGTTGAGCGGAGCAATTTGCCACCAGGGGCCACTCAGGTGGACGCTGCAGGAGTCCTGTGGCGGTGGAGAACCTTTGAGATACGCAAGCCCAGCTTCGTTCACTCCCACGCTGGTCAAAAACAGCACCGTCACCTTGTTGCCCGACGCCGATCGGTCGACGATCACACTGACGATCTCTCCAACGCCGGGAAGATCACGTAATGGACCGGTCGGCATAATCGGGCCGACCGGTGAGCGTTCGGCCAACGCGAGCTTGACGTCCGCCGCCCACGCCGTTTGATTCACTCCTACTGGATACGTGTGTGCCGGCTTCTCGTAGAGAACCCCGACCACGATGACCAGCACCACCACCGGCAGCAGCAGCGCGGCGCGCGCCACGGGCCCGCGGCGCCAGAGCGAGACCATCGGGTTCGAGTCGTTTGTCGCGACGTGCGCCGCGCCGACCTCGGATTGGGAGCCTGACATTTCTCCAACCGTATCCATTTACCGGGCGGGTTCAGTCAGATTCGATGGAGCCAACACTAACGAGGTCGAAATACGTCCAAGTCGTGCGACACTTTTTCGACGGTGTTCCGGTCGACACCTGACTCGGCGGCGACTTCGGGCCACGTCTCGATGGCCGCGCGTACGTCGCGCAGGGTGCTCTCGATGCCGGGGACATCGTGGCGGTCACCGAGTGCTCGCAAATCGTCGAGCGTGATGTCACTGAACTTTCCGTTCACGCTCATCTGGTGTTGCGCCGTCCAGTCACTGCCCCAGTTCGCGTGCGTCACGTCGTAGGCCGGGGCCAACTCCCAGGGCCCATCTTCTGGCGACAGGAACGCCGCGTTCTTCGTGTGGTCGTCTCGATTGACGCCCATCACGTTGAACGCGATTCGACGGAATATCTGTCCACGGTCCGCGACGCCGAGACCGAGTCGGTCGGCCACGAGGAAGTAGCTCGAGTACGAATGGGTACGAGCGAGATTGAAGTCGAGGTGGTCAAGGGCGCACAGGGACTGCAGGTGCAGACGTAGGTTCTGCGGGCCGCGATCGAAACGCTTCGTCATGAAGTGCGCCCGCGGACCCTCCGGCAAGAGAAACGATGGACTCATGTCGATCCCGGCGCGCCGAGCCATGAGATAGTAGGCGTACTCAACGCGGCAGTACTCCTGTGAGGCCACCGAAGGATCGGCGCGCACGCTGGTCGGGTCCCCGACGCCATCGAGTTTGATCAGCCACTGTTCGAATCCCTCCGGCGCCTCGAGCTGACCTGAGCGCATCTCTTGGGTCTCCGGGTTATAGGCGACGACGGCCTTCGCCCGTGCCCCGCCGGCGGTCGAACCCACGTTGATGAGTTCGTGGAGCGCGTCGTGGACGCCACGCGAGCTCAAGTCGCCGTGGATGGCGGAGCGAGCGGCCACCACCAACTGCGCGACGTCGACGATCGTGACGTCGCCCGCCAACGGTCCATTCGGCGGAGCGAACGTGAGTGCCCCCATCGTGCGCTCACTCGCGTACGCCAAACGATCGAGTGACGTGATGTCCGCGGCCGACACGCCCTGATCGGCGAGCCACGCCGTGACGAGCGCATTGCCGAATCGGTCGGGCAGCGCGTCGGCCACCATCGCCGGAAGTCCGTAGTAGGTGTCGCGCGCGAGTCGGGGAAAGACGAAGACCCCTCGCTGGCGAGGGAGGTGGAGCGGCGAGAGATCGGCTCCGCTGCGGATCCATTCGCCGTCGTATTCGAAGGCGTAGTAGTTCGAATTCGGGTCACGGGCCACGAAGCCGACAACACGTCCCCACGCCGACACCTGAATGACGTCGACCGCGGCGAAGCTCACTTCGCCTTCACGCGAACGCGTTGCACCTGGCGGCGACGTTGCTGTTGGGCGAGGCGCCACTGCTCTCGAGGGCTGATCGACGGCGTCGGAGGAGCCAACGCCTCGAACCACTCCGAGCGACCCAGTGAACGCACCACCTTCACAACGCTCGCCAACGACGAACCCCGGCCGAGTTCCAGTGACTGCAGTGACGAGAGGGAGATGTTGGCGCGCTCGGCAAGTGCCTTCTGGGTGAGACCGGCACTTTGGCGAAGGGTGCGTATTTCCGCTCCGATCTGCTCTTCCCACTCCTGTGTCGACAATAAAGCGTGCATTTCCATGTTTTAACCCATCTATTGTCGGTTAACAATTGGTATTATACACAGTTAGACGGAACAACGGGCAAACTCGTATCAGATCTGGCCCGTGCAGTAGTCGTCGCGAAGCAGGAAAGCGTGCAGAGTCGCGACGAACGAACCGTGGTTCATCGCAAACAGGTGATAACGGGCATCACTCAGCTTTCCTTCTCGATGCAGCGACACGATCGTTGACCACGCCGCGGCGCCTCGCCCGAGGACGCACTCATCGGCGACCCACGGCGCGAGGAATCCGAACGGGCCAATCGACGACTGCAGCGCCGGCGTCTCCTCGGCGAGTGCCCGTTGAGCGTTCTTCCAGATGCCATCGGCATCGGCAGTCACGATCGATCGGATGCTGCCCCGTCACGTCGGTCAATCCGCTCAATCCGACCGAATCAAGCACGATCGGCGCCTCAGAACAGGCGTAGCAACCGAAGGCGTAATCGAACGAACCATCGTCCGTCCGGAGCAGAACATGATCGCCGACGACCATGGGGAGGAAGCCTTGATTCGCATCGAAGGCGTGCGCATCTTCGAAGTCGATGGGACTCATGTCGACGACCTTGTCGTAACGACCGGCCCCACGATTGAAGAGGTAGATGACCGGCGCTTCGCAACAGTGCGCTCCCCCGGTGTATCCCTCGATCATCACGCCCGGGGTGTGCTCGCGATTGAAGGCGATCACGCACAGCCCGTCGATCTGTGACTCTTGGGTGTTGTCCGCTCGAGGGAGCGTCCAACGTTTGCCACCGTGCGTCATCGTGAGCGTGCCGGTGAACGGCGTGCCAACGATCGGGTAGCCGTTCTTCGCCGCGGGCTGTTTCGCCGAGCGGAACGTCGCGGTGAACCCGCCGTAGGAGGCACGCAACGTCGCTCGCTTGCCGGCCTTGAGTTGTGGAAAGGACGCGTTGGGTACGCACTTGTAGTTCGCCGACAGCACCGGGAGCGGAGAACTCGTCGAGGTCGTCACACCAATGACCATCGGCGCCACGACCGCGGCCACGGCGAGCGAGGCGATCGCGGTGCGCCGTCGTACTCGTGTCGCCAACGTTGGCTGGCTCATGTTCACGTCGTCTCCCGTCGGTCAACCTCACCCGGATACTGTCACGGCGACGTCGTGAATTACTTCGATGTTCAGATCAGTTCGAGCGCCGCGACCTCGTCGCGCTCCGAGAGGAGTTCGTCGGTCGTGATCTTGATACGACCCTTGGCGAACTCGTCCGAGTCGAAGCTCTCCTTCACCTTCCACGAGCCACTGCCGTCGGACATGACCGGGAACCCGAAGGTGAGCCCCTCCGGGACTCCGTACTCGCCGTGACTCGTCACCGCGACCGACGCGCAGTCGTCGCTGGGCGTCACCGTCACCAGGCTCGCGACCGTGTCGATCGCGGCGTTGGCGGCGCTCGCCGCTGAACTCAGTCCGCGGGCTTCGATCACCGCCGCACCGCGCTTTTGCACCGTCGTGATGAACTCTCCCTGCAGCCAGTCGCGGTCAGTGATCACGTCGGTGGCCAACTTGCCCCCGATCGTGGCGTTGGCGAAATCCGGGAACTGCGTCGCCGAGTGGTTGCCCCAGATGGCGACGTTCTTGACGTCCTCCACCGCAACGCTGGCCTTCTTCGCCAACTGGGTCTCGGCGCGGTTCTGGTCGAGTCGCGTCATCGCGAACCAGCGGTCGTCGGGGACGTCCTGGGCGTTGGAGCGAGCGATCAGACAGTTCGTGTTGCACGGATTACCCACCACGAGGATGCGCACGTCACTCGCGGCATTGGCCGATATGGCTTCGCCCTGGGGCTTGAAGATCCCACCGTTCACCTTCAACAGGTCACCGCGCTCCATGCCGGCCTTGCGGGGTACCGATCCCACGAGGAGCGCCCAGTTCGTGTTGCGAAAGGCGTTGTTCAGATCGCTCGTCGCCTCGATGTCGGTGAGCAGCGGGAAGGCGCAGTCGTCGAGTTCCATGACGACGCCTTCGAGTGACTTCATCGCCGGCTCGATCTCGAGCAGGTGCAGCACGATCGGCGTATCGGGCCCGAGCATCTGGCCCGAGGCGATGCGAAAGAGCAGCGAGTAGCCGATCTGACCGGCGGCGCCGGTGACGGTGACGTGGACGGGGGTGGTCATGATTCCTCCAGTGTTGAGTTAGAGACGATCGACGATCGCGGCGCCGAACTCCGAGCACTTCACTTCGGTCGCGCCGTCCATCAGGCGTGCGAAGTCGTAGGTGACGATCTTCTCCGAGATCGTCGCCTCCATGGCGCGAACGATGTCGTTCGCGGCGTCGGTCCAGCCCAGGTGCTCGAACATCAAGACGCCGGACAACAACACCGAACCGGGATTGACCTTGTCCATGCCGGCGTACTTGGGCGCCGTGCCGTGGGTCGCTTCGAAGATGCCGTGACCGGTCATGTAGTTGATGTTCGCGCCCGGCGCGATCCCGATCCCGCCGACCTGGGCCGCGAGCGCGTCCGAGAGGTAGTCGCCGTTCAGGTTCATCGTCGCGATGACGTCGAACTCCGAGGCGCGCGTCAGTGACTGCTGGAAACAGATGTCGGCGATGACGTCCTTCACGAGCAGCTTCGATCCCGGCTTGCCGTTGCAGTCGTTCCAACTGACCGCGACGTCGTCGAACTCGTCCTTCACCAGTTGGTAGCCCCACTTCATGAAGGCACCTTCGGTGAACTTCTGGATGTTGCCCTTGTGGACCAGCGTGACGGACTCGCGCTGGTGCTTGAGGGCGTAGACGATCGCGGCCCGGATCAGTCGCTCCGAGCCCTCTTTGGAGATCGGCTTGACGCCGATGCCGCTCATGTCGCGGATCTCCCAGCCGAAGCTCTCCTTCAAGAAGGCACGCAACTTCTCGGCGTCCGCTGAGCCGGCCTCGACCTCGAGACCGGCGTAGACGTCCTCGGTGTTCTCACGAAAGATCACCATGTCGACCAGTTCGGGCTGCTTCACGGGCGACGGCACGCCCTGGAACCAGCGCACCGGTCGCAGGCAGACGTAGAGATCCAGTATCTGGCGCAGCGCGACGTTGAGCGAACGAAATCCCCCGCCGATCGGCGTGGTCAATGGCCCCTTGATGCCGATCAGGTACTCCCGAAAGTCCGAGACGGTCTGTTCGGGCAGCCACTCGCCCGTCTCGTCGAAGGCCTTCTGGCCGGCGAGGACTTCCTTCCATTCGATCGTCTTGCCGTACTTCTTGGCGGCGGCGTCAAGCACGAGCTTGGACGCGGGCCAGATGTCGACGCCGATGCCGTCACCTTCGATGAAGGGGATAATCGGGTTGTCCGAGACGTTGAGTTCGCCGTCGGCGTTCTGTGTGATTTTGTCAGCCATGAGCCCATCCTAAGACGATTTGCGAGGACCCACTTTTGGCGAATGCGCTGGGTGACGAGAGTGAGAACTACTCGAAAAGGGCCTGATAGATCTCGCTCGTCGCGGTCGATCGATTGAGCGTGTAGAAGTGCAAACCGGGAGCGTTCTCGTCCAACAACTCTCGACAGAGCGAGATCGCGGCGCGTATTCCTTCGGCACGGACCTCACTCGGACCACCGCGCTCGTCGGCCGCGACGAGCCGTTGGACGAGCGCCGGCGGCACGGCGGCGCCCATCGTCTTCATCCGGTCGATGCCGGTGATCGTGGTCACCGGCATGATGCCCGGCAACACCGGCTTGGTGACGCCCAGTTCAGCGAGTTCGGCGACGAGTCGGGTCCACTGGGACGCCTCAAAGAAGAACTGGGTGACCGCGAAGTCGGCCAGGACGAGCTTCTCAGCGAGGTAACGCCGGTCCGAGGCAAGGTCCGGCGACCTCGGATGTCCGGCCGGGTGGGCCGCGACGCCGACGGAGAAGTCGCCCACTTCGCGCGCCACGTCGATGAGGTCGATGGCGTGTTCGAACTCCGAGTGCGCGGCCAACGGGTCCTTCGGGATATCACCCCCGAGGGCCATGATGTTCGACACGCCGGCGTCGGCGTAGTTCTTCAAGAGATCGCGCATCTCGGCGCGCGTGTGCCCGACACAGATGACGTGGGCCATCGCGGTCACGTAGCCGTCGCGCTCGATCTGGGTGACGAGGTCGTAGGTGCGCAGGCGTGACTCACGTCCGCCGCGGTAGGTCACCGAGACGAAGGACGGCGCCAACGGTTTGATGTCCTCGAGCGAGGCCGCGAGGATTGCGCTCTCCTCATCTGACTTCGGAGGAAAGAATTCGAACGATCGGGTGGGGCCGGCTGCGAGCAGCTCGTCGATGCGCACCGAGCTAGGTCGTCCGGCCGAAGTCGTCCTCGAGGCGCACGATGTCGTCTTCGCCAAAGTACGTCCCGTGCTGGACCTCGATGAAGACGACCGGCACCGTGCCGTAGTTCTCACAGCGGTGCGCCTGGCCGATCGCGATGTCGATGCTCGATCCCGGACCGAGGTCGTGCTCGACACCGTCGAGGATCACCGTCGCCTGGCCGCTCACGATGAACCAGTGTTCGGCGCGCTTGGCGTGGAACTGGTAGCTCAGGCGCTTGCCCGGCGTGACGACGATTCGCTTGACCTTGTGGTCGAACATCTCGTCGTCGAGCACGGTGTAACTACCCCACGGACGCTCGCTGTACTCGCGGCCCTTGTCGTCAGTCGTTTCTACGGTCATCGCACCTTCTCCGCGGCTAGGACGGCATTCCGTAACAGCATTGCACGGGTCATGGGACCGACGCCACCGAGGCGCGGTGTAATCCAGGCAACCTTCTCAGCAACGTCATCGGCGATATCGCTCAACAGTTTCTTGCCGGCGAACGTCGTCCCCGCGCCCACGACCGCCGCTTCGGCCCGCACCATGTCCGCCGTGACGATGCCCGGTACTCCGGCCGCCGACACGACCACGTCGGCCGTCCTCGTCAGTGCGGCCATGTCCTCGACGCCGGTGTGCACCACGGTCACCGCGGCGTTGCAGTGGGGACGACGCATCGACATCAGCAGCGCCAGCGGCCGACCGATCGTGAGACCGCGTCCGATGATGACGACGTGCTTGCCTTCGACCGGCACGTGATACTCCGCGAGCAACTCCACGATGCCGGCGGGCGTGCAGGGCAGCGGTCCGGGCGCGCCCATGACGAGTCGACCGAGGTTCGTCGGGTGCAGGCCATCGACGTCCTTGGCGGGGTTCACGCGAAGGAGGACTTCTCCTTCGTTGATGCCGTCGGGCAACGGGAGCTGCACGAGGATGGAGTGAACGTTGGGATCGGCGTTGAAGCGATCGACGACCGCTTCGATCTCTTCTTGGGTCGCCGTCGAGGGCAGGTGTTCGTCGAAGGATCGAATACCGATCTCCTTGCACTCTTCGATCTTCATCTCGACGTAGCGCGCACTCGAAGGGTTCTCCCCGACCAGCAACGTGCCCAGACCAGGAGTACGCCCGTTGGCGCTGAGTCGCGCCGCGCGATCGGCGAGCTCCATCTTGATCCGTTGGGCGAGACGTTCGCCGTCGAGTAGTTGGGCCGTCATGACGCTCCTTAGTGCCGGAAGTGACGCTCGCCGGTGAGCATCATCACGATCTCGGCGGCGTTGGCCGCGTCGATCACCTCTTGATCGCGTACCGATCCGCCCGGTTGCACGACCGCGGTGACACCGGCGCTCGTCAGCGACTCGAGCCCGTCAGCGAAGGGGAAGAAGGCGTCGGACGCCGCGGCCGCGCCCTTCGCGAACGCACCGGCCTTCGTCGTCGCGATGCCGGCCGACACGACGCGCGACTGTTGACCGGCGCCGATGCCGACGGCGACGCCGTCACGAGCGATCACGATCGCGTTCGAGGTCGTTCGTGCACAGACGCGCCACGCGATGGCGAGGTCCTGGAGTTGCTGCGCCGTGGGCGTCGCTGTCGTGACGCACGTCCACTCGCTCACCGGCACCATCAGTTCGTCCGCGTTCTGCACCAGCGCCGTATTGCCGAATGTACGCACGGAACGGCCCAAGGGCTCGGGCGACGGGCCGCTCAGGAGTCGCGTCGCCTTGCGGCGCTTCACGAGGATGTCGACCGCGTCCGGGTGGATCGAGGAGGCGATGATGACGTCGGCCTGGGGACCGGCGGCGATGAGCGTCGCCAGTGCGGCGTCGAGCTCGCCACCGACCGCGACGATGCCACCGAAGGCGCTCTGGGCGTCGGCATCGAGCGCCTTTTGGAACGCGTCGGTGAAGGTCGCGCCGACGGCCGCGCCCGACGCGTTGGCGTGCTTGATGATCGCCACGGCGCACAGACCCGGCACGTCGAGCGCCAACTCGTGCACCAAGCGCCAGGCGGCGTCGGCGTCGAAGAGGTTGAGGTACGAGAGTGCCGAACCGGCGTGCTGCGTGACGCCGTCCCACCACGGCGTCGTGCCGGCGAAGCGGTAGCGCGCGCCGATCTGGTGCGGGTTCTCGCCGTAGCGCACGACGTCGGCGCGCTCGAGCGTGAGGTGCAGGGAACTCGGCACGACGGCGTCGATATCGCTCGGTGATTCGCCGATGGCGCCACCACCATCGAGCCAGGCGACGATCTGTGCGTCGTAGGCGGCCGTGTGCGCGAAGGCCGCGCGTGCGAGCGCGTGACGCGTCGCATCGGACAACGTGCCACTGGCGACGATCTCTTCGAGGACCGCGTCGTACTGGCTCGGGCTCGTGAGGATACCGACGTGCTCGTGGTTCTTCGCCGCGGCGCGCACCATGGAGGGCCCGCCGATGTCGATCAGCTCGATGGAGGGATTGGAGTCGAACGGATAGAGGTTGCTCACCACCAGGTCGATCGCCGTGATGTCGTGTTCGGCCAGCGCCGCCAGGTGCTCGGGCTTCGAGCGGTCGGCGAGGATGCCGGCGTGGAGTCGAGGATGGAGCGTCTTGACGCGACCATCCAGCATCTCCGGAAATCCCGTCACGTCGGCGACTTCGAGGTGCTCGATGCCGGCCGCACTCAGTGCTGCGGCCGTGCCGCCGGAGGCGACGAGTTCCACGCCGTGGGCGCAGAGCCCCGTTGCCAGTTCGATGAGCCCGGTCTTATCCCAGACGCTCAACAGTGCCCTCATCTATTCCTCCAGCGTTCCCGCGACTGACGAGGGCTCTCGGCCCTCGCGCATTGCCGCCATCACCCTACCGACCACGAGCGGATACAACTCTCGTTCGACCAACTTGATGCGTTCGTGCAACGTCTCTTCGGTGTCGTCCACTTCGACGGGGACGCTTCGCTGCGCGAGGATCGGACCGTCGTCCAACGCTTCGGTCGCGATGTGCACCGTGCAGCCGGTCTCGGTGACACCCGACGCCAACGCCTGGGCGACGGCGTGCCAGCCCTTGAAGGCCGGCAGCAGGCTCGGGTGCGTGTTCAGCACCCTTCCCGGGTACGCCAGGTGGAACCCGCCGGTCAGAATCGTGCCGAATCCGGCCATCGCCACCAGGTCGATCTCGCGACTCCTCAACGCGTCCGTCAGTTCTGCGGTGAATCCCTCGCGGTCGAAGCTCTTGGCGAAGCCACCGAAGCCCTCGCGCGAGACCAGCAACGTCTCGATCCCCGCGGCGAACGCGACGTCCAGTCCGCGACAGGGACGGTCCGAGGTGACGAGGGCGACGTCGAGTCCGTCGCGCACCATTGCCTCCAATATCGTGCCCGATCCGGACACCAAGACGCAGAGTCGAACGTCGTCCAACGGCTAGAACGCCTTGACGATCTCGCCCATTTTCTGGCCGGCCTCGGTCGGGTTCAAACAGACGTGGACGCCAGCCGCGGCGAGCGCGTCCATCTTGGCCTGGGCCGTGCCCTTGGAGCCCGAGATGATCGCCCCGGCGTGGCCCATCTTTCGTCCCGGCGGCGCGGTGACGCCCGCGATGTAGGAGACGACGGGCTTGGTCATGTTCGCCTTGATCCACTCCGCGGCGCGCTCCTCTTCCGAGCCGCCGATCTCACCGATCATCATGACGGCCAGCGTCTCGGGGTCGGCCTGGAAGGCGGCGAGGCAGTCAATGAAGTTCGTCCCCGGCACGGGGTCGCCGCCGATGCCGACACAGGTCGTCTGGCCGATGCCCTGTTGGCTGAGTTCGTAGAGCGCCTGGTAGGTCAACGTGCCCGAGCGCGACACGATGCCGACGGGTCCGCCGGCCAACGCGATGTCGCCCGAGGTGATGCCGATGTTGCACTTGCCGGGACTGATGATGCCGGGACAGTTCGGCCCTAAGAGCCGCACGCCGGGAAAGTCCTCGACCAGGCGGTTGTAGGTGATCGCCTCGTCCTGGGCCGGGATGCCCTCGGTGATGCAGACGATGAACGTGATCCCACCCTCGGCCGCCTCGATGATCGCCGCGGCGGCGAACTTCGGCGGCACGACGACGAAGGACGCCGTCGCTCCCGTGGCGGCGACGGCCTCTTTCACCGTGTTGAAGACCGGGACGCCGTCGACGTCGCTCCCGCCCTTGCCCGGCGTCACGCCACCGACGACCTTGGTGCCGTAGTCACGATTGCGCAGACCGTGGAAACGACCCTGTCCCCCGGTGAGTCCCTGGACGATCACCTTGGTGTTCTCATCAACGAAGATGCTCATGTCTCTTCCTTTAGGCGTTCGCGAGTTCGACGGCCCGGCGGGCGGCGTCCAACATCGTCGGTTCGGTGATCAGTGAATCGTTGAGGTGCGGCGCGAGGATCGCGCGACCCTCGACGGCGTTCGTGCCGTCGAGTCGTAACACGATGGGTGTCGAGATCTGGACGCGCTGGAGTGCCTCCAGGACGCCGTTGGCGACGTCGTCGACGCGGGTGATGCCGCCGAAGATGTTCACGAAGATCGCCTTCACCTTCGGGTCGGTGTTGATGACTTCGAGCGCCGAGGCCATCACGTCGGCGTTCGCGCCGCCGCCGATGTCCAAGAAGTTCGCCGCGGTGCCGCCGACCTGGTTGACGACGTCGAGCGTCGACATCGCCAGGCCGGCACCGTTGGCGATGATGCCGACCGTCCCGTCCAGTCCGATGTAGTTGAGGCCCTTCTCCTTCGCCAACTTCTCGCGCGGGTCCTCGAACTCATCGGCGCGGAACTCCTCCCACTCGGGATGGCGAAACGATGCGTTCTCATCCAGCGTGACCTTGGCGTCGAGCGCGTGGACCTTGTTGTCGGGCGTGAGGATCAAGGGGTTGATCTCGGCGAGGTCACAGTCGCCCTTGGTGTAGCAGTCGTAGAGGTGCACGAGCAGTTCGGCGGCCTGTTCGCGCGCGACCTCATCGAGCTCCGCGTCGTTCACCCAGCGTCTCGCGGTCTCTAAGTCCAAGCCGCGCACCGGGTCGATGGAGAGGAAGGCGATGGCGTCGGGGTTCTCCTCGGCGACGACCTCGATCTCGACGCCGCCCTGGGCGCTCAACATGCCCAGGTGCACCTTGTTCTGGCGGTCCAACGTGAACGAGGCGTAGTACTCCTTGGCGATGTCACTCGAGCGTTCGATCCAGAGTCGATGCACGACGTGACCTTTTATATCCAGTCCGAGGATGTTGCCGGCGTGCAGTCGCACCTCGTCGACGTCGTGGGCCAGTTTCACGCCGCCGGCCTTGCCGCGACCGCCGACCTTCACCTGGGCCTTCACGACGACGGGATAGCCGATGCGCTCGGCGACCTCGACGGCTTGCTCGACGGTGTCGGCGACGTCACCGGGCGAGACCGAGATGCCGTAGCGCGCGAAGTACTGCTTGCCCTGGTATTCGAACAGATCCATCTACTTCTACTTTCAACTAAAGGACTGTCGGATGACAGTCACATCGATTCAGTGCAGGTGCTCTCGGGCGTCCAACGTCGACTCGAGCCACGTGCCGATCTCGGCCAGTGACGCGCCGGGCGTGAAGACCCGGGCGACGCCGAGAGATTCCAGTCCCGCGATGTCGTCGTCGGGGATGATCCCGCCGACCAGCAACAAGACGTCTTCGCGGCCCTCGGACTTGAGCAGGTCGATCACGCGAGGGACGAGGACGAGATGCGCCCCAGAGAGCAGTGAGAGTCCCAGCGCGTCGGCGTCCTCTTGAATGACGGCTTGCACGATCTGCTCGGGCGTCTGGTGCAGCCCGGTGTAGACGACCTCGAAGCCGGCGTCGCGGAGGGTGCGCGCGATGACTTTGGCGCCGCGGTCGTGCCCATCGAGACCGGGCTTGGCGACGACGACTCGGTACGTGCGGTCCATGAAGTACTCATCTTAGGGAACATTCGAAGGACCATCTTCGGGCTAGGTGCTGGCGCAGGCACCGGAAAAACGGTTTAGTAACGTCACTCAATGAGCCGTCGATTGTGCTCGACGACTCACACTGATCGGAACCCGCATCCATGGAAAACAACTTCGGACAGCCCCAGAGTGTCGTCGTCCTCGGCGGCAGTTCCGACATCGCTCGAGCGCTGACCAAACGCCTCTGTGCGGCACGGGCCAACACCGTCGTGCTGTGCGGACGCAGTCAGACGCTCCTCGATGAGGCGGCCGAGGAGGCGAAGGACTACGGCGCCACGACGACCGCGACCGTGCTCTTTGACGCGCAAGACGTGACCGACGCGCAGCGCGTCGTCACCGAGTCCTTCGAGAAGGTCGGCGGGAACGTCGATCTGGTCGTGGTCGCCGTGGGGCTGCTCGGCGACCAGTTCGCCCAAGAGAATGACCCGGCGGCGGCGGCGCGTGTCGCGCTGGTGAACTTCGCGTGGCCGGTCGCCGCGCTGGCCGAGATCCGGCGGCGCCTGGTCGCCCAAGGTAACGGGCGCATACTCGTGATGTCCTCGGTGGCCTCGATCCGCATCCGTCGCAACGCCTATCTCTACGGCGGGGCCAAGGCCGGCCTCGATCGACTCTGTGGCGGGCTGGCCGACTCGCTGGAGGGAACCGGGGTGACGTTGCAACTGCTTCGTCCGGGCGTCGTTCGAACGCGCATGACCGAAGGTCAGGCGCCGATTCCCTTCACGACCGGTCCCGACGAGGTCGCCGGCTACGTGATGAAGGGTCTCGAGACGAACGACCGCGTCATCTGGAGCCCGCCCATCCTGCGCTACGCCTTCGCGATGTTGCGCCACCTCCCGAAGCCGATCTGGCGGATGGTCGCCGAACGCTAGCCCGGCGTGGTCGTCGTGGTCGTGGTTGACGACGACGTGGTGCTCGACACCGTCTTTCGGAGTTCGTTGTCGCGCAGCGACATCGTAAGAAAATCGTGCGCCCAGAACGATCCGAAGTAGCGACTCGGCGCGCCGGGCATCGACGACAGGAGGCTCTCCCCGTTGCTGCCGTTGACGACGGTATCGGGCACGCCGGTGTACGTCGAGAGCTGGACCCAGTCCAGTCCGTAGTCCAGTTCCATTCCCTCTTCGACGCCCGAGCGCAGCATCACGTCGGCGAGGTCGCTCAGTGACATGCCGGGTCCCCCGACGTAGACCAGCGCGCCGGTCTTGGTGATGCCGAGGCCGGAACGCCACACGTCGTCATTCGGGCCGATAACGGTGCCCCACTTCGTCGACTTGGGATTCCTCAGACCGTGGGCCTCTTTGTCGTTGTCGACGATCAGATCCAGGTTCTGGCGAACCGAAGCGATCTGATTGGTCATGACGACGTCGCGACCCCACTTCGCCACGGTGATACGGCCGTTGCGAAAGATCACGACCGACGCCGCGCCCGTACGGAGTTTCTTGTAGGTCCGGTCATCGGTGAAGTAGCCACCGTTCGCGTTCTGCATCAGGAAGCCGGAGTTAAACGCCGCCACCAACGTCTTCGAACGGTTCGCACTGATCGGCGCGCTGTGCCAGAACGGTCCCCCGCCGGGGATCATGGTTCCGGAGTACAACTGCGCGGTCAACAGGTTCGTGTCCATCCACACGACGCCGACGACGTAACCGGTGTGCACCTTGTCGGGACGAACGAACGCTTCGTACATCGTCGGGATGCCGTTGGCGGTCGTTCGACCGGCGACGTGCCACACGCCTTCACCGGGCAGCGGATCCTTCACCGGCGAGACGATGTTCACGGGCGGCGCCAGCACTACCGGTGATTGATACGTCTTGACGAGCGCGCCGCTCCCGAAGGACCCGGCCGGTGGCGTGCCGCCCTTCTTCGGCAGGTCCCAGTGGTAGGCCTCGTTGGCCGACCAGTTGACGACGCTCGCGAGGCCGTGCTGGCGGCCCCACTGGGAGGCACGCGTCGAGAGGCTCGAGCCGTAGGAGGGGTTGAGGAGCGCGAAGAACAGCGTGGTGGCGCAGTACCCCAGGAAGATCAGCGCCGCGAGGACGAAGAGCACGAACGAACGTCGGCGCCAATAGACCGGTCTCGGCAGGCGGTGCGAATGAGGTCGGGGCGCGGGGGGAGGTCGATAGGCCGGGCGCGCGTAGGGCATGGAACCATATTCTGGCACCTTCGCCAGGCGAAACCTCAGTTGAAATATGGAGTCTTACGTCATCTCTCGGCGCGATGCAGCGGTGTCATCGCGAGGACCAACTGCTTCGTGCCGTGCTGTTCGAAGTCAACGGCCGCGCGAGCGTGCGAACCGGAACCCTCGACCCTCGTCACGACGCCCGGCCCGAAGCGGTCGTGGACGACGTGGTCACCGACCACGAGACCGAGCAGCTCGGCACCGGTCGAGCGAACCGGCGGCGCGGCGCCGGTGCCGAAGGCTCGACCCTCGGTGAACTCGGTACCGCGACCGGTGAAGCCGTCCGAATCGCGGTAGTCGATTCGCCGAAGCGGCATGGTGGCTGAGATGTCGTTGATCAACTCCGCGGGGATCTCCTGGAGGAAACGGCTCGCTACGGCGTCCATGCGGTTACCCCACATCGTGCGCGTCCAGGCGTGCGTGAGGATCAGGTGGCGCATCGCGCGCGTGATCCCGACGTAGCAGAGGCGACGCTCCTCTTCGAGTTCGTTGTCATCCGAGAGCGCTCGTCGATGCGGGAAGACCGTCTCCTCGAGTCCGGTGATAACGACCGCCGGGAACTCCAGACCCTTGGCGACGTGCAGCGTCATCATCGAGATCGCTCCGGCGCCACCGTCGAGCTGGTCGGAGTCCGCGACCAACGCCATGCGTTCGACGAAGTCCATCAACGTGTCGTACTGACTCGCGGCCGAGGCGAGCTCGCCGAGGTTCTCCAAACGCGAATAGGCCTCGTCGGTGTTCTCGGCGCGAAGCGCGTCGCCCATGCCCGACTCGCGAACGATCGCGTCGATGACCTCTCTCGGCGCGAGGTCGTTGGCGAGCGCGCGCAGTTCATCGAGCATGAACGAGAACTTCTGTGAGCCACTCAGTGCCTTGCCGGTGAGACCCGCCTCTTTGGCGTAGTGCGTCGACTCGGCGAAGGAGAGTCCGTGTTGTGCGGCGTAGATACCGAGCTTCGCCTGGGCCGCGACACCGATCCCGCGCTTGGGTTCGTTGATGACCCGTCGCGCGGACGCCTCGTCGCGCGGATTGACGATGAGTCGAGCGAAGGCGAGCACGTTCTTGACTTCCTTGCGGTCATAGAAGCGCATGCCCGAGATGACACGGTACGGGATCGACGCGCGCAGCATCTCTTCTTCGAGGACGCGGCTCTGCGCGTTGGTCCGGTAGAAGATGGCCATCTGGTTCCACGACAGCTTGGACTCAGTCACCAAGCGACGAAGCTCGGTCGCCACCCAGCGCCCCTCGTCGTACTCGTCACCGGCGCGATAGAGACGTATCTTCTCGCCCTGGACGTCATCGGTGAAGAGGTTCTTCGCGTGTCGACTCGAGTTCTTCGAGATGACCGCGTTGGCCGCGTCGAGGATCGTCTGGGTCGAGCGGAAGTTCTGTTCCAGCAGGATCACTGACGCGTCGGGGAAACGCTGTTCGAACTGCAGGATGTTGCGCACGTCGGCCGCACGGAAACGGTAGATCGACTGGTCGGAGTCACCGACCACGCAGAGGTTGCGATGCTTCTCGGCGAGCAACATCACCAACTGGTTCTGCACGCCGTTGGTGTCCTGGAACTCGTCGACCAACAGGTACTTGAACCGGTTCTGATAGCTCGAACGAACCTCGTCGTCCTTCTTCAGCATCGCGACGGCGTTGAGGAGCAGGTCGTCGAAGTCCATGGCGTTGGCGAGCATCAAGCGCTCGTTGTAGAGGTGGTAGATCTCGGCGATGCGCTTGTGGTGCGGGTTGCCGTCACCACTCTCGGCGTAGGCGTCCGGGGAGAGCATCTCGTTCTTCGCCGCCGAGATCGCCGCCGACACACTGCGCGGGGAGAGCCGCTTCGTGTCGAGGTTGAGTTCTTTCATGATGCGCTCGACCGCGGTCTCGGCGTCGCCGGCGTCGTAGATCGTGAAGCCGCGCTGGTAGCCCAGCACGTCGGCGTGCGAACGCAACATCCGCAGGCACGCCGAGTGGAACGTCGAGACCCACATGTCGCGCGCGTCGGTCCCGACGAGGTCGACGACCCGTCGGCGCATCTCGTCGGCCGCTTTGTTGGTGAAGGTGATCGCCATGATCTCCCACGGTCGCGCGTCACCCATGGCCAGGATGTGCGCGATGCGCCGCGTGAGCACTCTCGTCTTGCCGGAACCGGCGCCGGCGATGACCAGTAACGGTCCCCCGCGTTGGACGACGGCCTGGCGCTGGGGCGCGGTCAGTCCTGCGAGGAGCGAGTCGGGGTCCAGTCGATCGTCGAGGTTCCCGCCGTCAGTTCCCCAGAGCGACTCCTCGGAGAACGAGTTGCGCGTCACTCCCACTCAATGGTGCCCGGTGGCTTGCTCGTCACGTCCAGCGCGACGCGATTGACACCGTCGACCTCTCGAATCAACCGGTTCGCGATCTTCTCGATGACGTCGTAGGGCAGACGAGCCCAGTCGGCGGTCATGGCGTCGTCACTCGTGACGGCGCGGATGATGATCGGGTACGCGTACGTTCGGCCATCGCCCATGACCCCCACCGTACGCACGGCCGGTAACACCGCAAAGCTCTGCCAGAGCTCGCGGTAGAGCCCGGCCTTCTTGATCTCGTCGACGACGACGTAGTCGGCGTTGCGCAGTATCTCGGCGCGTTCGCGGGTCACCTCGCCCACGATGCGCACACCCAGCCCGGGACCGGGGAACGGCTGGCGCCAGACGATCTCTGAGGGCAGTCCGAGCTCCTCGCCGACGTGGCGGACCTCGTCCTTGAAGAGGTTGCGCAGCGGCTCGACGAGGTCGAAGGAGAGGTCCTCGGGCAGTCCCCCGACGTTGTGGTGGCTCTTGATGTTCGCGGCGTGACCCGAGCCCGACTCGATGACGTCCGGGTAGAGCGTGCCCTGGACGAGGAAACGCGGACCGTCGCCGCCCTTGCCGAGGTCGCGCGCGACGGTCTCGAACTCGCGAATGAACAGCTCACCGATGATCTTGCGCTTTCGTTCCGGATCGGTGACACCGGCGAGTGCTTCGAAGAACCGATCCTGCGCCTTTACGTGGATCAGCTCGACACCGAACTGGCGGGTGAACGTCTCTTCGATCTGTTCACCCTCGTTCTTGCGCATCAGACCGGTGTCGACGAAGACGCAGGTCAGTTGATTGCCGACGGCCTTGGTCACCAGCGCGGCGGCGACCGCGGAGTCGACGCCCCCGGAGAGCGCACAGAGCACCTTCTCGGTGCCGACCTGTTTGCGGATCGCGGCGACCTGGTCTTCGATGATCGACGTGTTCGTCCACGTCGGCGGGATCTCGGCGACGTGGTGCAAGAAGTTCGCGAGCAGGTCCTGACCGCGCTCGGTGTGGGCGACCTCGGGGTGGAACTGCACCGCGTGGAGTCGACGCGCGACGTCCTCCATGACGGCGACCGGCCCTTCGGGCGACGAACCGGTGACGACGAATCCGTCGGGCGCCGTGGCGATGGCGTCGCCGTGACTCATCCAGCACGTCACGCTCGCGGGCCATTCGTCCATCAAGACCGAGGAGCCCTGACGCGTCATCGTCGTGCGTCCGTACTCACCGATGCCGGTGTTGGCGACGTCACCGCCGAGTTGTTGGGCCATCAGTTGTGCGCCGTAGCAAATACCAAGGACCGGAATGCCGAGTTCGTAGATCGCGGGGTCCAACGACGGCGCCGGCACTTCGTAGACCGACTTCGGTCCCCCGGAGAGGATGATCGCGGCCGGCGCCTTGGCGCGGACCTCGTCGGCGGTGATCGTGCTCTGGACTATTTCGGAGTAGACGTGCGCTTCGCGAACACGTCGGGCTATCAATTGGGCGTACTGAGCGCCGAAGTCGACGACGAGGACGTTCTGGGTCAATGTCCCATGCCGACGCCCTGGGAGCGCTGCAACTGCTTTCCTTCAGTCTGGAGTGACGGCGCGAGCATGATCTCGGCCTTCTGGAACTCCTTCAAGGTCTCGTAGCCGCAGGTCGCCATCGAGGTGCGCAGGGCGCCGAAGAGATTCAGTCGTCCGTCGTTCTCGTGCGCCGGTCCGAGCAGGACCTCTTTCAGCGTGCCGCGCACCTGCGTGCGAACGCGCGTGCCGCGCGGCAGCGTCGGGTGGAAGGTCGCCATGCCCCAGTGGAATCCTCGGGCCGGTGCTTCGACGGCACTCGTCAACGGCGAGCCGATCATGACGGCGTCGGCGCCGCAGGCGATGGCCTTGGCGATGTCGCCGCCCTTGCTCATGCCACCGTCGGCGATGACGTGCACGTAGACGCCGGTCTCGTCGAGGTGGCGCATGCGCGCTCCGGCGACGTCGGCGATGGCGGTCGCCTGAGGGACGCCGATGCCGAGCACCGCGCGCGACGTGCAGGCGTTACCCGGGCCGACGCCGACGAGGACACCCGCGGCCCCGGTGCGCATGAGGTGCAGCGCCGCCTGGTAGCTCGCGCAACCACCGACGATCACCGGCAGTTCGAACTCACGGATGAACTTCTTGAGGTTCAACGGCTCGACGGTCTTCGAGACGTGCTCGGCCGAGACGACGGTCCCCTGGATGACGAGGATGTCGAGACCGGCATCCAGGATGGTCTTGGCCATCCAGTCGGTACGCGCCGGCGTCACCGAGGCCGACGTGGTGATGCCCGCGGCCTTCATCTCCTTGATGCGTTGGGCGACGAGTTCGATCTTGATCGGCTCGAGGTACATCTGTTGCATGCGCGCCGTCGCCTTGTCGTCGTCGAGTTCGCGGATCTCCTCGAAGAGCGGCATCGGGTCCTCGTAACGGGTCCAGAGACCCTCGAGGTTCAAGACCCCGAGTCCGCCGAGGCGTCCGAGTTCGATCGCGGTGTCGGGCGACATGGCGCCGTCCATCGCCGAACCGAGGACCGGCAACTCGAACTTGTAGGCGTCGATCTGCCAGGAGATGTCGACGTCTTCGGGGTCACGTGTTCGTCGAGACGGCACGATGGCGATGTCATCGAAGCCGTAGGCCTGTCTCGCCGATTTATATATGCCGATCTCAACTTCTGCCATGGTGACCTCCGCCTAAGAAACAGCAACCCAAAAATGGATGTGCGTTGCAGACGATTCTACTTGACAGATTTACGGCCACGACCTCTTCGCCTCGGGCCAATCGACGCCGGTGACGACGCACAGCAACTCGGTGACGACGCGCGCGGTCGCACCCCAGATGAGGTCGCCGGGGACTCGGTAGAAGTAGATCGGGAAGTAGCCGTCGGCGTCGGCACCCGGTCGAGGTTGCTCACGTCGCCACCGCTCTTCGAGGAACGTGCCTTCGGCGAGCAGTTCGGCGAGCGGCACCGTGAACGCACGATCGACCTCGGCGGGATCGGTCACCATCGTGGGTCGTTCACTCAGGAATCCGATGACCGGCCAAATCGCTGAGCCGAGCGCCAGCGTCACGATGGGGCTCAACCATCCGACGACGCGAACGGCACTTTCGGCGATGCCGACCTCTTCGCGCGCCTCGCGCAGGGCCGTCATCGTGGGCGTCTCACCGGGATCACTGCGCCCACCAGGTAAGGCGATCTCACCACGATGCTCGCGCATCGAGAACGATCGTCGCGTGAGGACCAGATGCGCTTCGCCGTCCTCTTCGAAGAGCGCCACGAGCACGGCCGAACGCCGCGTGATCGGCTGACCTTCTATATCGGCCACTTTCGGAAAGCTGGCGTCGCCCGGGATCACGGAGTTGTCCAAGTGGCGCGTCGCGTCCTTCAATCTCGATTCCACGAGATTGAGCGTGAGGCCACTTCGTTCGCTCAGTGGCAACGTGCTCCACGGCGCGAGGGCGCCGGCCTGGATGTCGTCGGGTTCGGGGAGAGTCTGGGGGTACTCGTGACCCGCAAAACGCGCCGGCCTCGTGCCGTCTGGCGCCATGGTGAAACTCCCGTATTGTTGTGTTGCGAATACCGCAACGTCACGATTTTATTCGGACCCCCTCTCGCCGAATCAGGAGAACCAGCCTTCATGAAGTCCCTCGCCCGTTTTGCGTATCGTCGTCGCTGGTTGATCCTCGCCCTCTGGGTCGTCCTCTTCCTCGGGATGAACGCGCTCTCGCAGTCCTTCGGAACCGCCTACGCGAACACGTTCACGCTGCCCGGCACCAACTCGACGCACGCGCTGAAGTTGCTGGAATCGGGATTCAAGAGCAAGTCCGGCGACGTCGACGAGATCGTCTTCCAGGCCAAGACCGGCACGATCGCGAGTCACAAGAAGGACATCCTCGCGATGGACAAGAAGGTCGAGAAGGTGGCCGCGGTCGCGAGCGTCGTGTCGCCCTTCGTCGGCGGCTCGCTGCAGATCAGTCCGAACGGCAAGATCGCCTACTCCGTCGTCTACTTCAAGACGCAGGGCTACAAACTCAAAGCGCGCGCAGATTCAACCGGTCGAGAACGCCGGTATCACCGCGCGCTCGTCGTCGCTCAACGTTCAATTCGCCGGTAACGCCTTCGAGCAACTCGCCTCCCAAAAGGGCAGTCCGGACCTGATCTTCGGACTGATCCTGACGGCGATCGTCTTGGTGCTGGCCTTCGGTTCGTTCTTCGCCATGCTGCTGCCGCTCGGCGTCGCTCTCTTCGCCGTGGGTATCGCCACGGCGTCGACGACCTTGCTGAGTCACGGACTCTCCATCGCCACCTTCGCGCCCATATTGGGCTCCCTCATCGGACTCGGCGTGGGCATCGACTACGCGCTCTTCATCGTGACGAGATGTCGACAGGGATTGAAACGCGGCTTGAGTCCAGAAGACGCCATCGTGACGGCGATCAATACCTCGGGACGGGCCGTACTCTTCGCCGGCTCGACCGTCTGCATCGCGTTGCTCGGCATGCTCGTCCTGCAACTCTCGTTCTTGAACGGCGTCGCTATCGCCGCGTCGCTCACCGTGTTGATCACGATGTTCGCCTCACTGACCTTGTTGCCGGCGCTGCTGGGCTTTCAGGGCAAGCACGTCTTGAGCCGCCGGGAGCGACGCTCGCTCGCAGACGAACGGCCCGGAGCCGATCATCACCAACTCGGCGTGGCAGCGCTGGGCCAACACCGTGTCGAAGCACCCTCGCTAGCTCTCACTCGCCGCGCTCGTGGCCATCGTCTTCATCTGCATCCCCTTCTTCTCACTGCACCTCGGTAGTTCCGACGCCGGGACCGACCCCGCGAGTTCGACCACCCGTCAGGCCTACGACCTGCTCGCCACGGGCTTCGGTCCGGGATTCAACGGTCCACTGCAGGTCGTCGGGTCGATCCACAACGCCAAGGACTTGGCGACCATGGAGGCGCTCGACCAGAAGATCCAGGGCAAGCCCGACGTCGCCGTGGTCGGCACCGCTCCAGGTCTCCAAGAGCGGCAAGGTCGCCGTCATCTACGTCGTCCCCAAGACCAGTCCCGATTCGACGGTCACCGAGAACCTCATCAGCACGATTCGAAACGACTACATACCGGCCGTGGACAAGAGCCACACCGGCATCTACGTCGGCGGACTGACGGCGATCTTCGTCGACTTCGCTAGCGTCTTCACGTCCAAGATCCCGCTCTTCGTCGGGCGTCATCGTGCTGCTCGGGTGTCTGCTCTTGATGGTGGCCTTTCGCAGCATCGTCATACCGTTGACCGCGGCGGCGATGAACATCTTCGCGGCCGGGGCGTCCTTCGGTCTGGTCGTCGCGGTCTTCCAATGGGGCTGGGGTAGTTCGTTGTTGAACGCCGGCACGGGGCCGGTCGAATCGTTCCTGCCGACGATCATGATCGCCATCCTCTTCGGGCTCTCGATGGACTACCAGGTCTTCTTGGTCTCGCGAATGCACGAGGAGTGGCTCAACACCGGGAGCAACGAAGAGGCCATCAACCGCGGTCAGGCCAACACCGGTCGTGTCATCTCGGCCGCGGCCCTGATCATGATCTGCGTCTTCTTCTCCTTCGCCTTCGGCGGCCAGCGCATCATCGCCGAGTTCGGCATCGGCCTCGGCGGCGCGGTGTTGATGGACGCCTTCATCCTTCGCACGGTGCTCGTACCGGCCCTGATGCACTTCTTCGGCGACGCCAACTGGTACTTCCCGAAGTGGCTGGACCGGATCACGCCGCACTTCGCGGTCGAGGCGACCGAGGACGCGACGGTCTAACCCCTAAGAAACCCCTAAATCCTCAGGGTTTTTGACATTGTTGTCGTGGAGCGACGCGTCGCGCACCAGTAAGTTCAGTTGTAGGTCAGAAAAGGATTCGAGTGTTCATACAACGGTCAAGTCACATTGCTCCCAACGGGCCATTCGGTCCCGGGCGCCGTCCATTCTTTGGTCGCGTCTTCAACGGAGGTCCCGATTGGGGCTTCGGAATATCGAGGTTGATCATCATGATCCTGTTTCTCATCGTCGTCGGCGCGAGTCGCCTACTTCATCATTCGCCACTTCGACCGCGCGCAGATGCATCACCACTCGCACGGAATGTCCTCGATGAACACGTCCAACGTGGACAGCGCCGCCGCGGACACGCTGAAGATGCGATTCGCCAAGGGCGAGATCGACGAGGACGAGTTCACCCGTCGCATGAGCATCTTGAAGGACCATCAGTCCGTCAGTTGACGTGGTCGTCGAGAGGCAAAGAAGTCGATCGACGAGGAAAACTCACGAGTGGGTGGTTGCCCTAGCAAATAATGCGTGTGGCGCGCGGCGACTCGAGGTCACGCGCTAAGAAATTTTCACAGCGACAAGGATCGCGCCGTCGAACTCGACCCGATGTTGAGTCGCATATGGCGCCGAAAGGCCATTTGACATAGAGTCGCGTAATGTCGGACCCGGCCTACCCCAGCGCTGTCCAAGACGGGCCGAAAGCCCCAATGCACGCCGCTCGAAGCACTTGGAAGTCCACGCGACGACCGCTCGTTATCGGTGTAGCGGCGGCGACGTTGGTTCTCATCTTGCGGTACGAGGGCCTGCTCGGAGGGTATGTGGCCATTGGGTTGGGAGTGCTCTGTTTCGTCTTCGCGCCGGGCCCCCGTCGAATCTCGGATCGCTTTCTGATCCTGACCGCTCTCGGAGTTGGATGGCTCCCACTGGTGGGATGGGTGCCCAGAGTTGGAACCACGATCGACGTCCCCGGCGTCGTCTTGGCGATCAGCGTCGGCGTCGTGTGCGGATACCAGTTCTACGAGCGACGAACTGCTCCGCGCACCGTAGCCGCTCCGACTATCGCAGAGGTGCTTGCTCTGGGCGTTGGTGGCGCGGTGACAGCGTGGTGGGCACTGCCTTTTACTCGACTCTCTGACAGCGGCGTTCTCAGTGCGCTCTTCCTCGGTTGGGACAACAACACGCATTTTGGGATATTCAGAACGAATCTCCAGTTGGGAAGTTTCATCCAGGCGAACCCGAACCTTCCAGGAGGGGTGCCCCAGTCGGCTACGACTATCCCCAAGGCATGCACCAGGCGTGGGCCCAGTTCATCCGACTGACTGACCCGCACCCGTCGTCATCGGTACCGTGGCTGCTCCATTCCTATTTGGTTGTGCTACTGCTCACGACGGGTGGCATCGTGATACTCGGATGCATGGCAGTCGCTCGGCTCGCCAGTCGCGACCTCCTCGCCGCTATCCCCGCAATGGCGGTGGTCGTCGCGTTGTTCGCAGTAGGGAGATTCGGACCATTCAATGGCTTTCCGAACTTCGAGCTCTCCGTCGCGGCGGCGGCGGTCGGGGTGTCACTCATGGTGCGTCCCACGATGGGTCAAATAGCCAATTTCTTCGCGGTCGCCGGCATGGGACTCATTGTCGTCTACAACTGGTATCCAATATTTATCGTGATTGCCCCCGCGGTCGTCATCGCAGCCCTGCGGGCCAGAAGTCGATGCCGGGGACACGCGCGCCTGGCGATGAACGCCGTCATCGTGGCGACGGCCATTTTGTCCGTGTTGCCGGTTACGTCGTTTGCGCACCGGGGAGTCAGCACTCTTCTGGTTGCCGGTGGTGGAATCAGTGCACCGTGGGTGTTACTGATCGTCTGCGTCGCCCTCTTGATCGTTGTGGCCGTCCTCCGACAGGTGCGGCGCTCTGACCTCACGACGAACTACATCGTCGGCGCTCCCGCCTTGTTGGGCGGCGCGGCGGTGCTCGCCGTGGCCGTCTACGAGTTAGAGACTGTTGGAAGCGTCTCCTACTACGGACAGAAGTTTGCCGCGGGACTCCTCGGCGTCTGTTTATTGGTCCTTGCGTGCGTCCTCGCGAGCGATACTGCGTGGTCGAAGTTCCGTCACCGGCTTTCGATGCCAATGGCGGCTGTTGCCACCGTGATCCTGACGGTCGCGGTCCTGCAGGTAGATGGTTACGTCGGGCCGCCCACCAGTATCTTCAGCGGCTACCACGAAGCGCTCGCGATTCCCTCTCACGATTACCTCACTGGAGCGCCCAACACACCGCTCTTCGCGTGGCAACTGATTGTGTCGGCCCAGATCGCAGATGACAGTCAGGCTAAGTATCACGACGAACAGTGGTGGTATATAGACCCCATTCCTCTTTCGGATGGATTGGGGTACGACAACTTTGGACAGGTAGCTGAGTGGTTCCCCATGCTGCGAGGTAACCCCACGAACGCGGAGTACTTCCGCAGCGGTACGGTGATCGGTGCACAGTTCTCGAGCGTGTACACGCCGAGCGCGGCCGCAAGGATCGTCATTCGAGATTTTCCCAACCCTATCGAGAATCACGTTCATCTCTTCGTGCCGTCGTGGCTCAGACGCGCCGTCATCCGCGAAGACCCCGCCTGGGGTCGACCCGGGCAATTGGTTGCCATACCGTCGTACTGACCTCGGGTTGGAATTCACACTCACGTTTCGCTTCGGATCACTCGTTCTCGTACTGACGCCCACGATTCAACAATGTGGCGGTCTACCCGCTCTTGTCCTCGATCTCCCA
>CAWDPT010000007.1:0-171508 GCA_963804325.1 uncultured Acidimicrobiaceae bacterium
GACCGACCACACGTGATCGGCACCGTGTTTGTCATTATTGCCTGATTTGCCAGCCAGCGTCTTTGGCAACTAGGAACTGAAGCAGACGTCTGGTTGCATCTGAAGTTCTGTTCGACGTTGCACGTTTAGAGATTAGAGAGAATGATTCAGTCCATAGGAGGCTTCGATGAGGACTGATTTCCCCATTGCGGGTGTGTCGCGCTCACTGTGCTCCAAGAGAGCGTCGGCGCGGCAATGACGGTGATCGCGGGAATTGACATTGAGGACATCGAAGAAGTCAACGATTCGCTTTCCCACTTCGGCGATAGATATCTGAGAAGGATCTACAGCGACCTGGAAATCGACGAATGCTCATCAGAATGAGCATTCTTTGGCCGAAGGTCTTGCGGCCCGATTCGCCGCGAAAGAGGCCGTGATCAAGACGCTGCAACCGAACGACCATATTCCATCGTGGCGGACCATCGGAGATCCTCTTGCAGTCGCCTGACGGCCCCAAAATCGTCCTGCACGGTGAAGCGAAGGAGTTGGCCAACGCAGTGGGCGTGGGAACTATGTCACTGAGTGTGAGTGTCGCGCCTTACTACGCAATCGCGGCGGTCGTGGCAACCGGCGACGGTCCGATTGCGCCCAGCGACGACTGAGGTCGTTGGCATGACCAAGGGAGAGGCGTCGAATTGCCGCAACGACGACTTGACGGCGCGAAGGCTATCCTCTGGTCGGCGTTTGCGATTCGATCTTTTGTCGACTTGTTCGGCGTTGAAGTCTGCACGCGCTGAGTCCATAATCGTCGAGAGCGAACGCTTGGCGAAGTTGTGTTGTGTTTTCTAGGTGGGCGTGAACGAAGGGTGAATCGATAGTGAGGCTCACGTGACGCTTTCACCCGACATCTTTGAGACGATCGAGGAGCCCCTTTGGTTCGGGTCCGACGAACGACCACTCCTCGGTTGGCTGACAATGCCCACCGGTGGTCTGGCGCGAGGGACCATTCTTTGCGCCCTACCAATCGGACGTGAACTCGGGCCGGTCGGCGGGCCCTTCGTAGCCTCGCGCTCTCACTCGCGGCGCGGGGCTACGTGACACTGCGCTTCGACTACGACGGGACGGGTGACTCGAGCGGACTGTCGACGATGAAGGCCGGGACGAGCAGTGGACATCGAGCGTCGTTGAGGCGGCAAAGTACTTGCGATCCTTTGGATTGGATTCGATGGCGGCGGTCGGCATGCGACTGGGCGCGACTTTGATCGGCGTCACGTCCGACCAAAACGAACTCGATCTGTCATCAGTCGTCCTCTGGGATCCCTGTGAATCGGGTCAAAGTTTCTTGCGCGAAATCAGTGCTCTCGAAGCGCTTCGTCGCAACGATATTCAAATCGTTGCCGGCGATCCAATTGAGACATCAGAGTTCGTCATTTCGCCTCGCGCGGCGGCGGAGATACGAAGGATTGCTCTGACAGAGACGAAGGCTCATACGTACGCTCAGCGGACGTTGGTCGTGACTCGACGTGGTCGTCCACTCTCAAAACGACTTCGATCGCGCATGGAGGCGGACAGCGTCGAATTCAAGACAACCGACGAACAAGAGGCACTGCTCGACGTTGATCCGACGTGGGCCACCTTGCCCGAACGCACGATTGATGACATCACTACGTGGCTCTGCGCTCCTCAACTGGAGTTGACGTCTTTCGACGTCGCGGCACTGCCGAAGTCCGCTGTCGTTCTCAGAGAGACCGACCGTTTTGCGGTTGAAGAACGCATTATGGAATTCGGCCCCGAAAGGCTTTTCGGCATCGTCAGCCAGCCCGTCGGGGAACATCACGGGCCGCTAGTCGTGATGTTCAATGCCGCGATCGAAGAACACACGGGACCGTCACGCCTGTGGGTCGATCTCTCACGGCGCTGGGCAGGTTATGGCATGCGAAGTGTTCGATTCGATTTGCGCGGATTGGGTGACAGTCCTTGGCAAGGTCGTCAGTACGACTCAGAGTTCTTCTTCGTTGAGTGGCTGAATGACGTCTTGGTGGTGTCACGTGAATTGAATCCCGATGAACCGTCCGACTCAGTATTCATTGGTCTGTGCTCTGGGGCCTACTGGGCGATTGAGGCGGCGTTGGAGTTGCGAGCCCGCGGCGTCTGCGTCATCAACCCTCCCATGTACATCAACGCTCTCCACACCGCTCGCAGACTCGAGATTTCCAGGCGTCCATCCATGCGATCCACGGGCCAGCGATTGAAGAACCTGATCAAGCGGCGATGGTTTTTCGCGAAACACCCATGGATGTCCGCTGCGACATGGCACTTGACACGCATACTTTGCCCTCCGCATACCGCGAAGACATACTCGCGAAGTTGGCCGACGGCCACACCGACTTGCTCCTTCTCTACGGTAACGATGAAGTATGGCCGTACGATCGTGTTCCATACTTTCGCTCGCTCGACAATCGCCGGTTAATCCCTTCGCCAAAGCGACGAATTGAGTTCATCCCCGGACTCGACCACGGAATGCACGTCGCGGAAGGTCGGGAACGCTCAATCGAAATACTCGACCAACACGTGCTGGAGCGCTTTGGTGGCGTAACCGAAAGTCCTCGTTTCGGATCCACTTGAACCCACCGAGTATCGACTACTCGGCGGCGGCAGTGTCGCGTGCGGCCGCTCCTTCACGAAGCAGTGGAAGCAGTCGCTTGCCAAAATCAATCACGTCGGCCAATGGGTCGAAGCCCTTGAGTAGCAGGGTGGTGATACCCAGGTCGTAGTAGCGCAACATCGCTTCGGCGACCTGTTCGGGCGTACCGACGAGGGCCGTCGAGTTTCCGGCGGCACCCGTGAGATTCGCAACCTTCATCCAAAGTCGTTCATCGTAAATGTCTTTGTCAGCGGACATTTCGATAAGTCGCTTTCGACCGACTGATGTCGTGCCACTGAGGTCACGGTCGACGGCGTACGTGGCGTGTTGTTGGCTCCCCAGGCCCTGCGATTTGTCGTGGTCGCCTTTGGCGCGCTCCTTCGCGAGTTCGATACGCGCGGCGGTCACCTCGGCAATCCACTCCGCTCTCTCCCACGCCTCTTCTTCGGTGTCAGCGAGAATCGGTCGAAGCGAGAGGCTGTAACGCATCGTGCGACCAAAGGTGGCGGCAGCGGCGTCGATAACGCTCTTTCGTTGCGCGACTTGGTCTCGAGGCTCACCCCAAAATGCGTAGACGTCCGCTTGTTCGGCGCCCGCTTCGATGGCGGGTCCTGAGGCACCGGCGAAGTAAAACGGGATGCTCCCGGGCGTGACCGGCTTCACGGAACTGAACGCACTCTCGTAGCGGTAGAACTCGCCTTCGAAATCGAAGGGGCTGGTCTCACTCCAGAGCCGACGCATGACCGACATCATTTCGCGTGTTCGCCGATATCGGGTGTCGTGCGGAACGAAGTCGCCCTCTCGGCGCTGGTCGGCTTCGTCGCCACCTGTGATGAAGTGGATGGCGATACGACCACCGCCGGTGAGTTGATCGAGCGTGGCCGCCATGCGAGCGAGTACGACCGCCTGGATGAAGCCAGGACGCTGAGCCACCATCACCTTTAGTCGTTCGGTGCTGTCGAGCACCGTGTTGGCGACGGCCCACCCTTCGGGACCGACGGCGCCGTAGCCAATCAGTACGCGGTCGAATCCAGCCGCTTCGTGCGCCCGCGAGATGTCAACCAAATAGTCCGGGTCGATTACCGGCCCATCGGTCCAGTCGAGCGTGGGACCGTCGACCAGAGGTCCCTTTATCTCTGAGGCGTCCCGTGTACCCACCATTCCGATAATCTCGAGCGGCATTCTCGTGTCCTTCGTCTTCATCGCAAATATGCGATCTCTTCGTACTGCGCGAACAGGCTGCGCCCTCGGTCGTACTTACAGTTCAACGCTAACATCCGCTCATGGCAAGGGACATGGTCGACCGATCGTCCGGTGACAAGCTTCCTCTCGTAGCGGTTGGCTACGGACCACGTTGCGTACCCGCAATGCAACTCACCGAGGCGGCCGCGGGTCTTTGTGAGTTGCTCTGGATGATCGACGGTTCATTACCGGAGATGCGTGAAATGACCGAACTCTTGCATCGCTTTGGCCCGGTCGTCAACATCGCGGGGCTCGGGGTTGATCGGCTCATCGAGGAACTGTCACCACCGTACCGACCCGATGCCCTCGTCACCTATCTCGACGCCAACATGGTGACCTTCGCGCAGATCGCCGAGCGACTTAACCTTCCGTTTCACACACCGGTTACCGCCGAAGCCCTCACGGACAAAGCCGTTCAGCGACACGCGTTGAAACGGGCCGGTCTTGCTGTGCCGGCCTGCGTCGTCATTCCCGCCGACGAGTCCCAGCCAGACCTCGCGGCTCTCGACGCCGAAGTTGGTTGGCCCGCGGTCCTCAAGCCACGTTCGGCCCAAGGAAGTCGTTACACGTTCTTCGTATCCGACCAACTCCGATTGGCCGAGCTCCTCGACGACTTGGGTTCCAAGCGGCCGGACATGGTCCTAGAGTCCTTCCTCGAGGACGATCCCGCGCGCGCCGGCGATCCCTACGCGGATTACGTCTCGGTCGAGAGTATCGTCGCGAGCGGTGTCGCCAGCCATCTCGCCTTGACCGGCCGCTTTCCAATGGCGGAGAATTTTCGAGAGACGGGATTTTTCATACCGGCTGCGCTCGACGGGGTCGATGAGTCGGCGGTGCTCAAACTCGCGACCCTTGCGATCGAAGCACTCGGCGTTACGACGGGATGTCTCCACACCGAGATCAAGTTCACGCCCGATGGGCCGCGCGTCATTGAGGTCAATGGTCGCGTCGGTGGCGGCGTGCCCGAAATGCTCCGCCGCGCGTCCGGCCTCTCCCTCATCGAGATGACGCTCCGCCTGGCGCTGGGTGAAGAGCTCCTCGTCAAGGGACCCGTCGCCACGGAACGCATCGGCTTTCGATTCTTTTTGCAGCCACCGCCGGTCTCGGCGACGGTCGCGGCCATCGACGGCATCGATGCGGTGAGCGAGCACCCGGCAGTCGACGCGATCACGGTCCACCAGGGTCCGGGCGCCGTCCTCGATTGGAAAGACGGGTCGCGCAATCACATTATGGCCGTCGTCGGATCGGCCGGCGATTACGCCGAACTTCTCGACGTCGATCGACTGCTCCGCGACGAGGTCACCGTCTCGTACGCCAACGTGAGTCGAGACGAGTGACTCTGCGTCTAATTAGTCCTGCTGTTTCGAAGGGCGATGTATCAGTTGGTCGCTCCGAGAAGTCGCATCGCCTTACGTGTGCGTTCGTCAATAACATGCCCGACGGCGCATTCGACGCCACGGAGCGACAGTTTCTCAATCTGCTTGATGCGGCAACGAACGACCTCGAAGTCGAAGTACTTCGCTACTCCATGGTGGGCGTACCGCGTGCCGAGGACACCGCACGACGAATCCAAAGTGACTACTTTACTTTCGCCGACATCTATCGAAACCCGTCGGACCTGCTGATTGTCACGGGTTCCAACCCGATCGAGAGAGAGATTCAGGACGAACCGTACTGGAGTGAACTCGTCGAGGTACTGACGTGGTCGCGCGAACACGTGCGTTCAACCTTGCTGTCGTGCCTCTCGGCACACGCGGCGCTCGTCGTCTTTGACGGGGCCGAACGCGTGCGCCTTTCAGACAAGTGCACCGGGGTCTACGCACAAGTCGTGGACGTCGATCGACCGCTCACCGACGGACTCGACCCCGACGTTCTCCTACCTGTTTCGCGCTGGAACAGCGTCAACGACATCGATTTGAAGAACGCTGGCTACGACATCTTCATTGGTTCCATGACCACCGGTTGGTCGGCGGCGTCGCGGTTCGAAGGTGGTCGCCAGTTGGTGCTCGTCCAAGGTCACCCCGAGTATGACCCATCAAGTCTTTTGCGCGAGTATCGACGCGACGCGGGTCGGTACGTCCGTGGCGAACGTTCCGAATCCCCCGCGCTCCCGTTTCACTGCGTCTCGCCAGACGACTGGGAGGCGCTCGAACGATTTCATAGAGACACCGTGCTAAGCCAACGAGACGTGCAAGCGTTCGATGAGTTTCCATTCGAGGATCTAGGTGCGAGACTCCTTGGCCCTGGCGCCCACTGGCCACGACGCTCTTCGCGAATTGGGTGACTAGCGTCGTGCAAGAAAAGGACTGAACATGCACGATGAGACCATCGCTATCCACACTGGCTACGAAGCTGACGGGACCCATGCAGTCGCGGTGCCGATCTACATGTCCGTCGCCAACGAGTTCATCGACGCCGACCACGCCAATTCGATCATGGACTTGGCGATTCCGGGTTTTCACTACAACCGCATCAACAACCCCACGAACGACGTACTGGAAAAGCGAATCGCGGCCCTGGAAGACGGGACCGCGGCGCTCGTCGTGGCTTCGGGCATGGCGGCCGTGAGTTACGCGATCCTCACGGTGGCCACCGTCGGATCGAATTTCGTCGTCGCCCCACAACTCTACGGAGCGACATACACGTATTTCGCGCACGTGCTCTCGACACTCGGCATTGAGGCGCGCTTTGCCGCCGACGACCACGCCGCTTCAATCGCTGCGCTCATCGACGATAGGACGTGTTGCGTCTTCGTGGAGTCCGTCGGCAACCCCGCGGGGAACGTGGTGGACCTTGAGGCGGTGGCCGAGGTCGCGCACTCTGCGGGCGTGCCGCTCATCGTCGACAACACGGTGGCCACGCCGCTCATGCTGAAGCCGCTGCACCACGGGGCGGATGTTGTAGTTCACTCCTTGACGAAATTCGTTGGCGGCCACGGAACCACCCTGGGCGGCGCGATCATTGACGGCGGGCGATTTCCGTGGGCCGAACACGCGCAACGTTTCCCGATGTTCAACGAGCCAGAGATCGCCTTCCACGGCGTCGTCTTCGCGCGAGATTTTCCGGAGAGACCATTTGTCGTTCGAGCCCGTTCGATTCAGCTCCGCAATACGGGTGCCACGCTGTCGCCTTTCAACGCTTTCCAACTTCTTCAAGGTCTCGAGACGCTCGCCCTGCGACTTGAGCGCCACGAATTCAACGCTCGCGCTGTCGCGGACTATCTCGCGGCCGATCCCCGTGTCGAATGGGTCAGTTTCGCTGGCTTCATGGATAATCCGTACCACGATCTCGTAGTGAAGTACCTGAAGGGAAGGGTCCCTCGATCATCACGTTCGGTGTGTCCGGTGGCTACGAGGCCGGACTGAGATTCTTCGACTCAGTTCAACTGTTCAAGCGAGTACTCAACCTCGGCGATGCCAAATCTCTGGTGATTCACCCCGCGTCGACGACGCATCGCCAGCTCAGCGAAACGGAACTCCGAGCGGTCGGTATTCGGCCGGAGACGATTCGACTATCGATCGGCCTCGAACATATCGACGATCTCATCGACGACATCGATCAAGCACTCGCTGCGTCCACTAACTAACCGAGTATCGCGTGACAGCGAATTAGAGTTTCGTTCACTTGACTATGGACTCCACGGTTGCTTGCGCGTCGTAGACGGCCCGTAAACGACTCCTCGGTGATGGCAGATAGTGCGTGAAGTACCGAACGCCCTCGGTCAACACCCCGAGTAGCGACAGTCTCGTGAGGAGACGACCCTCTGCGTCGTAGGGATGAAAATCCTCACTGATGGCGACGCTGCCGACCGACGTGTCTCCGTAACTGAACTGCGTCAAGCGACCTTTGGTATAACAGCCGATTCAGTAGCGGTGAACTCGAACGCGCGAGCGAGGGAAGATCCAAGTGACCACGCACGATGTGATTGACCGTAGCCTCCATCGGTTGGGCGAGTTTCGTCGAACGAATGTTGACTCGACCATCCTCGCCCGAGGAGACATCCGCGTGCGGTCCGAAAGGAATCCTCACCACGCCGGCGTCCATGAGTGCGAGAAGCTCCTGAGAGCGAAGCGGCGGCGGTCCGGCTTCGATCCGGTTTATGCGACCGCGGACATTCGACTGGAAGTCTATGAACGACTGCATTGTCAGTCCTCCATATTCGATCACCGCACGCATTTGGTCCCGAAGTATTCGCGTCACCTCCTGGGCCGCTTTCACCGGGCTGCCCCCGGGCATCAACGCTTGATCGAGATCGGTCTCGATCATCTCGTAGACGTGGGCCTCGTAGGACTCGCTGGAATCGAATTCAGCGTTGTCATCGGCGAATAACACGTCAACGGGATCGAAGGCGCCGTACGTGAATTCAAGGCTTTCGATCGTTTCATCGAACGACCCGTCAAGCCAACTCTTCTCCAGTCGGTCCCGCACCGAAGCAGCAACATTGAGCCCACCACCGAGAAATGCCGCGTGACAGAAGTAACGCACCCTAAATTCAGCGAAGAGAAGCGGCAAGAGGTCGCTTCGAAAGTCCACCCGCCGTCGCAGAGGTGAGCCCGAAGGATTCGTCATCTCTCTGAAGGCAGCGGGGGTGCACACGATGGGTTGGTAGTCACCCGTGGGGTCGACACCGTGCGCCGATTTTGCGCAGTACGGCACACCGGATCGGGAGTAGAAGTAGATCTCTGGTTCGCGCCCGCTCGGCAGGTAGCGCTTACGATCTCCGTGGTCCGTGTAGGTGCCGCCGCGCCCTATCGTGAGGGCAGTTATGAGGTCGTAGCCAACCAGGCCCATCCCGGCGACGGCAATGGGTTCTCCGGGCGCAACGGCGCTCTCAAAGTACTCAACGGGATACGGTCGCAAGTAGTGCACTTCGTCGGCGGTGGCCTCCCGCTCTTCATTGAACGTGTGCCCGGAGGTGAGAACGACGTGGTCAACCTTCAACCGCGACCCGTCATCCAGCCACACGGTTTCGTGACCACCGATCTCGGGAGTGATGTCAGTGGCGGCAGCGTAGTGACGGACGATCTCCAGATTCGGCGGTGCATCGGCAAGGAGAGCCTCGTAAAACCACGCAAGATACTCACCCATCAACCGTCGCGGCAGGTAATCGGTCGCCTGAATAGCTTCGCCACCTTGACCGATCTTGTACTCGTAACCTACGCGCCGATATCCCTCGCGGACGGCCCACTCAAAGAGACCCATCGCATAGCCCGGGTCGACGTCGACATCGGGTGAGGCGTACAGCGACAGCTGTCCGCAGGGATTGTTCAGTAACAAGTAGTCAGGCTGGGCCGCGGAGTAGACGCCACCGCCGAGTTGACCCGGTTCGATGACATGCACTCGCACCTGAGTGTCGATTCGTCGACACCGGTTGACTGTCCGCTCGAGAACACAGAGACCCCACGATCCGAGGCCGACGATGGCGAATTCGATCATCGTTGAATGCTCAACTCTTCTGTGGGGTCCCTGGACGACCGCGTCATAGTGGAACGCTCGCCGTAGGACTGTGTAACTTCATGGTTAGGGCAGTCCCGTCTCTACACACTCAGTAAAAACTAGGTTACGCGTTGACACAAGTGCCGGACCACACCGCCGTGGGTGCAATGGTGGGGGTACGATGACGTGACTTGGAATCAAACTTTGGGCGTCCATCATCGTTTACGCCGAACGAATCGGAGACAATGAAGAACCATGGCAGGTGACGAAACGATGCAGTTTGGGACGATCACTGTACGCCGCCTTGGCTTCGGAACGATGCAACTGACCGGACTTGGCGTGTGGGGTCCTCCGCGCGATCACGATGGAGCAATCGCAGTCTTGCGCCGCAGCGTCGAATTGGGTGTCAATCTCATCGACACGGCCGACTCCTATGGCCCCGACGTCGCCGAAGAGTTGGTACGTGAGGCACTTCACCCGTATCCGAACGATCTGACAGTTGCTACCAAGGCGGGACTCACTCGATCGGGACCGGATCAGTGGCGCCGAGAAGGGCGATGCGCAGTATCTGCGTCAGCAGTGTGAGGGAAGTCTCCGTCGCCTCGGCGTCGATCACATTGATCTATTTCAGCTGCATCGAATCAGACCCCAACGTCATTGCGGACGAACAGTTCGCAACGTTGAAAGCGCTGCGCGACGAAGGCAAAGTACGTGAAGTCGGTCTTTCGCAGGTGAGTGTTGATCAGATTGAGGCCGCGAGACGAGTCGTGCCCGTGGTCAGCGTTCAGAATCTCTACAACATCGCCCAACGTGATGGCGACGAAGTCGTCGACTACTGCGAGAAGAATCAGATTGCCTTCATTCCGTGGTTTCCTTTGGGCAACGGGAAGTTCTCATCGGCCGGCGGTCCCATTGAAGATGTTGCGTCGGAGAACGACGCTACGGTGCCACAAATCTGCCTCGCCTGGCTTCTTCGTCGCTCCCCCGTCATGATCCCTATTCCCGGCACAACGTCGCTTCAGCATCTGGAAGAGAACTGCGCCGTCACTGGCATCACACTCTCCGATACTGCATACGAACGGCTGACGGACTCGCGCAAGGCAATACGTCGGTGGGCGATGAGCGGCTAGATGAGGGTTCTGTTTCGATGAGTGCTGACTTGGTGATTCGTAATGGCATCGTCGTCGACGGCAGCGGCGGTCCCTCGCGACGCTGCGACGTCGCGATCGATGGCGATCGGATCGTCGCGGTCGGCGAGGTCGTTGGTCGAGGTCATCGCGAAATCGACGCCGGCGGCCTCACGGTGACGCCGGGCTTTATTGACCCCCACACCCATTACGACGGACAGGCGACGTGGGACCCGTTGCTGGCACCCTCTTCACATCACGGTGTGACTACGGTCGCGATGGGCAACTGCGGCGTCGGCTTCGCACCCGTAGCAACGAACTTTCACGACGGGCTCATCGAGATGATGGAGGGTGTCGAGGACATCCCGGGTACTGCACTACACGAAGGACTGCGATGGGACTGGCAGTCCTTCCCCGAATATCTTGATGCTCTCGATCGTCAAGCGCGAACGATCGACGTTGCGACGCACGTTCCACACGCAGCCCTTCGTGCTTATGTCATGGGAGAACGCGGCGGCGATCCACTGTCGCAGCCCACCGATGATGAACTCGGTGAAATGGCCCGTCTCTTGGGCGAGGGAGTCGACGCCGGCGCCCTCGGTGTCTCGACATCACGAACGGAGCGCCACCGGACTAGTCGAGGCGAGAATCTTGGGACACTGCGCTCGAAGGAACCCGAACTTCAGGCGCTCGCGTCCGTCTTTGAAGTCGGCTGATCGCGGGGTCTTCCAACTGGTGTCAGACAGCTACCGGACGGCAGACGATGCGTTCGCCGCCTCGGAGTTTTCGTTGATTGCCGACATCGCTCGCGCGAGTCAACGCCCACTGAGTTACACGGTTCAGCAGGACTTCGAAGCACCGAATCGCTGGCGCGACCTCATGGATCTCGCCGCAACACTGCAATCGGAAGGGCTCGACGTCAAGGCGCAAGTCGCCCCACGTCCGATCGGGGTGTTACTCGGACTTCAAGCATCCAATAACGTCTTTACCCCGGTGCGCGCGTACGCCCGAATCGCGACACTTCCTCTTCAAGAGCGAGTCGCCGCACTTCGAGACCCCGCACTTCGCGAAAAGATTCTGGCAAGCCACGCCACTCTGACAGGCCCCGACGCATTTGGGGGACACGCCTTTTACGGCCGATTCGATGAAATGTTCGTTCTCGACGAACCCGTTAACTACGACCTCAGCGCCGACAATTCAATAGGAGCCACTGCTCGACGGTTGGGCGTCGATCCACGCCAGTACGCCTACGACATGCAACTACAACACGATGGACGTCAACTGATCTACACACCGTTATTCAACTTCGTCGATGGCAACCTAGACGCCGTTCGTGAAATGATTACCAGCCCCGTCGCCATGTTCGGGCTCTCCGATGGCGGCGCACACTGCGGAGCCATCTGCGACGCGAGCATGACAACGACCTATATGACGCTTTGGTCGCGAGAGCGAAAGGATGACACGAGTATCCCTCTCGAGTTCGTAGTGCATCAATTGACGAGACGACCCGCGACACATTTCGGTTGGTTCGACCGGGGTCTCGTCGCACCAGGCCAACTCGCCGATCTCAATATCATCGATTTTCCGGCACTCGCTTGCGCGTCTCCGCGCATCGTGACGGATCTGCCCGCGGGTGGACGCCGCCTGTTGCAGTCGGCGAAAGGATACCGAAACACGATTAAACGTGGAGCCGTGACCTTCGAAGACGGCACGGCGACGGGGCTCCTTCCCGGCCGATTGCTCCGCGGATCACAAGGGTGAATGCGGTTCGCGACGTGACCGTGATAAAACCCAGCGTGCTCGACGAGATCATCGCACGGTCACTCGCCGAACCAGAACATCTCGCCGCCTCCGATCTCGACGGCGAACTCAGTTACGCACAACTCGTCGACGAATCGGCCCGGATCGGAAGCGGGCTAAGAGCGCGTGGCGTCGTCGATGGCGATCGGGTAGCTCTCCTCGTTGCGAACTCAGTCGACTTCATCGTTGCGGCTCTGGCAGCCCTTTGGATTGGTGCAACCTTTGTCCCTTTGGCAGTGACAGACCCACTGTCAAGGTTGAGCTCCATCGTCAAGGACCTGCTGCCCAAAGTTATCGTTTCTTCGTCGCGCAATAGAGGTGATCTCCCAACCGAAATCGGCGACCTCACGGTGGTCACGATCGATGAACTTCGCGCCCAAGACCGAGCCCCCGAATATACGAGTGCCACCCCTCGGGTGGCGTACATGATTTATACGTCGGGAACAACGGGAAAGCCCAAAGGAGTCCAGATCGGCGACGCCGCCTTCAGCGCCGCCGTCCATTCCACGGTCGAGGCGCTGGAACTGGATCGAAGTACCCGGACGCTTTTAGTATCGCCGTTCCACTTCGATGGTTCGTACGCCAATTTATTCAGCACACTTGTCGCCGGCGGCAGTGTTTTCATCCGTCCACGCGATGCACTATTGTTCCCGCGGACCTTCTTCAATACAGTCGCGAATGAAGCGATCACCTATTCAGGATTCACCCCCAGTTATCTACGCCTTCTCCTCGCCAGTCCACAGATCACTACCCTCCGCGACTCCACACTCGCGACGATTGCACTCGGCGGAGAGGCCATATCCGTTGCAGATTTGCGATCGCTGTGGACGGCAGCCCCTTCGATGCGAGTGTTCAATCGATACGGACCAACGGAGACAACAATCGCGGTCACGAACGTCGAATTGACGCCCACAATGATTGAAGATGGCGTCGTGACGATTGGGCTCCCCCATCCGGGTGTGACGTTCGCCTTGGTCGATGACGAAGACGTCATCGTTGATTCCGCGAACCAAACCGCCGAACTCTACGTTGGCGGCGTTCAACTCATGGAGGGATACTGGTCGGACCCCGTCCTCACCGCTAGCGTCCTTCGTCGAGACATCATCCCCGACGAGACGTTGTACCGAACGGGCGACCTCGTGTATCGACGTGCCGACGGTTACTACGTGTACGTGGACCGTGCGGATCGAGTCATTAAGCGCAGTGGTGTTCGAATTTCACTCCTCGAATTGAGTTCCTCGATGAACACACTCGAACACGTGAAGGCCGCTTCTTGTCTTACCTTCGATCTCGACGGCGAACTCGGCATTGTCGCATTCGTTATCGCCGATGCAGAGATTTCCGCTCTCGAACTTCGACGTTCCGCGAACTCCGTTCTTCCCGCGAACATGTTGCCCGATCGAATTGAACTGGTTGCGGCAATGCCGCTCAATCGATCGAATGCCTTGGACGAAGCCGCGTTGCTCTCGACGGCGGGATTGCGACCCTATCGACCGACCTCGCATACGCCGTAACACCGCGTCACATTTGTTTCCGCATCCTGAGCTGAGAGTGCTCTCGTCAGCGACGAAAGCACTCTCAAGTCCTTACGACCCAGCAACCCCCAAGGAGATGAGGGCTTGCGAGATGTTCGCAATCGATTCGAAGGTCGTCTTGTTCAATAGCGAGTCGGGAAACTCAATGTCGAATTCGTCTTCGAGCGCCAGCATGACGTTCACGCTTGCGTGCGAAGTCAACCCCGACTCAAAGAGGTCTTCCGTTTCGTTCAAACTGCTCACGGGAACCGGCATACGACCGTGCGCATCAATCACTTCTCGGACCTTCTCGCTGACATCGCTCATCTAAATCTGCCGCCTTGGTTTCTGTTCAATACCTTCATTGCAGTGGGACCACTTTGGTACTGTCGCGGTTACGTCGCGCGAGCAGTGTTCTGAATCGATCACGACGGCTTTTGTTCCGGAGCATACGTTTCCGTTCGCCGCAGAAGCGAACGCGCACTTCGTCGATAGGCGTAGTAATCCGTCTGCACGGAAGGCAAATCGTAAAGCCAATCGAGTGGCTCTCTCAGGTCATCGACGTATCCCAGACCCACGGCGCCGCGCTGATAACCCATCAGCCGAAGAAGACCTTCCGGGAGGGTGCGTGCGATTTCCGGAGGGCACGCGAGGAATTGGTTTTCCTCTTGACGCAGCCAGCCCAAGGAGTAACCGATGTTGATGCCGATTCGGTGGACATCAGATTTGTTCGCCCCACCTCCGTGGTAGATCGATCCACCATAGAGAAGAACCGAGCCCTTACTCATCACGGCTCCCGTACTCAGTGCCGGGTCCACTTCGGAGACGTCTTCGTCCCAGAGGTGACTTCCTACGACGACACGGGTGGCACCCATCTCTTCGGTGAAGTCAGTAACCGCCCACATCGTGGCAATTTCCGCCTCGAATCCCTTCGGAAACGGAAATCGGTCAAAGGACCATTGATCGCAATGAATCATCTGTCCCGGTTCACCAGGTCCGATGTCAATCAGTTGGGTCAAGTCAATCTGGAACGTGCTTCCGTGGTCACCGAGCGCGAGATCGAGCGTGTCCAAGATCGTGGGATGGGTGACGAGCTCCCTGACTTTCGGCGAGCGGGCAATCAAGGCGCCGATACGCCGAGTCGCGTGCCCCAGAAACTCTGTGTCGCCCCCTCGAGTTTTGGAAAGTTGCGGCTCCAACTCGACCATAATCGCATCCATCGTCTCTGGAGAGACAACGTTCGCAATGATCACGCAACCTTCTTCGCGAAGGACTCGTGCGATCTCCTTCGCTGGGGTGTCGCTGCCCACGGTCGTCGGATTCACTGGCACGACGCCTATCATACCTGAGCATGATCGCCGTTGGGTGGGTGCAAACTGAACCGCATCTCGGACACACCTAAGGTCGACGTGGAGGCCCAAAAGAAAATGCACCCGTTCCGCTTTTCGCTAACTTCCTCAGTGGCGCCGTCAATGACCGCGTGGAGGGAGCGTGCCCACGCTGCTGAAGAGCTCGGTTATTCGACACTGTACGTGACAGACCACCTCGACGCTCAGTTCGGCCCACTCGTCGCCGCTACCGTTGCGGCGGAAGCCACGGAGAGGCTCCATATCGGGACGCTGGTCATGAACAACGACATGCGTAACCCGGTAGTGCTAGCCAAAGAGATTGCCTCACTCGGCCTAGCGGCCGAGGGCCGAATTGAAGTGGGGCTCGGAGCCGGCTGGCTTCAGAGTGACTACGACGAGACCGGAATCGAATACCGCGGTGCCGGAGCGCGAATAGAACGTCTCGCCGAAAGTCTCACCATTCTGAAGGCGCTCTGGAGTAGCGGAACGGCGAACTTTGAAGGACGTCACTATACGGTACGTGACGCGCGCTGTAACCCACGCCCTGAGTCCGCCCCGAGAATCATTGTCGGTGGCGGAAGCTCGCGAATTCTCAAACTGGCGGCAAGCCAAGCTGACATCGTGAACGTGAGCCTCGCCGCGGGTGAACAGGATGCGGATCTCGCAACACGAGCGGACTCTCGTCACTACGACAGCTGCATAGGCTGGATTAGAGACGCAGCGGGCGAACGCTTCACTTCAATCGAACTTCAGATTGCGGTCGTCGCGGCGATGGTCGTTGACAGCAAACGGGCCGCTCTTCGAAGTGCGAAGATGCTCGGTTTCCCAGGGGACGAGGCACTCGATTTCGCCGTACTGCTCATAGGATCCGAAGACGAGCTCTGCGAACGCTTGATCGAACGGCGCGAACGATGGGGATTTAGCAATATCGTCGTGCCGGACCACTCCATGGAGTCCTTCGCTGGGGTCGTGGCTCGAATGAGCGGCACCTAGTCCCACGCGCTTTCGGGAGTCAGAGCCAACGATTTTGGGGCCAGGTAAATGGAGAGGCACCCTTAACAGAACTGCTCGAGGTCGACAACTAGTCTCGTGTGATGCCTAGGATCGTCGGCCCAGGTTCTAGGAAGCTTCTGTTGGCCATCGTCGCCGTGGTCATACTCTTCGCTTTCTCGCCCATATCGCGAGCCCTTTTGGCGTCCGTGGACGGAAGTTTCTCACCAACGCCGTTCAGTTCACTGTCGCTGAGGAGCCCTTCAGACCCGAACGCAGGCTTTGAAGTTGGCGACCTCGTGCCCGTTCGGTTGACCAACCGTACGGGATCTACGAAGACGTATCACTGGGAGGCGGTCCAGCATGGCGTCGTCGTGAGCCTTGGTGAAAGGGTCGTGCGCAACGGACATGGGACCGACATCAATGTGCCCACGAATCTGGCGAGATCTGGACTTTTGAGAATTTCCCTCACTGGTAGTGACGTTTTCGTCACCGTATCGCTGCAACGCGCATGAGTAGTGAACTGACACTCAGCGTGGTCGTATGTTCCTTCAACGGTGTCGAGAGGATCCGGCCCTGCCTCGATGCGCTGATGCGACAACGAATGCCCGTGGACATTGTGGTCGTCGACGATGGGTCCACCGACGGTACCTCAGCATTGGCACGTGAATATGGCGTGACGGTCATTCGCCACGAACAGAATCGTGGGATATCGGCGGCACGCAACACCGGACTCAGGACTTCAACGTCGTCGCTGGTGGTCTACTGTGACGACGACTGCACTCCCCCGGAAGACTGGACGCTGGAAGTTCTATCCGCATGGAACGAACACCCCGACGCGACCGTCATGGGAGGTCTCGTAGAGGTTGACGATCCCGTTTCCTTTGCGCAACGCTATTTGGTCTTTCGCAACCCTCTTCGACCCGCGGAGATCGACCTCGCGCACGATCCGAGTGTCTGGTATCGCTTCGCACGACAGTTTCGCCCGCCTCGTCTACCGACTGACACATCGTTTCCGGTCTATTCCGTCGTTGGCGCCAACATGTCCATGCATCGAGCTCGAGTCACCGAGGCGGGCGCCTTTGATGAGAGTCTCGTATTCGGCGAAGGAGAGGAGCTAGCCCTCTGTGCCGCAGTTCGCGAACGTTTTGGTGAGGCATCGGTAATTGTCGACCCTCGAATCACGCTGACCCATCGTTTCGGCCCGTCGATGTTGGAATCGTGGCGACGTAGTTTTGACTACGGTCGAGGGGCTGGTCAGCGATGGACCAAGACCCATGGTTGGCCTTCCCTCCCTGTCGTTGGTCCTACGGCCGTTTTCGCCGCGGCCGTCATCGCACCATTTTCGTGGCTCATCGCGCTCATCGTCGGACTGGCCGTGTTGGCGACTCCAGTTGCAATCTGGTCTGTTCGCGCGAAGCGACGCTACCCGTCAATGCTCACGTACCCCTTCGTCGGACTGGCCGAAGACGTGGTTGGCGTGTTGGGATTCATCGGCGGAGCGACGAGAGGACGGGCGCGTCACAGCCTTGCTCCCGCGGAGGACTCTCGACGGCCAGATTCAAAAGAACGTTGGCTGATTGTTGCACCCACAGCACTCTGGATCGGCGCTTCTCTGGTGCTGTCCGTCGGTCTTGCTTTAGCGCATTCGCCGGTAGCACCTTTGCCGGGCGTGATGACGATTCTTCTTATTCCCGGCGCCTCAGTCCTGGCAGTTCTTCGAACTCGGCCAGCGACCACGGCGGGACGAGTGGTTTTGGCGGTGTGCCTCAGCATGATGGTCATCATGGTCGTTGGCGGTCTGGCAAGCATTGTCGGCCCGCACTTTGGTCTGGCCAATCCACTGAATGTGCTGCCTGAGAGCGTGATCTGGTTCGTCCTCGCACTTGTCGTGCTGTGGCTCGGTGTCGTGAAGGAGAGCGATCCAGTCATTTGGATCTTCGACGACATCCACACACCGAATATCTACGGCGCACTCATAGGCGCTGTGCTCGTTCTGCTTTCCATACTTGGCGTTGCGCAACTGAACCACAGCGGCGACAATTTTCTCGCTGTATTCACCACCTGCCTTGACATCCTCGTCTTAGTAGCCGGCGTCGCTCGAGGATGGAAGAGGACAAGTCACTGGCCGCTAAGTGCTCTGCTCTACGGCGTGTCACTCGCGTTGCTCCTATCGACGAGTTTGCGCGGTGGGCACCTCGACGGCTGGGACATTCAGCAGGAGTACGGCGTAGCTTGGCGAACCATCCACAACGGGATATGGGTCGCCCCAGCAAACCGCGACCCATACGCCTCGATGCTCTCGTTGACGGTTCTTCCGGCCGTCCTTCATTCGGTCGTGAAACTGCGACTTCTGGCCTTCTTTCAGTTGCTCATCCCGGCGATCTTGGCTCTTCTCCCGGTCGCGGTCTTCACGACGATTCGACGCGTCCCGCGTTGGATCACGTACGGTCGAGTCGCACCGCGTCCCGGGTTGGCCTTCGGGGTAACGGTCGGCCTCATAGTTTCAAGCGTGGCATTTTCTTCTCAACTGGCGGGCATTACTCGTCAGGCCATGGCGCTGACGATGATGACGGCACTCGTTATGGTGCTCTTCGACCGCACCATGCTGGTTCGTCCCGCCCAGATAGTGATTGCGTTGCTCCTCATCGCCATTTCCTTCACCCATTACACGACCTCGTATCTACTCTCGGCCATATTGCTTTGCGCCTGGGGCGCGAGTTTGCTGTGGTCAAATGGCTGGCTCGGAACGCCGAGAGTGAAGAGGGCCAAACACCGCAACGATGTCGGTTCCCGACGGGTCATCAACGTCGTTCTCGTCCTCGTCGCCCTTGGGGCCGCCTTCGGATGGAACCTCGGCGTCACTCGAAACACTGCACTCGTAGCTCCCGCCAACGCGATCACGACCAAGGGAGCTGGGTTCGCGACCTCGACCGGCACGTCATTCATCCCACCACGTGAAATGGAACGTGTTCTGCTGCAAGAGCTTCATGTGGAAGACCGGTGGATAATCCCGGCTCCGAGTGCAAGATCCGTGAAGCTGTTCGCTGCGGAAATTATCCAGTCACCCGGTGTAGTGCCAAAGCTCAAGGGAATCTGGAACAAACTGAGTTACCTCATCGTCGAAAGTGTTTGGCTGCTGCTTGGAATCGCTCTCCTCTACGGCGTTTTTCGACTCGGACGACGACGAGGGTATGAATACAGTTCAGATCTCGTGGGACTCGCCGTCGCAGGTTTATTGGTCGGCGCGCTCCTGCGTTTCTCTGGGACATTGGCATCGTTCTATAACCCTGAACGAGCTGCGATTTTCACGGCAATCCTCTTAGCCGCGCCTGTCACGCTCTTCCTCGACGACCTCGCCAGATTGAGTCGCGAGGTGAAGTTGCTTCGGCGTCGCTGGGTGACCCAGGGATCACTGGTCATCGGCGTCGCTTTTCTCGCCATTCTCGTTGTGAGCGCTACCGGTCTTGCCACGCTGTTTTTTGGCGGCGCACCGTCAGAGGCGCTGGTTGCCAACGGCTTGAACGTTCAGGACACGACGGTCTCGACTCCCGAATTTGCGACTGCGGTGTGGCTGCGGAACAATGTACGAGAGCCTGCTGTTGTTCAAAGCGACCTGTACGGTCACCTCGTGCTGCTCTCGGAACCCGGGAGCTACGACTTGCTGGACGAAATCATCCCACCCGGAGTGGACCGAGGCTCATACATCTATATGTCCACCGTCAACCTGAAAGACAGCACTACGCAAGTAGCTGCGGACAACGGTAACTACATCGGTATCTATAGATCCACCACGCGGTTTTTCAATCGTCAGTTCTTCGTTGTGTACTCAACTGGCGCCACTCGCGTCTACCACCGATGATGTTCTTCAATGTGTCAACGGGTTGCCCTGCCGGAGTAGTGGAGTCAAGACGGAGCGGGAATGCGAACGGCACGGATCGTCGCGACGGGTGTTGCCGCAACGGCATCGATGGGTTCCATAGTGGACGCGGTACCGCCGACATCGAAGACGGGCGTCGAAATTGAGCCTGCTCCGTACTCCCGACATCGACGCGACTCACTATCGATCCGAGTTCCGCCCCGACATCCAAGCGGTGCGAGCACTTGCGGTCTTGCTTGTCGTTCTCTATCACGCCGACATTCCCGGTGTCCACGGTGGCTTCCTCGGTGTCGACGTCTTTTTCGTGGTGTCTGGATTCGTCATTACCAACGTCCTGCTTCGCGAGAAGGCACTGAGCGGTACGAATTCGATTCCGGGATTCTATTCACGACGAATTCGACGAATTCTTCCCGCGGCCACCGTCGTGCTCATCGCCACAATCTTTGCGACGTACCACTGGTTGAGTTTCATCACCGGCGCCATAAACGCGGACGACGCAAAATATGTTGCGGCGTTCGTCGGTAACTTCCACTTCGCAACAGTTGGGACACAGTATTTCACCGCCAGTCAACCGCCCTCCACCTTGCAACAGTTCTGGTCTCTTGCCGTCGAAGAGCAGTTCTATTTGGTGTGGCCCGTTCTCTTCTTGATTGTCACACTGCCGCGGTTGGCATTCTCTTCTGTCCGACGATTGGTGGGCATCCTTTCACTCATCATCTGCGCCTCACTGGCGTGGTGCGTCATAGAAACCAAGCAGAACGAAATTTGGGCCTTCTTCTCTCCGCTCACGCGAGCCTGGGAGTTGGCGCTGGGCGCACTTCTCGCCGTACTCGGCCCACATTTGAGAGGGCGGTCCCCTCGTCTCGGCTTCAGCCTCGCGATAGTTGGAGTGATCGCCATTCTTCTCTCCACGTGGTACTACAGTTCTACGACACTGTGGCCCGGCACGGCCGTGATTGTCCCCGTTTTCGCGACTGTGCTAATAATCGCTGGCGGGTCATTGCGTGGGCCCGAGAGTTTCGGACCTGTCGCGAGATTTGCTCCCATCCAGTGGTTCGGCAACATCTCGTATTCGTTATACCTCGTTCACTGGCCGGTGATCGCAATTGCGACGCAGTACGCCATCGCGCCACTCCCTCTTCACAGTGAGATTGAACTTGTCGCAGTTTCGATTGGACTGTCCGCCGCTCTCTACTACGCAATTGAGAATCCAATTCGCCGTTCGAAGTGGCTGGCCAGCAGACGTCTAGTAACCGCTGTCTTTGGTGCCTTGCTCATCGGACTGTCATTCGCGGCAATCTATTGGCACCTGAGCCATTATTGATTGTCCGCAATGTGAGAGGTAGTCGCAGGATTCGGATCAGTTCACTCAGGGATTAAGGAGAACGCAAATTACGCCCCAGGTCGCAATCATTGTCATAGCGTTCAATGAGGAGCGTCGCATAGCGGACTGCCTTCGAGCACTACTGCTACAAGAAACGTCGCTCTCTTACGAAGTGGTCGTCGTAGACGATGGTTCGCAGGATTCGACTTCCGAAATTGTCGGCCAGTTTCAAGACCACCATTCGAACCTCCGGCTAGTTCGACTTGAGATTAATCACGGGCGCGGCGCGGCGCGGCGCTCGGGTCAAGCGTCAACCACAACGGATCTCATTGGCTTTGTCGATGCAGACATTGTCATTCCTCCCGATTGGCTCGCGCGATGCTCCAACGAACTTTTGGCGTTCGACGCGGTGTCTGGAATTGCGCTCCCTGACGGCGACTGCGCCGTTGTGTGGCGCATTTCTAAACCAACTCTTCGCCGACGTCCCGGATCGGCGGAAATTACTGGCAATAACGTGCTCTTCTCGCGCGAAGCGCTTTCCCGCGTCTCCTTCGACGTGGACTCACAACTTGGAGAAGATTTTCGCTTGGCGAAGTTGATGGTCCGAAAGGGACTGCGCCTGACTACGATCAGTGACCTCATAGTCGCGCACCGCGAATCCAAGACTTACTTCGAAGCGGTCACTTGGATGTGGTATTCCGGCATCGACGCAACCGCGCTTCTGTTTGAGTTCCGAATCGTTCGAATCCCAGACCTTGCGTGGTTGACGTGGACTGTCGGCGTCATCGTGGCTGTCCTGCTTGTCGCTACCCGATTCGTGGGTGTGTTCGCTGCACTAGTGGCGGTCGCGGCACTCACAATCATGATCAGTTGTCTATTCGTCGGGTCGCGGTTTGTTCCACGTCCTCGTCCATTGCGCTTTCTCGTTGCCCTCATCATCAGTCCACCATTGATTCTTTCGTACCTAACGGGACGCTGCGTAGGGCTTTTTCGGCGTCGGGGTGTCTCGTACGATGGTTAGTGAACGTCCAGGTCGAAAAAGCGACTCCGAGTTGAAACACATGTGCTCATCCGGACCTAGTACGACGAAGCAGTAGAGACTGTTGGACGAAGTTGCTTGGGCACCCAATTTTGCGTGAGGAATTCAGAATGCCGCCACTAAACAAGGTCACCACAAATCGACCAAACTACCTGAAGTCGATTGTTCTGACGATACATCTCCACCTACGACGCTGGTCGAGAGGAATCTCATCGGTCGAAGGTAAGTACCCGCTCATCGTCACCGGAGGCACCGTTGCCATCGGAGAGCATCTCGCCATTCGGGGAACTCAGTGTCGCGTAGAAATTGGCTCAGTTGCGGGGGGCAAACTTACCCTTGGACAGCGCGTATTCATAAATTGGGGCTCGTCGGTGGTGGCACACCTCGATATTGAAATCGGTGACGATTGCAAAATCGGCGAACTATCCGCAATCTTCGACACTGATCACCACGAAGTTGAGCCCGGTTCCGAAGTGGTGAAATCAAAAGTCTCCATAGGAAGCAATGTTTGGATTGGGCGTAGTTCAATTGTGCTTCCGGGGGTCACGATTGGCAACAATTCCGTGATTGCGGCTGGATCGCTCGTAAATTCCGATGTGCCACCGAACACGCTGGTCGGTGGCACGCCCGCACGATTTATACGCCAACTCAACAGTGAAGATGGGTGGCGCCGCTCTTGAACATGTGGAGAGGTCGAGCCCCGAGTCACTGACAGAGACAGCCATCCTCTTCAACCAGCGACCATTCGCTGACGGTCAATTGAAGTAAATTACAAAAGGGTCGCAAATCAAAATGAGGAGTTTCGATTGCTGAGAAGAGTTTTGATGCTTGTTCTTACCGTGTCGGCGTATGTCGGGATCTCCTCTTCTGCATCGATCGCTGCCACCGGTCGAACTCTTTATCAACCGGTCGAAAAGGCGGTCGAAGCGTCGGTGACGAATGCAAAGCCACCAGCTGCGTACTCTCCTTCATTGGCGGAATTTGTCCCGAATAATCAGCTTGCTGGTGAATCGACCGTCAATAACTGCGATGCCTACGGAAAGTCAAGTCAACTCCGGGCACCTATTCCGTGCGTGGAAGGGGATGTATCGTCTCCAAGGATCATCGTGTTGGTTGGGGACTCCAATGTTGGGAACTGGGCGCCGGGATTGAGTTCTGGTCTCGCAAAGTCGCACTACAAGTTGGACGTTTTCTCGTTCGCGGGTTGTCCCACTTCAGATATCAATTACGTCACGGCGGATTACATCGGCACCACCCCAGCCAGTTGCAATGAGTGGCACCAAAACGTTGTCAGAGCGATCTCAGCGTTGTCTCCCGTGGCAATCGTCACGGCATCATCCGGCATCGGATCTCAGTACAACCAAAAGGCTTGGGACAAAGGGTACGAAACACTCTTCGCCAAGGCGTCAGGCGGGAGGTCTTCGGTCCACCGGATTGTCATCGGAACAAGTCCGTATTTCGCCACACCCCCGCCGACGTGTTTGGCAAGAAACCCGACGGCACCGTTGCGTTGCCTCATGTCGACGAAGACGATGACGATGGTCGGTGCCTATTCCTCCTACGCGTCGCGTGACGCCGCAGTTGCGAAGGCAAGCGGTGCAACTCTTATCAGTACCTCCTCGCTGTTCTGCTTTAAGAAAGAGTGCGCGGCCGAAGTAGCGGGCACCGTAACAATGGTTGACAGCGATCACGTCACGACGGCGTACTCTGAAGAACTCTGGCCCCACTGACAAACGCGCTCCTCGCAGCCTTGAAGTCTTAGTTTGAAAACCTCTGGAATCAACCTGCTCCACATTTCGTGGCATTCAAAAGTCCGGTTCATAGGGCAACGAGATCTGAGGCGCGAAGCATTCCTCGACGTCGAAGTGAGTAGTGGCCGTAGTTGTTGGTATGGCGCAACGTAGCGTCTCAGTGGTGGTGGCCACCTTTGACGGAGAATCGTGGATCGCGGAACAGTTGCTGAGCATCGCGCAGCAAACACGCCCTCCCGACGAGATCATCGTCTCGGACGACGGTTCAAGTGATCGAACTGTCGAAATTGTCCGCGAGTTCTCCTCGTCTTGTTCAATTCCGCTTCGCGTTGTGCGGGGGCCATCATTGGGCCCGGCTGAGAATTTTTGGTTCGCGTCGTCCCTTTGCTCAAGTGACCTCATTGCTTGGAGCGACCAAGATGACTGGTGGCTGCCTCGCAAACTTGAGATAAGCGAGAAGGCGCTTATTGAAAGCGGTGCGACCGTGGTGAGCCATTCTGCGATCGTCGTCGATGAACATTTGAAGCCGACGGGCGAACGATTTCCAAACTATCGCTCCACAACCGTCCTGGATCCACTCGTTGGCGATCCCTGGCACGTGCCGCCAGGTTTTTCGATTCTCTTCAGACGAGAATTCCTCTCAGGCATTGACTGGGCGCGGCGACCAGATTCACATCAGACCGGCGAACGTGGCAACCATGATCACACCCTTGCGATAGTGAGCTTCGCGACCTCGAAGAGGATACAGATTGCCGAACCTCTCGCTTATTATCGACGACATTCGCAGAACTGGACTGCCACAAGTTTCTGGAAGATGGGGGTTCGTGAATCGGTCCACATCGGTGAGCCGCAGTATCGAGCACTTGCGGAAATCGCGCGTGAAAATCTTTCGTTCATCTCCACCAGTGGCGCGTCATCGCCCGAAATCGTTCAGTATTACAACGCGCTGGCCATGCGATGTGAGAAGAGAGCAGATGTCTACGCCTCGTCCCGACTTATTCCTGGCGTTCACGCTCTTGGCATCGCTGTTTTCTCCGGGGTCTACGGATCTCGCAAGAATGGCCGTTTTCGGCTCCTTGCCGGTCTTAAGGACTTTGCTGAGGTCGTAATGCGATGGAGGGCTTTCGGCTCATCGTTACACAGAAGTGATTGATTCCCAGCGCCGATCAGAATTTGCGACTTCGGAGTCGTCATCGACCCAGTTCACCGGTCAAGTTCCCCGAGACCTGGAGGTTCGGGAACATGCAAGAACTCGCAGAGTTAGTGGCGTAGGAATCGGGATCCGGCCACGACCTGACCTTGGTGTGCGTCAACTTCTTTCATTGAGGTCACCACTCGTTCCAACAACTCGCGCTTAGAAATTGTGAGGAACCAAGCTCTCTTCTGCGAATCAATTTCACGAGAAGAATCCTTAACCGAACCAACAACTTCCGGTCAATTCAACTGTGGTTTTTGACGGGTAGATTAACATCGAAACTTCATCGAAAAGAGTGGTTGGATGTACCACACAGTCTGGGATTGGATTTGATGGCCAAGCAGTCAATTTCGGACACAACGCGTGACGGCGATGCCACCGGCGATGTCCCAGCCACGAGTGCACTATCGGGCGAACAGGGCCTCAGTAGCGTTTCTTTGATCATCGTCAATAAGGACGATCGTCTACTCAGCGAGACACTTGACGCTCTGAAGCCTTTCGTGGGCCGAGCACTCGACGAAGTCCTCGTCGTAGACGCGTCCAACCGAGCCCTCGACGATATTCGGCTATCTCACGAGTGGGCACGTTGGATCGACTACGAGCAGCCCTCAGGTATCCGAACGACGATTGCCCATCAGCGCAATATTGGCGTGCGAAATGCTTCAGGTGATGTGATCGTCTTCACTGACTCGGGGTGCCTTCCTGAGAATGATTGGCTGGAGAAGTTGCTCTCTCCGATATTGGAGGAGGGTGAGAACGTCTCTTGCGGTCCCTCCAGAGCAATCGGTAATAGTGTGTATTCGGGGAGCCGCTGGTGGGGTGACACTCAGATGGACTACGCAACCATGGCTCCCACGATCAACCTCGCGTTCCGTCGCGAAGCGTTTGAAGCAGTGGGCGGATTTGACGAGTCGTTTGGTTCAGGTGAAGACATCGATTTCTCTTGGCGACTTATCGACAATGGTTATCGCCTTCGATGGGTCCAAGACGCAGTCGTGCAGCATGATTGGGGCACTCCGGAGAGGCAACTTCGAAGAGCCTTCTTCTACGGCAAGGGTCAGTGTCGACTTCTTCGGAAACATCCCCATCGACTCGTCGAAGCCACAAAACTAAATTCCGTGCCAGTGGTCTACGCACTCTTCCTACTCGGACTCCCGTTGACGTTGAAATGGCGATGGTATCCCTTGATACTCCTTTGGCCAATGTGGCGTCAGCGAAACGAGGACCTTCGCTGGCTCGTATTGCTGGACCACCTAGCAATGGGAGCTGGAGTGCTTCACGAACTCATCCGGCCCGGTACATGAACCCACGGCTGTCGGTGTTGGTGACGCCGCGGGACCGGGTTCCCTATCAGGAACTCCTGTACCAAAACGTTGAGGAAGCGGGCGTACGAGTTCGTTACGCCGAAGGTCCGACACCGTCACAAACTCTCAATCTGATTTTGGCACCCGCCCTCCTTTTGGGGTGGCGATTGCGCGGCTTTCGAATCCTGCACATTCATTGGGTCTTCCAGTTCTCGCTTCCGTGGGCGCGCAGGGCCCGCTGGGCCAGACGCCTCATGGAATGGTGGTTCGCTGTGTATCTGCGAACGGCGCAGGTGACGGGGTTTGCGATAGTTTGGACCGCTCACGACCTGTTGCCGCACGAGCAGGTGTTCGCGAACGATGTCCGAGCACGCGACGTACTCCTGTCGAAAGCCAAGCGTGTCATCGCGCTATCGGAAGCGACCGCCAGAGAACTGCGCGACCTGGGAGCCCGTCAGGTGGACGTTGTTCCTCATGGGCCGTTCGACGAGCCCTACCCAGTGACGCTCACATCCGAAGAAGCGAGGGCAAGCTTCGGGTTCCGAGCGGATGATGTGGTTGTCACGCTCCTTGGGCGGATTGAAGAATACAAGGGTGCCGATTTGCTACTACAGGCCGCAGCGCAACTGCCGGCGTCGTCGAAAATAAGGATCCTTTTGGCCGGTTCATGTGCCGACGACCAATATCGGGTCGAACTACTTCGACTTGCCGAAGTGACAGGTAGTCGCGTAGTTACAGAGTTCAGGTGGATACCCGCAGAGGATCTGGCGAGATATCTACAGGCGTCAAATTTCGCCGTGTTTCCTTTTCGAAGAATCACGAACAGTGGCTCAGTCATCCTGGCGCAGTCGTTCGGTCTACCCGTCTTGATATCGAATCTCCCGTCGCTGGTCGATATTCCGTCAATCGCGACAATACGATTTGAGCCAGCCGTCGAGTCACTTGTCGCAGCGCTACTCCAGGCAGAACATCTGACGGAAAGGCAATATTGCGAAGTGAGCGAGGCTGGACTCGCTTGGTCGAAGCGCTCCGGGTGGACGGACATCGCCATCGCTACGGTTGCCACGTATCAAGCGGCGTGCCTCCGTTCCGCCTAGTGGATCGCCAATCGCGACGACCACGCCTTATGGCTTGGTCCGACCTGCCGATCGGACCGCGAGGCGCATCTCACTAGGTATTCCTTCCAAGCCCGTGAGGCCTCACGAACGAGAGCGAGCGCATCTCTCGTTGCAGCACTTGAGAAAGTCCCGAGTCCGAGACATTCCACACCAATGAGACAAATGCCGGGACCAGGACCACAATGCCGAAGGCACTGGCCACTAGGTAGGTCGTAATGAGATGTACGAAAAGGCGCCAGTAATGCTGACCAGCAGAGTTGACCCTGCGCCACCAGTGATCGAATTCAGAATCCGAGGCGACGCTCCGTCGGTTGCGGCCCCGACGTCGCTCATTCTCCGGTACTCGATGCCTTCGTCGCAATGCGAAAGATATCCGCATACGCCTTCGACATGGCGTCGCCGGTCAATTCGCGATGTTCGGAAATGAACACTGACACTCGATCAGTTCGCTGCGATTCGTCTTTCAGCCAGTACGCTGCGGCGTCGGCCAATGCCTGAGCTTCAAAAGGTGGAACGACCGAACCCGTGAGCGAACCGATCAGATTCGAGGATTCGTTGTCGGGGTGGAGGACGCTGATGACTGGTGTACCCAAAGCGAGTGACTCAGCGACGACGAGTCCGAAGCCCTCGCGAACTGACGGAGCGAACAACACTCGACTGCCTTTTATCAACGACCAGAGATCGTGTTGGGAGTCGAGTGTGGATAGAAACGTGACCCGACGCTCGAGTCCCAGCTTGCTCACCTGTGCCCGCAGTCGAGACTCCTCGGGACCAACACCGACGATGCCCAGATGTACGTCGTATCCCTGTCCCGCAAGAATCGAAGTGGCATCGATGGCCACGTCGGCATTTTTGTGTTCAAGGAGCCGACCGACAAAGAGGAGTTCAGGCGCCGGCGATTGCGGCGCAACGGCGAACAGTTCGTCGAAATCCAAGGTATTGGGCACCACGTGAAGCCGATCACTCTTCGCTCCCAACGCCGCAAGCTTGTCCGCAGTTCCAGTTGACACCGCGACGATCGCGTCGGGGAGGTGGACGCAGAAACGCTCCAGCATTGCCGGGACGGCCCCGGCGCGTCCGACGTACGATCGCCAGCCCTCTCTCCCCCATACTTCGTGCCACGTAACGACGAGGGGGACCCGACGGACCCAGGCAACCAAACGCAGCGGTACCAATTGAAGGTATGGCATGTGATCCGCTTCAATCACGTCAAACTTGCGACCAAGGAGACGAAGTGTCGAGACGGCGAAGAGAAGCGCCTGAAAGACTGATCTTCTGGTCCCCCGATACATGGCGACCCGAGGACATATGGATCTGTACTCGAGGGAGCCACGCGGGCCCTGAAAAGTGTCCGGCGCGTGATCCCACCACTTCATCGAGTACACCGTCACGTCCAATTCATTGTCGGGAAGTCGGCTCAGAAGACGGAGATAGCGGACCTCTTTGCCACCCTTGTGCCACGGATAGAGCGCGTCGGTCACCACTGCCACTTTTAGACGCTTCACTCGCACTCCCCGTGCGGCGTGTCGGGCATCCTCGTCGAACATCGCGGAACGGATACGAAACTTGGAGTTGGAATTGAAACTCGGACGTTGATTGGCTCGCGCGTTCGAAAACCCGGCACCTGAGCTCCTACACCTGCGGCGCGGTGCGGTGCAAACCAGAGATACGGCATTGTATGACCCTAGTGTTCGATGATTCGAGCCTTCGGAACAGCCCGATCAGCCACGGCCACATCGTCAAGCGAAAGGGACGTCGTGCGCTGTCTTCAGCGTCGCCATCTCGCAACATACGCATCCCAAGCGGTTGAGTCGCACCGGGTTCGACTGAGAGACGCCGAAGTCAACTCTCGGAAGTGTGGACCCGAGGTGTGAGGTCCCGATTGCGCTTTCCGTACGGTGTCACCGGTCGAAGACGAACCTTCGCCAATACGAAGACACATCGAAGCGCGTCGTTCAGACGAATCTTCTTTCCCTCTTCCTTGCTTCGGCCCACATAGCTAATCGGCACCTCGAATGGACGAAATCCGGCGCGGAGGACCTCTGCACTTACTTCGGTGTCCAAGCCGAATCCGTTCTCATCGAGTTCGAAACTGCGCAACAGAGGCATTGGCACGAGCTTGAGGCAAGTGTGCAAATCTGAAATTGCAGAACCGAACATGACATTTGCAAGAAACGTCATTGCTTTGTTTCCAATGGAGTGCCACAGAGAAGGATGCACAGTTCCGAATCCAGACATTCTGTTGCCGTACACGACTTCGGCCCTTCCGGACAGAATCGGAGTCACGAGCCGTGGAATGTCGGCCACATCGTATTCTTGATCGGCGTCGAAAATCAGCACATGAGAACCTTTTGCTGAAGCGATACCAGTACGGACCGCTGCACCTTTGCCAAGGTTCGCGGCGTGGTGCACTTTGACGCAGCGCGAGTCTTCGAACTGTTCAAGTAGCTCCGCCGTACCGTCCGTTGAACCATCGTTGATCACGATGATTTCAAGCTCTTTACCGGGAATGTCCAATGACAACAGAGCATCAAGAACCCTGAGTATCGTTAGGTGCTCGTTAAACGAGGGGACTACGATCGAAAGGCGGAATGGCGTGAACTCGTTTGGGGAGTCGGTGAGCATTCCGGATCTCAAGCCAAGGTCGCAGGGATATTTTTCAAAGCCGTCCTTCGAAAGTGCCCTTGCGAAGGAAACTCTTTCAGGTTTATGGCGCGTTGTCAAGTCAGTGCGCTTCCATTGTGAATCCGTAGAGATTGCCCACAGGAACGTGTGTCTAAAATCCTCATTCTTGGCGTGGAGAGTTGGCCCAAGAAGGCTTAATTACTTACCGAAACATTCGTGACAAGGTGGTTTTACGCAAAGATTGCAACTTAAGTGATTTTTATCTCATTCGAGTGAAGCGATCAAAAGTCACGGTTCCCCGATCGAAATTGTGAACGGACGGGACTCGGAACGGTCACTGAGATACCACGAATGACTGCCAATGCCCTCATAGGACGTGGAGGAGACTCAGGCGTCGTCAGACCAAAAGCCGTCATGATCGCGTCTAGGCCAACTTAATTGACCAAGTCATGAAGGGCGGCGTCACGTTCACTTTTATCGCAATCGACGCATCAATGCTCCGCGGTTCGATGAAACCACCTCTTTGCCGACCAGTCCCCTCATGCCTCAAAGATTGCGGCGTTTGAATACCTTCAACATCGAAGAAATCCTGGATTCATTGAGGTCAAGGGCTTACTTAGGAGTTGCCGAACCACTTCTGGAATGCCGCTAGCGACAACGGCGTCGTTGACCCGAGCGCCAAAGACCCCGTTTGAATAGCTGCGTCAAAGTACGACTCGAAGGCGAAGTCATGGTTGGCGACTGTCGAACCAATGCCGTCGATGTACTGCGGATCGTCATCGGATGGATTCACCAACAGACCCCATTCCGGAAGGCTCATGGGCATGTTTTGTGCGGAAGCAAACGACTCGAAACTTGTAAGACCGTATGGTTCGGCGGCGAGTTGGGCAAACGTCAACTTTGAACTCGGAGCGTCGCAACTCTGGTCGTAAAAGTCGAGGCCGAGAATGTCCACGTACGCATTTCCAGGATAGAAGTTTGAGTACGGCACGCTCTGGGTGCAAGCGTTGGGGTTCCAGTCAATGAGAAAGTGCTCCCCTGCCGCTTGTCGAAGCCCGGTCACTTCGTTGGCAAAACACGTCGCCCACAGATTCTGCTCTTGAGCCGTGTTGCCCATGTAGTCGATCTCCCATGAGCCGTTCATCTCAATGCCAAGGCGAAGAACCGAATTACCCAATCCAGCGCTAACGAGGTTCTCACCTAGTTGCTTCGCGTACGAGTTGAAGTCACCGTTCGCACAGGACTGTTCCCAACTCAACGGGTTACTGACGTCCTCCAAACTGGTGGGAATCAAATCGAGACCTAGGACGAGTTGGCGACCAGGCACCTCTGATACCCACGTGGTGTAGCCGAACCCCGACTGAAGAATCCAAGGACTCTCCCAGGTCGCCCATGACTGCGTCCCTTGTATGTACGAGGTGATGCAGGTCACGGTGGAGTTGGTCTCTTGATCAAAACTGGTAATCAACGCCTGTATGGAAGCGAGACCATAAACGCCAGGAGTTATGTTTGGTGCGAGACACTCACTTCGTGAAGGTCCAGCGATTATCGGGCCAGTCGCACCTGCAGGGGTCGACGTTGTCGTCGTCGTCGTTGTAGACGTCGTCGATGGAATCGACGTTGTCGTGGCAGGCGATGTCGTGGTGGTGGGTGGCGCACCGTTTCCATTACTGGTAGGTGGCGCCGAAGTCGTGGCACCCGTGGTGGTCGTTACGGGCGTCCCCTTAACTGGAAAGTGGCGCCTGATGACGCCCGAGTGTTTCCGGTTGCCGGCTTTGCTCGCGATATGGATGAACTTCGCTGTGTTCAATGTGCTCGAGCCCCTGCCTGCGAACGTCGTCGAAGCGGAGGCGTCGATAGCGATCATCGACACAAGCAAACAAGATGCCACTCCCAGAGTCGTCAACTTGGCGATGCGGTGCGTCGTCTTTACCTTAAGAATGTTGAGTGAGCCCTTGTGCATGGCAGTACATGTTGGCTGTATCAAGTCACCCACGAACCTACGACATCGTCAACGATTCCTCAATTAAGCACACCCACGGAAATCGAGGTACAGCGGTTCTCTAAAATCACAAAGAAACCCAACCGTCACATTTGTTGGACATCATGCGAGATGCAAAACGCGTTCTGTGTTTTCAACGTTGGAGCAGCGGTTGGATGTCGACATGGAGTCGTCGCCCCGTCAACCCAACTGTCGTGCCCGCCGAAACCTCGTACGAATTTCGTCTTCATCCATGGAGCCAAAGCTCTTGGTGGAATGCACGATCGATTTGCCGAGTGTCAAGAGTTCCTCAGGATCTGCGGGCAATGTCCGCCAATCGACGCCCATCGGCAGATCATCGTATTTGTTGCCAAACTCGCCGAGATGGTATCCAGTCGAAAGAAGACACAGCCCAAAGAGATGATCTTCGTGCACTCCGATCTCGGCGAGTTCGGACCTACCCAAAAGGCCCGCGTCCGACAGGGCCTCCAGGGCCTCGCGACGGTAGACCGCTGCGCCGCCCATTACTTGACTCTCCCAGCTTGTAGCCGTGTCGCCGTGCTCGCGTCAGGAGTCGAACGACCATTAGTCCGACACGTGGATTCCTCCAAGCACGTGATCCCAGATACACCAGAATGCGGTGCTTGGCCCAACTCCGATTGCGAACGCCAATGCAGTCGTATCCAATGCGGAATGAACCGAGCGATCCAAGGTACTCATCCGCTTCGAAGCACGCTATTGCCTTCATCTCGAAATCGGAGCCGCTGATAAGCGCATCCGTATCGAGTCTCACGAGAATTCGAAAGGGACGTGTTAGGGCCTCCTGAAATCCTCCCGAGAGATTCAAGTAGAGGCTTCCGAATAGTCCATGAACCCCTGCTTCAACAACGGTGACTTGGAACCGATTCGCGAGTTCGACTCCGAGATCTCGAAGTGAATCATCCACCACGACAATTCGCGATTTCGGGGCGTAGTACTGGATACTTTCGATGGTGTCGGCAACAAACTCAATTTCACACCTCGGACCGACCGGTATAACGAACACCGTCTCGCGGCCGACATCCGTCGTGGCGCCTCGTTCTGTCATCACGAAGAACTCCGTACGCTGTCGATGACGACGCAACCACGAATCTCTCGCTTCCGTCGAGCACGAGTCGATTCACGAGTGCGGCGTTCATGATTGCCGATTCAGGCCGCGCGTCAAAACTTCAACCTTGGTGACAGCAATCGGACCTCGCAGACAGCCGGACATCGAGGAAATCAGTGCTTTGCGTCGGAGCTGAACCACCGTTGAAATGCAGGTAACGACAGTGGGGTACGAGAACCGAGTGGGAGGACCCCGCCGCTGCTACCAACGAACATCGAAATACGTCTCGAAGGCGAAGTCTCTGCTGGTGAATGTGGACCCGATGCCGTCAATAAAGCCTGGATCATCCCCGGAAGGTTTCTTCAAAAGGCCCCATTCGGGCAGGCTCAGTGGCTTGTGGTGAGCACGCGCCAATGCCTCGAAGCTCGTTAATCCAGAGGGCTGACTTTCAAGTTGCGCGAACGAGATGGGCGTCTTCGGAGCGGCACACGAGACGTCGAAGAGATCAATGCCCAGGATATTGACAAACGAATTGCCGGGGTACAGATTTGCGTAGGGAATATTGAAACTGCAGGGGTTCGGATCCCAATCAATTAGAAAATGTCCGCCAGTTACCTGTCGCAGACTTCTTACTTCGTTCTTGAAGCAATTGACCCAAAGTTGCTGTTCAACTGTCGTTGTACCGACAAAATCTGCTTCCCAATCTCCATTCATCTCCGCACCGAGTCGAATGACCGAGTGCTGCAGACCCGCGGCAACCAGACTTGTTCCTAATTGCGTAGCGTGAGAGTCGAAATTTCCCGCGGCACACGATCGCTCCCACGTGAGGGGATCCTTGGTGTCCTTGAGACTGTTGGGTATTAGGTCGACCTGCACTACTAGTTCACGGCTTTGCGGTGCATCTGCAACCCAGGAGGTGTACCCGTATTGCGTCTGTGTGATCCATGGTTGCTCCCAAGCAGACCACGATTGTGCTCCATTCAAATAGGCGGAGAGACAGGTAACGGAAGTACCCGTCACCGCGTCAAATTTTGTGACAGCGGACTGGAGAGCCGAAAGTCCACTGCCGTTCACATCGGGCGCGAGACACTCCACGCGAGACGGACCGTCAAAAATTAATCCTCCGTTCGCAGTCGCAAGCGGAGCCGACACGTTCGTGGATGCTCGCGCCGGTATTGAAACGATGCCCGTCAAAGACGCTGTGAGTGCGACGCACGCGAAGATCGCCCGCAAAGAGAACGTAAGCGATGGGGTTCTTCTTCATTTGCCCTCGCCTAACTGGGAGATAAGTTCGATGATGGTATGGCGGACAACGTCAGTCTCCTGAAAATCACGTTCCCAGCCACAACTCTTGGTCAAGTCCTTGTAATTCCCTGATTCGAGACTTTACCGCCAAACGCACTCGCGAAATCCGCCAGGCTTTCACTCGTTGGCGCGTTTGCGTCTCCGACGCGGCAGTTGAGGCTGGCCTTATTGTTGAATCCAATTGACAATTGGCAATCTTGAGCGTTTCTGAAGATTAACGTTGGAACATTTCCCACATTGATGAATCAGAAGTGCCAAAGTTCAGTGTTCAGGCCCGTTTCCAGCTGATCCCAAACGAAGCACAGAGCAACACTGGTGGCCTATGTTGCCACATCGTCGGACATAGTGTTCGCTACTTCTAGGTATGCGGCACAAGTCACAACTTCGCTTCGAGGTCCGAATTCCACCGCCCGACCTTTCTTGAGCACAAGGAGGAGGTCACAATCTTCCACAAGGGCGAGTCGATGGGAGATAATGACACTCGTCATTGTCCCTCGAAGTTCGGTGAGTGTCTCTCGAATCAGGCTTTCCGAACGATTGTCGACTGCACTTGTCGGCTCATCCATGACAAGGAGTCGAGGCGCACCTGCCAGAGCCCGAGCGATTGCGAGTCGCTGAAGTTGACCTCCCGACAGGGCGGTGCCACCTTCGCCGACTTTCGTTTCGTACCGATCAGGCATCATCATCACGTCTTCATGGAGATGAGCCGACCGCGAAGCGGCTTCAATCTTCTCGGGATCAAGATTTCTGAAGAGGGAGATATTGAACGCAATCGACCCTTCCAGAAGGACGAGATCCTGAGCAACCAGTGCGACGGGACTCGAACCGTCGCCTTTTGCGATAGCTGTCGCCGGCACGCCACCAATCAGGACGATTCCGCTCTCCGGCTCAAGCATTCCAAGGACAATCTGACTGAGTGTGGTCTTCCCGCTTCCAGATCGCCCAACTATTCCCAGGATTTGACCGTCCGGCACGCGAAATGTCACTTGCTCGAGAACGCTCCCCCTCCCGTCAAAAGAAAATGACACATTTTTCGCGTCGATGTCAAAACTTTTCGGGAGTTCTCCGGACTCCATTTCATATTGGTTTTGGGAAAATCGGTCTAACTCATACGTAGCGGTGTCCAGAAATCCACCATTGGAGCGTATGCCTTGAACACTCCCTTGCGTCCCAGCCGCGTAAAACAACGACCGCAGTATGAGCAAGAGCACGGCTGCAATAGCACCCAAGTCGTGTGTCCGGTGACCGGCAATGACGGCGAAGGCACCCACGATGAACGTCAACGCCAGCGTTTGATAGATCACGGTGACCAGTTGCTGCAAGAGCGTGGCCTGTCGCTGGGCGCGCGCAGATAGTTCGTTACTTCGGAGAAGTCCCCCTGTCGCTTCTTTTTCAACACCAAAGAGTCGAAACTCCCGAGCGAGTCTGATGTACTCGGTCACAAGCGTCGCCATTGAGTCACTGTTCTCCGACCAGCGATGAGAAGCCTTGCGACCCCAGGAGTTGAATGGATACAAGATAAGCGAAAGTAACAATCCAAAAACGAGGACGAGCGCTGCGGCAATTGGACTTACCAAGAAGGCTACGACAAGGAGGGCAGTCAGCGAGAGAAATGATTGGAGTCCGAACGCCATTGCCAACGTAATTTCTGCCGCTTTTTCACAGTTGAGCGTGAGCAACTGCTGGAAATGACCGAGGCGCTCCTGCGACTGTATTCGCCAGTTTGTACGAAAGAAGGCACTGATCATCTTGGCTCGAACCGATGCCAAAGCCTTGGTATAGGTCGAACTGGTGAAGATACTGGCCGCAATTCCAGCTCCGGAATATATCAAGAGCAGAACTACACACAGGGCGATGGAGTCACCAATTGAGATGTAATGGCCGTAGACGACCAGGTGAGGCTTTCCTTGGGCACTGTTGACGGCAAACTCACTCACTATCACCAAGATCCCGGCCTGTGCGATGCCCGAGAAGAACGAGAGGGTCGCAATTAGACTCAATTGCAGACCCAACGACGAACAACCCAACACCTTCAACGTTTTCAAGATTCCAGCGATGCTGCCTGTCGCCGTCCGTTCTTCGGACTCGGTGCGATACCGGCCCACGTGGAATCTCTCTTTAAATCGCTTGTCCACGCGATCCTTTGCTCGTCACCGGTTCAACCGCACTGCAGTTTCTAGACCCACATTACGAGAATTCGTGGACTCCCCTATTCGAGTTGACTCCCAATTCTGATTCGCGCCGGAATAGTTGGACGGTTACTCCTTTTGACGGAAAACTTCACGTCTCGAAACACTTGTTACTCGTTCTTCCTTCGGACTCTCACCGAGGCGCGTAAAGATTGGCGTCGGCTCTGATTGGGAACCAAGGGTGTGGATACTCGACGAGGACGAGCTAAATGAGCGCTAGTAATTTGCTGATAGACATCAAATATGAACGACAATGCCGATGTGCCGGGCGACTCGAGCCGATCGGTCGACGAGCCCGACAAGCTCACTGCACCTGGCGAGTCCCCTCAAGACGCTGGAGTAGACGAAACTGAGATTTCGCGTGACGTGGCGCACGTCGTTTACGACCCACTCCCGGCGTCACGCGCCGACGTCCTCCGCCAACAAAAAGCCTTCCGGCGAGTGGTGCGCGACAGGCACGTACCGCCATGGGTGAAGAAGATCCCTTGGCTCATCTCGTGGCCGTACATGCTCATGCGAAGGCATGATCCGAACTACGAAGAGCATTACGAGGCATGGGAAGAGCAAGAGCGCAGAAACTACAACGACGAAGAACAGCGGTGAATGAGAGACCTCGGCGCGCCTACGCGAACCGGCGAGTCGGGAAAACCGGAGCGAACTCATGCGCACACTGATCTCGATGACCTACGTGTACTCCATCAATGCCGCCTGCATGGAAGACGGCACCGAGGATTTTCGTTTCATTAGTGGCCTCCCTGACGATGATGCCGAGGAGGAACGCATACTCGCCTTTCTCGCTGGGGCCGAGATGTACATCATGGGTCGAACGCTCTACAAGGAGTTTGCCGAGCATTTCCAAGGCAAGACCGCAGCCGATCACCCCTTTGCCCCCATCTATGCGGCGACCGACAAGGTCGTCTTCTCAAAGACTCTCAAGTCAGCGGATTGGGAGCGTACAACGATCAACCGAGGCGACCTCGTCGCCGAGGTCGAAAAGCTGAAGAGTGAGGGTGACGGCTACATAATCGTGACGGGTCGCAGCGGTATAACCCGGACACTCTTGCATCACGACCTCATCGACGAGTTCCGGATCACGGTATTCCCGTTGCTCTCTGGGCAGGGAACGCGGATGTTCGAATTCGACGACGTCGGGGAGTCCAAAGCGCTTGAACTCGTGTCCTGCCAACCCGGCACCAACGGCGTCGTAGTCCTTCACTACCGCCGGCGACGCTAACCTCGGAGGCCCGAAGAAATCCGATTGCAACCTTGCAGAGGCGCACGTACCTGGCGCAACGCGAGCTGACCACGTAATGATCAAGCAATCGTGGCACACTGGTCGGACTGACCTCGACGAGAGCTGGCTCGTGAAGCGATTCCAAAATGTTCTTCTCCGAACCCTGACCGTCGGCGCGATCGTCACCGGCTCGAGTGGAATCGTTGCCACAGAGTTGTCTGCGTCACAGGACCGCACGACGAACCAGATCGATTCGATTCAACTGACCGTCCCGTCAGGCAGTGGCGCGCAGTTCTCCTTTGCGTCACTCGCAAGTTGTCAGATTGGTGATGCCCTTCTTATCGTCAAGAACGTGGGCACCCGTTCTGCCCGTATCACGGGCGTCGCGATGGATGTGCCGAGTACGGCCACACCAACGCGGGATCAGACAAGGTACCGCGTTCAGGCAATCAGGGCCGGTGCAACGACGGGTGAAATCGCATCAAGTTTCAGGCTCACTGCAATTCCACCGTCGACTCCTTCGTACGCCATCGGGGCAGTTCTGAAGCCGTTCACAGTGAGCGGACGTTGGTACGCGATCATCGCGCGGATGAGCGTACGAACGGTCCATCATCATGGGTGGCTAATTCGGGGAATGATGGTTTCCATTGTCCAAGGCAAGACGACGTCGCATCTCTTCTTTCCCCAAGTCGTGCGACTTCCAAAGGACTCGTGCTGATGGGCACTTGGATGAGCGATCTGACTCCTTTGTCGGGGACCCGACGCGACAGTTACTTCGACCCTGACGACGTGAATCACCGCCTGCACGGAGGTTCGTGGGGAACGAGGAGTTCAGCGTAGTTGGTGTTAACAACCGGACCCTTGTGCTGAAACGTCTCGCCTTCATCTGCGCGATGCCGATGGAGGTCGTCCCGCTCAAACGCAAACTCTCACTCGAGAAGACCGCTATTGGATCGCTCGAGGTCTACGCCGGCTCGCTCGGCGAACGCCCAGTCGTGGCGATCGTCACGGGCATCGGCGGCGTGCTCGCCACTCAAGGCGTCGAGCGCCTTGTCGAAGCCATGGACATCGAGGAGGTCGTCGTAGTCGGCATTACCGGGGCTGTCGACAACGAAACTCCAATTGGCACACTTATTCTGCCTGCCGTGGTCGTCCACGGCACCACCGGCGCCGAGTACAGGCCCAAGAAATTCGGCGGGGTCAATCCGCGAGGCAAGATGTGGACGTCCGACGAACTCATCACGGACCTCGATGTCATCGCACGTTTGCGGACTGACGGCGTGATCGCTTTGGACATGGAGACGGCAGCCATCGCTGAGATCTGTCAGCGGCGCAACGTCCCCTGGTCGGTTTTTCGAGCTGTCAGCGACCGGGCGACTGAAGTCAGCCTTGATGACGAGGTGTTTCATCTCATTAATCGGGACGGCACGTACAACGTCAAGAAGATCTGCACCTTCTTCGTAAAGTACCCGGGACGCTTGCCAGCACTACTCCGCATTGCCAAGGACGCAAAGCTGGCAGCGGAGCACGCCGCTGCAGCAGCCGTCAATACTCTCACGCACGCTGCGCTTCACGCACCGTTCACGCCCGACACGTGAGCGCGTCCTTTGCGACCGTTGAACACTCTTGGTTTCAAGGTCCCGACCAACGGAAGTGCGACCACTCAATCGCGTGTCGGACTCCAATGCAGCTCTGACTGCTCTCAAGGAAGGTGCACGAAGTGCCAGGCACCACGTGCCGCCCAAAGAACTTGCCATTGATCGCCGAGCTCTTGTTGAGTCACCTCGGCGAGAAGTTTTCCAGCGTGATAGAAGGATTCCCATTCCTGATCACTGGCGACCGAGGACGGTCCCCCCAACGAGCAACCCCAATCGTTCCAACCCTGCAATCTGTCCAAGAGCGATGTCGTGAGCAAATCGCTCCAAGGTCGCAAGTGCTGCGAACCCTCGGCGGAACTGCCACTCGAGTGTCGGCGTTCTTGTGATCGTTGAAGGGGACGCTCGCGTGGAGCGTTGATGATCCAAACGCCGCGACCTTCGAAGTCCCAGTCGATAAGGGCGCGTTTCGCCGGCTAATGGTCCCACTCACGATTGAACTGAGTTGGGGCGTCAACGGTCACCGATCCGAGGTGGCGGGCACGCCACTCTCTAAGGTGACTGTGGATCGACGTCGTAGGAGATTCACCGTCGAACGACTGCGTCATGATCTTGGCTCCGACACGCTCACTTCTGGCTTCGTTGAGCAAAATCATGCTGTGCCACGCCGACGTGGGACGAGTTGTCATCCGGGCAGGTGCGTCTCACTCCGGTAGACCTTGCACAGTGCAGAGCGTTGGTTGGCGTCCAAGTCTGCGTCGGGGTGCGTGTCGGGGATGCGACCTCTGCCGGCGTCATTGTCGTGACTGGGAGGGAGTTTGAGGTAGCCTCCCTGCGGCCGTGATTAACTCCTTCATGGTGCACATTGGAGTCGCGGAACCCCGACCGCAACCCGCCAAGAACAGTGAGCTCGCGAGGAGAACAGCCGTCAACAGGATCGCCCGAACGTCATAACGAACTCTTGGTTGACAGTGCACTGGTTCACCTTTCACCGATGTATTCACCACAAGGCTTCGTCACTAACTCCCACCAGGTCCGGCCTACGTCAAGGTCTCTGATGAAACCGCGGAACACCAGTAACCCTTCGGTCAGAACTCCAGGTGATGAAGTAAGAACTCCCTCGAACGTTCAACGGACCCCGATGACAGACCGTAGCAACACAGTTGCAACCGTGCCAGAGTGCGTCGCCCCGTTCCGCGGTGGCAGTCGATCTCTTGTAGTGCGGCCCAGAACCGCGCGACAGGCCTGATTCGATCAACGTTACCTAGTGGCGTCAATTGGAAACGTATGAAGGGCGCGCAACCTAATTCGGACCACACGACTCACTCACGGGCACAACGTTCTTCATGGAAGGTCCGGGAGCTCCAACGAACATCCGAGCGATCGAAGGACGTTGACTCCCCAACGCGACGAGACTGATCGAGGGCGGGAGTCCTTCGAGCGACATTCGGAGAAACGCGATGGTGGTCGTTGTCACGACGCCAAATGCTGATCTATCGACACCGTCAAAAGGAGGAAGGTGGTGGGCCGTTTGCAGTTCAAGGAACCACTTATTGGACTGGTGGATCCCGTCGTAGAGTTGGACCCCAAATCGCATCGGATTGCATTGATCGGCCAGACTTTGGACCACCAGAAGATCTGGTCGACTGGCTTCAGTGGCGTACGACTGAGATGTATCTTCGGCTCCGGAAAGGACGATCACCGCTCTGTAGGGGAGTTGTGACCTGAGGCTCGCATAGTTCACACCCTGGGGGTCATCGCCATGGTCGTACGCCAACATGCCCACGGCCTCAGCACCGTCTGAATGTCCGGCCAGTGCTACTTCCGAAGAATCGACGAGTCCGTTCACGATGTGACACCCCGTCGACTCACCCAGCGAGGCCTCAAGAACGGACTTGGTGACGAACGTGATGTCCCCTGGTTCATTCGCGAGATCGCCCTCTGTATTCGTGCCGTGCTGGGCAACTACCTCGGCGGCGTTCTCGTCCGGAAAGATCGGCGCCACGACGACGAATCCTGAGCGCACCCAAGCGTCCAAGAGCGCCGCGTACCTATCTGGCGTCGAGTCGTAGCCGTGAGCGAAGACGACCATCGGGTAACCACCATGTCGAGGTAGTGGCGTCGCTCCAGCGGATTCTGGCGGTTCTCCGGAACGGCGTTGTATCGGGTATCTGACTTCGGTCACGAGCCGTCGCCCACCCGCGATGACCCGGTAGGGCGTTGTCGAATAGTTCAGCGCAGATCGCGACTTATCAACGAACGTGCAACGAGCGATGCCAACCCCGATAAGTGGGGTCGGCGATTGGTTGCTACCGACCGATGCAGCTCCGATCGGATCGGCAGCGATGGTGGAAGTGACGAATACGAGCGCCATCGCCACCACGAAGTGATGGCCCACCGTGCGACGACGGGACTTGCCCGAATGTCTCCTAACGATCAGATTCATCGAGTCTGGTTCTCAGATTCCACAAAACGTCCATTTGACTCATGACCAAGGTCACGTCACCTCACTCTGCAGAGTCTTCCACTCGAAGGTACGACCTACGGTACCGGAGAACATTGATGCGGAGGTCCGAGTCAACGGTTCCGCATATATGCATCGGCGGCCTAACACCAAGAATGTGTCTTTTCTCGTAGTCGACGATTGGAGAGACGCTCAATGTTCGGTACTGATGCGTACAAGGTGCGCATTGGGTCGAGTGGACGTCCCTGCTCCGCGAGATTGCACTGGCAGTTCAACTCAAGTTGCACTCTGTCACTAGCTGTCAGGGGGTAAACAACTTCCAGTGACCCTCAGAAACGATTTCGACGATGCCGTCCACAACCTTTATTGCGGTCTCATCGTCGATCGCATACGCCGGTCCCGGAATCCCAGCGGCCCACTCCTCTAACCCGGCAAGGGAAAAGTCCGGCATGTCCGGATTATCGAGGTGACCGATCATGGCAAAGTCAACCATCCCCAATCCTTCTTCACGGCCGACGGGCGGATTCAGACCGTCATAGGGCACTCCGAAGTTAGGTGCCACCACCATGCTCCCGCCGCTCACTCCCACATAGACAGTGTCATTCCCTAACGATGACAGTACGTCCGCCAATCCGGATTGCTGCATCCAGTAACTCAAATACAGGGGCTCACCTCCACCCACCAGCAATGCATCAATCTCCTGGACCACCGGAATCCAGTCCGATTCCTTGATGCTGGGCAAAGCAGTGAGCTCCAGCACTCCCAACGACTTCCAACCCAATTCGCACAGTGGACTCTTGGCCACACCGCGGATTAATCGATAAGCCCCTTCCGCTCCACTTGGATACGGATAGATCCCAGTGGGAATGCAGAGGGCATTGGATTGGTCAATCGGTTTGCCGAGTAGTTCCACCAACGCCGCATTGATACTTGGATTGCTGATACCGGACGAAGTGAGCAGAAGTTTCATGTTGCCTCCGCCGGCCATGATACTTAGCTCACTCGCAATTACTGGTTTCAGAGGTTCAACACAACAGTTCCAACGTTGCGTTGGCGCATTGACTGAGCACCTGCAGCGCAACGCGTGCTTCCTTGGCAACATGAGGTTTCAAATTTCACTTAACAGACTGAGACTGTCAGCGGGGTTGGTGTCGGAGGCCCGACGCAACAGTAACGCCACCTTCCATTGGAGATTGGCCACGTCATCCGACTGGAGCGTTTCCGAAGGTTCATCTCGAACGAACGACTCCTCTCAACTCATGCTTCGAGTCAAGCGCAAGTGAGTTACAGCATCTGAAGAGATAATCGACTTGAGTTCCCAGTCGAGTGGGTAACCCGAGCCAGAGAACGGCTGAGAGCCCCCGCCTAGCAAGATCGGCACCGAGATAATGTACATTTCGTCGATCAGTCCGGCGCTCAAGTATTGGTTCACCGTGTCGCCGCCCATGAGGGACACGTCCTATTCTCCGGCCGCTTCTTTCGCCTGTCGAAGGGCCGACTCGATACCGTCGGTGACAAAATGGAATGACGTTCCTCCTAGGGCGTCAAACGATGGACGCTCCCAATGTGTGAGTACGAAGATTGGGCAATGGAAGGGCGGGTCTTCCCCCCACCATCCCCTCCAGTCAAAGTTTGGCCACGAGCCGCGGATTGGACCAAACGTGTTTCGGCCCATGATCATGGCGCCAATCTCGATGGACTCATCCGCCACCATTTCATCGTCGATCCCTGTTGTCCCTCCGGTGAGTCCCAACTGGGATCTCAGTGTTCTCGTATTCATCATCCATTCGTGAAGGCGCCGTCCGTTGACGCCCAGCGGATCGGACTCGCTCTGACTCGGACAGGCTTCATAACCGTCGAGGGAAATGGACATCCCTTGAACACGCAACTTCGACACTTGACCTCCATTTAGTTATTCAACGGCGACATATTTCAGCGTCGGCCACGAGAAAGGTTAGGTTAGTGCCCCACTCGACTGCAGATTTCGCGATTCAAGGACCCGGTAACTCGTACATCCAACTTTAGAAACGCTACCGATAGGAAACAGTGACGATGCCGGGTAGGTCGACAAAGGCGGTTTGATCGGCAGTGACGAGAGACCGGCCCGACGACAAGGCGGTGGCCCCGATGATGAGATCATGCGCACCTCTTGGACGCCCTTGTCGCCGAACGGCTGCAAGAAGTACGGCGTGAACTCGGGCAACATCGAGGTCATAGTCCACTATGGGCACTGACGCCACTATCTCGTCAAGAAGTTCCTGACGACTTTGCCTAGTCTTGCCTTTCGCAAGTTCGACGCCCACCTGAAGCTCAGCCACGGTAATGGCAGCGATTGCCACGTCGTCCTCGTCTCCGATCGCGTCATCAAGATCGGTATTCGATCGCTCGGCATCGATTAAGAAGGTTGTGTCGAGCAGCAGGCGACTCAGAATCTTTCCTCAGGAACCACGAGATCACGCGTCTCTCGTAACGTGGCCAACCACTGCGTGTCCGCCGGATGCCGCTTCAAGAGAGATTTCACGTCCGCTCCGAGCCCATTGACAACCGGCTCAATGTGGGCCACTGCTCGCCCACGTCGCACGATGGTGATGCGCTCCCCCTTGTGCTCGACGGCGTCAAGCAACTCTGCGAAGTTTCTCGCGGCGCTCGTAGCGCTAATTTCTGTCATGAAATCAGATTATCAGATTTTGGTGTCGGAGGGCCGACATCCACAATCTCCGCCCGGCGCCGCAGCCGCTGGAAGATTGGACAGACGCCAAACAGAAGTGTGAACAGACTGTGATTAGCTGCTGTCAGTCGAGTAATTTGCCCGTTCGCATCGGCGGAGGAACTAATTGAATTGGGCCTCCAAAGACTTGGATGGAAAGGCCACAAATGAAGAACGTGAGTGCGGCGAGACCTACGGGCCACTGAACAATTCTGTCAAAGGTTCGCAAGAAGTGATTCGACTCAATCCCGGCATAATTGTTGAGTAGCAGTAAGACGACAATTCCCCAGAACATGATTGCAATGGAGGGTATCGAACCTTCATAGCGACGAAGAACTCGGAAGAAATCGGTACCCTGCACCAAGTTGGCGTCCGTATACAGCGCTATTTTTCCCCGCCACAGCAGAATTGCTCGCCACGAAGCCAGAGCCGCCATTCCCGGAAACACGACGAGAAAGAAAGCCAAATGTTGGATTCTCAATATTCAGCCTCCTTATTTGGTCTTGTCAAATAGACACTAGGTGGTCGTCGGGGCACGAAGTGCTGCGTCCCCTGTACAGCACCCTCAAACTGCAAGCGTGAGTTCGCTAATTCGAATTCGCTACATTTGCAGCCGACTTAGCATGTCGCAGATTGTTGGTGTCGGAGGCGGGACTTGAACCCGCACGCCCCTGAGGGCACCAGCCCCTCAAGCTGGCGCGTCTGCCTATTCCGCCACTCCGACGCGGATTTCTACTTTAGCCGGAACGAAGCAGTCACTTCTCAAGTTCAGCCCGACGTAGAAGACGGCGCAACCGTCCAGATCGGAAGTTCGTCGAACAGACCAGGCACCGAGAAACTGGTGGTGACCCCAACCAGAGTGTTCGTCCAGGCCAAAAGTGATGGCGGGGTAAAGAGTGCGCGCACCCAATACGAACTCTGGATGTCCTGGTCCATTTGAAGCCACGTCGAAGCCGCCGTGACGGGATTGAAGTTGGCGATCGCCTGATTGAACAGCGCGGTCACGGCGACCGTACGCCAGCCACTCGGGTAGGCGTCGGCGTAGCCCGGTCCGCTCCACGAGCGCGCGGCATACGACACGGCGGTGATCGTCGGTCTCGTGAAGATCGCGACGTCGTCAGTATTCGTCGCGGTGGCGACGGCGGCGGCCACTTCACTCTTCACGTCGACCGCCCTCACCTTGATGCCGATCGCGGTCCACTCGGTCTGAACGGCGGCGGCGACCGAGTGATCGAGGTCGCTGGGTCCGACGGCCATGGTCAGTGACAACGGCGCGCCCGCGGCGGTCGTCCAACCGGTCGCGGTGTCGATGAATCCACTCTGGCTCAAGACGTCCAGGGCGCACTGCAGGCAGTCACCCAGACCGTTCTTCGAGGTGCTCGGTGCGAGTGTCGTCGTCGTGGTCTGGGCCGACGGCGACGTACCGGCCGGACCGGGATAGTTCGACTGTCCCTGGGCGTAGATCGCGGAGGCGGCGACCGACGGCGAGAACGTGACCGCGCCCCACAGCTGGTCGATCAGGGACTGACGATTGATCGACCAACTGAGCGCTTCGCGCACGGCGACGCGTTTGACCAGTGGACGATTCGACGCGTAGGCGATCTCCTCGATGTCGCTCGAGGTGCCGATGTGACTCATCACGTTGGGGCGTGCGCTGATGGCCTGGACCAACGCACGATTGACCACCAGCGAGAAGTTGACGAAGTACGCGCTGGTCGACGCCGGGATCGCCCCGGCGTCGGTCACGACGATGCGACCGAAGCGGTCGGTGTCGACGGGCCAGTGCTTGTTCATCGTCAAGACGATGCGACTCGGGGTCGCACTGGTCACCGAGTACGGCCCGAGCGACGGGCGAGCTAGCAGGGCCGCCAACGAACAGTTGCCCTGGGTGCCCAACGCCTCGACGTCACGGAATAACAGGTTCCAGTCGGCGTACGGCGTGGAGAAGACCGCGGTCACGACGTCGGCGTCCTTGGAGACCGTGAGGGTCTTGATGTCGCGGTAGCCGTCGCTCAAGACGGTGCGCAGGACCTTCGCGCGCAGCCACCAGCCCAGGAGGTCGTCGCCGTTGAACGAGGTACCGTTGCTCCACTTCTCCTTCGGCGTGATGGTGTAGCGGACCGTCTCCGGGGTCAGCGAGGTCAACTCGGCCGAGGCGATGGGGCCGTTCTCGCCGTAGAGATTGCCGGCGCTCGTGGTGAGGAAGGCCGAGGGCACGATGAGGTCGTTGATCGCCTCGGTCGTGGGCGTCGCCCCGGCGTCGAAGAAGGTGCAGCCGTTGAACGGGCCCGGGAGCGAGACGTTGACGGTCATGGCGTTGAGCGAGTTGGCCTTGGCGGCCGAGGCGCCGGAGCGCCCGATGGGAATCAGGACCGCGGCCAGCACGAGGGCGAGAAGCGCGCCTCGCCCGATCGATCCTCGCCGGACCATTGCGCTACTGCAAACGCAGGTCGAGTGTCAGCGTGGCGAAGGTGAAGATCAACGCGACGGCAATCGTGATGCGGTCAAGATTGCGCTCGACGACTGTCGAACCGGACGCCGCTGAACCCATTGAGCCACCCAGGAGGTCCGAGATGCCGCCGCCACGTCCCGAGTGCAACAGGACCAAGAACACCAGCCCGACCGACGCCAAAGCCTCAATTGTGATGAATGTCCAGGTGAACAACGTTTCCTCCGATTAGCGCTTTAAAGCGTAGCAGTCGTCACAGGCCTGAATAATGGCAAGGAACGACTCGGCCTTGAGGCTCGCTCCCCCGACGAGGAACCCGTCGGCGCGGCCTTCAGCGACGAATGAGGCGGCGTTCTCGGCGTTCACCGATCCGCCGTAGAGGATGCGGGTCTCCTTGAACGGCGTCGCCAGTACCGAGGCGATGTGTTTCATCATCGCCTGCACCTGGGCGACGTCGGCCGTCAGTCCGGTCCCGATCGCCCAGATCGGCTCGTAGGCGATCGTGACCTGCTCGGCGAATCGCTCGTCCAAACCGTCGAGGGCACTGCGCAACTGTCGACGCACCCACTCGTCGTGGTCGCCGTCTTCGCGCACGTCGAGCGCCTCGCCCACGCACAGGACGGCGTTGAGGCCCGAACGGACCACGGTGCGCAGCGTCGCCGCGACGACCGCGTCGTCCATGGCGTACATCGCACGCCGCTCGGAGTGTCCGACGAGGACCCACGTGACCCCGAAGCGCTTGAGCATCGAGGCACTGACCTCGCCGGTGTGCGCGCCGTTCTCGTTGGGGTTGACGTGTTGGGCCGCGACGGCGATGGGGATGCGCTCGGAGTCCACGATCGAGGCCACACTGCGCAGGTCCACGAACGGTGGCGCCACGACGATCTCGGTGTGTTCCGACGGTCGGTTCTTCAACAGCACGCCGATCTGTTGGCCGAGGTGCACCGCCTCGACGAAGTCGAGGTTCATCTTCCAGTTGCCGATGACGAGCGGCTTGGCGGCGGCCATCAGTTGAAAGGACTTTCTCGAAGTGCCTTCAGACCAGGTAAATCACCGAGTTCCACCAGTTCGAGCGAGGCGCCTCCCCCGGTGGAGACGAAGCTCACGTCGCCTTCGAGACCGAAGGTCTGCAGGGCCGCGACCGAGTCACCGCCACCGACGACCGAGACGGCCCCGCTCGCGGCGACCGCGCGCGCGACGGCCTCAGTGCCGCTCGAGAAACGCTCGTCCTCAAAGACGCCCATCGGTCCGTTCCACAGGATCGTCGCCGCACCGGCGATCACGTCGGCGAACTGCTCGACCGACGCCGGTCCGATGTCCAGGCCGGCGAAGCCGTCGGGTATGTCGCGGCCGAAGAGTGTCGCCGGTTCGCTCCCCGCGTCCGCCCCGAAGGGTGACGTCGACGCCAGTCCCCAGGCGTCGCTCGGTATGACCACGTTGCCGGCTGCGAGCAGTTGCGCACACTGTTCGACGTACGAGGCGTCGAAGAGCGACGAGCCGACGCTGTGTCCGAGCGCCGCCTGGAAGGTGTAGGCCATGCCGCCGCCGACGATGACCGTGTCGGCCTTCGCGCACAGCACCTTGGTGATCGCCAACTTGTCGGCGACCTTGGCGCCACCGATGATCGCGACGAACGGCCGAGCGGGGCTCTCCAAGAGACCGAGGATCGTCGAGGTCTCGCGCGCCAGGTTCGGTCCGGCGGCGCTCGGTATCAGCGTCGGGGGCACCATGATCGACGCGTGCGCACGGTGCGAGGCACCGAATGCCTCGTTGACGTAGTAGTCGAAACCTTCGACCAGCGACGCGCCGAACGCCGGGTCGTTGGCCTCCTCACCGGGATTGAAGCGCAGGTTCTCCATCAGTTCGACGCCGCGACAGAGTTCATTCAGTCGGCGTCGCACCGGCTCGACGCGGTACTTCTCGACGACCTGGCCGTGCGGGCGACCGAAGTGCGTGCAGGCGACGACCGTGGCGCCGCGCGACAACAGCTCTTCGAGGAGTGGCAGGGCGGCGCGGATGCGAAAGTCGTCGGTGACTTCGAGTCGTCCGTTCACCTCGGCGACCGGCGCGTTGAAGTCCACGCGAACCAGGATTCGTTTCCCCTTGAGGCTCCCCCAGCGGTCATAGGAGGGCAGCGCTTGGCTCACCGCTACTTCCCGATGTGGACGGCGAGGTCCACCAGGCGGTTCGAGTAACCCCACTCGTTGTCGTACCAGCCGAAGATCTTGACCAGGCTCTGCTTCTCGTCAATCGGCTGGACGATGGTCATCAAGGAGTCGAAGGTGCACGAGGCCGGCGTCCCGACGATGTCCGAAGAGACAATGTAGTCATCGGTGTAGACGAGCACGCCCTTCAGCGGCCCCTCGGCGGCGGCGCGAAAGGCCGCGTTGACCCCCTCGACGCTCGTCGACGAGACGATCGCCGTGAAGTCGGTGATGCTGCCGACCGGCACCGGGACACGAAGCGACGTGCCGTCGAGGCGGCCCTTCATCGAGGCCAGGACCAGGCTCGTGGCGCGCGCGGCCCCGGTCGCGGTCGGCACGATGTTGATCGCCGCCGCGCGGGCTCGGCGCAGGTCCTTGTGCTCGAGGTCGAGCAGGTTCTGGTCGTTCGTGTAGGCGTGCACGGTCGTCATGAGACCGGTCGTGACGCCGAAGGCGTCGTCGAGCACCTTCACCATCGGCACGAAGCAGTTCGTCGTGCACGACGCGTTGGAGACCACGTCGTGAATGGCGGGATCGTAGGTGTCGTCGTTGACACCCATCACGAAGGTGGCGTCGACGTCGGTCGCCGGGGCCGAGATGATGACCTTGCGGGCGCCGGCCGTCAGGTGCTGCGCGGCGCTCTCACGGGTCGTGAAACGACCGGTCGACTCGATGACGACGTCGACGTTGAGTTCACGCCAGGGCAGCTCGGCGGGGTTGCGCTCGGCGAGCACCTTGATCATCTTGGAGCCGACCGTCATGCCGTCGGCCGTGATGGCGACCGGTACGTCCAGGCTCCCCTGGGTCGAGTCGTAGCGCAAGAGGTGCGCGTTGACTTCCGGCGACGTGAGGTCGTTCACCGCGACGACGTCGATGTCGGGATTCGACAGTGACGCGCGCAAGAAGCCACGACCGATGCGTCCAAATCCATTGATTGCCACGCGTATTGCCACTACTGCTCCTCTGGTCGGCGGCGTCAGATCGCTCTTCGGCGAATACCGCTGAGGTCAATTTTTGCACATCGCGGACCATGCCACTTTCCCTAGGGCATCGCAATGTGAACGCGGAGTGAACATTGCTGTCGTCGGAGACGCTTGGGCCGACCGATTGCTCTCTGCGCGTTCGCGCGGTCGCGACGGCTCAGCGAGCGAGGTCGCGGTGAAAGACGGCGTGCTCGATGTGGAGGCGTCGACGCAACTCTTCGGCGATCGCCACTGAACGGTGACGTCCCCCGGTGCAGCCGATCGCGATCGAGAGGTACGACTTGCCCTCTTTTTGGAACTCGGGGATCTGCCAGTCCAGCAGCGAGACGACGTCGGCCAAGAAGTGCTGCGCCGACTCCTGGCTGAGCACGTAGGTCGCCACCGGTTCGTCGAGTCCCGAGAGCGGACGCAACTCCTCGACCCAGTAAGGGTTAGGCAAGAAGCGGCAGTCGAAGATGAGGTCGACGTCGCGCGGCAGGCCGTTGGAGTAGCCGAAGGAGACGAGTGAGACGCGCAGCGACCCGAGTCCGGCCATCTCGGTGAAGGTCTCGACGATCCGTGAACGCAACTGGTTCGAGTTGATCGAGCCGGTGTCGATGACGAGGTCGGCGCCGTCACGGATCGACTGCATGAGGGCGCGTTCGCCCTTGATCGACTCGGCCAGCGTCGCCGCTTCGAAGGGGTGGCGGCGGCGATTTCCCTCGAAGCGGTGGATGAGCACGTCATCGGGCGCGTCGAGGAAGAGGATCTTGGCGTTCTCGTGGAGCTGGCGCAGTTCGCGTTCGACGCCCAGCCAGTCGTGGGGCTGCACGCCACCGGAACGTCCGACGATGAAGGCCACCCCGGCGTACTCGCGCGAACCGCTGATCGCCAGTTCGCCCACGCGCGCGATCAACTCGATGGGCATGTTGTCGATGACGAACCAGCCGATGTCCTCCAGGGCCGCCGAGACCGTCGAGCGCCCGGCCCCCGACATGCCCGTGACCAGCAAGACCTCACTCATCGTCGCTCCCCTTGGTCGGCTTGGGTTGGGCAGGCGCCTGCAGATGATCGTAGAGCCTTCGCGCTACGTCACCGGGCAGCCACGCGAGCGCCTCGAACTCCTCGAGTGTCGCCTGTCGCAACGCGTCGAGGGAACCGAAGGCCGTGAGCAGACGCTCGCGTCGCGCCGGACCCAGACCGTCGATACCCGAGAGCGAGGAGGCGACCATCGATTTGCCGCGCTTGGAACGGTGAAACGTGATCGCGAATCGGTGGGCCTCGTCGCGCACGCGCTGGACGAGGTACAACGCCTCCGAACCGCGCTCCAGCGCGATCGGCAGGCTCGAGCCCGGTCGATACAACAGCTCCTCGCGTTTCGCGAGCGCGGTGAACTCGACCTCGTTCGAGAGTCCCAGTGTCGCGGCCGCCTTCTGGGCGGCGTGGAGTTGCGGGAGCCCGCCGTCGATGATGATGAGATCGGCGCGGCGGAACTTGGTCGCGCTCTGCTCGTCGTTCCAGTAGTTGAGTCGGCGACGCACGACCTCTTCCATGGCGCCGACGTCGTCGTTGCCGAGGACCTCTTTCACGTTGAAGTGCCGGTAGTCGCTCTTTTTCGCCAGACCGTCTTCGAACACGACCATCGAGCCGACGTAGTTCGTCCCCTGGAGGTGACTCATGTCGAAGCACTCGATGCGAAAGGGCGGCTGCTCGAGGGCCAGCGCGGCGCCGAGTTCTTGCAGCGCACGGGCCCGGACGTTGTGGTCACTTTGACGACGTAGGGAGTCGCGGTTGATGACGCTGAGCGCGTCGTTGAGAGCGAGTTCGACGGCGCGGCGGCGCTTGCCGCGCTGGGGCGCCGAGATCTCGACCGGTCGACCACGTAGTTCCGCCAGGTACTCACGCATCAGGGGCGTGACCGCGTCCTGACTCGGCACCAGGACCACCGGCGGGATCGAGTCGGCGTCGGCGTAGATGTCGGTCAGGACGCCCTCGAGGATCGCCGCGTCGTCCTCGTCCATCGAGCGGTCGATGAGGTGCACCGTCCGTCCGATGACGCGACCGAAGCGCACGCGAAAGCGCACGACCGCCGCACGGCCGCCGTCGCTCGCGACACAGAGCACGTCGAGGTTCGAGTGATCGTCCAGCACGACGTTCTGGACCGAGGCGGCGCGCTCCAGCGCCTCGAGCCCGTCGCGGGCCTTGGCCGCCGCCTCGTAGTGCTTCTTCTCCGAGGAGTCGTGCATCTGGTGTTGCAACAGACCGCGCAACTGACGCACGTCGCCGTCGAAGAACCGCGCCCAGGCCGCGACGAGGGCGGCGTACCCGTCGGTGTCGATCGCACCCACGCAGGGCCCCGAACACTTGCCGATGTCGAACAGTAGGCAGGGGCGTCCGATGCGCTGGTGGTAGTTGTACTTGTGCTTCGTGCACGAACGCAGCGGGAAGGCCTGGATCAGTTCGTCCATCGTCGTGCGCAGCGCCCGCACGTCGACGAACGGACCGAAGTACCGCACGCCCTTTTGGTGCTTGGCCCGCGTGATGTAGGGCGCCGGGAAGTCCGTGCGGGTGTCGAGGGCGACGTAGGGGAAACTCTTGTCGTCCTTGAGGCGCATGTTGTAACGCGGCTGGTTGTCCTTGATCAGTTCGTTCTCGAGGACCAGCGCGTCCAACTCCGTCGGCGTGACGATCCACTCGACCGACGTCGCTTCGCTCATCAGCGCCTGGGTCTTGTGGTCCAGGCCCTCCGGACGCTGGAAGTAACTACCCAGGCGCGAGGCGAGCGAGAGGGCCTTGCCGACGTAGATGATCTGGCCGTGGGCGTTGCGAAAGAGGTAGCACCCGCTACTTCGCGGGATGCCCGACGGACGCGCGAACACTAGCGGCGCCCGTGCGCTGCCAGCGACTCCTTCAGGACCAGCCCGGTCGCGCTCGGCAGCATGGCGATCGCCTCGGGCGTGCCCTCGCCGACGATCTTTCCCCCGCGGCGACCACCCTCCGGGCCGAGGTCGATGACCCAGTCGGCCGTCTTCACGACGTCGAGGTTGTGCTCGATCACGAGCACGGTGTTGCCCTGGTCGACGAGGCGGTGCAGGACCTCCAAGAGACGCTTCACGTCTTCGAAATGTAGTCCCGTCGTCGGTTCGTCCAACACGTAGAGCGTGTGACCGGTCGGTCGACGCGCCAGTTCCGTCGCCAGCTTGACGCGTTGGGCCTCGCCGCCGGACAACGTCGGCGCCGGCTGACCCAGACGCACGTAGCCGAGACCGACGTCGGCGAGGCTCTGGATGTGGCGCAGGATCGACGGCTGGCGTTCGAAGAAGGTCAACGCCTCGGCGACCGGCATGTTCAACACGTCGGCGATGGACTTGCCGCGGTAACTGATCTCGAGGGTCTCACGGTTGTAGCGCGCGCCGTTGCAGACCTCGCAGTTCACGTAGACGTCGGGCAAGAAGTGCATCTCGATCTTGATCGTGCCGTCACCGGCGCAGGTCTCACATCGCCCGCCCTTCACGTTGAAGGAGAAGCGGCCCTGCTGGTAGCCGCGGACCTTGGCCTCCTGGGTATCGGCGAAGAGCTTGCGGATCTTGTCGAAGACGCCGGTGTAGGTCGCGGGGTTCGATCGTGGTGTGCGACCGATCGGCTGTTGGTCGACCGCGACCACCTTGTCGATGTTCGCCACGCCGGTGATCGTGTCGTGGGTCATCGCCGTGGTCTTGGCGCGGTTGATCTGGTGCTCGAGTGAGGCCAACAAGATGCCGTTGATCAGCGTGGACTTGCCCGATCCCGAGACCCCGGTGATGGCCACGAAGTCACCGAGCGGGACGTCGACCGTGAGGTTCTGCAGGTTGTTGGCCCGCGCTCCCTTGATGGTCAGTTTCTTGCCGTCGCCCTTGCGGCGCGTGTCGGGAATCGGTATCGACTTCTCGCCCGAGAGGTACTGGCCGGTCAGGGACTCGGCGTTGTCCAGGAGTTCCTTGTAGGTGCCGGCGTGCACGACGCGGCCGCCGAACTCCCCGGCGCCCGGACCGATGTCGACGATGTAGTCGGCCAGGCGGATGGTCTCCTCGTCGTGCTCGACGACGATCACCGAGTTGCCGAGGTCGCGCAGGCGCTCGAGCGTCGAGATCAGGCGTCGATTGTCGCGCTGGTGTAGGCCGATCGACGGCTCGTCGAGGACGTAGAGCACTCCCACGAGGTAGCTGCCGATTTGACTGGCCAGTCGGATCCGCTGGGCCTCACCTCCGGACAACGTCGCCGAGGCGCGCGAAAGTGTCAGGTAGTCGAGGCCCACGTCCATCAGGAACGTCAGCCGCTCGACGATCTCCTTCACGACACGACGCGCGATCGTCTCCTCGCGCTTGGTCAGTTTCAACGCCGCGAAGAGGTCGATCGCTTCGTCGATCGTCATCGAGTTCACCTGGGCGATGTTGTGTCCGTGGACCTTGACCGCGAGGATCTCGGGCTTGAGGCGCTGACCGTGACAGGTGCGACACTCGACTTCGCGCATGTACTGCTCGGCCTGTTCGCGCGACCAGTCACCGTCGGCCTCGTTGCGCTTGCGTTCTAGCCAGTCGACGATGCCCGAGTACGTCGTGTCGTAGGTGCGGACCTTGCCGTAACGGTTGCGGTACTTCACGGGCACCGAGCGCTTCTCGACGCCGTAGAGGATCAGTTTCTTGTCCTTGGGCTTGAGTTTCTTCCACGGTGTCTCGATACTGAAGCCGCCGAGCGCGGCGATCCCGTCGATGAGTCGCGCGAAGTACTTGAAGCGCACGCCGGACCACGGCGCGAGCGCGCCCTCGGCGAGTGAGAGCGTGTCGTCCGGCACGACCAGGTCGGGGTCGACCTCGAAGCGCGTGCCGAGGCCGGTACAGATCGGGCAGGCGCCGTAGGGCGAGTTGAAGGAGAAGTCGCGCGGGGCCAACTCGGTGAAGCTCAGCCCGCAGTCGTTGCAGGCCATCTTCTCGGAGAACTGCACCAACTCGTCTTCGTCGACGAACAAGAACGAGACGAGGCCGCGCGTCAGCTTCAGCGCCGCCTCGACCGATTCGGTCAGTCGCTGGCGATTCGTGCTCTTGACGCTGAGTCGGTCGAGCACGACGTCGATGGTGTGCTTCTCGTAGCGCGCGAGGGTCAAGGAGTCGCGCTCAGCGAGCTCGATCGACGACGCCGTCGACGCGCGCTCGCGAGAAGCCCTGGGCCGCGAGCTCGCTCAACAGCGTGCTGTACTCACCCTTTCGTCCTTCGACGACCGTGGCGAGGACCAAGAACCGTTCGTCCTTCGTTCGCGCCAACACCTGGTCGACGATCTGCTGGGGGGTCTGGCGGGTGACGACCTTGCCGCAGTTCGGGCAGTGCTGGACGCCGACGCGCGCGAAGAGCAGACGTAGGTAGTCATGGATCTCGGTGATCGTGCCGACGGTCGAGCGCGGGTTGCGCGACGCCGTCTTCTGGTCGATCGAGATGGCCGGTGACAGGCCCTCGATGAAGTCCACGTCCGGCTTGTCCATCTGACCGAGGAACTGGCGGGCGTAGGCCGAGAGACTCTCGACGTAGCGGCGCTGGCCCTCGGCGTAGATCGTGTCGAAGGCCAAAGAGGACTTGCCTGAACCCGAAAGGCCGGTGAAGACCACCAACTGGTCGCGAGGGATCTCGACCGAGAGATTCTTGAGGTTGTGGACGCGAGCGCCCTGCACCTTGATGGTCGAGGACATGGAGGGGACCTTACCGGTCACGCATCGAGGGCCAGTTCGTCGAGTGACGAAATCATGCCCTGACGCTGTAGGGAGTGCAAGATGTCACGCAGCGCGGCCGCCTCTTCGAAGCGCAGTTCGCCGGCCGCGACCAACATGGCCTTTTCCACCCGCGCGACCTCGAGGGACAGGTCATCGGGCAACATGTCTTCGAGGGACGAGACACCGTGGACCTTGTTGGCCGGTTCGGGCATCGTCTCGGAGCGCAGCCGACCCAAGATGTCGGCCACGTTCTTCATGACCGTGGTCGGTTCGATGCCGTGTTCCTTGTTGTACTCGATCTGGAGCAGTCGCCGCCGTTCGGTGAGCGAGATCGCGGCCCGCATGGAGTCGGTCATCCGGTCGGCGTAGAGGATGGCCTGGCCGTTCGAGTTGCGCGCGGCCCGACCGATGGTCTGGATGAGCGCGCTACGCGAGCGTAAGAAACCCTCCTTGTCGGCGTCGAGGATCGCGACCAGTGAGACCTCCGGGAGGTCGAGGCCCTCGCGCAGCAGGTTAATGCCGACCAGGATGTCGAACTCACCCAGTCGCAACGACCGCAGGATCTCGATGCGCTGGATGGTGTCGATGTCACTGTGCAGGTACTGCACGCGGTAGCCGGCCTTGGTGAGGAAGTTCGTCAGGTCCTCGGCCATGCGCTTGGTCAGCGTGGTGATCAGGACCCGTTCGTTGCGCTCGACGACCACGTCGAGTCGCGTGCGTAGGTCGTCGATCTGGTTCTTCGTCGGCACGACGGTGACGACGGGGTCGAGCAGTCCCGTCGGGCGGATCACCTGTTCGACGATCTGGTCGCTGTGCTCCATCTCGTAGGGACCGGGCGTCGCCGAGACGAAGACCATCTGGGGCACCAGTTCCATGAACTCGTCGAAGTTGAGTGGACGATTGTCCAGCGCGCACGGCAGTCGAAAACCGTGCTCGACCAGCGTCTCTTTGCGTGAACGGTCACCCGCGTACTGCCCGCGAACCTGCGGCACGGCCACGTGCGATTCGTCGATCACGACAAGGTAGTCCTCCGGGAAGTAGTCGAGCAACGTGTAGGGACGCTCCCCCGGCTTTCGGCCGTCGAGGTGCGCGCTGTAGTTCTCGATGCCGGCGCAGAATCCGGTCTGTTCGAGCATCTCGAGATCGTGCTCGGTGCGCGAGCGAAGTCGCTGGGCCTCGAGCAACTTCCCCTCGGACTGGAACTTCGCCAACTGCTCCTGGAGCTCGTCTTCGATGCCGCGGCACGCACGCTGCAGCGTCGCGGCGCTGGTGGCGTAGTGCGACGCGGCGAAGAGCGTGAACTCCTTCACCTTGCCGCGGGTCTCTTGGGTTATGGGATTGAAGAACGAGACCTCCTCGATGACGTTCTCGAAGAACGAGACACGGATCGCCTCGTTGCTGTAGGCCGGTTGGACCTCGAGCGTGTCGCCCTTCATCCGGAAGGTCCCGCGATCGAGCACCAGTTCGTTGCGGCTGTACTGCATCTCGACCAGACGTCGCAGGAGCGCGCGCTGGTCGAAGGAGTCCCCGACTTCGAGTTGCAACATCCTCTCGCGGTACTCGATCGGCGATCCGAGTCCGTAGATGCACGACACCGACGCGACCACGATGGTGTCGCGGTGCGTGAGCAGCGACGACGTCGCCGCGTGGCGCAGCCGGTCGATCTCTTCGTTGACCGAACTGTCCTTCTCGATGAAGGTGTCGGTGCGCGGCACGTAGGCCTCGGGCTGGTAGTAGTCGTAGTACGAGACGAAGAACTCGACGCGGTTCTGGGGCAACATCTCTTTCAACTCCGACGCCAGCTGCGCGGCCAGTGACTTGTTCGGCTCCAGGATCAACGTCGGGCGCTGGACGTGCTCGACCAGCCACGCGATCGTCGCGGTCTTGCCGCTGCCGGTGATGCCCTCCAGGGTCTGGTAGCGCAGACCGTCTTCGACGCCCTGGGACAACAGCTCGATCGCCTTGGGTTGATCGCCGGCCGGCTGGAAGGGCGACTCGACGAGGAACTTATCCACGTGTCAGTCCCAGGTCGCCGAGAGCCGTATCGAGTTCGGCGTAGAGCTCATCGAGCGTGCCTTCGTTCCACAGCACGCGGTCGACGACCTTCGCGCGTTCGTCGTTGCTCATCTGGTTCGCGAGGCGCGCTCGGGCGTCCGCTTCGCTGAAACCCCGCCCGTCGATGAGCCGTCGGATCGCCGTCTCGGGTGCGACCTGTACGGACCAGACGGCATCGAGTGAGAAGACGGCGCGGTGCTCCGGTCGAAAGAGCGGAACGGCGGCGAAGACCGCGTCGCCCTCGGCCGCGTCGAGTCGTCGAACGATCTCCACGCCGATCGGTCCATGGGTGATCGCATTCAGTCGACGAAGGGCCGAAGCGTCGTGAAAGACGACCTCGGCGACGAAGGCGCGGTCCAGCGAACCATTCGGGTCAAGGACGGCACTGCCGAACGCGTCGACCAGCGCCGCGAGCGTCGGGCTGCCCGGCGAGGTCACGTCGTGAGCGACGTCATCGGCGTCGACGACGGGGAAACCCAGGTCTCGCAAGCGTTGGGCGACGGCGGACTTTCCCGCGCCGATGCCGCCGGCGATGACAATTCTTTTCACCGTTCCACGGTAGTCAGACCCTGTCACACGCCATCTCGGACCCGTGGGTGGTCTTTTGGCGCGAGTGGGGTTGAGTAATGTCGTAACAGTCTCACCAGGGGGGAAAGTGCTCAGATACTTGACGAAACGAGTGGTGCTGTTAATCGGCATCGTGTTCGTCATTTCGGTCGGAAGTTTCTACCTGATCCACCTACTACCTGGTAATCCGGCCACGGTCATCCTCGGCTTTGGCGCCACGCCCGAAGCCAAGGCCGTCCTCTACAAACAACTCGGGTTGAGTAAACCGATCTATCTGCAGTACTTCGTATGGCTGGGCAATATCCTTCACGGCAATCTGGGGATCTCCTTCATCTCCCAGACGACCGTCGCCTCGGTCATCCGCTCGGCGCTGCCGATCGACCTCGAGATCATCGGCATCAGCCAGGTCTTGGCCTTTGCCGCGGCGATTCCGATCGCGATGCGTTCGGCCCGAAAGCCTGACGGCACCCTCGACCGCTTCTTGGGCGCCGGAAGTTTCACCCTCCTCTCGATTCCTCCCTATATCTTGATCGTGGTCCTGGTCTACTTCGTCTCCATTAAGTGGGGAGTCTCGGCGACCGGGCCGTCGGCCTACGTCTCGGGCGGGTCCTTCTTCACGAACCTAGAGAGCTTCTCCTTACCGGCCATCACGCTCGCGACGGGCAGTTTCGTCATCTACTACCGGGTCTTGCGCAGTGACCTCATTGCCACCTTGCAAGAGGAGTTCATAACGATGGCCCGTTCCAAAGGACTCAGTCAACGCCGCATCATGTGGCGACACGCCTTTCGACCCTCTTCGGTGGCGCTGCTCGGGGCCGCCAGCGTCAACATCGGTGGACTGATCGCGGCCGGATTCATCGTGCAGTACCTGTTACAGATACCGGGCCTCGGCTACACCCTGATCTTGGCGATCAACTCCAGCGACTTCCTCGTCGTACAGGGCATCGTCCTGACCGTCTCGGTCTTGGTGGTGGCGATCAACTTCTTCTTCGACTTCGTCATCAACATCGTCGATCCAAGGATCAGCCGTGAGTAGCTACAGCCCCGAGAACCTCAGCCTCGCCGAATCGGTCCTCATGGGCGTGAAGGAGGAGCCGGGCGAGCCATTGGGGTTGTTCTTTTGGATCTGCGTCGGCTGGGTGGGCCTCAATATCTTCGGTGCCGTCTTCGCCAACGTCTTGCCGCTGCAAAATCCCCTCTACGGGAACTACAACCTGATCAACGCCGCACCGAGCCTCCACCACCTCTTCGGCACCGATGACCTCGGGCGCGACATCTTCGCGCGCGTCGTCTACGGTGCTCGGGTCTCGATCACCGTCGGTCTTGGCTCGATCTTGATCGGCTACGGCATTGGTGCCCCGTTGGGGATGCTGGCCGCGTACCGCCGCGGTCGTTTCGACGCGATCCTCACCGGCTTCATGTATCTCTTGCTGGCCTTTCCGGCGATCATCGCGACGATCGCCATCCTCTCCTTTTGGTCGCCGCGCTCGCTGTTCAAGATCATCGTCGTCATCGGGGTCGCGTCAGTCCCGTTGGTCTATCGCGTCATTCGAACCGCCACCTTGAGCGTGGCGACCAAGGACTACGTCATCGCCGCCAAGGTGCAGGGGGCCACCGATCGTCGAATCCTGATGAAGGAGCTGTTGCCGAACATCGCCCCGATCGCGCTGTCGTTCTTCTTGATCGGTGTGGCGACGATCATCATCCTCGAAGGGGCGTTGGCGTTCTTGGGCCTTTCGGTCAATCCCCCGACGCCGAGTTGGGGCAACATGATCAATGAGGCGCGGACCGTCTTGAGTCAGAACCCATGGCTCGCGTTATTCCCTTCGTTGGCGCTGTGCTTCTTCCTCATCGCTCTCAACTTCATCGGCGACCGCATCCGCGCGCACTTCGACGTGACGGAGGTCAAACTGTGAGCGACGACAAGCTGTTGGTCGTAAAGGACCTCACGACGACCTTCAAGACCTCCGGCGGCGACCTCACGGCCGTGAACCACGTCTCATTCGACCTCGCGCGCAACGAGACCCTCGGTATCGTCGGCGAATCGGGATCGGGCAAGACGGTGCTCTCGCGCACGATCATGGGACTGCAGCCACGCGTCAACACGACCGTCTCGGGCTCGTCAATCCTGGACGGCTTCGAGGTGGTCGGTGCGAGTGAGGACGACAAACGATCGATCTGGGGCACCGAAGTGGCCATGGTCTTCCAAGACCCGATGACCTCGCTCAACCCGGTCATGAAGATCGGCAAGCAGATCGACGAAGCGCTGCGCGTTCGACTCGGCATGAACCGCCAGGACGCCAAGGCCCGCGCCATCGAGTTACTCGAGTTGGTCGGCATCCCTTCGCCGGTCCACCGCTACGGCGCCTATCCCGGGCAGCTCTCGGGCGGTATGCGTCAGCGAGTCGTCATCGCGATCGCCCTGGCCTGTTCGCCGAAGCTGCTCATGGCCGACGAGCCCACGACGGGCCTGGACGTCACGATCCAGGCGCAGATATTGAACCTGTTGGACGAGTTGAAGGAGCGACTCAAGATGTCGGTCATCCTGGTGACCCACGACCTCGGCGTCGTCGCCACGCGTACATCGCGCATCGTCGTCATGTACGCCGGTCGAGTCGTCGAGACCGGCTCGACCCGCGACGTCTTCTACCATCACCGCATGCCCTACACGCGCGCACTGCTCGAGAGTTCGCCCAAGGTCTCCAACAAGAGCCACACCCGACTGGTGACGATCCCCGGACGACCGCCGAACCTCTTGAACCTCTCACCCGGGTGCAGCTTCGCGCCGCGCTGCAAGTACGCGACCGACCGGTGTCACAGTGAACGGCCCGAGCTCCAACCCTCGGTCGAGGCCGGCCACAGCTTCGCCTGCTGGAACCCACTGCCCGTGAACTCCGAAGCGACGCTGCCGTGAGCGACCCGCGAACGCCACTGCTGAAGGTCAACGACCTCGAAGTCACCTTCTACGTCCACGGCCACGCGGTCAGTGCCGTGGCCGGCGTCAGTTTCGAGATCATGGAGGGCGAGACCCTCGGGCTCGTGGGTGAGTCCGGTTGCGGCAAGTCGACGACCGGAAAGGCCCTGATGCGTATCGTCGAGCCCTCCAAGGGAACCGTCGAACTCGAGGGCGTCGACATCACTCGAGAGTCCGGCAAGGCCCTGCGCAAGGCGCGCACGCGGATGCAGATGATCTTCCAGGACCCGATCAGCTCACTGAACCCCCGCCGGCGGGTGAAGGACATCGTCGCAGAACCGCTCGACTGCTGGAAGACCGTGACCGGCGCCGACCGCGACGCGTTGATCAGCGACCTGCTGAGCAAGGTCGGGATCGACCCCTCGGTCTACGGCAATCGCTACGCGCGTCAGTTCTCGGGCGGCCAGTGCCAGCGAATCTCGATCGCGCGGTCCCTCGCCATGCGTCCCAAGCTCTTGATCTGTGACGAGATGGTCTCCGCGCTCGACGTCTCGGTCCAGGCGCAGATCTTGAACCTGTTGGAGGACCTGAAGGCCGAGTACGGCCTCACGCTGCTGTTCATCGCCCACGACCTGGCGGTCGTCAAGAACGTCAGTGACCGTGTCGCGGTGATGTACCTCGGCAAGATCTGTGAGATCGGTCCGGCCGACACGCTCTATGAGTCACCGGCCCACCCGTACACCGAGTTCTTGCTCGGTGCGGCGCTGGAGGCCGACCCCGACTCACCGATGCACGCGCAGGTCCTCGAGGGCGAGCCGCCGAGCCCGATGACCCCTCCGAGCGGCTGTCGATTCCGCACGCGGTGTCCGAACGCGACCCAGAAGTGCGCCGACGAGGAGCCGCTACCCCAAGAGGTCGCGCCCAATCACATGGTCTCGTGTCACTACCCGTTGACGATCCACCACAAGTCGACCACGCCGACCGTCTTGGAGGGTTAGTCGGCGCTACTCAGCGTCAGGTGCGTCGGATTCCGGTGTCTGCGCGTCGGCGTTCTCCGCCGCGTCGACCGTGTCGATGATCTCGATCTCTGAGACCGGGGCCTCGTCGTCGTCACCCGACTTCGGTGCGACCTCGACCGCGTACTCGGCCCAGGCGGCCTGCGCCTCGGTCTCGGGCGTGAACTCGCCGTACTCGATGGCGCCGATGTAGTTGCCGGCGTCGTCGTAGGCGTGGGAGCCGAAGGCCTCGCGGTACTCCTCGGAGACCTCGCCACCCTCGGCGGCCTGCTTGATCGAGAGGCTGATGCGTCGGCGCGCGGTGTCGAGTTCGATGATCTTGACCCACAGCTCCTCACCGGCGGTGACGACCTGGTCCGGTGACTCGACGTGGTGCGCGGCCATCTCTGAGATGTGCACGAGACCTTCGATCCCCTCGCCCACCTGGACGAAGGCGCCGAAGGGCACGAGCTTGGTGACGCGGCCGTAGACGAGCTGGTCGACCGAGTGGCTGTCGGCGAAGACCTGCCAGGGGTCGGACTGCGTCGCCTTCAGCGAGAGCGAGATGCGCTCCTTGGAGAAGTCGACGTCGAGGACCTCCACGTCCACTTCGTCGCCGACGGCGACGACCTGGCTCGGGTGGTCGATGTGCTTCCAACTGAGTTCCGAGACGTGGATGAGTCCGTCCATGCCGCCTAAGTCCACGAAGGCGCCGAAGTTGACGACCGAGGAGATGACACCGTGACGGCGCTCGCCGGGCTTGAGGTTCGACAGGAAGTCACCGCGCTGTTCCTTCTGGGTCTCTTCGAGCCAGGCACGGCGCGAGAGCACGACGTTGTTGCGGTTGCGGTCGAGTTCGATGATCTTGGCCTCGACGGTCTTGCCGATGTAGGGCTGGAGTTCGCGAACGCGACGCAGCTCGACCAACGACGCGGGTAGGAATCCCCGCAGGCCGATGTCGACGATGAGTCCACCCTTCACGACCTCGATGACGACGCCCTTGACGACCTCGTCGCGGTTCTTCAGCTCTTCGATGTTGCTCCACGCCTTCTCGTACTGAGCGCGCTTCTTGGAGAGGACGAGACGTCCCTCCTTGTCCTCTTTTTGCAGGACCAGGCACTCGATGCGGTCGCCGATGGAGACGATCTCGGAGGGGTCGACGTCGTTGCGGATGGAGAGCTCGCGCGCCGGGATGACGCCTTCGGACTTGAAGCCGATGTCGAGCAGGACCTCGTCGTGGTCGATCTTGACCACGGTGCCGGTGACCAGGTCGCCGTCTTCGAACTCGAGGACACTGTCGCCGACGAGGGTGGCGAGGTCGGTGCCGACCATGTCGTCTTCGGTGATGACGCGCGGGACGTAGTTCCCGTCTTCGTCAAAGGTTCCCATCTGCTGGGAGGAGAGGAGGCTGGTGCCGTCCGACATGCGTACTTCTTTCACAGACCACACCGGGGTCAGCTAGGGAATAGGAATTGGGTCTCCGGTGCAAACCCAACGTTCCATGCTAGCAAGGCGCCAATTAACCCTTGGCGGCGGCCCAGTTCTCGCCCCAGTGCAGGGTGACCTCCAGGGGGACACTGAGCGACGCGGCATTGGTCAGCGCATCCAGAATGACCGCTTCGACCCGGCCCTTCTCTTCGGGCGGTGCCTCGACGACGACCTCGTCGTGGACCTGGAGGATGAGTCGCGCCTGTAGGTCATCGGCGCGCAGCTGACGATCGAGTCGCACAAGCGCCGACTTGAAGATGTCGGCCGCCAGCCCCTGGATGCCGGAGTTCATGGCCTGGCGCTCGGCCGCCTGGCGCTGGGGTCCACTGGCGGTCGCGATGTCCGGGAAGGGACGGATGCGACCGAACTCGGTGCGCGAATAGCCCTTGGCCCGGATGTCCTTGATCGTCTGGTCCATGTAGGCGCGCAGCGACGGGAAGCCCGAGAAGTACTTGTCCATGATCTCTTTGGCGACGCTCACGGGCACGCCGAGGCGACGGCTCAGACCGAAGGCCTCCATGCCGTAGGCGAGGCCGTAGGAGACGGCCTTGGCCTGTTCGCGCTGTTCGGCCACGACGTCGGCCGGCGCACAGCCGAAGACCGACGCGGCGATCGTGCGGTGCACGTCTTCGTGGGAGGCGAAGGCCGCGAGCAGCCCGGAGTCCTGGGAGAGGTGCGCGAGGATGCGCAGTTCGATCTGGTTGTAGTCCGAGACCGCCATCTCCCACCCCTCGCTCGGCAAGAAGGCATAACGCAGGCGCCGACCCTCTTTGGAGCGCACCGGGATGTTGTGCAGGTTGGGTCCGTCCGAGGAGAGCCGGCCGGTGCGCGCCACCATCTGTTGGAACGTCGCGTGGATGCGACCGTCGGGCTGCACCGCGTCGATGAGCGGCGCGCCGTACGTGCCGCGCAACTTGTCGACCTCGCGGTAGCGCAGGATCAACGGGATGATCTTGTGTTCGTCCTGAATCGCCTCGAGGCTCGAGGCGTCGGTCGAGTAACCGGACTTGATCTTCTTCACCGTCGTGAGGCCCATCTCGTCGAAGAGGACCGTCTGAAGCTGCTGGGGTGAGTTGACCTTGAACTCGTGGCCGGCGACCTTTTGGATCTCCTTGTCGAGTGAGGCCACTTCTTCGGTGAACTCCTTGAAGATCGCGCGCAGTAGTTCGACGTCGACGCGAACGCCGCGCGCCTCCATCAGCCCGAGCACCATGACGAGCGGTAGTTCGATCTGTTCGTAGACGAAGTTCAGCTCCCACGTCGCGATCTCGGCGCGAAGGTGTTCGCGCAGTCGTGCGATCAGCGCGACTTCGTAGGTCAACGTCTCGTCACTGGTCGTCGAGTCGAAGAGCGAGGGTGACGTATCGACGATCGGTTCACCGAGAAAACGCTGCGCCACCTCGGCGAGGTCGTAGCGGCCACTGTTGGCGTCGAGCAAGAACGCCATGATCGCGGTGTCGTCGGCCGGTTCCAGCACCACGCGGTCGTGGCCGGCGGCTTCGCGGTACAGCGGCTTGAGGTCGTGGCCGCACGGGGCGACGCGCGCGAACGCCTCGATGGCGTCGTCGAGGTCACAGAGGGCCACGAGTCCCTTCTCGGCGTCGAGGACCGCCGCGCGCGTGTGGCGAAAGGCGACGACCGGTGTCGTCGTGGAGGCCAGCACCTCGTCAAGTGACGTCGCGACCTTCAGCGCCTTGGCGGTCGTGGTCTTCTTCGCTTCGGTCGCTTCGGTGAGTGGCGCCGACGTCTCGCCGGCCTCGCCCAGGAGTCCCTCCTTCATGAGTTGACCGAAGCGCGTACGCATCTGGTTCATCTCGAATCGGTCGAAGAAGGCGTCGATCTCCGAGCGGTTCCAGCCACCGAGAGTGATGTCGTGCAGCGTGAAGTCCAGCGGCACGTCGCGGATCAGCATCATGACCTTCTCGTTGTTGCGCGCGCGCTCTTCGTAGGTGGCGAGGTTCTCGCGGAGCTTGGGCGTGAGGTCGCCGAGGTGGGCGTAGAGATCGTCCATGTCGCGGTACTGGGCGAAGAGCTTCGCCGCCGTCTTCTCCCCCACGCCCGGGACGCCGGGCAGGTTGTCCGAGGTGTCCCCGCGCAGCGCGGCGAGCAACGGGTAGCGGCTCGACTCGATGCCGCAACGTTCGAAGATCCCCGCCTCGTCGTAGAGCGAGTAGTCCGAGACGCCGCGCCGGTTGTAGAGGACCTTCACGTACGGGTCCTCGACCAACTGGAACGCGTCGCGGTCACCGGTGACGACCACGACGGGAATCGACTCGTTGCGTCCCCAGGTGGCGAGCGTCGCCAGCACGTCGTCGGCCTCGAAGTTCTGAACTCCGAGGACCGGGATGTGCAGGACCTCACAGAGGTGACGGATCAGTTCGAACTGGTGCTCGATCTCCGGCGGGGTCTCGGCCCGTCCACCCTTGTAGTCCTCGACCATGACGTCGCGGAACGTGCCGCCTGAAAGGTCGAAGGCGACGGCGAGTGCGCGCGGACTCTGCGTTCGCACGAGCGAGAGCAGCATCGCCGCGAAGCCGTGCAGGGCGTTGGTGACGAGTCCCTCGGAGGTCGCGATGTCGGTGGGCAGTGCGAAGAAGGCGCGAAAGGCCAACGACATGCCGTCTAGCAGCACCAGGGGGCGCTGGTCGGTCGCGGCCTCAGCCAACGAACTCACCCTTCAATATCTGTTGGGCGATGTCACGCATGCGTGTTCGACCGCGCATCGCCGACTGTTGGATGATCTCAAAGGCCGCCGGCTCATCGAGTCCGCGCTCTTGCATCAACATCTCCTTGGCCCGCTGGACGATCTCTCTCGTCTCGATCTTGTCCTCGACCTGTGACACTTCGGCGTCTCGTTCTTCGGCCGTGGGCGACAAGATCGCCGCCAGCTTCGGCAGAATCTCGCTCGATCGAAACGGCTTCACCAGATAGGCGACCACGCCGGCGTCACGCGCGCTCTCGATGAGTGAGCGCTGACTGAAGGCCGTGAGCAAGACCACCACGGTGTTGGATCCCTTCAACGCCTTGGCGACCTCGATACCGTCGAGTCCCGGCATCTTGACGTCGAGGAGTGCCAAGTCGGGTCGCAGGTCGCGGATCATCGTCAGCGCGTCGTCACCGCGGGCCGCTTCGCCCACGACGAGGTAGCCATCACCTTCGAGGATCTCCTTCAGATCGAGCCGGATGATCGACTCGTCGTCGGCGATGACGACGCGCTTATCCACGATCGTCATCCGGCGTCCAGTCGCGAAGCAGTTCGTCGCGCGCCTCGACCAACTCACGGACCTCTTCGGCGCGCCGGTTCATCTCGGCGTTGGCGACGGCCACGTGACGCGAGAGCTCGTCGTACTCGTGGGCCTGGAGCGGCGTCTCAGAGACCAGCGCGCGGATTCGCGAGTCCTCCAGAGCGTCGTTCCAGACCATGACCTGCTCCTGGAGAACGTTCAGGCTCTCGCGCGCCTGGTTGAGCTGGCGTTGCACGTCCTCCAGCCGTCGTTTGTACAGGCGCGAACTCATGGCGAGAGTCTAAATCGAGACCTCGAGGTCCACCAGAACGGCGCCACGCGCGAGCATCTCGGCCGAGGGTACGACGCCAAAGCCACCGGCCACCTCGTCGACCTCACGCGAGTAGCCCTCGGTCACGACGTCGACGGGACTGAGGTCGCTCGGTTCGGCGACACAGCTGTTGGCGAGCGAACGATTCACTCGGCGTCCGTAGGGGGACTCGAAGAATCCCCCAATGTACGGGCGAAGACCCGCCTCTTGAGCGCGGACAATGATCGTTCGCGCGTTCGCCAGGCCCCCGACGCGCGCCGGCTTGACGCAGATGATCTCGGCGGCCCGGTAGCGCACGATCTGACCCACGTCGCGAACGCTGCGCACACCCTCGTCGATACTGAGCGGTACGTCCAGCCGTTCGGCCAGGCGCGCCGAGTCGACGACGTTGCCCACCGCGTAGGGCTGTTCGACGACCGCCACGACGGCGACGTCACGGATCGTCGCGACGTGTTCGAGCACTTGAGCGTCGTCGCGGGCCGCACCGTTGTAGTCCAACAAGACGGGCACCGGGAGTTCGCCGAGCCGTCGAAGGGACGTTGGACCCAACGGAGCCGGCGAGATCTTGGCCCGCACGCGCACGGTCTCGGGCGCGATGCTCCACTCACCATCGTCGATCAATGAGACCGTGGACTGCAGTGGCGTCTGGAACCTCGGCGGCCACAGCGAAGCGATCGCCACTCGATCGACGCGTAGTTCGCGGTCCAGCAGCGCCATCTCCAAGAGCGCGACCGCGGGGTTGCTCGCGGCGCGCGAGCCGGCGAAACGCGCGACCCTCGTCCAGGACGGGAGGTCGCCCTCGCGCTCGAGGATCTGTTGCAGTTGCGGCAGCACGAAGATGCGCACTTCGTCGATCACGTCGCTCAACGCGGCGTCGCCATTGAGCGCGCGTGGTTGCGGCGCGACCTCTCCGAAGCCGGTGGTGCCGAGGTGATCGATGGACAGAAAGAGACGTGAGCGTTCGTCGTGGTTCTGTTCGGCCGATCGCACGGGATGGCGAATCGCCGTGTCTTGTTGCCACAAGGTCGCCTTCACCCTCGTCACACTAAGGCGCCTGTTATCGTTGTTCGCTCAGCCCGGATGGCGGAATCGGCAGACGCGGAGGCCTCAAAAGTCTTTACTCGAAAGGGTGTGTGGGTTCAAGTCCCACTCCGGGCACGTTTCGTCGCAAATCAATTGTCGTGATCGCTCACGACATCGTGAGCGCATCGGCCGTCGTGACGGGTGTTGCGCGAGCATTTCGCAGCCTCGTGTTCCACGCCGCGTAGCCCCGTCCGACGCCGTACCAGACCGCACTGAAGACGCTGACGTAGAACCCGACGGGCCAGTTCGACTGGTAGGCACACGCCAGCGCCATCCAAATCGTCAGCAGCGCGATGGCGACCGATCCAGCCATCGCTCGGCCAGCGCGATCGGTGAAGCACTGCGCGGCGGCCGACGGGCCGATCATCAACGTGAAGATCAGCAACGCGCCGACCACGGGTACCGTCATCGTCGTCGCGCACGCGATGACGATGAGGAAGGCGATCTCCAGGCGTTGGGGGCGCAGTCCGCGCGCGGCGGCGATGTCGGGTGCGATCGACGCGAGTAGCAGAGGTCGATAGAGGACCGCGACCGCGATGATGCAGACCGCACCCAACACGATCACCGGCGCGATTTCGCTCGAACTGACACCTAGTATCTCGCCGAAGAGCAGGGAGAAGATCTGGGGTTCGTACTGTGTGCTGAGACTCAAGAAGGCGGCACCCAGAGCCAGCATCATCACCAGCGCCAGCGCCGTGACGGCGTCTGCCCTCCCGCGACGAGCGAGCCCGCCGATTCCCAATGCCGCGGCGAAGGAGAAGACACCGAGACCGATGAGCGGATTGATCCCAATCAGATTCGCGCCGGCGGCGCCGGCAAAGGCTCCGTTGGGAATGGCGTGAGCGGGAAACGACGAGCCTCGCAGGACCACGAAGAAGCCCACGACGCCGCCGACGACCGCCACCATCGTCCCGACCTCCCACGCGTTCCACATGAAGCCCGAGAACATCACGCGCCCGTTTCGGATAGGTGGCGCTGACGGGACGTCGCTGCGCGAAAGCCGCGGCGCACGAACGGGATCCCCGTGACGAGATAGCAGAGGAAGATCAAGGACACGATGAAGAAGCTGACCGGCAGGCCCTGACTGGAAGGGACCCAGTAGAAACTGTCGTAGGCGAAGAGGATCCCGAGCCACGTGGCCGTGACACCCAGCGCGGCGGCCATCACGAGCGCCGGTCGAAGGCTCCTCGCAACGCGCACCGAAGCCGCGGCCGGCCCGATGAGCAGGGCCGTCGAAAGGATCGAGCCCACGGCGATGGACGAAAGGCCGACCGACACCGCCATCGCGATCATGAACAACACACCGATCGCTCGCAGGTTGATACCGCGAGCACGAGTCAAGTCCGCGCTCAATGAACTCATGAGCAGCGGTCGGTTGATCGAGGTGATGATCGCCAGAGCGACGGCACTGAGCCCGATGACGAGCGGGACGGTCGACGGATCGAGGGTGAAGATCGATCCGAACAAGATCTGTTGCGTCGCTCCAGTGCTGGCGCTCTTGGTGGTGTCGAGATACAAGAAGAGCGCCGCCAGACCCAGCGCGGTGCCCAACACGATCCCGGTCGCCACGTCGCGACCTCGTTCGCGCTGCACACCGATGAGGTCCATCGCCCCCGCGCCGATTACCCCGCCACCGATGAAACCGAGAAGCGGACTGAGGCCGAAGAAGAACGCGGCCGAACCTCCCGTCGTGGCGACATCGGTCAAAGCGTGTCCGGCAAAGGCCTGACTACGTATGACGACGAACACGCCGACCACCGCCGAGACGATCGCCGTCACTCCCCCGATGATCAGGGCGGTGCGCACGGGCCCGTTGGAGAAAAAGCCCGGTTCGAGAATGAAGTGCACGACGCTCAATTGACTGTGAGCGTCGCGTGTTCGGGGATGTCTTCGTTCTCTTGTCCCGGTTCGGCGACGACCAAGACGCGACCGTGCAGTTTCAAGACGTCGACGTGGTGACCGTAGAGCTGGCTCAGGACTTCGGAGCGGATGACCTCGTCGGTGGTGCCGCTCGCCGCTCGGCCGCCGGTCAAGTACACGACCCGATCCATCACCGGGAGCAGGGCGTTCATCTCGTGCGCCGAAAGGACGATCGCGACCCCGTAGTCACGGGCGACCCGGTGCAGGAGTGCAACGACCTCCTGCACGCTCTTCGGGTCGAGATTCGCCAGCGGCTCATCGAGCAACAGCAGTTTCGGCTGGCTGATCAACGCGTGGGCGATGAATATTCGTTGCTGCTCCCCACCCGAGAGGCCGCCGAGGCGATTGTCGGCGAAGCGCTCGGCATCGACGTCGTGCAAGATCTGATCGACGAGTTCGCGTTGTCCTGGCGTTCGCCGCGTCAAGCCGTATCGATGCGCGTCCAGACCAAGTGCGACGAAGTCGCGCGCTCGCATCGGCACGTCGGGATCCACGACGATTCGTTGGGGCACGTATCCGAGCGACCGGTTGCGCGGCGAAATCGGCGATCCGGACACCAGGATGTGCCCCTCGTCCAGGCGCTGTAGTCCCAAGATCGTTCGAAGCAACGTCGTCTTGCCGACGCCGTTGGAGCCGATCAGGCCGGTGAACTCTCCGGCGCGCACGTCGAATGTCACGTGGTCGAGGATGCGACGACCACCTAACGTCACGCAAACGCTGTCAACTTCAAGGACCGGTTTGTCGCTCATAATTTCTCCGTTGATCGGTGTCGGGTTACTGCGGACTCGATGGCGTTCACCTCGGCCAACATCCAGGTCTGGTAGTCGTAGCCAGGGGTGGGCATGGTCTCGTAGACGCCCACCACCGGGACCTTCGCCGACAGGGCGCTCTGCTTGATCGTCGAGGTCAGTGAGTCAACGACCTGTTCGTTGTAACAGAAGACCTTGGCCTCGTGCCTCGTGAAAAAGCCTTCCTCGAGCGAGATGTCCTCTGGCGACGGGTCGACGCCGTTCATGATGTCGGCCTGGAACACGAACGGCGTCAGAATCTTTGCGCCCATTGCCTTGAGTAGGTCGTCGGCGACCGGTTCGGTCACCGCGACGCGAGTGCCGCCGTACTTGGCCCGGAACGCCGCGATGGCGTTGAACCACGGCTGTAACGACGCGTCGAATGTCTTGAGATTCTGCTCGAAGTAGGCGGCGTGATCCGGATCCATCTTTTCCAAGTCTTTGGTGATGACGCTCGCAACCGCCGGCATCGTTCGAGGGCTGTACCAGAGGTGGGGATTGGGCGTGTCGCTCGGCAGGTCCAAGACTCGCTGAGCCACGATCACCTTCCTCGTGGAGTTCGGTGACGCGGCCTCGATCTTGTTCATGAAGGCGTCGTAGCCGACGCCGTTCTGCACGATCAACTGGGCGCGACTGATCTCCTCGGCCACCGACGGACTCGCTTCGAAGGTGTGAGGATCCGTGTTCGGATTGCGGAGTATCGACGACACCGACACGTACTTCCCGCCGATCTGACTGAGCACATTGGCGTACTCGTTCTCGGCGCCGACCGCGACGATGACGCCGCTCTTCGTGCTCGCCGTGGCCTCATTCGGCGGCGAGAGCGCGAGTACCGTCACGACCGCGAACACGCACGACAGCGCGCCGCGGCGCACGGCCCGTCGAAAGGAACCAACGATTGGTCGCGACGTCGTGGCGTTCACGGTCCAACGATAGAATGAGAATGAGTCTCATTACAAGCGAGACCGGATGCCCGTGGGACGAACAATGATGAAGACGACGAGTCGGGATGAGGAGACCTAACGTGCCAACCTTTGAGTCCGTCGACGACGTGCACGAGTTCGTGGACGTCCTCCTGCACCGGATCGATCAGCGCTACACCGTCGGTCGCCGATCCGTGGTCGAACTCTTGGCGTCCTCCGAGCGACCGCTCAGCATCTCAGACATCGAAGGACAGCTACCCGCGATTCCCCGAAGTTCGGCCTATCGACATCTCTCCGATCTACAACGAGCGGGCGTCGTGAGGCGAATTGCCGCGAGCGACGAGTTCGCCCGATTCGAGATGGCCGAGGACTTCCTCCATCACCATCATCATCTCCTCTGTGCTTCCTGTGGTCAGGTCATCGACGTGACACCCACACGCGCCTTCGAACGCACGGTGGCTCGCATGGTCAACGAACTCGCCGCCGAGCAAGGTTTCGTGGCGACCTCGCACGCCTTGGATGTCATCGGGCACTGTGCCAACTGCCAGCGCGGGTGACCACCGATGCTTTTGCAAGAACGACGTCCAAGGTTCGTGAATGATGCACGGTAGTGGTCGACTCGTCGACGCACTGTTACCGTGATTACATGTCAGATCCAGAATCTCCCGCGTTTCGTGACGACGTCGTCGCCCTCTTCCCCGGCCAAGGTTCGCTGAGCGGAGGCGCCGGCGTCGAGTGGCAGTCGCCGCGCTTTTGGGAAGTCCTCGCGCGCGTCAGTGAGGCCGCTCGACTCGACGTCGCCGCCCTCTTACTCACCGCCTCAGACGAAGAGGTCGTTCGCACCGACCGCGCGCAGATCGCCACCTTCGCCCTCTCAATCGTCGGCTACTACGACCTGATTGAACGCGGTATTCGACCGCGCTACCTGCTCGGTCACAGCCTCGGTGAGTTCAGTGCGCTCGTCGCCGCGGGTCTCCTCTCGATCGAAGACGGCGCGCGACTCATCGGCGTACGCGGCGCGGCCATGGCTCGTGCCGCCGCCGCGACGGAAGGTTCCATGGTCGCGCTCATGGGGGGCGATGAGGGTGCTCGTGCAGCGCTCGAGGGACTCGACGGCGTCTGGGTGGCCAACATCAACGGCACCGGACAGATCGTCGTGAGCGGGACGCGCGCCGGCCTCGATGACCTCCTCGCGCGACACAAGGAGCTCGGGTGGCGTCGCGCGACACCACTGCCGGTCGGTGGGGCGTTCCACTCTCCGCTCATGGCGCCCGCCCAAGAGGAACTCGACAAGGCACTCACCAGTGTTCAGTGGGATTCGACGGACTCAATCCTGATCTCCAACGTCGACGCCGCGGTGCACGTCTCGTCCGACGAGTGGCGTGAACTGCTTTCGCGACAACTGACCTCACCCGTCGAGTTCTTCGAAGCGACGTTGGCGCTGCCCGAGTCGGTGACGACCACGATCGAGATGCCGCCGAGCGGCGTCCTCACTGGACTCACGAAACGAATCCGTCCGTTCGAGCGACAGTTTGCGCCCGCGACCCTCGCCGATCTCGAAGGGATCGAACTATGAGCCGACACGTCATCGTCACCGGAGCGAGCAGGGGCATCGGCGCGGCGATAGCGCAGTGGTTCATCGACCACGGCGACCAGGTCGTGGCACTGTCACGCTCCGGTGACGCGCCGAGCGGCTGTGCCAAGACCTTCACCGTCGACGTCGCGAATTCGTCCGCCGTGAACGACGCCGTCAAAGCAGCGATCGCCGAGTTCGGTCCCGTCGAGGTCGCCGTCATGAACGCCGGCGTCACGCGCGACGGGCTCGCGATGCGGATGTCCGACGATCAGTGGCGTGAGGTGCTCTCGACCGACCTCGACGGTGCCTTCTACGGCGCGCGCGCCACGATGGCGTCGATGGTCCGTCAGCGAGCGGGCTCGATCATCTTCATCGGTTCGATCAGTCCCTTCGTCGGCGTGCCCGGACAGGCGAACTACGCCGCCGCCAAGGCCGGCCTCGTCGGCCTGGCGCGGGCCCTCGCCAAGGAGGTCGCGTCACGCGGCATCACGGTGAACGTCGTGGCGCCGGGACTCATCGAAACGGACATGACCAACGATCTGGGCGCGGCCAAGGACGCCATGGCCGCGATGATCCCCATGGACCGCATCGGCCAGCCGAGCGATATCGCCGGGGTTGTCGGGTTCCTCGCCAGTAACGAAGCGCGTTACGTCACCGGCACCGTCATCGCGGTCGACGGTGGCCTCGCCATGGGTCTCTAAATGTCGGTCCTCGGGCGGGCTTTTAGTACGATGGAGCGACAGAAAAAAGGGGCAATTCCATGGACCGCAACGAAGCACTCAACAAGTTCACCGACGCAGCCGTCGAAGTCTTGTCGGTCGACCCATCGAAGGTGACACTCGAAGCCTCTTTCAGTGACGACCTCGGCGCCGACAGCCTCGACCTGGTCGAACTGGTCATGGCCCTCGAAGAGACCTTCGACATCGAAGTCGCTGAAGACGAACTGAAGGACATTCGTACGGTCGGCGAAGCCTTCGAACTGATCTACGCCAAGCTGTAGTGCGCGTCGCGGTTACGCCCACGGGGCCAGTTGCGGGCTACCGGGTCGCGGTCACCGGTTTCGGCGCGATCAGTTGTGCCGGCGTCGGTGTTGAGGCCCTCTGGAACGCTCTTCTCAAGGACGCCGCGCCCGAAAGCAAACGCATCGCCCCCTTCGACGCGACGCACATCGGAGGACCGAAGGAACTGCGTCGATTCGATCCCTTTTCGCTCTACGCACTCATGGCCGCCGACGAGGCCTGGCGCCAGAGCGGCCTGGCCGGCCCGCTGGTGGACGCGGGCAGCATCGTCACGACCGGAATCGGTGGACTCCAGACCGTCATCGAACAGTTCCGCGTGCTGTCAGAAAAAGGACCGGATCGCGTCTCGCCCTTCATGGTGCCGATGATGATGCCCAACGCCGCCACGGCCGCGGTGTCGATGCGCTTCGGGCTGGGCGGGCCCTGTGAGACGGTGACGACCGCCTGCGCGGCCGGCACCCACGCGATCGGCAACGCCGCCCGACTCGTCGCCACCGGGCGCAGCACCGTGGCCGTCGCCGGCGGCGCCGAAGCCGTCATGGTCGAGATCGCCGAGGCCGGGTTCCGCAACATGACCGCGCTGAGCAACACCGAGTTCTCTCGACCCTTCGACGTCGGCCGTGACGGCTTCGTCATGGGTGAGGGCGCCGGCATATTGATCCTGGAAGAGTGGGAACACGCGGTCGCTCGCGGCGCCACGATCTACGCCGAGGTCCTCGGCGCGGCATCGACGGCCGACGCGCACCACATCACCGCTCCCGACCCTTCGGGCCACGGCGCCATTCGTTGCATGGAACTCGCGCTCGAAGACGCCGGCGTGTCGGCGAGCGAGGTCTCGCACATCAACGCGCACGGCACCTCGACACCGCTGAACGACCTCGCCGAAGCGGTCGCCGTTCGCAAGGTCTTCGGTGACGACGCTCCCCCGGTCACGTCGATCAAGGGCCACCTGGGTCATTCGCTCGCCGCGGCGGGCGCCCTCGAGGGCGTCGCCTCGGTGATGACGTTGGTCAACCAGGTGATCCCTCCGACGGCCGGCACGACGAACGTCGATCCCGCGGTCGGACTCGACGTCGTGATCGGCGAGCCCCGAAAGGCCGACGTCGAAGTGATCCTGTCGAACTCCTTCGGCTTTGGCGGCCACAACGGTAGCGTCGTCTTTCGCCGCGCACACCCCTAAGGGCTACATCGGCCATTCGTCGTGGTGACGCACCGCGTAGGTATTGTCAAAGGCCCACCGGGCGTTGGCGATGAACTGTCCCAACAGCACCGGATCCTTCTCGCCCACGGACTTCTCCACGCCGGCGCGCACGTCAACACCCCACACCGGATAGTTCTGGACGATGTCGACGACGTTGGAGGGCGTGAGTCCGCCCGAGGCGATGATCGGCGTACGCACCTCCTGGTCACTGAATAACTCCAGGCAGTCCATGAGCGAGTAGTGGTCGTCGGACTCCGGCACCACCAAATAGTCAATACCGGACAGCGCGCTCACCAGATCGTGATTGGCCGTGCTCGGCAGACTGCGCAACACCGTGTTGACGCGCTCTGAGACGTAGGCGATCTCCTCGCTGGCCACCGTGCCGTCGATCTGGACCGCCGTCAACCCGAGCGTGTTGGCGATCTCCACGATCCTTTGGGGCATCTCATTTCGAAAGACCCCGACCGAGATGGCACCCACCGGGAGCCGCCGGACAATATCGTGGGCCGCGTTGACCGAGATCTGGCGCGGCGTCGGTCCGAAATCGAAACCAACGGCGCTCGCGCCGAGTCCGATGGAGAACAGCGCGTCGTCTTCGGTGGTCACGCCGGAGACCTTGATGAATATGCCCTCAGTACTCAACCGCACGTGTCGACTCCTTGGCCCCCACGATAACGGCACCCACCGAGCGCCGTCAGGCGGTCTCCTCGACGGATACGTCGGTGGCGAGGCTGAGCTCTTCACTCGCGAACAGACTCCGGTGCGCGAATCCCAATCCGACGACGGCGTCGCCGCGACGACTCGCCGTCGTGAGGCCCGAGGTTCCAACGGGACCCTTGGCGGTGAGTACTTCATCGATGCGAGCGACACTCGGTCCACTCACGTGAACCATTCGCCACGGAACACTCGAACCGCGCGCGTCGAGTCGGCCGACGAGCTCTTGACCGGTGAAGCATCCCTTGGTGAACGAGACCGTCGAGGAGACGAAGGAGGCGCCGAAGCATTGCGGCGTCAACGCTCGGGAGAACTCGGCGGGACCGGGTCGTCGCGTTTCGATCTGCTCGTCGGTCGTTTCAAACGGTCCGCGTTCGGCGTCGCTCAACTCCAGCGTGCACGCGGTGCGAAGTAAGAAGCGACGAAGACGCGTCAAGGCGACGTCACCTAATTCGCGCGGGACGGTCAATTCGTAGCCGTCGGGCGTTGCCACGATGAAGAGCGACGTGATGACGATGCCGTCGGGCGCGAGGAGGAGTGACCACGCACCGCTCGGTGGGATCGCCGCGAGGTCTTGGCTCAACTGCCCCTGGAGGAACGACTCGGCGTCCGCTCCACCGGCAACGATGCTCGACCAGCGAGGTTGAACGTCGAACTCGGTGTCGGTCATCGCATCCATCGACCATTACAGTATTCGCCAGCGCGCGAGACGCTCCCGAGCCAAAGGACCACGTCGATGAGCATGCAGAACGAACTCAACACGATCACCTCGACGATGAACGACCTCTCTCGTCGTGTCACGGCACTGGTCGAGACGGAAGGTTCGGCGATGCCACCCGACATCTACTCCGAGCTCGTTGCGGCTGAGCGAACGCTCGGAGCACTGCTGCGACGCCTCAATCGCGTCGTCGGTCGAATCGCTTGACGCGACGGTAACCTGCGCTCATGACCGATTCGTGGCAACGCAGCCACTCGCTGACGCCCGAACGCCGTCTCGAAGTATTGAATCTCCTCAACCGCACCGAAGCGCTGATCGGGCGCGAAGCCATCGACGAAGGACGTCGTCGCATCGTCGTGCACGGTTGGCGGGCCGAACATTGGTTGCTGTATCACGAGGGACTGCTCGTCAAGTACGCCATGGCGACCGGGACCAAGAACGCCACGGTCGAGATGTGCGGTGGCGGCATCGACGAGGAGCTGCTACAGAACCTGTTGGAGCATCACGAGTCCCTGGACTGGTGGACGAGGGGTTCGATGGTCCCGGTCCACGCACAGTGTCAGGTCGTTCGAACGCTGCAACTCATGCAGGTCGCCTTGCCCGTCGACTCCGTGGCAGTACCTCTCGGAGCGACCCTGCGCAACTACGAGCCGGGTCGCGACGAGGACGCGTGGCTCGAACAGAACAACGCCGCGTTCGCCGATCATCCCGAGCAGGGCGCCTGGCTCCGTTCGGACCTCGATGAGCGAACGAGCGAGCCGTGGTTCGACCCGTCGGGGTTCTTGCTCTTGGAGATCGACGGACGACTCGCGGCCTCGTGTTGGACCAAGGTCCACGAACTCCACCCCGACCGTTTCGGTGAGATCTACATCATCTCGGTGCATCCGGACTTTCAGGGACGCAACCTCGGACGCGTCATGGTGACCCAGGGTCTGGACGTCTTGCGGAAGAAGGGCGTCTCGACGGCGATCCTCTTCGTCGAGCAGTCAAACGTGGGGGCGCTGAAACTCTATGAGTCACTCGGATTCAAGGTCGAACGCGACGACCGGTTGCTGCACTTTCACCGCAACTAGTGATAGCCGACCAGTCGGCCGATGCCGTACGTGACGGCCGCGGCTAAGGCGCCCACCAGGATTTGGCGTAGCGCCCATTTGATGACGCCGTTGCGCGTGAACCAGCCGATGACGCCGCCGACGACACCGGCGCTCAGTACCGCCAGTCCGATCGACCACACGACGGGATTGCCATTGGTCGTCACGATCCACGGCAACAACGGGATGAGCGCGCCGAGACAACAGAAGATGAGTGAGGAGATCGCCGCGCCCCAGGGTGACCCGGTCGTCGAGGGATCGACGCCCAACTCTTCTCGGGCGTGCGTTCGCAGCGCCATCTCCGGGTCGCGCATGAGGTCGACCGAGAGACGACGGGCGAGGTCCGCGTCGATGCCACGTGAGACGAAGAGTTGACGCAACTCCTCTTGCTCTTGGTCCGGTGACTCCTCGATCGACTTTCGCTCGACGTCGATCTCGTACTCGAGCAACTCCTTTTGAGCGCGCACCGAGATGTACTCACCGCTCGCCATCGAAAAGCCCCCCGCGACCAGGCCGGCCAGGCCGGCCAGTCGGATGATGTTGTGACCGGGATTCGCGCCGGCGAAGCCCAAGATCAGCGACGTGTTGGTGACCAAGCCGTCACTGATGCCGAAGACCGAGGCGCGATACCAACTCCCCGCCACATTGCGGTGTTTCTGGGAGTGGAAGCTTTCGCTCATCGCCCAATCCTACGGCGAGGCGACGTGGTCGCCATCGAAGAAGGATTGTCTAAAGTTGAACCTGGAGGTTTCTATGACGACCCACGTGAACAGCATCGAAGAGTTGACACCGCTCATTGGCACGCACCTGGGCTACGGCGAGTACCAGACCGTGACCCAGGAGCAGGTGAACCTCTTCGCCGACGCCACCGGCGACCATCAGTGGATCCACGTGGACCCCGAGCGCGCGAAGGCCGGGCCCTTCGGTGGCCCCATCGCGCACGGCTACCTCACGCTGTCGTTGATCCCGGTGCTGATGGGCGGCATCATGAGGGTCGACGGCGTTGCGATGGGTGTGAACTACGGCACCAACAAGGTTCGCTTCACGAGTCCGGTGCCGGTCGGTGCCGAGATACGCGCCGGCGCGACACTGGCGTCGGTCGAGGAGGTCGCCGGTGGCGTCCAGGTCGCCCTCGACGTCGTCGTCGAGGCCAAGGACGCGCCCAAGCCGTCGTGCGTCGCCCAAGTGGTCTATCGCTACTACCGCTGAACCCGTTGTCCACTTCACTCCCCCAAGGCGAAGAGAAGACCCGTCAGGTCCGAGCCATGTTCGACGCCATCGCGTCGCGCTACGAGTTGGTCAACAAGCTGATGACCTTCGGTCTCGACTCTCGCTGGCGCCGTCGAGCGGTCAGCGATCTCCGTTTGCCGCGTCAAAGCGTCGTGCTGGACATCGCCGCGGGCACCGGGGACTTCACTCGCGAACTGGTTCGGCAGGGACACGTCCCCGTCGCCACCGACCTCAGTTACGGGATGCTGCACGCCGGAAGAGCGATGGACGAGCGCGTTCAGGCCGATGCGTCACTCCTGCCTTTTCGAACGGCCGGCTTTGACGGTGTCACGTGCGGCTACGCACTGCGCAACTTCAGCGATCTGGCCGCCACGTTCGACGAGATGGCCCGCGTCACGCGCCCCGGCGGGCGCCTCTCGCTCCTCGAAGTCGCCGAGCCACGTTCCGGACTCTTTCGCGCCGGGTTTCGTCTGTGGTTTCGCCGCGTCGTACCGTTCATCGGTTCGCTCGTTTCGGACCGCGCCGCCTATCACTACCTGCCGCAGTCCACGGCGTACCTGCCGGCGAGTGAAGAGATCGTCTCGATGCTGAACCGCTCGGGCTTCGCCGCGGTGAATCACCGTCGCGTCATGGGTGGGCTCTCACAACAGTTCGTCGCCACGAGGTCGTCGTGAGGTTTCAACGTCAACGCATCGCCAAGCAGTCACTCGAATCACTCCGCAGCATTGGTGCGCGCGACGGATGGCTGATTGAAACCGCCGACGTCATCCGGGTCGGCTTCGGCGACGCGGTCGATCACGTGGTGCTGGAACACGGCCTCGACGCGCCCTTCGACGCCACGTCGACCCTGCGCCGCCACGAGCTGGTCGGTGAGGACGGACCGCCGGGATCGGGCGTCATCGCCTTTGGCGCCTTGCCATTCGACCGTTCCGCTCCCAGCCAACTGGACGTGCCGGAGTACTGCATAACCCAGAGCGTCGACGGCGACGCGTGGATCACCAAACTTGAAGGCTCGAACTCGTGGGAGGAACTGCTGGCGCGAGCGACCACGCCGGTGCAAGAGACGCAGAGTCTTCGATCGCTCTCGCTCCAACCGACCCCCGATGAGTACGCCCACAACGTCGCTCTCGCCGTCGAGATACTTCGCTCCAAGGAGATCGACAAGGTCGTTCTCGCGCGCTCGGTCCGCGGCACCGTACCCGAGCCCATCGACGCCGCGGCCGTCGCCCAGCGTCTCCATCACCGCGAGCCGCTCTGCACGATCTTCAGTATCCCGACCAGTGACCAACGTCGATTCGTCGGCGCCACGCCGGAGTTGATCGCCCGTCGCACCGGCGCCACGTTGCGCTCACACCCCTTGGCCGGGACGATCGCCCTGCCGCCGAACGTCGACCCGGAGGACTACCTGACCTGGCTGCTCGGCAGCACCAAGAACTTGCACGAGCACAACGTCCCGGTCAACGAGGTCGTGACCGCGCTCGAGAACGTCTACGACGAGGTCTCGGCCGACGCCGGTCCCTCCATCGTCGCGCTGCGCACCTTGGCGCACCTGGGAACGTGGATCGAGGCGTCGTGTCGCAACGTCGAGGACGCGCCCGATGCGCTTGAAGTCCTGCGTCTGCTCCACCCCACGTCCGCGGTCGGCGGCGTCCCGCGCGAGAGCGCCTACGAGCTCATCCGCCGCCTCGAGCAGATCGACCGCGGTTACTACGCCGGACCACTGGGTTGGATCGACGCCAACGGCGACGGCGAATGGTGGATCGGCTTTCGTGGCGTGCTCGTGAACGGTGTGCAGTTCGAAGCGTGGGCCGGGGCCGGCATCGTCTCTGAGTCTGATCCGATCGCCGAACGTGAAGAGACCAAGGCCAAACTCGCCAGTTTCCTCTCCTCGGTCCTCGTCGACGCCGTTCAGTGAGCGCCGCGGCCGAAGGGTCGCTCGATCGCCCACTTGGTCACCAGCCACAGGGCTTCGACCACGATGGCCCTCGACATCTTCGATTCGCCCAACTCGCGATCGGTGAAGGAGATCGGCACCTCGATGACGGAGGCGCCGGCTCGCCGGGCGCGATAGGTCATCTCGATCTGGAACCCGTAGCCGTCAGCGGCGACGGTCTCGAAGTCGATCAGCTCGAGGGCCTTCTGGGAGTACACGCGGTAGCCGGCGGTCGAGTCCGCGACGCCGAGGCCGAGCATGATCGAGGCGTACTGGTTGCCGCCGCGCGAGAGCAGGCGACGCGACAGACTCCACTGCGGGATATGACCTCCCGGGATGTAGCGAGATCCGATGACGACGTCATTGGTCTCGGCGGCACTGAGGAGCGTCGGTAACGCAGTCGGGTCGTGACTGAAGTCACAGTCGATCTCGACGAAGTGGTCGTAGCCGTGTTCGAGGCCCCAGGCGAAACCGGCCCGATAGGCGTCGCCGAGACCGCTCTTCTTGTCGCGTCGAAGCACGGTGATCTGACCGATGTCGTCACCGACCTCTTCGGCCAGGTTCGCCGTGCCGTCGGGGCTTCCGTCGTCAACGACCAGGACATCACACTGCGGTACGACTTTGCGCAGCGTGCGCAACATCGGCTCGACGTTCAAGATCTCGTTGTACGTAGGAAGAACCACGAGGGTACGCATTGGACGATTCTACCGAGGGTCGTCACCGGTCATTTGGTGGCCGATTGCTTGGAGCATTTGCACGACCGCGCTTAAGGTAATGCCATGCCCGAGCCGGTCAAGAAGAAGCGTTTCGCGCTACCTCGAGAGGTGCGGATCATCTTGAGCGTCGGCGCACTGGTCTTCGTCTTCGAGTACCTCGTGCTGCCGCAGTTTTCGTCGGCGCGCAAGTCGCTGCACCTGCTCGCGACCGTGAACCCGATCTTGGTGGCGATCGCGGTGCTCTTGGAGATGGCCGCGATCTACGCCTACGTCGAGCTGACGAATGCGGTGCTCTACCCGTATGCCCCGAGTCGCTACAACTTGCTGCGCGTCAATCTCGCCGGACTCGCCATCAGTCACGTCGTTCCCGGTGGCACGGCGCCGGCCGGTGCGCTGTCGTATCGCATCTTCAACGAGCTCGGCGTACCGAAGGAGACCAACGCGTTCGGTCTGGCCGTCCAGGGCACCGGATCGGCCGTCGTCTTGAACATGATCTTCTGGTTCGCACTGGTGATCTCGATTCCCCTTAACGGCTTCAACCCCGCGTACGGATTTGCCGCCCTCCTCGGGGTCTTTCTCATCGCGGCGTTCTCGGGCACGATTCTCCTGATCACCCGGGGTCAGCGCCAAGCGGCCAACTGGCTGCGGTGGATCGCTCTACGGGTTCCCCGGGTGAACGCCGACAAGATCAGCGAATTGATTGCCAAGGTCGCCGACCGTATCACGACGCTGGTCAACAATCGCCGGACCCTCTGGGCCGCCTTCATGTGGGCCTCACTCAACTGGCTGCTCGACGCCGCGTGTCTGTGGGTCTTCATCTGGTCCTTCGGTCGCGTCATCTCGCCAATTGACCTACTCGTCGCCTACGGACTCGCCAACATCTTCGCCGCGATTCCGATCACGCCGGCGGGACTGGGCATCATCGAGGGCGTCCTCATCGGGACGCTCGTCGGATTCGGCGTGCCGCACAGTCAAGCGATCTTGGCGGTGCTGTCCTATCGACTGGTCAACTTCTGGATACCGATTCCCGTCGGGGGCATCTCCTACGCCTCGCTGATGTGGCGCAAAGAGAACGGTCTCGCGCCTAAGCCAGAGCCCGGGACCGGAGCAACGCCAGCCGTTTGAACTCACTCTGGGCCGAGAAGTTGTTGACCGACTGCAATCGTCGCCAGCGGCGATCGGTACCGAGTACCCACGTATAGAGGTCGTCGCGCCACGTGACCTCGAAGGCCTCGAGCAGTTCTTGCTGGAGCGTGCGGTTCTCGATGGGCACCTGGACTTCGACCCGGCGGTCCAAGTTGCGTTCCATGAGGTCGGCCGAGCCGAGCCAGATCGAGAACTCCGGCTCGCCGGGGGTCCCGAAGATGAAGATCCTCGAGTGTTCCAAGAACTCACCGACCAGGCTGTGCACCGTGATGTTCTCGGACAGTCCGGCGACGCCCGGGCGCAGTGAACACAACGTGCGCACCTCGAGGCGGATCTCCGCTCCGGCCGAGCTCGCTTCGTAGAGGGCGTCGATGATCGTCGGGTCGGTGAGACCGTTGACCTTCATCGAGATACGACCCACCGACCCGCGGTCGCGCTGACGATTGATCAGCTCGATCACTCGCGTGCGTGTCGAGAGCGGGCTCACCATGATCTTCTTGTACTGTCCGATCCTCGAGAAACCGGTCAAAAAATTGAAGAGCTCCCCGACGTCGTCGGTGATCGCCGGGTCACTGGTCAACAGACCGAAGTCCTCGTAGGTGCGCGCCGTCTTCCCGTTGTAGTTGCCGGTCGCGATATGGACGTAGCGCGCGGTCGTGTCGCCCTCGCTGCGCAACACCAACGCCGTCTTGGAGTGCGTCTTCAGACCAACGATGCCGTAGACGACGTGGACACCCACGTCTTCGAGGGCCTTGGCCCATTCGATGTTGGCCGCTTCGTCGAATCGCGCCTTCAACTCGACCAGCACCGCCACCTGCTTGCCCTGCTCGGCGGCGTGGATCAGTGAGGCCACGATCGGTGAGTCACCGGACGTGCGATAGAGCGTCATCTTGATGCCGACGACCTTCGGATCGGTCGCCGCCTGTGCGATGAACATCTCGACCGAGTCGGTGAAGGACTCGTACGGGTGATGCAACAAGATGTCGTCTTCGCGAATGGCCGCGAAGATGTCACCGACGTGCTCACCGTCGAGGAGGCGACGCGGCGTGATCGGCGACCAGCCCTCGCCCTTCAGGTCCGGTCGGTCGATCGCGTAGAGGGTCCAGAGGTCGTGCAGACCGAGGGGGGCGTCGGTCACGTAGACGTTCGATCGGTCGAGTTCGAGTTGGTCGACGAGGAGCTCGAGGAACTCCGGTGACATCCCGCTTTGAATCTCGACGCGCAGGGCCTCGCCGAAGCGGCGGCGGCGCAGCTCGACTTCGAGCGCGACGAGCAGGTCGTCGGCCTCGTCCTCTTCCAACGTGAGGTCGGCGTTGCGCGTGACCCGAAAGAGGTCGGCTCGTCCAACGGTCATACCGGAGAAGAGTCGACCCAGGTTCGACGTGATGAGGTCCTCCAGCATGCACCACTGGTTCTCGTTCGCCTGGAGGAATCGCGGCAGTGAGTTGGGCACCTTGACGCGCGCGCTTCGCTCTTCGCCCGTCACGTCGTCACGCACGTAGACCGCAATGTTGAGTGAGAGGTTCGAGATCATCGGGAACGGGTGTCCCGGGTCGACGGCCAACGGCGTCAAGACGGGATAGACGTTCTCGTCGAAGTACTTCGTCATCCGATCGTGGTCTTCGACGCCGAGCGAACTGTACGGAACGATGGCGATACCGTTCTGCGCCAACTCGGGCAAGAGGACGTCCAGGACGAGTCGGTCCTGGCGTTCGACGAGGGCGAGGACGCGTTCACGGATCGACTCGAGTTGTTGACGTGGCCGGACGCCATCGATCGAGGCGGTCTGCACGCCGGCGGCGACCTTGTCTTCAAGACTGACGACGCGCACCTGGAAGAACTCATCGATCATGTCGGCGAAGATGGCGACGAACTTGCAGCGATCGAGAATGGGCAGCATGTGGTCATCGGCGAGGTCGAGCAGTCGCGCACCGAACTCCAGACGCGACAGTTCACGGCTCGAAAACCTCTCGGGTCCGAAGGATCGCACGTCGATGACGAGCGCGCCTGACTCCTCGGCGTCCATGAGATCCATTGAACCATCGTACGACCAGTACTCTTGATTTGTGGCGAGACACGCGAATACTGCCGTAGTCCCCGCAAAGCGCCCATCCGTCACTCGAGTGTCACACGGACGTCTCACGGAGCTCAGCCTGCTGCTCCTCGCGTGGGTGATCGTCGGCTCGTTCTACGTGCTCGCGTCACTCGGGGCACAGGGTCACCTGCCCGACCGACTCGGCGTCTTCCTCACGTCCATCATCGCGATCACCCTCGCCCTGCACGTGTGCATCCGATTCCTCGCGCCGAACGCCTCGCAGATCCTCTTGCCCATTGCCACGTTGCTCAACGGTGTGGGCTACGTCGAGATCGCGCGGTGGAATCCTCAGGCCGCCGGGTACCAAGCGCTGTGGTTCCTGGTGAGCGCTGGAGGTCTCGTCGCCACGCTGATCGTCGTGCGACGAGTGCGCGACCTCGATCGCTACCGGTACCTCACATTGCTCGCCGCGGTCGGATTGTTGTTGATGCCGCTGTTGCCGCACATCGGACAGGACATCAACGGTGCGCGACTGTGGGTCTACATCGGTCCGATCTCATTCCAACCGGTGGAAATTGCCAAGATCCTGTTGGTCTTCTTCTTCGCGTCGTACTTCGCGGCCAATCGCGAACTGCTCTCGACACCCACGCAACGCATCGGCCGACGTCAGATCGTTCCGCCGAAGGTTCTCTTGCCGATCCTCTTCGCGTGGGGATTCTCCATGGCGATCCTCGGCGCCGAGAACGACATCGGATTCGCATTGTTGCTCTTCGCACTGTTCATTTCCATGTTGTGGGTGACGACTGGTCTCAAGACCTACGTCATCCTCGGGATGGGTCTCTTCGTCGGAGGAATGTTCGTCGCCGCGCGCTACTTCTCTCAGGTTCACTTACGCGTCACCGACTGGTTGAATCCGTGGGGCGCGTGCGCCTTACAGACCGTGCACCAGACCTGTCAACTCGCCTGGGCCCAGTACTCGCTCGCCGCCGGAGGCATGACGGGTACCGGATTGGGGCTCGGTCAATCGGGGCACATCCCCTATCTCACGTCGGACATGATCTTCGCGGCGGTCGGCGAAGAACTCGGCTTCCTCGGGATCATCCTCATCGTGTGCCTCTTCGCCGCCTTCGTTGGCGAAGGTTTCTCCATCGCCCAGCGCGCGACGTCGGACTACGTTCGCCTGGCCGCAACAGGACTCACGGCACTGATGGGGTTCCAAGCGTTCTTCATCATGGCCGGAGTGGTTCGCGTTCTTCCCTTCACCGGCATCACGTTGCCCTTCGTCGCCTACGGCGGCAGTTCGCTCTTCGCGAACTACCTGATCGTCGCCTTGCTGCTGCGGATATCGGACGAGAACAGCCTCGATCGTCGCGGGGGCGAAATCGTCGCGGTGAAATTCAAGAAACCGTAACGCGTTTTCGGGCCATTTCGACCCTGATGGTCTCTACCATCGTGGCTACCACGTCAAACGAGAGGAACTTTGTTGACTCTCATCCACGCCTTGAATCGAGCCACGGTGGCGTGCGCTCTGCTCGGTTCGATGACGCTGGCCGTCCTTTCGGACGCGACGACGCCGGCCAACGCCGCGGCGATCGGTCGCTGCCAAGAGACGCAGTTGGACTTGCGCTGGACGTCGGGCGGAGCCGGTGTGGGACACGTGGCCGAACTCATCGTGATCACCAATATCAGTTCCTCTGCCTGCAAGATGACGGGCTATCCGAGCGTCACGATGACGGGCGGCCCGAGCGTTGTGGCGGCGGTGGCGAAGAAGACCCGCAGCGGGTACCTGGGCGGACTGGGCGGACCGAACGCGAACGTCCCGATTCCGGTCATCACGTTACGAGCGCACGGCGGTGTGGCGTCGAGCATGGTCGAGGGGGGTGACGTCCCCGTGGGCACGGCCGTGGCGTGCGTGGAGTACGCCAAGGTCTCGGTGGCGCTTCCCGGACTGAGCCCACCGTATCGATTCACCACGAAGTTCCCCGGTTGCGTCCGACCGCAGGTGCACCCCATCGTCAAGGGATCGCGCGGGTCCCAAGGCAAGTAAAAGAAGTACCGCGCCTAGGCGTAAAACGCTTGCAACACTGACTCGGCGCAGAGCACCGGCGCGCGAACGCCCTGGCGCGTCGCGAGGATCAAGGCGTCGCTCGTTCGACAGTCGAAGACTTCATGTCCCCGCGGCGTCATGAGGTCGAGTTCGGCGTAGAAGACGCCGCTGTCGTAGCGCGTGATCCGGGCCGCGACGATGTCGGCGTTCAGTCGTCGCAGGACCTCGGCCATCACCTCGTGCGTGCCCGGGCGACGACCGTCGATCTTGTCCAGCGCGTTGTGGAGAGCGACCGCCTCGGCGAGGGCGATGGGGATCGCCAGATATCGGTACGGCGTCTCTTCTTCGATCAGGTGGACTAGTGGCGAGGAGTCCGAGAGATCGAAGAGCACCGATTCGACACTCATGACGTTGAACTTGAACGTGTCGGGATCGACCTCAGGGGCCGCTTCGACGTCGATCGTATCGGCGACGATCGCTTCGGTCGACTCCTCGCTCGGCGGCGTCGGTTCGTCACTCATCAGAGGTCCAGCCTAATTGCCGGTACGGCGTGAGATAGAGAGCACGAGCCCACCGGCGGTGAAGAACACGAGCGCCGACGATCCGCCGTAACTGAGGAGCGGCAGTGGGATGCCGGTGACCGGCATGATGCCCATCGTCATCCCGATGTTCTCGAAACAGCTGAAGGCGAAGAAGACGAAGACGCCGATGCAGATGATCCGGCCCATCGTGTCCTTGGCCAATCGTCCGATGCGAAAGAGACGGAACGCCACGAAGGCGAGGAGGAGCAAGATCAACAGCGATCCGATGAAGCCGACCTGTTCACCGATCGCGGTGAAGATGAAGTCGGTGTGCTGTTCGGGCACGTAGCCGAGATTCGTCTGCAGTCCGTTGAACAGACCCACGCCGTGCAGTCCCCCGGAGCCGATGGCGTTCTTGGCGTTATCGACGTTATAGATGTACTTCGCCCACTGCGCGCTCGTCGAGTCCTGATGCAAGAAGCCGGCGAAGCGGTCGATGGCGTAGCGACCGACGAGGTCAAGGTAGAACGCGACCACGACGCCCGCGGTGCCGAGTATGGCGAGCAGCGTTAGCAGGCGAGGCGGTACGCCCGCCACGACCAACATGGCACCCACGCACAGCACCATGATGATCGCCGTGCCGAGGTCGGGCTGGAGGACGATGAAGATGAGCGGGACGGCCGCCATCACCAGCAGCCGCGCGACGTCGTACATCGTGAGTCCGTCGGGTCTTCGTTGGCAGTACGTCGCGATGGCCAAGATCAATATCAGAACCGTGAACTCGCTCGGCTGAATCTGGAAGATGCCGATGCTGTACCAGCGCAGTGCGCCCTGGGCCGATGAACCGATGACGTACACCCCCGCCAGACTCAGCAGGCTCAGCACGTAGAGCGGCGTCGTGACGATCTCCAGGCGCCGGTAGTCGATCAGCGAGACGACGTACATGACCACGATGCCGAGGCCGACGAAGACCCCCTGACGTTCCAAGTAGTAGTGCGGGCTGTCGCCGGCGCTGATCAGTCCTTGACGCGTCGCGCTGTAGATCATGACGACGCCGGTGACCCCGAGCGCGATGAGTCCACACGCGAGGCCGAGGTCGAGTCGGTCCTTCGAGCGAATGCGCGACGACATCGAGGCGAGGCCGAGGGTATCGGTCACGAGATCGCCTTCAACAGTTGCGCGGCGTCGATTGGTACGCCCCACCACCACTGCAGTTGCAGCGCCGCCTGATACGCGAGCATCCCGAGGCCGTTCGCGGTCTCGCAACCGGAACGCTCGTGCAGTTCCCGCCACGACGACATGCGCGGTTCGTAGGTGATGTCGACTGCGATCGTGTGAGCGCCGACGCCCTGCATGACGGCGGCCTCCTCGATGCGTCCGGTGATCGGCGTCGTGTTCACGATGAGATCGACGGGCCGATAGGTAAGTGAGAAGTCGTGGACGTTCTTGTAACGCGCGACGAGTTCTTCGACTTTGACCTCGTTGCGCCCGTGCACCGCGACCGACGCGACGTCGTGACGAACCAGACCGTCGATGATGGCGCTCGCCGCTCCGCCCGAACCGAGCACGACGACGTGCGCCCCCTCAACGTTGACGTCGAACTGCCCGCGCACCGCGTTGACGAACCCGTCACCGTCGGTCGAAGCGCCGAGGAGCCTGCCGTCACGCATGAGGAGCGAATTGACCGACCCGGTGCGAGTCGCGACGTCGTCGAGTTCATCGCAGATCTCGACACCGAACGCCTTCAGCGGCATCGTGATCGAAAGTCCGTCGAACTCCTTGCGCATCACCTTGTTGAGCTTGGACTTGTCCTTCGCCCCCAACTCGACGCGACGCGAGGTCCCTTCGAAGCCGGCCATCGCCAGGGCGGCCTCGTGCAGTTGCGGCGTGAGCGAGTGAGCGATCGGTGAGCCCGCGATGCCGAGTCGCCAACTCACCCGATCCCCCTCGACTCGGCAATCTTCTCTTCGTGCAACTGCTGGGCGAACGTGTCCGAGAAGGCCATCTGACCGTCTTCGTTGATCAACGTGAAGTACAGCCACTGGCCGGCCGGCGGATGAAGCGTCGCGCGCATGGCGATCGTTGAAATGGCGCAGATCGGCGTCGGCGTGAGTCCGGTGTTCAGGTAAGTGTTGTAGGGCTCTTGGGTCTGGAGCATCGCCGGCGTCACCGTCCCGCCGTCCTTGCCCAGGTAGTACAGCACCGTTGCGTCCATCTGCAGGGGCCCGCCGCGCGCCAGTCGGTTGAAGATAACGCGCGCGACCTGAGGCATATTTACAGGGTAATAGCCCTCCTTCTCCACGATGGAGGCGGCGATCACGAGTTGATAGGCGTTGAGTCCATAGAGCGTCGTCGAGGGCGTTAGGCCGACCGAGGCGGCCTGTTTGACGAATCGCTTCGCCATCGCCGTGACGAGCGTCGAAGGCGACTCCCCGGGCGTGACGATGTATTGACCCGTGCCGATCAGTCCTTCGAGCGAACCAACGCCGTGGAAGGGACTCGGCGACTGCGACGTTTTCGCGATTGAGAGGAACTTGTCGGCGAAGCCCGGGCTCTCGCCATCGGCGACGACGTTGACGGCTACTTCGTGCAACGTCTGTCCGGCCAGAACGTCCACGGAGACGACGTTGGGCGGCCCGCTGAAGATCGCGCGCACGTGGGAGAACGACGAACCCTGGGCGATCTGGTACGAACCGGGAGCCACTTGAAACGATCCGAATATCGTCGTGTCGATCTGGAAGGCGATGGTCGAGGCGATGACGCCTTTGGCGTGCATCGCGCTCGCGACGGCCGACAGCGACTCGCCGGAGTTCACCGTGACGATCACGTCCTTGCCCTTGCCGGAGAAAATCGGATCCACTTGGAGCGCGAACCACGCCACCATGACGACGATGACCACAACGAGACCGGCGATAATTCGGCCCAGCGGCTTACTCAGCATTGAGCCCATCTAGATAGTTTTGCAGCATGACGACGGCGGCCGCGCTGTCGACGCGACCGCGCGACTCTTTCTGCGTCAATCCGGCCTCTGACAACGACTTTTGTGCGTCGCGCGTCGTCAGTCGTTCATCCCACTGAATCACCGGCACCGCGAACTGTTCGCGCAGCTGTGAGAAGAGTTCATCGGCGTCAGCGGTACTCGAGGTCTCGTTGCCCGAGAGCGCGATCGGCCGTCCGATCACGATGCTCCCGATCTCTTCCACCTCGATGAGCTCGCGCAGCCGCGTCAGTATCTGCGCGTCGCGAGGAATCGCCGCCCGGGGAAACGCCATCGTCCGGGACGCGTTCGTGATAGCCACGCCGCATCGCTTGGTACCGGGGTCAATGCCGAGGACTCGCGCCATCGAGAACTACAGCGCCGCCGCCGCGCTCAAGACCGCATCGATGCCACCGGGATTGCGACCTCCCGCGAGCGCCAACCGTGCCGAACCGCCGCCACCGCCGCCGACCAATCCGGCCAACTGCTTCACGGCGCTCGTGGCGTCGAGGGTCTCGTCACTCGCCACGGCGATCGACACCTTGTCCTCCAACGCGCCGACCAACACCACCACACGGCGCCCGCGTCGCTGAAGGTCGGCCGCGAGTGTTCGCAGCTGTTCACCGGGATAGCCGTCGACGCGGGCCACCAAGACGGCCGATTTGACCTGGGAGTGCAGCTCCTCGGCGAAACGCGACAGTTGCGCCTGACGAAGCGACGAGAGCTCCTTCTCGAAATCGCGCTGGCGTTCCATGATCCGCTCCAGCGCCGGGACGACATCGTCGACGGAGGACTTCAAGATGGCCGCCACCGATCCCAGGGCCGTCTCCATGTCGTGACTGCGCTGGTAGGCACCCATGGCGCTCACCCCTTCGATTCGCCGCGTGTTCGAACCGATCGATGCTTCGCTGACGATCTGTATCTGACCGATGTCGCCGAGTCGGTCGACGTGGGTGCCGCCACAGAACTCGAGACTGTGCGCCCCGGCGCGCACGACGCGAACGCGGTCACCGTACTTGTCACCGAAGAAGGCGATGGCGCCCATGGTCTCGGCTTCCTTCTTCGTCGTTTGAATGGTGTTGACCTCTTCGTTGGCGACGACGTCGGTGTTCACCAGGGTCAAGACCATCGCCGTCTCCTCGGGCGTCACGCCGGCGCCGTGGGAGAAGTCGAAGCGCAGGCGGTCCGGACCGACGAAGGAGCCCTGCTGACGGACGTGGTCGCCCAGGACCGTGCGCAGTCCCGCGTGCAAGAGATGCGTCGCGGTGTGGTTGCGCCGCGTCGCTTCGCGTCGCTCCGGGTCGATCGTCGCGACCGCGACCTGGCCCGGGTGCAACTCGCCGGTCAAGAGACCACGATGCGCGAAGAGTCCGCCGGCGACGTTCTGGACGTCGAGCACCTTGAAGCTCCCCGTCTCGGTGACGACCGTCCCGGTGTCGGCGACCTGTCCCCCCGACTCCGCGTAGAACGGCGTCGCGTCGAGGAACAGTTCGCCGACTCCGTCTTGACCGACGAGCGACGCCAGCACCTCGGTCTCGATGCTGTAGCGCGACACGTCGCGCCCGACGAACTCCGTCGTGCCGCGCCGCTCGATCAAGTCGCGGTACTGCGCGTCATCGGCCAGGTTCAGCGTCTTGGCCTTGGAACGGGCCCGCTCGCGTTGTTCGGTCATGGCCGCGTCAAAGGCGTCGCGGTCCACGCGGAGTCCCGACTCGGACACGATCTCATCGGTGAGTTCGATCGGGAAGCCGTGGGTATCGTGCAGTTTGAAGGCGACGTCGCCGGGGAATACGGTGGCGCCGCTCGCCGAGACGTCACGCTGCGCCCCTTCGAGCAGCGACAGGCCGGTCTTGAGCGTCCTCGCGAACCCGGTCTCTTCTCGTTCGAGGACCTCGACGATGAGGTCGCGCTCCTTCACGAGCACCGGATAGGCGCCACCCATCTTCTCGATGGTCGCGTCGACCAACGAGGACGTCAATGGCCGCTCCGAGCCGGCACGACGTTGCGCGAGGATGGCGCGACGAATGATGCGACGCAGCACGTAGCCGCGTCCTTCGTTGGAGGGCAGCACGCCGTCGGCCACCAGCATCGTCATGGCTCGCCCGTGTTCGGCGATGCGTCGAATCGCGACGTCGGTCGTCTCGTCGGCGCCGTAGTGCTTGCCGATGGAACGCGACGCGGTCTCGAGCAACGGCGCGAACAGATCGGTCGCGAAGACCGATTCGAGACCGTTGAGGATCGACAGGACGCGTTCGAAGCCGGCCCCGGTGTCGATGTTCTTCTTCGGCAGTTCGTTCAGCGTGCCGTCGGCGCTTCGGTCGTACTGCGTGAAGACGAGGTTCCAGAACTCCACGAAGCGGTCCTCGCCCCCGCTCTCGGGTCCGCCGTCGGCGCCGAACGCTGCGCCCTTGTCAAAGAAGATCTCCGAGCTCGGTCCGCACGGTCCGGTCGGTCCCATCTCCCAGAAGTTGTCCGCGCCGAGTCGCTGGATGCGACTCGCCGGGACGCCGATCAGGTCGCGCCAGAGCTCTTCGGCCTGGTCGTCCGACGTGTGTACCGTCACCCAGAGTCGATCGGGGTCGAGTCCGAAACCCTCTGTGATCAGGCCCCACGCAAACTTGATGGCGCCCTCCTTGAAGTAGTCGCCGAAGGAGAAGTTGCCCATCATCTCGAAGAACGTCAGGTGGCGCTGCGTCGTTCCGATGATGTCGATGTCGAGGGCGCGAAAGCATTTCTGGATCGAGACGGCGCGCGGGTACGGCGCGGGCTCTTCCTCGGTGAAGTACGGCTTGAAGGGCACCATCCCCGCGACGGTGAAGAGCAGGCTCTGATCGTAGGGGATGAGGCTCGCCGAGGGCACGACCGTATGGCCGTTGTCAGCGAAGTAATCCAAGAAGATCGAACGTAGTTGGGCGGCCTCCACGGGCTTTACTCTACCGGCGACCCGGAATCGTCCTCGTCCTCGCGTTGGACCGTGGCGCGCCACTGATCGACGAGTGCCTTCTCGCGTCCGTACGCGCTGGGGTCGTAGTAGTGCTGACCCACCAGCGCGTCCGGCAGGTACTGCTGGGCGACCCAGCCACCGGTGAAGTCGTGCGGGTACCGGTAGTCGGTACCGAAACCCTGCTCGGAGGCGCCGCGATAGTTCGAGCCGCGAAGATGATCGGGCACTTCGACCAGGCCGCCTTCTTGCACCGCGCGCGTGACGGCGCCGAGGGCTCGCGTCACCGAGTTGCTCTTGGGCATCAGAGCGAGCGTGATCGTAGCGTGGGCCAGTGTCAGTCGACCTTCGGGCAGCCCGATGAACTCGACCGTTCGTGCGGCGGCGTCGGCCAGTACCAGTCCCATCGGATCGGCGAGCCCGATGTCCTCGCTCGCGAGGATGACCAGTCGGCGCGCGAGGAACCGCGGACTCTCCCCGCTCTCGAGCATCGTGACGAGCCAGTAGAGCGCGCCGTCGGGGTCCGAACCGCGAACCGATTTGATGAACGCGCTGATCTGATCGAAGTGCGTGTCGCGCGACTGGTGATAGAGGCGACCGTCTCGCGCCTGAGAGACGTGTTCGAGCTCGACGACGTCGGAGGGCGACTCGTCGGCGCGCGCCAACACGATGGCCGTGTCGAGCGTCGTGAGCGCGACGCGCGCGTCGCCGTCGCTGGCCGACGTGATCGCTTCGAGCGCCTCGTCGGTGATCGCACTCTGGCGCAACTCGACGCCGCGTCGAACGAGGACCTCGAGGTCGTCGCCCGACAGCGGGTACAGACGCCACAACGTCGAGCGGCTCATCAAGGCGGCGTTCACCTCGAAGTACGGATTCTCCGTGGTCGCGCCGATCAGCACGACCTGGCCCGTCTCGGTCGCCGGCAACAAGAGATCCTGTTGGGACTTGTTGAATCGATGGACCTCGTCGATGAAGAGCACGGTTCGCTGCGCGTGTTCACCGAGACGGTCGTGCGCGCGACCGAGGGCTTCGCGGACGTCCTTCACGCCACTCGTCACGGCCGAGAGGCTCTCGGTCGCGTAGCCGGCGGAGTTCGCGAGGATCCTCGCCAGCGTCGTCTTGCCGGTGCCCGCGGGGCCCCACAGGATCATGGAGGTCAACTCGCCCGCTTCGACGAAGCGGCGCAGCGGGCCGTTCGCTCCGACGAGGTGGCCCTGACCGACGAGTTCATCCAACGTGCGCGGTCGCAGGAGATCAGCGAGCGGCGCGACCTGTTTCAGGCGCTGAGCGACGGCGTCGTCGAAGAGCGACGTAACTCACGAACCTTTCGCCGTGATGGTGATACGCAGTTCGCGTATCGCCTTGGGCGAGATGCCCTTGGGCGCGCCGGTCATGAGGTCCGCGCCCGACTGGGTCTTGGGGTAGGCAATGACCTCGCGAATGTTCTCCTCGCCGGCGAAGATCGCCACGAGTCGGTCGATGCCGAAGGCGAATCCGGCGTGCGGCGGAGCGCCGTATTTGAACGCGCCGAGCAGGAATCCGAATCGACTCTCGGCCTCTTCTTCGGAGATCCCCAACGCCCGAAAGACGCGCGACTGGATATCGGCACGGTGAATCCGCACCGAACCGCTGCCGAGCTCCCAGCCGTTCAGGACCAGGTCGTAGGCCTTCGAGCGGACCTTGAGTGGATCGGTCTCGATGAGGTCCATGTCGTCGGGGTGCGGCATCGTGAAGGGGTGGTGGGCCGCCATCGGATGGCCCTCGTCGTCCACGCCTTCGAAGAGTGGGAACTCGGTGACCCAGACGTACTTATGCGGACCCTCGCCGACCGGCGGGGAACCCAACGTCGTGCGGATCGCGCCCAGCACGTGACACGCCTGGGCGTACTCGTCGGCCACACAAAAAACGATGTCACCGACCTCGGCCCCGTCCACCGACGCGATCGCCGCGCTTTCGGTGTCACTCAGGAACTTGGCCAACGGTGAGTCGAGACCTTCGGCGCTGATCCGGAACCACGCCAGACCCTTCGCGCCGAGACCCTTGGCCTGATCGGTCAGTTCGTCGAGGCGCGCGCGCGAGAGACTCGCGCCACCGGGTACGCGCAGCGCCTTCACGGTCGGGGCCGAGAAGGCCTTGACCTCAGTCGTGGCGAAGACGTCGGAGAGGTCGTGCAACAGCATCGTGAAACGAAGGTCCGGCTTGTCGGTGCCGTAACGATCGAGGGCCTCGGTCCAGGTCATCGACGGAATGTCCTCGGGTCGCACCCCGGTCGCCGCCTCGGCCGCGTCGAGTACCGCCACCGAGACGAATCCGAGGACGTCGTCTTGATCGACGAAGCTGGCCTCCATGTCGAGTTGGGAGAACTCGAACTGTCGATCGGCGCGCAGGTCCTCGTCACGCATGCATCGCGCGATCTGGTAGTAGCGGTCGAAGCCGCCGACCATCAAGAGCTGCTTGGCGATCTGCGGGCTCTGCGGCAGGACGTAGAACTCGCCGGGCTGCAGACGCGAAGGCACAACGAACTCGCGCGAACCTTCCGGCGTCGGCGCCCAGAGCAGCGGCGTCTCGACTTCGCAGAATCCCTGGGCGTCCATCGCTCGACGAATGGCTGCGTTCACGACGGCGCGAAGGCGAAGGTTGCGTTGCATGTGCTCACGACGTAGGTCCAGGTAGCGGTAGCGCAGTCGCACCTGCTCGTCGATGTCAACACGGTCGTCGAGTTGGAACGGCGGTGGCTCGGCCGAGGCCAGCACCTCGACGACGCAGTCCGTCAGTTCGATCGTTCCGGTGTCGAGCTTGTCGTTGACGGTGCCATCGGGTCGACGCGTCACCGTGCCGCTCACGCGCACCACGTACTCGCTGCGCACGTCGACCGATCCGTCCACGACGGCTTGGATGATGCCGGAGTGGTCGCGAACGTCGAGGAAGGCCAGGTGCTCGCCGTGTTCGCGACGTTTGGCCACCCATCCGCACACGTTCACCTGCGTGCCGACGTCACTCTCGCGCAACGACGCGCACAGCAGGTCGCGCATGCTCGTGGATTCCAGATCGTTCGACATTCTCAGCTCTTCAGTAGTTCGGCGACCACGAGGGCGATCTCGCTTCGAGCCACACGGCGCTGCGTCTGCTCGAAGTCGTCGCTTCGCAAGTCTCTAATCGTAACCTCGCCGGCTGCCAACTCCTGGGGACCGACGAGGAGCGCAAGACGTGCTCCCGACTTGTCGGCCAGTTTCATCTGGGACTTCATGGAGCGCTGGTCGTAGGCCCGGGCGGTCGCCAAGCCCGCGACGCGAAGTTCATCGACGAGGACCGTCGCGACGTCCTCGTTCGTCGTGTCGATGACGAAGACGTCGAGCGCACGATTGACGAGGTTGCGTGGCTCGACACCTTCGGCCTCGCGCACGATCAGGAGCCGCTCGATGCCGCTGCCAAAGCCAATACCGCTCATCGGTTTACCCCCGAGCTGTTCGGTCAGGCCGTCGTAGCGCCCTCCCCCACCGATGGCGTTCTGGGCGGAGTCGAGCGCGTCGGACACGAACTCGAACGTGGTGCGGTTGTAGTAGTCGAAGCCGCGAACCAGACGTGGGTCGAGCTCACTCGTGATCCCGATCGACGAGAGCCCGGCGATCACGTGGTCGAGGTGCTCACGACACTCGGGGCAGAGCGAGTCGATGAGCATCGGGCCTTCACTCGTCACCGCGACGCAGTTCGCGTCTTTGCAGTCGAGGACGCGCAGCGGATTCTTGTTCCACGTGTTCTTGTGTTCGTCGGTCAGACGCTCGACGTTGGCCGCGAGGTGCGCTCGAAGAAGCTCCACGTACGCCGGTCGACAGACCGCGTCGCCCATGGAGTTGATGAGCAAGCGAAACCGAGTGAGACCGATCGCTTCGTAGAAGCGGAAGGCCAGCGCGATGACCTCGACGTCCACGGCCGGGTCATCGGTGCCCAGCACTTCGACGCCGAACTGGTTGTGTTGGCGAAAACGACCCTTCTGGGGACGTTCGTAGCGAAAGGCCGTGGCGAAGTACCACGCCTTCCACGGCGTCGTGGGACTGTGCTGAATAAAGGCCCGCACGACCGAAGCGGTCCCTTCGGGGCGAAGCGCGTAGGTGCGATTGCCGCGATCGGTGAAGACGTACATCTCCTTGGTGGCCATCTCGCTCTCTTCACCAATACCCCGGTTGAAGACACCCACGTCTTCGAACATCGGCGTGATCACGAGTTCGAATCCGTAGCGGTAGGCGAACTGCGCGAACGTCGCGATGACGCCCTCCCACTCGGCGGAGTTCGGCGCGAGGACGTCGTGGGTCCCGATGGGGGCCTGGAAGGGGGTGACGGCGTCGCTCATGAATTCTTGTTCTGTCCCGGTAGTTGTCGGAAGGCATCGAAGACACCGTCGACGCTCTTCAGCGCCGCCAACAGGCTACTGAGGTGCGTTGGGTCCGCGAGTTCCACGTCGAAGACCATGCGCACGATCCTCGAGCCCGACGTCGACGTCGAACTCGAGATGATACTGAGGTGATACTCCGCGACGACCTTCGAGACGTCCAAGAGGAGTCGTGAGCGGTCGAAGGCCATGACCTCCAAGACCGCGCGGTACTGTCCGCTGACCGAGCCGTCCCACTCGACGTCGATGATGCGCTCGCCCAGGCGCTGGGCCAAGGCGACGGCGTTCGAGCAGTCGTCGCGGTGCACCGAGACGCCCCGACCCTGGGTGATGAAGCCCATGATGGCGTCCCCGGGCACCGGCGAGCAGCACCGCGCCAGATGGATCATGACGTCGTCGAGTCCCTCGACGTAGACGCCCGCCGTGCGACGCGTCGTACGACTCGTGCGCGGCATACGCGTGACCGTCGTGGGCATCTGTTCGGTGTCGCCGCCGCCGTGCAGTTCGCGGTCCAGGCGCTGGACGACGGCGAGGGCCGAGATCTGTCCGCTGTCGATCGCCATGAAGAGCGCGTCGATGTCCTCCAGGTTCATGCCCGTGATCACGGCGTCGAGCGCGCTCGACGAGAGCGACGTGGCGATCGGCAGTCCCTCACGACGCAGCGCCTTGGTCAACTCTTCGCGACCACCCTCGATCGCGTCCTCGCGGCGTTCGCGCTGGAACCACTGGCGGATCTTGGACTTGGCGCGCGACGACTGGGCGATCGCCAACCAGTCGCGTGACGGTCCGGCGCTCTCGCTCTTGCTGGTGACGATCTCGACCACGTCGGCCGAGCGCAGGACCGTTTCGAGGGGCACGAGACGGCCGTTGACCTTGGCGCCGACGCAGTGGTGGCCGACCTCGGTGTGGACGGCGTAGGCGAAGTCGATCGTCGTCGCTCCCTCGACCAACGCGATCACCCGGCCCTTGGGCGTGAAGACGTAGACCTCGTCTTGACCGAGGTCGAGCTTCAGGGCCTCCAAGAAGGCGATCGGGTCGTTCTCCTCCTCTTCGACGTCGGCGAGGCGCTGCATCCAGGCGACCTCTTTGCTCGTGGCGCCCTCTTTGTAGCCCCAGTGCGCCGCGACGCCGAACTCGGCGCGTCGGTGCATCTCGAAGGTCCGGATCTGCACCTCGACCGACTTACCTCGCGGTCCGATGACGGTCGTGTGCAGCGACTGGTAGAGGTTGAACTTGGGCGAGTTGATGTAGTCCTTGAAGCGTCCCGGCACCGGCGACCACAGGGCGTGGATCGCACCGATCACGGCCCAACAGTCACGGTCCTCGTCGACGATGACGCGCAGTCCCACGAGGTCGAAGATGTCGTCGAACTCCTTGCCGCCAATGACCATCTTCTCGTAGATGCTCCAGAGGTGCTTCGGTCGTCCGCGGACCTCGGCCTTGATGCCGAACTCGTCGAGCTTGCCCGACAGCGTCGCCATGACCTCGCCGAGGTAGTCCTCACGTTCCGGCTGGCGCGCGGCGACCATCTGTTCGATCTCGGCGTAGCGCTTCGGGTGCAACGTCGCGAAACTGAGGTCCTCGAGTTGCCACTTGACCTGTTGGACGCCGAGGCGGTGCGCGAGCGGCGCGTAGACGTCCAAGGTCTCTTGGGCGATCGCGCGTTGACGCGCCATCGGCATCACCGAGATCGTGCGCATGTTGTGCAAGCGGTCGGCCAGTTTGATCAAGAGGACGCGCCAGTCCTGGGCCATGGCGATGAACATCTTGCGGATCGTGGCCGCCTGTTGCTCCTCCTTGGAGTCGAACTCCAACCGGTCGAGCTTCGTGACGCCGTCGACGACCGCGGCCACCTGGTCGCCGAACTCCTCGGCCAGCCACTCCTTGGTGATGCCAGTGTCCTCCACGGCGTCATGGAGCAGGGCCGCGGTGATCGTCGCCTCATCGAGCCCCAGGTCGGCCGCGATGTCCGCCACGGCGATCGGGTGCGTCACGTAGGGCTCGCCGGTTCGGCGCAGTTGACCCTCGTGGGCCTTGATCGCGGCGGCCCCGGCGCGCCGGATGATCTCGACGTCGCCGTCGGCGTGGTGTTCGAGAAAACGGCCGATGACGCGCTCAATCGACCCGGTCAGAGCGGGGTCGGCGGCGGAGCGAGAAGTGAGACTGACCATGCAATCAGACTAATGGTGGCTTATCGCCGTTTTTGTTTGCGCGCTCGCGCTTGGATCGTCCCGCGTGACAACGGCGCCGGTCCCGTTCGCGACAGCGTGCCGGTCGAGGCAGTGGAGCGCGCGAGTCGCGAGGCGCCGTCGCCGGAGAGGAGCGCCGCCGCGGCCGGCGTGAGCACGCGCTGGTCACTGCGCAGTCGCGCTCGCGCAGCCATCTCGCGGAACCGCGGTTCACGTTCCTTCATCAACGCCAGCAACGGGCTCGCGATGAAGATCGAGGAGTAGGCCCCACTCATGAGTCCGACGAAGAGTGCGAGTCCGTAACTCTGGAGCGTCGTCGCCCCGAGGATGTCGGCGCCCACCAACAGCACGGCGAGGACGGGCAGGATCGCCACGAGTGACGTGTTGATCGAACGTGCCAGCGTCTGGTTCATCGAGAGGTTGACCATCTCGCCGTAGCTGAGGTCACCGCTCTTCAAGATGCCTCCGGCGTTGTCGCGCACTCGGTCGAAGACGACCACGGTGTCATAGAGCGAGTAACCAAGGATCGTCAAGATGGCGATCACGGTGTCGGGCGTTATCTGCAGGCCAAAGAGCGAGTACACGCCCACGGTGACGAGCAGGTCGTGCACCATGGCGATGAAGGCGGCCATCGCCATCTTGGGCTCGAAGCGAATACTGATGTACGCGACGACCGCGATGAAGAAGACGATCAGGGCCTCGAGCGCGCGGTTCGTGATCTGACCACCCCAGGTCGGTCCGACCGTGCTCGTCGAAACCTGGTTGAAGCTCTTGTCCGCGGCTTTGGCCATCGCTTTGGCGACCTTGTTGGTGAGGTCCGTCTGGGCCTGGGAACCGAGTTTGTTGATGTCGGCCGTGACCTGATAGGTCTTGCCGCCAAGCTCCTCCACGGTGGGATTGCTCAGCCCGGCGCCCTCGACGGCGCTCGTCATGGCCGCGATCGACGAATGTGGAGCGAGGACCTCCCACGAACTGCCGCCCTTGAAGTCGATGCCGAGATTGAAACCTCGGATACCGAGGGAGCCGAGTCCGAGGACGATGATGACGATCGAGATCGTGAACCACGTGCGCTTGCGGCCGACGAAGTCGACCGTCGTGCGGCCCTGGTAGATCCGCCCGAGGCGCCCGGGCGTCTTCTCTTCGGTCATCACGTCGTCACTCATGCGCGCTCACTCCCGGCGTGAGACCGGCGGCCATCGACATCTGCGACGTGCTGTCATTCGTGCGACGACCGAGCAGGATCACCAACGGGCGCGTGAAGTACCAGGTGATGACGACGTCCATGATGGTCGAGAGTCCGAGGAAGAAGGCGAATCCACGCACGTCACCCACGGCGATCAAGTACAGCAACACCGCGGCCAGCAAGCTCACCGTGTCGGCGGCCAAGACGGTGCGCCACGCCGAGCGGAATCCACGGTCGACCGAGGTGCGGATCGAGCGCCCTGCTCGGGCCTCGTCTTTCAATCGTTCGAAATACACGATGTAACTGTCGACAGTGATACCAATGGACACAATGATCCCGGTGATCCCGGCCAGGTCGAAACTCGGCGCCAGGGCCGTATGGCCGAGCGCCGAGATGATCGCCCACAGCAGCGCCGCGGTCGTGGACAGTCCGAGCACGATGACGAGGCCGAGGGCGCGGTAGTACAGGATCGTATAGAGCAAGACCAACAACAGTCCGACGAGGCCCGCGCCGAGGCCCGCGACCAGTGAGCTGTGACCCAGCGTCGGCGACACCGTCACGGTGTCGAGCGGATTCAGTCGAACGGGCAGCGCGCCGAACTCCATGGCGAGGGCGAGGTTCTTCGCGCCCTGTTCAGTGAACTGCCCGGAGATCTCGCCGGTGCCGTCGAAACTCGAGAAGGTGGCCTGGGCCGGCTGGATGAGCGGTGCCGATTGGATGACCCCGTCGAGTTCGATGGCCAGCGCCTGGTGGAAGTTGTCGCTGGCGACGTGGTCCCACTCGGGGCTGCCCTTCTTGGTCAGGGTGTAGTTCACGACCCACGCGCCGAACTGGTCCTGTTGGGCGACGGCCTTGCCGATCGCCTGACCGGTCAGTTGCGACGGGCCAAGGAGATAGCGCGTCCCGGGCGAGCCGAGCAACGGGAGGATCACGTTGTTCTTCTTGATGTCCTTGTTGGGCGCCGTCGACTTGACAACCGAATAGTTGGGATCGACGGGCGGCGTGTTGCTGCTGTACTGTGCCGCCGAATTATTGGGCGTCACCGCGAGATTGGTCTCGGTCCAGAGATAGCTACTGGCGCAGGTCGGTATCGAGCCGGTGTAGGTCTTGGCCTTTTTGCTCGGTTCGGCGACCTGACAGAGCACCGGACGAAAGAGCAGCTGTGCGGTCTCGCCCACGATCTGCAACACCCGACGGGCGTGCGTGGCGCCGGGAACGCTGACGACGACGTTCTTGCCCTGCAGATTGACCGTCGCCCCCGACACACCGAGTCCGTTGACCCGGTTGCTCAGAATGGTCACGACCTCTTGCAGGTCGGCGGTGGAGGCCTTCGTCGCCGGTTTGTAGACGACCGAGAGACCACCGGCCAGGTCCAGGCCGAGTTTCGGTCCCCATCCCAGTGACAAGGTCGCCACCAACGAACCGAACGCGATCGCGATCGTGAGGATGAGGCTGACGATCATCGACCGTCGAGAACCGACCTGCTGGGCCATTACTTCTGGTCGCCTTCTTCTTCGTGTTCGTCGGCCGGCTCAGGGACGGGCGCGGGCGGGTCGTACTTTCGGGCGATCGCCGTGGGGATGAAGTCCAACTCGACGCCACTGGCGCCGCGCAGGGTGACCAGGCCATCGTCCATCTTCACCACGGTACCGATGAAGCCGCCGATCGTCTGGGCGCGCTCGCCCAGTTCGACCTTCCGCGTGTTGAGACGGGCGGCCTTTTGCTTCTGCGAACGGGGCCGGATGTAGAAGAAATAGAGGGCGCCGAAGACCACGACGTAGAGCAGGAGAAAAATGGGGCTAAACGAAGACTTTTTCGTGCTGGTGGTGGCCAACAGCAATTGAACCGCGAACAACATAGGTAATTCCTCCGAGATATAGACAAAGAAACCCTAGTCGTTTTAGGGGATTGACTTAGACCAGCCCACCACCACGAGGTGTTATTCCCAGGTGTTGATAGGCCCGTTCCGTCGCGACGCGACCGCGCGGCGTTCGGATCAAAAGACCGTCGCGCAAGAGGAATGGCTCGTACGCGTCTTCGATCGTCGAGGGCTCTTCACCGCAGGCGTGCGCCAACGTCGTGAGCCCGACGGGCTGATTGGCGAACTGCTGACAGAGCAGACCCAGGATGCGGCGGTCGATCTTGTCCAGGCCGAACTCGTCGACGCCGAAGAGCGCCAGTCCTTCGACGGCCACGTCGTCGTCGACGACGTCGTGACCCTGCACCGCGGCGAAGTCACGCACGCGACGCAGTAGCCGATTGGCGATACGCGGCGTACCGCGGCTGCGTCCGGCGATGATCGCCGCCGCCTCGCCCTTCAGTGTCACGTCCAACAGTCCGGCCGAACGACTCACGATGATCGTCAGGTCTTGCGGGTCATAGAGGTCGAGTTGGCCGACGAATCCGAATCGATCGCGCAGCGGCGCGGCGACGAGTCCCGTCCGAGTGGTCGCTCCGACGAGCGTGAAGTTGGGCAGATCCAGTCGGATCGCGCGCGCCGACGGTCCGCGACCGATCATGACGTCGAGGCGTCGGTCCTCCATCGCGGGATAGAGGATCTCCTCGACGCCGCGCGACAGTCGGTGGATCTCGTCGACGAACAAGACGTCGCCGTCTTGTAAGTCGGTCAACAGGGCCGCGAGGTCACCCGGGCGAGAGAGGACCGGACCGGACGTGATGCGCAGGCCGGCCCCCATTTCGGCCGCGACGATACTGGCGAGCGAGGTCTTGCCGAGTCCCGGCGGACCGGCGAACAAGAGGTGATCGGCCGTCTGGTTGCGCGCCCTCGCCGATCCCAGCACGATCTCGAGGTGACGCACCAGTTCGCGCTGTCCGACGAACTCGGCCAGCGTGCTGGGACGAAGCGAGACTTCCGCGCGGCGGTCCTGCTCGTCGGCGACCGGCGCGACGACATTGCGCGCCAGGAGTTCGACGTCGATCTCGTTGCGACTCATTGTCGCCTCAGCAGTTGCAGCGCCTGACGCAACGCGGCGCCCTCGTCGACCGAGAGCGTCGTTCCGCTGAGGGCTTGACGAACCTCTTGGGTGCTGTAGCCGAGTCCGCGAAGGGCGTCTTCGATGGCCTCGTTCTGGGGAGCCGCGTGCTGGGCGACGTAGGAGTCCGGCACCACGACCTTCCCCTTCAGTTCTAAGACGATGCGACTCGCGGTCTTGGGCCCGATTCCCGGGATCGTCGCGATCGTCTTGGCGTCGTCACGTTCGATCGCCGTGGCGAGGTCACCGGTCGACATCGTTCGCAGCGCGGCCAGGGCCGTCGACGGCCCGACGCCCGGCGTGACGAGCAACAGTTCGAAGAATTCGCGGTCGAGGTAGCTCGGGAACCCGTAGAGGACGATCGCGTCATCGCGAACGGCGGTGAAGATATAGAGGTCGACGACGTCACCGACGCGGTAATCATCCTGGGAGGCCACGTTGACCTCGTAGCCCACGTCGTGCACGTCGAGCACGACCGCGCCGTCCTTGTGGTGGTGCAAGACCTGACCGTGGAGCCAGCCGATCATGCGCGACTCTCAATCGGGTACTTCTGTTCGCTGCGCACCACCATGAAGTACGTGATGGCGAGGGCCAAGGCGTCGGCCGCGTCGGCCGGCTTGGGAATCTCGGCGAGACCGCAGAGCCGTGCGACCATGCCCTGGACCTGGACCTTGCTCGCGGCGCCGTAGCCGGTGACCGCCAGCTTCACCTCTTGGGCGTTGAACTGTCGCACCGGAATGTTGATCGCCGAGGCGAGCGCCACGGCCACGCCGCTCGCTTGGGCCGTCGGGATCGCGGTCTTGGCGTTTCGCTGATAGAAGACACGCTCGACGACCACGGCGTCCGGTGTGGTCTCATCCAACAGCGATCGCAGTTCGACGAGCATCTGACCGAGGCGCAGCTCGACCGCGGACTCATGGTCGGTTTCGATGGTCCCGGCACGAATCGCGCGAAAGGACTCCACGCCCTGGAACGACCCTTCGACCAATCCGTAGCCGCAACGGGTCAAACCGGGGTCGATTCCGAGTACGAACATACGTTCGATACTAGACCTGCATCAGTGCAGAAACGGGGAATTATCCCTCGTAGGCGGCGAGTATCTCGTCTGAGATGTCGAAGTTCGAAAAGACGTTCTGGACGTCGTCGTGGTCATCGATCGCGTCCATCAGCCGAAGGATCTTCTTGGCCTCGGATTCGGAGTCGACGGGGATCGAGTTCTGAGGCACCAGGGTCAGCTCGGCGGAGAGGACCTTGGCGCCGTAGCCGTCCAGGGCGTCGCGCACGGCTCCGAGGTCGTGCGGCTCGGTCGTCACGGTGAAGTTCGCGCCGTTCGCCTCGAAGTTCTCTCCCCCGGCGTCCATCACCCACTCGAGGAGCTGGTCCTCGTCGATCGGACCTTTGACCTCGATGATCCCCTTGCGGTCGAACTGCCAGGAGACGGCGCCGGGTTCGGCGATGGTGCCGCCGTTTCTGGCGAACACGTGCTTGATCTCGGCGCTGGTGCGATTGCGATTGTCGGTGAGCGTCTCGACGATGACCGCGACGCCGTCGGGGCCGTAGCCCTCGTAGCTGATGGACTCGTAACGCACGCCTTCGAGTTCACCGGTGCCGCGTTTGATGGCGCGTTCGATCGTGTCGAGTGGTACCGAGGACTCGCGGGCCTTCTGGTACATGGTGCGCAGCGACGCGTTGGTGTCGAGGTCACCGCCGCCCTCGCGGGCCGCTACTTCCACCTGGCGGATCAGTTTGGCGAAGACCTTGGCGCGAGCGCTGTCCTTGGCGCCCTTGCGGTGTTTGGTCGTTGCCCACTTCGAATGGCCGGACATGTTCTCTCCCCGCCCGATTGGGCTTCATCAGGTTATCGGTTATTTAGAGCGCATCAACGAAGAGCCGGTGGATGCGCTCGTCGTTCGTCAGTTCCGGATGGAAGGAGCAGCCCCAGATGCGATCGCGACGAACGAGCACGGGATGCTTCCCGTCGCCGTGGTCGTGGTACGCGAGGACCTCCAGGTCCTCGTTCCAGGTTTCGATTTTTGGAGCGCGAATGAAGACCCCGGGTATCTCGCCGACACCGCGCACGTTGACCAAAGTCTCGAAGCTGGACGTCTGTCGGCCGTAGCCATTGCGCCGTACCGCGAGGTGCAGAACGCCGTAGCTCCACTGGTCGCTTCGACCGTCGAGGATCTCATTGGCCAACAAGATGAGCCCCGCGCACGTTCCGAACACGCCGAGTCCATCATCAATCTTCTGGGCCAACACCGGGCGTATGCCTGACGTGGTGAGCAGATAGGCCATCGTCGTCGACTCACCCCCGGGAATGACCAGACCGTCGAGGCCGTGGAGTTGCTCTGGGGTGCGCACGGCCACGACATCGGCACCGACGCGCTCGAGCATCGAGGTGTGTTCTCGCACGTCGCCCTGGAGGGCGAGGACGCCGACGCGGGCCACGACTACCAGCCGCGTTCGGCGAGCCGCTGCTCCAACGAGGCCGTCTCGATACCCTTCATCGCGGCGCCGAGCCCAGTTGAGACCTTGGCGACGACGTGCGCGTCGCGGTAGTGCGTCGTCGCCTCGACGATGGCCTTGGCCATGCGCTCGGGGTCGTCACTCTTGAAGATGCCCGAACCGACGAAGATCGCTTCGGCCCCGAGTTGCAGCACGAGCGCCGCGTCGGCCGGCGTGGAGATACCGCCGGCGCAAAAGAGCGGAACCGGAAGCTTCCCGGTGAGTGAGACCTCTTGGACGAGCGGCAGCGGCGCCTGCAGGTCCTTGGCGAGCGCGAACAGTTCATTGGCGTCGGCCGACTGGAGCCGACGCATCTGTGCGTTGATCGTGCGCAGGTGTCGAACGGCCTCGACCACGTTGCCGGTCCCGGCCTCACCCTTGGAGCGGATCAGGCACGCGCCCTCGCCGATTCGCCGGAGCGCCTCACCGAGATTGGTGGCGCCGCACACGAAGGGCACGGTGAAGCCCCACTTGTCGATGTGGTTCTCCTCATCGGCCGGCGTCAGCACTTCGGACTCGTCGATGTAGTCCACGTCGAGCGCTTCGAGGATCTGCGCTTCGGCGAAGTGTCCGATCCGGGCCTTGGCCATGACGGGGATGGTGACCGCGGCCTGGATCCCCTGGATCATCTCGGGGTCGCTCATGCGCGCGACCCCGCCGTCGCGGCGGATGTCCGAGGGCACGCGTTCGAGGGCCATGACCGCGACGGCACCCGAGTCCTCGGCGATCTTCGCCTGTTCGGGGTTGACGACGTCCATGATGACGCCGCCGCGGAGCATGTCGGCCAGCCCGCGCTTGACGAGGGCCGAACCAATGGTGGAGGAATCGCGCGATGAACTCATGGCGTAAATCCTACCTGGCGCTTATTACCACTCTTCCAACGCGCGGGCGCGAAGTTCCACGTCGTCGAGATCACTGAGGTCACTGGCGCGGTCGCTCCACATGTTGAACCAGATCCAACGCCACTGCGCGTAGGTCGTGCCGGCGAAGAACGACGTGCTCGAGAGGTTCTCCCCGGCGCACTTGCGCAACGCCTCGGCCAGACCCGGCGGATAGCGGATGGCGGCGGCGGCGACCTCGTCCGCGCGGTAGGCCAGTCCCTGACCGGCGAGCGCACGACGCGAGTCATCACTCGTGGCCGCGACCGACGCGAGGCTCTCGCGCAACAGCAGTCCGAGGCGGTGCCGCGCCAGGCAGTGCGCCACGACGCCTTCGAGTTCGATGAGTTCGAAGTCGCGCATCAGGGCGTCGGTCACGAAGAACGAGAGTCCCGGACCGGTCGGCACCAGCGCGGCGTTGTAGCCGGGGTCACTGACGATATAGATACTGACGGCGTCGACGCCGAAGGTGGCGGCCAGTCGGTCCATCACGGTCGCCAGACGGAGGCGATCCTTCTCGGTACCGCCGGCCTTGAACTGATCCAGGACGAGGTTGCCGAGTGCGAGGCCCTTAGCCTCGTAGCGAACGAGTGAGCGACGAAGGTCCCACGCGTAGAGCAGCGCCACGGCGATGCCGACGATGGGGACCCACGGCGCCACGACGACACCGGCGACCAGAACCAGGACGACGACACCGACGCCGATGCTCTCGGGGAGTTTCTTTCGCATGGCGAAACTGCGGACCACTTTTTGGTTGTGGTGCTTCTCGGCGTTCGTCGGTGCGTACGGGCTCTGCCAGTTCGGATCCAGCACCGGGGCGACGTAGCGCGGCCCGCGGTCGCGCGAGGGACTCGAACGGCGAGACCTCGAGCGTTGCTTGGTTGCCATGGAGCAAGGCTACCGGGTGGTCACGAAACGCTCGCGGGCCACTTCGTAGAGATCCTCGTAGCGGTCCATCAACGTGGCCATCGACCACTCACTGGCGTGCGCTCTTGGCCGCCGCGATTGACGCAGGCAATTCATCGGTCAGCGCACGTTCGATCGCCTTTTCCAATGAGACGTCGTCGCCGGGACTGAACAAGGTGGCGAATCCCGACGCCGCCGCGCGGTAGCCCTCGATGTCGCTGGCCACGACGGCGCTCTCACTGGCCATGCCTTCGAGCAGGATCATCCCGAAGCTCTCGCCGCCGGTGGACGGTGCGATCACGACGTTGGCTCGGCGCAGCCATCGCCGCTTCTCCTCGTCGTTCGGCGCGCCGACGAAATCGATCAGCGGATCGCCCGCGGCCAGGGCCTCCAGTGATCGCCGTTGCGGACCGTCGCCCAGAACCGCGAGTCGCCAGACGTCCTCGCCCTTGGCGTTGTGGGCGCGAACCGCGTTGATGGCGTGCGCGATCCCCTTTCGCTCCTCGTGGCGACCGAGCACGACCAACGTGACATCGTGACTACGTTCGCGCGGCGTGGCCGCGAACCGATCCATCTCGAAGCCGTTGAAGAGTACGACGGGTTCGATCCCGCAGGCCGAGTGGATCGTCGACGCGGCCGATGCACTGACCGCGGCCGAGGCGTCGAGGTCCTTCGCCAGTCGCCGCAGTAGTGGTCTCGTCAGTCGAAGCGCCGGTCCCCCACCCCCTCGATGAAACGTCGCCACGGCCGGGGCCGCGTGCGCGCGCAGCACGCGCCAACCGAGGAGCGGGGCGAAGGGTTCGTGGAAGTGCACGACGTCGGGTTCGAAGTGCTGGACCGTTCGTCGCGCGTGTCGCGCGGCCCGCGCCGACAGCGTCAGGGGCGCGCGGCTGCCGTTAGCCGGGACCTTCAACACGCCGCCGAATCGCGCCACGTGGGCGGGTGTGTCGTAGGTCGCGTGGTCGTGACTGTCGGGCGCGACGATCAAGACGTCGTTGCCGCGCCGGTCGAGCTCTCGACTCATGGCGAGGACCTGCTCCTGCACACCACCGAAGGCGCTCAGCGCGTAGGGCGAGACGATGGCGACGCGCACGTCACGCACTCTCGAATCGCGGTTGCAAGACGTGCCACTGCTCGGGTGCGCGACGGATGAGGCCCTCGAGTTCGACCGCGAGCGCCTGGGTCACTCTCGTGACGTCCTCGCGCAGGCGCCCGAGTCGTTCGGCCGGGATCGGCCGCGTGATCACGGCGAAGTGATCACGTCCCGGTCCGCTGTAGCACGCGGCGCCGACCAACGTCGCGCCGGTGCGCAGCGCCAGTGTCGCGGGGCCGGCCGGCAGGCGGACGCTCTCGCCGAAGAACTCGACTTCGATGCCGTTGCCCTGGATGTCGCGATCGCAGAGCAGTCCGATGACGCCACCGTCCTTCAGCGTCTGGAGCAGCACGGTGCCGGCGTGTTCGTCGAGTGGTTCGATACGGATGCCGATGGACTCGCGCTTGGCCTTGAACCACGCGAAGAGCTCCGGCGGCTCTAGGTCCTCGGCGACCGCGGTCATGCCGAGACCGAGGGAGTTGAGAAACGACCCGCCCCACTCCCAGCTGCCGATGTGGGGCAACGCGATGATCGTGCCGAGTCCCTTGGCCTTCGCCTCGTAGAGGTACTCCAGTCCCTCGCCGATGCGAAAGCGCGCGAAGACACGCTCGGGTTTGATGCCCGGCAGCTTCGCTCCCTCGGCCCAGTACTGTCCGTAACTCTCGAAGCCCCGGTCGACGAAGTGCTCCAACAACGTGTCGTCAAGGTCGCGTTCGTCGGATCGCAGGGCGTGCGCCACGTTCCTTCGTAGGTTCGCGCGCGCGCCGTGGTTTCGTCGACCGACAAATTTGGAGAGTCGTTTCGCCAGGGCGACGTCGAAGCGCTCGGGGAGTCGTTCCATGACGGCACCGAGCGACTTGAAGAGTGTGACCTTCGATCTATCGCCCACGATTAGCGACGCGACGTGCGACTAAGCCCTCGACGAATCCGGCTGCTGTGGTGGTGGATCCGACCGGCCTGGGTCATCGGCGGATCGGCGCTGGCCGCGATCTGCCAGATCCGCCAGAAACGACCGGCCGCGGTCATGGCGGTCAGTACCAGCATGATCCAGAGCACCGGGATGAAGATGGGCTTGGCGAGCAGACCGATGCCCAGAAGGATCATCCGCTCGGCGCGCTCCATCAGGCCGCCCTTGGCCGCCAGGCCGAGGCTCTCGGCCTTGGAGCGCTGATAGGAGATCAGGTACGTCGTGGTGAGGATCGCGAAGGGCAAGAGCACCAACTGTCCGTGACCGTGCGCCGTCAGGTAGAAGGCCACGCCGCCGAGGATCAGCGAGTCCGCGACGCGGTCCATGACCGAGTCGAAGAAGGCGCCGCGTTGACTGGCGCGCTTGGAGGCCTTGGCGACCGGACCGTCGAAGAGGTCATGGAAGCCGGTGAGCGTGAGCAGCACGATGGCGATCCAGAAGTGACCGAGGGCGATCATCCAGGCCGTCGCGAAGGAGAAGACCAGACCGGAGAACGTCAGCACATCGGCCGAGAATCCGATGCGGACCAACCAACGACCGGTCGGCAGCGTTACCGTCTCTACCGACTTCCTAAAGTTTCCGTCGAGCATCGATCCTCCGGATCCCGTTACTCAATTGTAACGAACGTAGCGAATCGTCATATCCAGTTGTCTCAGATGACCGCGTGGACCTTTTGCCAGGTCGACTGGAGCGATTCGGGTAGGACCCGCGTCTCGCCGATGGTGGTCATGAAGTTCGTGTCGCCGAGCCAGCGCGGCAGCACGTGTCCGTGCAGGTGTTTGGGGATACCGGCCCCGCCCGCCTGGCCCAGGTTCATGCCGATGTTCATGCCGTCGGGGCCGTAGGCCACCTCGAGGGCCGCGACCACCCGACGGAGCATCAAGAAGTAGTCCTCGTACTCGGCGTCACTGAGCTCTTGGATCGCCGACACGTGACGCCGGGGCAGGATCAAGAGGTGTCCCGAACCGTAGGGAAAGGCGTTCAAGACGACGAAGCTCAGCTCGCTCTTGGCGAGCACCCCGGTGCTCTCATCGACCGGCTCGTCGGCCAGCTGGCAAAAGACGCACGCGCCGTCATCGGTTTCGTGGGTCCGCGCGACGTTGGCGACGTAGTCCTCGCGCCACGCAGCCGAGAACCTTTCGAGCGCCACTAAGCGCCCTCGGGTAGTCCGTGGGTCGCGATCTCGTCGAGCACGCGCTCACGAAAGGCCGCCACCTCCACGCCACGATCGGGATCGTTCGACCCGCGCGCGTTCACGCCGAGCGTGCCCTTTTCGACGTCGTCGTCACCGACGACCAAGATGTACGGGATCTTCTCGAGCTTGGCCCGACGGATACGCGCGCCGAGGGGTTCGTTGGCCTCTTCCACGCTGACGCGAATGCCGTCCAGGGCGAGGGTCTCAGCGACGTAGGCCGCGTAGACGTCGTGGTCGTCGCGAACGCCGAGGACCCGCACCTGTTCGGGACAGAGCCAGGTCGGCATGTTGCCGGCGTAGTGCTCGAGCAGTATCGCCATGAAGCGTTCGACGGAGCCGAAGAGCGCCCGGTGGATCATGATCGGCAGCGTGCGGGTGTTGTCGGCCGCCACGTAACTCGCGTCGAAGCGCTGGGGGGTCTGGAAGTCGAGTTGCACGGTCGACATCTGATGCGTGCGGCCAATGGCGTCACGCGCCTGGACCGAGATCTTGGGCCCGTAGAAGGCCCCGCCGCCGGGGTCCATCACGAGGTCGAGCCCGGCCGCGAGCGCGACACTGGCGAGCGTCGACTCGGCCTCGTCCCACTCCGCGTCGGTCCCGACGGCCTTACCCGGGGGGCGCGTCGAGAGTTCCAGGTAGAAGTCGTTCAGTCCGAAGTCACGCAAGAGGTCCAAGACGAACTGGAGGGTCCGGGTCAACTCCTCGGCCATCTGCTCTTTGGTGCAGAAGATATGCGCGTCGTCCATGGTCATCCCGCGAACGCGCGTCAGTCCGTGGACGGCGCCGGACTTCTCGTAGCGATAGACCGAGCCGAACTCGAAGTAGCGCAGTGGCAGGTCGCGGTAGCTGCGCTGGCTGGACTTGAAGATCAACGTGTGGAAGGGACAGTTCATCGGTTTCAGGTAGTACTTGGTGCCGCCGTCGAGCTCCATCGGCGGGTACATCGACTCGGCGAACCACTCGAGGTGACCGGAGATCTCGAAGAGGTCGGACTTGGTGATATGCGGCGAGTAGACGAAGTCGTAGCCCGAGGCCTCGTGGCGCTGACGCGAGTACTCCTCCATCACGCGGCGCATGGTGCCGCCCTTGGGATGAAAGACGGCCAACCCCGACCCGATCTCACCCGGGAAAGAGAACAGGTCCAACTCTTGTCCGAGTTTGCGATGATCGCGTAACTCGGCTTGGGCCAACTGTTCCAAGTGGGCCGACAACGCCGCGTCGCTCTCCCAGGCCGTGCCGTAGATGCGCTGGAGTTGCGCGTTCTTCTCGTCGCCGCGCCAGTACGCGCCGGCGACGCGGGTCAACTTGAAGTGACCGAGCCGGGCCGTCGAGGGCACGTGCGGGCCGCGGCAGAGGTCGCGAAAGGCCTCGGAGTTCGAATAGGTCGACACGAACGACGTACTACCCATTTCGGCGAGGTCCTCGTCGGTCGGCGTGGTTTCGACGGCGTTGATGATCTCGACCTTGAAGGGCTGATCCGCGAAGAGGGCCAGGCCGTCTTGGATCGAGTACTCACTGCGGGTGAATGGCTGGTCCTCGGCGATGATGGCGCGCATCTCGGCGTCGATGAGGGCCAGGTCGTCGTCACTGAAGTGGGCTCCGCCGGGCAGTTCGAAGTCGTAGTAGAAGCCGTCGGTGATCGCCGGACCGATCGCGTAGTGCGCTCCGGGCCACAGGCGCGTCACCGCCTGGGCGAGCACGTGGGCCGTGGAGTGGCGAATGACCTCGCGACCGAGATCACTCGCCGGGGTGACGATTGCGACGGCCGCACCGGTCGGCAACGGCACCGAAAGGTCGGTCAACTGACCGTTCACCTGGGCCGCGAGGGCGTCCTTGGCGAGTCGTTTGCCGATGGCACTGGCGAGATCGAACGCCGTCGAACCCTCGGGAAGCGAACGTTGACTCCCGTCGGGGAGCTGTACGTCGATATCAGACATTTCGGCCACTCATTGTCAAATGTTAATGCCTAGCAATGAGGCGGCCGGGGCGACGCTGTAGCCCGCGTGCGCCGCGTCGTCGATCGCGCGTAACGCTGCGGGGCCGTCGAGGTCGTCATCGAGAGCGCCTCGCACGTCGTCCACGACCGAACTCGGACGACCGTAGGTGAGCGTCGAGCGCCACGTCGCCAGACGCGACTGCGCCATCGAGAGCAACTCGTCGCGCCACTCCCAGTCCTCGCGGTAGTGGTGATCCAAGAGCGCCACGCGCACGGCGGCCGCCTCGGCGCGTTGGGCCAACTCGTCGACGAAGACGAGGTTGCCGAGCGACTTGGACATCTTCGTGCCGTCGAGTCCGACGAGGCCCACGTGCATCCAGTGCTTGACGAACGGCGCGCCCGAGACCGACTCGCTCTGGGCCGCTTCGCACTCGTGGTGCGGGTAGGCGAGGTCTCGCCCGCCGCCGTGGACGTCGAGGGTGACCCCGAGGTCGCGAAGTGCGATCGCCGAGCACTCAATGTGCCAGCCCGGACGACCGGGGCCCCAACGCGACTCCCACGCCGGCTCGTCCTCCAACGACGGTTGCCACAACACGAAGTCGAGGGGGTCACGCTTGTTGGGGTCGTCGGGTCGACCGCCGTGAATCGCGGCGAGTTCCAACATCGAGGCACGGTCCTCGTGACTGACCTGACCGAAGCGGGGGAACTTCGAGACCTCGAAGTAGACCGAGCCGTCGACCTCGTAGGCGATACCGGCTTCGAACGTGCGGCCGATCATCGTGAGGATCTCGGGGATGGCGCCGGTCGCGCGCGGTTCGCCGTAGACCGGCAACAGGTTGATCAGTTGCATGTCGCGTTCGAACTTGGCCATCTCCTGGGCCGCGAGGTCGAGGTAGTTGACGCCGAGTTCGCGGGCCTTGCGCAACATGTCGTCATCGACGTCCGTGACGTTGCGGATGCAGCGCGTCTCGTGACCGGCGTCGCGCAGCCGTCGCTGCAGCAGATCGAAACAGAGATACACGTAGGCGTGACCGAGGTGCGCCGCGTCATAGGGCGTGATGCCACAGCTGTAGATGGTGACGAGCGGGCCGGCATCGAGGCCGAACACGCCGCCGCGCGCGGTGTCGTAGAGCTGCATCGAACTACAGACCGGCCATCTTCACGTAGCTGTGGGCCTTGTGTCGGATGTTGATCGAGATGCACACGGCGGTGAACGCCTCGATGGGACTCGCCAGGGACATCGATCCAGCGATCACGGCGCTCAAGCCGTGCACGCCTTCGATCAACTCGGCGACCTGGCGTCGCGCGTCGTCGTCGTCAGAGAAGATCAACACGTCCGCGTCGAGACCGGAGTCGAGGTCTTCCATCTGCGCGGCCGGCAGATGATGGAACGCACCGACGACGACGCTCTCAGGAAGCGCGTGGGCGATCTGGGCGGCCATCGAACCGCGCGACGGATAGAGCGCCACCATCTCACGTCCTTCACGCGACAGTGCGTTCACCATCGAGATGACGATCTTGCCCTTGAGCTCTTCACGAAGCGACCGGGTCGTGGCGATCGCCGAGTCCCACGGCGTGGCGACGACGACGAGGTTGCACGCGGCGGCCTCTTCGTTGGTGCCGCCTTCGACGGTGCCTTCCCCTCGCAGCGTCAAGCCGCGCGCGATGCCTTTCGCGCGTTCGGCGTCACGCGAGCCGAGTACGACGGTGTAACCCGCGCTCGCGAGTCGCGCCGCAAGTCCGCGACCGGCCGGTCCGGTGCCGCCCAGAATGCCCACTGTTGCCATCGTCGTCCTCGAAAAATAGATGTTGGCAAGTACGATAACTGCATGGGACTGCTCAACGACCACCGAATCCTCGTGACCGGCGTCCTGACGGACGACTCGCTGGCCTTCGGCATCGCCAAGCGCGCCCTGGAAGAGGGCGCCACCGTCGCACTCTCCGGGGCCGGGCGCGGACTGTCGCTCACCAAGCGCACCGCGCGCAAACTGGCCGACGTCGGCGAGGTCGTCGAACTCGACGTCACGGATCCCGCTCAGGTCGAGGCAGCCGCCGCGGAACTGACGACACGATTCGGACGACTCGACGGACTCGTCCACGCGATCGGGATGGCGCCGCAGAGCTGTCTGGGCAACGGCATGTTCGTCGCCCCCTTCGAGGACGTCGCCACGGCGCTGCACATCTCGACTTACTCATTGGCGGCGTTGGTGGGTGCCTTTCGGCCGCTGCTGCAAAAGAGCGAGGCCCTCGGCGGGGCATCGGTCATCGCCCTGGACTTCGACGGCTCGAAGGCCTATCCGATGTACGACTGGATGGGCGTCATGAAGGCCGGCCTGGAGTCGCTCGGCCGCTACCTCGCCAAAGAGGTCGGCCCCGACAAGATCCGCGTCAACATGCTGGCGGCCGGCCCGATCCGCACCGTCGCCGCTAAGTCGATCCCTGGTTTCTCGCAGTTCGAGGACCTCTGGGGCGAGAAGGCGCCGCTCGGCTGGGACGTCTATGACTCGAGCGCCGTCGCCGACACCGCCATAGCCCTGTTGTCACCGCTGCTTCGTGGCACGACCGCTTCGGTCGTCTACGTCGATGGCGGCTACCACTCGATGGGCTAGTCCTCCTGGTCTTGAAACTGTGTCTCGTAGAGGACGCGGTAGACGCCACCCTCGGCCAAGAGCTCAGCGTGCGAACCGCGTTGCACGATGGTGCCGTTCTCGACGACCAGTATCTGGTCGGCGTTTCGAATCGTCGAGAGACGGTGCGCGATAACCAATGACGTGCGCGACGACATGGTCTGGTCCAACGCGCGCTGCACGGCGGCCTCGCTCTCGTTGTCGAGGTGCGCGGTCGCTTCATCGAGCACGACGAGTCGCGGCGCCTTGAGCAGCAGGCGCGCAAGTGCGACGCGCTGCTTCTCGCCGCCGCTGAGCCGATAGCCCCGCTCGCCCACGACCGTCTCGAGACCGAGCGGGAGTGACTGCACCAACTCCCAGATCTGCGCGGCGCGCAGCGCTGCTTCGATCTCAGCCGGCGTCGCCTTGGGCCTCGCAAAGATCAAGTTGGCGCGCAGCGTGTCGTGAAAGAGATGAGGGTCTTGGGTGACGACGCCGACCATCGCGTTCAGTGACGCCGTCGTCGCGTTGCGAACGTCGACGCCATTGATCGTGACGCCTCCGCTATCGACGTCATAGAGACGTGACACCAACATCGAGATCGTCGTCTTGCCGGCGCCGCTGTGACCGACGAGCGCGGTCATCGTGCCCGGTTCGACGCGGAACGACACGTCGTGGAGCACGTCCGTGCGCGGCGTGTCGTCGAGTCGCGCGACCGCTTCCAACGAGGCGAGTGAGACCTCTTCGGCGCCGGGGTAGGAGAAGTCGACGTGATCGAAGACCAACTCCGCCGGTCCGTCGGGAATCACGAGCGCGTCGGGACTCTCTTTGATCATCGGTTCGAGGTCCAGCACTTCGAACAGCCGCTCGAAACTGACCATCGCCGACATGTAGTCGATGTTGAGGTTCGACAGCTGCGTCAGCGGACCGTAGAGCCGGACCAGATACAGCGTGAGCGCCACGAGCGTTCCCAGGGCCAGTGCGCCGTGAATCACTTGCACGGCTCCGAAGCCGTAGGCGAAGGCCGTCGCCAACGATGCGGTGAGCGATAGCGCGATGAAGAAGAATCGCTGATACATCGCCTGGTGGATGCCGATGTCACGAACCTGACCGGCACGACTGTCGAAGTACTCACGCTCGTCACCCGGTCGACCGAAGAGCTTGACGAGCATGGCACCGGAGACGTTGAATCGTTCGGTCATCACCATGTTCATCTCGGCGTTGAGTTCCATGCCCCGCTGGAACAGCGTGCCCAGTTTTCGCCCGACCCGCCGCGCCGGGATGAGAAAGACCGGCAGCAAGAGCAACGCGACCAGGGTGATCTGCCAACTCAGCACCAGCATCGTGCCGATCACGATGGTCACCAGGATGACGTTGCCGACGACGTTCGAGAAGAGGTCGGTGAACGCCTGTTGGGCCCCGATGACGTCGTTGTTCAGCCGACTGATCAGAGCGCCGGTCTGGGTACGAGAGAAAAATGCGACCGGCATCTCTTGAATGTGCGTGAAGACCTTCGTGCGCAGGTCAAAGATAAGACCTTCGCCGATGACGGCCGAGGTGCGACGCTCGAAGAGCGAAAGCACGGCGTCGAAGAGGGCGAGCCCGGCGCCGATTACGGCCAGGGTGATCGCCAGACCAGCACTCTTCTCCTTGATGGCGATGTCGATGATCGCGCGAAAGAGAAGTGGCGTGACCGAACTGACGACGGCGTCGAGGACAACGGCGATGAGAAAGATGACCAGCAGCCCGCGGTACTTTCGCGCGTACGTGAGCATGCGCGGCAGCGTCCCCTTCTTGATCTGGTGTTCGAGGATGTCGCGGTCCGTGCGCATCGAGCGAAGTCCCATGCGGCCGCCTCCGCCACCTCCGCCGCCGTGCATACTCATCGCGTCTCCATTGCCCAGTCGATTGTAGGAAGAGAGATCGAGTGAACGAGCGCTCTAGCGTTCGTCGAGCAGGCCTTCTGACGGGTGACGCAGTCTTCTTTCGTGCACACGCGAGCCGTCACGGACGTCGCCACAGTGCATCGGCTGGTACCGACCTTCCCAGACTCTGACCGAGACGGCATTGGTATCTCGTTCACCCAGGACGTCGTAGACCGCGTCGCGGACCATCGACACGACCCTCAAGAGATCACCGCGCCCGTCAGACTCGAATCGCCAATTCGGCTTCGGTCCGGGCGTCGGTTCGGACCAACCCGCGCTTCGCAACCTCTCCTCGTCCTCGGGACGAAGGGCCACTGCATCACCGATGTTGAGATTGGAGATGACCTCGGCGATCACCGCGCCCTCGCGCTCGACCCAGAACTGCACGTAGCGCACGTCTTCGAACTCGATGACCGCGACGAGACAGCGCGGATCGACCACCATAGCGCCCAGCATCTCAGGCAGATTGGCGATGAACGATCCGACACTCGACGCTCTACTCTCGTCGTAACGGCTCACGTTCACGGTTCCCACGTAGAGAAACTATGGAGTCGCTGTGACACGACTTTCGTGTCTACGAGGCGAGCGCACTCACCACGATGATCACGCCCAGCGTCATCATCACGCACGCGCCGACCGTCCGAAGTACCACCAATCGATTGGGTGAGTCAGAGAGCCACTCACGGGCCGTGCCAGCGATCATGCCCCACGTGCCGTCACTGAGGAACGCCATGACGCTGAATATGCCACCGAAGATCAACAGCTGCACCGTCACGTTTCCCTTGGTGCGGTCGACGAAGTGCGGAAAGACCGCCGCGAAGAAGACCAGCGACTTGGGGTTCAATATGCCGACGGTGAATCCCTGGCGGATCACCTGGATGTTCGAGGGTCGATACTCCTCGCGCTTGGCCATCGCCGCGGCGTGTGCGTGACGGTGCCGCATCGCGCCCACGCCGAGCCACAGTAAGTACAGACCGCCGGCCAACTGCAGCGTGATGGAAAAGGCCTTGGAGTGACTGAGCAACGGTCCGAGACCGACGGCGACGATGATCGAAAGGATCAACGTACCGATCGAGTTGCCGAGCACGGTCAAGACCGCGACAGCGCGCCCCCACGCGACGCCGCGCGCGAGCGTGAACAACACGCTTGGCCCCGGCACCATGATGATGGTGATCGACGCGATGAAGAACTCCGCGAGCTGGCTACCGGAGATCACGAGTGCCACCGCGTCAACGTTCGTTCCAACACGTTCAAGCTCGCGCCGATACTGAAGCCGATCGTCGCGGCGAAGATGGCCGTGGCGATGCCGGGGTTGCCACCGAGGAGCCAGCCGATCGTCAGTACGACGGCCTCGATACTGAGGCGTAGGTAGACGATGCTCACGTTCAGTCGTTTGTGCAGACCGGTCATGAGGCCATCGCGCGGACCCGGACCGAGGTTGCACGTCAGATAGAACGCACTGCCGATGCCGATCGATATCACCGCACCGATCACGTAGACGATCTTCAGCCACGCGGCGTGCGGCGCCGCGACCGCGTACGTCGTGAGGTCCAAGACGTAGGCGACGACGACGACGTTCGAGATCGTCCCGAAACCCAGGCGTTGGCGCAGAGGGATCCACACCAACAAGACGACGACGCTGATGAGCGCGGTCGCCCATCCCAGTGAAATCTTCGCGTGTTGGGCGATTCCTTCGGCGAAGACGGTCCACGGCGACGCCCCCCACTGCGACTGGACGAGCAGACCCTCGCCGAATCCGAAGGCCGCCAGTCCCCCGAACAGCGGCAGCACCATTCGTGGTCGGATGGCCCACGTGGTGCTCGCTCGCCACGGCGTCTCGGGGATGCGGTGGCTGAGCTTCATAGTCTCGCAACGCTAACAGCGGCCTTCGCATCGACCGCCGACGAATGGACGTCGTCACGTCACTCGAACGGCACCACGCGAGAGAAGTCGACGCCAGCGACTCAGTGGGTCTGGCCGACCAACCGTTCGACGGCGTTGGTCACCGCGGTCACGACCAACGGATTGAAGACGGTCGGCACGATGTAATCGGCCGACAGTTCACCCGGCGTGACCACGTCGGCGATTGCGCGACCGGCGGCGATCTCGATCTCCTCGGTCACTTGCTTCGCAGCGGCGTTCAACATGCCGCGAAAGATACCGGGGAAGGCCAGGACGTTGTTGATCTGATTCGGCTCGTCGCTGCGGCCGGTCGCCACGACCGCGGCGTAGCTCCTCGCCAACACCGGATCGACCTCGGGATCGGGATTGGCCAGGGCGAAGACGATCGAATTGGGCGCCATCATCTGCAACTGGTCTTCCTTGACGAGGTTCGGACCCGAGACGCCGATGAAGACGTCGGCGCCGGCCATGGCATCACTGAGTGATCCCGTTCGCTTCTCGTTATTCGTGTGCGCGGCCAACCATCGGCGTTCGCTGTCGAGCGATTCGTCGTCTTCTGAGATGATGCCGCCGCGGTTAACGCCGATGACGTCACCGACACCCTCCTTCAAGAGCAGCTTGGAGATGGCGACGCCGGCCGCACCGACCCCGAGCACGACGACCCGGACGTCCTTCATCTGCTTGCCGACCACGCGAAGGGCGTTGAGCAGTGCCGCGAACACGACGATGGCCGTTCCGTGCTGGTCGTCGTGGAAGACGGGGATATCGAGGAGGTCACGGAGTCGTCGTTCGATCTCGAAGCAGCGTGGCGCCGAGATGTCCTCGAGGTTGATGCCGCCGTAGACCGGGGCGATGCACTGGACGATGCGCACGATCTCATCGACGTCCTGGGTCGCCAGACAGACCGGCCACGCGTCGATGCCGGCGAATCGCTTGAACAGAAGCGCCTTGCCTTCCATCACGGGCAGCGCCGCCTCCGGACCTATGTTGCCGAGACCCAAGACCGCCGATCCGTCGGTGACGACGGCCACCGTATTGCGCTTGATCGTCAACTTGCGAGCGGCCGACGGATCCTTCGCGATGGCCATGGAGATGCGCGCCACGCCCGGGGTGTAGGCCATCGAGAGGTCGTCGCGCGTCTTGAGCGAGACCTTCGGCTCGACCGAGATCGTCCCGCCGAGGTGCAAGAGGAACGTACGGTCGCTCATCGCGATGACCCGTGCACCGTCGACGACTTCCACGGCCGCACGAAGTAGTTCGGAGTGGCCCTCGTCCACGGCATTGCACGTGAGGTCGATGGTCATGCCCGAACCGTTCGGATCGACCACGTCGAGCGCCGTGACCGCTCCCCCGGCGTCGCCGACCGCGGTCGTGACGGCACCGATTCGCGAGTGATTCTCGAGCGTCACGCGCATGGTCACCGAATAGGAGGCACTGGGAACACTCATGGGCACGGTCCTTGTTGGTAGAGGCCCGGGAGTTGGTCATCTCGCGCGGTGTAGCGCGATACAAACCCGTGGCGCACGTCAATTCTAAGACCGACCGAATCGTGCACCAAATCCATGCGACAGAAACCTGATACCGCGCCGCCGCCGTGACGACTCTTCGAGCACTCCGGCGGGCAAGGTCTCGGCCTCGAGAGGTAACGTGACGGTGAGCAGTCGACATAAAGGAGATCCCATGGGATTCATGGACAAGGTGAAGGAACAGGCGGCCTCAGCGGCGTCAGCGGCCAAGGACGCCGCGGCGAAGGGTCAGGCCAAGGTTGGCGAAGTCCAGGCCAAGCGTGGCGCCGACGGCGTACTGCGTCAACTGGGACTCGCGGCCTATCTCCAGACCCAGAATCGCGCGCCGGCCTCCACCGATAGCGACATCGAGAAGTACATCGAGACGATCAAGGCCTACGAAGCGGAGCACGGCGAACTGACCGCAGAGGACAGCTCCGGCTCCTAACGCATCACTCCGTGAGCAGGATCACCCGGCCGAAGGCCTGACGACTCTCGATGAACGCGTGCGCCTCCTCGGCGTCGGCCAAGGCGAAACGACGGTCGATCTCGACGCGCAGGTCTCCCGCGGCGACGTCGTCGAGGAGGTCCGCGATCATGGCGTGCGCCCGAGAGCCGACGAACAGCTCCGGTCCGAGGAAGTAGCCGATGAGGCTCTGGTTGGAGCCACCCAGCATCGACGTGTCGAGTTTCATCTCTTCGCCGCGTCCGGCGTTGCCGAAGGTGACGCAACGTCCCCGGTACGCCAGCGCGGTCAAGCTCTTTTGCAGGTTGTCGCCGCCGACCGAATCGAGGATGACGTCGGCGCCCCGGTTGTTCGTGAGCGCGCGAACCTCCGTGACGAAGTCCTTCTCCCGGTAGTTGATGCCGTCATCCAGTCCGAACTCTCGAAGTCGCTCGAGGCGTTCGTCACTCGAGGCCGTGGCGATGACGCGCGCGCCCGCGGCCTTGGCCATTTGAATGGCGGCCAGTCCGACCCCGCCGGCGCCGGCGTGAATGAGCGCCGTCTCACCTTCCACCAGTCGAGCGAACTCGAAGAGACCGTCGTGGGCCGTCCCGTAGGCGACGGGGACGCAGGCCGCCAACTCGGTCGCCAGCCCGTCGGGGATCTTCCACGTCGTGAGGGGGTGTGCCACGCGCAGTTCGGCGTGCGAGCCGTGAAAGGCCAGGCCGACGACACGGTCCCCTACGGCGAATCCCGTTACGTCCGGTCCAACGCTGATGACCACACCGGCGTTCTGGTACCCGACGACGTGCGGAACGCTGACGAGCGGACCACCCAGGCGATTCAGTGTGTCGCCGCCTTCGATACTGACGACTTCGACGCGCACGAGCATCTCACCGGGGCCCGGAACAGGATCGGGAACCTCCTCGTAGCGAAAGACACTCGGGGGCCCATTTTCGTAATAGACGGCCGCTTTCATCGTGCTCCTCGTTTGGACTCGTTCGCCCACGACCCTAACGGGCGAACGTGCTCGTATCGCGCACCGTGCAGCGCAACCGTTCGAGTGCCACATCGCTCGGCGTACGTTCCTCGTGGGGTCTATTCTCCGCACTAGGCACGTACCAACCAGTACGCACTCGCCGATGACGCGGTGGCCGTTGAGAGGACAGTGATGAGCACGACCATGGAGCGAGAAGCGACCAAGGATCAAAAGATCGAGCACTTCGACGTCGTCATCGTCGGCGCGGGCATCTCCGGCATCGGCACCGCCTACCACCTGCAAACGCAAAACCCCGGTCGCCGTTTCGTGATGCTCGAGGCGCAAGAGAGCTTCGGCGGTACGTGGCATACGCATCGCTACCCCGGCATCCGCTCCGACAGTGACCTCTACACCTTCGGGTACCGCTTCAAGCCATGGACGAGTGCGCCCATCGCCACGGCGGCTGAGATCCAGAAGTACCTCAGCGACGTACTCCAAGAGAACGACCTCGCGCGCCACATTCGCTACGGACATCACATCGACTCGGCGTCGTGGAGCAGCGAGGACAATCGTTGGACCGTGAACGCCACGCGTGGCGACACCGGTGAGACGGTCCAGTTCAGCGCGAACTTCCTCTGGATGTGCCAGGGCTACTACCGCCACGCCGAGGGCTACACGCCGGAGTGGCCCGGCATGGAACGCTTCGAGGGCACGATCGTGCACCCTCAGACGTGGCCAGAGGACCTCGACTACCGCGATAAAGAGGTCATCGTCATCGGTTCGGGGGCGACCGCGGCGACGTTGGTGCCGGCGATCGCCGATGACGTCGCGCACGTGACGATCCTGCAACGCTCGCCGACCTACTACTTCACCGGGGAGAACCGCAATCTCTTGGCCGATCACCTGCGCGAACTCGAGGTACCCGAAGAGTGGGTCCACGACATCGTGCGCCGCGAGAACCTCTTCAACCTGCGCGCGCTCACGCAACTGGCACTCGAAGAACCGGAGTTCGCCAAGGAGGCACTCATCGACCTGGTGCGCGCCGCCCTGCCACCCGGTTTCGACGTGGAAACGCACTTCACGCCGCGCTACATGCCGTGGCGACAGCGGATCGCGTTCCTGCCCGACGGCGACCTCTTCAAGTCGATCAGCTCCGGTCAGGCGTCGATCGTCACCGACGAGATCGAGACCTTCACCGAAGAGGGCATCGCGCTCAAAAGCGGCAAGGAACTCGACGCCGACATCATCGTGACCGCCACCGGCTTCAACCTGAGTGTCCTGGGCGACATCTCGTTCTCGATCGACGGCGTCCCGCTGGACTTCGCCGACACCGTCACCTACCGCGGAATGATGTTCTCCGGCGTCCCGAACCTGGTGTGGGTCTTCGGATACTTCCGAGCGAGTTGGACACTTCGGGTCGACCTCGTCAGCGATTTCGTCAATCGAATGCTCCTGCACATGGACCAGCACGGTGCGACGCGCGTCACGCCACGTCTGCGGCCGCAGGACCGTGACGACAAGTGGTTGGAGTGGGTCGACGTCGAGTACTTCAATCCGAACTACTTGATGCGTTCGATGCACCTCATGCCCAAGCGCCTCGACAAGCCCGAGTGGCGCCACACGCAGGACTACTGGGCCGAGCGCGACGAACTGCCGTTGGTCGACCTCGACGAGGGCTGTCTGGTATTCGAATGATCGGGCGCTAGATGGCAGTCGCCACGAACGGTCCCGTCGAGCTGTACTTCGAGACCTTCGGTCGTTCGCACGACGATGCCCTCCTCCTCGTCAACGGGCTCGGTAGCCAGTGCATCAACTTCGACGTCGATCTCTGCCAGCGCTTCGTCGACGAGGGCTTCTTCGTCATCCGCTTCGACAACCGCGACGTCGGACTCTCGACGAAACTCGAGGACTTCACGCCGCACCTCAGCGACGTACGGGCCGCGGTTCGCGACGGCCAACGGCCCGAGGTCCCCTACGAGCTCTCCGACATGGCGAACGATGCCGTCGCGGTCTTGGACGCGCTGAACATTGAAACCGCCCACGTGGTCGGTGTGTCGATGGGTGGGATGATCGTCCAGCAGTTGGCCATCGACCATCGCGAACGGTTGTCGTCGATGACCTCGATCATGTCCACGACGGGCGACGCCGACGTCGGCCAAGCCAGCCCCGAGGTCGCCGCACTGTTTTACGCGCCGCCGGGCCACGACCGCGAGTCGGTCATCGAGCGCGCGCAGGCGCTCGAGGCGCTCTACACCAGTCCGAGTGAGTACGACCCGGCGCGCACGGCCCAACGAGTTGGTGACGCCTTCGATCGTTGCTTCTGCCCCAAAGGCGTCGCTCGACACCTCGCGGCCATCATCGCTTCGGGCAGTCGCACCGAAAGGCTTCGATCGGTGGACCTTCCGGCGCTCGTCGTACACGGCGAGGCCGACACGTTGGTCGACATCAGCGGGGGGGTTCGCACCGCACAGTGCATCCACGGCGCGCGCTTCATCTCGATCGAAGGCATGGGCCATGACCTCGCGCCGCGCTACTGGCCGATTATCGTCGAAGCGATTGCACACCACGCCACCTCGGCCGGCAAAAGTGCCGATAAATAAGGCACGATTCCTCGCTGATTAAGTTGCATCTTACGTAAGGCGTCACTTACACTGACACCATGGACGTCGCCCTCAAAGCCATCGCTGACCCGAGACGTCGTGAGATCCTTCGACTGGTCTGGTCCAGTGAGATGCCCGCGAGCGACATCGCGTCGCACTTCCACGACGTCACGCGTTCGGCGATCTCACAACACTTGGGAGTACTCCGCCAGGCGAATCTCGTCTGTGAACGCCGCGCCGGCAACCGTCGGCTGTACCAGGCCAACGTCGAGGAGATGACTCGACTGCGCACGTTCCTCGACCAGTACTGGTCCGGGGGACTCGATCGACTGAAGAGCGCCGCGGAAGCGGCCCAACGAGAGAAGGACAACAACAATGGCTGAACTGACGCGCGAGATCCTGGTGAAGGCCGAGCCTTCAACGATCTTCAAGTTTCTGATCGAACCGGAACTGCAGTCCTGGCTTGGCACCGAGGTCGAGTTGGTCGCGCGCCCTGGCGGCGTCTACAAGTTGACCTACGTGGGCAACCACCACGCGTTGGGCGAGTTCGTGGAGGTCATCGAGAACGAGAAGGTGGTCTTCACCTTTGGCTGGAACGAACCGGACCACCCGATCCCCGCCGGATCGACCAAGGTCGCCATCACGCTCATTCCCGAGGGCGACGAGACGCTCGTTCGCCTCGTGCACAGTGGTCTGCCCGACGACGCCATCACCGACCACGAAAACGGATGGCAGTACTTCTTGGAACGTCTCGCCGTCGTCGCCGCGGGTGGCGAACTCGTCGACACCGTCGACGGACCATCGTGAGGACGACGCGCGCGGGCAGTGGCCGCTCGAGGAGCCGTCGTGTCCAGTGACGTAGCGACGTGGACGATGATCCACGAGGAACGCGTGCGTTGTGCCGACATGCTCGAGTCCCTTGCGCCCGAGCAGTGGTCGGCCGCCACGCTCTGCGGCGACTGGAACGTCCGTGAAGTCGCCGCCCACATGATGAACGCGGGCGAACAGACGACGGGCAGGTTTATGAAAGGGCTCGTCGCCAATGGATTTCGTTTCAACGTGATGATGGACCGAGCGGCGCGCGAGGCCGGTCACTTGTCGAGCGCCGAGATCATCGCGCGCATCAGGGCGCGAACGACGACGACCAACAAGCCGCCGGCCGCGGCGATGGCGATGCTCGGCGAAGTCGTGGTCCACGGCACCGACATCCGCGAACCGTTGGGAATACCCGATGACACGTCGAGCGAGTCCAAGCTCGCCTGTCTCAACATGTACAAGAGTTCGAACTTTCCCCTCCCGACGAAGAGGGCGATCACCGGGCTCCGGCTACGCGCGACTGACGCCGACTGGTCCTGGGGCAGCGGACCAGAGGTGGCCGGGCCGACGGTCGCGCTCGTGATGGCGATGGCCACGAGGCCGGTCTTCGCGTCGCTGAGTGGCGACGGCGTCGAGACATTGCGCGGCCGACTCAGCAAGTAGCGACGTAGTTCCAACGAAATCCAAGGAGGAGTCAAAGTGGCAAAAGGCACAAAAGGAGATCCGTGGGAGCTGACGACGCCGCCCGGGTCCTCCACGTACACGATGTACCGCGACGAAGAGAGTGATCCCCCCGCGTTGGTCTGCGTCGTTGGTTCCACGACCTTGAAGTACCACCTCTCGGCGATCGACGACCTGCACGCGTGGCTCCGCGCCCAAGGCGACTGGGTCGCATTGGGCGCGGCCGACGAGAACAAACCGGCGGCCGACGGATCCGTCGAAGCGTGGGGACGCTCGTCGACGAATCCCGTCGGTGGTTGGTACGGACTTCGCAAGGGCTATCGAGGCCGTTTCGGGATGTACCTCCCTCCCCTGCTCGAATCGCTCGGCCTCGCCGAACTCACCCACGACGCCCGCAACAACAAGATGCGAGCGCTCTAGGAACGATCAGCCGTCGCTACGCGACGCGACGACGCACCCACCAGACGCTGAGGGCGCACAGAGCCACGCCAGCGATCACGTAGATCGACGTCTCGTACCACTGAAATGTCCAGAATCGGTTAGCGGGCTGATACGTCATGACGATGTGAAAGCTCTGTGCGATCTTGTTGACGCATGCGTTGAAGAACTGTGGCCCACCCGGTGTTGGACCGACCTTGCCGGTCGAAGTATTCGGTGGCGGCCCAATCAATTTCGGACAGTGCAGTCGCAACCACTGCGATGTGACGGTGGCGCCATGTCGTCCTACGACCATGCTCTTGACCACCAACGAGTTGGGATACGACGAGGTACCCGCGACGAACTGAAGGCCCGAAGGAGTGCGAGAAAAACCGAAGTTCGTCGCGTGCTTGATCGAGATGTTCTTCGTGATTGGCGACATCAATTTGCCCCGTACGAACGACGTGAAGGACAGTCGGGCGGCGACGAAGGCGACAATCGTCGTGGCCATGGCCGGCAACGTGTGTCGGAACAACACTCCCGCGGTCACACCGAGGGCGAACGCGAAGGCCGCGTAGCCAATGGGCGCGATGTAGTGCGTGTCGTAGACCATCGAACCGAAGCGATTCTGGTTGATGATGTCCATCGGCGACGCCCACCACGTGAGCATCCAACTCAAGAGTCCCGCGGCGATCATGCTCGCGCCGCCGACCACGGCGAGCTTGGCGACCATCCAGCGTGAACGCATGACGCCCTGGGTCCACGCGAGTCGATAGGTTCCTGATTCAAGTTCGCGTGCGATCAACGGCGCACCCCAGAAGATACCTAGAAGCGCCGGGACGATCACACTGATCGTCGTCATGAACTGAACGATCTTGTCGTACTTGTTGTGGAAAATCGTCGTCGCGGCACCACAGTCACTGTTGGCGCGACAGTTCGCCACCGTGGTGTCAAAGAGGTGCAGCATCGATGGACCGGTGATGATGAAGAGAACGCCGACGGCCACGAGGAAACCGGCGACCACCAGTGCCTGCAGTCGGAACTGGCGCCACGCGAACCAGATCATCGCGCACCACCCTTCGAGCGCACGAGGTCTCGACGCTGCTCTTCCGCTTGACTCATGTAGGCCAAGACGAGGTCCTCGAGCGTCAACGACTCGACGCTCCACGTGGGGTCCAGAATCGGATCGACGCTCCGGACGGTCACGGTGCTCTGACGCTCCGTGTGACTGCTTTCGATGACCTGGACGGTGTCGGGGAAGGAATCGAGGTCACGACGCGATCCCACGAGTCGATGGTGCGTGGCCAAGAGTTCTTCAATGTCGCCATTCACCTGCACCTGGGACGCCGCGAGAACGACCAAATAGTCGCTGACCCGTTCGAGGTCGGCGACCAGGTGCGAACTCAGGATGACGCTCACCTCTTGGTCGGCGACGACCTCCATGAGGGTGGCCAGGAATTCACGACGAGCGAGTGGGTCGAGCGCGGCGACGGGCTCGTCCATCAACAGCAGCGAAGGCCGCTTGGCGATGGCCAGCGTGAGGGCCAACTGCGCGCGTTGACCGCCGGAAAGCCGACCGGCGTGCTGGCGGGGATCGAGCGCGAGGTCACGAATCCGGCGGTCGGCTAACTGCGCGTCCCAGTTCGAATTCAGCGCCGCACCCATGTGGAGATGGGCGCCAATACTGAGACTGGGGTAGATCGGCGTGTCCTGGGCGACGTAGCCGATGCGTCCGAGCTGTTCGGCACTACTTGCCGGCCGCTCGTCGAGCACCGTGATCGTCCCGGCGCTCGGGGTCAAGAGGCCGACCGCCAATTGGAGCAGCGTCGACTTTCCCGCGCCGTTCGGTCCCACCAGGCCCACGACGCGACCCGTCGGGATGTCCAACGTGCAACTGTTCAACGCCCACTTTCGTCCGTATCGTTTGCCGAGATCGGTGGCCTGCAGCGCCGACGTCATCGGACTAGTTCCTTCGGCGAGAAGAGAAACGTGTCGACGAACAGCGCTTCAATGCTGTCGTCATCCAATCCGGCTCGACGCGCCTTTTCAATCCAGACCTCGAGGGAACGTCGCAACGTTCGTTGCGCCGCGTAGGTCGTCTCGTCGAAGGAGTTCACTACGAAGGTCCCGATGCCCGGTCGAGCCGCGACGAGACCCTCGTGTTCGAGTTCGCGGTAGGCCTTCAAGACGGTGTTGGGATTGATTGCGATCTTGCCGACCACTTCTTTCACCGTCGGTAGCTGGTCACCGATACGAAGTTGACCCAGTCGCAGAGCACTCTTCACCTGTTGGACGATCTGTTGGTACGGCGAGACACCGGAGTTGCCGTTCAATCGAAATTCGATCACGTGATCACACTTTCACTAGGAAACTAGATGAATAAAGTACTACCACATTGGCTGACGGACGCTCATCCGGAAGAACCCTGAGATGAGAGGCGCCTTGGTTCTCGACGCATTGCCGAGGGAAAGCGACTCGGTTCGCCGAACGTGATGACTGATTGGCCTGTTCCGATCGGTTTCGAGATCCTGACACCACGTTTTCCTTTGAATCATTGATGATTCGTTGTTAGAAAATAGGTGTACGATACAGTACAGTACTCATTTGAAGCCAGGAGGAGGAATCACTGATGGATCAGACAGACGTCGTCAATCGTCGATTAGGACTCCAGGAAGGTCACGGTGCTCGCCATCGTGGTCACCCCCTGGACATGAGCCGCGACGTGGCGATACGCGACGCCGCGCTCGACCTCCTTTCGGAGATCGGCTACGACCGACTGACCATGGACGCTGTCGCGGCGCGGGCACACGCGAGCAAGGCGACGATCTACCGCCGCTGGCAGGGCAAGGCCGCTCTCGTGGTGGACGCCCTCAACTGCTCGAAGGGCACGATGTTAGAACCGGACACCGGATCACTGGCCGGCGACCTCGAAGCCTTGGGTCATGTCTCGTGTAATCAAGAGAGCCGATTCAATGCACAGATCATGTTGGGTCTGATCACCGCACTCGCCCACGACGTCGAACTTCGTGACGTGTTCCGCGAACGGATGATCGAGCCCCGAACACAGTTGATACGACAGATCTTCGAGCGGGCCGTGGCGCGAGGCGAGGTGTCCCCCGAGCGCAACCTCGACCTGCTGGTCGCCATCTTCCCCGCTCTGATGATCCACCAGGTACTGATCACGGGAGAGCTTCCCGACGCCGATTTCTCGTCCCACGTCATCAACGACATGATTCTCCCCCTCGCCACCGCCCCCACCACAACCGTCAACCCCTAAACCCTCAAGGAACTCCCCATGTCAACGACTGAAGCGCCGGAACTGACCGGCTCAAATACCGAAGGCAAGCACCTCGGTCTCGCCCTCGCCGTCATCGCGGGCGCTCAACTCATGATCGTGCTCGACGCGACGATCGTGAACGTGGCGCTGCCGACCATTCACCACGATCTGAACTTCTCGGTCAACAACCTCGAGTGGCTCATCACCGCGTACTCGCTGACATTCGGTGGCCTACTGCTCTTCGGCGGTCGCACCGGCGACCTCTTCGGCAAGCGGCGAATGTTCATGATCGGCATCGCGATCTTCGCCGTCTCGTCACTACTTGGAGGCTTCGCGACGACGGACGTGTGGCTCATCATCACGCGCGCGTGCCAGGGTGTCGGTGGCGCCATCGCCGCGCCGACCGCGCTGTCACTCATCGCCACTAACTTCCCGGAGGGTCCCGAGCGCAATCGCGCGATGGGCGTCTACGCCTCGATGGCCGGCGCCGGCGGCGCCGTAGGTCTCCTCCTCGGTGGAATCCTGGTCGACCTCGTGTCGTGGCGCTGGATCTTCTTCGTCAACGTACCGATTGCCGCGGCGATCCTCTTCCTCACGCCGCGAGCGCTGAACGAGTCAACGACGACCTCGGGCAAGTTGGACGTCCCCGGTGCCCTGAGCGCCACGGGCGGCATGCTCGCCTTGGTCTACGGACTGTCGAACGTCGCGGGCCACAGCTGGACCTCAACGAGCACACTCATCTCACTCTTCGTCGCCGCAGTCCTGTTGATCGCGTTCGTCTTGATCGAGACGCGCACGTCAGAAGCCTTGATGCCACTGCACATATTCGCGAATCGCAACCGTTCGGGCGTCTACGCGATGATGCTCTGCATCGGTACCGCGATGTTCTCGATGTTCTTCTTCCTCACCCAATATCTGCAGAACGTACTGGGCTGGAGCGCCATCAGGACCGGCGTGGGATTCTTGCCTATGACCCTCGGCATCATCGCGGCGGCGGTACTGGCCTCGAGGATGATCGGCAAGATCGGCATCCGGATACCGCTGCTCGTTGGTCCGGCGGCGGCGGTCGTGGGACTCGAACTCTTGACGCGACTCACGATTCACAGTGGCTACGGAAGCATCGTGGTGCCGCTACTCATCGTGTCACTCGGTATGGGCCTTTCATTCGTACCCTTGACGCTGGCCGCGGTGTCGGGAGTCCAGCCGAGCGAGGCCGGACTCGCGTCGGCGTTGCTCAACACTACCCAGCAGGTCGGCGGCGCCCTCGGTCTCGCAATCCTCTCGACCATTTCGATCGACGCATTCAAATCCAAGCTGGCGAGCTTCACCACCTCTTCACAGGTGACCTCGCACCAGGCCATGAACATCGCCACGACACACGGCTATACGACCGCGTTCCAAGTCGGTGCTTTCATCGCCTTCGCGGGTCTGATCATTTCGGCGGTCGTCATCCGAGCCCCAAAGGAGTTAGGTTCAGACGCCACACCGGTACTCGCGGCGCACTAAGTCTCAGCGTGCAGCATTGGCGCAGTGAGAGCCCCTCTGCGTCAATGCGTCGTCATCGAATCTGGAAGGTCCGTCGAACGGTGCCGACAGAACACGTGATGGTCGCGGTCGCCGTTCCGGGATCCGTGCTCGGTCCGATCTCCCAGGTCCACGTGACGTTGCCCTCGGCGTTCGCCCTCGACGCGCCCAATCCGTGCGACTCACTCACGTAGCCGCTCGGCAACGTGATGGACAGATTGCACGAATCGTTGGCCTTCGAAGAGTGGGCGCTCAGTGAGTCTTCGTCACCGGGACTCACTGAGGCCTCAAGCGACGTCACCGTGAGCGCGCTTCCACCACTGCTCTTCGGAGGTGTCGTGGAGCGAACCGGTGCGACGCTCGCGCCCACGGCGTAGTCCGCGTTGACGGCAGCGTCGACCGCGCGCACTACCTTCGGCGTCGTCGTGATCACGCCGAGCTCTCGGTTATACGACAGCGACGATGTGGAGAAGTTCTCGCTGCCGACGAAGACGGTCCCGGCTCCCCCGACGCAGTCGACGCAGATCACCTTCGCGTGGATGTAGACCTGCGACGAACTGAGGGCCCTCACGTGGACACCGGAGGACGCCAATGCGTCCAACGCCGCGGTCCACGACGACGATTCGGTCATCACGACCTTCACCGAGACGCCGCGCCGCGCGGCCGATCGCAGGGCCGACTCGATGCTCGTTGAGTCCATCTCCTCGTTCTCCACGAGCAGCGAGTGCTTGGCGCTCTCGATCAGGTCGACCAGCGCCGTCGTCGACCCCGGACTCCATACCAGTCCGCCTAACTGGAACGTCAAACCCATGTGGGCGAAGTCGGAGTCGAACGTGCTCACCACCACCGAGACGTCGGCGGCACGGTCGTCTTCGACCCAGAAGTCTCTCGTTGACGAGTAGTCGATCGTCTCGAGGTTGCCGGTTCCGATGTAGGCCACGTGCGAGTCGATGACGACGTACTTGGCGTGGAAGATCTGGTTCGACGGCGTCCACTCGACGTGGACCTTGCTCGCATGAAGCAGCGCGTAGGCGTTCGCGTTATGCGTCGTGCCTTCGTAGGCGGCATCGAGGAGTACTCGCACGTCGACGCCCGCCCGAGCGCGCGAAATCAGTTCGTCTTCGATCGTCGTATCGGAGAGTTCGTACATCGACATGTCGATGCTGTGACGTGCCGCGCCGATTGCCGACTCGAGGAATCCGTAGCCACTTGACGGCTCGGTCCACTCATTGACGATCGGTGACGTCGCATGTGCGAGCGTGGCGGCCGACGTCGCTGTGGGCACGAACGCGATGCCGGCGAGCGATGCCGTTGCGACAACCAATCGAACACTCCAACGTGGCTTCAACGGCCGACACCTACTGCGCGTTGGGCATCGCGAACCGCTATTCGAATTCCGAAGCCTGAGCGTCCGCCATGAAGTCTTGAAATGAGCCGACGCTGCCAGCGGCCGGTGGCGTTATCGATGACGTAGCGCCATAGTTGGAGAAGTTCACGAACATATCGCCGGAGGCGGTGGCGCCGCCAGACGTAATGCTGATCACCACTTCCTCACGCACGAGGAGATTTTCGTGATTCAGCCACAGTTTGATGACCGGTGGCTGCAACGAGATGACCTTGAGTGATTGTTCCAACTCCCTGGCCACTGCGCCTCCTTGGGATTCGACTCGCTTGATCTCGGCGTTCATCGCTTGCGTCGTGATCGTTACTTGGAAGCCCTTGACGGTTTCGCCGTTGATCGTCGAGACGCCGAGTGGCACCACCGTGTTTCCCTGCTGCGTCAGCACCTGTAATTGACTGAGAATGTTTGGCGTGGTGGCACTGATTCCGGCGGATTGGGTCGCCTCCGCCGGCATCTGCACCCACTGTTTTCCCGGCATATACCGCGTGATTTGGTTCTGGTTGTTCACATCAATTTGGAGGTACGCGTGACCTGGGTCACTCAGCACCGTCTCTTGGATCGGAATGTTCTCGTTGCTGAAGTTGAGAGTGAGCGATTCGAGGCCCGTTGCCTGATCGGCGAAGCCCGATCCGCCAATCGGAACTGACTGGCCGTTGGCCGACATCGTGCCGCTCAAGGTGAGGTCAACGGAGTTCTTGGCGATCGTGGTGCGGGCCCCCAGGATCACTTCGGCGGCGGCTTCTTTCGAACCCGGCCCGCCGACACCAATGACGACGATCGAAATCACTAGCACCGCGGCGAGCGCGGCGGCGATTACTACCGTTGGACGCCGCTTTCGAACGTTGACAGGGACTTGGACGTCTGCACCCCCGATATCGCCCACAGCATCGGTCTCGACTTCGTTGGTCATACCTTCATCGCTTGAAGCCGACGCCTCTTCGGTGAGCTGATCCTCATCTTCCACGTTGGCGCTCTTTTCCTTCGGCTTTCGGAATCAGGATCCGTTTTCCGAAAGTTAGCATCGCAATGGACAAAATCTCAGACAACTCGCATCGGGCGATTATTTCGAAGCGCTATAGGCCCCGAACGTACTCTTCGGCCCGAAATCATGGCAGGATTTCTCGGATGAGCGCATATACCGCGGCCGCCTGGCACGACTTTTTCATGGCAGCTGTTGGGGCATCCGCGGCGTTGCTAGGACTGCTCTTTGTCTCGCTCTCCATCAATATTCAAACGATTCTGAAGTATCCCTATCTACCGGGTCGCGCAGCGGCGACCCTTGGCATCTTGTTAGTCGTGCTCGTGGTCTGTTTCTTCGGTCTGGCTCCCCACGAAGGATCGACCGCCTTCGGTTGGGAGATCGTCGTCGTGTCGTTGGTCTCTGCGGTACAGACGATTTGGACTTCCGAACGTCGAAGACGTTCGGGCGACCGTCTGACGTGGACGCTCGGGTCCCTCGCGCAACTGCTCTTGCCCGTCGTGGCAATCTTCGGCGGCGGCGTCAGCCTGCTTGCACGAAGCGGTGGCGGAATCTATTGGATACTGGTTGGCACGGCACTCGTCTTTGTCTCTGCCTCGATCAACGCGTGGGTGCTCCTCGTGGAGATCCTTCGATAAGTCGGTCGCACTCTGCGCTCGTGCGCGAAACATTGAAGTGAGATATCGTCAGCAGAGTTCTGCAATACCGACTTCGGATGCGGGAGGGCACGTGTCGACAACGAACCCAATCGAGGTGCGCGACATGCGCATAATTCACGAGACGTTTCGCCGTTCGTACGAAGAGGCCGCCCAACTCGTACGCGCGAATCCCACGCCGTCGCCGGCGCGCGTGACGTTCCTTGCCGATCACATCGACTTCGGACTGACGATGTTGCACCACCACCACGAAGGTGAAGACGAGATCCTCTATCCGCTGTTGGTCGAGCGCGTACCCGATCACGCGGCGCGAACCGAACAGATCGACGAAGAGCACCAGGCGGTCAAGGCAACGATTGACGCCGCGCAAACGGCGTGCGCGAGGTGGCGCTCCGCGCCGAGTGCCGTTACCGGCGAAGCGCTGGCGACCTCGTTGGATCAGGTGAACGCCGCACTGTTGCCCCACCTCGATAGCGAGGAGCGCGAGGTGGTACCTCTCGCGGCGGTGACGGTCTCTCAGAAGGAGTGGGACAGTTTGGCCAAGCACGGGATCGCTTCGATCCCCGGCAACAAGAGACTCATCGCCTTCGGAATGATCCTGGAACCGCTCAACGAGACGGACCGCGCCTACATGCTCACCAACCTGCCACCACCGGTGAAGGTGCTGTATCGATTGGTCGGCAAACGAGCGTGGAACAAGTACTCGACGACACTTCGAACGGGTACGTAACGCTCGCTTCGCGCTGACGGTCCCCAGCCACGCTGAAGGCGTTCTTCGGCCGCGGCGGCAAGCGTCCGTGAGCGAGTTACTTCACTTTCGAACTCGAAATCGAGCCGTCGCCATGTCGATGCGATACGACGCGGTCGTTCCCCGTAGCGGAGTCTTCTCCGTGAGGTAGTGAGAACGTGCGCGGACCTCGTGTCCTCGAGGCGCCAGACCCCCCGCGCGCACCACCCGCCACCAAGGAACCTCGGAGCCGTAGCGTGCCATCACCGTGCCGACGGCTCGCGCACCACGCGATCCAAGGGCGGCCGCCACGTCGCCGTAGGTCATAACGTGCCCCGGCGGTATTGCGCGCACGATCTCTAATACGTGATCGGTGAAGTCGGCTGCGCCGACGTCAGTTCGATAGTGGTGCACGCGTCGGATTCTTCACTGCACGGTCGATGCAAAACACCAAGTTCGACATCGCCAGTGATGCGGCGATCTCGCGGGCGTCTCGGTACTGCACGGCCGCGCCATTGCCGTCGTCGCGCCACGCGAGGGAGCGACCCCACACGTAACGGTGTCGCGCCTCGAGGGGTGGCGAACGGAGCGCTCGAATCTGTTCGAGGGCGGACGAGAACAGCGCGTCGGCGTCATCGTGTCGTCCGCCGAGCGCGAAGAGCCCCGCGCGCAGAGTGTCGACTGCGCACATGACGTGGGTTCCGGTCACCATCACCCCGACCTGTCCCCCGTAGGGCGACAAGAGGTCCAAGAGCTCTTCGTGATGTCGCTCGGCCGACAGTTCGATCGAGGCCATCGCGACGTTGGCGACACTCAGCAGAGTCAGCCAGCCCCGTCCGATCGGCGCGAAGTCGTCCCGGGCGCACTCGTCGAGGTAGTGATTGGCGCCGGAAAGGTTGTCCGTCGCAGTTTGAACGTTGACGACCAGTGCGCGCGAGACCGGGAACTCTGGGAACACGTCGATGAGTGCGATCAACTCATGATGCAGGTTGTAGACATCACCGAGTTCTTGCCGGAGCCAGATACGTTGCATCAGGGTACTGACCGCGAATCCGGGGTCACCAGCACTGATGGTCTCTTGTTCACGGATGAGTCGATCGGCCAGATCCCAGTGACCGTCGAGCATGGCGCGCATCGTCTGTCGCTGGAGAACCTGACAGCTGTAGAACCAGTAGCTGCGACGAGCGTCGTCGGCGGCTCGATCGAGCAGTTGATCGGACGTCGCTCGATCTCCGAGCGCCAACCACATGGTCGACCAGGCGACCTCGACGGGGAAACCTTCGGTGTCAACCCCTTTGCAGTTGTCGCCGAACGCTTCGACGATCGGCAAAGCGTGCTGCGCCCAGTTCGTACTGGTCAGACTTCGCGCGCACCGCATGGCGATCTGACACGCTTTGGGAGCGGACGGGTCGAGGTGCGCAATGATCTCGGAGATCTCGCCGATGTGGCCCAAGGGATCGGTCGTCGCGTCGAAGTACCGTCGCACGGCGCAGGCCGTCGCTACCTCCCAGCGCCCGAGCAGCGAGGTGTCGTCCAGGTGCGCCAGGCCCTCCTTCAGGAAGGTCATGGCGTCGTGCCCGTCTCGGCTGGCGGACGTGTCGACGCCCACTGACAAAAGGGCGCGAGCGATGCGACGTTGATCGAACAGTGTCAGTGCGGCCTCGTAGGCCTCGCGAGCGAAGGCGAGGGTGTCGACACCCGTGAGGCGTAGACCAAGGGCCTTCACCGTGAGCAGATCACAACACAGTTCGTCAACGTCGCCCTTGGCGAACTCGAGCTGCGCCAGGCCGCGTTCAGCGAACGTGGCGGCCCGAGCGTCGAGACTGCTGAGGGCGTCCTCGCCAGCCCGGAGGTTCCAGAGCGCTGCGTCAGGGCTGCGTGCCAAGTCGTGGTGCCACGCCAACTCCTCGACGTGACGATCGAGTGAGAGAGCCCAGCGTCGTTCGAGCACCTCCACGACCTTGCGATGCAGAAGTTCATTGCGACGCTCCGAACGACTCTGGGTCAATACGTCGCGGATCACCGCGTGGCGAAACTCGAAATTGCGCCCGTTCCCAATGACGACGCCGGCGCTCTGGGCCGTCTCGAGTGCGCTGAGTACGTCGACGTCGTGGCCGTCGAGCGCGATGACGTCTTCAACGATGCCCACGTCGATCACCATGTCCACGGCGCTCGCGACGTCGAGTACGCGCGCGACGTCGTCGTCGAGATCGCGCAGTCGTCGTTCGATCACTTCACGAAGCCCGAGTGGCAAAGAACCGTCCTCATCGAACGTGATGTGCGTAACCGGTTGACCGTCACCTTCTTGGATCTCGGCGAGTAGGTGCAACAACTCTGAGACGTAGAGCGGATTTCCAGCGGTACGTGAGTGAACCCGACTCGCCACCGATCGTTCGTCAGCGGTGAGATCGCGGCGCCAGGTGAGCGCGAACATCTCGGCAACGGCGGCACTGTCGAGACCAGAGAAGTCCAAACGGCGCACGCCATCGATGCGGCGGAGATCGGCCAGTAGTTGCACCAACCCCGGTGACCGATCGAACTCGGTGTCTCGGAACGTCGCAGCGACCATGACGTGCTCGAGACGCTCATCGAGAACTCGCTTCACGAGTAGCAGGGAACGTTCGTCCATCCACTGGACGTCGTCAAGCACGATCATGACAGGACCGCTGCGCCGCAAGAGTTCCACGACGGCGTCGCTGACGGCAGCGTGGCGCGCGTCGGGGTCAAGGTTCACGGAGTCGTCGCTCACGTGAACCCGCTGAACGAGACGTGGCAGCAGTCGGACCAGTTCGGCGAGGTCCGCGGCGTTCATGTCCTCCAGCGCTTCAGTACTTTGAACGTCGACCACGGGCGAGAGTGCCTCGATCCAGGCTCGGTAGTTGACGGACAACGTGGCGTCACAGCGACCGAGAACCACCAAGACCTGTTCGCCACGCAGATCGTTGGCCAGCTCGGCCAAAAACCTCGTCTTGCCGATCCCCGGTTCGCCGCCGACAAAGACGCCCCGGCATTCGCGAGAGCGCCACGCTCGGAGCAGTTCGTCCACCATCGCTCCACGCCCGACGAAGGGGCCGCGGCTGAGCGCCGCCAGGCTCGATGGGAAATTGGTCGACGGCGCCGTGCTCGTGGGCGACCACTCGACCACCGCGCAACTCACCGCTTCGTCGAAACCCTTGAGCGCTACCTCGCCACGCGCGATCATCGGGTAGGCGCTCCTCGTTCCGGCGAGGATCCGAACGACGTCGGCGATGAGGATCTCGTCACTTTCGGCCTGGTCGCAGAGGCGAGCCGCCTGCACCACGGGCATGCCCTGCACGTCATCGTCGGTCTCGCTCACGTCACCGATGGAAATGCCGATGCGAAGTCGAGACCTCTCCGTCGTGCCATCGGCGACCACGCCGGGGGCAGCCTGCTGGAGTCCGACGGCAGCGTCTAGCGCGTCGGATGCGGAGGTGAAGGCCGCCATCGCACCGTCACCGAGTGACTTGATAACCACGCCGTCGCCTCGACGAACGACGGAGTCGATCAGCGACATCAGTTGGGCCATCCAACGATCGGCCGCAGCGTCACCAATCTTCTGACGCATCGCCGTCGAACCCACCACGTCGCAAAAGAGAATGGCTCGCGTGGCGACCTGCGACGGCATGTGTCACATGGTAATGGCGGACGCCTTCAACTCTCGGGCCCACAATCTTCTCCGGGACTCGGCGTACGAAGTACGGTTCGATTCGGTGTGGTGGACGCACCATCGCACGTCGCGCACGCGAACCAGAAAGCACGAGGTCAATTGATGCCTGAAGCAATGGGACAGATTTCCAAGGTTGTGCTGTTGATGCTCGAGAATCGCTCGCTCGATAACGTGCTCGGCTGGCTCTACGAGGACACCGAGTTGCCCGCGGACCGCATCTATCCGGCCGGTTCACCTTCGCGATTTGACGGTCTGAACGGCTCACAGTTCAACTTCGTCGGTATTGAGCCGTTCCGTCCGACGCACGGCACGCAGGACTGCGAACAACCCCTTCGACAACCACGGTGGAACCCCAACGAATGGTGGGCCAACACCGGCAATCAGATGTACCAAGACGGAGAAGGTCGAGAAGTGGTACCACGGTGGGATCCGGTGGCCGACCCGCCCATGTCGGGATTCGCTCACGACTACGCGGCCTGGTATGACGCCGCCAACGAAGTCATGGGTACGTACAGCGAGTCGCAACTGCCGGTCTTATACGGACTGGCCAAGAGCTTCGCCGTGTCTGACCGATGGTTCTCCTCGGTGCCGACCGAGACGAACCCGAACCGGGCCTTCTCGATCTGTGGGACCTCGTGTGGCGCGGTCGATAACGCCGACCGCCCGACGTATCCGGCACGCACGCTCTTTGACATGTTGGACGACGAGCAGACGCCGCGGAAGAAGACGTGGGGGGTGTACTACGAGTACAACGGCTTCTTCGACATGGATCCCACCGAGCCGAGTATCTGTTACACCGCTGGCGTCTTTCCTCGGATCACGGAGGCCTTCCGGGCCAATCGCGGAATCGTGGGGCCCCTGGACGACTTCTTCACGGCGCTCGCCGAAGGCATCCAACCCGACGTCAGTTACATCGAGCCGTTTTGGAGCGGCGGTTACGGCTTCCCGACTGGCGATGACTTCATCGGGCTCTCCGGCAACGACTACCACGCCCCGGCGTGGATTGGCCGCGCCGAATACGACCTCAACAAACTCTACGAAGCCATTCGACGCTCACCGCTCTGGGAAGAGACGCTCCTCGTCATCTGCTTTGACGAGCACGGTGGAACCTACGATCACGTGGCCCCACCGCCGACGGTGCGTCCGGACGATTCGCCCCCTCTCCAACCGTTCAGCTTCCAACGTCTCGGCGTGCGGGTGCCCGCGATCCTCGTCTCGCCGCACGTTCGACCGGGAACCGTCTTTCGTGCACCGACGGGCTCGCCGTACGACTTCGATCACACGTCAATCATCGCGACGCTGGCGCGCTGGGTCGGTCGAGATCCTGCATCGGTCGACTTAGGTCTTCGCGTCGCGAGCGCCCCAACGTTCGAAGAGCTCATCGTCGACGAGATCTTCGACGCACCGACGACGTTTCCGGTGCCGGACTACTACCAGCATCTCGGTGGCGAGAAGGGACCGCACAACATTCCCTTCGGGGACAAACTCTCACTCGCTCACTTAAAGCATCTGCTCGATCTCTCGACCGACGCTGAGCACTTCTTGCAACTCGTACGCGACGCCCTATTGTAAAGACTCACCACCCGTGTCACAGTATGGCTCCGGGACCTATGCGACATCTTCCCTCCTTTTTCTTCCATTTGGTTGAGCGAGTGCGCTGAACTCCTTCGACTTGTCGTGGCGCGATTGGTGCGTGCGAATGAGCACGCCGTCGACGGTGATCTGCACCGTGTCGCCGACGATTCGCACTCCGGCCAACCTTCCGCGATAGGCGTTGCCGACGCGGTAGTTCGAGCCGGCGAAGCTGACCGCGCCCGTGGGATCGACCTTGCGGGTCACCTCGTCGCCCTTGGTGGGAGCCTTGGCCCGCGGTTGGGCCGAGAAGGCAACGTCGGCGTCCACGAGGTGGCGGCGCGCGTGGGTGGCGATCAGGACGTCGCGGTGGTGGACGTAGAGCAGTCCGTCGTCACTCGAGACCTGGACCCTTTCGCCGCTGTAGACACGCCCGACGTGGTAGCGGAAGCTGAGCACCGTCACCCGGCCCTTGTCGTCGACGACACGGTGCAGACTCTTGCGCGTGGGGACCGCGGGTTCGCTCTCGACGTCGCCGTCGATGATGTCGACGTCGCTTCGGGTCACCTCGTCGCCCTTGGTGGGAGCCTTGGCCCGCGGTTGGGCCGAGAAGGCAACGTCGGCGTCCACGAGGTGGCGGCGCGCGTGGGTGGCGATCAGGACGTCGCGGTGGTGGACGTAGAGCAGTCCGTCGTCACTCGAGCGTGCGCAGGGTCCTAGGCCCCCAGCCCGGGTGCTGACGTCGCATCATCACGAGGCGCGCCTCGATTCGCGGTTCCATCTGGGTGGGGCTCGTGTCCGGTCGAGAGGAACGATCGGCCAGCGCCTCGAGTCCGCCGTTGGCGTAGCGAGTGAGCCAGCGGTGCAGTGTGCGTCGATCGACTCCGTATTGCGCGGCGACCTGAACGATCGTCGCGCCGGAATCGAGTGCTTCGCGCACCGCCAAATAACGCTGCTCAACCATGGATAGCTCGGTCAACATTGCCGCCTCCTCGAGCACCGGACGCACGTCCAGAACTCGAGTGACAGCGTGTCAAAAAGGTGGGAGCGGTGAGACACACGTCCCGGAGCCACCGGGACAGATGAACCGAAGCCGGGCCGGAAAGTGAGACACACGTCCCGAAGTCAAAGTGAGACACACGTCCCGAACTTTCACACGATGAGCCCCTATGAGGAGTGGGCGCTGGGGGACTCGAACCCTCGACCTCAGCCGTGTGAAGGCTGCGCTCTAACCAACTGAGCTAAGCGCCCGGAGCGTCAATCCTAGTTCGCGTCGAGGTCACTCGCTTTTGTCCATCGTTGTACGATTCGACTGTGCCAGACAACGATGATCTAACTCCCAAGCGCTCGCGATTCCAGCGACAGGGTCGAAAACCATCGCTCGTTCCCCGCGAGGTCGTCTTCGGGATGGACCAAACCGAACGAAAAGTGAGCCTCTTCGGCGTCGGCCTTGCACTGGTCATATCGCTGTTCTCACTCTTTAGTTGGATCAAGAAGTCACCGGTCATCACGACCCAGAAGTACGTCAAGGGGAAGACCTGTCCGTCGGCGTTTCCTAAGCATGTCGGAGATTTCTGCGAGCACGTCTTGAAGGCGAGCGACAGCTACTGGGCCACCCGGTTCCTCTTCATATTCGTCGTGGCCCTATTGGTCTTGTTCTTCACGCTTCGTCGCAAGAGGGCCGGCGTCGCCTGTTTCAGTGTTTTCCTAGGCATCGGCCTGGGTGTCGCCGGCGTCGTCTTCGTGTTCTTGGGTGCGTGGCTCATCGTGAGGGCCTTCCGTCTCCAGCGCTACGGCGAGGCGTCGTGGTCGGGTTCCAACCGGGCGGCGAAGGAGATGGCCCAGGCCAAAAAAGAAGGCCGAACTCCGACTCCGAAATCTTCGGCAGCCGCGGTGGCGCCGGCGCCGGGTCCGGTGGCGCCGCCGACGGCGTCAAAGCGCTACACCCCGAAACAGAAACCGCGCAAGCGTTGATCCGTGCCAAAACTCGGGCTTGATTATCCAACGAAATGGGGACGCTCCCCCGGCGTTCGCGTAGTGCGCAATCTGATCCACTCCACCTTCCTCGTTCCCTACACGCGCTATCTTTCGACCCTTGAGGTCCGGGGCCTCGACAAGATCCAGGGCGAGCGACCGTTCATCTTCGTGGCCAATCACACGAGCAACATGGACACACCGCTCGTCATCGCGGCGTTACCCGGCTCGATCCGCCGACGCTTGGTCGTCGCTGCGGCCATGGACAATTTCTTCATGGACTCGGGTCGTGCCTTTCGCACGGTGCTGGTCTTCAACGCCATCCCGATCGACCGTCACAAGGTGAATCGCCGCAGCGCACAGATCGCCTTCGACCTGGTGCAAGAGAACTGGAATCTACTGATCTATCCCGAAGGTGGGCGCACGCCCGACGGCGAACTCCACGAGTTCAAGGGCGGCGCGGCGTACCTGGCCGAGCGTTCACTGAAGACGGTCATCCCGATGTACATCCACGAGTCGGGCTGGCTCCAGGGACCGAAGTACGCCAAGGCCGCCAAGTTCGCCTCGGCGCCCGATCAACACCGTCACCACGTCATCGTGATCTTCGGCGACGCCATGCACGTCGAAGAGGGTGAGAACATCCGCCGTTTCAACAATCGCATCGTCGACGCCGTCGAACAACTCGGTCGCGAAGTGAGCGGCGACCCCACCTACGGCATCAAGCCAGCCGAGGGCCTCTAAGCGCTCAAGACGCGACGACGCTCCTCGTAGAGAAGGTCGGCCACACTCGCCAGCGGTTCGAGCTCGACGCCGTAGACAGCGCTCAAGATCTCGTCACAGAACCAGGGGTTCATCGCGAGGACCGGTCCGTGCGCGTAGGTCGCCCAGATGTTCTTCGTGCGATAGCCGTCGAGCTTGCCGTCGTTACCGCGTCCCTTGAGGACGGTGCCCAGTGCCTCCGCGCCGTTCAGCACCGTTCGCCCGCCGTGGTTCTCGAAACCGACGAGGAGTTGATCGCCGACGCGCGTCGCGAGCTCTCCGACCGAGCGGCGCTCCCCGCGACTGGTCACCACGTCGACGAGACCTAGGCCTTCATATTCGTCGTCACCTTCGACACAGAACGTCGTACCCAGAATCTGCAGTCCGGCACAGACGGCGAGCACGTTCGCGCCGTCGCGCACGCGCGACGCGAAAGACGACGTCCGCAGCAGGTCGGCGGCGAGGCGTTGAGGGCCGTCTTCTCCCCCGCCCAGCAGATACAGCGCCGCGTCGGGGATCTCATCGTTCAGCGTCACGTTCACCAAGTCGACGTCGAGGCCGCGACGACGGGCGCGCTCGGCGATGGCGAGACCGTTACCGCCGTCGCCGTACGTGCCCAGGAGATCCGGGTAGAGGACACAGATCGTCGTCACGACTCGGACCTCGCCAACCAGTCGCTGAAGGCGGTGTAGTTCGCCAGCAGTGAGACCGTCTCCTTGGAGGTCGGCACCGACGCGTCGTCATCGACCACCACGAAGTCGACCTGTCCGTAGTCCAGTCGGGTCGCGAGATCGAGGCGGCGATCGCCGAAGCAGTAGACCCGGTGCCCGCGCAACATCTCAAAGGGCGCGTCGTAAAGCCACGACGGATCGTGCCCGTCGGCCACGCGCGCGTTGATCGCCACCCAGACGTCCGATCCGTCTTCGGGCAACGTCGCCATCATCGCGGCGAAGCCCGATGGGTTCTTCGCCAGCAGCAGTCGCAGCACGTGACCGTTCCAGCGACGAACGCTGAACCTACCGACGACACTGGGGATCGCGTTCACGCGCCGAACGGCCTCGTCCAGATCGACGTCGACACAGTGCAGCGCGGTGAGCGCCATCGCGGCATTCGAGCGGTTGAACTCACCGGGCATCAAGAGGTCCAGCGTCACCGGTGTCCCGTCGATGACGAGTTCCTCGCCCAGGGTCGTGGTCACCTTGGCGGGCTTGGCGAAGCCGCACGTGCAGTGCCAGGCGGAACCAACATGACTAATGGCGAGCGTGCACTTCGGACACGACAGCGCGTCGGCCAACCACGACGTCGGCACGTCACACCACACCGTGTTCGCGCGCACTTCGGCCGCGTAGACGACGAGTGGATCGTTCGCGTTCGCGACCACCACGAGCGCGTCGTCGTCGTGGGCTTCGAGCGCCTTGCGCCAACGTTCGGCGAGGTGGCGCACCTCGTTGGCCCGGTCCATCTGATCGCGCGACAGATTCAAGAGGACGACCACGCTGGGTCGCGTCGAAGCCAACGTATCGGCGAGCCACGCTTCGTCAACCTCGAGGGCGACGTGTTCGCTCTTCGACTCCACGAGCGCCGCGACGTGTCCGGCGGGCATATTGGCGCCGGTCTCATTCGTCGTGACCGAACCGCCCCAACCGGCCACGATCATCGACGTCGTCGTCGTCTTGCCATTGGTACCGCTCACGAGGATCACGGTTCGGCCACTGGACAGCGAGGCGACGAGGTCGGGGGCGATCTTCATGCCGACGCGGCCCCCGACGACGGTGCCCGAACCGCGTCCCGTCATACGCGAGAGCCGGTTGACCGTTCGCACGGCGGCGGCGGCGACGTGGTCACGCGCCGGAGAGGATTTGCCCATTAGTGCAACGCTATGTCTCAGAAAACACAAAAGGGCCAACCGGGGGGTGGTTGGCCCTTCTGCAAAACCAGTGCTTTAACAATTGGGGGGAATTGATAAAAGCAGGCTGACACAAGTATGCCGTTCGGGTCCGTATCACACAACAGCATGCAGCAGATAGTTCCTATCTGTATAGTCGATATGTGGAAATACGCCAACTCGAGGCCCTCATCGGGATCGCCGACCACGGTTCGTTCTCCGGAGCGGCCGAGGTCCTGGGCACCGTGCAGTCGAACATCTCGAACCGGATCGCCCACTTGGAGGGTGAACTCGGCACGGAACTGGTGAATCGCTCGAACGGACTCCTCACGGAGTCGGGCGAGATCGTCGTCGACCGCGCCCGCCGGATCCTCGGAGAACTTCGCGGCATCGCCTCTGACGTCTCGGAGCTGAACGCCGAGATCCACGGACAGGTGGTACTCGGCATGATCGGCTCGGCGGGACGATGGATCGTGCCGTTGCTCCTCGAGGCGTTGAAGGAGCACTATCCCCACGTGGCGCTGCACATCGTGGAGGGAACGAACTCGGTCATCGAACCACAGTTGGTGAAAGGTCAACTCGACCTCGCCGTGGTGGCGTGGCCGATCTACGCACCGGAGCTGGTCGGCGTCGACATCTTCAGCGAGGACTTGGTGTTGATCGTCGACAAGGATCACCCGCTCGCCGCGCTGCCCGAACCGCTCAGTTTCGCGACGCTCGCCGAGTACGAGATCCTGCTGCCCTTCCGGGGTACGCCCATCCGCCGCGAGATCGACGAGGCGAGCCGCCTGCAGGGCGTGGAGTTGAAGCCTCTCATCGAACTCGACGGTCTGCGCACCATCGCGTCGCTCACCTTTGACGGCTACGGGCCCTCGATCCTTCCGGCGACCATGCTCTCGCGGCACCTGCGCGACAAGTTCGTCGCGCGACACATCGACAAGATCGCCAAACGTCGCGTGCTGCTTGCGACGCGTCGCTTCGGCTTCCCCGCGGCGCCGGTGCGCGCCATCCACGCGCTCCTCATCGACGTCGTTCGCCACGCCACCAACGTGCCCGACGGCGTCTACCTCGGCAAGACACCCCCTCAGTAGCCTGCGGACGTGCCCAACCAGCAGCCCGAAGACGTCGCCGCCTTCATCGCCAAACGCGACCGAGCCTTCAAACCGATCATCGCCCTCTCCGGACCACCACCGCTTCGACGACGTGCCGCGGCCGTGAACGACCGGTTTCCTTCCCTGGTTCGCTCCATTACGCATCAACTACTCGCGACCAGTGCCGCGACGACGATCCACGCCCGCGTCGTCGACGCCTGCGGTGGCGTCGTGAACGTGCACACCATCATCGCGACCGGACCCGAGAAACTCCACGCCGCCGGTCTCAATCGCACGAAGGCGCAGGCGATGGTCGACCTGGCCCACGACGTTCGCGACAGTCGCGTCGATCTCGCGCGACACGGGCGCATGAGCGATCTCGACATCGTGCAGGACGTCGCGTCGGTGCGCGGCATCGGTCCCTGGACCGCGCAGATGTATCTGATCAGCACGATGTCGCGACCGGACGTCTGGCCGATCGGCGACTACGGCGTGCGCGTCGGTTGGACGATCATGCACGGACTCGACGAGACGATCAGTGAGAAGGACCTCCTCGTGGCGGGCGAACGTTTCGTCGGCGCGCGAACCTCGGTCGCCTGGTACTGCTGGGAGGCCGTCCGCTGGGCCAAAGTGGCCAAGTAGCCTTATTTCATGCCCCTACTTGACCTTGCTGACTTCGAACGTGACGCCCTCGATACGCTCACGACCTTCGCCACCATCCCGTGTCTCTCACCGGGCTTCGACACCGAGTGGGTCCAACACGGACACATCGACCGCGCGATCGAACTGCTCTCGGACTGGGCGCTCGCGCGCACGTTCGCCGACTTCGACGTCGAGATCGTTCGACTGGAGAGTCGCACACCGGTGTTGATCGTTACGATCGCCGCCACGGCTGCGGGCGACGGCACCGCGGTGCTCTACGGTCACCTCGACAAGCAGCCGCCACTCGGCAACTGGTCCGACGGCCTCGGGCCCTACGAACCGGTTCGTGTCAATGACCGCCTCTACGCGCGCGGCGTCGGCGACGACGGCTACTCCACGTTCGCCGCGTTGCTCGCCGTCGAAGCGATGGAGGCCAACGACATCCCCCACAGTCGTTGCGTCGTGCTCATCGAAGCCAGTGAGGAGAGCGGCAGCCCGGACTTAGAGGCCTACCTCGACCACCTCAAGGACCACCTCGGCAAGGTCGAACTCATGATCTGCCTCGACTCCGGGGCGCTCACCTACGACCGGCTATGGGTGACGACGTCGCTGCGCGGCGTGACGAACGTCGACCTCGAAATCGAAGTGCTGTCCCAGGGTCAGCACAGTGGTTCGGCGAGCGGCGTCGTGCCCTCGTCCTTTCGCATCCTGCGCGAACTGCTCGACCGCGTGGAAGACGCGACAACCGGCGAAGTTCTGGTGCCGGAGTTGACGGCCAAGATCCCCGACGCGGACGTGCGTTCGGCGAAGGCGCTCGCCAAAGAGTTCGGCGACATCATCGGGCGCGAACTCCCGACACTGGAGGGCGTCGAGTTGATGGGCGCGAGTGCCGAGGAGCGGATCCTTCGACGAACGTGGTATCCGACGCTCTCGATCATCGGGCTCGGCGGCGCGCCACTTCCCGAGATAGCGGGCAACGTCCTTCGACCGTCGACGACCGCGAAACTGTCCTTTCGACTGCCGCCCAGCGTGGACGCCGAGGCCGCGCGTGACGCGCTGATTCCCGTGTTGACGACCGACGTGCCGTCCTCGGCCAAGGTCACCTTGAAGAACTGGGAGACCGGGAGCGGCTGGAACTCGCCTCCCCTGGCGCCGTGGCTCGCCGAGGCGCTCGACACGGCGTCCCAGGAGGCCTTCGGGCGCGCGCCCGGCTACACCGGTGAGGGCGGCTCGATTCCCTTCCTCGCTTCACTCGGTAAGCGCTATCCCCACGTGCAGTTCGTCGCGACCGGCGTCATGGGACCCCAGTCCAACGCGCACGCGATCGATGAGTTCCTCGACCTACCCATGACGGTTGGCGTCACGAATTCGGTCATTACCGTGTTGAGTGCGTACGCCTCTCACTAGGAGAACACCATGAGCCAATTAGTCGATCTCTGGGTGGACCCGGCCTGTCCGTGGGCCTGGATCACATCACGATGGTTACTCGAAGCCGCGACGGTGCGCGACCTCGACGTCAGATTCCACGTGATGAGCCTCGCGGTATTGAACGAGAACCGCGAACTCTCGCCCGAGTACACCGAGTTTCTGAAGACGGCCTATCGGCCGGTGCGCGTACTGATCGCCGTCGAGGAGCGCCACGGCAACGATGCCGTCGAACCGCTCTACTCGGCCATGGGCACGCGACGTCACGTGCGCCAGGAGAAGGACTGGGACGAGATCATCACCAAGTCGCTCGCCGACGTCGGCTTGGAAGCCGACCTCGCGGCGGCCGCCGACGACGAATCCTTCGACGCCCGACTTCGCGCCAGTCACGCCGAGGGCATGGACCCTGTCGGTTACGACGTCGGCACGCCGGTCATCCACGTCGATGACATCGCCTTCTTCGGTCCGGTCGTGACGCCGGCACCCAAGGGCGAGGCCGCCGGACGACTCTTCGACGGCGTCATGATGGTCGCCGGCACACCCGGTTTCTACGAGATCAAGCGCTCGCGCACCGACGAGCCGTCCTTCGAGTGAGCGACTCGAAAGCTCCGGCAGGCTTTCCGATCTACGCGTCGGGTAAGACCGACGCGCCTCGCGCGATCATCGTCCTGCAAGAGGCCTTCGGTGTGAATGACCACATTCGAAGCGTCGCCGACATGTTTTCCGACGAGGGCTATCTCGCCGTCGCGCCGCAACTGTTCCACCGCGATGGATCGCCCGAGATCCCCTATGACGACTTCTCGTCGGCCATGCCCTTCATGGCGAACCTGACCAAACAGGGTCTCACCAATGACCTGAACGCCACGACTGATTTCCTCGCCACGCTCGGATTTCACGCGCAGAACATCGCCGCGGTCGGCTTCTGCATGGGCGGCACGGTGTCGTTCTTCGCCGCGACGTTGGGCACTGTCGGGGCGGCCGCCAGTTTCTACGGCGGCGGTGTCGCCACCGGTCGATTCGGTCTACCGCCGCTCATGGAGCTGGCCGCCGACCTCAAGTGTCCCTGGCTCGGTCTCTACGGTGACCTCGACGAGAGCATCCCGGCCGATCAAGTCGAAGCACTACGAGAGGCGACGAACCTGGTCTCGGTCACGACCGAGATCGTGCGCTACCCCGAGGGCAAGCACGGTTTCCACTGCGACGCGCGACCCGACTCGTTCAATGAAGCGGCGGCCTTCGACGCCCGTCGTCGCGCACTGGCCTTCTTCGCCGAACACCTCAGCGACAGATAACTAGCTGCGCGGAACGTCCTTCCACGAGACGTCCTTGTCGTTTCGTGGCTCGCCCGGCAGTCCGAGGACCCGTTCGCCGATGATGTTGCGCATGACTTCGCTGGTGCCACCCTCGATGGAGTTCGCGCGCATCCGGATGAAGGCCTTTCGCATGTCACCACCGGTCATCGCCGACTCGGTCGGACGGATCTGCGGGTACGTCGAGCCATAAAGCATCCCCTCGGTCCCCATGAGATCGACGCAGAGTTCACTCGTCTTTTGGTTCTCCTCGGCGAAAGCCAACTTGGCGACGGATCCTTCGGGGCCGGGCGTGCCGGCCTTGCGCAGGTCACTGGCGCGCCAATTGGTCAACCGTCCGACCTCGTTGCGGACCCACGACTGCATCAGTTCGCTGCGCACCGCCATCGCGTGTGCGTCCTCGCGGCCCGTCCAGTGCTTCTTCCAGATCTTCACCGCTTCGCCGATCAAACCCGATCCGCGCGGGGGCACCGTGCCACCGATCGACACTCGCTCGTTCATCAGCGTCGTGATCGAGACGCCCCAGCCCTCACCGACGCCGCCGAGGCGCTGGCTGTCGGGCACGCGCGCATCGACGAAGAAGCACTCATTGAACTCGGCCTCACCGGTCGCCTGGAAGAGCGGACGCACCTCGACGCCGGGAGCGTGCATGTCGACGAGGAACGCGGTGATGCCGCGGTGCTTGGGCACGTCGGGATTCGTGCGCGCGAGGATCAGGCCGAAGGCCGATTCGTGGGCCAACGTCGTCCAGACCTTTTGACCGTTCAAGAGCCACTCGTCACCGTCCTTCTCGGCGCGACAGGCCAGACCGGCGACGTCGGATCCGGCGCCCGGTTCGGAGAAGAGCTGGCACCAGATCTCTTCGCCCGTGAACAGCGGACGAAGGAAGCGACTCTTTTGCTCCTTGGTGCCATGGGTCACGACGGTCGGAGCGACCATGCCGTAGCCGATGACGTTGCGCCCGATGGCCGAGGGCGCGCCGGACTTGGAGATCTTGCGCAGCGCGTAGAGCTGATCGGCGGGCGTGCCACCGAGTCCACCCTCGCCGAGCGGGAAATGGACCCAGGCGAGACCGCGGTCGAACTGCTCACCGAGGAACTTGACCGGCTCGGTCGCGTTCGGAGGAAACGACGTCACCAGATCGTCGATCAGTTCATCAATCTGGGCTTCACTCGTGGCCATGGCACTCCTCGGATCAATCGACGGACGTTCGAATACCCAAGAGTAACGCCGAGCACGCCGGTGGTACTTCGTGGTTCAGGTAAAACTGTCCCATGACAACACCACGAATCCTGGGTACCTCGGGCGGCTTCGTCGAGGGCCCGGTCCAGATGTCTTGGCGCCTCGGCACGATGCTCACCGACGCCCTCGCCTCCACCGGGAAGATCCGACCACGGGTCTGTCTGGTCAACACCGCCATGGGCGACAACCTCATGTACTACGCCATCTCGTACGAGGCCTTCAACTTCGCCGGCTGTGACGTCACCGAACTGAAGGTCTTCCCGCAGCCGTCGGCCGACCCCGAAGAGCGACTCTGTAGCGCGGACCTCGTGTGGGTCGGCGGCGGCTCGGTCGCGAACCTGCTGGCGCTGTGGCGACTGCACGGCATCGACACGGCCATGCGAAGCGCGTGGGAACGAGGCGTGATCCTCGGCGGCGTCTCGGCCGGCAGTCTCTGTTGGCACCTCGGCGGGACGACCGACTCCTTCGGACAGATCTTGCAACCAGTCACCAACGCCCTGGGCTTCCTCCCCTACGCCAACGGCGTCCACTACGACGCCGAGAAGCAGCGCCGGCCGCTCCTGCACAAGCTCATGACGGAAGAGGTGCTGTCGCCCCTCGCCTACGCGACCGACAACACCGTCGGCATCTGGTACGAGGGCATCGAAGCGACGACGGTCGTCTCGGACGCGTCGGTCGATCCCGAGACCGGCCCGGCCGCCTACAAGGTCGAACTCATCGACGGTGAGATCAAAGAGACCCGATTCGGTGTCGGCAGCCAGCTGGGGTGACGGATATCGCGACCGATAGAATTGATCGCGTCAACCTCCTAATTTGAGCAACTCAGCGCGAGTGCCGACCGGAAGAGAAGCACTGCAATGATTTTCGCCGCCTCCACCGTGACTCGAACGTTCGGGATCATCGCCCCGACGCTGACGATATTTCAGTGCCTCGCCCAGGCCAATCGCATTCGCACGACCGGCGCCAAGGGTGTGTCCCTGGCGACGTGGATCCTGTCGGCTTTCGTCTCCCAGATCTGGTTCTGCTACGGGATCATCTTCCACGTCACGGCCGAGGTCGTGGCGAACATCCCGGCGATCGCCGTTTCACTCGTCGTGGCGTTCCTCGCCGCGCGCAGCCAAGACAAGATGGCGCGCAGCGTGATGGGCTACGTCACGGTCACCGTCGTCACGATTCTTGCGACCTTCGCCGGTTCGTTCCACGACCTGCGCTGGGTGCTGTCGAGCGTCGCGGTCGGGAGTTCGATCATCATCTACCTGCCGCAACTCGCCCTCGTCATTCGACCCAAGGACCTCAGCGGGGTTTCGATCATCAGCTGGTGCCTCGCCACGCTCACGTCGGCCGGCTGGTTCGTCTACGGCATCCTCATCCATCAACCACCGCTCGCGATTCCGAGCCTGGTCATGATGCCGTCGGCCTTCATCATCTTCGTGCAGGCCTCGCGCCACCGAATCTTGAACAACTCCAAGACCGGACTACAGGCGCCGATCGTCGAATAGGACTCAGCGCGTCGGCTGCGGCAACGCCGCGCGCACGGTGTCCATGCGGGCCGAGAGCGCTTCGGCCTTCTCGCGCGCGTCGGTCGAGCCGCACTCTTCGAGCCAATTCGCGAGCATCCGGTAGCCGTCTTGCGTGAGTACCGACTCGGGATGGAACTGCACCCCTTCGAGGGGCAACGTGCGGTGTCGTATACCCATGATGAGTCCGTGCGAGCGCGCCGTGACCGCGAACTCCGACGGGAGTCCCTCGTCTTTGACCACGAGCGAGTGATAGCGCCCGACGACCAGCGGATCACTGACGCCCTCGAAGACCCCGACGCCTTCGTGCTCGACGAGGCTCGATCGTCCGTGGAGCAACTCCGGTGCGCGGTCGACCGTCGCGCCGAACGCTTCAGCCAAGGCCTGGTGGCCGAGACAGACGCCGAACATAGGGATGGACTTCTCGGCGCAGTAGCGAATGATCTCGACACAGTTCCCGGCGTCGCGCGGATGACCGGGCCCCGGCGATACCAGCACGCCATCGGGGGCCATCGCCGCGACCTGTGCGGCGTCCACCTCGTCGTTGCGACGCACCGTCACCTCGGCACCCAGTTCGATCATGTACTGAACGAGGTTGTAGACGAACGAGTCGTAGTTGTCGACCACGATGATTGACGGTGCGCTCATGCACGAATTCTAGGTCCGGGTCAGTCAGTAAACTCTCTCAATGGAACCCGTTGACCTCGCGTCGTTTCTCGGGCTCGTCGCCCAGGGATTCAACGTCGTGCCGATCTCCGAGACCCTTCAGTTGGACCGCGAGACGCCCGTCTCGCTCTACCAGCGATTCAGTACCCGAGCGATCTTCCTGCTCGAGAGCGCCGCTCTGGGCGAAGCGACCGGTCGCTACTCCTTCATCGGACTCGATCGTCGCTGGCGGGTGACGACACACAACGGCGCCACCGTCGTTACCGGCACCGACGGCGGTGACCCCTCGCTCGCGCCGCTCGACGCCATTCGCCACATCCTCGCGCGCTACCGGACGCACGCACCACGTCACCTCCCGGACTTCTTCGGCGGCGCCGTCGGATTCGTGACCTACGACTACGTGCGTCGCCTCGAGCGCCTGCCGCGTGAAGCGGTCGAGGACATGTGGCCCGACGTGGACTTCTCCTTCCCCGGGGCCGTCTTGATCTGTGACCACGTCCAGCACTCGACCACCGCCGTCATCAACGCGGTCATCGACGAGGGCGACGATCCCTCCTCCGTCTTCGAAACCGCGAGCGAGCAACTTCGGGCCATCGTCGAAGTGCTCCTCGGCGCCGAACCTCCGAGTGACCCTGCCACCGAACGCCTCGTCGCCACGGCGCCGAGTCAACGTTCGGCCATCGACATTCGCACCATCGCCAAGGGTCTGTCGAACTTCACGGGTGCGGACTACGGTGCCGTCGTCGAGCGTGCGCGCGAGCACGTCTTCGCCGGTGACGTCTTCCAGGTCGTGCCGAGTCAACAGTTCCAGCGAAAGAGCGATGTCAATCCACTCACGCTCTATCGCGTGTTGCGGGCCCTCAATCCCTCGCCGTACATGTACTTGCTGGACTCCGGCGAGATCCAGATCGTCGGGGCCTCGCCCGAGATGCTGATGCGCGTGCACGATGGACTCGTCAGCTATCGACCGATCGCGGGCACACGCGCGCGCGGCGTCAACGAGATCGAGGACCTCGAACTCGAAGACGAGCTCTTGCACGACGAGAAGGAGATCGCCGAGCACGTCATGCTCGTCGACCTCGGTCGAAACGACGTCGGGCGCGTCGCGCGACCCGGGACGGTACGGGTCGACCGACTCGCGCACATCGAGCGGTACTCACACCTCATGCACCTGGTCTCCCACGTCGAGGGTCGGCTGAAGGACGGTCTCGACGCCTTCGACGCCTTCGACGCACTCTTTCCCGCGGGCACCTTGACCGGCGCCCCCAAGGTCCGTGCGATGGAACTCATCGACGACTTCGAGCCGGTCTTTCGAGGCCCCTACGGCGGTGCGGTCGGCTACTTCTCACTCTCCGGCAACGCCGACTTCGCGATCACGATCCGCACGGTGTCCTTGCGCGGTGGCGTCGCGACGGTGCAGGCCGGCGGCGGGGTGGTCGCCGACAGTCAGCCCGAGTTCGAGTACGAGGAGTCGATCAACAAGGCCTCCGCTCCATTACTGGCACTCGAGATCGCCGACCCGATCTCTGGTTGATCGCGACTAGTCCTCGTCGTCGAAAGACGGCGCGGGCTTCGGTTTCGAGTCGCGACGTTTCTTCTTGCGCGACGAGACCTCTTGTTCACGACTCAGCTCTTGTTGGATCATCTCGTCGCGGATCGTGCGCCAACTCTCGAGGCGCCGAGCCGACAGCGCTCCGCTCGCCACCGCGGCCTCGACCGCGCATCCCTCGTCGCCACTATGCGAGCAGTCGGTGAATCGACAGCTCTGGGCGAGTTCGGTGACGTCGGCGAAGGCGTCGTCGAGTCCCTGTTGACCGATGGTCAGATCGAGCAAACGGATACCGGGAATGTCGAGCAACACTCCCCCGCTGGCGAGTCGGTAGAGTCGGCGCGTCGTGGTGGCGTGGCGTCCCTCGCCGCTGCGACTCACTTGCGCCGTCAACTCGTTCGTACCCTCCAAGGCGTTCAGTAACGACGTCTTCCCGGCTCCGGAGGCGCCGAGCATCACGGCCGTCACACCTTGATGGAGGAGTGAGCGCAACTCCTCGATGCCGTGGCCACTCTGTGAGCTCGTGGTCATCACCCGCACACGGGGAACGGTCTCTTGGGCGTCGAGGACGATCGAGTCGACCACGTCCGAACCGTCAGACTTCGTGAGCACGACGATTGGCGACGCCCCACTGTCGAAGGCCATCACCGCGAGCCGTTCGAGCATGAGCACGTTGAGTTCTCGATCGATGGGCAAGACGACGAGGACGACGTCGATGTTCGCTGCGAGCACCTGCACGTCACCGGGCGTTGTGCCGGGACGTCGCAGCTCGGTCGTTCGTGGCGATACCGAGATGATGTACCCGTCACGAATGCTCACCCAGTCGCCGGCGACCGGACTCAGATTCAACGTCGTGGCGTACTGACTCGTTGACGTCGTCTCGCGGCCGGTTTCGTCGCACCAGATCACGTCGGCGGTCGTCCCGTGGACGATGCTCACGCGTCCGGGACTGCTGTCCGTCGAGAAGTCAACGTCCGAAGCGTCGCTGAGTCCGAGGGTCCGAAGGACCCCGAGGACACGCTCGCTGAGGGCCGCGCTCGACGACGATGATTCCAAGTTGTCCTTTGTGACACGGTCTCGAGGTCACTGTGACCTTCTCTAAGGCTATTTGACCAATCGTGCGGGCGGAGCTGCGGGGTTCCCCCTTTCGTTCACCACCGGTGGGAGGATTTGACCATGAGCAAAGTCGGTTGGCCCACTTTTTGGCATCTGCACCCCGGTGTGCGTCAGAAGGAGGAACTCTCCCTCGGCGAACGTGCCGCCGACCGGATGCGCAACATCATGGGCTCGTGGCCCTTCGTCTTCAGCTTCTTCGCTGTCATGATCCTCTGGGCGGCGACCAATACCTACTTCCTGCAACGAGTGATCCACCACAAGGCCTTCGACCCATATCCGTACATCCTCTTGAACCTGTTCCTGTCGATGTTGGCCGGCGTGCAGGCGGCCGCGCTCTTGATCGCGGCCAAGCGCACCGACTCCATCGCCTCGGAGATCGCTCTGCACACGACGGTGTGCCGCAGCTTCAAAGACCGTCTTCCCAAATTACGTGTACGATCTAACTCCCGTTCAGCGAAAAACAATCGAGGATTACATTGCACGCGTGCGAGGACAGCTCTTGCGTATATTGTCCGGTCAGTCGCTGGCTCCGGAACAGCCCCGGGTGACTGCCGTGCATTCGACTCACGTCAACCTGACGTTCGTCGACATCGCCATTACCGAACTCGCTCCCCACTACATGCGCGGCTACGGCCCTGTGTCGGAAAAAGGTGCAGCCGAACTAAATGGCATCGTTGCGGAGTTGCAGTCGGCGGTCAAAGAGCTAACGCGGTACGTGATGCAACCTCGTGCAGCCGACTTTCAAGAGAGGGTCCAGAAGCTGGCAATCCACGGCTGGGACCTGCGCGACTTGCAAGCGCTGGCGGAAATCATCGATCGACATGGCCTGACAGAATTCCGGCCGGCCATCGGCATGCTGCTCGATCGCGCAGAAGACACGTCGTTGGAGATCGCTGTCTTTGGCCGAGTCAGTTCCGGGAAATCATCCTTGTTAAATCACGTGATCGGTACCGATCTTCTGCCAGTTGGCGTAACTCCGATTACCGCGGTACCGACGCGCATTGGATACGGACCGAAACCGCTCATTCGAGCTTGGCGTGAGGGTCTCGGAGTGTCCGAGCATCCCGTGGAAGAACTACCGAGCTTTGTCGACGAGCGGCAGAACCCGGAGAACCGAAAGCGTGTTGGCCGAATCCTGGTTCTGTATCCGTCGGAGCGGCTAAGAGAGGGCATTGTCCTGGTGGATACCCCAGGACTGGGATCGCTTGCCACCAGCGGCGCGTCTGAGACATTGGCATACCTACCACGATGCGACGCCGCTATCGTTTTGGTTGATTCCAGCTCAATTCTCACGGGGGATGACCTGAAGATCATCGCTGCGCTCAATCAGGTATCCACCCCCACAACTGTTCTTGTCAGTAAGGCGGATCTGCTCTCGCCTCAGGATCTCGAGCAACAACTTGCGTATACGAAACGTCAACTGCAGAGCGAGTATGGCAGCGAGGTTCCGGTGCGCGCCGTAAGTGTCGTGGCCAGCCATACGCACCTTCTCCAACAGTGGTTCACGGACGAGCTGTCGCCCCTGTACGAACGGAAGCAGCGGCTCCTACAGGAGTCGCTTGCAAGAAAGATCTTGATGCTCGGAATGGCAGTTCGCACCGCTCTTGATATGGCTGCTTCTCAGCCGACCATTGCGAACGAGGACCGTGCGCGGTTGGAAGAGACCGATCTCGCCTTGCAGCGCGGTGCGGGCACGCTGCAAACATTTCAGGTCGATCTTCGACGCATAACAGACGAAATACCGCTGCTGAAGCCCCTTATTGTCAATAAAGCAGCGGACGAAATTGCCGACCTCTGGGTGACCGAACGGGAAGTCAATTGTGGCGAGAAGTTGCGGACTACAGCGGACGAGGTTTTGCGGGAAATGACCGCGGAAGTTCGCAGCCGGTTGGAAGACCTACAGACAGGCCTGCAACGCGAACTGTCGAAAGCGGCTGCCGTGTTGAGAACGACCGATGCGCCCAACGCGGAAGACCTTCATGCCGGGATCGAGATGCCGGTATTCCATATGAACCGCACGGGCGAGCTCGCGTCTCGCTCTTGGGTATCTCATCTGGGAAAGTGGGCTCGAGTGGCCCGGGCGAGACGCGAATTGAGACCTCTGGAAAACGGACTCAACGAAGCCTTGGAGAGTTTTTCACGTCTGCTTTGCGCGTGGGGTCTGGACGAAGGTGCAGAGATGGGAACGCGCTTCGATTCATTTGCCAACCGCTATCGAGTCCAATTGGAGCGACTTCTGATCGATCGACGGCGGCCCACGGCTAGCCAGGAGCAGGTGAAATCCGACAGGGAGCGGCTGACGGGAATGATTGCTCCAGACATAGAGAAGCCTCGGACTGAGGCAATCGCTTCTTGAGCGTTAGTGCGATAGGGAGGACTGCTGAAACTTGCTGAAATACATGATCGTCGGCATCGGAGGGTTTCTTGGTGCCATCGCGCGATACGCGTTAGGAACATATATCGGAAGCCGGTATGGAGTTCGCTTTCCGTACGGCACTTTCGTAATCAATGTCAGTGGCTGCTTCTTCATCGGGCTCATTCTTTCGGTGCTCGGCAGGACGACGGCCAGTACATATTGGCGTTATCTCATTCCGATCGGCTTTATTGGTGCGTATACAACGTTCTCGACGTTTGAGTATGAGACGCTGCGTGCCATTCAGGACGGTCAACTCATGACAGGATTGCTCAATGTCCTACTCAGCCTCACTCTTGGATTTGTCGCGGTCTGGGTCGGATCAGTGATAGGACGGACCATGGTATGAAGGCCCAAACGGCGCCACTCACTCCGGATGCCCCGATTGTTCACGCCCTCGCTCGTGGGGTGTGCCCGATTTGCACTCTGATGCGCGCATTCCAAAATGCGATGATCGAATCACCGCGCCTTTATCCGGCCAAGGTTCTGTGTAATTTCCATGCCTGGTCACTCGTAGGCGCGTCGCCAGCTATCGAGGCCGTTCCGATTTTGCGGTCGATGCTGCATGAATTCTCTGCGATGACGTCGGACGAACCGGTCGAGCTTCACCCCTGCGATTGGTGCACCACAGTTCGTGAACATGAGAGCGAGAAGCTGGGGAATATGCTCGGGAGCTAAAACGCGACAATTTTCGCGAGTGGGTTAGCCAGTACGGAACCTTATGTCTGTTTCATGGCAGAAGACTTATGGAAGGCGTTCCCCAGTCCGATGCCGAGCTGGTTCGACGTATAGTCTCCACCAATCAACACGATCTGGAAAATCAGCTAACGGCATTTGAAGCACGGGTTCGACGAGGCGAGAGAGGCGGAGGCGGCGTACTTGGTCACATAACGGAGTACTTGGTTTCACAACGCGGCCTTACGCGTTAGGAGCGCAAATGCTGATTACGGGACCTGCAAAAAAGGTAGCAGTTTATGTCATGGAGGGCCAAACCTACCACGGCACATCGTGCTATACCGCGATCCTTGAGTACTTGTTCTTTCGTGGTATTTCTGATGCGACTGTCACGCGCGGAGTCGCCGGTTTTGGCACCGACCACAAGATGCATACCAGTCGTCTCGTCGATCTCGCCGATCAGATGCCGATCAAGATCGAGTTTCTCGAGAGCCCGGATCGTGTGGACGAGGTCTTGCCTAAGCTTGCCGAAATGGCTTGCCACGGCATCATCGAGGTTCACGACACGACGGTGATCAGACCTCCAGAGCCTGGTAAGAGCCCGAAGCCGGAGGTGCCGGCTACAAGATTAGAGAGCAAAGCCAAGATGATGCGCATCTTGATCGGAGAAAGCGACAAGTGGAATGGCAAGCCCATGCACGAGGCTATTGTGCAGGCGTTGCGGGCAAACGACATCGCCGGTGTCACCGTCTACCGGGGAATCCTCGGATACGGTGCGAACCGGCGCATGCACAAGGATTCAACCTTAAATCTGTCGCATGATGCTCCCATTCTCCTCTCGGTTGTCGACAACGAAGCCAAGTTGCGCGCGTTTTTCCCAGTGCTGGACCAGATGGTGAAACAGGGATTGGTCGTAATGTCGGACGTCGATGTCATCAAGTACTCCCACGCCCAACTGTTGCCGGAAAAGCAGGAGGTGCAGAAGTGAAACTGGAAGGAAAGGCCAAAATGCTTCGCATTCATTTCGGGGAGGATGACCAGTGGCAGGGCCGCCCCCTGTACGAGGCTATCGTTGAACGCTGCCGAAAGCTGGACATTGCAGGTGCCACCGTCTATCGAGGCATTGAAGGCTATGGGGCAAGCACAAGGATTCGCAGATCGCACATGTTCCATTTTTCAGCGGATGCCCCCATCCTGATACAGATCGTCGACACCGCGGAGAACATCCAGCGCCTCATCCCGGCACTCGACGAGATGGTAAGCGAAGGTCTGATCGCCATGTCCGACGTCGAAGTGATCAAGTACGTGCATCAGCAGGGGGCCACCCAGGGTTCATGAGCAAAATACCCAAAGCTCGCGGGCAAGCTTCCCCCATCACCGGACCGACTTCCATTTTTGGGCGGGAGGCAGAACTTCGCGCCTTGCGCGGGCGCCTGGCAGCACGTCAATCGTTCCTGTTGCACGGTCCTTCTGGAGTTGGAAAGACACTGCTGCTATCTCGAATTCTTCCAGACATAGCTGGTGCACTCTACAGCAGTGATAACCCAACGGCACAGGTCTTATACCGGAACCTCGCTGGTTGTCTATTTCTTGCTCGAGATCGGCACCTGCGTGAAGCATGTCCTACTCTCGATTCGATCCACAAGAAGAGCGCAATCGGTCTGAAAGGGATTGTCCGGGACGCTCTCCGGGATTCGCAATACCTGATTGTTCTGGATCATGTGACGCAGTCATCCCAGTCACTGGCCGCTGCTGTTCGCGAGCTAAGAATAAGTTGCTCGGTTCCGGTCGTTACCGTGTCCCGTTCCGATCATATGGAGGATGCAGGTTTTGTGCTGCGCTTGTACTCGGATCGGAAGGAGCGGTGCGCGTTACGTAATTTCGATCCAGAGACCGCCTCGCAATTCGCAAGTTGGCGCATGGATCAGGATGGACTGGCAGCAACGAATCTCAGCGATTTCAACGAGAAACTTGTGGAGTACAGCGAAGGCAATCCCGGAGCCATGCTGCAAATGATTCGTATGGCCCGCGAAACCCGGTATTGCCACGACAGACAAATTAAGATTACGCCGCTCTACATCGATTACAAGATCGCAACGGTCAACCGATGAGGGGCTTTGAATACCGCAATGCCGAACGTTGAAGACAAACCGGGACGCCCTTTGACCAGCCAATGCCACACCTCATCTGAGGCGGTGGGGCTCGATCGTCTGGCCCAAATCGCTGGCCAGCTCGGAGAACGCTCGATCACGGAGGACGTTCAGCAACTGATCGCAAGAACGAGCGAAGGCCGCTTCTACGTGGCCTGCATAGGTCAGTTCAAACGTGGTAAGTCGACTCTACTCGATGCGCTGGTGGGGGAACCCATCCTCCCGACGGGTGTGGTGCCGGTCACCGCCGTGCCGACCGTATTGCGTTTCGGAGCACGACGTTCCGCCCGAGTCCTCATTGGCGGTAAGTGGCAGGCAGTCCGAACCGAGGATCTGGCGCACTATGTGTCGGAAGACCTGAATCCGGAGAATCGAAAGTGCGTCGATGGTGTTGAAGTGTTTCTGCCCTCCAGTTTGCTAGATCACGGCATGTGTTTGGTCGACACGCCCGGAATTGGCTCGGTGTTCGCGGGAAACACGGAGACAACGAAGGAGTTCATCCCGCAGATCGATGCAGCCATACTGGTCGTGGGTGCTGACCCGCCCATCTCGGGCGAGGAACTCGCCCTCATCGAAGCGGTAGCTGTGAATGTCGATGAGATCCTCATCGTGTTGAACAAGATTGACCGGGCCACTCCCGACGAGCGCCAGCAGGCATCCGCATTCGCGACTCGGGTGCTCGAAGCGCGCCTCAAACGAGCTGCCGGGCGAATTTATGAGGTCAGCGCTCTAAACAGGCTAACTGGTTCTTCCGATGGTGATGACTGGGATCTGCTGGTTGAGGACTTGGGCCGTATGGCAACTCAGTCGGGTGAGGCCTTAACGCACTCCGCCGCGGAGCGCGGCTTGCGCCGGTTTTCAGCATCTCTGCAACGCTCAGTGGAGGAACGGATTCGGGCATTGCAGGAACCAATCGCTGACTCGGAGCAGCGCGTAACGAACTTGAAACAGACTGTCAGCGAGGCCGAGCAATCCCTGCGTGATCTGGGGGCGCTGTTTTCCGGCGAGCAGATGAGGTTGTCCAACATACTCCAGATTCGTCGCAAGCAATTCCTCCGTGAGGTTTTCCCCATTGCTCTTCGGGAGTTTGAACACGAAACAGGCTCGGTGAAAGCTAGCTTTGGTCCAAGCCGCCGGCGTGAATTGATGGCCATCGCGCAGACAGTTGCACGTCGCCACGTGATGCCATGGTTGGACACGGAAGAGACCCAAGCGGAGGAACTCTACACATCGGTTACAGCGCGCTTCGTGAAGCTCGTTAATGACCTGCTTGCCCGGATTTGCGAACAACAATCGTCCGATTTCTCGCATTTGCCGAAAGCCCTGGATGCCGAAGCGGGGTTCCGTACCCGATCACGTTTCTTCTCCAGGACATGATTACGGTTGCCCAGCCGGCGTCACCGTTGCTCTATTCCCTAGATGCCGTCATGGGATTCGTACACATCCGTCGATGGTTCCGCAAGGATGCCGAGCGGTTTCTGGATGCGCTACTTGATACAAATGCTTCGCGAGTACAAGGCGACGTTGAGCAGCGAGTTGTGGAGAGCAGGCTCAAGCTCGAAGCAGACGTTCGTAGGCTGCTTCGAGAGGTGAGTGCGACGGCGGAGCAGGCGCTAGCCAGAGCTCGAGAGCTTATGGCGGTGGGTACGGAAGCGGTACAAACCGAGTTGGAACAACTGCACCAGTTACATATCGAGCTTAGCCACTTTGCAAGTGTGACGGACGTAACATAAACGCATACGCAACGGTGAAGGAGTACCACCGTTAACCGCTATCCTTCCAGACGCACCGGATAGCTGATGACTCCTAGTAACGCTCTCGGAGTCTTCAGAGGTGCAACCTCATGCATTCCGAGTTCGATATAAGCTGCGCCGTCGTTATTGGCGTAGACCGACATTGACTTACTAGACCTGCTGCTGCGGCAGCCATGTGGGGTGAAACTGTGGACAATCCGCACCGGAATGCGAGGCTTTTTGGATTCTTTGTTGTCGGTGTGATCGGAGTGTGGCTAACGATTAACATGCTGTCTGCGTGGTACTGGTCATTAGCGAGCCTCCACTGGCCGACGACATCAGGCCAGGTAATCGCATCCTCAACCGAATCGGGCACCACTACGTTGGGTGATTGGTGGGCTCCTTCGATCACCTACGAATATGTAGTCGGTACTGCGACATTTCGCGCCGATAAGATCCGTTTTTACCTTCCGCTCTTGCGCGATCAGGCCTCTGCGGACGCTATTCGTGCTCCATACGTGGTCAGCAAACGCGTGACCGTCGCCTATGATCCTGCCAATCCTGGGCACGCTGTTCTGGAAACAGGCTTCCGCCAGGGAACTTGGAAGCCAACTCTGGCCGCGATGCTTTTCTGGAGCGTGGCTGGAATTCTCCTTTATGACATTGTGCACCCTGGCATGCTTGCGGCGAGACTCCGGCCTGCATTGCGCAAGGATGAGTACGTAGATGAGGACAGCGGCGATCAAACCGAGGAGGTGGCCTAACACCTCGGATGATTGAGGTGTGGTTCATTCGGATATGGCGTTCAACAGCATCCTCTATCGAGAACGGCCGCCTTCAGGCGTCGAGCTAATCGAGCAGCCAGACTTCTTCCGAGACCTAAACCTGGATCAGATTGTCGAGGCCGTGCTCGCGGACTGGAAAGAGTACGGGCTGAAATGCTTTTTCTACTCTCCACTCCACGACCTGGAAGATGTCACATATCGCCAGGAGGTAATGCAGGACTTCGGAAGCCCTCTTGTGATGCAGGCGATCATGTCATTCACCGGCCAGATGCGCAGGATGCGCTCTCACCTGAAGGACGGAAGGAAGCTCTATTACAAACGGTTTGTTGATCGGTCATTTCTCGGAGCTGTCTCGATTTACTGCTCGGCAATTCGAGAACTATCCGTTGAACTCGCAGGAGTCACGATCACGTCATGCGGTCTAAAGGCTTTTCGCGAGTACCTGAACGAATACGTCAATTCCTCCTCGTTTGCCACATTAACGAATGAGACAGAGCAGCTTAGGTCTGAACTCTCGGCGATCCGATACTGCATGCTCATTGGAGACGGCGGTATAACGGTCCGCCACTATGGAGGTGAGACGGATTACAGCTGCACTGTCGAAGCAATTTTCGCCAAATTTCGAGGTGGTGCAGCCGCCGAGCATCGCGTGCGGCTGCCCAACACCGAAAGAGCAAATCACATTGAAGCGGGAGTACTCGACCGCGTGGCACTGCTCTTCCCTGAAGTCTTTCGGACCCTCGGTGAATTCTGTACCTCGAAGTCAGCCTTCGTTGACGAGACCGTGGAGCGGTTTGATCGCGAAATCCATTTCTATATCGCGTATCTGAAACATCTTGAGCCTCTCGCGCAAGCGGGTCTGACCTTTTGCTTGCCGACGGTTTCAAAGACCAAGAGAGTAGACGTCCGCTGCGCGTGTGACCTTGCATTAGCCGGCAAGCTGCTCACTGAGAAACGCGCGGTTGTGCCTAATGACTTTCGTTTGAATGATGAGGAACGAGTGTTCGTGGTTACGGGACCAAACCAAGGTGGAAAAACCACATTCGCTCGCATGTTCGGCCAACTCCATTACCTCGCGAGCCTTGGCTGTCCGGTTCCGGCCAGCGAAGCACGCCTCGTCCTCTTCGACCAGATGTTCACGCACTTCGAACGGCGAGAGGCGACGGGCGATTTGCGCGGAAAGCTGCAGGACGACCTAGTCCGCGTTCACCAAACACTTGAAGGAGCTACGGCGGCCAGCATCATTATCCTGAACGAGATATTCTCGTCAACGACTGTGCATGACGCATTGTTCCTGGGTAAGCAAATCCTGCAACACGTTACCGAGCGGGATGCGGTTGGTGTCTGTGTCACCTTTCTGGACGAGCTTTCAACACTGAACGACAAGATGGTCAGTGTCGTCAGCAACGTCGATCCAGAAGATCCTACGATCCGAACATACAAATTGGAGCGACGGCCAGCTGACGGCCTTGCGTATGCGATCGCGATCGCGGAGAAGCATCGAGTGACATACCGTCATATCAGGGAGCGCTTGGGCGTATGAAGGCGTTGTTGATGTACCCAGATCGAGATTTCGATTTTCAGCAATCACTGCCTTGGAATGAGCAGAATCTGACGCAGGACTTGGATCTCTTGACGCTGCTCAACGCCATGGCCGGAGGAGACGAATTCGTGTTGGAGGTCGTTCGCAAGGTTCTATTGCTGAGCGTGCCTAACACGGTCGAAGTAGTCCTGCACAGACAGGCGATTCTAAGAGACTGCCTGAGAAATTCCTCGTTAATTCGTGATCTCCACAAAATCGCAACGGATGCGGTCGAGGCAGAGAAACGTGATTGGTGGCGTACGTCGAGTCACTACGCCTCGTCCATGCTTTACGGTTCGAACAAACTTTTGACTGTTTTAGTAGGCGTACTCAGGAAACTAAGGATCATTGCGGAACAGCACGGCGCGGAATTCAGTTCCAGCGGATTCGGTAATTTGTTCACCATGTTTCGCGAAGAGTTCAATGAACCGTATCTAGGGGATATTGAGAAGCACCTTGCAGCGCTTCGGTTTGAAAGTGGGGTGCTGATCAGCTCCGCATTGGGCGGCATCAACGAAGGGGTGGACTACGCCCTCAGGCAGAGTCGGGATCCGAAGAAGCGTTGGTTTGAGAGACTCCTCAACAAGCCGTCGGGATATACTTTGCTGGTTGATCCGCGCGATGAAACCGGTGGCAGAATTGTTTCTGAGATGCGAACCAAGGGCATCTGCCGCGTGGCCATCGTCCTGGCCGAAGCAGCCGGTCACGTTGCCAATTTCTTCGCGATGCTCAAATCCGAGTTGGCTTTTTACGTGGGGTGCCTGAATCTGTACGACGCTCTGAAGACTAAGGGATTGCCCATCTGCTTCCCGACCGTTGCCCAGGCTGGCCAGCGAGGGCTTCGCTCTACTGGTTTGTATGACGTCTGCCTCGGCCTGCGCCTTGATAGTGGCTTAGTCCCAAATAGCGCCAATGCAGACGGCAAGGATCTGGTCGTTATCACCGGTGCGAACCAGGGAGGCAAGACCACCTTCCTGCGGAGCATAGGGGTCGCACAGTTGATGATGCAGTGTGGTGCATTCGTCGGCGCCGAGGCGTTCCGCGCCGAACTCTGCTCGGCTCTCGTCACCCACTTCAAGCGCGAAGAAGATGCAACGATGCAGAGCGGCAAACTCGACGAGGAACTGTCGAGAATGAGCGACATTATCAACCATATCGGACAGAATTCCCTTCTGCTGCTAAATGAGTCTTTTGCTGCCACAAATGACCGCGAGGGCTCTGAAATAGCCAGGCAGATCGTGAATGCTCTACTCGAAAGTCGAGCGAAAATTTGTTATGTGACCCACCTGCATCAGTTTGCTGAAGAGTTGTTCGATAAGCAAATTCAGGATGTACTTTTCTTGCGACCGCAAAGGGACGATGACGGACGTAGGACGTTCGTGATAAGGGAAGGAAGGCCTTTGCATACAAGTTTTGGCTCTGACTTGTACGAGTCAGTCTTCGGCACGGACACCTTCCACCGTGCGTGACATTGGCGGCGGAGCCCCCGCCGATTGATTGCCCTTTGCAGTGCCGTATGCCGAATCAGCCTAATAAAGCTCTGGTCCAATTGTCATGATTGACCCGTGCGCCATTTGTCGCTATCATAGGCGACATAATGGTAAACGAGCTCAGAGCCGTAATCGACGAATTGGGCGGTGAGCGGACGTTGGGACGGCACCTGTCAAATGATCGCGATTTGCGTGAGGCCATCCGCGAGGGCTTTCGCCCTGCCGTCGTCGAAGAACTGATGCGTGCTTCCGGCTTGACCCTCAAGGAGCTCGCCAGCGCACTGGACCTCTCCCCTCGAAGCCTGCAACGTCGTCGCAGCAGCGGACGTCTCGCGCGCTACGAGTCCGATCGGCTCTATCGGCTCGCTCGGATTGTTGCCATCGCCAATGACTTCCTCGGAGATCGTGAGCGAGCTTTGCGCTGGCTTAAGCGACCCAACCGGGCGCTCGGCGGAATCGCCCCCGTTGCTGCTATCGACACCGAGCTTGGCGCTCGTCAGGTCGAGAACATACTGGGCCGGATTGCGTACGGCGGAATCAGTTGAAATTGGTGTATCGGGTTCTCCGCAGGGCATACGCCCGCAGTCCATTCGACGGCGAAGGAGCCTATCGCTATGGCGGACGCTGGTCCAGTCCCGGTGTCCGCCTCAGCTACACCTCGGAGCACCAATCTTTGGCCATGCTGGAATACTTCGTCCACCTCGACAAGGACGATCCACCAACCGATCTGGTTTTGGCCGTCGCCGAAGTTCCTGAGGATGTGACCAGAGAGAGTGTGAACGTCAGCGAACTGCCGGCGAACTGGCGGGATGGCGCCGCCCCGCCCGAGCTCACAAGGTTCGGTGATGAATTCGTAGCGGCCGGTAAGAGCTGTGTGCTCTTCGTACCGTCTGTTCTCGCCCCACACGAGAATAACTGCCTGCTCAATCCTGCCCACCCGGAGTTCGGTCGAGTCATTGTTCGGGATTTGGAGCCGCTGACCTACGACACGCGTATGTTTGAAAAGCGCACTCACCGCGCACCGAAGAAATCCTGAGTAGCATTCAGAACCGCGGCAGTTCAGCACTCCAACCGATCGGTCCGGCATTCAAGAAGCCAAGAATTTCTCATCCAGCTACTCTGGCCAGAGTACCTTTTCGTTATTGTTTAACTCATTAACTTTTCACTTTACATTTGCAAGTCTCACCTGTTTTTATAGGTCGCAACACCGATGTGGGGCGAGTTGTACTACTACACAACTAGTACATTGTGCCACTAAGGTGGCGAGCACCAAGATCAAGAAAGGAGACGAATCTGATTCGTTATTTAGGCCCATGTCTGTATCGAGCAACGCGTCAATCCGATCCCCCCGGCAAAGGTACGTGTGGCCGGAAAAAGCGCTAAGCCTCGTTCGCTCAACCCGTATCCCCAAGAAAGATGGGGCTGCGGTCGTCAAACAACTGCAGGAACTCACAAACTACTCCGAGAAAGTCTGCTGGCGGCTGGCGGAGAGGTACGGATTCCTTCGTCCCCATCACCGCCGGCCATGGAGCCAGGAAGACATCGCCAGAATCCTCAAGATGTGCGAGTCCGACCGTTCAGTGGCCGAGATCGCTGAGGAGTTTGGCACCACGGTTCGAACCATCCACCTGAAAATCATTCGAAACGGAAAGAGAGCAGAGCGCAATGGCTCGATCTACACCGTTTCCCTGATCTCGGCCGTGCTGCGGGTTACGCGAGCCACCGTAAGACAGTGGCATGCGGACCGCAAGCTGGAGCTGAAATCAGAGCTACGAGGCAGCATCACCGTTCAGTTCGCGGAAGATGAAGAATTCGAACGGTTCTGCCGCAAGAACCACAATTATCTGATCTACGAAGTCGGAGGACGGATCGCTCCCCGCGAGCGAATCCAGTTCCTCAAAGAATTCGTCATGGCGGCAGAAATGCCGGATGACCATACCGCCCGCAGCCATAAACGCGAGCGTGACGCCTACGTCCAGCAGATGAAGCCGGAAGCTGAGGACGAGGACGACGGAGACGAATATGAGCCGTACGATCAGGCCTAATCTTGTGCGCGATACCAAATTTGCTGTGGAGCCCGAACCCGCAGCCAAAAGGCAGGACTCGACTAGGGTCTGTCGGCCAGCGAAGGTGCTGTACGGATCGCACGCGCTGAGCTGATCCAGCAAGACGAGAAAATTCACAACCTATGATCAAGGTGAAGGCGCTCTCACAAAGAGCGCCTTTTCCGTTGGGCGGTGACGCAAGGAATTGGCGCAACCGACGGCTCCAGAATCGGCAGCGCCATTCCTGCGATTCCGGAATTGCCATTCGGGAATTCCCAATTGCTGTCAGGCTAGCTACCGGATTCTGGTAAGGAGAGTCCTGGGGCGGCAGGTCGGCAACACACACCGTATGACTGCCAGAGGCGAAACCACGGGCTTTGGGATAGCGCCTCGTCATGCCTGCGATTCGCCGCTGCTATATCACTTGCGCTCAGCGGCCTGGTGTCGGGCAGCGAGGAGATGCGTTCCAGCCATTCGATCTCGGCAATGGTCCGTTCAGGGTCCATCCGCCTCCATCATCCAGTACGAAACGGAATGCGTCAAACGAAGCATTTCGCTCTTCCTGCCGCATGTTCGGCAAGCAATGACATCGCGGAATTCTTGCCTTTGACGATTCCGGAATAGAGAAGAACACCGCACCTCCTGCGATTCCGGAATTGTCATTCTCGACGATTCCGCGATAGCTCCCGAACTGCCGCGCCTCCTGCCTCTCAATTCCTTCAATCCCCGACAGAAACGGAATATCTCATGACAATACAAGCGGTCCAACACATCCGCCGAATGCGCGGCGGCGCCCAAAGCCATCTCATGCGCTGCTCAGATGGCAACTTCTATGTAGTCAAGTTCCAGAACAACCCACAGCACACCCGAGTACTGGCGAACGACTGGCTCGGCACTTGTTTGGCTGCGCTGGTCGGCTTGTCAGTTCCTACGCCAGCCATCGTTGAAGTGCATCCCTGGCTCATCGAACATACGGCTGAACTGCGCTTCGAACTTGGGGGTAAGCAGGTGATGCCGATATCCGGACTGTGTTTTGGTTCCAGGTACGTTGTCCCTCATGACGAAGGAGTGGTGCACGATTACTTGCCCGAAGGAAGCATGGGCGCCGTTCGTAACCAAGACGAATTCGCCGGCATTCTCG
>CAWDPT010000008.1:0-96587 GCA_963804325.1 uncultured Acidimicrobiaceae bacterium
CGTGAGTGACGGCCGACCAGTTCGCTCGGCCGCATCGGGTCCGTGTAAGTGCTCGCGACATACGTGCTGGCATGCTCGCGATTGCCGGGGTAGTGGAATCGTACGAATTCTGCGAGCCGCACCTCCGAACGGCGCGGCGCGGTCATCGGTCGTGCTGTGCCGTGAGTGTGCAGCCCCCACGCAGCGCAATCGAGTCGCCTAGTCGCCCGCAGTTCACCAGGTCAATCGACCTAGAACTTCTCGGCCGGATTGTCTGAGGACGACTCGAACTGGCCACGGGTCAAGTGCTCTCGAGGCAGTGACCGCGACTGGAGCCTCGCCCGAAGACCTGATCTCTCAGCGCCAACCCAGCGCCGGCGCAAGATCACTCAACACCGTCTGCAGCACGTGAGCGCAGTAATCAACGCCGAGTTGATTAGGGATGGTGAGCAGCAACGTGTCGGCGCTGGCGATCGCCTCATCCTTCGCCAACTGATCGATCAACTGCTCGGGATACGCCGCGTAGGTCTTGCCGAATCGCGCAATGCCGCCGTCGATGTAACCGATCTGGTCCTGTGATTCGGCTTCACGACCGAAGTACGTGCGATCAAGATCACTGACGATCGGAAAGATACTGCGACTGACCGAGACCCGCGGCGTACGGGTGTGGCCCGAGTCGACCCAGGCCTTGCGGAACAGATCGATCTGTTCGGCCTGCAGTTGATGGAACGGCACACCCGTGTCTTCGCTCAAAAGCGTCGAGCTCATTAGGTTCATCCCCTGCTGCGCTGCCCATACGGCGGTCTTTCTGGTTCCAGCGCCCCACCAGATTCGCTCTCGAAGACCGTCAGAGTGTGGCTCGACTCGAAGCAATCCCGGAGGGTTGGCGAACATCGGTCGCGGGTTCGGTTCGGCAAACCCCTCACCCTTCAGGGCTTCGAGGAAAGCCTGCGCGTGCTCTCGTGCCATGTCGGCCTGATCGGTGCCCTCAGCCGGAATGTAGCCAAAATATCGGTAGCCGTCGATCACTTGTTCGGGCGAACCGCGGCTGATGCCCAGCTGCAGGCGCCCGCCCGATATGAGGTCGGCGGATCCCGCATCCTCGGCCATGTAGAGCGGATTCTCGTAGCGCATGTCGATCACGGCGGTGCCAATTTCAATCGACTGCGTCCTCGCGCCAACGGCGGCGAGCAGCGGGAACGGCGACGAAAGCTGGTTCGCGAAGTGGTGCACCCGGAAGTACGCGCCGTTTGCACCGAGCTCCTCGGCCGCGACCGCCAGATCGATTGACTGCAACAGGGCGTCTGACGCCAATCGAGTCTCCGAGTAGGGCGAAGTCGCCCAGTGTCCAAACGACAAAAACCCAATGTTCTTTGTGCCCATGAACCAACCCCACGACTCTTCGCTCCAACTTAATGTGGCGTGAGCGACCGTCTCCCAAATCCCACCACAACGCTCAAGGTCGACCTCTTTGGGAGACACCCCACGATTCGTCAGGACACGCGATTGCGCTGGGTGGGAGCCGCGCACTCACGACAGAGAATCACCGACGAGTTCGACGTCTCGTCGGATTTGTTGACCCGAAAGATCCGAACGACCCCTCCAGAGCGACATTCGCGCGCGTGCCAACACGTGTGTCTTCTGCATCGGCAGGGTCCAGAGGCCGCCACTCGTTTGGGTCGGTCTGACATCACAACCAGTCTGCTTCTGCGGCCTCATCAAGTCGGGGACCGGAATTGGGTTCGCGGTGACTGCGTGGTGATAGCCGCAGCCCAGATCTCGATTCCTTGCACTGCTTCGAACAACTCCCTACGAGTTCGGCAAAGTGTAGGAGCCGCCGATGAAGGGTGGGTCGTCTCGACCGCCGTCGTTCCTCGAGATGATTTCGTCGACGAAGACTTCGGCGTCGTCCAACGGGTAATACCCAATGGCGTGTGCCTCGTCCAATGTCACTGCTGCTCGGCGATTCGCCGACACGCCCCAGACGACGCGAAAGCCTGGATGCTGGGTCGTCATCGCGGCTTCCACGAGCCGCGCACAGTCCCCGGGGGAGAGCCAACTCCAGAGTTGTCGAATGTCCGTCGGACGTTCTCGGTAGGAACCGATTCGCAGGCAGACCACGTCGAGGCCGTAGCGGTCGTGATAGAGGCTGCACAGACTTTCACCCGCCACCTTGGAGACGCCGTAGAGCGAGTCCGGTCGTGGGAAGAGATAGTCGGGGGCAACGAACTCGTCGGCGATTGGTTGGAACCCCACCGCGTGGTTGCTGCTCGCATAGATCACGCGTGGCACGCCCGCAACGCGAGCCGCCTCGAGGACGACGTGAGTGCCGTTGATGTTCACGTCGAGGTACTCGTCCCACTCGAAGTCGTTCGTTGAGAGTCCCCCGAGGTGGACCACCGCGACCACGTCGCGACACGCGTCGGCCATCACCGCGGTGTCGAGGAACGAACCGACGATGAGCTCAGCGTCTTCACCGGGAGCGAGAGGATCTTGCGTCGCAGTGTCAAGTAGTCGGAGGTGACGCCCGGGCCGAACGAGCGAGCGCCGCAACATTGAGCCGATAGTCCCTGCAGCACCGGTCACGAGCACGACCTCGCTTTCGCGCAACGTCATACCTTCGATCACGACGACCCTGCTTTGCGTGGTGGCTCAATCTCGCGAAAGCATTCAACGACGTTCCTAGCCACCTTCGAAGACTCCTCGGTGAAAAGTCCAAGATGATAGAGGTGCAGTTCGGTGAGGCCCGCGCGAACGTAACGACGCAACGTTGCATCGTTGACGCCACCGCTCCGATCGCGATCGAGTCGTAGGTACGCCCCGACCGCCGCTCGTCCCTCGACGACGCTGGCCAACGCTCGGAGTTCGTCGTCGGCTGACGCCGGATCCCACGCGTTGGACACGACGGCGGTAATCGAACTCGACCACGGCTGGGCGCTCAGTGCCGGAAAAGAGCCGGTCGCCCACCGTTGCGCCGAGGCATGGACGGTGATCGTCGCTTCGGGCCGCACGTCACGTACGCGCTGGATGATCGAATCACGTAACTCGGTGCCGAGAGCGACGCGAAAGTCTGCGAGCGCTTCAGCGAGTTCACTCCCCAGTGCCGCCTCGGGGGTCGACGCGTCGCCGTCGATGCCGACACGTACCCTCGTTGCGATCTCGTCGGGATCGAGTCCGAACGCTTGCTGGCCCTTTCGGCACGCCGCGCAAAAGCAGAGAGAGAGCAGTTGTCGCTGCGCGACACTCAGTGTGGCGAACTCACTCTTGTCGTGGACACCGGCGTGATCGAAACCCATCGGTCCACTCGCTTCAAGGACCACCCCACGAACGTCGGCTGAGCGCAGCGTCTCTTCGACCAACGTCCGGCAGTACTCGCGCACGTCTTCCGATGACGGACAGAGTGCGTAGGGGTAGTGCTCGCCGTAGGCGTTGCATTCGACGAGTTCGAGGTCGGTGAACTCGGGATCGTCAAGGTGCGTCAAAACGACCCACGCGTCGACATCAATTCCAGCGCCCGTGAGTAGCTGCGCAGACGTCGCGAAAGCGTCATCGTGACCGAGCCACGAGGGCACTCGCGGCGTCAGTCGATGTCCGCGCCACGCGTCGTCTCGTCGCGCGCCGTAGTAGGCGGAGTAGGGGACGTCGGTGACGCGACGAGTGGGGTGAAACGTGTTCACGACTCGCGTAGCGTGATACGAGCCGGCGAGCGCGACGACGTCGACGTCGAGCGCACGCGTGCGCGCAAGCGCGCCAGGATCGTCGATCAAGTCCCACGGGAAGGCGTAGCCGGTGACCCTCACCAACGGGGCAGTTCCGAGCGATAGTCGGGATGAAACGACTGCATATAAGAGGTGTCGCTGCGTTCCGTGATGCCGCACGCGAGATACTGCTCGTGCAGAACGCCCAGAGCATCATGATCGAGTTCCACTCCCAATCCCGGTGCACTCGGCACTGCGATCGCCCCATCAACGAAGTCCAGAGCACCGTCGACGATGACGTCCTCGAACTTCCACGGCCAATGCGTGTCGAGGGCGTAGGTGAGGTTCGGCACGGCTGCCGCCACGTGCGTCATTGCGGCGAGGCTTATACCCAAGTGAGAGTTCGAATGCATCGAGAGTCCGAGGTCGAACGTGTCACAGATCTCGGATAGTCCTTTGACCTTGGTCAGGCCTCCCCAATAGTGATGGTCGGAAAGAATCACCTGCACCGACTTCTTCTCAATCGCCGGCGCGATGTCTTCGAAGCCCACCACGCACATGTTCGTCGCGAGCGGCATCGACACGTCGCGCGCAACCTCGGCCATTCCATCGAGCCCCGGCGTCGGGTCTTCGAGATACTCCAAGACGCCGTCGAGCTCTCGACCGACTTTGATCGAGGTCGCGACGGTCCACGCGGTGTTGGGGTCGAGTCGTAACGGCACGTCGGGGAAGGCGTCGCGAAGCGCCTCGATGGCGGCGATCTCCTCTTCCGGGATGAGCACGCCACCTTTTAGTTTGATTGCCCGAAAGCCGTACTCCGAGATCATGGTCCTCGCTTGGAGGACGATGGCGTCGGCGTCGAGCGCCTCACCATATCGATCGGATCGCTCGCCGGGATGAGCGGCCCACTTGTAGAAGAGATAGGCGGAATAAGGCACGCTCGTTCGCACGGCACCCCCGAGCAGATCCGACACCGGACGCCCGAGCAGCTTTCCCTGGATGTCCAACGCCGCCACTTCATAGGTGGCGAACGTACGCAACACTGTTCCCGTTTCGCTGATCTGGCCAGTGAGTCCGTGACGATCGGCGCCAACGGTGCCGTGCAGCGCTTCCACGGTTCGCTTGAGCATCTCGTTCGTAGCGAACACGTCGAGTCCGACAAGTGCGTCGCCGACGAGTCGCAGACGCGCGAGGTGGCCGGCGTCGCCGTAGGACTCGCCGAGTCCGGTGACTCCGTCGCTTGTTCCCACTTCGATGATCGAGCGAATGGCAAACGGTTGATGAACGCCGACGGAGTTCAAGAGCGGCGGGTCGTGGAAGGCGACGGGCGTGATGCGGATGTCGGTGATTCGAGTGGCGTTGGTGGTCTGTGACTTCGTCATTGTCGTCCGTCGTGCGCGAGAAATTGCGACCTCTCATCCGTGGTGGAAGACTAACGCATGACAATTTTTCTACGAACGTCGGGTCGGTCGAGCGCGGTGACACCGTGACGTCGTTCAAGGAACGCGTACGCGACGGCGACGTGGCAATCGGCACGTTCCTCAATCTCGGTTCCCCGTTGGTCGCCGAGGTCTGCGCGCTGAGTGGCTTTGACTGGTTACTCGTCGACCTCGAACATGGCGCCGGCGGCGAGGAGGCACTGGTCGGACAGCTCCTCGCCGGTGCGGCGCACGACGTGCCCATGCTGGTGCGAGTCGAGTCGGCCGAACGGATCAGGGTCGGTCACGCGCTCGATCTGGGTGCGGCGGGCGTCATGTTTCCGCGCCTCGACACACCCGGTCAGGTCGCCACCGCCCTCAATCACATGTGGTATCCACCGCGCGGCGATCGTGGCGTCGCCACGTACAACCGAGCCCGACGATTCGGTGGCGACACAAGGACAGCCAGCGACGTGAATGACGAACTACTGAGCGTCGTGCAGATCGAAACGTCCTTGGCGATTTCAAATGTCACGGACATCGCGACGACGTCCGGCGCGGATGTGCTCTTCGTCGGTCCCAGTGATCTCTCTACGGCGCTGGGCTGTCCGGGACAGTTGGACGCAGAGGTCTACCTTGAAGCACTCGATCGGGTGGTCGCGGCCGCACGCGATGCGCGCGTTGCGGCCGGCATCCTCGTTGGTGACACTGACATGGTCGAAGCGCATCTCCATCGCGGCTTCAGCTTTGTGGCCGTGGCGTCTGACTCGGCGCTCTTGCGCCGTGCCGCCACAGCGGCGGCGCGGAAAAAGCGCTGACAACGAACGACGTCCTGGTTTACCGGTCAGGAGTCTTCGGTTTCCACTCCAAGGCGGGCCCGAGGCGCTCGGCAATGTCGGTGATGATCTGAACGTAATCGTCGTGGTCGAATGAGAACGGCAGAGCGAAGACGACTTCTCGGACCTCGCGGAAACCGGCGTCTGAGTAGAGGGCGTGCGCAATCTCCTCAGAACCGCCGATGAGATCGGGCGCGAACATCATTCGAGTCGGCCCCTGCGGCGTCGCCGTGCGTAGCGTTCGCGCGTCGACGTACGCCTGGTACTTGGCTCTTTGGGTACGCGAGGCCCGATCGGTCGGAATGACAACCAGACCTTGGGACACCCGGGCCTTTTCTCCGTCCGGGTGCGCCGATCTGAACGCCTCGATGTGCGAGCGCTGGATCTCGTCAAAGGCCGGCACGTCCTCGTCCTCGGGTGACTCTGCTCGAACGACACTGCTGGAAAGGAAGTTGAGTCCGTTCATACCGGCCCATCGCGCCGAGCCCACGCTCGCACCCCCGTACCAAATACGCTTTCGCAACCCAGGCGAGTGCGGCTCGACCCGCTCGGAGAATGTCTCGATGCCTTGCACCCCGTGGAACGTACTCACGGATTGACCCTCGATGGCGCGAAGCAATCGGGCGACCCTTTCGTAAGTGAAGTCTTCTGTTTCTGCGCTGTCGGGATAGAGGTTGTCCTTGAAATGTTCGAAATTTCGTGGCTCGCCCACACTGACGCCGGGATTGAGTCGCCCACTCGGAGAGTACGTCCACGGTCGCCAAATCCTCAGCGAGGCGGAGGGTGTTCTCCCATCCCAGAGGCGTGACCGCGGTGCCGAGTTCGATCCGCGTCGTACGTTGCGTCGCCGCCGCGAGCACCGACAAAGGTGAGGAGATGCCGTACTGAAGATGGCGATGGCGCAGCCACGCGCTGTCAAAGCCCAAGTGCTCACCGAGTTCGATCACTTCGAGAACACTCTCGTGTCCGGGCCCAGGATCAGTGGCGTCGAACAGCCCGATCGTGAGGAACCCCAACTGCTGTAGTGGCGTCCCCGGCTCCGGCACTCCACGAGCGTATCGACCTCACCCTCGTGCTCGAACGACACCGATGAGGAGGTCTACGAATTCACCGCGACCACTTCAACGTCATTCGCGAGCTCGGCGCTCTCTGCGTAGTTGGGAAAGCGGTCGACGCGCCGGCCAACGTAGATCGACGCCGCCGCGCTGGCGAGCCTCACACTCTCGAGAACGTCGCGGCCGTTGATGTAGCCCGCGATCAACCCACTGTCGAAGACGTCACCGGCGCCGACCGCGTTGTCAACCGACGTCGCGATCGCGCGCACGTTCGCAAGTCGTTCACCATCGAAGAGGTAACTCCCTGAGGAGCCTGCTTTCATGACGGTCACGCCGGGACAGAGATCGGCGAACAGGTCCAATACCCGCGCAATTTCGCGCTCCCCAGTGAGCGCTTCAGCCTCGTCACGGTTCGGTAGGAAGAGGTCGGTCTCCGCGAGGACCGAACGCACGAACGTCACCGTCTCGTTCGGCCAGCCGAGGGGATCCCACCCCGGGTCGAAGACGGTGAGCGCACCTTCTCGACGGGCGACGCGAAACAACTCCACCACCGCGTCGTGGTCGATACTTCGAATGTTCGACGTACCCACCAACGCCACGACGCTTGCGGGATTGACGGCCAACCATTCGGCGGCCATCGCGGCGACATCGAACCCGGGGAACGAACCTAGGTCCGACACGAAGGCTCGCTCGCCGTCGGGACGCACCAACGCGACCGTCATCGAAGTACTTCCCCCCTGCACCAGAGCGAGCGCGTCCACGCCGACGCCCGATGCGGAGAGTTCGTAACGAATTCTCGCGCCGGCGGCATCGTCACCCACCGCGCCAACGATGTCGATCGCGACGCCCATCGCCGATGCGGCGAACGCCATCGCGCCGGCCTGCCCGGCTACCGATTCGGTGCGGTCACGGCAGAGAACTTCCCGACCCCATTCGGGCATGGCGGTGATGCCGCGAAGGATCAGGTCGATCGTTAGGTTGCCCACCACGCACAGTCCCGCCGAGGACCGATTGGGTTCAGGAGATTTTCCGAATGAAAGTGCCATTATGAGTTAATAGTTCACCTGACGGTAGTACCGGCGTGTGGTGAGCGGGTGATCGCGCAGTACCTCCACGTGCGCACTCACTCGTTCGAGAACGGTCGCCAAGACCACGGGCGAGATGAGCGAGCGGACGCTCTCAGAGACACCTGACACCAATTCCGCCGCATCCAGGACAACCGGCGGGTCCCCGTATTTATTGACGAACTGCTCGACACGTTCGACCAGTGGACGCGACAGGTCCTCGCCCTTGAGGAGGAAACAACTAACCCCCGGTTCGATCAATTCGAGTGGTCCGTGAAAGAAGTCGGCTGCGTGCACGGGCCGGGTCCGAATCCACTGCATCTCTTCCAGGATGCACATCGCGTAGTAGAACGCCTCGGGCCACGTCGACCCGGCTCCCACAAAGACGTGATACTCAGACGCCGCCACGACCTTCGCGAGCTCCGCGGCTCGGTCCTCGAACGAACGTTTCGACTCGAGCAGGATCGCCGGCAAACCCTGGAGCTCATTTAGAACATCGTGGAAATCGTTTCGTTCACCACGGACGTCCATCACGGCGAGGGCGATCAGAAGCGATTGGAGGTAGTACGACTCCGACGAGTTCTCGTCGCCCACAAGGTTCGTGAAGTTCACGTCCGCCTTTTTGCCGAGCGGCGAGTCGGACGTACCGGTCAGTGCGAGAACCTTCGCACCCGCCTCCTGGCAGTAGTCGAGAACGTCCAAGCTCTCGACCGTGTCCCCGGACCTCGACGGAATCACCACCAATGATCGACTGCTCAGGTGGGCCGACCCGAAGGCCATCAGCTCCGCTGGCGAGTCGATGAACGTCGGCAGGGTCGAGCCGCGGATGAGGAGGGACGCCGCCGGAGACATCAGGAGCCCCGCGCCCCCGGCCCCGAGGAAGAAGAGACTGTCCATCCCCTCCGCCATAGCGCTCACTATCACGTCGTAGAGACCCTGACCGAGAGCGATCGCGCCCGTCTGGCTGTCCAGGAATCGCTGTTCATCGAAGTTCAACATTTCCCATTTCCTTTCATTCGGACGACACTCGATGCGTCGTCATTGAGATCTGTACTGTGTCGTCGAGGACAACGAGGCGAGATGGCGGCGACATCACTTTGCCCCTCTTCATGCGTCGTTGGTGGCGCCACGGCCACCCTCCTTCGACGTCGAGATCGCGAGGTCGTCCATGCTCTCGGGGACCGCGGCGACCAATCGACGGGTGTACTCGTGCTGGGGCCGAGAGAGGACGTCGTCGACCGCGCCGGACTCGACGACCTCGCCGCGACACATCACGAGGACGTAATCCGCCAACTGACGCACGAGCGCTAGATCGTGCGAGATAGTGAGAAGACTGAGGCCGAGTTCGGCTTTGAGATCGGCGAGGAGATTCAAGATCTGCGCCTGGGTCGACACGTCGAGGGCCGACACGGGTTCATCCAGTACGAGCAGTTCTGGCTCAGCCGCGAGGGCGCGCGCAATGGCCGCGCGCTGGCATTGACCGCCCGAGAGCTGGTGCGGCCGATTCGACGCGAGGCGACCATCGAGGCCAACGGCAGCGAGCAACTCAAAGACCCGATCCTGGGACTCACTCGACGATCGCAAGCCGTGGAACTCGACAACCTCCTTGATCGCGGAACCAATCGGCTGATGGGGATCGAGTGAGAGCATCGGATTCTGGAACACCATCTGCATCACGCGAGCCCGTCGGCGTCGCTCGGCGGACTGGGGGCGCGGTGCCAGGTCAGTACCGTCGACGGCGACCGTCCCTCGGGTCGCGGTTTCCAACCCCACCACGATGCGCGCGGTCGTTGTCTTTCCCGATCCGGTTTCACCGACGATCGCCGTCGAGCCAGATTCGGGCACGACGAAACTGACGTTGGAGACAGCGACGAGGCGCGACGAACGTTGAAAGAGTCCTGAACGCAACCGAAACTCCTTCGACAGTCCAGTGACCTCGAGACGCATCTCAGCCGTCCCCGGGTGTGGGATCGAACGGCATAGGCGTTCCCGTGAGGTTCTCGTGTGCGCGGATGCAGCGCGCGAATCCGCCGCGCACGGGCACGAGCGCGGGCACCCCAGTCGTGCACGCCTCCAATGCGAACTGACATCGGGGGTGAAAGGGGCAGCCGCTCGGCGCATCCATCGCACTCGTGGGTACGCCTCTGATCACCGGCAGGCGGTCGATGCGACGCTTGATCGTCGGACGGGCGGCGAGGAGATCGATCGTGTAGGGATGTATGGGGTCATCGAAAATCTGACGACCTTCGCGCACCTCGACGATGCGACCGGCGTACATCACGCACACGCGATCACAGACGATGTCGGCGAGCGCCAGGTCGTGTGTGATGAAAAGAACCGACAGTCCTCGTTCAGCACTCAGGCGCGCGAGCAGCTTGACAATCTCCGCCTGCGTGGTGACGTCGAGCGCCGTCGTCGCCTCGTCTGCGAGGAGGACGGAAGGATCCATCGTGAGCGCACCGGCGATCATCACGCGCTGCAACATTCCGCCGGAGAGTTCGTCGGGGAACTGGTGCATGCGACGCTCCGGCTGATCGATGCCCACGGCCGCGAGGAGTTCCACTGCGCGCGACGTCGCTTCGGATTTGGAGGTGCCGAGGTGCACGCGCATCGCTTCGGTCATATGGACCTCGACGCGCCACAACGGATCGACGTAGGCGCGCGGATCTTGGAAGACGACGCCGATCTCTTTCGCCTGGACCGCGCGTCGCTCTTTGCGAGACATCGTCAACAGGTCGAGGTCGTCCAGACGTATGGCGCCTTCGGTCGTTGCGCCATCGGGCAACACGCCGGCGATCGTCCGGGCGGTCATCGATTTTCCGCTCCCCGACTCACCGACGAGACCCAAAATCTCCCCGGGACGAAGTTCCAGATCCACGCGAAGAATGACGGGCTTGAGCTGACGACCGACGCGCAGGTAGGTTGTCACTTCATTGAGCCTCAGCGTGCGTCCGGTTCGTGCCACCGTCTGAGGAGAGTCAGCCTGCACGTCGGTCATGCGCGGTTCTCCCTTCGAATTCGGTAGTCGAGCGCCCAATCGGCGATGAAGTTGAGTGACACGACGAGCGCCACGATGGCGACGGCCGGAAAGATGACGCCGTAGGGGGACTGGAAGACACCCGAATTAGCGTCTTGCAACATTTCGCCCCAGTCGATCTGCGGGGGCTGTGCACCCAATCCGAGGAACGACAACGCCGAGAGGTCAAGGAGCCCGTAGGCGAAGTACAAGGTGGTCTGGCTGACGAGGATCCGTCCGATGTTCGGCATCACGTGGACGAAGAGGATCCGAAAGGCGCCGTAGCCTTGCAGTCGACACTCTTCGACGTAGGGTTTCGAGCGCTCCACGAGCGCGGCTGATCGCACGACGCGACCCATGAGTGGTACGTAAGTGACCGCGACGGCGAAGACGGCCGTTTGGAAGCTCGCGCCGAAGGTGGCGACGATCACAATCGCGAGCAGTAACGCCGGAAACGCGAATATGACGTCAAAGGTGCGCGAAATCAGGCCATCGACGAAGCCGCCTCGATACGCCGCGAGGAAACCCAACGGGACGCCCGCGACGAAAGCGATCGCTACGACGATCAAAGGTCCGAGCAGTGAGAGCCGCGAGCCATAGATGAGCCGCGAAAGGATGTCGCGACCGGCACTGTCTTGACCGAACAGAAAGCGGTGACTCGGATTCGCGTACGGATCCAGGAGATGAATCGTGTTCGGGTTATGGGGCGCCAGCCACGGCGCGAAGATCGCACAGATCACGATGACCCCGAGCACGAGCGCACTGATGGTCACCACGATTCGATTGAACAGTCCTTCCCAGCGTCCGCCCGTCGCCCGCGCCAGCGTGTCGCGCTCGAAGATCAGGGCGTCACTGGTAACCGCGCTCACGCTGTCCTCCCCACCAGGCGAACGCGGGGATCGATCACGCCGTACAGCAGGTCCACCAGGAGGCTGATGACGAGAAATTCGGTCGTGATGAAGAGCGCGATGGCCTGAACCACGGCGTAGTCCTTGCTCTCCACTGACGACACGAGCAAAGTGCCGAGACCGTTCAGGCCAAAGGCGTATTCGATGACGAGCGCCCCACCGAGCAGGTAGCCGATCTGTGCGCCGACGACGGTGATGACCGGGACCATCGCCCCGCGTACCGCGTGTTTGGTGACAACGCGTGACTCTTTGAATCCTCGGGCGCGTGCGCCGGTCACGTGCGGCAGCTCCAACTCGCCAATGACCGCGGACCTCGTGATACGACTCGCGAGGGCAACCGAGGAAAGTCCCAGTGCAATGGCGGGCATGGTCAGGTGATCGAGACGCGCGAAGAACGACCCCGTGTCGCCGCCCCCTAGGGCCGGGAACCATTTCAGTTCGACGCCGAAGACGACCGCCATGACCACACCGGTCACGTACGAAGGGATGGCGGTGAAGGAAAGCGAACCAAACGAGGCGAAGAAGTCGGTCGGACCGCTGCGAAAAACCGCGCTCAATACTCCGAGGGGCACTCCAACGATGACCATGATGAGAATGGCGTACGTCGTGAGAAACAAAGTCAGTCCGATGCGAGGCTCGATCACGGAGACCACCGACACGCGCTCCGCCGTCGAGGTACCGAGATTGCCTTCGAGGACGTGGCGTATCCAGATCCAGTACTGCACCGGTAGCGGTCGATTGAACCCGTACAGCTTGTCAAAGTACCTCAGCGTCGCCGGCGACGGCGGGTGGCCACCATTCATCAAGACCGCCGGGTTGCCCGGTGCCAGGTGGAGCAAAAGAAAGATGATGACGGTCGACGCTATGAGGACCGCCACCTGCATCGTCACGCGGCGCGCGAGATAACTACCCATGGGTCCATTGCGATCGCGAAGTCATCGGGTGACTCAACTCGCTCCGAGGTCGATCGAGATCTTGCCGGGCGCCTCGAAATTATCGAGGTCCATCGCGACGGCGCGCTCGTTGAGTGGGAGCACTGCGGTGACGATACCTTCAAGCGACACCCGGCCCGTCGCAAGGAGGTCCAACGCTCTGGAGTGGGTGTTCGGATTGTTCAGCGAGCCGACCACCCGAAGTTCGTCTTCGTTAATCCGAAACGGGCTGACCGTGATGGCACCGCTCTCGGGATAGACACCGAAGAGCACGACCGAGCCGCCGCGACGGACCATATCGAACGAACGCTCCGCCGACGCGAGGTTTCCCGAGGCCTCGATGACGACGTCCGCGCCAATCGCGCCTCGTCGCTGAGCGAGCACCGCCGAGGCTTCGCCCGGAGTGCACGCGACGTCTGCGCCGGCGCGCAGGGCGAATTCGTGGCGCGCTTCGTTCGGCTCGATCGAGACAACCACACTGGCGCCACTGAGCCGAGCCAACTGAATCAGCAGACAGCCGATCGGCCCGGCACCGGCGACGATCACGGTGTCACCCGCGATGATGGCCGCCTGGTCACAGCCGCGGATGCAGCACGCGAGCGGTTCAACGAGCGCGGCGTCCGCGAGGCTCAGATCGTCGGCGATGACATAGAGATAACGCGCCGGCACCACCGACAGCTCGGCGAAGCCGCCCGAACGCGCGACACCAAGCGGTGAGAGCCCGCTGCACAGGTGGGCGTGACCGCGACGACAAAAAAAACAATCGTCGTCGATCACGTTGGGATCGACCACGACTCGATCACCGACGAGGAGTTCGCGAACGTCGTCGCCGACCTCGACGACGGTGCCTGAGTATTCGTGGCCCAGCACGATCGGTGTCACGACGCCGTAGTCACCGCGAAAGATCGCACGATCCGTACCGCAAACGCCGCTACGCGCAACCCGAATCACTGCGTCGTTCGGTCCCGCGTGTGGGTCCTCTAGCTGCGTTACCTCGATGACCCCTGGTCCCCGCATGACGGCTGCGCGCATAGTTCGGTCGGGTCCTCAACCGTTGCCGGCTGGTTCGACGGCGTCGTTTCGGCGGCGAACCACGCTAAAGCTGAAGATGCCGCCGAGGTGATAGTCCCGCGAGAGCAGCACGCATCGCCCCGTGCGCGTCACGCACTGTTCGGTGACGAGCAACCACGGTCCCTCGGGAAGTTCCACGTCAACCAACGCGTCCACTCCCGTCGGCTCGGTTACGACAGATATATGGGCAGAAGAGGCCACGATCTCGTGGTCCATTCCCTCCAGGATCGTGACCACCGAGCCGTTCCACTCCACATCGTCCACATCGGCGTCGAGAGTTCGAGGATCGAGGACGTTTACGGAGTACACACACGGTTTGCCGTCGAGCAATCGAAGGCGACGGGTTTCGATCACGAGCATGTCCGACGAGAGTCCAAAGGTCTCAACTTCGTCGCTCGAAGGCACGCGTTGGACCACGCTGATCACTTCGGTGGTTGGGTGATACCCAAGCTCACTCATCATGTTGGTAATGCTCTCGAAGCGCGTCATCGGTCGTTCGGGACGAAGTCCCGACAACGCCGTGGCGAAGCGGCCCATGCCGCGACGCGTTTCGACCAATCCCTCTTGTTCGAGAAGTTTCATGGCCTCTCGCACGGTCGAGCGGCTGACCATCAACCATTCGGCGACGGCCGTTTCGGTGGGGAGGACGTCACCCGGGCGAAGATCGCTGATCACGAGTTCGGCGATGCTGTCGCGCACCTGTTCGGGGAGAGCCCGACGCCGAACGGCCGTTCCGGGAAAATTCAATTGCGCCAGCGTCGTTCCGCGACCCCGTTCTGCAACGGTCTCGCTTGGACGCTCTTCGTTCACGTTGTTCGCCATTACTAATCCATGTAACTGCCGCCGTTTACGGCGACACTCTCTCCGGTGATTGACTGTGCTTTCTCGCTCGCGAGGAACACGATGAGGTCCGCCACTTCCTCGGGCGTCTGCAGTCGACCGAGCGGAGTGTCCGCAAAGTAGAAGGCGACGACCTCTTCGTTCGTGACGCCCTTCAGTTCGGCCTCCCAACCGATCTCTCGCTCTTGCATGCCCGTGCGAACGTAGCCGGGACAGACACTGTTGACTCGGATGTTCGCCGGCGCGAGTTCACAAGCCATGGCTTGGGTGAGTCCGACCACGGCGAATTTCGAAGCGACGTAGTGCGCGAGCAACGGCACACCGCCGCGTTTCCCGGCCATCGAGGCGACGTTGACGATGGCACCGCCATTACCCTGTCGGATCATCTGACGGGCCGCAATCTGACCACCCACCAAGGTGCCGCGAACGTTGACGTCCAGATGCCAATCGATCTCTTCGTCGGTCAAGTCCACGAATCGACCCATGCTCGACACCCCGGCGCACGACACCCACGCTTCCAAGGGGCCGAGCGCATCCACCGCAGCTGCACAGGCGCGCTCCATCGACGCTCGATCGCGCACATCGATCTCGTAACCCACCGCACTCGGGAGAGCCGTCGCCGACTGTTCGACGGCGTCGAGGTTGAGGTCGCCCAGTGCCACCCCAAACCCCGCCGCCGCGAACGCGTTCGCCGTGGCCGCGCCGATCCCAGTCGCCGCGCCCGTTATGAATACAGTCATCGTGGTGCCTTTCGGCCAGTGAACTGACTCACTGACGAGGGGACGTTAAGGACCGCTCCGGTCTGTTAGTTGAACTTAACTTGGTCGGGAAAGTCCTGGTACACGAAGACCTGCGTCTGGGTGTAGCCGGTCAGGTTCGATGGTTCGACCATGACGAGGGGATCGCTATAGAGCGGGATATAGACGTCGTCGTTGGTCAACTGCTTCATCATGGCAATCGTGTCGTTGGCCTGAGCGACGCTGCCGTTCGTGCTGGCTGCCCACGTGTCACGCTCGGCGTTGAAGGTCTTCGAGAAGTAACACGACACGTCGGAGTAGTTACTCGCCAGCGGCGGGACGATCTCTGCTGACGGTGCCGGAAAGTCCGGGTTCCACCAGTTGAGGAGGGCGTCGTAGGTCCGCGGGCACGTGGCACTGTAACTCGCCGTGCCGAACGCGTCAGGGGTGAGTTTCACGATCTTGACGTTGAGGCCAATCGACTGCCCGATCGCCTGCAATGCAGCCGACACGGTGTTCGAGGTCAACGAGTCCTCCACCGCGATCGAGACCGTCTCACCCGAGGCCTTCGCCTGCTTGATGAGCGCCTTGGCCTTGGTGAGGTCGGGCGTCACCGGATTGGGCAAAGCGTTGTAGGCAGCCATGTAGAGCGCCGTGTTGGTCGTAAAGAGACCAGGCGTCTCGACGTCACGAAGTGGTCGACCATTCGACCCATCGACGGACGACGCGAGAGCGCTTCGCGGCACCGCGAGATTGAAGGCGCGACGGACGAGCGCGTTCGAGAACGGACCCTTCTCGACGTTTGGACTGATGTAGTTCGCGTCACCGCCGTACGGCACCATGTTGACCTTGAGGCTGCTGTCGCCCTTCAGGGTCAACGCGTCGCGCGCCGGGAGGTCAAACGTGCCGCTGATGGAACCACTTCGTAGGCCAGCGATCAGCGTTTCAGCGTCACTCACGGTTTGGAAAGTGATACTCGAGATCTTTGGCTGGTTCGCCTTGTCCCAGTAGTTCTTCACGGCGTCGAGCGTGGTGGTCGAGCCATTGACGTACGAGACCGGTCGGAACGGACCACTGCACATTGACTTGGCCGGCGTGCTGCCAAAGGACGTCCCGTACTTCAGGGCGACGCTCTGTTCCACCACTTGACCGATTGGGGTAGCGGCGAGGTCAGCGGCGATCGGTGAAGGCTTGGTCAACTCGATCGTGACCTGCCACGCGCCCGACACGACCGCCTTCTTTATGTTGCCCGTGTTGAGAAGGGAGAGCAACGGGCTCGCCAGCTTCGGACTAGCGATGCGGTTGACGGAGAACGCCACGTCCGCGGCCGTTACCGAATGGCCGTCCCAGAACTTTGCGTCGTGGACGAGGTTGTAGACGTACGTCGTCGGGCTGGTCTGCTTCCACGAGGAAGCCAATTCCGGCTCCAGCTGACCCTGAGGACCGAACTGCAAGAGACCATTACACATGGCTGCCGTGACGATGTTGGGGTCGATCGCATAGACGAGCCCCGGGTCGAGCGACGGGTCGGTCGAAGTGATTCCCCAGGTCAGGCCCTTTGACGACGACGCCTGGGCCGCCGACGTGACGCCAATGCTCACTAATCCTGACACCACGAGCACGCTGCCTAGAACAGCGCTGACCATCCTGCGCGAATGCTTATGCACCTGATCCTCCTATTGATTGAAGGCGGCAGAGGGGGCGGCCGACCTGTCTGATGTCGGACATCGTACATGTAAAGAAACCTGTAGGCAAATGAAAAGAGAGATTTGTGATGCAGTGACGACTGGTCCCGAATCCGGTCTGGCATGACTCAATTTTGGGCATGCCAGACTGCGATTGTGATCCGCGCGGTGACCATCGACGCGCACGGCGTCCTATTGCTGCCCGACCCAACAGCAATTAATGCTGTTCTCGAACACTTCTCATGCCAGACCGATGAAGCGACCTGCCGGAAGGCGCACTATCGGATGATCAGACTCCTCGATCTCACAGCGAATCCCGATTGGCCAACGATGAATCGAAGCTTCGCGGAGGCGTTGGGTGTACAGCCATCGGATCAAGAGGAGGCGGGAGCGATGCTGGCGGAACGGATCTACCTCGGTACTGCATGGATTTCCGCGCCGGGAGCTGCGGCGGCGTTGGAAATACTAACTGAGAGTGGTCTCCGTGCCGCCATTGTCTCCAACACCGTTCACGGTGAGTTGGCTGAACTGTTGTCGCGAACTGGGATGTGTGAGGTTGGGGGCGGACTCGCGCCGGTTGCCGCGATCATTGACTCTCGAGTCGTTGGCATTGCAAAGCCAGACCCTCGCCCATTCCAAATGGCTCTTGGAGCGTTGAACGAGCCCGCCACGAATGTGGTGCACGTCGGCGATTCACTTCATAGTGACGTCGTCGGTGCACTTGGCGTGGGAATGTCGGTCGTCCACATTGATCCTCTGAATCTGTGTGACGACCATCATCACGAACATTCGTATTCATTCGAAGACTTCGTGAATAATCTCATCGAGCAGAAGAAGCAAATTCATCCTGAAGATGGGTGATCTGCTGCACATCGTCGGTGTAGGGCGTCGGAGACTTCGCAATTCCGATGAGCAGCCCTACGGTTCGATTCTTCGAACCAATGCGAGTGCGCCGCCGGCGAGGACAAGTCCGGACGATAGATAGATAAGACCCTCGCGGAGTTGCAGCGTCCAAAACTGGCTACCGGGAATGTACACGACAACGTTCTCAACACCGTACTTTTGGTAGCACTTGGTGGTGGCGTGGTTCGTATCGCTCTGCGTCTCGTGTGGGTAGGTGTTTATGCAGGCGTAGACCTTGGAACTGATTACCTCTGTTTTCGCGTACGTCGGCACTCCGACTGTTGAGCGTGGCGCGATGGCGCTAAAGAAGACCCAGGCATTGGCGGGAATGAATCCTGGAGATTCAGATTCGCCATACACGAGCGAGTTCCCCTGCGTCTTGTCAGACGGCTGCGACCAATGCACCGTCGGTGCAACCAGGTGTTGGCGCACCACCGACGGAAACGTCACTGCGACTGCGAGAAATACGACGGCCGAAGCGGCAAGGGTCCAACCCACGTGTCGAATCGCCGCACCGAGGAGCAACGTCAAGGCAAAGATGAAGAGCCCGTACGCAACCAAGTCCCAACCAGCGATTCCATAGGTCGCGCGACCGAAGTGGTCTGTGTTGCCGATAGCTCCGTTCCACCACGACAGAACGAACGCTGTGGGCACCAGGATGATCACGATGAAGAACGCTCCGAGTCCCGCCTTCGCGGTGAACCAACGGGTGCGTGAAATCGATTGAGTCCAAGCCAACCGCACTGTGCGACGTTCGACTTCACTCGCAAGCGCTAGCGCACCAAGCATTACACCCACCAATGGCGCAATGACAAGACCGGCAACTCTGATGTACGGGTCGAACGCTGATGCTTCCTCGAGCTTGACCGCGAGCTGGCCGCACAAATCTCCACGCCGGGGCGTCGCGATTTGCATCCCCCGACATGGAGGTCCCATGAGTTGCACAAAGTCGTGATGCTGGGCGGATCCCAAGACGATCGTAAAGCCGATGATCATGAGCGCTAACAGTGCGAGTGTGCACACCACGGTCCGCTGGAATCTCCACGCAATCCAAATCATGACCCGTCACTCTCATCGTGATTGATCGCTGACGACGGCGACGTTCGAGGTCGATCGCGCAGGTACGCGATCGCAATCTCATTGAACGTCGGCCGTTCGATTCGCCATCCGTCGCGCTCCATCGGCATTCCGAGACGGACCAGATACGTGATCTCGCGAGTTGTACGTCGTTCGTCAAGCACGGTCGCGCCGCGTGGCACCGGTACGCCATCATTCACGCCGCGGCTCAAAAGTCGGTGGCTCTCGAGGACGTAGTCCAAGTCTTCACTCAGTACGACTCGCGACTGCGAGAGAATTATCACGTAGTCGCAGATTGCGGAGACGTCGTCGATGGCGTGAGTCGCCATCAGGACGCTTGCTTCATTGTCGGCGAACAGTTCGGTGATGTTCTGGAGCAGATCTTGCCGAGCCACGGGGTCCAGGGCAGAAGCAGGTTCATCGAGCAACACCAAGTCGGGTCGCTTAGCGAAGCACACCGCAAGCGCAACCTGAGCACGCTGTCCGCCGGAGAGATTCTTTACGGGGCTTTCTAAATCGATGTCGAGGCGCGCGAGGTGCTGCGCTGCGAAGTCGGCATCCCACGCCGGATTCGTGCGTCGTCCGAACTCCAGAATCTCTCGTACGCGCCAGCGTTCGTACAGCGGACGATCCTGATCGAGGTAACCAACGCGCGAGCGCAGATCAGTGCTCGACATCGACATCTCTTCGCCAAAGACTGAGATCCGACCTTCGGTCGGTCTCGAGAGGCCGGCGAGGAGTCGCAGCAATGTGGTCTTGCCCGAGCCATTCGGTCCCACGAGCGCAACCACGCGACCACGCGGCACGGACAGCGAACAGTCACGGAGCGCAGTCCGGCGACGAAATCGCTTCGTCAGTGCTTCGGCCTCGATGACCATTTCGTCGGCGCTCACGTTCGCGCCTCGACGTCACTCGATAAAAAATTCCTTACACCATCAACAATTTCCTCATCGTCGATCCCTTGCGAGCGAGCCAACCTGACGCCCTCGCGAACGATTTCCCGCCAGGACTGTGATTGATAGCCACGAGGAGCTGTGTCAGTTCCTTCGATCACGAACGTTCCCAAACCAGGACGACCTTCGACGAGCCCCAAGTGCTCGAGTTCGCGATACGCGCGATGCACCGTATTGGGATTGATGGTGATCTGTCGAACGACTTCGCGTACTGACGGCAGTTGGTCACCGGCCTGCAATTGGCCCCGCTCATAGGCATCAGTGACCTGATCGACCAACTGCCGGAAGGGTGCTCGGTCCAAACGGGCATCGAGCCGAAAGACAATGGATGGACTCTGTTGGGTCATGTACTAGTACACTAGTACACCCCACGAGACGTTGTCAACTCTTCTCCCAACTCTTGCGTCCGCCGAGCACGGTCGACCTCACGACGCAACGCAACAAACCGGGCCGCTCCCAGCGCTGGCGGAATGTCACTCACGGATTTACGCGGCGTGCAACTCCGCGCCGAAGGAACCTCTTATTTCTCGCGGTTGGACTCTCAGTTATGTCTTTAGACCCTAGTGAGGGCCAAAATCTTCGAGGCAAACTCTTTCGAAGATCAGCGGGGAGGGCGATGACTATTACTGGACTGTTCGCAGCCATATTTCCGCTGAATTCACTGGGGCACTACCTGCAGTGGCACATCTTCCAAATCAGCGTCGCGAATCTGATCGTCATCATCTTGATGGTCGTCACGTTCGCCGTCGCTCTCTTCGCGCCCTTCCCCGGTCGGCGCCGCCGCAAGGAGAATCGTGAGCACGACTGAGATTGACCGCCAGTGGACGACCCGTCTGCGACGACGAGTCGCGGGAAAGCTTCCACCCGATAAGTTGCTTCCCGATACGCAGCCGACGTACGTCTCGTCGTGGATCTACGTGTTCGGCGTCACGACGATGGCCGCCCTCACCGTGGTCATCGCTACCGGTTGCCTCCTGGCACTGCGTGGTCCTCAGTGGTGGCATGGCTCTTCGGTCGGACACTTCGTCAACTCACTGCACCTCTGGAGCGTGGAGATCTTCTTCTTCGCGATGGTCATCCACCTGTGGGGTAAATACTTCATGGCCGCATGGCGTGGTGGTCGCGCACTCACCTGGATAACGGGCGTCGTCACGTTCCTCACCTCTATCGCCGCCGCCTTCACCGGTTATCTCTGCCAAACGAACTTCGACTCACAGTGGATCTCGACCCAGGCGAAAGATGGCATCAACGCGACGGGCGCGGGCGCCTTCTGGAACGTGTTGAACATGGGCCAGATGCTGATGTGGCACATCGTGTTGCTACCGATTGCTGCCGTCGCCTTGACGGTGCTGCACGTGCTCCTCGTCCGCGTGAAGGGCGTCGTGCCACCCTTCGAGGAACGCGCGAAGGTCTCGTCATGAAGACCAAGCCATTTCGTCCTGACGTCGACGCACCCGAATGGAAGGGCGGCCATAGCCCGTACGACATCGTAAAAGAGGGCGTCATCGCACTCGTCGTCGTGTCACTCTTGACGGTCTTACTGGCGGTCGTCTTCGGTTCACCGGACGAGCCGGCACTCACCATCAAGGGCTGGTCGAACAGCGATCCGATGGACTTCGCCGCGACGGCACTCAGTGAACTCAACGGAACCTCAGGCACGGCCCAGTACGGCGCGCCCTACAACAAGGCCGCGACCGGCCAACAACTCGGCCCACTGACCCTGGCCAAGTGGGTGGGTGCGCGCATACCTATCAACACGGTCAATGACTTCATCGTCGATCCTCTGAAGTCGGTCACCGATCAACCGATTCTCACGAGTGATTTGAGCGAGTGGGCAATGGCGTCGACCTCAACTCGGTCCCAGTGGGTCAGCGCCTACACGAAGGCCGCGAACCACATGACGATCGTCAACGGGCAGTTGGTCGTGCCCACGGCGAACGACGGACCCGTGCCCTTGATGATGTCGGATCTCTTGCAGATGGCGCGCCTCGGAGCACTGGACCAGGCGCTCGTCACCCAAAAGGGCTTCTACACGACCGACTTCACCTTGCCATTGCTGTTCTTGGCCGATGGCACGTACATGTCGAACATCGCGCAAAAACAACACCTCACTGGTGATCAGTGGGGGATGATGAACGAGACGGGTAACTACCCCGGACAGGCGTGGCTCTGGCTCTACACCTTCTGGTACCAGGTGGCGCCCTTCAATTCGAGTGGCAACGGTGACGTGCTCGTTTGGGGCCTCATGATGCTGCTCTCCGCGGGACTCGCGTGCACGCCCTTCATTCCGGGCCTGCGCTCAATTCCTCGACTGACGCGCGTCTACCGACTGATCTGGCGAGAGCACTACCGCGACACGCAGTGATCGCTGCAGCGCCTTACGCTGCTGCGCGCACCGCTAACTGCATCAGTCGCTCCAGGCCCGTGGTGCCTAGCACTTTGGTTACGACGACGCCGTAGTGATTGGCTCCATTAAAGGAGACCATGCCGGACTCCTTTATTCGTTTCTTGGTCGCTGAATCGATGAAGGTGTCCCTGAAGGAATACGTCGTGCCACCGATCGAAGTGAAGGACTTGAACACGGCGGCGCGCACGCCTGACTCCTTCTTGAGCGAGGCGATGTTCGCAGCGACGCTGCCCGTGCCTTTGTAGTCGTAGTTGATCGTCACTCCACTCAGGGCACCACCGACGAAGGACGCGAACTCACAGACGTCGTTTCCCGCGCCCTCGAGCTGTGCACCGAGAAACGGCGTCGGGCCGCCGTAGAGCGAACCGACCGTCGTAGCCGAGATCCTCTTGCAGTAACCCGCGGGAGCGATCTTCGCCGCTCCCGCCATGCCCGAAAAGCCGACGAGTACGAACGCGCCAGCGACGACCGTCGCCACACCAACTCGAACTCTTGTGCGCCATGACAGATAGTCATACCCGGCCCGTCGATTGGACAGGATTGGACTGGTCATAGTGGCTCCCCCGCGATCGTCAACACACACCACATCGCTCTCGTGGCGTGACACCGACGTTTCTCGACCCTAGTTCGCAGCATCGGTCCTCAGTCCGCCAGCGAATGGCCTTACTCTTCGCCTCGTCCCGCGGCTGTATTGAGGTGCGACTGCGATTCTCTCAGTCCGTTCACGGGACCTCCCGCGCTGAAGTAGCGCTGGCCGGCGACCAACAGTTCCTCGGCCGGGAACTTCGTAATGACCTCACAGCCGGTCGCGGTGACGACGAGCTCTTCTTCGATGCGCGCCGCCGACCAACCGTCCTTGGCGGGCCAGTAGGTCTCGAGGGCGAAGACCATGCCTTCTTCGAGCACTTCAGGATGATCCAGCGAGATCATGCGACTAAAGATCGGCCGTTCCCAAATCGACAGGCCAATGCCGTGTCCGTACTGGAGACCGAAGGCCGCTTCCTCGTTGGCGAAGCCAAACTCGGTCGCCTTGGGCCACAGGGAGACGACGTCGGCCGTCGTGGTGCCGGGCTTCACGATTGAAATCGCTGCATCGACCAACTCGCGACACTTCGTGTACGCGTCGCGTTGTGCGACCGAGGCGCTGCCGACCGCGAAGGTGCGGTAGTAGCACGTGCGGTATCCGTTGAAGCTGTGCAGGATGTCAAAGAAGGCCGGGTCGCCGGGCCGAAGAAGCCGGTCACTGAAGACGTGCGGATGCGGCGAGCACCGCTCGCCGGAAATGGCGTTCACGCCTTCGACGTGTTCGGACCCCAGGTCATAGAGCGTCTTATTGACCAGACCGACGCACTCGTTCTCTCGAACACCCGGTCGCAGGAACGAATAGAGCTCCTCGTAGGCGGTGTCGACCATCGACGCGGCGTGAGCGAGTAGCAAGATCTCGTCGGCGGTCTTGATGCGGCGCGCCTCCAAGAAGACCTGTTGGCCGTCGACCAACGTCATGCCTTCTTTGGCGAACGCGGCCAGCACCGGCATCTCGATCACGTCGACGCCGATGGGTTCGTCCTGGAGTCCGAACTGCGACAGCACTTCCTTGATCTTCTCGGCGACCGTGCCGGCGCGGTCCGCGCCCGGGGGGATCGCGCCGCGCAGTGTCGAGATGCCGGCGCGCGCACCCTCGTAGGGAATCTCGTTGCCATCGGGTCCGATCTGCACACCGGTCAACCATGGGTTGTAGAGCTGGTGGTGGCGAGCGGCCGAACCGAAGTCCCACACGATCGGCTTGCCGCCGCGCGGCAAGAGCGCGAAGCGAATCAGTTTGTCCATTGCCCACGTGCCGATGTGCGTCCCGGTCATGTAGCGAATGTTGTGGAAGTCGAAGGTGAGAAGCGCTCCCAGATCCGACTTCTCTAATTCAGATTGCAACTTGGCGAGGCGCTCCTCGCGGAGGCGGGGCATGTCAACGCGGTTCTCCCAGTCAACGGCGTTGCTCCCGTATGTATGAATGCCCATCTTTCCTCCAGGTATCTAACGATTGACTAAAGCCGGTGCTTGCGCACCCGTACGTCGATTGAAACTGCGAGCAGCATGATTACACCGAGGACAATCGACTGATACAACGAAGGAATGGCCAACAGGTTGATGCCGTTATAGATCAAAGCGATGAAGAGCACACCAATTGTCGTCCGTGGCACCGATCCTTCGCCACCGGCGATCGACGTGCCGCCGACGACGATTCCGGCGAGCACCAAGAACGTCAAGGTAGGACCCCCGTTGGTGGATTGGGCACTGAGCAGTCGCGACGTGTCGATCACGCCGCCCAGTCCGGCGGCCAAACCACTCAAGGCGTAGGTGATGATGCGAACCTGATTGACCTGGATACCGGCCAAGCGGGCCGCTTCGGCGTTCCCGCCCGAAGCGATGACGCGCCGTCCAAACGTCGTCTGCGCCAAAAGTAAGGCGAGTATCACAATGAAGACCAAGACGATCCACACGGCACTGGGAACGGACCAGAGTTCCGCGTTGGCGAATCTATAAAACGCGGAATCTTGAGAGAGGACGATGAGATTGTTGTTCGCCACCCTAAGGGCGACGCCACCGATGACAAAGGACATCGCCAATGTCGCGATGAAGGGATTGATCTTGAGGTACGCCACAATCATCCCGTTCACGAGTCCGACACCAAGTCCCACGAGGAGGGCGATCGTGATCGCAATCCAGGCCGAATGATGTTCAGCGACTTCACCCGACACCACGGTCGCTAGTCCGTAGATCGCACCTACCGAGAGGTCAAGTCCTCCGGCAACTAGGACCAACGTTCCGGCCGCAGCGATCGCCAACGTTGCGGACTGTTGGTCGACAATGTTGATCAGGTTGGCTTTCGTGAGGAAATGCTGACCCCATATCGACAGTGAGATGAAGAGAATCAGGAACGGAATCGCGATGCCCGCGAGACGCCATGAACCGAGTATTCGCACGGCGTTCGAACGCAGGGCGACCGAACGCTGCTTGTCAGGGTCGAGGACCTCGGGATTCTCAATGGGTACGTTCACTATGGATTCGTTCCTTCGTTGCTCGACTCGGCGAACGCGGCAGCGAGCACCACCTGCTCGTTCATTCGATCGCCCGAGAGTTCCGTGATGATGCGGCCGTGGCGCATCACGAGGACGCGATGCGCCAGTCCCAGTACTTCTTCTAAGTCAGATGAAATAACCACGACGCCCATTCCAGACTGGGCCATCTCCGACAAGAGGTCGTAGATCGCCCTCTTGGACCCGACGTCCACACCGCGCGTCGGTTCATCGGCAATGAGGACGTTCGGTGAACACATGACCGAACGAGCGAACAGAAGTTTCTGCTGGTTGCCGCCGGACAACATGGACACTGGCATCCGAATGCTCGCGGCTTTCACGGTCACGGCATCGATCAACTCGGTGACCTTGCGCCGTTCGCGAATGCCAGCGATCCACCCAAATCGACTCACTAGATCCAGCCGCGACAGCGAGACGTTCTCCTTCACCGATCGTCCCACCAAAAGGCCCATCTCCTTTCGGGACTCGGGTATGAACACCAAACCTCGCCGAATCGATCGGGACGGACTGTGACCGGCAAGTTCCGCCCCATTCAGTCGAACGGTCCCGCCCGACACCTTGGCGTCGCGAAAGATTGCGCGGGCTAACTCAGATCGGCCCGCCCCGACGAGTCCGGCGATGCCGAGAATCTCTCGTTCGTGAAGGACGAACGAACAGTCGTTGACTCCCGGTGCGGAGAGATGTTCGACCTCCAACACGATGGTCTGATCTTCTTCCGGGATCGTCTTCTCCGGGAAGGCCGTCAGTAATGAGTGACCGAGCATGCCTTCGATGAGTGACTCCTCCGTCGCATCCTTGGCGTCCACCGTGCGGATCAGTTGACCGTCGCGAAGTGTGGTGATCACGTCGGCGAGCGCGAGCACTTCGGACAGAAAATGTGAGATCAGTACGACGGATTTGCCATCGCGCGCCAGCGAACGGATGATCTCGTGGAGAGCCACGGTTTCGTTTCCAGAGAGAGCTGCCGTCGGTTCGTCCATGACCACGATCGACGCGTTGCGAGCTAGGGCCCGCATTATCTCGACCTTTTGTTGGTCGGCGATTGAAAGGGTCGCGGCCCGGCGATCGGGCGAGATTTCGAATCCAACCGTTTTGGCGAGTTCGCGGAACATTCGTCGTGACTCGCGTCGTCGAACGAAGCCGACCCGAGAGGTCTCCACGCCGAGATAGACGTTCTCGGCGACGGTCAGCCCGGGAACGATCGCCAGTTCTTGGACGATGGTCACGATGCCGTGGCTCAACGCGTCCCGCGGTGATTTAAAACTGAGGGGTACGCCGTCGAGCGACATCGTCCCTTCGTCGGGGCCGATAACGCCCGAGATGATCTTTCCCAGCGTGGATTTGCCCGCGCCGTTCTCCCCGACGAGTGCGTGCACAGTTCCGGGGCTGATCGTCAGTGATACTTCATTGAGAGCGGGCACCCCGCCGTACCGCTTCGACACGCGGGTGACGACTAAGTCGCCCCCTGTGTTCGCAGCGGTACCGCGGGGTGCCTCTTCTAGGTTTCCTGTCGACACGTCAGTTCAACATACCCATGTCAGTCTCGGATATTCGCCCCTCTCCTACCGACGAATCAACCCGGCCATTCGCCGTTGAACTTGCTGGCGTTTGCTTGGGTCACGATGCCGTTGTTCGGGAGCTTCGCCACAGGGTTCTGAGAACCCGAACCCTTGCCCGTCTTCATGGCCTTGATGAGTGCGATCATGCCGAGCTCACCTTCAGTCGCCGGCAACTGCGCGACGTCGGCGAACCATGCGCCACTCTTCACAGCAGCGATGCCGGTGGCACTCGCGCCATAACACACGAGCTTGACCGACGTGTTCTTCGCACTGGTAAGAGCCGACTGCGCACCTTCACAGTCCTGGTCGGCACCGACGATCACGTTGAGGTCGGGATTGGCGACGAGCGTGTCCGCGATGAAGGTCAACGCGACCGACGGCGTGTACAGACCGTCGCCGTTCGCCACGATGCTCTCCGTAGAGTTACTCGCGACACCGGCGTCAAATGTCTTCGTGATCTCCGCGTCCGGCTCGTCACCGACGTAGTTGTGAACGAGAGCGATCTTGCACGGGTTCGCACTGCCACAGGCCAGCTTCGTCTCGGCGGCCAACTGTGTGCCGATCTTCGCGGGGAAGAACACCACATTGCCCGAGAGACCGTGAACTTCGATCTGGTCGCTCGAGTAGTTCGTGCCGAGGATCTGGTCGATGTTGACGACCTTGATCTTCTTCTTGATCGCGATCTTTATCTCTGGCAAGAGGGCCGGACCATAAATGGGCTGTACGAGGATGCCCTGGAACTTGCCGGAGCTGATCACCTGCTGCAGTTCCGAGACCTGAAGCGTGTCGTTGCTCTGTGAGTCGAACACTTGGACGTTCACGTGCCCCGTCGTCGCGGCAACGGCCTTAGCGGCGGCGAGCATCGGCGCGTCGTAGCTGTTGGCGACGCCGTAGGACATGTAGGCGACGTTGTACGTCTTCACCTTGTGTTTCGCAGCGGCTCCCGCGGTCCCCATGACACCTACACCTATCGACGTCGCGACCATCAATCCCGCCGTCAACAACGTCAAACTACGAAATCTGTTTTTGAGCATTGATTCCCCCCTCGAATGCCGACGACGCTTTGCCCCCGACCGATGTTGCGATGTTCCTTGCGTCATGCGGCCCCCCGGTGAACTCTCAACGAGAGGCTCAGCAACGACCAACGTTCCGCTCAGAACGAACTGCCATAGATGTCTGACAGTACACGTGTTCACTTAACGTGTCAACCGATAGTGAACAGTCTCCAGCTGTTAAATAAACGCGGAGTACGGACCGACATTCGCCCCAGTATGACTGTTCGTTCCACGTCCATCATGCACGAGGCCGACGCCAAAAGGGCGTCGGCCTCGGGTTGGTGGGGACCGCTGATATCAAGTAATCACAAGGGATTTCACTCGTTCACGTACTTGTACGGATTCTCGTTGACCTGACGATCGGTCAGTTCGGGGTTCTGCCCACTGATCCACGCCTCTTCGCCGATCGTGTCGGCGAGGAACGTCACCGTCGCTTCCGTCTTGGTCCGCGCGGCCGCCAGATCGATGCCGATGAGCCTGTGCTCGTGCTTAACAATGTTGCCGTCGATCACGACGGTGTCCACGTCGGCGCGTTGGGCCTGCATCACGACGTGACCGTAGGGGTTGATGATCGGGAACATCGCCGGGGAGTTGTCGTTCTTCACGAGCACGATGTCGGCGCGCTTGCCGACTTCGAGGCTGCCGATCTTGTCTTCCAATCCGAGGGCCTTCGCCCCGCCTCGCGTCGCCCAGTGGATGACCTCTTCGCAGCGGATGTCGAGGTTGATGACCTGTTCGCCCTTGAGCTGTGACTCGAAGTGCTGACGCGAGCGATCCGCACCGGCGGTCGCGCGCATCGCGGTGAAGAAGTCCGAACTCCACCAGACCGATGTGTCGTGCGACAGAGAGATCGGGATGTCGTACTGGCGCAAGATCCACGACGACGGATAGCCCTGACCGGCACTCTGTTCGCTCTCGGTGGCGACCGACGCCGATCCGCCCGATGCGGCGATTCGGTGGTACGAGTCGGCCGAAAGTGACGAGCAGTGGACGAAGACGGTGTCGGGTGTCATACAGCCGTTCTCGTGCATGAGTCGAATGCTGTCGTCGCCGTTGACGCCGTAGACGCCGGCGTGGGTCGTCACGGGGACGCCCAGCTCTTTGGCCACGTCAAAGGCCGGCTTTTCAGGGAAACTTGGGTCTCCGAGGACGTCAAAGGCCATAGAAAAGCTCATCATGTCGTTCTTGGAACCGAATCGTCGACTGACGAAATCCTTGAACTCCTTCGAAACAGACCACTCCCAAGGGGCCGCTTGAATGTTGCCGTAAGCGAGGTTGAATCGCCCCGGTACCGCTTCGAGCGCGTCGACCGCGGCGTCGGCGTGATCGGTACTCGACAGGCCGTGCGACCAGTCAACCGACGTGGTGACGCCAGCGTCGACCGCCTCGATGGCGGAGAGGAGATTGCCGGCGTAGATGTCTTCTGGTCGGAAGTTCTTTCCGTGCTGGAGGTAGTACCACACGAAGTACTGCGACAGACTCCAGTCCGCGCCGTAACCTCGCATCGCCGTCTGCCACATGTGTCGGTGGGTATCGATCATTCCGGGCATGACGAGTCCTCCCGAGGCGTCGATGCTGAGCGCACCGTCCGGAGCACTGAGATTCGGCCCTATCTCTTTGATGACGCCATCGACGACGAGCACGTCAGTGTCCTTCAGAACCCGGTGCTGACCGTCCATCGTGATTACGATGCCGTTTCGAAAGACAATCGGTCGTCCGTGCTCGAGCGATTCGCCCTTCGAGTTGACGTCATTGCTCATTACAAGCCCCCCAATGATTAGCCGTTAAGGGCTTGAGCGTAGCACTGCGTCGCTTTATGTCAATAGTGACTTCACACTGAGGTAACGAACAAAAAAGTGTCCATTCACCATATGCACACGATGAATCGGCGAGCGCACCCGCGCCGCGCGACGAACCAATTCTCTGTTTCGCGTCGTGATCTCTTGGAGTATGTTTTACTTCACTGAACACTCAAAAGGGGGGTCTGGCGATGTCCGATAGCCGAGCAGGTCGTACGGCGGTGGTACTTGGGGGCACTCAGGGCATCGGACGTGAGATCGTTACGACGTTGGCCGCCAAGGGGACGACGGTCTATCTCTCCGGTCGATCACAGGAGAGCGCGAACGCCGCCGCTGAGGAGATCGGACTGGGAACGATCGGACTCGCGGTCGACCTATCGATGCCCGAGACGATTGCCGACGCCTTGTCGGGCGTTCCGAAGGTCGACGACCTGGTCATCGGGGCTATCGAGCGCGACGCGAACACCTTGGCGAACTACGACGTGGCGGCCGCCATTCGCCTCGTCACCCTCAAATTGGTCGGGTACACCGAGGCCGTGCACGTGCTCCGTGATCGCCTCACCCCCGTAAGTTCAATCGTCCTCTTCGGTGGCCTCGCGCTGCAGCGTCCGTATCCCGGTTCGACCACCGTGTCCACCGTGAACGGCGGCGTCGTGGGCATCGTCCACTCGTTGACCACCGAGCTCGCACCGGTGCGCGTGAACGCCATCCACCCCGGCATCATCGGGGACAGCCCCTTTTGGGAAAACAAGGACACCAGCCTCGTCCTCAGCCGCACGCCGCTCGGCCGATTAGTGACGATGGCCGAGATCGTCGACGCCGTCGAGTTCTTGCTCGACAACACGGGAGTGAACGGTGTAAATCTGGCGGTGGACGGCGGATGGCTGCTGAAGTAGTTGTCGCAGTACGTGTTGTCGAATGACCGATCGAAGGAGGCGACTATCTATCACCTGACAGCGATCGATGGTCAGACGGCGCGAACACCCGAGAGTTTCGCCGGGAACTCCGTCGGGTACCGGCGCCAGGTACTGGTGAACCGTGCGACGGGTTCGCCGCACATGACGCTGTCGGTCAATCATCTGGCCGAGGGCGGTCACGTCGACGCTGTTCTTCATTCCTTCGAAACGAGTTTCTACGTGCTCTCAGGAACCCTCGCCCTGACGACACTCGGTCAGACGACGCACCTCGAAGCCGACCACTGCATCGTCCTGCCTCTCGCCACCAGCTATCAGCTCCGCGCCGTCGACGGGCCTGTGCGGTGGCTCCAAATGCAGTCGCCGGCCGAACTTGATGATGGCCGCCGCCAGGACACCTTCTTCACCGGCGAGAACTTGGTCGAGACCGTTCCGGTGACACCTGACATGCGCGACCCTCGCAATCGAAACACCGCGCGCTTCGACGCTGACGCCATGGACCTCAAACGACTCGCGGGCGGTTCTGATGTGGAGGCCCCTACCGTGTCGCCCAGCATGGCGACGGCTCTCCTCGCCTACAGCGGTATCGGGGTGAAGATGTTGATCGACCAGCAAGTCGGCGCTCAACTCCACACGATGTTCATGGTCGACTATCAGCCGACTGCGATTGCCCATCCTCACGATCACCCGTTCGAAGAGGCCTACGTCTTCGTCGAGGGCGAAGTGCACGGTCTCATCGACGGCGAACTATTGGTTCTCCACCCCGGTGACGCGCTGTGGGCCGGGGTGGGTTGCGACCACGGATTCGAGAATCGAAGTTCGGGGCTTGTTCGATGGATCGAAGTGCAGGCACCGGCCCCGCCACCTCGACACTCCTACCGCTTCAGTCGCGAATGGGAGCATCTCGCTGACAAATTGAAGGCGGGTGAGTAGGTGTCCATAGAATCTGGGAACGCGATATGCGCTAGCCAACGTCAGTCCCAACTTAGGTTCACGGATGACAAGTGCGGGAAGAGGGATTGACAGATGGCGGTTCCCAAGAGGGTGGCCACCGAAACTAGGGCGACAGCATCACCTCGAGCGGCGACGAAGAGTCCCCGCAAGACCAGCGCCGTCAAGTCGCCACCGATCGCCAACAACAATCGCTTCGCCCCGGGCCTCGTCGGAGCCCGTCTTCGCGAGCGCCGACTGGAGCGCGGGATCACCCTTCGCCAGTTCGCCCGAGACATCGACGTGTCGGCGTCGTTCATCTCGCAACTCGAAACGGGCAAGGCCCAGCCGTCGGTCGCGACCTTCTATTCGATCTGTGCTGCACTCGATATTTCCATCGACGAGTTGTTCAACTACGACGAGCCAGAGCCGACCGGTGATTCGGTCAACGGCCTCACCGACGCCGCCAACAACACGTGGCTCAGCGTCGAACCTGACATCGCACCCGAGAGGGAGCGCCCTCACACCGAACGCGCATCGTCACCGGTCGTTCGCCCAGACGAACGCAAGATCCTCGTTCTCGATTCGGGCGTGACGTGGGAGTCACTGATCTCCTCTCATCGCGACAAGACCGACTTCATGTTCGTCCGCTACGAAGTCGGCGGCAGCTCCACGTTGGAGGATCGCCTCATTCGACACGCGGGAACTGAGTACGGATTCATCCTCAAGGGAACGTTGAAGATTGCTCTGGGATTCGATACGTACGTACTGAACGCGGGCGACTCCATTGGCTTTGACTCGAGTCGACCGCACCGTCTCTACAACGTCGGCGATGTCGCGGTTGAAGCGATCTGGGTCAACCTTGAGTTTCGAGGGAACTGAGAACTGCTCTCCCCGTTTCTGCAGGTACCGGAGTAGCCCCGTGACAGCGCCACGAGTTCGAGAGGGGAACGTCAATGGACCGCAATGAGGAACGACCAAACGTCGCCGTACTGGGTATGGGCAAGATGGGCCAGGCACTCGTCGGACGATTGCTCGATCAAGGTTGGTCCGTCCTCATCTGGAATCGCACGTCGAAGGACTTCTCCCACCTCGAGGACCGAGGCGCCGTTCGGCTGACGTCGTTCGATGATCTCTGGGAGCGCGCCTCGATCGTCATCACGTTCCTCGCCAATGACGACGCCTTGGCCAGTGTCTGCTTCGGAGACGGTGGTGTACTCCAATCGGGTTCGAGTGATCGCGTATTGATCGACATGTCAACGGTGTCGCCACGCATCTCTTCTGAGATATCGGCTCGAGCCGAAGCCGTCGGCGTCGACTACCTGCGATCACCCGTCAGTGGCAACCCCGCGGTTCTCGCGGCGGGCAACATCACGCTGATCGTCTCGGGCCCACGCGCCACCTTCGAAAAGGTCGAGGACCTGATGAACTCGATCGGCCCCACCGTCTTATACGTGGGCGACGCCGAGCACTCGCGAACGCTGAAACTCGCGATCAACGCCGGGCTCGCCGTGACGTCCCAGATCATGGCCGAACTCATCGTCCTCGGTGAGAACAGTGGCATCGATCGATCGATACTGCTGCACGCCATGGGCGAATCGGTGTTGGGGTCGCCGTTCGTTCGATATAAGACGGCGGGTTTCATTGCGCATGACTACTCGGCCACCTTCACGACGAACCTCTTGATCAAGGATCTGGAACTGGCGCTCGACGTCGCGCGCGGCGCCGAACTCTCGCTCCCAGTCATTGAGTTGGTCAACTCGTTGACGCACCTTGCGTCGACGAAGGGATTCGGCGAGGTCGACTTCGCGGCGCTGCTGCCGAGCCTTCAGCTCGAGTTGGGCCAAACTCCGGACATCGAACCTTCACCCACCTAGTCGAAGAACGAACTGCCTACGAGTTCATCGACTTTTCGATCGTGGTGACGATTCTCTCCACCGAAGGAATAGCCAAATCTTCGAGTGCATCGGCGGCCGGTAGGGGGATGTGTGGGGTCGTGATTCGAACGATGGGACCGTCGAGGTCGTAGAAGGCCTCTTCGCTGACGATCGACGCGAGTTCGCCGCCCCATCCACAGAGCCGCGGATTCTCTTCGACCGTGAAGAGGCGACCGGTGGCCGATACCTCACGCAGGATCGTCGTCATGTCGAGGGGGACCAACGATCGAACGTCCACCACGGTGCACTCGATTCCGGTGCCGGCCAGTTCTTCGGCGGCCGCCAACGCTTTGGGTACCATGGCGCCGAGCGCCACGACGGTCGCATCCGTTCCACTGCGAAGGACCTTGGCTGAACCGAGCGTGTCGACGATCTCTCCGTCGGGCACGTCCATCTTCGACGCGTAGAGCGCCTTGGCTTCGAGGAAGATGACCGGGTCATCGTCACGAATCGAGGCGGCCATGAGTCCGATGACATCGGCGGCATTGCTGGGCACGACGACCTTGAGACCGGGGATCATCATCGCCCAGTTCTCCACGCTCTGGGAGTGCTGCGCACCGAACCGCAAGCCGCCGCCGTTGCCGGAGCGAATCACGAGCGGAAAGGTCAGTTGGCCGTTGGTCATGTATCGACTCTTGGCGATCTCGTTGGCGACGATGTCCCAACAGACCGCGAAGAAGTCGGCGAACATGATTTCGGCGACCGGCCGTAGACCGGTCATCGCCGCGCCCATCGCCGCGCCGAGAATTGCCTGCTCCGAGATCGGTGTGTCGCGAACACGCACCGGCCCGAACTCCTCGAACAGGCCGACCGTCCCCTTGAACACGCCACCGGCCGCGCCGACGTCTTCACCGAGGAAGACCACCGACTCGTCGCGGCGCATCTCTTGGGCGATGCCTCGCGCTATTGCTTCACGAAATGTCAGTTGCGCCATGATCCGCTCCCGTCTGCCCATACATCTTGAAACAACAGTTCCTCGCCGGGTACTTCGCCGGCCTTCGCCTCGTTGGTGGCCGTCTCTACTTCGGCGTCCACGTCAGCCTCGAGGAGTAAGAGATCGTCTTCGCTGACGCCCATCTCCACCAGTCGTGACCGATAGAGCGGAATCGGATCCTTCAACAGCCACTCGGCGAGCTCCTCGTCGGGACGATACTTTCCTGGATCGGCCCGGGAATGTCCTCCGTGACGGTAGGTCTTGGCCTCGATCATGCTCGGCCCCTCACCCGCTCGAGCCCGCGCTATCGCCAGTGACGTCACTTCGAAGACGGCGTCGGCATCGTTGCCATCAACGATGATCGATTCGAGTCCGTAGGCGCTGGCGCGATCGGCAGCGGGATTCGCCACGGCCGTGACGTCTGACGTTCGGGTGTACTCCATCCAGAGGTTGTTCTCGCAGAAGAAGATCACCGGCAGTTTCCAGATCGCAGCGAAATTGAGTGCCTCGTGAAAGGCGCCGATGTTGACCGACCCGTCGCCAAAGAAGCAGACCGCCACCTGATCGGTACCGCGATACTGCGCGCTCCACGCGGCGCCGCAGGCAATGGGAAGGTGGGCACCGATGATCGCGTAACTCCCCATAACGCCGTGTTCCACGCTCGTCAAGTGCATGGAGCCGCCTTTACCCGCCATGAGTCCGTTGGCGCGGCCCATCAGCTCGGCGAACACCGGCGTCATCGGCACGCCGCGCGCGAGCGTGTGCGCGTGACCGCGATACGTGGCGAATGTCCAATCCGTCGGACGCATGGCCGCCGCCACGCCCGCGGCGATCGCCTCTTGACCGATGGAGAGGTGACTCGTGCCTTTCACGTAGTTCTCGAGGAACAGGTCGTAGGCGCGTTGTTCGAATCGACGAAGCGCAACTTGCGAGCGGTACATCGCCACTTTCTGTTCGAGGTAACTGAGTTCGGGTGCTGCTGTGGCACTGGTCATGTGATCCTCCTAGTAACTGTCTGAAATCATCGGTACTTGCGTAGGGCAGTGTGTCGGGACGTCACCCCAAGTCCGTCGTCAATAACTTTGTTCTCCGATTCCAACGTGAGTCCCGCGCTGCGAGCCTGTTCGAGCAAAAGTACTGCGAAGTCATCGTCGACGTAACCGGCACCGATCGCGCTCGCGACGATCTCGCTGCAGAGCGCCGACACAGGCATCGGCACGCTCAGGTGCTTGGCCGCGTCGAAGCCGAGATCGAAATCCTTGCGCAGCAACGCCGTGGTGAAGCTCGCCTTGAAATCAAGGTTCACGAAAGCAGGTGTCTTGTAGCGCGTGAAGGTCGAGCCCAAGACCGAATCATTTAAGAATTGGAGGAACGCACTGCGTTCGATGCCGCCTCGTTCGGCCAGCACCGTGATCTCCGCCATCGCTTGCGTGACCACTCCGAGGAACATGTTGTGACAAATTTTCACCAAACGGGCGACCTCGCCCTCACCGACATACGTGACGCCGTGGCCGAGTTGGTCGAGGAGGGGACGAACTTGATCGAATTCGGCTCGAGGTCCCGAGACCGCGAGCGTCAGTTTGCCTGCTGTCACGACCTTCGGATTTCCGCTCACCGGTGCCGCGAGGAAATCGACGTCCCGCAAGTAACACTGCTCGCGCGCTGTGGCTGATGCTCCCGTCGAAACCGTGGAACAGTCGACCACGAGTCGCGGTGCCATCTCTTCGTTCGCCAGTACTCCCAGAGGACCCGTCAGCACCTCGAGCAACTGCGCGTCCGCCGACACCATCACGAAGACGACACCGCAATCGGCGAGATCGATTGGATTGTCAACGACATCAGCACCGAACTCGCGGAGCGCCTCGGCCCTCGACCGCGTGCGATTCGTAACCGTTACTTCATTGCCGCCCGCAATGAGCAGCTTCGCCATCGCGCTTCCCATGCGTCCACAGCCAATCCATCCGATGCGCTCGCTATCTTCCATAAGTCAGTTCCCTCATCAATGTGCCTTCGCCGCAAAGACAAGTGACACGGCCACTTGGGTACTCGCAAAGCACATCGTCGACAACTGAATACATTTCACTCCGTGAGTTAAGTAGCTGAGCGCGCCACGACAATCTTCGTTTAGTGTGACTTAACATGCAATAGACATTAACTTCACCGCAGGGCAGTCCGGCGCAAAAAAGAAGGGTCGCCGCGTGGGGTCAAAGCCACCGAGAACTTGCGCCGGCCGCTCCTCGAATCGACAACAAGGAATAGATCCCATGGCCAATGTCACGATGCCACAGTTGGGTGAGACGGTTGCTGACGGCACGGTGACCAAGTGGTTCAAGGCTGTCGGCGACACCGTTCTGAAGGGTGAATCACTCTTCGAGGTTTCGACAGACAAGGTGGACACCGAGATCCCCGCGCCAACGAATGGCGTGCTCACGGCAATTCTCGTTGGCGAAGGCGTGACCGTTGACGTCGGCACTGTCCTCGCCGTCATCGACGACGGCTCTGATCAGCCGACGGCGACGGCTCCATCAACCACATCGACGCCCCCCGCGGAGTCACTCCCGGCGAAAGCAATCAGAGCAAAAACGAAGTCATCTCAGTCCGACGACGTGCAACTCTCTCCCGTTGTACGGCGCCTGATTGACGAGAACGACCTTGACATTGCAACCATTGTCGGTACGGGACCCAACGGCCGAGTGACTCGCCAAGACGTACTCGCGGTCATCGAAGAGCAAAAGACATCGTCGAGTCTGAAATCGGGTACCTCGCAGTCGCCAATACTTCGTCGACTGATGAGTGAGAACAACATCGACCCAAAGAGTGTCGTCGGTACCGGACCCAACGGCACAATCACCCGTCACGACGTTGACACGTTGATCGAGGCGTCATCGTCCTCCACGGGCTTACGTGACGAGATTGTTCCGTTCACGAAGATTCGTCGACTCACGGCCGAGCACATGATCCGCTCCAAGGCGACGTCGGCCCACACACTCATGGTCAAAGAGGTGGACTACGAACAAGTCGAACTCATTCGTGCTCGACACGGCGCCGCGTTCAAGGAGAGTGAAGGCTTCAGCCTCAGCTACTTACCCTTCAACGCCGTAGCAGTCATCGAGGCGCTGAAGGATTTTCCGAGACTCAATGCGTCGGTGGGCGATGATGAACTGATCGTTCATCTGGACGTCAACCTCGGGATCGCCGTCGACATCGACAATGAGGGCCTCGTCGTCCCCGTGGTGCGAAGCGCCGAGCGTCTCAATCTGAAACAGATCGGTGGCGCGATTCGCGACGTCGCGGAGCGAGCGCGCACGAAGCGACTGGGCCCGGATGAACTCGCGGGCGGCACGTTCACGATCTCGAATCCCGGTCCCTTCGGCACCCTCCTCACGGGAGCTGTCATCAATCAACCCCAGGTCGCGATCCTTTCGACCGACTCGGTCGTACGAAAGCCGGTCGTCATAGCCGCTGGCGACGGTGCTGAATCGGTGGGCATCCATTCGGTCGGACTGTTGGCGCTCACGTTCGACCACCGTGCGATCGACGGCGCGTACGCGGCGCGATTCTTGAATCGCATGTCCGAGGTCCTGACGACTCGCGACTGGGAACGCGACCTCGGGTAGCGAAACGGCGCCAACTGACATCTCGGCGTCACACCCATCTAGTAACTTGAGACCTCGGACGTAATGCGGCGCTCTCTCATTCATTGAGCACTTGAGCGCCGCCACATGAGTACACAGTCAAGGGGGACGCGAAACTCGTGTTCACGGTGGGGACGATTTCGAGGGCGGTCGCGCACGTCGCACGACACGATAGGAGGGCGTCATGAACGACGCCCCTATCCTCGAGGCACGTCAACTGGTGAAGCGTTTCGGCGACTTCGAGGCCGTCAAAGGAGTCGACGTCGCGATCGATCGAGGCGAGAGCTTCGGCTTCCTTGGCCCCAACGGCGCCGGCAAGACCAGCACCATGCGGATGATCTCGGCCGTTTCGCAACCAACGTCCGGAGAGATCTCGATCTTCGGGCTCGACCCGAGAACCGACGGACCCGAGATCCGCAGTCGCCTCGGCGTGGTGACCCAAGAGGATTCACTCGAACTCGAGCTCTCTGTTCGACACAACTTGGAGATGTTCGGTCGCTACTTCGATCTTCCGCGTCGCGTCGTGCGCGAACGCGCCACCGAGTTGCTGGAGTTCACGCAACTCACCGAGCGCGCCAACGACAAGGTCGACGATCTGTCGGGCGGCATGAAGCGCCGTCTCACCATTGCTCGAGGACTCATGAATCGGCCGGAGATTCTTATTCTCGACGAACCGACGACCGGTCTTGACCCGCAAGCTCGCCACCTGGTCTGGGACCGTCTCTACCGACTGAAACGTGAAGGTGTCACGCTCATCATCACGACGCACTACATGGACGAAGCCGAACAGTTATGCGATCGACTGGTCGTAATGGACCAGGGATTGATCGTCGCCGAAGGCGCACCACGAACGCTGATCGAAAGGTTCTCCACGCGCGAAGTGGTGGAGTTGCGCTTCGCGACCGGTGACCACGAGGCGTACTTCGATCAGTTGACGCCGTTCGCCGAGCGCGTTGAGGTCCTACCGGATCGTGTCTTGCTCTACGTCCAGAACGGTGACGAGGCGTTGCGCGAGTTGCACGCCGCTCACATCACACCGTCGAGCACGCTCGTGCGACGCAGCTCACTCGAGGACGTCTTCTTACACCTCACTGGCCGGTCGTTGACGGAGTAGTTGTGATCCCTTCGTTGAAGACCGATGCCAGCCGTGCCCGGTGGGTTCGCAGTTGGGGGTATCACGCCGAGTACTACGCCCAGACGTGGCGCGGCTCGGTCGCGAGTTCGGTGCTCTTCCCGATTCTCTTTCTCGCGTCACTCGGCATCGGCGTTGGTCATCTCGTAGCCCATCACCACGGACTCGTCGATGGTCAGACGTATCTGCACTACATCGCGCCCAGTCTGCTGGCGACCACCACGATGCAACTGGGTGAAGGTGAGTCGCTCTGGCCGGTGCTCGCGTGCCTGAAGTGGGTTCGCACCTATCACGCCGCCGCGACGACCCCGCTGGAACCGGACGACATCCTGTTCGGCAAGCTGGCGTGGGTTGCCACTCGGGCGTTCTTGACGTCAGTCTTCTACGTGATCATCATCGGTTGCTTCGGCGCGTTGCAGTCATGGTGGAGCCTCACGCTGCCGTTCATCGGGACACTGGTGGCACTGGCCTTCTCGGCGCCGTTGGTTGCCTACGCCGCGCGCTCGGAGTCCGAGGCGTCGTTCATCACCATCTACCGCTTCGCCTTCGTCCCCATGTTCCTCTTCTCGGCAACCTTCTATCCGCTGTCCTCGTATCCCGGTTACCTGAGGCCGGTGGTGCAGTTCTTCCCGCTCTACCACGGTGTCGCGCTCGCGCGCGCGGCGGCCTTCGGACAGGGATCGGTCGCGCCGCAACTGGCGCACGTCGTGGTCTTGCTGGCGATGACGGTCGGCGGCGTCATTTGGGGACGGCGCACGATGCGTCGGCGGTTGACGAACTGATGCTTACTCGCACGTTCCCGATGGTCGGCTCGCGCCGATCGCTACGCGTGCTCGAACGCAACGTGATGATCTACCGCGCGCAGTGGGTCATGCTCGTCTCCGGTTTCTTCGAGCCGCTCTTCTACCTACTTTCGATCAGCATCGGACTCAACAATCTCGCGGGCCCCCTGCCGGTAGACGGCCAGATCGTGAGCTACTCATTGTTCGTCGCGCCCGGGATGCTCGCGGCCTCGGCGATGAACGGCGCGATGATCGACTCCATCTTCAATACGTTCTTCAAATTGAAGATCTCCCACTCGTATGACGCGCTCTTGTCGACGCCCCTAGCGGTGACGGACATCGCGATGGGTGAAGTCCTGTGGGCGTTGGCGCGTGGAACGATGTACTCCGCCTCCTTCATCGTCTGCATGGCCCTACTCGGCGACGCCGGGAGCGCGTGGGTCGTCCTGTGCTGGCCAGGCGCGATCCTCACGAGCCTGACCTTCTCCTGTATGGGTCTTGCCGCGTGCACGTTCATGAGAACGTGGCAGGACTTCGACCTCGTGTTGCTGGTTCAGCTCCCGCTCTTCTTGTTCTCGGGGACGTTCTTTCCGGTCACTCTGTACCCGAGCTGGTTGGGGGCGATCGTCACCGTCTCTCCCCTGTACCAATCGGCCGCAATGATGCGAGGATTTTCGCTCGGGCAGTTCCAATGGATCATGGTTTTTCGGGTCGCCTATCTGCTCGCGATCGCGCTGGTGTGTCTCTCGATCGCCTCGCGCCGTTTTCAAAAGATCCTCGCGCCGTAGCCGTCTCCTCTCGCTATCATCCGCCAAACACTGCGTTCAAATAGGCGAGTTCGCTGCTGATGGTATTCCTGTCGACTGACTCGTCGACGAAACCGTCCGGTCCCGTGCTAGGCACATTGGATGGAAATGCCCACCGTGAGCGACGCCGCAGCGCTCATTCGAACCGGAGCCCTCTCCTCTGAGGAACTGACGCGTTCGTGTCTCGACCGGATCGACCGAACGAACGTGTCACTGAATGCTTTCGTCTTCATCGACGAAGAGCGTGCCCTGTCGGCCTCGAAAGAAGTTGACCGGGCCGTTCGTGATGGTCGCGTCGGTGAGTTGGGACCGTTGGCGGGCGTCCCGTTCGGTGTCAAGGACCTCGACGATTGCGCCGGGATGCCAACGACGCGCGGCTCACGATGGTTCGCAGACGGAGAAGACAAGACGTTCGATTCGATTCACGTTGGTCGCCTGCGTCGAGCCGGAGCGATACCCATCGGGAAGACGGCGACACCGGAGTTCGGGGCGTGGGCCTACACCGCGAGCCCCCTTCTCGGCGTCACCCGCAATCCGTGGGACGTGAGTCGAACGCCCGGAGGTTCCAGCGGCGGTTCGGCTGCGGCCGTCTCGATCGGCATGGTTCCCTTCGCCACCGCGAGCGACGGCGGCGGATCGATCCGTACGCCAGCGAGTTTCACGGGCCTCGTCGGCCTCAAGTGCACCTACGGTCGCATACCGACGTTGGGCGACACGCACCTGGCTCAGAACTCCGTGGTCGGCAGTCTCGCCACGAACGTCCTCGACACCGCCTTGTTGCTCGACGTCATGGCCGGGCCGGACAACCACGACCGCACGGCGCTGCCCGCACCGACGCGGTCCTACGTTGACGCGATCAACACAGAGGAACTGTCGCGCCTCCGCGTCGCGTGGTCCAAGGACCTCGGCTTCGGGGTCGTTGACTCGAGGGTCGCATCGCTGTGTCGAGAGGCCGCGGACGACTTCGTGTCGTCCATCGGCACCGCACTGGTGGACCGGCCGTTCGCCCTCGATGACTACATCGGCACGTACGTCGCGATCGAGGGCGTCGACAAGTTCGTGGGAGTGGACCGCGATCTCTGGGAGAACCACCTCGACGAACTCGATCCACGTGCCGCACCGGGATGGACGTCGATGTGCGAGCGAACCCTGCCGTGGGCTGCCGAGGTGGAGTCGCGGCGACGAACCTTGGTTCACGAAATGGCGTCGATCTTCGAAGACGTCGACTTCATCGTGACGCCAATGTCGTCGATGCCGCCTTTCGCCGCGGAAGGTCCAATGCCCACCGAGATTGAAGGCGTCGAGGTTCACGGCGGGATGTCCGTCGTCCTCGCGATGCTCGCCAATCTGGCGAACCTCCCGGCGATCAGCCTTCCGGCAGGACTCGTCGACGGACTGCCCGTCGGGCTCCAGGTGATCGGCCCCCGATTCCGAGAGGATCTGCTGCTCGCGGCAGCGGCTCACTACGAGACGCGCCGTCCCTGGCCTCGCCACGCTCCGTCATCGACGGTCAACACGTAGCGACACCGCGAAACCTCGCGCACCTCGCTGGCCGCGATCAATAACCTACGACGAACCCATCGTGATCTCTTCGACCGACACCCACCGGCGATCAGTGACCGAGCGTTCCATCGCGGAACAGACCGCCGCGACGTTCGCACCCACCGCGAAGTCGGGACTCCACGTGCGCGCCTCCCACGTCGAGGCGAGATCGGCCACCTGGTTGATCAGACTCGCGTCGTAACCGACGCCCTGACCTATGGGCCACCATCCCGTGGTCTCGGGTTGCGACGGATGTTCGGCACGCACTCGTCGCAGACCGTAGAGGCGGGCGTCGTCGTCGGTGTTTCCCACCCACAGTTCGTTCAGCTGCGCGTAGGCGAACATCACGGTTCCCTTGCTCCCGTTGACCTCGATCGTGAAATCGCACGGCCGCCGCGGCGCGGCGCGCGCTACCTCCATCGTGCCTTGAGCGCCGCTCGAGAATCGCACCAGCGACGATGACGCGTCATCGACCTCCACGTCACGAGGTCGTCCCGCGTCGTCACGACGACGAACGAACGTCGAGGACATCGCCGAGACGTCGACGATCGGACCGAGCATCCAGGTGGCCATGTCAATCAGGTGACTGCCGAGGTCGCCAATCGTGCTGCCGCCCATGGACGACTCGAAACGCCAGTCGAAGGCGATATCGGGGTCGACGAACTCATCGGACAGCCACGTCCCGCGCCAGAGATGCACCTCGCCCAGCTCTCCGTTCGCGATCATCTCGGCCATCAACGAGACGGCCGGCAGTCGACGGTAGTTGAAGCCGATCGCGTGACGAACGCCGGCTCTCTCGACGGCGTCACGTGCGGAACGAGCGTCCGCGTAGTTCGTCGCGAGGGGCTTCTCGCAAAAGACGTCTTTGCCCGATCGCGCGGCGGCCTCGATGATGGCGGCGTGCGTGCCCGGGGGCGTACAGACGTCGACGACGTCGACGTCGCTTCGCTCAATCAGTTCATGCCAGTCCTCGACCCACGAGTCGATACCGCAGTCCGTCGCGGCCTTCGCCACTGCCTCAGCGTTACGTCCCGACATCACGACCGGCGAGAATGTGATCGACGACGGTCGGATCAGCGGTGCCGCACGATAGGCGTAGGCATGGGCGCGACCCATCATGCCGTAGCCGACGATGCCGACACGCAGCACTTTGGTTGCGACCACCGGTCAGCGGCTCGCGGCGAGTTGGTGCGCGCAACGACCGGCCGCTTCCAAGGCGGCGATGGCGTCTTCCACGCTCGCACCGCGACACGGTGCGCCCTTCGCGTAGTCGGCGAACGCCTGCGCCTGTCGAACCAGCGCCTCGAGTTGGGCCCGCTCACCGTCGTCAGGGTTCAAGAATGTCGATTGAACGTGATCCTTCGATCCAAACACCTCAACGCTGGCCATGTCTCCGCCACTGAAGTGACGTCCGAGGGAGATGAACACCGTCGCACCCGACTGGGTTTCACCGAGCACCTGTGCGCTATCGGGGTCATCGGTGACCTCGGGGTCACTGATCGCCGGAGAGGCCACGGCCGTAAGTTTCGTGAAATCACTACCCGTCATCCAGCGCGCTTGATCGAACTCGTGCACGCCCATGTCGATGAACACACCACCGCTGCGAGAGCGAAACGCCGCGGACGGCGGCTCGCCGTCCCACTGCAGGCACGACAAGGTCAAGACGTCGCCGAACGAACCGTCGGCGATGCCGTCTCGAATCTCTTGCAGCTCCGGGACGAAGCGGCGCCAGTACCCGATCTGCAAGGCGACGCCGGCGTCGCGCACGATCGACTGAGCACGCCGGGTGTCCTCGGCCGTGACGCCGCACGGCTTCTCGCAGAGGATTGGCAGTCCGGCCGCCGCAACGAGGGCGATCACGTCCACGTGACTATCGCTCGGCGTAACAATGAGAGCGCCGTCAATTCCTCCCGACGCCAGCATCTCAGCGAGTGACGAGTAGCCCGTCACGTCAAAGTTCGCCACCGCGTCTTCGCGCAATGTGTCGAGTGGTTCGGCGACGGCAACGATTCGCACGTCGGACGACTCACTCAGCGCACGCAGGTGCGTACGACCCATGCGCCCCGCGCCCACCAGTCCGAGTCGAAACATCGCGAGCTACACCTGGTGATCGGCGAGGAAGCGACGATTCTTCTTCTGGTCGTCGATCGCTTGAGCGAAACTCGATCAGAGGTCTGGGGGAAGATGTCTTGTTCGACCACCAACCAGCCCTCGTAATCGATGTCCTTCAGCGCCGCGAGTACGCCGGCGACGTTGGCGTCACCGTCGCCGAAAGCGGGGAACGCTTCGCGCGACCAGATGTTCATCGTCGGAACGTTGTCCGCGATGATGCCGTCCATCACCGCCTGCAGGGCGTCCTTCACGTGCACGTGATTGATGCGACCGGCCCACTCGTGGATCGCGACGACCGGATCACCGCCGCCGATGAAGAAGTGCCCGGTGTCCAAACACAGCCCGACGTCAGAGACGTCGAGGATGCGCTGCACCTCCCACGGCGCCTCCACGTAGGTACCGGTCTCGTGGTGGAACGTCGGTTCATATCCTCGATCGCGACACCGCTCCACGACCGAAGCCAGTCCGACCTTCATGCGGTCCCATCCCTCGTCGTCGAGTCCCCATGAATGATCGCCGTGACTGCGGCCGGGATTGTTGCGTCGACGCTCACTGCCTGAATCGGCGATCGTCGGGTGTGGCACCGGTCCCGGCACGACGGAACGAACCGCGTCGAACGTGTCGAGCATGGCGTCGAGTTCCGGATAGAGCGACGGTAACGCCGCGTGATCGGTGAAGGGAAACTCGAGGTAGGCGCCGGCGAGGCCGAGTGAGCGGCTCGCGAGACGCTCGGCCAATACCGGTCCGTCACCGAGATAGCCGACCGGTCCCAGGTCAATCCCGGCGTAACCGGCGGACTGCACTTCGTTGAGGATCGCTTCGCCGTCGGGCACGTTCGGGTCGATTCCCACGGTGAGTTCGAACGCTCCGTAACTGATTGGCGCATTGGCCACTGTGATCTTCATTGCTGGTCTTCCTTCTTTGCTTTACTTGTCGAGTTGTGTCACGCTCGGACTCTTCACGAGCGTGCGGAGTGCGGTCGCGACGAAACGACCGGCGTCCATTATCCCTTGACGCCCCCGCCCAGTACGAATCCTTCGCGGAACAGCCGCGATGAGATGGTGTAGAGGATGAACACGGGGATGCAGAAGACGAGGGAGTACGCCGCGATGTTGCCGAACTGTGCCTTGGGCAACGTGAGGAACGTGTAGATCGCGATCGGCGCCGGTTGCTGATTCTGCGGACCGATCAAGATGAGCGGAACCACGAACGATCCCCACGCGTTGACGAATCCGAAGATCGCCGCGGCGGCGATCCCAGGCAAGGCGAGCGGTATGACGACTCGGCGAAGTACTTGGAAGGTGCTGGCGCGCTCCATTCGCGCGGCCTCTTCGAGATCCGTCGGCACCGCGTCGATGAAGTTCTTCATGAGGTACACCTCGAACGGCAGCGACGTCACTGACAAGAACACCGCCGTGGGCAAAATCGAGAGGAGGCCGTACTTCGAGAAGATCTCGTAGACCGGGATCACCAAGATCGCGAGCGGCACGCCCGACGAGAAAATGATGAAGAGGAGCAACGGACCCTTGAACGGGATCCGGCGTCGAGAGAGTGAGTACGCGGCGAAGACTCCGGCGACTGATGCGATGGTCGTCGAGATCACCGCCAATATCACGCTGTTCCACAGCGAGTGCAGAAGACTCCCCGTGAGCACGTGCCGGAAGTTGATGAGCGAGAAGTGCGGCCACTCGACCCCCCACGATGCATTCTTGTCAATTGACGCGAGGAAGAGCCAGAGCATCGGTGCGAGGAACAAGACGCCGAGGCCACCGAGGATCAGGTTCAGTGTCGCGCTTCGAACCTTCGTGCGTTGCGTCGGACGATTCTCGGGTGGCAGCACCGGCGAATCTGCGGTGGTCGTCGACTCGGGGACGCCCACGTTGGTGTCGGTCATCTCACTCATAGTCGCCTCGCGGTGATGCGCACGTAGAAGACGCCGAAGACCGTGGCAATAACCACCATGATGTTGCCGATCAACGCGCCGTACGCGAGGTTATTGAAGCTGAAGGCCTGTTGGTACGAGTAGAGCGGCAAGATGTTCGTGGCGTTGCCCGGACCGCCCTGGGTCATGATGTAGATCAGCGAGAAATTGGCGAGCGCCAGAAGCCCAGTGAGTAGGACAATGGCGGTCATCGTCGGTCGCAACAACGGCAGGACGATCATTCGAAATCGCTGCCACGTCGATGCGTTCTCGACGGTCGCGGCTTCGATGGCCTCGCTCGGAATGTTGCGAAGGGCCGCGCCCATGACCAGCATGGCGAATCCGGTCATCGACCACACGCTCGCGATCGTCACGACGAGGAGCGGATCGTTGTCAAGAAAGTTCGAATTCGGCGTGCCGAGCAGCGTCGCGAACGCTCCGCCACCGGTGGTCGACGCGTACCACGTAATGCCCGCCGTCACCGCGGGCATCATCCACGCGACGACCACGATGCCGCCGACGATCATTCGCATCCAGGGCACCGCGCGCATCAAGAGCGACGCCAACGTGTAGCCCATGATCACAACGCCAACGATCGAACCGGCAATGAAAATGCCCGTCACCCAGAGCGAACTCCAAAACGACGTGTCGGTCCTCAGTCGGGTGAGTTGCTGCCACGGAACGAAACTCGAATGGATCGCTAAGGGCCCCACCAACGTCAGATTCGTGAATCCGAGCCAGACGGCAAAGCCCATCGGCACGAGAAAGAGAAGTATCAACAGCCCGAACGTCGGTGTCAAGAGACCGAAACTGCTCCACTGGTATCGCTCTTTGTCGCGCCGCGTTTTCCAGAGTTCCGACGTGGAAGGACCGGTGACGGTGTCAACCAATGGGATCGACGCCATCACCGGACCTTTCTCACGTCTTTAATGCCTCTCTCTGTACGTCGCTATTTCAGCGTGGTGACTTGACTCGCACCGAGCTGGTTGGTGACGTAACTCTTCATCTGGGACAACGCCGTCGCGCCCGAAGTCGATGGCGTCTGAGCAAGCGTGCCACTGGCCGTTTCAATGCCCTGTACCCACACCGAGTAGTTCGCACTCGTTGGGAGTTCTGACGAAGAAGGCAGCAACTCACCAAACTCCTTGTTGAACGGTGCCGCAAAGTTGGTGTACAGCGGGACGTTCCAGTCGGACTGGACGGGCGGTACCCATCCGGCCCAGTTACCGGCGTCGATCAGGTTCTTCTGTCCCTGGGCGACGTTCATGAAGTTGAAGGCCGCCGTGGCCTGCGCCGGCGAGGCTGCTGCGGAAATGCCGTAGTCCCAACCGCTCAACGTGGAGGCGTAACCACCACCATTGACCTTGGGAAGACCGGCAATGCCGATAGCCGTCGAGGCCTGGGGCCAGTACGGGAAGCTCACCTGCTTGGTCCAGTTACCGGCCAAGAAGTTCGCGCCCACCGCAATGCCCAGCGTGCCGCTCTTGAAGTCCGCGGACGGAATGTTCGGAGCGTTGTTCAAGCTGAACAACTGTGACGTCGGTGCACCGAGACCCTTGGAGAACATGGTGTGGAAGAAGTCCAAGGTCTGCAAGAGTCCTGGGCTGTCAACGACCATCTTCCCCGACGAGGTCTGAATCGTCGGCGTGCTCGAGCCCGCCAACAGGTTCAAGATGCCGTATCCTGCGCCGTTCGGGCCGGCGCTCGTTCCGGCGTCAACCCATAGCGGGATGATCTTGGGCTCGGCGGCCTTGATCTTCTCAGCGGCGCTGATGATCTGGGCCCAGTTCGTGGGCTGCCACGGGACCTTGATACCGGCCGCCTTGAGAATCGCCTTGTCGTAGTACAGACCGACGTTGTTCTCACCCGAGCTCACGGCGTAAATCTTGCCGTTGATCAGGCCTTCGTTCTGAATGACCTTCGGGTACTGAGCGAACCACGATGAGCCCTTCAACATCTTGCTCAAGCGACATCAGCTAATCGGTCGACTGGTACAGAGCGATTTCCGTAGACGGGAACTGTGCCAGGGTCGGAGCGGTCGACGTCGTTTTATAAAGCAGCTCCAACTTGGTCAAGAAGTCCGGCTCGCCACCTTGGACCGCGATCAGGTTCACCGTGACGTTGGGATACAACTTCTCGTACTGCTTCTTCACCGACGTCCACCAGGTAAGTCCCAGCGGCGTGGTGTCGAAGGTCGTGTTCGCGGCGTACGCGACCGAGATCGTGACCTTCGAAGCCGCCCCCGCTTGTGACACGCCACCCGAAGCCAGGGTCGCGGTCGACATCGCGATGATGGTCGTTCCGGCGATCAATCTTGGTAGTACACCTTTCCTAAATGCTTTCATTGCTCTCCCCTCATTTCCTTTCCTTAACTTTTAAGAACTCTGTGTCTCGACGACCGGCTCTGAAGATCCGACCGAGATGTGTTCGCGCGGCACTTCACGCTCGAGCAAACTCTCACGGGTCGTGACGTCAAAGAGGTGCAGTCGCTCTTTGTTGAAGGCGACTTCGATTCCCTCACCGGCTTGCGGCATGGGCGAGCGCGGAAGGCGCGCGATCAGCTTCGTCTCACCGAACTCCACCGTCGCGAAGATCTCGGTACCGGTGTGTTCACAGATGTCCACGATGACGGGCACCGCCGTGCTCTCCGTCGCGGACTCGCCCTTCATGTGCAAATCGTGCGGTCGGATTCCCACTAATACCGGGCCGTTCATGGCGGCCGAACCCAGTCGTCCGGCGAGTTCCTTGGTCACGTCGGAACGAACACCGAGGCACTCGACGATGGTCTGTCCGCCGGAACGCTCGAGCTTTCCCTCGACGATGTTCATCTTGGGCGAACCAATGAACTCCCCGACGAAGACCGAACCGGGGTGCTCGTACAGGTCATTGGCGGTGTCGACCTGGAGCAGAATGCCGTCTTTCAACACCGCCACCCGGTCACCCATGGTGAGTGCCTCCACCTGGTCGTGCGTGACGTACACGGTGGTCGTGCTCTCGAGTCGTTGATGCAGCCGGATCAATTCGGCGCGCATCTGAACCCGCAACGCAGCGTCGAGATTTGAGAGTGGCTCGTCCATCAAGAAGACCTGAGGTTCGCGGATGAGCGCACGTCCGAGCGCGACCCTCTGTCGTTGGCCGCCGGAAAGGGCCGCCGGCGAACGGTCCAGGAGATGGCGGATCCCGAGCATGTCGGCCACTTCATGAATCCGCTGCTGGAGCGTCGCTCGGGGCTCCTTACGCACTTTGGGCCCGAACGCGAGGTTCTTGTAGACGTTCATGTTGGGGTAGAGCGCGTAACTCTGGAAGACCATCGAAATATCGCGCTGACCCGTCGGAAGATCGGTGACGTCGTTATCGCCCATCCAAATCCGGCCATGGCTTGGACGTTCCAACCCGGCGAGCATTCGCAAAGACGTCGTCTTCCCGCATCCAGAGGGACCAACGAGCACGAGGAACTCGCCCTGACGAATGCCGAGATTCAAATCAGAGACGACGGCATTGCCTTCGAACATCTTCCACACGTGCTCGAAGCGAATCTCGTTCATTCGCGGGAACTCGCGGACGTCAAGGGCGTGGACACGTGGGACGTCACATTACGTTCACACGATCCGGTGTTGCTCAGCGCCTCCACTGCCCTCCACGTTCGCTGCTCTGACTTCGCGTCCGTGCGCACCGACCTTGCGCACCTGACATGTCGAAACTGCTACTTCCGGCTGTTCTGCGAGCGACCGTAGTGCATATCCCATCGCTTGTCAATAACTACTATCAAATACGGTCACACCCGCTGATCGACCGTCGCTTCACCGATCGTCACGGCGCTCACCAACGCGTAGCGAGACGCCCGGTAGACATGTTGGCCAAATTCGATTGCCCGACCACTGGCGTCGTAGGTCGTTCGCTCCATAGTGAGGAGTGCAGTTCCGCGCGGTTCGTTGAGGAGAGTCGACTCACTCGTCGAGGAGTTCTTCGCCGAAATCCTCTGCGTGGCGTGATCGGGAAAGACACCGCCGGCACGCAAAAGCTCGTAAAAGCCGTGCTGTTCGAGCATCTCGTTGCTCATCGTGACGAGCGAGGTCGGAATGAAATTATGCATCAGGGCGATCGGTTCGCCATCGCCGAACCGCAGACGTTCCAGGTAGATGACGAACTGATCGTCGGCAAGTTCTAATGCACCTTTGACCAGGTCAGATGCCTTGATCACCTCGTTGTGGAGCACCCGGGTCGTCGGACTCTTTCCGGCCTCGGCGAGGTCGTCGAACAGACTCGTCAACTTGACCGAGCGACTGACCTTTCCCTTCGTGACCACGGTTCCTTGGCCGCGACGGCGAAGAACCAATCCTTTGTCAACCAGATAGCTGAAGGCCGCTCTGACGGTGGGCCGAGAGAGACCGAGCTCCTCGGCGATCTTGACTTCATTCTCGAGGCGATCACCGGAGACCAAGTTGCCCGAGCGGATCTCGTCTTCGATGTGCTGGGCCAACTGAAAGTAGAGGGGTACGGGACTGGACCGATTGAGGACCATCGTTCGCAGTGGGTTATACGACAGGACTGCTTGACGGGCCATCGGGATCCTCTACTGTGCGCTGCCAAAAAGTCTAGGTCGCAAATCTCCCCGTAGTGCTATTGTCCTTACATATGGTCTCGTCAGGAGCACGTCGCGCGCCGCAAACGATTGCGGTAATTCGACTCCAATGGGAATGAGCGCATGAGCGAGGCGTTCGACGTCATCACAATGGGGCGTTGCGGGGTGGATTTCTACCCGACCGAACACGGCAGCCTGGTTCAGGTCAAGCACTTCGACAAGTTCCTCGGCGGCAGCCCGACCAACGTCGCGGTCGCGGCGGCGCGATTGGGCGAACAATGTGCGCTCATCAGTCGCACCGGTCCCGATCCCTTCGGCGCCTTACGTCCACGAGGCTCTTAGGAGCTTCGGCGTCGACGATCGCTACGTCACCGACGTCGTGGGGTTTCAAACGCCCGTCACCTTTTGCGAGACGTTTCCGCCGGACCACTTCCCCATCTACTTCTATCGAGAGCCCAAGGCGCCCGACCTCGAGATCTATCTCGAGGAACTCGACTTCGACACGATCAAGGCGTCTCGGCTTTTCTGGGCTTCGTTGGGCGGACTCTCGAAGGAACCGAGTCGCTCTGCCACGCTGGCCGCGTTGCAGGCGCGAGGGCACAAGCACCCGACGGTCCTCGACCTCGACTATCGACCATCGTTCTGGGGTTCACTCGACGAGGCGCACGAATGCGCCATTGAGGCGCTCGCGTTCGCCACCATCGCCGTCGGCAATCTCGGCGAGGTCGAGGTCGCCGTCGGCAGCGCCACTCCCGACGAGGCGGCCGATCGACTCCTCGAATTCGGATGTGAGATCGCGGTCGTCAAGCTCGGTCCGCGCGGAGTCCTCGCCAAGACGAGCACCGAACGAATCGAAGTCGCGCCAATCGAAGTCGAAGTCGTCAACGGACTGGGTGCCGGTGACGGATTCGGCGGAGCTTTATGTCACGGGGTCCTCTCGGGTTGGACGTTGGAAGAGACGATCCACTACGCGAGTGCCGCGGGCGCCATCGTCGCGTCGCGCCTCTCATGTTCCGAGGCGATGCCCACGAACGAAGAGGTACGAAAACTGTTGGAGGGGGAACACCCATGAACGAAGTGCAACGCAATCATCTGTTGGAGTCACGGTTCACTCGACCGCAGGCCATCGCCGTCGCGGCGAAGAACCGCCGATTGCACGAACCGACGAATCCCGACGAGCGACTTTTGATCGTCGCCGCCGACCACGCGGCGCGCGGCGCGCTCGACGTCGGCACCAATCCCAGTGCGATGTCGAATCGCTACGACATGTTGGACAGGCTCGTCACGGCGCTCGCTATTCCGGGCGTCAATGGCGTCCTGGGGACGCCCGACGTCATCGAAGACCTCCTCCTTTTAGGCGCGTTGGAGAAGAAGTACGTCTTTGGCTCGATGAATCGAGGGGGACTTCCCGGCGCGGTCTTCGAGATGGACGACCGCTTCACCTCCTACACCGCCGAATCAATTGTCCACTTCAAACTCGACGGCGGAAAGATGCTGCTGCGCATAAACCTTGACGATGCCGGGACGGCGAACGCTCTCGAATCGTGCGCCAAAGCGGTGACCCAACTCGCCGCTGAGAATCGAATCGCCATGATCGAACCGTTCATGAGCAGCCGCGTCGACGGTCGGATTCAGCACGATCTTTCAACGGACGCCGTGATGCGTTCGATGGCGATCGCGAGCGCACTGGGGGCGACTTCGTCGCACACGTGGCTGAAGGTACCGGTGGTGGAGGACATGGAACGAGTCGCCGAGGCGACGACGATGCCACTGTTGTTACTGGGCGGTCCTCGAAGTGACCGACCGGACGAGATGTTCGACCACTGGGAGAAGACGCTTCGACTTCCCGGCGTACGAGGACTCGTCGTCGGCCGCAATCTTCTCTACCCGTCCGATGACGACGTCACGACGGCCGTCAAGACGGCCGTCAGTCTTCTATGAGCCAGTCGCTCTATACACCGGCGCGTGCGCCGGGACCCGACGGCTACAGCGTGGAGATCTCGCCCGCGAGCGCCGGGTGGCGCTACTCGTCGATGCGCGTGCTCCACGTAAAGCCTGGCGAATCCGTCACGTGGTCGACCGGCGATTCGGAGTGGATCACGTTGCCCCTCGCGGGCGCCTGTCGGCTCACGTGTGGCGATGCCACGTTCGACCTCATTGGCCGCTCCAGCGTCTTTGAGCGAGTGACGGACTTCGCCTACGTTCCGCCTGACGCGACGGTCACGATCTCCAGCGAACTCGGCGGGCGTTTCGCGTTGCTCGGCGCCGTCAGTTCGAGCACGTTGGCCCCGCGCTACGGCAGGGCCGAAGACGTGCCCGTCGAACTTCGCGGAGCCGGCTCGGCCAGTCGACAAGCGAACAACTTCGCCTCTCCCGACGCCTTCGAGACCGATCGACTCGTCGCGGTCGAGGTCCTCGTACCCGGCGGTAACTGGGCGTCGTACCCACCGCATAAGCATGACGAGGAGCGACCAGGTGAAGCGAAGTTGGAGGAGATCTACTACTTCGAGGTTCGCGGCGGTTCCGGACCAGGTGAACCCGGCCCGGGTGGCTACCAGCGCGTCTACAGCTCGGGGCCCGATCGCCAGATCGACGTCCTCGCCGAGGTGTCGACCGGCGACACGATACTGATCCCCTACGGCTACCACGGCCCGACGATGGCGTCGCCCGGCTACGACCTGTACTTTTTGAACGTGCTCGCCGGACCCGCAGCTGAGCGAACGATGGCCTTTTGCGACGATCCGACCCACGACTGGGTGCGAGGATCGTGGCGCGATCAGGTGGTCGATTCGCGACTCCCGATGACCTCGTCGCGAGGTGTGGCGTGAGACTCACCGTCGCCCAAGCGCTCGTGCGCTTCTTGAGTGTGCAGTCAGTGGAACGCGACGATGAACAGCATCGCTTCTTCGCCGGCTGCTTCGGTATCTTCGGTCACGGCAACGTCGCCGGCATCGGACAGGCGCTCCTCGAGAGCGGAGACGAGTTCCCGTACTATCTGGCTCGCAACGAGCAGGCCATGGTGCATACCGCCGTCGGCTACGCGCGCATGTCGAATCGTCTGCGGGCGTTCGCCTGCACGTCCTCGGTCGGGCCAGGCGCGACGAACATGGTGACCGGTGCGGCCGTAGCGACGACGAACCGGATTCCGGTGCTCTTGCTTCCCGGTGACGTCTTCGCCACGCGACGCGCCAACCCGGTTCTCCAAGAACTCGAAGACCCGACGTCCCTCGACGTCTCGGTCAACGACGCGTTGCGTCCCGTGTCGAAGTACTTCGATCGAATCTGGCGACCGGAACAGCTTCCCGAAGCCATGCTGCACGCCATGCGCGTCCTGACCGATCCGGCCGAGACCGGCGCCGTGACGCTCGCCCTTCCCCAGGACGTGCAGACCGAAGCGTGGGACTACCCCGAATCGCTCTTCGAGGCGCGGGTGTGGCGAGTGCGACGGCCACCCCCGGAAACACAGTTGATCGAACGTCTCGCAAAGAAACTGCGCACCGCGAATCGCCCGATCATCGTCGCCGGTGGTGGCGTCATCTACAGCGAGGCGACGGAGTCACTCGCGGACCTCGCCGCCGCCACCGGAGTACCAGTCGCCGAAACGCAGGCCGGCAAGGGAGCGCTTCGCTTCGATCACGCGCAGAGCGTCGGGGCCATCGGCGCGACGGGCACGACCGCCGCGAACGAGATCGCGCGCGGGGCCGATCTCGTGGTGGGAATCGGCACGCGGTGGAGTGACTTCACGACGGCGTCCCATTCGGTCTTTCAGAATCCCGACGTCGAGATCATCAACATCAACGTGACTCCGTCGGACACCGCGAAGCTCTCCGCTCTCGCCATCGTCGCCGATGCCCGAACGGCCATCGACGAACTCGCGGTTCATCTCAAGGAGTGGCGAGTGCCGAAAGAGTTCGAGGACGAATATCGAGAACTCGCGAAGCAATGGGACGAGACCGTCGAAGCCGCCTATCACCTCGGTCACGGACCACTGCCCGCGCAGAGTGAGGTTGTCGGTGCCGTCGAGGAGTCGAGTAGCGACCAAGACGTCGTCGTCGGCGCCGCCGGGAGTTTGCCCGGTGACCTCCACAAACTGTGGCGCACGAGGGACCCGAAGGGCTATCACGTCGAGTACGCATTCTCCTGCATGGGCTATGAGATCGCCGCAGGACTCGGCGTGAAGATGGCCGCACCCGAGCGTGAGGTCTACGTCATGGTGGGCGACGGTTCGTACTTGATGCTCAACTCTGAACTCGTCACCGCGTTGCAAGAGGGAATCAAGATCATCGTGGTCCTCGTGGTGAACCACGGCTTCCAGTCGATCGGCGCGCTCTCAGAGTCGGTCGGCGTCGAACGATTCGGAACGGCGTATCGCCGACGTGACGCTTCCGGTCAACTGGCCGGCGCGAAGCTGCCAATCGACCTCGCCGCCAACGCCGCGAGTCTCGGAGCGACGGTACTGCGTGCCACGTCCATCGATGAACTTCGTGACGCGTTGAAAGTGGCACGCGCGAACGTCGAAACTACGGTCGTGCAGATCGAAACCGATCCGATGGTCGCCGCGCCCGATTCGGCGTCGTGGTGGGACGTGCCGGTTGCCGAAGTCGCGACACGCGACGCCACGATTGACGCCTTGCGTCGCTACGAATCTGAGCACACCGTCCAACGTGAGTACTTTCGTCCGACGACGTGACGCGCTGGAAGGCGTGAGGTTCCCTTGAGCACGGACTCGACGAGCCCATCTGGATCGCGTATCGACCGAGGTCACGTTCCGGCCGCTCGCGCTGACGAGCGCGACGGTCGACCTCATCGTCTTCGGGATGATCTCCTCGCTGTTCGGGCCGTTGTTGGTCACTCTGTCGCATCGATTCCACCTGTCGCTCGCGGCCACCGGGATCGTTCTCAGCGTCTACTTCGTCGGCGCCTTCTTCGGCGTACCGATCGGCTGGTTGGCGATGCGACGTTTCAGTGGCGCCGCCGTGTTGTCCGGCACACTTCTGATCACCGCACTCGGGGCGTGCGGGGCCGCGCTCGCGACGCACTGGGCACTGTTCCTCGTTTCGGTATTCCTGCTCGGTCTCGGTTTCGGCGGCGTCGATTTCTCTCTCATCTCGCTGCTCGTTCGAACCCGGACGAACGGTCGTGGCCGTCGACTCAGCGTCACGAACGCCGGCTACGGACTCGGCGCGGTAATCGGACCACTCCTCGTCGTCGTGGTCCGACCGCACAACTATCGCCTGCTCTACGTCGCGATTGGAGTCGCAGTCGTCATCCTCACTCTGGGCAACCGCGGACTCGTCGCACCGCCGCTCTCTGTCGAACATCGCCGCAGCGAAGACGTGGTCAATCGCACGCAGCGTCGGGCCATCCTCGCGACGTTCATCTGTGCCTACATCTTCTACGTGGCGACCGAGACGACGACGGCCGGTTGGATCGCGCCGCACCTGCATCGCATCGGTTACTCCGCTTCGCTCGGCAGCGTCATCACGGCGGGCTTTTGGTTAGGTCTCGCCATCGGTCGAGTCCTTGCCGGACCGATCGGTCGTCGACACGCGGATCACCGTCTCGTCCTCGGTGGGCTCGCGGCGGCCGTCGCGCTGTGCTTGCTCGCGCTCGTGACCGGGGCGGCACCGTACGTGTATCCGCTCGTGGGGCTGTCGATCGCGTTGGTGTACCCGCTGGCGCTGGTGTGGTACTCCACGCTCTGCCCGCACGACGACGATGGTGTCGCCCTCTTGATCCTGTGCATGATGGCCGGTGGCGTGATCGGTCCAGCGGTGCAAAGTCTGATGGTGTCGTCCTTCGGCATCCACGTCGTGCCGATCGTGTTGGCCAGCTTCGCCACGCTCACCTTGAGCACGTTCGCAAGTGCACTCCGGTTCTCACCGCCCGACCCTCTGGGGACGTAAGTGCCCTGCGTCAATGACTAACTTTTGAACGTGTCACTGATCCTGCGACCATTCGGCCCCGGCGACGAAGCGTCAGCGCTCGCCACGCGGGTTGAGTTCGAGGACGAAGATTTTCACTTCCTCCCGCCCGATTTTGACCCTCGAGTGCCGTGGGCGGAGTGGATCGCCTTCATGGAGCGCAATCGCCAGGGAATTGACGTGCCCGAGGGTGGAGTTCGTGCGGCCTTTCTCGCGGCCGACGTCGAGGGTCAACTCGTTGGCCGTACGTGGATCAGATTCGAACTGAATGACTTCCTCGCTGATCGAGGCGGCCATATCGGCTACGGCGTACGCCCCGCGTATCGCCGCCGAGGGTACGCAACCGAGATTCTGCGAGCATCCATCGAGATCGCGCGGGCGGAAGGCGTGGGTGACATCCTCGTGACCTGTGACGATGACAACGTGGGATCGGCCGCCACGATCGAACGCTGCGGCGGCGTTCTCGAAGCCACCGTGATGGACGACCTCGGCGTGGGATTCCGTCGATACTGGATCTGTTAGGCGTTCTCTCGAGATACAAAACCTGATCAGGACAGATTTTCTGAAGAATAAAAAGTAGCCCTTGACAAACGTCCGATAACGATATATCGTTATAGTCATGTTTAGAACAAAGGAGAACATAATGAATCACGAATTCCATGAGCACAATCACGAAGAGCGCCCCGAGCGCGATCGTGGTCCCCGCGGAAACGCTCGCAGTCGCGGTCGAGGCCCCGGTGGACACCGCGGACCGTTCGGCCGAGGCGACGAGATGTTCCGGGGTGGTTTCCCACCTCGCGGACGTCAGCGTCTTCGCCGTGGCGACGTTCGAGCAGCCGTTTTGGTCCTGCTCGACGAGGCACCACGCAACGGGTACCAAATCATCCAAGAGTTGAGCGAGCGCTCCGACGGAGCGTGGCGTCCCAGCCCCGGGTCGGTCTACCCGATCCTCCAGCAACTCGAAGACGAAGGTCTCGTTGAGATCTCGTCCACGGTGTCTGGCAAGACGTACATCCTGACCGACACGGGTAAGGCCCTGGTCGAAAAGGATCGCGCGAAGTTGGGCAAGCCGTGGGAGACCGCGGCCGCTGACGTCAACGACGCCGCGTCGGACCTGTTCGGAACGGCCCGACAAGTACTCCACGCGGCGCGTCAAGTCGCGATGGCCGGTTCGGACGAGCAGACGCGAAAGGCGACGACCATCTTGGCCGACGCCCGACGCTCGATCTACCGCCTGTTGGCCGAAGACGAGTCCTAAAGCACTCGGCCCGCGCCCTCGACGTTCAACGTCGGGGGCGCGGGCTTCGTCATTTGTGGGCGTCCGCCATACTTAGGTGATGGTTGCGTCCAAGAAGTGGCACGCCGAAACCTTGGCGATCGTCGCCGGTCGCGCCCCGACGCCTGGCGGTCCCTTCAACGTGCCCCCCACCTTCGCGTCGACCTACCGTGACGGCGGCGCCCTCGGCTACGGCCGATGGGGCAACCCGACGTGGAGTGCCTTCGAAGAGACCCTCGGTGAGCTCGAGGGCGGCTACTGCGTGTCCTTCGCCTCCGGGCTGGCGGCCGTATCAGCTCTGCTCGCCTCGGTTCCCCTCGGAACGACGGTCGTCTTTCCGAGCAACGGCTACAACGGCACGCGTGGTCTGCTGGAACGTCTGGAGAAAGGAGGGACGTCTCAGTACCCGTGCCGTCGATGTGGTCGATACCCAAGAGGTCCTCAACGCGATGGACGGTGCCGACTTGGTGTGGCTGGAGTCCCCGACCAATCCTCTGCTCGGCATCGCGGATTTGCCGACGATTCTGCGCGCGGCACGCGACACGGGCGTCACGTCAGTCGTCGACAACACCTTCGCCACACCCATGCTGCAACAACCACTCGCATTAGGTGCGAACGCGGTCGTTCACTCGGCGACGAAGTACATCGGTGGGCACTCCGACCTCTTGATGGGAGCCGTCATCGTCGACGAGGAGAGCCGACGCGACGAACTTGTCGAGTGGCGCACGATCCAAGGGGCGATCCCCGGCGTGATGGAGGCCTACCTCGCGCTTCGCGGCCTACGGACGTTGCCGGTCCGTTTCGCTCGTCAGCAGCGCACCGCGGCCGAACTTGCGGAACGACTCGATGATCATCGTCACGTCGTTCGCGTTCGTTTTCCCGGTCTCAGTTCGGATCCCGGGTTCGAACGAGCCAGCTCGCAGATGGGAGGATTCGGCGCGATGTTGTCCTTCGAGGTGAAAGACGCCGCCAGCGCCGACCAAGTCATCGAGTCGTTGCAACTCGTCGTCGGAGGAACGAGTCTCGGTGGCGTCGAGTCGACGATCGATCGACGAGGGCGTTGGGCGGGTGAAGAACACCTGCCGGGTGGACTACTGCGACTCAGTGTGGGCTTGGAGCACCCGGTCGATCTCTGGGCCGACCTCGATGAGGCGCTCGACGCCGTCTTCGGTCGCTCGTGAATGCGAAAAGTTCACGACACCCCCGAGGGGAGGGCGTCGTGAACCTTTCGGTTACAACGTGTTAGTTGACTGAAACGGGGTGCATGCGTCACAGTTCGCAAGTGTCTCTTCGACGATTGCGGCGTGGCGACGACGCTGCTTGAATCCAGCGATGATTCCATCGACGCCAATCCACGTCGACGTGCGCCACGTGGCGAGCACGATGATCGCGCAGAGGGCGTAGAAGGCACAGACGCTGGCCGTTCCGGACATGACGTACGTGAACAGCAACGCCAGGCTGGCAATTGCGGCGGTGCGCGTCAAGAAGCCGAAGGCCAGCCCTAGACCAATGGCGAGTTCACCGAACGCGACCAAGACCGCGATCCAACTGGCGTTGGGAACCACGAAGCTGTGCATCACGGTGGCCCACCAGCTGTAGGCAGCGGTGCCGTGTCCAGCGAACCCGGCGACACCGGCTCCGTTGTTGTGTAGGAACGCTGGATTCTCAGCACCCCACACCTTGGCGATTCCGGCCTGCATCCACATGATGCCAACCCAAACACGCACGGCCAACCACGCGACGGACGCGTACTTCGACTCACGAAGCCATCCCACGAAACCGGGAGTTGTGCGCTCGGCAGGACTGCCGAAGATTTCGATGACTTTGTTCATTTGATGCCCCTCTTTCGTTTTCGGTCTTTTCAACCAACTCTGAGACTGCGATGTATTCGCACTCTCGAAGGTCGATTGAATGACCTTCATATTCAACATAAGAGTGGCGGCCCCTTCAAAGGGCGTAAATTCCCAGGTCTAAAGTCACAAACGGTCAAGTTCAGACCGACGCGAAATCAAAGAATTGCGGGGCATCTCATCACTTGCGAAGTGACGAGACACATTGCGACAACGCCTCGCTCTCGGACATTGGAAAGAAATAGTCCGGAACGCCATCTGCGAACTCTTCGTCGTACGAGGGCAACTTCGTCAGAGCGATGGCGTCGGCACTCGCCATGAGCACCGTGGCTCCACGACGTCGTCGCCACACAAGTGTCTGCGGATTTCCTTCGTCGATGATCGTGCGCCACTCCAAATCCGGGTGATGTCGATCGAGCATCATCACCACGCGCCAGACGTCACCGTGCCACGGTCGTCCCGCAAGCCCCGCGAGGTCGCGCTCCCGATACGATGCCGCCTGGTCCGGGATCGCCGAGTACTCATCAATCGGCACCGTGTCATCGATCACGACGACGCCGTGGGTGAGATGCGCGAAGGTGTTGATCATGTCGCGGTACGTCTGTTCGAACGTGTGTAGTCCGTCGAGGAACGCGATATTGAATCGCTTGGACGGGCGAATCGTTCGAAAGAACTCGTCACTCGTCATCACGGCGAAGCTGGCACCGCGCGGCAAGAGCACCGCGTCGAACAGAGGATTCGGATCGACGCCACAGCGCCGTCGCGCATGCACGTTGACGAAGGTCTCGCCTTCGAAGACGCCAACTTCGAGATACGAACGAAAGTGACACTCGCGAATGAGGACGTTGAGTCGTCGAGGGGACCAGAGCTGTTCGGGCACCGGGCCGTGTCGATAGTTCAACAGCGGCAAGAGACCGGCGAGCGAACGCAAGTAGTTGATCCCGTCGGTGCGACCTTCTCGAAACACTCCCCAGCGGTCGAGGAACGGACGCGCGAAGCCATTGCCAATCGTCTTCCACAGGTGCCGCTGGCGAAGTCGAACGGACTCATCGAGCACCCGTCGAGGGAGGTTGCGAGCTCTTCGCAAGAGACCGTTCCGTGAAGGCGCCACTGCATCCGAGGCTATCGTCGCGACTTCGAATCACTTAAAGATGAGACCACTCGTTGTCTCAGCATCGGCCCTCGTCACCTCGTCGCCTCGCCCGAGAAGGTATAACCTCGCCAGGATGACGAGCATCCTGGCCCTCGATCCCGCATGGACCGCGACTGAACCGAGCGGGGTCGCACTGTTGCACCAGGTGAAGGACCGATGGAATGCATCGGACTCGCGCCGAGCTATAGCCAGTTCGTGGAACTGGGGAACGGCACTCCAGTCGACTGGACGAAACCACCGAGCGCCGGTCGACCGGACGTCGACGCACTCATGGGCGCGGCCCGAACGTTGCTGGACGGCGAAGGCATCGACCTCGTGACGATCGATATGCCGGTCGCGCTGACCGCGATCCGCAAGCGGCGTGAGGCCGACAGCGCGGTGTCCGTGAAGTTCGGCTCGAAGGGCTGCAGCACGCACTCGCCCAGCGATGTTCGCCCCGGCGAGATCGGTAGTGCATTGACCGAGCGGTTCAAGGAGCTCGGATACCCCGTGGCCACGGTCGAAACACCGGTCGGCACGACGTACGTGTTGGCCGAGATCTATCCCCACCCCGCTCTGTTGGAACTGTTGGGCAAGGACTTTCGATACAAATACAAGATCAGTCGGGCAAACGAGTACTGGCCCGAGAAGTCCGCGGCCGATCGTCGACGACGGATCGTCAAGAACTGGCGCAAGATCATCGACGAACTTGAGCTCACGATCGGCAGGATCGAGCTGCCCCTCCCGACCAAAGCGGAACTCGAGACGTGCGCGTCCACGTCACTCAAGCGATTCGAGGACGCCATCGATGCCCTCGTCGGGGGCTGGGTCGGGATCAAGTATCTGGAGGGCGACTGCACCGCCTATGGCGACGAATCGTCCGCCATTTGGATCCCTCCAAAGACGAGCCTGATCGCTTCTTCGAACCGGAGATTGGCCAGGGCGACTCAGCGCAGGTCCGGTATCGGTCACGGCGAGTAAAAGCCTGTTAGAATAAGGGCTGTAGTGGAGTTTCCGCAACAATACGGGTGAGAGGACGTCCACCATATGGCACGTCATTCGAGGGTTCGACTCGCCGACGTAGCCCAACTCGTCGGCGTCTCCACGACGACGGCGTCGCGGGCGCTCAACGGTCGCGGCGAAATCTCTGACGCGACCCGCGCCGCCGTCCTCGAAGCCGCCGATCGGCTGGGTTTTCGACCGTCGCCGTTCGCTCAGTCGTTGCAGTCACGCCGTTCCAACACGGTGGGACTCATCGTCCCGAACGTCGCGCACCACTTCTACGCGACGATCGTGCAGGGCGCACAGTCCTATCTCAAAGAGGCCGGCTACCAGTTAGTCCTGATCGACTCGGGCGAAGACGCCGAGGGCGTCGCCGACGCGATCGACACACTCATTGGTCACTGGGTCGACGGCATCATGATCACGACCACGCCTTTCACCGCCGTCGGGTTCTCCGACCTGCTCAACGGGACGCCCTGCGTCTTCATCGACGAGACGGTCGAGGGCGTTGGCGCGGGCAGCATCACGCTTGAGAACAGCGAGGGCGTCGCTTTGCTCGTCGATCACCTCGCCGAGACGCACGGCCACAAGCGAATCGCCTTTCTCGGCGGCCGACCGGATCGCACCGACGGACGCGAACGGCGCGAGGGTTTCCTCAATGCGATGGCTCGTCGAGGACTGCTCGTCGCACCGGAGCACGTGAGTGAAGGCGAGTGGAGCGTGCGAAGCGGCGTCGAACAGATGCTGCATCAGATCGATCTCGATACGCCGCCTACCGCACTAATCGCCGCGAGCGCCGAACTCGCACTCGGCGCACTCGCGGCGGCGCGAAGCCGCGGTCTTCGACTGCCCGACGACATGGCCATCGTCTCCTTCGACGACCCGGAAGTCGGCGCGTTACTCGAACCGGCCCTGACCGCCATCACCTACGACACGCTGGAAATGGGCGAACGCAGCGCGCGTCTCCTCGTCGCGGCCTTCGACAACGAGAACGCACCGTTCAACGACGTTCGACTTCCGGTCTCGCTCGTGACGCGACGATCGTGCGGTTGTGCGTTCGACACGCTCCAGGCGCTCAAGCACGCGGGCTTCGATGATCCGCACGGTCGCGCAACTTCCTCATCCCCCATCGTGATCCCACGAACCAGCTCATTCTGGAAGACGCACCGCTCCGAATTAACGACAACGATAGCGCAATCGTTTCCGTAGGTTGAGCGCACCACCGATTCCCCACACTGTAAAAGCACTTAATGGTTACTCCGGTCCTGCAAACCTTGACAATCGTCGTCGCCGATGTCATACTGCCGTGGCACTGGAAACGATTGCGGAAACGATGGCGAGGCTGGAGTCACCGGCCGAAAGGATCTGACTATGACGGAACGGCTCCGGGTTGGTGTCGTCGGCTGTGGCGTGATCGCCCAGGTGATGCACCTCCCTCATCTCGCAGAACTTCGGGACCGCTACGAGATCGCGGCCCTGTGCGACATCTCTGAGCCGACGGCGCGCGCCTGCGCCGACATGTACGGCGTCGAAAAGGTCTTCACCTCCTGGCAGGACCTCGTCGACGAGCACCTGGACGTCGTCATGGTCCTGACCTCGGGGAGCCACGCGCCCATCGCCGTGGCGGCCGCCAACGCCGGCTCCAACGTCTTCGTGGAAAAGCCCCTCTGTCTCTCCTTGGCCGAAGGCGAGGAGCTGTTCGCGGCCGTTCGCAAGGCCGGCGTGCGCTTCATGGTCGGCACGATGAAGCGCTACGACCCCGCCTATGAGCGGCTCTTAGAGTTTCTGCCCCTCGACGACCTGCGACTGGTCTCAGTCACGACGCTCGAGTCACCGTTCCAGCCCTACGTCCAGGCCTACCACATCACCCCGATGACACCCCCTGCGCCGGAGGTACTCGCGGCGTTGAAGGCCGACGACGCCGAGCGGCTCATCGCGGCGCTACCCGAGGGTGACGACGAGGCGCGCTACTGCTACCGGTGGATGTTGCTCGACAACCTGGTCCACGAACTCAATATGCTGCGCGGCGCCCTCGGTGAACCGGACGTCGTCCATGTCGCGCGACTGGGACGCACGGTCTGTGAGATCAGCCTGGGCTTCGGGCCGACCGAGGTCCACATGTCGTGGGTCGACCTCCCGGGCATGGCGCACTACAAACAGCAACTCGCTTTCTACGCCCTCGACAAGCGCGTCACGCTGACGCTTCCCTCGCCCTACCTGCGAGCCATGCCGAGCCTGTTGACGATCGAAGGCGGCGAAGACGGATCACCACATTCCTGGCGCACCAACGAGACCCTCTCCTACGAGGAGGCCTTCAAGCGCGAACTGATCGAGTTCGAATCGGCGATCCGTGACGGCCGAGACCCTCGGACCAATATCATCGACGGCCTGCACGACATTGCGCTGTGCCACGCCATCGCGAGGTCACACATCACCGGACAACCCGTCACGATGCCGAGTGCCCTGCCCGCGTGGGCGAATTGAGGTTGACATGGGCATAGGACTACTCACCGACAGCGTCAAACGTTCGTCGAGACGCTCGATCTCGCCAATGAAGTAGGGCCTTCATGCGTCGACGTCGTTCGGACGACTCCCTCTATGTCTGACGGAGTGCAACACGTAGGCGATTCACTATCGTGATGACATGAAGACAAACTCGATCGTCGTCTGCGAAGGCGACCAGACCGGCCAAGAACTGCTCGAAGAGGCACTGCGTGTGCTCGAGCCCAACGTATTGGGGTTCGACGTCGATCTCATCCGCTTTGACCTCTCGTTGGAGAGGCGCCAAGCGACGAACAACCAGGTCGTCCACGACGCCGCGGCGGCGATGGTGGAAACCGGACTCGGTCTGAAGGCCGCCACGATCACGCCGACGGAGATCGGGAGCGTGGGTTCGCCGAATCGGATCCTGCGCGAAGGTATCCACGGCAAGGTGATCGTGCGCACCGGTCGCCGTATCCCGGGCGTCGCCCCGGTCGTGTCGCTCTCGCATCCCGTCGTCGTCGTTCGAATGGCCGTCGGCGACGCGTACGGCGCGGCCGAAGGTCGCGACGGCGAACCAGGTGCGCGCAGTGAGTCGGCCTGGCGTACCGAACGAATCGACCGAAGCGTCTGTCAATCCGTCGCCGAATTCGCTTTCGCGACCGCCGCGGCCGTCGACGGCCTCGTCTACGGCGGACCGAAGTGGACGGTGTCGGCGATCTACGAGGGAATGCTGAAAGAAGAGATGGACGCCGCGGCGCGACGTCACCCGGATGTCGCCTACCATCCGATGCTGATCGATGCGGCTTACGCCGGTCTGATGACTGAACAGTGGGACCAAAGCGTGGTGATTCCCACTCTCAATCGTGACGGCGACTGTCTAAGTGACCTCGTGCTCGCGATGTTCGGGTCAATCGCCGGCGCCGAATCCGTTCTCTTGGCGCTGGACGACAACTTGAATCCAATGACGGCGATGGCCGAAGCACCACACGGCACGGCACCGTCGCTCGAGGGCAAGAACGTCGCCAATCCCATGGCCATGCTGCTCGCCTGCGCCGCGGTCCTCGAACACGCCGGAATCCAAGGCGACGCTCGCGCGTCGGAGGCTTCGCGGGCGCTTCGACACGCGACGCTCGCCACCGCCATGGACGGCATCCGCAGCTTCGATCTCGGCGGCTCAGCGTCCACCTCCGAGGTCGTCGACGAGGTCGTCGCTCGAATGCGAAATCGCTAACGAACGACCCGTTTCCTTCCGTGACGAATCGTGAGGATGCAAACGACTTCGCTCGCGACGGCGTTTAGGGTTGAGGCATAGATAACGTTGTGTTGCTTACGGCTGGGACGATTGAGCGCGATCGGGATCCCCACACGGCGACGGGGCATTTGTGTCCCTGATCCCCACCGACCCATCGATCGACTCGCTCGCCGACGGCGCGATCGAACGCGCGCGCGAACTCATTCATGACGCCGATCGTCTGCGCGGACACGCGGAGAAAGCGAATCGCCGACGTTTCTCGCGCCTGTTCCGCGATCCTCGTGCTCTCGAGGTCACGGTGACCTTGACCGATGAGGTCATGCGCATCCACTCAGTGAAGAGCTCGATCAACATCTTTCGTCGAGCGACGGCCAAGGCGTCGGTCGAGGGCTTCGGCGCCTTCAACGCCGCCGGTTTGAAACTCCTTTCGGTCAGTTCTCGCTTCGCCCCGGGACCCGTCATCGACGTGGTCGCCCGCCAGATCCGTCACCTCTCGCGCGACCTGATCCTTCCGTACGAAGCGGCGCCACTGAACAATCACCTCGAACGACGCAAGCGCGATGGCATCGCGTTGAACATCAACGTCTTAGGTGAAGCAGTTCTCGGTGCGGGCGAGGCCGACGAACGCTTCGAACGGGTACTCGAGATGATCCGACGACCTGAGATCAACTACGTGTCGGTCAAGCTGTCGTCCGTCGTGAGTCAGATCATCACGATCGACCGCGTCGGTTCACTCGATCGGGTCGCTGAGAAGTTGCGCCACCTCTACCGCGAGGCCGAAGCGCACCACACCTTCGTCAACCTCGACATGGAGGAGTACCGCGACCTCGAACTGACGGTCGCAGCATTCAAACGGATACTTGACGAGGCGGAGTTCTCGAAGATCGCCGCCGGCATCGTGCTGCAGGCCTACCTGCCCGAATCGCACACCGCGCTCACCGACTTGATCGCGTGGGCCATGTCGCGTCACGAAAGGTCCGGTGGCACGATCAAAGTCCGATTGGTGAAGGGTGCCAACTTGGCGATGGAGACGACCGAGGCCGAACTGCACGGCTGGAGCGCTGCGCCGTATCGATCCAAGTCCGACGTCGACGCGAGTTACGCCCGACTCATCGACGTCGCGCTGCGTCGCGAACACGCCGACGCCGTTCGCGTCGGCATCGCGAGCCACAACCTGTTCCACTTGTCCTGGGCCCTCGAAGTGGCTCGGACGCGCGGTGTCGAGCGACAGCTCGACGTCGAGATGCTCGAAGGCATGGCGAACTCCGAATCGCTCGCCATCGCGAGAACCGGTCAACGGGTCCTCCTCTACGCGCCGGTCACGCGCCGCGACGACTTCGCGTCCGCGGTCGCGTACCTCGTTCGGCGACTGGATGAGAACACGTCCGATGAGAACTATCTCAAAGCCGCCTTCGACATCGGAACCGATGTGGATCGTTTCGTCGAGCAGAGCGACCGATTCACGGCCTCGATTCGCGAGCGCCACACGATCTCGGGTGCGTCGCTTCGTCACGCGCCGACGAGCGCCTACGCATCGACGGGATTCGCCAACGTCGCGAACTTCGATCCAACGTCAACCCAGGCCTTCAACGACATCACCGACGCGTTCGCCGCGGTCCGGGCTCTTGGCGATCGACAGATCCCGTTGGTCATCGGTGGCCGAGAGATCTTCACCGAGACCTTGGAGGACGGCCGCGACCCGAGCGCCGAGGGCGAGGTGTGGTACCGATACTGCGTCGCCGACGATGCGCTCGTCGACGAGGCACTTCGACACGCGACACTGGCCCAGGCAGCGTGGTCACAGCGTTCGATCGAGGAGCGTCGACAGATTCTCTTCGCGAGCGCTGCCGTGATGGAGGCCGAACGAATCGAAACCACGGCCGTGATGGCTCGTGACGCCGGCAAGACCGAGGCCGAGGCCGATCCCGAAGTGAGTGAGGGCACCGACTTCGCGCGTTTCTACGCAACGTCGGCGTCAGACTTCGACGCGTCGACGCCTCTCGGGACCGTGCTGGTCGTCCCACCGTGGAACTTTCCCTACGCGATACCGGCCGGAGGCGTCTGCGCCGCCTTGGCGGCCGGCAATGTGGTCGTCTTGAAGCCGGCACCGGAGACCGTGGCGACGGCCTGGCAGCTGGCGCGACAACTGTGGGCGGGCGGCGTTCCGCGCGACGTCCTGCAGTTCGTGCCGACGCGCGACGACGACACCGGTCGCCACCTCGTCACTCACGAGGCCGTCGACGCGGTGGTACTGACCGGCTCGTTCGACACCGCGCAGCTGTTCACGTCGTGGCGCCCCGACATCAACCTCCTCGCCGAGACGAGTGGCAAGAACGCCATACTCATCAGCGCGTGCGCCGACATCGATGTCGCCGTGAAGGACCTCGTCCAGTCGGCCTTCGGACACGCCGGTCAAAAGTGCAGCGCCGCCAGCCTCGCTATCGTCGTGCGCGACGTCTACGAAGACCCCGCGTTCCTGCGCCAATTGGCCGACGCCGTTCGAACGCTGCGCGTCGGACCCGGTTGGGAACTCTCGACCTCGGTCGGGCCGATCATTCGCGGCGCCGATGTGGCGCTCGAGCGCGCGCTCCATCACCTCGATCCCGGAGAGAGTTGGCTGGTCGAACCTTGTCAACTCGACGCCGCCGGTCTGCAGTGGAGTCCGGGGGTGAAGCTCGGTGTTCGATCCGGCTCCTGGAGTCATCAACATGAGTGGTTCGGCCCGGTGCTCGGCGTCATGGTCGCCCCGGACTTCACCACGGCCATCAAGTGGCAGAACCGGACCGACTTCGGTCTCACCGCCGGATTGCAGTCGCTCGACGAGACCGAGTGCGAGCTTTGGATGGACCGAGTCCAGGCCGGGAACCTCTACCTGAATCGCGGGACGACAGGCGCCATCGTCAATCGCCAGCCCTTCGGTGGATGGCGTCGCAGCAGCGTCGGCCCGACCGCGAAAGCCGGGGGCCATCACTACATCAACTCGCTTCGCCGTTGGGATGCGCTCGGCGACGCCGCGGCGTCCATCGAAGGAGCTCGCGAGTGGTGGCACTCCACCGGATCGCAGGCGATCGACCGCAGCGGGCTCGCCGTCGAGAAGAACTTCCAGCGATACCGCCATCACGCCCAACCAATCGCCGTTCGCGTTGACGAGATCATTCGATGCGCCACAACGCTCACTCATCGACATGATCGTGCGCGAGGCAAGTGTCGCGGTCAACTACAGCGCGCGAAACCCGGTCGCCGCGGCTCCGGACGCGGTGATCGAGTCGGCAGCGTCGTTGGTCGAACGCGCCGATGGACTTGACCGCGTGCGATGGCTTTCAAGCGAAACCGCGCCGTCCGTCGAGTTGTTACGTCGCGGGATCAGCGTCGACCGCCGAGTGCTCGCCCAACGCGGCGACATCGAGATGGCGCGATGGCTACTGGAACAGAGCGTCTCGATCACCCACCACCGCTACGGCAACGTGAACGCCGGGCCCAAGCCGAGGTGTGAAGGACTGGGGCCCTCAGTGTTCGAGGGCTAGGTCCTCGATTCGTCGGTGACGCACCTTGGCCACGATGGCCGGATGCTCGCTCGACGTCATGGCCTTCAAAAGTGCCGTGATGCTCGCGGTCGCGAAGTTGATCCGGTGATCGGCCACGCCGTAGGGGATGACGAGGAGGTCGCCGTGGGCCATCGCACCACACGTGTAGACGACGTTGGGGACGTAGCCGTCTTGCTCCTCGGCCGACGCCGTGAGGAGCGGTTCTTTCAGCGCGGCGATCATCTTGGTGGGGTCCTCGAGGTCGAGCAGGACCGCGCCGATGCTGTAGGTCCGCATGGGACCGACCGCGTGGGTGAGGACCAGCCAACCTGACTCGGTCTCGATCGGCGAGCCGCAGTTGCCGAGTTGAATGACCTCCCAATCCCACTCCGGTATCTGGAACGTCACCGCGCGTCCCCAGTGGCCCAGGGTGTCCGAGAAGCAGACCGCGTTCGTCTCACTGTCGTAGCGGGTGAGCGCGGCGTACTGCCCGTTGATCCGACGGGGGAAGAGCGCCAGACCCTTGCTCGGCGCCGCAGCGCCGACGACCGGCGAGGCGTCAAAGGAGAGGAAGTCGTCAGTGCGCAAGAGCTGCTGGGAGACGTGCACGCCGTCGAAGGCCGTGTACGTGGCCAGGTACGTGGTCGATCCGTCGGAGTCGTTGAAGTGGACGAATCGGGCGTCCTCCATCCCGTGGGCCTCGGCCGACATGACCGGCCAGAGGACCCGCTCGGAGAGGTCGACACCCTCATCGAAATGCACGCCATAACTACAGGCCGCGATCGATCGGTGCTGGCGCGCAACGGTGTGGGCGTCTTGACGAGTGTCGAACTCCGAGATCAAGATCTCCAGGCGGGCCTCGAGTTCCTCGATCGAGAACACGACGGGCAACTCGTCTAACACGTACGCCGCGCTCTCACCGTCTTGACCCATCGCCTTTAACCGCGCGTGAAAGACGTCACGGTGGAACAGGCCGTCGCGCGCCGTCCCGATCATCGGAAAGGGCTCGCGCGGGTCGAGGATGATCTCGCCATCGGCACTGACGATGCCGGAGCGAAAGCTGATGCTCGAGCGGTGCCCTTCACCGACCCCGCGAAAACTCATCACGAAGCGAAGCGCGCCGTCGGGAACGTCTGACTGATCGGGGTGCACGACGATGCTGGGGTTGCAGACGGCGGCGGCCTCGATCGAATACTCGTGCGTGAATGAGGCACCCAGAAGGAGCCAGCGCTCTTCGCTGAGGTCCTCTTTGGGGTCGAGTCGGTTGCTCACGCGCTCGGCGTGCTGGGAGAAGACGGCGACGATATCGCGATGTCGGCGCGCGAATCGTTGGATGACCTCCTTCAGGCGTCGACGAACGTCGGCCTCGGGCAACGCGACGATCCTCTTGACCACGCTCGACGCGCGCGACTCGGCGCCGCCCAGTTCTTGACCGGCCACGAACAGCAACGCCACGACGCGTGACGTGTCCGGGACGATATGGACATCGGAACGTGACGCGAGGGGGTTTTCTTTCATGTAGAGACAGTCTGGTGCGCGAAGGCCTGCTGACGGGTTGATACCAGCGCCAAAGTTGACTCGGCCCCCTGATTTTGGTTGGCCACGTCGGCGTGCAGGCCGTCGTAGCCCCCGCCCGTCTCGGGGTCCCACATCAACACGTTCGCGTCGTTGTCACCGTCAAACCACGCGTTTGCCATGGCGATCGCCTCGAGCCATTTGGGTGAATCGTCGACACTCAGCGCACGTGCACAGGCGTCGGCCATCGTCGCGACCTCAATCGGCTGTTGGTCGAATCGCGCACCGACGTCGCCCGGTCCCGAACCGTCGGCCGGCGTCACCGAGAGGTGACCGTCGCGCGTCTCTCGCGCCAAGAGCCATCCCAGCAGGTCGATACCCCTCGCCACCAGTTCCGGGCGTTCGAGCGCGACACCAGTCGCGATCATCGCGTCGGGCAACAGGGCGTTGGCGTAGTAGAGGCGCGGTTGGGGCCACGGCCACGTCGGGTCGTCACTTTCGGGCAACAGACCATCCGCGACATCGTTCAGCAGCGAGATCGCCGCCACGTTGGTCGGATGGACACTGAGCACGGCGGCGGCACCGAGCGCGGCGAAGGCCATCGACCGCGGATACTGGGAGCGCTGTTCGCAGCCTCGCTCGAAGAGCGCGAGCGCGGGACCGGCGATGGAGAACTGCATGCTGGCCGCCGCGGTGCCGAGTCCCCAGAGGCTTCGGCCCCAACAGTCCTCGGTCGAGCTTTCACTGGTCCAGAGTCCATCGGCCGAGCGACGATTGTGACAGTCGCCGTGGGCACCCATCGCGTCACCGACGAACGCCAACGAGCCCTGCGCCAACGACCGCACCGAGGCATTCGGATTGGGTTCACGAGCAGCGACGACGAGCACGCGCGCCACGTCGTCGACGCAGTACCCGTGCTCTCGACGGGGCGTGGCGTGTTCCGCGTGCTCGAACGTGCCGAAGCGATCGGTCAAGCGAACCAGGTGGTCGAAGTTCGGGCGTTCGGTCATCGATTCGCCGATAGTGGTGCTCGATTGTCGAGTAACTCTTCGCCCAGGGCCGCGTACCGAGCGGCGATCGCCGGCCACGCCAACTCCGGTGCCAGTCGGCGAGCCTCACTCGCCATGGCGCGCACCAGGCCCGGTGTCGTCAACGCCGTGCGGATGGCGTTGGCCAACGCCTCGGGGTCGCGTCGCGGCACCACGATGCCGGCGCCACTCGAGAGCAGTTCGACGGCGTGCGGGAACGCGGTCGCGATGACTGGTCGTCCGGCGGCAATCGCGTCGACCAAGACCCCGGAGGTCACCTGGTCGGGTGAGTCGTAGGGCAGGATCACGATCGTCGACTCGCTGATCAGCTGCGAGAGCGCCGGCACGGTTCGGTACTTGTCATCAAAGACGACGTCGACGCGGCGGTCCTTGGCGCGCTGCATCAACATGTCGCGATAGACGTCACCCTCGTACTCTTTGACCTTGGGGTGCGTCTTGCCCGCGACGATGTAGAGCGGCTTCGGTCGGATGTCGTCGACCATCGCCAGTGCGTCGATCGCCCATTCAATGCCCTTACCCGGTCCGAGCAGTCCCCACGTCAGCAGCCTCGGCCGCTCCTTGGAGTCCTCGAGGCGCAGCGCATCCGACACGGCCGCGCCGTGCGGGATGACCGAGATCTTGCGGGCGTCGACGTCGAAGCTGGTGCACAGACGGACGCGGCCGGCTTCGGTCATCACGACGACGGCGTCGGCGGCGCGCACGACCGCTTCGAGGACGGAGCGTTGGTGGGGCGTCGGGTGTTCGAGCACCGTGTGCGCGACGACGATCGTCGGCCGGTCGATACCTTCGAGGACCTCGACGATGGAATCGCCGTCGGGTCCGTCGTAGATGCCGTACTCGTGCTGGACGATCACGACGTCGGCGCGATTGAGCGCGTCCATGGCGTCGATCATCTCGAGTTGGTCTTGGCCGTTCAATTCGGCGATCACGATCTTGGCCGGTGCTTCGCCGTCGGCGCCCACGCGCACGATGCCGACGTCGTCGCCGTATTCGTAGAGTCCGCCCGACAGCGCGGCGGCGAAGGTCGCGATGCCGCACTGCGTCGGCGGGTAGGTCGAGACCATCGCGTAGGTGCGGGTCTGGTGGTCACTTATCGGTTTGTCTTCAAACACGCACGACCTCCTTACCGGAATGATTGTCAACGTCCTGTCGGTCATCCGAACTACTGGGCAATTCTCGGAATCGTGTCACTGGTCTCCTCTCATCTACGCCTCGGTTGGCCTCCAACTCGCGCACTGCGCCGCGACTTCGCCACAGCGAAGTGCGATGCGAAGAACAGCCAGAGGCGACGAATCCATTCGGCGATGGGAATGAACGTCGAACGTGATCACGGCCCCTGATGAGCTGGCAGCCTGTCTGACTTCCACCACCAACCTACCGGTATTGGGCGTTTTCTGGTCCGAGAACAGGGTCGGTGCGTGAACGCCGGGTTAACTGTGCGGATCAAATCGCGTCGATTTGTCAGAACATTTAGTCGGACTTACGACTGGTGGCGACACGCCCCGTGACGTTCTCGGTTCCGGTGAGTCGAGCCGCGATGAGAATCGGTATGAACATCAAGACGACGACCATCGTGACGACCACGTTGACCTCCGGCAGTTGCTGACCGAGTCGGATGGCACCGAGAATCCAGATCGGCAGTGTGTTCTGGGCCCCCGCCGTGAAGGTCGTGACGATCACCTCGTCGAAGCTCAGCGCGAAGGCCAACAACGCCCCGGAGACGAGCGCCGTCGCGATCGTCGGCAGCGTCACCAGTCGAAACGTCTGCACCGTGCTGGCTCCGAGATCGGCCGAGGCTTCGAGCAACGTGTTCGAGGTCCGTCGCAGCCGTGCGATGACGTTGTTGTAGATGACCACGATGCAAAACGTGGTGTGGCCGATGATGATCGTCCAGATCGACAGCGAGATGCCGGCCCACTGGAACGCCGAGTGCAGCGCGACGCCGGTGATGATGCCGGGCAGGGCGAGCGGCAGAATCAACAGCAACGAGATCGAATCGCGGCCGAAGAAACGCGCCTTGTGCACGCCGAAGGCCGCCAAGGTTCCGAGGATGAGCGCTAGCGCCGTCGCCACCACGGCAGCCTTGATCGACAGGACGAAGGCCGAGCGCACCTGGGGATCGTGCCACGCCACCGCGTACCAACTCAGCGTCCAGTGCTGGATCGGCCACGTCTCGATGTTGGACTTGTCGAAGCCGAAGAGCACGATCGTGGCGATCGGCGCGAAGAGGAAGAACAAGACGGCGAACACCCACAGCCAGAGTCCGAGACGAGAGAGCCGCGAGTGTCTCACAGTGCCTCGAAGGCGCCGAGGCGTCGCGCAATCGTGAGGTAGATGATCATCACGGCGATAGGAATCGTGGAGAGTGCCGCGGCAAGCGGAAGATTCCCACCGGTCAGGAGATTCTCGTAGATCGCGTTACCGATCAACGTCGAGTTCGATCCGCCGATCAACAGCGGCGTCACGTAGTCGCCGAGCGTCAAGGAGAACGTGAAGATCGATCCCGCGAGCAGTCCCGGCAGCGCGAGCGGCAGAATGACCCGTCGGAACGTCTTCCACGACGACCCACCGAGGTCTGCCGAGGCGTCGAGCAGCGACGTCGGGATTCTCTCGAGGGATCCGTAGATCGGCACGATCATGTACGGGAGCCAGATGTAACAGAACGCGATCCACATCGCGCCGTTCGTGAAGCCGAGGTTGGGATCGGGCAGTCCGAGTTTTGAGAAGGTCCAATTCAGTGCGCCGCCCTTCTCCAGGATGGAGATCCAGGCGTAGACCTTGGCGAGGTAACTCGCCCACAGTGGCAACAGCACCGCCCCGAGCAAGATGCGCTGCGTGCGACGCGTCGCGACGCGCGCCATGACGTACGCGAACGGGAACGCGACGATGGCATCGGTGATGGTGACGAGCGCGGCGAGCAGGATCGTTCGCTCGATGATCGTCACGTAGGCACCGGACGTGATCTGCGCGAAGTTCGCGCCGGTCAGTTGGTGATCGATGTTCCCGGTGAAACTGTTCACGCTCCAAAATGAGGTGACCAACATCAAGACGAGCGAACTGATGTAGATCACCAAGAACCACAGCAGTGGCGGGGAGAGCAAGAAGGCGGTTCGCCATCGCGATCGGGCCAATGCCGAAGAGTGGAGGGCGCGCGGCCCTCCACTCTTGGCTTTGGTGTCGACCGCGGTCGTCATCCCGTTATTTGCGTCCAAGCGTTCGTCCACTCGCTGTAGGGCACACAGTCCTGTTTGCCGTTGTCACACGTCGAGAGCGGCGTCTTCCAGAACTTGATGGACTTGAAGTAGGCGTCGGGCTTGTTGGCGTGATACCCGGCGCACGATCCGGCCTGCAGCTTGTCCATGATCGGACAGGCCAACGAGTTGGCGGGCGTCTCACCGAAGCTGATGGCCTGCTCGGCCTGCACCTGCGGCGTCGAGACCCACTTCATCCACATGTAGGCGCAGTTGGGGTCGGGCGCGTTCGTAGCGAGCATCCAGGTGTCGGCCCATCCGGTCGCACCCTCCTTGGGAATCTCGTCCGCGACCGCGGCGTGGTCACCCTTCAGCGTGTTGGTCTGGTACGGCCAGGCCGCGCCGGCCACGACCGTCTTGCTCTGGAAGAGATTGATCTCCTGGCTGGCTTCGTTCCAGTAGGCCTTGATGAGCGGCTTTTGTTGTTCGAGCAATTTGACCGTCGCGTTGAACTGCGTCTGCGTCAACTCATACGGGTCGGTGATGCCCAGTGACGGCTTGGCGGTCTCTAAGTAGAGCGCCGCGTCGGCGATCTGGATCGGATTGTTCGGCACCGTGACCCGGCCGGAGTACTGCTTGGAGTAGAGAACGCTCCAACTGGACGGCGGGGTCTTGAAGACGGTGGTCGAGTAGAGCAACACGTTCGGACCGAACTGCAGGCTGACGCCGAAGTGGACTCCCTTGATCGTGTTGAACGCCGGCGCTTGGAGGAACGGTCGGAACTCCTTCCACGACGGAATCAAACTGATGTCGACCGGCTTGACGTCACCGCCGTAGATGAGACGAAGGTCGGCGTCACCCGAGGCCGAGACGAGGTCGTACTGTCCGCCGCCGCCGTTGGCCATGAGCGAGACCATCTCACCCGAGGTGTTCGCGTACTGCGCGTGCACCTGGCATCCCGTGTTCTTCTCGAAGGGCTTGACCCACTGTGGTTGCGCGTAACCCGACCACGCGATCAGGTTCAGTTTCCCCTCGCCCTTGCCGATGCTCGTCTGGGGCTTCATACCCGCGGTCGGTGCCGTGAGGCCCGACGCGCCGGCACCCGATTGGATGCCCGCGAATCCGAGAACGACCGTTGACAGCGCGGCCACGCACATTGACGATCGCCGCGCAAATCCCTTAAATCCAGCGTGTTTCATAGTTCCCCCTGGTTCTTGCATTTGGAAAGTCAGACTAGTTCGCTCTCAAGTTCGAAGGCGTCCTCGGGCCGCCAACTCACCAGCAGACGATCCCCCGTCGCGAAGGCGATCGCGTCGCCCGAGTTGTCGTCGTTCGTCCGCATCGCGACCATGTCATCGCCGCTGTCCAGATGCACGTAGATGCGCGTCACCATGCCGAGATACACCACGTCGCTCACCGTGCCCGTCTCGGCGCGTGAGCCACTCGGCACGCCACTCGAGACGGGCAGCAGCCGAAGTCTTTCGGGACGCAACGACTGCGTTCGGCCGTCACGAACGATGACGTTCGAGGTTCCGATGAAGCTCGCCACGAACGGCGAAGCGGGCAACTCGTAGATCTCCTTGGGCGCACCGACCTGTTCGATGACACCCTGGTTCATGATGGCGATCCGGTCGCTCATCGCCATCGCCTCTTCTTGGTCGTGCGTGACGTAGAGGAACGTGATGCCGATGCGACGCTGGATCGCTTTGAGCTCGGTCTGCATCTCCTGGCGCAGCTTTAGGTCCAGTGCACCGAGCGGCTCGTCGAGCAAGAGCACGCTCGGTTCATTCACGATCGCGCGCGCCAACGCCACGCGCTGACGTTGACCACCGGAGAGTTGTGCCGGACGGCGCTCGCTGAATCCCTCGAGGCGCACCATGGCCAGCGCCGCGTCGGCCCGTCGGCGCCGCTCGTCACGCTTGATGCCGGCGACGCGGAGCCCGTACTCCACGTTGGTGACGACGTCCATGTGCGGGAAGAGGGCGTAGTCCTGAAAGACGGTGTTCACCGGACGAACGTGCGCCGGTCGTTGGGTGACGTCGACGTCGTGGAGCATGATCGTTCCGTCGTCGGGCGTCTCGAAGCCCGCGACCATCCGCAACAACGTGGTCTTACCCGAGCCTGAGGGACCGAGCATGGTGAAGAACTCGCCGTCGCGAATCTCAAGATTGATGTCGTGGAGGACGGTCGTGCCGGCGAAGGACTTCGCGACGCCACGGATATCAATCGCCGATTCGTTGCTCACGCATCTCCCCACTTCGTGCGGCATTTACGAGTATCACGGTACACAAGAACGACCCTTCGGGTAGGGGGTCGAGACACCCACGACTTCGGATCGCACGAAACTCAGTTCACCGGTGGTGCCCGGCGCCCAAACGCGAGCGTGGCGCAGTCATGTGTCGACCTGGCTGGTCCGATACGCTCCGATGGGCGTCGGAAACGATGACGCCAGAGGGGGTGCCGATGACCAAAGTTGCCGATTTTCACACCACCGGCATCGAAGACGTGGACGAGTTGGTCTTCCACAACCAGTCTGCATGTCCCATCGGACAAGAAGTGAAGAAGAAAGGGACCGCCGCTCCGGGCCAGGGATATTTCCGAACCCTGTGCGTCAAATGCAAGAGCATCGAAGAGGGTTGGGAAGCGAATCGTCCGCTGTAACGACGGCCGCGGGCAGTCGCTTTACGTCTACCTCGGTGTCAACCGAAGCCGTTGCGCGATCGCCGGAACGTCAATCGAAGTGCTCGCCACGTCCCACACCAATTGAAACGCCTGGTCATCGGTGAGATCGACCGAAAATCCATTCACATCGCAGAACACCGCGACGCACAGCCATCCGATCCTCTTGTTGCCGTCGACGAGCGCGTGATTATTGGTCACCGAATGCAGTAGCGCCGCGGCTTTGAGCGTGAGCGTCGGATAGGCGTCCTCGCCGAAGGCACTGGAACGAGGTCGGTTGATCGCGGAATCCAAGAGGCCGATGTCACGGATGGGGCCAACGTCCAACATCCGAATCAGTGCGACGGCGTCCTCAATGTCGAGGCACTCGACATCGCTCATTCAGCGCCGAGCCGCTCCAGAACGTCACTCCAACGAGCGGCCATGCGTTGGGCGGAATCGTTCACTCGCGACACGTGCACGGTGCGCTCGTAGCGCTCGAGCACCGAGCGGCGAACGATCTCTTGTCGCGAGATGCCTTCGGCGCCAGACAACGCGTCGAGCGCCCGCTCGAGGGCGGGATCGGTGCGAACGGTGAAAGCCATACAATCATGATACCACTCTGGTATCACTGGGCGCAACGTCAATGATTTAGCGAAGACTTCTTGCCTTCGCGGTTCTCGCTTACGGCGTCGGTGTTGTTTGCACCGTCACGTCGGCGCCCACCGCCGTGCTTTGGAGGAGCTGCCACGCCCGATTCAGGGCAACGGCAAAACAGCCAATGAGTACGAAGGCCAGGTAGTCAATGAGCTCCGTGTTGTGTGGGTTCGCGATGAAGGCGATCGCTACACCCAGTTCGATTCCGTAGGCGAGCAGGCTCGCCACGAAGGTCACCACGTGCTTGGCCCCTCGGGCTCCCAGGTGGAGTCGAAGCGTGTGGAAGAGGCTGGTCGCAGCAACGACGGCGGCCCCGTAACCGATGTTGTGGTGACCGGGGATGAGTGCCAGGAGGGAGACAAAGAAGGCGTTGACGAGTCCGGTGAAACTGCTCACCGCGAGCCGTCGCGACACCACGTTGGCGTGAGGACCGATCATCTTCCCGGGACTCAGCGCGATGACGACGAAGAGAAGCCCGATCAGCGCGCCGGCTGCTTGGGACGCGGCGTCGAAGAACGTCGCGTAACTGTGCGGAACCACGTCAGTCCTCTCGTGCGAGTCCGCTTGCGTTCAACCGAACTGGTGATGGAGACCACAAGGCCTCTCAGGTCACCCTATGGCTGGTTCGGACGACTGATCCTCAGCGCTCGGGTTGTCTTCTCCCGAAATCTCTTCGAGCGACCGTCCGGTCGTCTCGGGAAGGACGTTCGTCAATAAGAAGCCCAGCACCGCGGCACCGCCGGCGACGTAGAGCAGTCCGCGCAAGCCGATATGTTGCGCCAGTTGGGGTACCAGGAATACGCCGACGAAGGCACCCAGTTTCCCGATCCCGGCGGCCACACCGTGCCCCGTCGTTCGCATGTGCACGGGGAATACCTCGGAGGGAAGGACGAACGTCGTCATATTCGGCCCGAATTCGGTGAAGAGGTAGCTGACACCGAAGATCGCGATGAACGGGGCCACCGTTGAGGTCAGTGCCGGCACGGCCCCGAGGAGGATGAAACAGGCCGCCATCACGGCGAATCCGATGAACTGCAGTCGACGGTGACCGATTTTGTCCATCTTCCACACGGCGAGGGCGTATCCCGGTAGCGCGAAGATGACGAACAGGGCCAACGACAAGAAGAGCTTGAGTTCGATGCTCGCGTTGGGCGAGACTTCGCTCAAAATACTCGGGAGTGACAAGGTGTTCCCGTAATACGCATAGTCAAAGAGGAACCAGCACCCGGCGGTTCCCACGAGCATGAGGAGCAGTCGCGGATTCGCCAGGAACTGACGGATGCCCATCAGGTGGGTCCCGTCGTCGGCCACCGTCGAGGCGTCCACCGCTCCGTTCGCGAATTGATGGAGCTCCGTCGCCGCCTTATCGGCGCGACCCTTCACGAGCGCGGTGAACCGGGGTGATTCGGGCATCTTGGCCCGGAAGTAGATGACACCCGCGGCCGGCAGCGCCCCGAGGCCCAGCAGAATCCTCCAGGCCAGTGGGTCACCGACGCCCGAGGACAGCAGCACGATACCGACGAGCGGGCCAACGATCAGCCCGACTGCCTGCATCGAGAAGACCAATCCCACCAGGCGCCCACGGTCGGCGCGATTGGAGTACTCGCTCATGAGAACGGCCGAGACGGGGTAGTCACCACCGATGCCCAGTCCCAGTATCAGCCGGGCGATGACGAGGAAGATGAAACTAGGCGCGAGGGCTGAGGCGAGAGCGCCGAAGATCATGATCGCGGCCACGGTGATGTAGACCACCTTGCGACCGAAGATATCGGCGATGCGTCCGAAGACGAAGGCCCCGACGAACGCACCAAGGATCGCCGCTCCCGTCACCCAACTTGTCTGGGTGGTCGAAAGGTTCCACTGAATTTTGACCAGGGCCGCGACGGTCCCGATGACGAAGAGGTCGTAGGCGTCGGTGAAGAACCCCATTCCCGAGATAAGGACCGCGCGGTGGTGGAATCGACTGGTCGGGGCGTCGTCAAGTAACTGGCTCACCGTTCGTGGGACCGATATCGACTCGGTCAACGAGGAGGACAGACCCGGGGGGCCTTGGTCGAGACGCGTCACGACCTCAGAAGACCCAACCGCTTTCAAATCCGTCATTTGTGTCCTTATCGACATCGTTGCGAGATGCCTCCATCCTTCCAAAGCAGATTGAACGCACCACCAAGCCAGGGTTACCTGACGGTGAAGTTTCAGTGAACGTCTGGTGAGCACGTGCACTGCAAAGTGTTGCGCGCTCAGGCGTCTGGACTACGGGCCCGTCATCCATTCCAGCGACTGCGAATACCTGTCACCCCACCGCGTCGAACTCTGTGAGTGCAGTGAGATCGTCTGGAGTCGGTGTGACGTCTCCGTCCCGGTAAGAATTGAATAAAGCGGAGACGTTCCGAACCGGTCTGCTGACCCCGCGCTCCGACACCTATTTATACTGAACTCAACTCGTGGACGGTCCTCCGCGGCGTTCGAGAGACATCCGAGTCGCGAGGCCCGCCCAGGTTCAAGACATTGGAGTCCTTCCCGTGAAGTTCCGACGCACCGCACTCCTCGCAGTGCCGATCAGCCTGGTGATGCTGGCGCTTCCGGCCGCGGCGATCAGTGCCGCGCCCCAGTGGCACAGCGCGAAAGCGGCCAGTCTGCCCTCGGGCGCGACCGGGTTGCCCGACGGCTTCTTGCCAGCGCTCTCGTGTCCGTCCGCCGGCAATTGCAGCGCCGGGGGTTCCTACAGTGACAGCAAGGGAAACGTCCAGGGCCTCTTGTTGAGTGAGGTCAAGGGAGTCTGGAAGGCTCCCACCCGACTCGTGCCCCCGCCGGGGGCGGCCGCCGACCCCTCGCTCACGATCAACTCGCTCTCGTGCGGAACCGCGGGCAACTGCTCGGCGGTCGGCAGTTTCGAGGACACGCACAGTAACGGCCAAAGTTTCGTCGCCAATGAGGTCAACGGCAAGTGGAAGAGGGCGCAGGCGGTGACGCTGCCGTCCAACGCCGGCACGAGCGTGCAGAACAGCGAGATCCACTCCGTCGTGTGCTGGTCACCGGGGAACTGCAGCGCCATCGGTTCCTATCTCGACAACGCCGCACCGACGGGCTACGCGCAGGGGCTGGAGGTCAACGAGGTCCGCGGAGTGTGGCAGCACGCGCGAGAGACGGTCCTGCCCGCGGACACCAACGTCGATCCCTACGTCGACATCAACCAGGTGGCGTGTACTCACGCCGGCAACTGCGTCGCCGTGGGCTCCTACATCAGCGCGGACAACGCCACCGAGGGCCTGATCGTCGAAGAGGTGCGCGGCTCGTGGACGAGCGCGACAAGCGCGGTTCTTCCCGGCAACGCCAGCGCCTACCCCAGCGCACAGTTGAGCGAGGTGACATGCGTCTCGACGGCCAACTGCACGGTTATTGGCACCTATACCAACGTCAGTGGTGACGTCGAGGGAATGACCGTGACCGAATCGCGCGGCCACTGGGCCCGGGCGCTCGCGATGGTGATGCCCGGGGGGGCGGCAACGAATCCGCACACGTTCTTCTACGGTTTCGGCGGCTTGGCGTGTTCGTCGGTCGGTAACTGCAGTGCCGGAGGCCAGTACCTCGTCGGCACGAGCACCTACGAGGGCTTCTTCGTCAACGAGGTCAAAGGCACGTGGCACACCGCGACGGAGATGGCCCTACCCGCGTCGGCCCAGATGGCCGGCAAGAACGGTGGCGTGGTCGCGGTCTCGTGCCGCTCGGCGGGCAACTGCAGCGCCGGGGCCGCGTACGTGGACGGCTCGAGTCAGTACCAGGCGCTGGTGGTCAACGAGGTCGGCGGTCGTTGGGAGACCGGTCTCAAGATCACGCTGCCGACGGGCAACAACACCGTCGGCGTCGACGGGGGTGTCTACGGACTCATCTGTCACGCCAAGGGGCCCTGCACCGCGACGGGTAGTTACTTGAAGACGTTGACCAACTACGAAGGCTTCACCGTCACCACGAGTTGATCACTGGCGAAACGGCTGCGGGTTCGACGTCAACTTGGGCACCCGCATTCGAGCGATGACACTGCCCGGTGACGGGTGACAGTACTGCGCGATGCCGAGGTCCCCCGCGACCGACAGGAACATGAAGGCATCCTCGCGCGAGAAGCCCCACTCGTCGACGAGTAGTTTCGAGGCCTCTTCACACGCGTTCTGCAGCGCCTCATCGAGATCGCCGACCGATGTTCCGTGGGTGTAGAACGCGTCGGCCGTCTCGGTGATCGGCCAACCGCCGCTCTTGCCTTTGATGACGTCGACCCTGATCACACCAGTGCCGCCGATCTCGACGCCGGTCCCTGAGATCTCGCCGTCACCCATCGACGCGTGCATGTCACCGATCGCGAGCTGGCCGCCGCTCTGGAAGACCGGCAGGTGAATCGTCGCGCCGATACCGTTGACGTGGTCGTCCATGTTGCCACCGTGACGATCGGCGAAGAATGTTGAGACGTCCCCCGACGCCGGCGAGACACCGATGACACCGAACATCGGTCGAGCGGGAAAAGAGACGCGGTCGTTCATCGTGACGGTGCCGTCGACGACCTTGAAGATCCTCGTCGTCGGTGAATGCACCGTGTCGATCAACTGTCCCCACTCGGGGATGCACATCGCCGCGCCCTGTTCGTTCGGCCGGATGTCGAGCAGCGTCACCGACAACGTGTCGCCGGGCTCGGCGCCGCGCACACCGATGGGGCCGGTCGCGCTGTTCACCCGCGTGAGGTCGAGCCCCTCGAGGGTGTCCGCCTCGCTCTGCACCTGTCCGGTGAAACAGTCCCACGTCTCGATCTCGATCACCGTGCCCGGGTCGACCGTGACCACCGGTTGGCGCTCGGCATCGAAGGACCAAACATGGTCATCACGACTGATTTTCTCTTTGACACTCTGCATTCGATCTCCGTCCGTTCTGTGTTTCTAGAGTAAATCACCGGTGTTGAGCCGTTGTCGCCAACGAAGGCGCGCGGTCGAAAAGGTTTCATCCGATTAACACCTCGCGATAGCGAGCGCTTCACCATGCGGTAACCCAACCTACTTACGTTGACTACGTGGCACGTCGGCGATCTCCAAATCCCCCTTTGACATCGAGCCGTGCCGCCACTCGCCACGCAGCACCCGGGTTTCGACGTGACCATGACTGACGTCGAGAGCCGTAGCGTCATCCTCGTCGTCGAGGACGAGGAGAGTTACCAGGACGCCCTGAACATCGGTTTGACCGTGGAGGGCTTCGTCGTTGTGGGCGCGACGAACATCGCCCAGGCGCGCCAGTTGATGGTGTCAGCCAAGCCCGACCTCGTCTTGTTGGACATCATGCTGCCCGACGGTTCGGGCATCGACTACTGCCGCGAGCTCTACGACTCGACGCGGACGCCCGTCATCATGGTGACGGCGCGCTCCAGTGAGGTCGACGTCGTGCTCGGACTCGAGATCGGTGCCGCCGACTACGTCACCAAGCCCTTTCGCCTCCGAGAGTTGATCGCGCGCATTCGCGCCGTGCTACGCCGACCACTCACCAACACGGAGGACGAGATCGTCACGTTCGGCGACCTGCGCATCGACTTCGTGCGACGTACCGTCATCCGTCGCGGGGAGGAGATCGAACTCAGCCGCAAGGAGTTCGACCTCCTGGCCCTCTTCGCCGCGCGACTGGGACAGGTCGTGACCCGCGAGGTCTGTCTCGACACCCTGTGGTGGGGACTCGAGCTCTCCGACACCCGCACCCTGGATACGCACGTCAAGCGACTGCGCCAGAAGATCGAGAACGACCCGGCGAATCCTCGTCACCTCATCACGATTCGTGGAGTGGGATTCCGACTCGACCCCTAACCTTGCCTTCATGCAAAAAGGTGACTTGGCCCCGGACTTCAAACTCAAAGACCAGAACGGCGACGAGCGAACACTGTCGACGATGTTGCTCAGCGGTCCCGTGGTTCTGTTCTTCTACCCCGCCGCGATGACCAAGGGCTGCACCAAGGAGTCGTGTCACTTTCGAGACCTGGCTTCTGAGTTCGCGGCCCTGGGATCGCAACGACTGGGAATCTCCATGGACAGCGTGGCGAAACAGGCCGAGTTCACGGCCAAGAACGACCTCGACTACCCGCTCCTCGCCGACGTGAACGGCGACGTCGCCAAGCTCTACGGCGTGAAGCGATCACTCGATCTGTTGAAGGTGAAGCGCACGACGTTCGTGATCGGTCAGGACCGACACATCGCCGAGGTCATCAATAGCGAGGTGAGCATGAACACGCACGCCGACAAATCGCTCGACGCACTGCGAACGCTGAAGGCCTAGCCGGCGATAATCGCCGCGGCCGGGTCGTGCAAGAAGCGACCAATGTGTGACAGCACCGCTGAGGCCATCGCGCCGTCGACCTGGCGGTGATCGAAGGCCATGGCCAACTCGACCACTTGGCGCACGACGACTTCGTCGTCCACCACCCACGGCGCCTTCGCGATCTGACCGACGGCGAGGATCGCCCCGGTGCCGGGCGGCAGGATCGGAATGGCGGCGTCAACGCCGAAGGGGCCGACATTGGTGATGCTCAGCGTCGTGCCGATCATCTCGTTCGGCGTGGTCGTTCCGGCGCGGGCCTTGTCGACCAGCACGGTCAGCGCTGCGGCCATCCCCACCAGGTCGAGTTGGTCGGCACCCTTGATGTTCGGCACGATCAGCCCACGGGGTGTGTCTGCGGCGATCCCGAGATTGACCGTTCGTCGCACGATCACTTCATTGGCGGCCGCGTCGAAACTGGAGTTGATACCCGGGAAGTGGCGGGCGGCGTCACAGACCGCGAGTGCGATGATCGCCAACGGTGAGAGACGAACGCCGGCCAGGTTCGGCTGTTGCTTGAGCGACGCCACGAGTTCCATCGTCCGTGTCGCGTCGACCCGTACCCACACCGCGGCGCGCGGTTGGGTGAACGCGCTTTGCACCATCGCTTCGGCCATCGAGCGCAGCACCCCCTTGACGGGGATGCGCTCCTCTTGGGGACCGGTGGACCACGATTCGAGCTCGCGACCGACGAAACGTGACGTCGTATTCGGACCAGTGATCGGCGCGGTGACGCGAGGAGCCGGCGCACCCGGTGCGCCGCTGAGGGCCTGCTCGACGTCGCCTCGCGTTATGAGTCCGTCACGTCCGGTACCGGTCAAGGACGCGATGTCGACGCCGTGTTGCTTGGCGTAGAGGCGAACGGGAGGCGTGGAACGAGGCGCGAGCGACGGCAGTGTCGCCACCGACGAGGTCTGCGCCGCCGGTAGGGGAGGCGCGACGGCGGCGGGGGTCGCTGCCGGCGATCCGCTCTGACGACGGTGTTTGCGTGTGACGATCGCGTCTTCGTTGGCGACGCCGTAGCCGATGAGAACGGCCTCGCGACCCTCGCCCACCGAACCTTCTTGCTTGTCGGATGCTTCTTTCTCCGCAGCGGGTTCACTGGTCGCGACAGCGGCTGGGGCACCAGCGGCCGGCGAAGCGCCGGCGCCTGCGCCGACTTCGAAGGTGATGAGTGGCTTGTGGACCTCTAAGACGTCACCGACGTTGCCGTGGAGAGCGGTCACGGTTCCCGCGTAGGGGCTCGGCAGTTCGACCGTGGCCTTGGCAGTCTCGATGTCGACCAGTGGTTGGTTCAGGACGACGACGTCGCCGACCTTGACCTTCCAGGTCACGATCTCCGCTTCCGTCAGACCTTCACCGACGTCGGGCAGAAGGAATATCTCTTCGCTCAACTCTCAAATCCCATCACTCGGTCGACCGCGTCGAGGATCCGGTCGACCGTCGGTCGGTAGTCCTCTTCGATTCGCGTCGGCGGATAGGGCACGTGATAGCCGCTCACGCGAAGCCCGGGCGCCTTCAGCGAGTAGAAGCAGCGCTGGGTCAACTCCGAGACGATCTCGGAACCGACCGACGCGGTGTGCGGTGACTCCTGGACCACGACGACGCGGCCGGTCTTTTCCAGCGACTTCGCCATTACCTCAATGTCGAGCGGGGCGATGGAGCGCGCGTCGATCACTTCGATGGACGTACCTTCGACGGCGGCCGTCTCGGCCGCGCGCAGCGCCGTCTTCATCGAGGCGCCGTAGCCGATGAGGGTGACGTCACTGCCCTCTCGACGCACGACGGCGTCGAACAGGCCGAGCGGTGGCGAGTCGAGGTCGACCTCGCCCTTTTCCCAGTAGCGACTCTTGGGCTCACAGAAGATGATCGGGTCGTCGTGTTCGATCGACTGCTGGATGATCCAGTAGGCGTCATTGGGCGTCGAGCACGACACCACGCGCAGTCCGGCGGTCTGGGCGAAGTAGGGCTCAGGGCTCTCCGAGTGGTGCTCGATCGCGCCGATGCCGCCCTGGAAGGGGCGCCCCCGCATCGGGCACCGCCTTCGCCGGGTCGGCGAGCAGCACCGCCGAGCCGCTCGGCCGACCAGAGCCGCGCCCAGTAGCGCGGATCGTCCGCCCCGGGCTCCCCTCGCCCGACGGGACCTCGTGCTCGATGCGGAGCGCCTCGTCGACGCGGCCCGTGCCCGCCGCCGCGGCCGCGAGCCGGAGCCACGCCGTCGGCGCTCTGCGGCTCGAGGTCGGTGAGCGTCTTGTACTGGCGGTGCGCCGCCGCGTACCAGCCGCGCCGCAGGAAGATGTCGCCGAGCACGCGGCGCGACGACGGGGCTCGTCGGGTCGAACTCGACGACCTCCGAGTACGTGCGCATCGCCTCGTCGGCGGCCCCCGCGTCGGCCGAGCACGTCGCCGAGCGCCTGCGGCGAGCGTCGGCGTCAGCAGGCCGCGGTCGCGGAGGCGCCGCCCGTAGCGCGAGCGCGTCGGCGCGCTGCCTCGGTCGACGAGCAGGCGCACGAGCCGGACGTCCCCTTCGGGATCGCCGGGCGCGACGAGCATCGCCTCGCGCAGGTGCGCCTCGCGTTCGTCGGGCTTGTCGAGGTCCAGGAGCTCGCGGTCGACCTTCGCCCAGTCGACCCTGCCGCCGAAGAGCACCCGCGCGACCGCCGCGGCGAGACGCGGGTCGACGGTGCGCCGGAGGATGGCGCGCGCCACGTACCGCTGCGCGTCCGGCTCGCTCGCGAGGTGCGACGAGCAGCGCCTGCGCCGAGTCCTCGGTCGCGATGCGCTGCTGGATGAGGTCGAGCAGCGCCGCCTGGTCGCGCCAGTCGGGCAGCTCGCACGCGACGCGGGCGCTGTCGTACTGCGGCGACGATCTCGCCGGCGCTGCGTGCGCGTGTCGCAGGCGCTTCTCCAGAGGACGATGCGCTCGGCGAGCGGGCGGCTCGCCGCGTCGCTGCAGGTGCCGAGCGGGACGCCGGCGACGTGGCCGCGCGGTCGGCGGTGGCGTTGGCGCGGGCCTCGGGCGAGCCGACGCGTTCTTCGCGTCGGCGTCGGCCTTCGGTCGTGGGCTGGAATGCACGTCCCGCGCCGTGCTCGCCCGCGGGCTTCGGGTTGCGCGGGCGCCACGGTCGCCGGCAGCGCGCGCCGCGCGAGGGACAGTCCGTGTCGCCGGCCGCGGCCTCAGCCCGCGCGTCTGCTTGCGCGTTCCGCCCGCCGAGGCCGGCCGGCGCGGCCGCCGCGCATTGCGCAGCGCCGCGAATCGTCCATGTCGGCCGCAGGCGGCGCAGGTGGAGTGGCGGCGTTGCGGTCGGCGGCGGCCATCGCGGGCGCCTCCGCGGGCGCGGCGCATCCCCGTCGGAGGCCATGCTCGACGGCGTGCGGTGGCGGCTGCGTTGGCCACCGGGGCTGGCGTGCCGATTGGGAGCGTGATCTTCTTGCTCGCACCCGCCCAGCGACTGAGGCCCAGCGTACCGCGCGCGAGCGCGCGCTCCTCCGTCGGTCTCGAGCGCGGTGAGCCTCACGCCCCGCAGCGGCGACTTACGCCGCGTGACGCCCTGGCGCGCGTACGCCGACTCGCTGTCGAGCGCGAGGATGCTCGTGTACGGGCGTCATCAGCCCGTACTCGAGCCCGAGCTCGAGCACCTTCGCGCGGTTCTCGTCCGCGGTCGCGCCGCTGCCGAGCAGGCGCCGGACGTACTCGGCGGCCCAGAGCCGCGGGACGAGCGCCGTCGACGACGCTCGACTCGAGCGTCGAGCGGGTACTCGCGCGTCGAAGTCCTTGCCGCGCGATGCGCCCCTTGATCGTCACCTTCGGCGGCAGCGCGTGGTGCGTCCGCGCGAGCAGGACGAGCTCCTCGCCGCGCGAGAGCTTTCCCGTCGCGGAGTAGAAGGGCTGATCGAGCGCCGCGTCGAGGACGACGTCGACGTCGGTGATGGTCGGCGTCTTGATGGCGCTCGTCAGGCGAAGCGCCTCGTCGGTCGCCTGCTCGGCGTCGTCGACGCGCAGGTACATGCCGCCCCCGGCGCGCGTCAGCTCGCCGAGGAGCTCGTGCCGCGCGTCGCGCCCCGACGCCGACGGCGAAGAAGCGCGCGCGAGAGCCGGCCAGCGAGCGGCGCATCCGGTCCAGCAGCCGTCCGGGCTCGTCTCGCCCGAGGTGGGCGTACCGTCGCCGACGTAGACGATGGCGGGCTGCTCGCTGCCGTGGAGGCGATCGAGCGCCGGCTCGAACATCGACCCGAGGTCGGTCGCGCCGCCGCCGCCGTGCTCGCTCGAGCCGCTCGAGCGCCGCCGCGATGCTCGCGTCGGTCGGCCGGGGCGAGCGCCCTCCTCCGGGTAGAGCGACGGTCGGCGCGACGTCGAGCGACGACGAGCGCGAAGCGGTCCTCGTCCGAGAGCGCGCGCAGGATGGCCTCGGCCGCCGCGGTGCGCGCTGCCGCGCGCGCTCTCGTCGCCGCCCGCCGACGTGTCGACGACGACGACGACCGCGCCCTTCTGCGGCGGGCATGCGTCGCGAAGTCGATCGTCGGGCGCGTAGCGGATCATCACGTAGTCGGCCTGATCGGCGCCGGCGGCGAAGCGCCACGCGCGGAGCGGCGCCTGCTTCGGCGGCGCCATCTCGAGCTGGAAGTCGGCCTGCGGGACGTAGCCGCTCCGGCGCATCGTCACGAGCTTGCCGCCCGCCTCGACGGTGGCGTCGAGCGACGTCGCGAGGCCGGCCACTTCGCGCCGGCGTCGCCGAGGTCGACCGAGAGCGCGAACTCGTCGAACCGCACCGGGTCGTGCCGAGCGGCAGCGGGTACACGTAGCGGAGCTTGCCCTCGACCGTGCGGCAGGAGCTGCGTGTACCGCAGGACGACGCGCCGCGTGCCGCTGGCCGGGATCGGGAAGATGCGCGCGCGGTAGCTCCGCCCGTCGACCCACTCGAGCAGCGCCGGGTCGTACGCCTGCCGCGACGGCCGCCGCGTACTTCGCCGCGGCCTCGCTGCTTCTCGATGACCTCCCCCTCGACGAGCTGCCCGTTCGGTCTCGAGCGCGAAGCTCGTGACGATCGCGTCGGCCGGGACCGTGAACCAGTACCAGCCCTCGAGCGGCTGGCTGCCCGGGTTCGAGAACGTCTGGTCCACCTCGGTCTCGGCGATGCCGTCGCGCAGGACGGCGCGCACGGCCTGCTGCGCGATGCCGAGCGCGTGCGCGGGCGCGCCCGGCGGCGCGAACGGGTCGATCCCGTAGATGCGCCCCGAGCCGCTCCCGACGCGCCGCGCAGCGGGCGCGTGGTCCCCATGCCGCCGGTCCAGTCCTGCCAGAACGCGACCGCGCTGACCTTCGGGGGCGTCCTTCGCGTGCGCGACGCCGCTGCTCGCCCGCGTTGACCTCGACCCGCCCGCCGGGCGACGTCAGGATCGCGAGCCCGCGCGCCACGTAGACGGTCGCGTCGTCGCCGTCGCGCGGCACGCTGAGCCCCGCGTCCGAGGCGCGCGACCGTGTCGTCGCCGAGCTTGCACCTCGACGGCGTCGCGACTCGGCGCGCGGCGCGTCGAGCCACAGCTCGCCCTTGCGCGAGCTCGATGCCCGTCGGCTCGAGCACAATCTCGCGTGTCGCCGCGGAGGAAGACCGCCGCGCCGTCGCCGGTGCGCACGAGCGGCGCGCGCTCCCTTGCCGGTCGCGATGCGCGCCCCGATGGCGAGCGGGGGGCCCGAGAGGGCCTTCGTCGCGCCGCAGCCTCCGTCACCGTGACGTCGCCGGCCGCGAGATCGAGCCGGGCCCCGATGGCGCGGGCCGGCGCGGCCGGACCCGGGCGGTGGAAGGCGAGCCACGCGCCGACGCCGGCCACGAGGAAGCCGAGGGCGAGGCCCATCATGCGCCAGCGGCGCGAGGCGGGAATGCGGGGCTTCTCGGCGTTGGCTCCGTCGACCGGGACCGGCATGGACATGGTTCTCCCCTCGCTCTGGCTAGCTCTCGCTTCGTTCGTGTCGCTCGCGGCTCGCCGCCCCATCTTACGGCCGCGTGGCCGGAAGGGTCTGCCAATCGCGAGACCTGCTGCCGAGCCGGCACGCGTCTTGCGACCCAAGAAAACGCATGGACGAAGCGGTCTCCGGAGGTTCGCTCACCGCACGGCCGAGGTCGTCGGGCGCTCGTACGCCTTCATGCTCGCGGTCACCATCATCGCGGTGTGGGCCGGGACCGGACCTCTCTTCCACTTCTCGGACACCTGGCAGCTCGTCATCAACACCGGCACGACCATCGTCACCTTCCTCATGGTGTTCCTCATCCAGAACACCCAGAACCGCGACGCGCACGCCATCCACCTCAAGCTCGACGAGCTCATTCGCGCCAACGTGCACGCGCGAAACTCGCTCCTCGGCCTCGAGTCGATGAGCGACGCGGCATCTCCTCGTGCTTCAGCGCCAGTTCGAGGGGCTGCGCCATCACGTGGCGCGCGTCCGTGAGAGCGTCGCGGCGCGCGACAGCCGTCCGCCGGGCCCTGTCGCCTGAGGGTGACGCGCGTCTCGGTTGCGCGCGCGCCGCGTGGGCGTAGCCTCGAAGGGGAGAGGATCCACCGCCCTAACCTCCCCCGCCTGCCCGTTCTCCTCGGAATCGCCGCCGTCGCCGCGACCCTCGCCGGCTGCGCCGAGGCGCCGGTCGCGCCGCCGCCCGCCGCGCCGCACCCCATCGTCGGCTTCGGGATCGACCGCGACGCGACCCACGCCTCGCGCTTCGACCGGCCGTCGCGCGCCGATGGCTTCGTGTTCACGCCGCGCTTCGACTCGTTCATGTGGATTGCGCGTCGTCATCACTGAGCGCCGGCGGGCCCCGTGGCGCCAGGCGCGCCGGCCGCGTCGCGCTGCTCTTCGCGTTCAGCGCCGTCGTGGGCGCGGGGCTCGACGCGTTCCACACGCACAGCGGGACCACGGTGTACGCGCGGCCGTGGTCTTCGAGATGGCCCTCTGGACGCCGCCGCTCTTCGGAGCGGCCGGGCTGCTCGTGGGCCTGCCGTATCCGGTCGCCGAGCGGCTGACCGGCAAGCGCCCGGGGCGGCGGGTGTCGTGGGGTGAGGCGATGGCGGGGTTCGCCGTGTTCACGGGGCTCTACGCGATGAGCGGGTATCTGCCGGTGTCGCACGGCGCCCGGCTCGTCGTCCTGCTGGCGGGCGCGGCGGGGCTCTTCGCGTGGCTCGCGCGGACGTGGCTCGCGGTGGTCCTGGCGGCGATGTCGGCGGTCGTGGGGCCGCTGGTCGAGGCGCTCCTCGTCCATGTCGGCGCTTTCGCGTACCGCGAGCCGGACGTGCTGGGGGTCGCGCTGTGGCTGCCGGCGCTGTACGCGTGTGGAATCGCTCGCGTTCGGGGCGGTGGAGCGAAGGTGATGGAGTAGGGGAGGGCGCGAGCGCGGGCGTGGGCGTGGGTGCGGGCGTGGGCGCGAGCGCGAGTGGGAGTGGGGGCGCGCTACAATCCGGGGGCGGTGCGTGATCCGACTCCGACCAGGCCCGAGGGACCGCGGGCGGCGAAGGGGCGGTTCGAGCCGAAGCCCGGACTGGTCGTCGCGGGAAGTACCGCGTCGAGCGCGTCATCGGCGAGGGCGGCATGGGCATCGTCGTCGCCGCGACCCACCTGGAGCTCGATCAGCAGGTCGCGATCAAGTTCCTGCTCCCGGAAGCGATGCGTAACCCCGAGGTGGTCGAGCGGTTCCTGCGCGAGGCCAAGGTCGCCGCGAAGGTGAAGAGCGAGCACGTCGCGCGCGTCAGGGACGTGGGGAGAGTGAGGGGCGAGGCGGGCGAAGGAGGCGAGTCGGTCACGGCCGCGACGGCGCGGACGCGACGGGTCCCTTCATCGTCATGGAGTACCTGGACGGCAGGACCTCGATGCGCTCATCGGCAAGGGCAGGCTTGCGGTGGACGAAGCGTGCGAGATCGCGCTCCAGGCCGCAAAGGCCCTTGCTGAGGTGCACGCGGCGGGAATCGTCCACCGGGACCTCAAGCCGTCGAACCTCTTCGTCACCGGCGGGCGGACGGTTCGCCCTGCGTGAAGCTGCTCGACTTCGGCATCTCGAAGCTCACGACACGGCGGGGCGAGTCGAGCGTCGATCCGGCCCTCACGCGACCGCGACCATCATGGGATCGCCTTCGTACATGTCGCCCGAGCAGCTCCGGTCCACGAAAGAGGTCGACGCGCGCAGCGACGTCTGGTCGCTCGGCGCGGTCCTCTACGAGGCGTCACCGGCAAGCCCGCGTTCCACGCCGAGACCGTGCCACAGGTGTGCTCCCTCATCGCCTCGGAGCAGCCCGCGGCCCCCTCCGGCCTGCGGTCCGGACATGCCGGCGGGCTCGAGCGGGCGATCCTCGCGTGCCTGGACAAGAAGCCGGACGCCGTCCGACGCTCTGGAGCTCGCGCGGGCCCTTGTGGAGCTCGCCCCGGCGCGGGACGCGCTCGCTCAGCGGATCGAGGCGATGGTGGGGGCGCCGCCGTCGAAGGCGAAGCCGAAGGAAGGGTCGTCGCCGCGGCCGCTGCGCGCGGAGGAGGTGGCGCGGACCCAGGCCTCGTGGGGCGAGGACCGAAACAGGCGGGGCGGGGGAGGGCTGCTCCTCTTGCTTTCGGTCGTCGTCGCGGGCGTTCTCGGCTTCGCGATCTACACGGGGCGGCTCGACGTCGCGGGCATGCGCGGGCCGGCCAAGACCGCCGCGAGCGCCGTCGGGTCCGTGGTCGCGGGCGCGACGGCAGCGGTGGAGTCCTGCGATCCCGTCGTCCCTGCCGATGCCCAGCTTCGAGCCGCTACCGATGCCGGCGCCTTCCGCGAGCGAGGCCTCGGACGACGAGGACGACGGCTCCGCGGACTCCGCCTCGGCCTCGCCGTCCGCCGTGGCGAGCGCCGCGACGTCGCCGCCGCGCTATGGGCCGCCCGCGCGCACGCGCCTGCCGGCGAAGCCGAAGCACTACGTGAACCGGACGGTTCACCGGAAGCACTGAAGAGCGCCGCACCCCTCGGCCGAGTCAGGGGCAGGCGTTGCCGTTGTCGGCGTTGACGCGGGTGTAAGTGACGGAGAAACCGCCGTCGGAGGGGCTGAGGGTGAGGGTGTCGCCCGACAGCGAGAACTCCGCCGTCACCGCGCTGCTGAAGCCGCTGTCGTAGAGCTCGTCGACGGTCAGCACGTCGCCTTCGATCGAATAGGTGTAATTCGATTCGCAGTAGCTCTCCGTCCCCGAAGCTCCGCCGTAGCTCTGGATGAAACCGCAGGTGCCGTCGGCGTTGAAGAAGGCTTCCTGCGTCTCGCTGCCACCGCCGTCACCGGCGAGCTCCCATTCGCCCACGATGCCGTCGTCGCCGCCGCTGCTGCCACTGCCTCCGCCACTGCCGCTGGTGCCGCCGCTGCTGCCGCTGCCTGCGTCCCCCGTGGCCTTCACTGCGCCAGAGCACCCGATGCCGAGCAACGTGGCCTGGACCGTGGCCCCGACCATCACCACGACCAGCACCGCGCGAACCCCGCCGACCGAAGCCGTCCCGCTCATGGCGCTACGGTCGCACGCGCGGGCGCGGCGCCGCAACGGCGGAAACCCACCGCCCGGCGCCCGCCCTTGGTAGCGTGCCGCCCAGGGCATGCGCGTCTCCCCGCACCTCGCCCGCAATGTTCGCATCGCTGCGGTGCTCGCCATCGTCGGCATGATCGTGCTCGTCGTCTCGCCGCTCTTGCCGCATCCCGGGACGCTCGGCGGTCGCAACTGGGACCAGATGAACACCCAGCGCGAGGTCGTCGTGAAGACGCTCATGCGCTTCCACCAGCTCCCGTTCTGGGATCCGTACACCTGCGGCGGCCGCCCGGCGTGGAGATCCCTCGAGGGCGACCCCGTCGTCGTTCCGCCGTTCCTGCCCGTGCTGCTGCTCCTGCCGCTCGCGATCGCGATCCGCGTCGAGTCATCGTCTCGGCCATCGTGGCCGCGACGGGTGCTGGCGGCTCGCTTCGCGCTTCACGGGCAGCCGACGCGCTGCGGCGATCTTCGCCGTCGTCGCGGCGGTCAACAGCCGCTGGGCCATTCGGATCGCCGCCGGGCATACGTGGCACCTGCTCTACGGCCTGCTTGCCCTGGATCCTGTACCTCTTCGACCGCGCCATCGACCCGCACGCACGCCAGGCGCGCGGTGCGCGACGTCGTCGTCGCAGCCGCTGCCTCGCGGCATGGTCTACGGCGACGCCATCTACCCGGTGCCGCACACGGCGTTCGCGCTCGTCCTCTACGCGGCCGCTGGTCGCGCGCCGCACGCGCTCGCTGCCGACCGCTGGTGCGCTGGCGGGGGTGGCCACCATCGCGTCGGGCCTGTCGGCGCCGAAGCTCCTGCCGCTCTTCGAGACCTGCAGCGCTTCCCGCGCATCATCGAGTCCAACGAGGCGATCTGGCCCGTAGTACGTCCCGGCCATGTCACGTGGCGCGTGGGCGACTACGACGCGACGACGACTTCGTCGGCGGCTCGATGTGGCACGAGTGGGGGCTGTACCTCGGCTGGCCGGCGCTCGTCGCGCTCGTCGCCGGGCTGTCGCGCGCCGCGGGCCGCGCGCGCGCGCCCTCAAGTGGGCGGGGCTCGTCATGCTTCGTTCTCGCGCTGGGGGGCTTTCACTCGCTGACGCCGTGGCGGCTCCTGCACCTCCTGCCGGTCTTCAAGTCGCAGCACGTGCCGTCGCGCTGGCTCTACGCGTCGTTCATCGTTCCTCACGTGCTGCGCGGCCTCGGGTGTCGACCGCCTGTTGCAGCGCGGGGGGGCCGCCGCCCCCTCGTCGAGGCCCTCCTCGGCTGCTGGCGGTGGCGCTGGCGATCGACATGGGGACCGTGGCGCGCGAGCCCATGGCGCAGTCGTTCGTCCACCCGTCGCCCGACATCCCCGGCGCGACGAGCCGTTCCACGTGGTGCATCGCCTGCCCCCGAGCGCGGCTACCAGCCCGGCCTCTGGGACATGAGCACGCTGCCTGGCGTCCTCGAGAACGTGGGGACGCTGGCGTGCGACACGGACTCGGGCTTCATGGCACGCACCGCGACCGTGATGGGCGCATGCCCGGAGTCGGCGCTTACGGTGAGGACGATCCGGACTACCGCGGCGAGGCGTACGTCGCCGAGGGGGGCGCGACGGCGGCAATCACGTCGTGGACGCCGAACGACGTGACCATTCGCGTCGAGCACGCGCGCCCCGGGGACCACCTCATCCTCAACCAGAACTGGGACCCCGGCTGGAGCGCGAACGACGGACCGGCTCCCTCCTACCGCGACGCGGTGGCGGCCGAGCTCCGCCTCCCCGGGAGGACGTGCGCTTCCGCTTCCGGCCGCCGGGGCTCGGCTGGGGGCTCGCTCTCTTCGGCGCGACGGCGGCGGGCATCGCGCTGCTCTGGGTCTCGGCGCGCCGGCAGGCACGGACGTGACGAATCGCCCCTCCCTCCGAGGGCTTGTCTTCGTC